>NZ_QKKX01000031.1 GCF_003434305.1 Micromonospora sp. MW-13
GCCGGTCGCCGGCACCCTGCTGGAGATCAAGGTCGCCGAGGACGAGACCGCCGCGGTCGGCGCCGACCTGGCGATCGTCGGCGCGGCCGGTGCCGCTCCGACCGAGGCGAAGCCGGCGCCCAAGCCGGAGGCCAAGCCCGAGCCGAAGCCGGAACCGAAGGCCGAGGCCGCCCCGGCGAAGGTCGAGGAGCCGACCCCGGGACAGTCGTACAACGAGCCGGCGGCCGAGGCCGAGACGGCGGCCAAGCCGGCGCAGGCCGAGCAGCAGGCCCAGCCGACGGCCCCGACCGCCACCCCGGCGCGCCCGTCGGCGCCCGCGGGCGGCGAGGAGGCGGCCGGTTACGTGACCCCGCTGGTGCGCAAGCTGGCCGGCGAGCACGGCGTGGACCTGTCCTCGCTCACCGGCACCGGCGTCGGCGGCCGGATCCGCAAGCAGGACGTGCTGGCGGCGGCGGAGAAGGCCAAGGCGGCGAAGGCCGCGCCGGCCCCGGCGGCGCAGCCGGCCGGCCCGGCGGCCCCGGTCAGGCCGGCCGCGAAGCCGCAGCCGAGCGCGAAGCGCGGCACCACCGAGAAGCTGCCCCGGATCCGGGCGACCATCGCCAAGCGGATGCAGCAGTCGCTGCACGAGATGGCGCAGCTCACCACGGTCGTCGAGGTGGACGTCACCAAGGTCGCCAAGCTGCGGGCCAAGGCCAAGGACTCGTTCCAGCAGCGGCACGGCGTGAAGCTGTCGTTCCTGCCGTTCTTCGCCCTCGCTGCGGTCGAGGCGCTCCAGGCGTACCCGATCGTCAACGCCAGCATGGACCTCGACGCCGGCACGATCACCTACCCGCAGGCCGAGCACCTCGGCATCGCGGTGGACACCGAGCGCGGCCTGATGGTGCCGGTGATCCACGGCGCGGGTGACCTCAACCTGGGCGGGATCGCCAGGCGGATCGCCGACCTGGCCGAGCGCACCCGCACCAACAAGATCAGCCCGGACGAGATCGCCGGGGCGACGTTCACGCTGACCAACACCGGCAGCCGGGGCGCGCTGTTCGACACCCCGATCGTGCCGTCGCCGCAGTCGGCGATGCTCGGCACGGGCGCCGTGGTGAAGCGCCCGGTCGTGGTCAACGACCCGGAGCTGGGCGAGGTCGTCGCGGTCCGCTCGATGGTCTACCTGGCCCTGTCGTACGACCACCGGCTGATCGACGGCGCGGACGCGGCCCGCTTCCTGGTCGCGGTCAAGGAGCGGCTGGAGGCCGGCAACTTCGAGGCCGAACTCGGCCTGTAACTCCCGCTGTCCCACCCGACGGGCGCCCCGGTCACACCGACCGGGGCGCCCGTCGCCACAGTCCTCGACGTACCGCCCGAGGAGCTAAGCCGAATCCCCACCGGGAGCCCCCCGGACGCTGCGAGAGTTGACGGGTGGGCGGCAATCGACTGCGGAGGCTCGGCCCGGTCGTGGCAGTCGCCCCGGGTGCCCGCGTCGACAGGTTCGAGATCTTCTTCGACCTGGTCTTCGTCTTCTCGTTCTTCATCATCACCCGGGCCACCGCCGCCGAGATCACCGGCGCGTCCCTGCTGCACGCCATGCTGGTGCTCGCCGTGCTCTGGTGGACCTGGGTGGTGCACAGCGTGGTGGCCACCCGGATCCGGCTCGGCCAGGGCTTCGTCCCGGTGCTGATGGTCGTCGCGATGGCGGCGCTCTTCTGCTTCGCGCAGGCGCTGCCCCAGGCCTTCGGCGACCCGCGCGGGGGAGCCGCCGGGCCGGTGGTCGTCGTGGTCAGCTACGTGGTCATCCTCGGCGTGCACCTGTTCCTCCTCTCCCTGCACGCCGAACGGAACAGCGCGGAGGGGCGCCGGCAGTTTCTCCGGTTCGCCCCGGTGATGGGGCTCAGCACGTTCCTGCTGCTCGCCGCAGCGCTGCTCCCCGCCATGGTCCACGACCCGGGCCGGGCGAGCCTGGTCCGGGACGGGCTCTGGGCGGCCGTGGTGCTGCTCCAGTACGCCACGGGGCTCTTCGGCACCAAGGGTTGGGAGGTGCAGTCGGCGGAGCACTGGACGGAACGCTACGACCTCATCCTGATCATCGCGCTGGGCGAGTCGGTCATCTCGGTCGGCGTCGGCAGCAACCTCCTCGGCCAGCCGCCGACCTGGCCGGCGCTCGCCGCGGCCGTCCTCGGCATCTTCTTCACCGCAGCGCTGTGGTGGGCCCACTACGACGTCATCGGGCCGGCCGCCCGGATCGCGCTGCACGTCGCGAAGGGCCGTCCCCGGGCGACGATGGCCCGCGACGCGTTCGCCTACCTCTACCTGCCGATGATCGCCGGAATCATCCTGTTCGCCCTGGGCGCCGAGGAGATCGTGCACGGGATCGCCAGCCCCACCGTGCCCGTCGGCGAGCCGGCCCACGGCCCGTCCGTGCCCCTGCTCTTCGGCGGGGTGATCTGCTACCTGTGCGGGAACATGCTGTTCCAGCTCCGCACGCTGGGCACGCTGTCCTGGACCCGGGTCGTCGCCGTCGTGCTGCTCACCGCCGGCATCCCGGTCGGTGCCCGCCTGCCCGGGCTGGCCGCCCTGGGGCTGTTGACCGCGATCTGTGTGGGCCTGGTCGCGGTCGAGGTGATCACCATGGCGGAGGGCCGGCTCGCCCTGCACGAGGAAATCGCCCGCGAGCGCACCAACCACGAGGCGCTCGAGGCCGCCTGGCGGGCCCGGTGGCGCGCGAAGGCCCCCGGCGAGCAGCCCTCCGGCGAGCGGTGACCGACCCGCCGGCCGAGCGCGCCGGCGCGGGCCGAGCGGGCGGTACGCGGCCAGCACGGTCGGTAGGATCATCGCCAGCGTCGCGGTGCACCCGGCAAGGAGACCGCCGAGGGCATGGAGGCGCGGGACCGTACGGGACTGACGTGCACCCTTCCCCCGGGCCGGGCAACCGATTCACGGCGCTCGGCACCCAGTTGATCGAGATCCACCACTGGCTCCGCGAGGAGTTGGCCCGGCTCCGGGCGAGCCTCGAACCCGGCGCGGTCCCGCCGAACGGCGGCGACCGGCTGCGCAGCCTGCGGGCCCACTGTCTCAGCTTCTGCTCCGCCCTCACGGCGCACCACACCGGCGAGGACGGCGGCGCGTTCCGGGTGCTGGCCGAGGAGGCGCCGCAACTGCGGCCGGTCCTGGCGAAGCTCGCCCAGGACCACCGGCTGATCGACGGCATCGTGCGCCGGATCGAGGAGCTGGTCGCCGGGCCGCCGGCCGCCGACCCGGCCGCCGCCGCCCGGGTGCTCGCCGAGCTGGACGGCCTCACCGCCATCGTCGAGTCGCACTTCGGCTTCGAGGAGCGGGCGATCGTCACCGCGCTCGACGCGCTGCGCGCCGACGCCGGCACCGCCGAGGAGCTGTACGGCCTCGCCCCGCCCGCCTGGTGACCCCGACCCCCGACCTGGCCGGGCCGGGCCGGGCCGGGTCGGGTCGGGTCGGGCCGGGCCGGGCCGCGACGGCCGCGCCGGGTTCAGCGGGCCGGGTCGGGTTCAGCGGTCGGCGGATTCGCCGGTCGGCAGAATCCGGCCCGGCGCGCTGGCCCGTTCGGCACCGGCACCGCACGCTGGGCTGATGGCGACCTTCTCCCTCCAGTCCGCCCCCACTGACGCCGCGAGCTGGCTCGCCCTGGCCCGTCGGGCCGAGGCCGCCGGCTATGACACGCTGCTCGCCGCCGACCACCCGGGCTCCTGCGGCGACCCGTTCGTCGCGCTGGCCGCCGCCGCGTCGGTGACCTCGACGATCGGGCTCGGCTCGTACGTGTCGAACCTGGGCGTCCGCGAGCCGATGCTGCTCGCCGCCGACGTGGCCACGCTCGACGTGGTCTCCGGCGGGCGGGCCCGCCTCGGCGTCGGCGCCGGCCACACCCCGGCCGAGTGGCGCGCGGTCGGCCGGGAACGCCCCGACGTGGCCGGCCGGGTCCGCCGCTGCCTCGCCGTCACCGAGGCGGTACGCGCCCTGCTCGACGGGGCGGAGGTCACCGTGGACTCCCCCGAGCTGACCGTGCACGCCGCCCGGCTGACCTCGCCCCGGCCGGTGCAGGAGCGCATCCCGCTGACCGTCGGGACGTCCAACTCGACGCTGCTGCGCTGGGCCGGGGCGCACGCCGACGTGGTCGGGCTGGCCGGCCTCGGCCGTACCCTCGAGGACGGCCACCAGCACGAGGCCCGGTGGCGGGCCGACCAGATCGGGGCGCAGCTCGCCCGCGTCGCCGAGGGGGCGGCGGGCCGGGCGAACCCACCGGCGCTGGAGGCGCTGGTGCAGACCGTCGTGGTGACCGACGACGCGGAGGCCGCCGCCGCCGAGCAGGCCGGCCGGACCGGGCTCACCGTCGCCGAGCTGCTGGCCACGCCGTTCGTGCTGATCGGCACCGAGGACGAGATCGTCGCGGCGGTCGCCGAGCACGAGCGCCGCTGGGGGGTCACCCGCTTCGTGGTCCGCGCCGACGCCCTCGACCCGCTCACCCCGGTACTCGCCCGCCTGGCCGGTGACGGTCGCCCGGCGTAGGTGCCCCTTCGGGTGGTCCCGGTACCGACGGAACAGCGAGCCGGCGAAGTCCGGGGTGCCGACGACGTGCGCGGGCGGGCCCCGCAGTGGCTGGGCTGGTTCACCGACGGGCGGCCCGACGCGCCCTGGGCGACCCGGGTCGCCCAGGTGCGGCTGATCGAGATCCGCTCGCCGCGTCCGGTCGGTGCCGCGGGCGGCGAAGATATGGGTATGCGCATTCTCATGGCCGGCGCGTCCGGCTTCCTGGGCACCCGGCTGGTCGGCCGCCTCACCGCCGGGGGACACCAGGTCACCCACCTGGTCCGGCGGCCGGCGCGCACTCCCGACGAGCGACAGTGGAAGCCGTCCGCCGCCCAGCTCGACCCCGGGGTGGTCGCCGACGCCGACGCCGTGGTCAACCTGGCCGGCGCCGGTGTCGGCGACAAGCGGTGGAACGACGGGTACCGGCGGCTGATCCGGTCCAGCCGGGTGGACAGCACGACCACCCTGGCCATCACGATCGCCGGGCTGCCGACCGCCGACCGGCCGGCGGTGCTGCTGAACGCCTCCGCCGTCGGCTGGTACGGCAACACCGGCGACCGGATGGTCGAGGAGGACGCCCCGGCGGGCGAGGGCTTCCTCGCCGACGTCTGCCGGGTCTGGGAGGCGGCCACCCGCCCGGCCGAGGACGCCGGGGTACGGGTGGTCCGGCTGCGCACCGGGCTGCCGCTGCACCGCGACGGCGGGATGCTCAAGCCGCAGCTCCTGCCGTTCAGGCTCGGCGTCGCGGGACGGCTGGGCAGCGGCCGGCAGTGGCTGCCGTGGATCTCGATGGCCGACTGGCTGCGCGTGGCGGAGTTCCTGCTGGACCGCGACGACCTGGCCGGACCGGTCAACGGGGTCGGCCCGGCCCCGGTCACCAACGCCGAGTTCACCAGGGAGCTGGCCCGCCAGCTCCATCGCCCGGCGGTGCTGCCGATCCCGGCGGTGGCCCTCAGGGTGGCCCTCGGCGGCTTCGCGCAGGAGGCCCTGACCAGCGCCCGGGTCCTGCCCGCCGTGCTGCGCCGGGCCGGCTTCGCCTACCACCACCCCGATTTGGCCGGCGCCCTGCACGCCGCCCTGACCGACTGACCGGTACGGGGCCCGGCCCGGGCAGGCGGGACCCGTGCCGGAGCGCCCTCAGCAGCCGATCACCCAGTAGTCGGTGGCGGTGCGCCTGAGCGTGGACGTGTAGAAGGTGTTGTAGAGGCCCATCCGCTGGTTGCTGCCGAGGGCGTACGCGTAGCCGCCGGACTGGTACGCCCGCCCGGCGCTGACGTGGGCGTAGTTGCTGGCGGTGACGCACGTCGGGGCGGCGGTCGGGGTGGCGGTCGGCGTGGCGGTCGGCGTCGGCGTGGGGGTGGGCGACGCGGTGGCCGTCGGGGTCGGGGTGGCCGTCGGGGTCGGGGTGGTCCCGCCGCCGCCGAGACCGAAGAACTGCGCGTCGCGGTACGTGGAGCAGATGGTGTCCAGGAAGTACGCCCCGGCGGTGCCGCACTGGTCGGCGCCGGAGCCCGGGTCGACGGGGGTGCCGTGGCCCATCCCGGAGACCCGCTGGAGGCGGACCGCGTCGTTGCCGTACACCTCCAGGCTGGTGCCGGCGGGCAGCGACGCCGTGCTGGTGGGGGTCTGGGAGACGCCGAGCACGTTGGTCCACTGGTCGCGCGACTCGACGGCGTTGGCCGGCACGACGGTGCTGTCCGAGGTGCCGTGCCAGATCGACACCCGGGGTCGGCGGCCGGTGTAACCGGGGTACGCGGACCGGACCAGGTCGCCCCACGCGGCCGGGGTCTTGTCCACCCCGCTGTACTGGCAGGTGCTGGTGGCGGCGGGCGGCGAGCAGCGGTAGGGCAGGCCGGCGATGACCGAGCCGGCGGCGAAGAGGTCCGGGTAGGTGGCAAGCATGACCGAGGCCATCCCCCCGCCCGCCGAGAGCCCGCTGAGGTAGATCCGGTTGCCGTCGAGGCCGTAGGTGGACTTCGCGTACCCGACCATCTGCGCGATCGACAGCGCCTCGCCCCGGCCCCGGGTGATGTCCCCCTCGGTGAACCAGTTGAAGCAGCTCAGCGCCTGGTTGGCGGACGACTGCTGGGGCACGATCAGGGCGAACTTCCACTGGTCGGCGTACTTCTGCCAGCCGGAGCTGGCGAAGTAGCCCGACGCGTTCTGGGTGCAGCCGTGCAGCAGCACGACGGCCGGGGCAGCCGCCGGCAGGCCGTCGGGGCGGTACGCGTACATGGCGAGGTTGCCGGGGTTGGAGCCGAAACCGGTGACCTGGGTGAGGCTGGCGGCCTGGGCGGGCGCGGCGACGGCGACCGTGGCCGCCGCGGCGAGCGCGGCCCCGGCGACCGCCCCGGTGAGCCGGGTGAGCAGGGTGGTGGAGCGGCGCACGGCGGCCTCCTGTGGCGGATTGTGAACTGGGTCACCCCCGAGTTGCCGCGACGTTACGTCCCTGTTTCCGACCGGCGACATGGCCGCCGCTCACACATTCACGCCCGCCGACGTGTGCCCCCGCCCGGCGGCACCCGGCCGCCGGGCGGACGCCGCGGGGGTCCCGGCCGCGCGGGATGCGCGGCCGGGACCCCCGCGCCCCCGTCAGCAGTTGCGCAGCTCCGGGGACTGGTTGCGGATCTGGGCCAGCGGCGAGACGAACTGCCGGTACTCGTCGCTGTCGACCAGCGCGGGCGGGAAGGCCGCCACCCGGTGGCAGTTCTGGAAGGCGAGCCGCACCCCGAAGTGCCGCTCCAGGCCGCCCCGGATGGCGTCGCTGGCCAGCGCGCGCAGCAACTGCCCCCGCTCGGCCTCGGACGGCGGCGGCACGGCGTGGTCGGCCACCCGGCCGCCGGCCGCGCGCCCGGCCACGTCCGAGACGACCAGCCAGGCGTACGGCAGGGAGCGCCGCACGCAGTCGACGAACTCGGCGTCGTCGATCCGGCCCGCCTCGGCCCGCTCCAGCAGGGCGGTGGGTACGTCGAGAGACATGTTCTCCTCCGATCAACACAGGACAGCGTTGATGCAATTGGAAGTCATTTCCAACAAACGGTCAAGCCTTCGTGTCTGACCGGCGTGTCCAGTTCCGGTTGGTAACGTCCGCTGCGTGCCGTCCTCCCCGTCCCCGACCACCGGGCCGCCGCCCGCCGCCGCCCGCCGCCACGACCGGCGCGCCGACCTGACCGTCGTCCTCGTGGCGCTGGCGCTCGCGGTCTGGGTGACCAGCGGGCTGTGGCGGGATCCGGACCAGCGGGCGATCACCGTGAACTCCAGCGACCAGGCGCTGTTCGAGTGGCTGCTCGCCTTCGGCGGGCACGCGCTCACGCACGGGGAGAACCCGCTGTTCACGTACCTGATCAACGTTCCCGACGGGGTGAACCTCGCGGTCAACACCTCGATCACCGTGTACGCGGCGGTCTTCGCCCCGCTGACCTACCTCGTCGGGCCGCCGGCGACGTTCCTGGTGATCCTCACCCTCAACCTGGCCGCCACGGCGGTGGCCTGGTACCTGCTGCTGTCCCGGCAGTTCGTCCGCAGCCGGCTCGCGGCGGCGGTCGGCGCGCTGTTCGTCGCGTACTCCCCCGGCATGGTGTCGCACGCCAACGCCCACCTGAACTGGACGGCCGGCTGGCTCGTGCCGCTGCTGGTCTGGCGGCTGTTCGCGCTGCGCCGCCCCGGGCACTGGCTGCGCGACGGGGTCGCGCTCGGCGTCGCCGTCGCGGTGGCCTTCTCCATCGCCGCCGAGGGGCTGTTCTTCACCGCCCTGACGCTCGGCGTCTTCCTGCCCGTCTGGGCGCTGCACCCGAGCCGGCGGGCCGCCGCCCGGGCCGCGCTGCCCACCTTCCTGCGCGGGCTCGGCGTCACCGCGCTGACCGCCGGGGTGCTGCTGGCGTACCCGCTGTGGCTGCACTTCGCCGGGCCGCAGCGGTTCCACGGCACCGGCTTCGACCCGATCATCCACTCCGAGGACATCGCCGCGTACGGGGCGTACCCGCGCCGGTCGCTGGCGGGCGAGGCGGGCCTGGGCACCTCGCTCGCGCCCAACCCGACCGAGGAGAACTCGTTCTTCGGGGTGCCGCTGCTGCTGCTCACCGGGGTCTGCTTCGCCTTCCTCTGCTGGCGGGACCGGGCCCGCCGGGCCACCGTGTGGGCGCTCGGCGTCACCGCCGTGGTCTTCGCGGTGCTGTCCTGGGGCCCCCGGGCCACATGGAACGGCGAGCGCACCGACCGGCCGCTGCCGTTCCTGCTGCTGGACAACCTGCCGGTGGTCAACGCCGCCCTGCCGTCCCGGCTGGCCCTGGTGGTGGCCCCGGTGATCGGGCTGCTGCTGGCGTACACCGTCGACCGGCTGCGGGCCGATCCGCCTTCGCGCGCCGCGTCCGCCGCCTGGGTCGTCGGCTTCGCGGCGGCGCTGCTGCCACTGCTGCCCACCCCGCTGCTGACCAGCGTCCGCGAGCCGGTGCCGGCGTTCGTCACGGCCGGCACCTGGCGACAGTACGTCTCCCCGGGCGGGGTGCTCACCCCGCTGCCGCTGACCCTCGACGTGACCCCGGACGGGCAGCGCTGGCAGGCGTACGCGCTGGCCCACCGGCAGGGTGAGTTCCGCATCCCGGCCGGGTTCTTCCTCGGCCCGGGCGGCCCGGACGGCCGGGGCCGGATCGGGCCGCCCCCGCGCACCTTCGACACCCTGATGGACCAGGCCGGCCGGACCGGGCTGGTGCCGATCATCACCGAGGGCAGCATCGAGGAGTCCCTGGCCGACCTGCGGTACTGGGGCGTCGAGGTGGTCGTCCTCGCCGACCGGGTGCACGGCGCCAAGTACGACCTGGACGAGGAGGCCCTGCGCCGCACCGCCACCGCCCTGCTCGGCCCCCCGCAACGCGTCGACGACGTCTGGCTCTGGAAGGTCCCCCCGGCCTGACCCGACACGTCGGTGGTGAGGCGGCTCACCGCAGGTGACCGGCGGGTACGGGACTAGGCTGGTGGCGTGACCGCGACGATTCCGGGGCTTACCGCCGTCCGTGCAGGGGTGCTCGACTACCAGGCCGCGTGGGACGAGCAGCGGCGGCTGCACGAGGCCGTGGTGGCCGGCCTGCGCGGCGACACGGTGCTGCTGCTGGAGCACCCGAGCGTCTACACCGCCGGCAAGCGCACCGAGCCGTGGGACCGGCCGATGGACGGCACCCCGGTGGTCGACGTCGACCGGGGCGGCAAGATCACCTGGCACGGGCCGGGGCAGCTCGTCGGGTACCCGATCGTCAAGCTGCCCGACCCGGTGGACGTGGTCGCGTACGTGCGCCGGACCGAGCAGTTGCTGATCGACGTCTGCGCCGAGTTCGGGCTGGCCGCCGGCCGGGTCGAGGGGCGCAGCGGGGTCTGGGTGCCCGAGGACGCGAGGGGCCCGGCCCGCAAGGTCGCCGCCATCGGCATCCGGGTCGCCCGGGGGGTCACCCTGCACGGCTTCTCGATCAACTGCGACTGCGACCTGGCGTACTTCGACCGGATCGTGCCGTGCGGCATCCGCGACGCCGGGGTCACCAGCCTGACCGCCGAGCTGGGCCGTCCGGTCACCGTCGCCGACGTGCTGCCGGTGGTCGAGCGCCGCCTGCCCACCCTGGTCACCCTGCCCGCCTGAGCCGCCCAGGCCCGGCGGCCTTCACGGCCGCCCGAAGCGCTGGGTGGTGGTCCGCCCGCCGGGCGCGCGGACCGGCCTGCTGCTGGCCCGCGCCGACGGGGAGCGGCAGGAGGCGGCGGTCGGCGACCAGACCGCCGGCCGGGTCGGCTTCTTCCTCCGGGTCGACGACTTCGAGTCCACCCACCGCCGCCTCGTCGACGCGGGCGTCGAGTTCGTCAAGCCCCCGCGCACCGAACCGTACGGCCGGGTGGCCGTCTTCCGCGACATCGCCGGCAACCCCTGGGACCTCCTCGGCCCGGCCTGACCCATCCCGGCCTGCCCCGGCGCGACCTGCCCCGGCGCGGTGCAATCCGCCCTCCAGCTCCACCGCGTCCCCTGCGCCCCCTCCGGAGCCCCCGTGCTCTCCCGGCCGGACGCGCCCGGCACGCTCCTCGTCGCGTGCTCGACAACGCGACCAACCACTCCGTTGACGCACCGTCACCACCCGCCCCCGCACCCACCCCCCTCCCCCACTCGCTTTGCTCTGCACCCACCGACGCGGCAGCTACTTCACGTGCCTGTCGCATCGGTGGGTGCAGAGCAAAGGGCGGGAGTGGGGGGTTGAGGTGGGCGGGGTCGGCTCAGGTCAGGGGCAGCCGTGGCGGGGTGGCCTGAGGCAGCCACCCCGCCACACCTGACGGTGGGTGACGGGGACGCCCGACCGGCCGGGCCGTGACGCCGCGTAGGCGCCGAACAGGAATCGGTCGGTCAGGGGGTGAGGCGGTGCAGGTCGCGGGGGAACGCGGTGGCCTCGCGGACGTTGGCCGCCCCGACCAGGCGGGCGACGAAGCGTTCCAGCCCGATCGCGAAGCCGCCGTGCGGCGGCATGCCGTGCCGGAACGCGTCGAGGTAGCCCGCGTACGGCCCGACCGGCTCGCCGCGCCCCGCGAGGGCGGCCAGGTAGTCGTCGTACCGGTGCAGGCGCTGCCCGCCGGTGACCAGCTCGACACCCCGGAACAGCAGGTCGAACCCGTTGGAGTACGCCGGCCGCGCCGGGTCGGGGTGGGTGTAGAACGGCCGCTTCGCCATCGGGTACCCGGTGACGAAGAGGAAGTCGCTGCCGTGCTCCCGGCGGGCCCAGTCGCCCAGCGCCCGCTCGTGGGCGGGGGCGAGGTCCGGCTCGTCGGCCGGGGCCCCGGCGATGACCAGGGCCTCGGTGAAGTGCACGGCCGGAATCCGCGCCGGCACCTCCGGCGGGTTCACGCCGAGCGTGGCCAGGGCGCCGCCGGCCCGGTCCGCCACCGTCGCCAGCATCCCGGCGACGGTGTCCCGCAGCACGGTCATGACGTCCCGGTGGTCGGCCACGAAGCCCAGCTCGGCGTCGAGCGAGGTGTACTGGGCCAGGTGCCGGACGGTGTCGTGCGGCTCGGCCCGGAACACCGGCCCGACCTCGTACACCCGCTCGAAGACGCCGACCATGAGCTGCTTGTAGAACTGCGGCGACTGGGCCAGGTACGCGGGCCGGCCGAACCAGTCCAGCGCGAAGACGTTCGCGCCCGACTCGGTGGACGAGCCGACCACCTTCGGGGTGTGGATCTCCACGAAGTCGCGGGCGTCGAGGGCGGCCCGGAACCCGGCCACCGCCGCCGCCGAGATGCGCAGCGTCGCCGCCCGGGTCGGGTGGCGCAGCGCGACGGGCGCGTGGTCGAGCTGGGTGGGCAGGGTGGCGGTCAGCGCCGGGCGGTACAGGTCGAACGGGGGCGGGACGGCAGGCGGGCCGAGCGGTCGTACCGTCGGGTCGGTCAGCTCGACCCCGGCGGGGGCCGTCGGGTTCGCGGTGGCCGTGCCGACCACCTCGACGACGGTCTCCTCGGTCAGCGCCTCGACGGCGGCGCGGACGGCCGGGTCGGTGACCACCACCTGGACCAGGCCGGCGGCGTCCCGCACGATCAGGAACGCCACCGACTTGAGCAGCCGGCGGCGGTGCACCCAGCCGGCGACCCGGACGGTCGCGCCGGCGTGGGCGGGGAGCTGGGTGGACAGGATGCGTTGCACGGCGGGTACCTCCTCGATCAATCGCAACGCGATCCCCGGGAGGTGTGGGCGAGCGGGTCCTCGCGGTGCCACCACACCTTCGCCCCCGCCGCGGCGGGGGCCTCGTTCGTCGCCTGGTGACCGGGGCCAGCCGGGCGGGCTCTACTGGGCGGTGCCGACCGGACCCCTCCGGTGTCGGAGGGCGCCGTCGCGCACGCGCCGTTCTTCCCGCAGCTCGGGAGGGTCTTCGCGCGCCGACGCCAGACCGCCTCGCAGCGATCGGCGGCTCTCTGAACTGGCGGGGCGGCGCGCTACTCGGCTCCGTCACAGCTTTCCGGCAAGGTAGCACCCGGCCGTGGCGGGCGTAACGCGGTTTCTGCACCACCGGTGGGCGGCGTCACAGGGATTAGGGGGTGATGGGCGTCGCCTCACGTTCATCGACGCAGACCGTCGGGCGTAGGCTCGTTTCGTGACGATCGAGCAGCAATCCGCGCCGACGACGCCGACGACCGAGCAGCCGACGACCAGCCCCGCTGCGCGTACCGCGACGGTGGCCCCCGAGGGGCGGCGCATGCTGCGGATCGAGGCGCGCAACGCCGAGACGCCGATCGAACGCAAGCCGCCGTGGATCAAGGTCAAGGCCAAGATGGGGCCGGAGTACACCCAGCTACGCGGGCTGGTCTCGCGCGAGGGGCTGCACACCGTCTGCCAGGAGGCCGGCTGCCCGAACATCTACGAGTGCTGGGAGGACCGGGAGGCCACCTTCCTCATCGGTGGTGACCAGTGCACCCGGCGCTGTGACTTCTGCCAGATCGACACTGGCAAGCCGGCCGAGTTCGACGCCGACGAGCCGCGCCGGGTGGCCGAGTCCGTGGTGTCGATGGGACTGCGCTATGCCACGATCACCGGCGTCGCCCGCGACGACCTGCCCGATGGCGGCGCATGGCTGTACGCCGAGACGGTCCGCCAGATCCATGCCCTCCAGCCGGGCTGCGGCGTGGAGTTGCTGATCCCCGACTTCAACGCGGTCCCCGAGCAGCTCGCCGAGGTCTTCGGCTCG
This sequence comes from Micromonospora sp. MW-13, assembly GCF_003434305.1. Taxonomy (GTDB): domain Bacteria; phylum Actinomycetota; class Actinomycetes; order Mycobacteriales; family Micromonosporaceae; genus Micromonospora. The sequence goes on from NZ_QKKX01000031.1 coordinate 13,242, forward strand.
CGCCCGGAGGTGCTGGCGCACAATGTCGAGACGGTGCCGCGGATCTTCAAGCGGATCCGGCCGGCGTTCCGCTACGAGCGCTCGCTGGACGTGATCCGGCAGGCCCGCGCCGACGGCCTGGTCACCAAGAGCAACCTGATCCTCGGCATGGGCGAGGAGCGGGCCGAGGTGTCCCAGGCGCTGCGCGACCTGCACGAGGCGGGCTGCGAGCTGATCACCATCACGCAGTACCTGCGCCCGTCGCCCCGGCACCACCCGGTGACCCGCTGGGTCAAGCCGGAGGAGTTCGTGGAGCTGCGCGAGGAGGCCGAGGAGATCGGCTTCGCCGGGGTGATGAGCGGGCCGCTGGTGCGCTCGTCGTACCGGGCCGGCCGGCTCTACCGGCAGGCGCTGGACGCCCGCGAGGCCGTCCGCGCCTGACCCGTCGGCGGGGGTACGGGCCAGGGGCGCTCCGATTCGGCGGCGCCCCCGCAGGCGTACCGCGCCGCCCCGCTGTTCGCCCGGTCGTTCGGGTCGGTGGGGGTGGGGTCAGCGGTCGTCGGGGGCGAGCAGTCCGAGGCGGTGGGCGACCGCGGCGGCCTCGACCCGGTTGCCGACGTCCAGCTTGGCGATGATCCGGGAGACGTGCACGCTCGCCGTCTTCGGCGAGATGAACAGCCGCTCGGCGATCCGGCTGTTGCTCAGCCCCTCGGCGACCAGGCGCAGCACCTCCTGCTCGCGTACGGTCAGCAGGTCGCGCCCGGTGCGGTGGCCGGCCGTGCCGCGCAGCCCGACCCGGCGGGCCAGCGTCGCGGCCCGCTCGGCCAGCGGCGTCGCGCCCAGCTTCGCGGCGATCGCCGCCGTCTCCCGGACCGCCGCCGCGGCCTCGTCCCGTTCCCCCGCCCCGGCCGCCGCCTCGGCCAGCGCGAGCAGCGCCCGCCCCAGCGGGTACGGCGACCCGGCCGCCCGCCATGCCGCGACGGCTGCCCGCCAGGCGGGCAGCGCCGGCGGCCCCTCGGCCAGCAGGGCGGCGACCTCGACGGCGTGGGCCCGCTCCGTCGGGAACCGGGCGGGCAGGTCGACGGCCGGCCCGGCCAGCGCGGCGGCGAGGTCGGCGTCCGGCGCGGCGGCGGCGGCCCGGGCGGCGGCGGCCAGCACCGGCCAGCCCTCCCGGGGCAGCTCGGGCAGGCGCTCGTCGGCCAGCGCGGCCCTCACGGCGCGGACCGCCCCGGCCGGATCGCCGGCGGCCAGCGCGGCCTCGATCCGCAGTTCGTGCAGCGGCAGCCGGTGGTTCGGCCACAGGTAGGGCCGCCCGAGGAAGGCCAGTGCCCGGCCGACCAGCTCGTCGGCGCGCGGGTGGGCCCGGGCCAGCCGCAGGCCGGCCCGTAGCTGGAGCCAGTGCAGCCCGGAGACGCCGGGCGGGTCGGTCCGGGCCGCCTCGACGCACGCCGTGTCGGCCTCGTCCCACCGGCCCAGGGCGATCAGTGCCTCGGCTTTGTTGGAGAGCAGGTACGCCCCGGTGGAGCGGCTGATGCCGACCCGGCGTGCCTCGGCCACCCCGGCGTCGGCCGCCTCGACCGACTCGGCGTACCGGCCCAGCTCGTACAGCACGTCGGAGAGGTGCACCGCCGCGCTGACCAGGGCCGGGGCGTTGCCGGCGGCGCGGGCCAGGGTCTCGGCCCGGCGCAGTTCGGCCAGGCCGAGGTCGGGGGCGCGGTCGGAGCGGCAGATCATGGCGATCCGGGTCGGCAGCAGGGCCAGGTCCTCGCCGACCGCCTCGGCCGCCGTGGTCGCCTCGGCGGCGATCCGCGCGGCCTGCTCGGGGTCGATCCGCACCAGGTGGGCGGCGAGGTCGGCGAGCAGCCGGACCCGCTCCGGCCCGTCCGGCACCCCGGCGGCCAGCCGGTACGCCTCCCCCAGCTCGGCCGTGCCGTCGGCCTTGCCGAGCAGGGCGAGCAGCCGGCCCCGCCGGTCGAACAGCCGGGCCGCCCGCAGCGGCTCGGCGTCCCGGTCCACCTCGGCGAGGGCGGCCCGGGCGAGGGTGGCCGCCCGGTTCAGGTCACCGGCAGTGGTGGCCGCGGCCAGGGTCTCCTCCAGCACGGCGAGGTGGTCCATGCCGAGCCGGTCGGCCGCGTCGGGGACCTGCTCCCACAGCTCCAGCACCCGTTCCAGCAGCCGGCTCTGCTCCGCGTACGCGTACCGCTCGGCGGCGGCGTCCGCGGCGGCGCGGGCGGTGACCAGGGCGCGGGGGTGGTCGTGGGCGGCGTACCAGTGGTGGGCGATCTCGGCCGGGGCGCGGCCGGCGGCGACCAGGTGCGGGTGCGCCTCGATCACGGCGGCGTACCGGGCGTGCAGCCGGGCGTGCTCGCCGGGCAGCAGCTCGTCGTGCACCGCCTCACGCACCAGCGCGTGGCGGAACTCGTAGTCGCCGTCCGGATCGGCCACCACGAGCTGGGCGGCCACGGCGGCGCGCAGCGCGTCCTCCAGCTCCGGCTCGGGCGGGCCGGCGACCTCGGCGAGGAGTTGGTGGGCGAAGCGGGTGCCGCCGGCGGCGGCGATCCGCAGTACCCGCTGGGCCGCGTCGGGCAGCCGGTCGACGCGGGCGAGCAGCAGGTCGCGCAGGGTCTCCGGGAGGGCGGCGCAGCCGACCGGATCACCGGCGGCGGCCAGCTCCTCGATGAAGAACGGGTTGCCCTGGGTACGGGCGTGCACGTCGTCCACGGACCGGGCGGGCGGCTCGGCGCCGAGCAGGTCGGTGAGGATCGCGGCCGTGCCGTCGCGGTCCAGGCGGCCCAGTTCGATCCGCTCGACGCCCCGGGCCCGGTCCAGCTCGGCCAGGAAGGGCCGCAGCGGGTGACCCCGGTGCAGTTCGTCGGTCCGGTACGTGCAGATCAGCAGCAGCCTGGCGGTGCGGGCCGCGCGCACCAGGAAACCGATCAGGTCCCGGGTGGACCGGTCGGCCCAGTGCAGGTCCTCGATCAGCAGCACCAGCGGCTGTGCGGCGGCCAGCCGGTGGAACAGCTCCGCGACCAGGTCGAACAGGTACCCGCGTGGGGCGTCGGACAGCGGTGGGCGGCCGGGCGCGGCGACGCCGGCCGGGACCCGGGCCAGCTCGGGCAGGAGGCGGGCGAACTCCGCCTCGTACCCCTCGAAGGCGCCCGGGCCGTCGCGGCGCAGCACCTCGCGCAGCGCGGCGGCGAACGGCGCGAAGGGCAGGCCCGCCTCGCCGAGTTCCAGGCACTGGCCGACCAGCAGCCGCGCTCCCCCGCCGGTGGCCCGGGAGCCGAACTCCTCCAGCAGCCGGGTCTTGCCGACCCCGGCCTCGCCGCCGACCAGCACCGTGGCCGATTCGCCGGCGCCGGTGCGGGCCAGCGCGTCGTACAGGCTCGTCAGCTCGGACTCCCGGCCGACGAGGACGGTGCTGGCGGCTCGTGCGGTCACGGCAGGAAGCATGCCACGGCCGCCACCGGCGTCGCCCCGGCCGACCGGCCCGGTCGCGGCCGATCGTTGCGGCGCCGCCGCCGACGCGGGCTGCGCGAGCCGATCCGCCGCCGCCGCGAACGGAGCCGCCGGGAACGGAGCCGCCGCCGGTGCGGGCGAGGACGCCGCCGGCGCGGGCGGAGCTGCCGGCGGCGTGGGCGGCGTCACCGGCGGGTGTCACCGGTGTGGTGGGAGTGGTGGGAGTGGCGGCGGCGGCCGAGCCAGTCGCGGCCGTGCCGGCGGGGCACCGACCGGGCGAGCCGGTCCGCGTCCGCGTCGGCGCGCAGCTCGGCGGCGTGCGCGCGGTGGATGGAGAGCAGGAAGCCTGCGTCGTTGCCGAACATGTCGGGCTCCTCGTGGTGCGGGTTGAGCTGCCGACACTGACTCTCCGCGCGCAGGTCCCCCCGCCGCATGAGGGCAGCACCTGATCTTCGACCGCCCCGCCTCCTTACCAGGCCGTCCGGGCCGCCCCGGAGCGGCGTAAGGTACTCAGCCCGCCGCCGGGAGGGCCCCCGCCTGGGCGGGGCACCGGCCGCGGATCAACCGGTTGCACGGCGACCACTAGACTCCTCGACATGGCAAAGCCCCAGGAGAAGGTCTCGTTCGGCCAGCGGCTGAAGCAGATCGGGATGGTGTTCCAGTTCACCGCCAAGCAGGACCGGTGGTTCGCGCCGCTGACCGCCGGCGCGGTGCTGATCCCGCTCGCGCTGACCGTGGTCGCGGTGATCCTCTGGGGCTGGCTCTGGCTGCCGCTGGGCATCCTGCTCACCCTGCTCGCCGTGCTGATCGTGCTCAACCTGCGGTCCAACAAGGCGATGATGAACGCCGCCGAGGGGCAGCCCGGCGCGGCGGCGCAGATCATGGAGAACATGCGGGGCGACTGGCGGGTCACCCCGGCGGTCAGCGCCACCACCCAGATGGACATGGTGCACCTGGTCATCGGCCGTCCCGGCGTGATCCTGCTGGCCGAGGGGAACCCGCAGCGGATCCGCGGCCTGCTGGGGCAGGAGAAGCGGCGACTGGCCAAGGTGATCGGCACGGCCCCGCTCTACGACTACGTCATCGGCCAGGACGAGGGCGAGCTGCCGATCCGCAAGCTGCGGATGACGCTGATGCGGCTGCCGCGCAACCTCAGCGGCAAGGACGTCAACGCCCTCGACAAGCGGCTCAAGGCGCTCACCGCCCGCCCGCAGATGCCCAAGGGCGCGATCCCGAAGAACATGCGCCCGCCGCGCAGCGCCTTCCGCCAGACCAGGGGCCGCTGACCCCGCTCCCCCGACCCCACTCCCCCCGGCCCCGCGCGCCGGGACGCCCACGTCCCGGGCCGCCCCGAGCACCGCAGCTTCGCGCAGATTCACGGAAAGAGTGGCCTTCCACGGCGGGGAGGCCACTCTTTCCGTGTATCAGCGCGGTGACGAGCGGGGCGGGGGCGGGGCGTCAGGGGCGGGGGGCGGGGGTGATCACCGAGCCGGTGAGGCGGTCGTGCAGGCCGCGGCGGTGCTCGTCCATGAGCAGGGCCGGGATCACCAGGGCCAGCAGGACGCCACGCAGCAGCGCACGGGCCAGGCCGACCCGGCCGCCGTCGGCCCAGGACAGGCAGCGGATCCGGGTGACGTACATGCCGGGGGTCTGGGCGAACAGGCCGAGGAATAAGGCGTACTCGACGATCAGCACCACGACGGGCGCCCAGCCGTCGCGGACCGGGTCGGCGAAGAAGTTGGACACCAGCAGGCAGAGCACCCAGTCGATCACCAGGGCGCCGAACCGGCGGCCCAGGGAGGGCGGGACGAAACCGGGGTCGGCGGCGGGCGGTGCGGGATGCTGCGGCGTGGTCACAGCCGCCAAGGGTAGTCAGGCGCGCCGGAGTGGCCGGAGTGGCACCGACCGCCGAATCGGACCAAAGGCGGTAATCTGCGTTACAACGCCATGCCGGGTATCGTCCGAACGGACAGCGGATGGCGACTGACCGGCGAAGATGACGCAGCGCGAGCGACGTAACACGACAGAAACACTCAAGATACGGCCGGGCAACCGTGCGGTCATAGCGTCGCCAGGAGCCAGCCACCGTGGACGTGCCAGGAGGACGTGTGTTCGCCAATCCCGAGGAACTCCTGCGATACCTCAAGAACGAGGACGTGAAGTTCGTCGACGTACGTTTCTGTGACCTGCCCGGCGTGATGCAGCACTTCAACCTGCCGGTGGAGTCCTTCGACGACAGCGTCTTCACCGACGGTCTCGCCTTCGACGGGTCGTCGATCCGCGGCTTCCAGGCGATCCACGAGTCGGACATGCTCCTGCTCGCGGACGTCGCGAGCGCCTTCATCGACCCCTTCCGCGCGCAGAAGACCCTCGCGCTGAACTTCTTCATCCACGACCCGTTCACCCGCGAGGCGTACTCGCGGGACCCGCGGAACGTGGCGAAGAAGGCCGAGGCGTACCTCGCCGCGAGCGGCATCGCCGACACCGCCTACTTCGGCGCCGAGGCGGAGTTCTACATCTTCGACTCGATCCGCCACGAGACCTCGGCGCACCAGTCGTTCTACTACATCGACTCGATCGAGGGCGCCTGGAACTCCGGCCGCGAGGAGCCGGGCGGAAACCGCGGGTACAAGACCCCGTACAAGGGTGGGTACTTCCCGGTGCCGCCGGTCGACCACTACGCCGACCTGCGCGACAGCATGGTCCGCCGCCTGGTCGACGCCGGCTTCACCGTGGAGCGTTCGCACCACGAGGTCGGCACCGCCGGCCAGTCGGAGATCAACTACAGGTTCTCCACCCTGCTGCAGTCGGCCGACCAGCTCCAGCTCTTCAAGTACCTGATCAAGAACGAGGCCTGGGTCAACGGCAAGACCGCCACGTTCATGCCGAAGCCGCTCTTCGGCGACAACGGCTCGGGCATGCACACCCACCAGAGCCTGTGGCTGAACGGCGAGCCGCTGTTCTACGACGAGACCGGCTACGCCGGCCTGTCCGACATGGCCCGCTGGTACATCGGCGGCCTGCTGCACCACGCCCCGTCGCTGCTGGCCTTCACCAACCCGACGATCAACTCGTACCGCCGCCTGGTGCCCGGCTACGAGGCCCCGGTCAACCTGGTCTACTCGCAGCGCAACCGGTCCGCCTGCACCCGCATCCCGGTGACCGGCAGCAACGCGAAGGCCAAGCGCGTCGAGTTCCGGGTGCCGGACCCGTCGAGCAACCCGTACCTCGCCTTCTCGGCGATGATGATGGCCGGCCTGGACGGCATCAAGAGCAAGATCGAGCCGCCGGAGCCGATCGACAAGGACCTGTACGACCTGCCGCCGGAGGAGTGGGGCTCGGTCAAGCAGGTTCCGGGCTCGCTGCCCGAGGTGCTCGACGCGCTGGAGGCCGACCACGACTACCTGCTCGACGGCGGCGTGTTCACGCCGGACCTGATCTCCACCTGGGTGGAGTGGAAGCGGGCCAACGAGGTCGACCCGGTGCGCCTGCGCCCGACCCCGCACGAGTTCGCGATGTACTTCGACTGCTGAGCCCTCGGGTCAGCACGCTCCCTCAGCACCGGCCGGGCCGGCTCCGCACCCGCGGGGCCGGCCCGGCCGGTTGCGTCCGTCGCCTGACGCACCGCCGCCGGACACACCGTCGCACCCGACTCGACGCGCCCCTGCCCCACCTGCGGGCGGTACGCTGCACCGCCGGTCGCCCCGCCGGCCGACGGGGGGCGGGGCGACCGCCCCCGTTCAGCGGGCGAGCAGGGCGTCCAGCTTGCCGAAGGAGCTGCCCCAGCCCTCCCGGGCGTCGGCCTCGACCTCCCGGGTGTACGGGCCCTGCCGCAGCACCAGGCGGGTCCGGTCTCCACCCTCGTCGTGGAACTCGATCCGCACCTCCAGCCGGGCCCCGTCCGGGAACCCGGGGACGCCCTGGACCTCCTCGTAGCCGACGAGCAGCTCGTTCTCGACCACCTCGGTGAACGTCGCGTCGACCGGGGAGGTGAAGCTCGGGTCGGTGTCGTTGACCATCGTGAAGCGCTGGTGGCCGCCGGCCCGGGCGTCGACGCTGACGGTCTCCCGGGGCACCGAGAAGCCGACCGGCCCGAACCACTGGGCGAGCTGGTCGGGGTCGGTGAAGGCCCGGTAGACCAGCTCGCGCGGGGCGTCGAAGACCCGGGTGATGACCAGCGTCTCGGTGGCTGCGGTCTCGGTCATGGTGTCGTCCTCTCTCACTGCGTGCTCTCGTCGTCGGTGGGCGTCGCCTGCGCCTGCCGCATCCGCCGCAGGTGCGCGTCGAGCCGGTCGAAGTTCGCGTCCCAGAACTGCCGGTACCGCTCCATCCAGGCCGTCGCCTCTCGCAGCGGCTCCGGGTTGAGACTGCTGGAGCGCCACTGGGCGGACCTGCTCCGGGAGATCAGCCCGGCGTTTTCGAGCACCTTCAGGTGCCGGGAGATCGCCGGAAGGCTGATCGCGAACGGCTCGGCCAGCTCCGAGACCGTGGCGTCCCCCTCGGCGAGCCGGGCGAGGATCGCCCGGCGGGTCGGGTCCGCCAACGCCGCGAAGATGACGCTGAGTCGATCGGTTGCCACGCTCTTAACCACCTCGTTAATTAACTTACGCGTTAAACGTAGGTCCCGGCACCGGCCCCGTCAAGCACCTCCGCCGTGTTTCGACCGCCCCCGAGGCCCGGACGCCGCACCGGGGACCGAGTGCCTGATCGCCCCAGCCGCCCACTCCGACCCCGGCCGCCCGACCGCCACCGGGCCGGGTCGCTCGGCGGCGTTCGGCGGACCGTCCCGCGGCCGGCCGGCACGCGACCCGCGCCGGCCGCCGCGTGCGATGTCGTAAACGATTCAGCTCCCAAGGCGTCAGGAGGAGATGCCCGGCGCCTCCGGGTCGGCACCACCCGCGTCGGGGCGGGCAGCGAACGCCCGCCCCGCCCACGCCGCCCACGCCGCCAGCACCACCACCAGCACCGTCATCGCGATCGCGCCGGGGGCCTTGGTGAACCGGGCCAGGTTGCTGCCGTCCGGCAGCGTCAGGACGGCGGCGACGGCGCACGGCAGCACGAACCAGGTGGTCCGCGCGGCCCGGATCACCGAGACGGCCAGCAGCGTCAGGGGCCAGAGGGCGTACCAGGGGTGGAAGACCGGGGAGAGGGCGACCGTGGCGGCCAGCGCCAGGCCCGCCCCGAGCAGGGCCACCCGGGGGCGGGCCGCCGCCACGGCGCGGGCCCGCCGCCGGACGTCGTTGAGCCGGCGCAGCGACCGCCAGGCCCACCACCACAGGGCCACCAGCAGCACCACGAGCAGCAGCAGGCCGGTGGCCCGGGCCACCGGCACGGCGTCCGGCCGCCGGCCGACCAGTTCCCCCGCGTAGTCGACGACGAAGCCGACGGCGGTCGGCGGCGAAGTCCACTGCGCGGAGTCGGCGCTGCGGGCCAGCCCGCCGACCCAGCCCAGGCCCAGCCCGGAGGCCAGCGAGGTCGCCAGCGCCGCGCCCAGCGCGCCGCCGGCCAGCCAGCCGCCGTCGCGCAGCAGCGCCCGCCAGGTGTACCGGCCGAGCACGGCGGCCAGCGCCGCGAACGGCAGCACCACCACGGCGGTCGCCTTCACCGACACGGCCAGCCCGAGCAGCGCCCCGGCCAGCAGCAGCGGTCGCGGCCGGCCGGGCCGGCGGACCAGCACCAGCAGGGCCAGCAGCAGCAGGCCGAGCGCCACCGCGTCGTTGTGCGCGCCGGCCACCAGGTGCACCCCGACCAGCGGCGCGGCCAGCGCCAGCCAGGCGGCCCGCCGGGTCGGCGCGCCGGCCGCCCGGGCCAGCCCCGGCAGGCAGAGCGCGGTCAGCAGCACCCCCGCCACGGCGTACAGCCGCAGCACCGCGATCGTGCCGGCCAACCCGCCACCCACGGTCGCCGCCAGGGCGGCGAGCAGCACGAAAACCGGCCCGTACGGCGCGGGGGTGTCCCGCCAGATCGGGGCGACCGAGTCCAGCCACGGGCAACCGGCCGCCGCCACCCCCACCTCGTACGGGTCGCGCCCGTGCGCGTACGACCAGCCCTGGCAGGCGTACGAGTAGACGTCGCGGCTGCCCAGCGGCGGCGTCGCCAGCAGCGGCAGCAGCCAGAGCCCGGCGGTGCGGTACGCCCACCGGGCCGACGGGGCACCCCGGCGCAGCGCCCACCACGCCCCGACCATCAGCGCGGTGCCGGCCAGCCAGCAGCCAAGCACCGCCGGCCCGTGCGGGCCCCGCCAGGTGTCGACCGGGCCGCCGTCGGCGATCTCGGGCAGCGCCCCGCCCAGCCAGCCGGCGACGGCGAGCAGCACCGCGCCGAGCAGCCCGGCCCAACGGGCGAGCGCGGCCCGCCGGCGGGAGGGGGCGGGCGGTTCGCCGGGGACGGTCACCGGCGCACCCCTGTTCAGTCGGCTCCTGCGGCGGCTGGGGTCGGCGCGCGGTCGGCCCTGGCCGACCGTACCAACCGGACGGCCGCCCAGATCAGCAACAGCGTCATCAGCGGCGCACCGGGCAGCTTGGTGTACCGGGCCAGCCCGGTGCCGTCGGGCAGTACCAGGAACGATCCTGCCAACGCCACCCCGGCGAACCAGACGCCGTCGCGGGCGGTGGCGGCGAGCACCGTGAGCGGCCAGATCCAGTACCAGGGGTGCACGATCGGGGAGAACGCGACGGTGGCGGCCAGCGCCAGGCCGGCATGGAAGAGCGGGTCGCGGGTGCGGGCCCGCCACCAGAGCCAGACCAGCACCACGGCCAGCACGACCACGCCGATCGCCCGGGCCACCGGCAGGGCGTCGACGTGCGCCCCGAAGATCACCGCGAGGTAACCGACGGTCTGCCCGACGGCGGTCGACGGCGAGGTCCACGCGATCACGTCGCCCCCGCTCTCCAGGCCGCTGATCCAGCCGAAATCCAGGCCGGCGGCGAAGGTCACCCCGACCACGGTGGCGACCGCGCCGCCGACGACCCATCCGCCGTCGCGGACCAGCGTCCGGATCCGGTACGGCCCGACCGACGCGGCCAGCGCGGCGAACGGGATCACCACCAGACCGGTGATTTTGATCGACACGGCCAGCCCGAGCAGCACCCCGCCGGCCAGCAGCGGGCCGGGCCGCCCGGGCCGGGCGGCCACCACCGCCAGGCCGGCCACCAGCAGGCCGACCATCAGCGCGTCGTTGTGCGCACCGGCCACCAGGTGTACGCCGATGAGCGGGCTGGCCAGGGCCAGCCAGAGCGCCCGCCCGACGGGGACCCCGCAGCGGCGGGCCAGCACCGGCAGGCAGGCGGCGGTCAGCGCCACCCCGGCGACCGCGAGCACCCGGAACGCAACGACGGCGGCGGTCAACGACCCGGTCGCCTTGATCACCGCGCCGGCGAGTACCACGAACAGCGGCCCGTACGGGGCCGGGGTGTCCCGCCAGATGTACGAGATGGAGTCCAGCCACGGACAGGGCAGCGCGGACACACCCTGCTCGTACGGGCTGATCCCGTTCGCGTAGCTGGCGCCCTGGCAGGCGTACGCGTAGACGTCCCGGCTGGCCATCGGCGGGACGACCAGCAGCGGCAGCAGCCAGAGCCCGACGGTGACCAGGGCCCAGCGCGCGGACGGCAGCCCGTCCCGCAGCGACCACCACGCCCAGGCCATCAGGGCGGTGCCGAGCAGCCAGGCCGCGATGATCAGCGGCCCGTTCGGCCCCTGCCAGATACTGACCGGGTTGGGGCGCAGGTCACCCTTCGGGAACGCCCCGCCGAGGTACGCGGACACGGCGAGCAGCAGGGAACCGGTCAGACCCGTCCAGCGCGCGAGGTGGTGAGGCACGCCCGCCATGCTGCCAGTACGGTGGTCGCGGTACGGAGGTGGGCATGCGACGCGGTGCGGTGGTGGCGGTGTCCGCCGGGTTTTCGGCCGTCCTGGGCGTGGGGTACCTGCTCCTGCCGACGATGGGCTCCGATCTCTCGGCCCAGGTGGCCCGCGCCGACTTCTTCGCCGCGCACGGCCCCGCCCTGGTGGACCTGCGGTGGTACGGCGGCATCCAGCCCCTCGGCTACAGCCTGGTCTCCCCGCCGGTGATGGCTGTCCTCGGCGTCCGGGTGACCGGCGTCCTCGCGCTGGTGGTCGCGGCGGCGGCGTTCGCTGCGCTGCTGGTGCGTACCGGGGTGCCCCGCCCGCTGCTCGGCGGCCTGGTCGGGGCGGTCACCATCGCCGGCAACCTCGTTTCCGGCCGGGTCACCTACGGCCTCGGTGTGGCGTTCGGGCTCGCCGCGCTGCTCGCGCTCACCCTGCCCCCGGGCGCCGCTGCGGGGCGACGCCGGCTGCGCGTCGGGCTGGTCGCTGCTGCGGCACTGCTGGCCTCGGCGACCAGCCCGGTCGCCGGCCTGTTCGTCGGGCTGGCCGGGGCCGCGCTGCTGCTCACCCGCCGGTTCGGCGACGGCCTGCTGCTCGGGGTCGCCGCGGCGGCCCCGCTGGCCGTGACCGGGCTGCTGTTCGGCGAGGGCGGCTGGATGAACATCAGCCGCACTGACACGCTGCGCGCCGCGCTGACCAGCCTGGTGGTGGCCGCGCTGGTGGCGTACCGGCCGGTGCGGGTGGGCGCGCTGCTGTCGGCGGCGGGGGTGCTCGTCGCCGCGCTGGTGCACACGCCCGTTGGCCTGAACGCGACCCGCCTGGTGGTGATGTTCGCGCTGCCGGTGCTGGCCGCTGCCGCCCGGCTGCCGGAGCGGGCCACCTGTCGGCTGCCGGCCGCGCTGCGTCGGGGCGGGACGGCCGGCACCGCCCTGGCGGCGCTGCTGGCCGCCGTCTGCTGGTGGCAGCCCCCGGTGGTGCCGGCCGACCTGCGTGGCGTCGGCGGCCCGACGACCGAGCCGGCCTACTTCGCCCCGCTGCGCGCCGAGCTCGCCCGGCGTGGGCTCACCGGGCGGGTCGAGGTGCCGCCGACCCGCGACTACTGGGAGGCCGCCCACCTCGGCGACGTCCCGCTGGCGCGGGGCTGGTTGCGGCAGGCCGACATCGCCCGCAATCCGCTCTTCTTCACGACCGTGCCGGGCGCCGCCGGCACCGGCGTTCCGCTGACCGCCGACAGCTACCGGGCCTGGCTGGCCGACAACGCCGTGCAGTACGTCGCCGTGCCCGACGCCGACCTGTCCTGGGTGGGGCGCGCGGAGGCGGAACTGGTCGACGGCGGCCTGCCGTACCTGACCGAGGTCTGGTCCGAGCGGCACTGGCGGCTCTACGCGGTGTCCGACCCGACCCCGCTGGTGGCCGCCCCCGGGGAGTTGGTGGGGCAGGATGCCGCGTCGCTGACCTTGCGCATGTCGGGCCCCGGAACGGTCCGGGTACGGGTACGACACAGCCGCTGGTTGCGGGTGGACGGTCAGGCGGCGCTCGCCCCGGACGGTGCATGGACCGTGGTGACGGTGCCGAGCGCCGGCAACTACCGCGTCACCGGCTGATTTCTCGTCATAACGTCCCCCTTGGGTCGCGTTCGGATCGACGGGTGGCCAACCGTCCTCGGCGCCGGTGCTCAGGCCCCGGCGTCGAGGACCCGTTCCATCGCCGCGCGGGAGCGGCGGCCGGTGCGCAGGTACTCGTCGAGGAACTCGCCCGGGTCGTCCCGGCCGAGCAGCCGGACCACCCCGGCCAACTCCACGCCGTGCCGGGGCAACTGGTCCCCGGCCCGGCCGCGCACCAGCATCAGCGCGTTGCGGACCTGCGCGGCCAGGGTCCAGCCGACCGCCATCTCGCCGGCGTCCGCCGGGTCGACCAGGCCGGCGTCCGCCGCCGCCGCGAGCGCGTCGAGGGTGCGCGTGCCGCGCAGCGCCGGCAGCCGGCCGGCGTGCCGGAGCTGGAGGAGCTGCACCGCCCACTCGACGTCGGCGAGGCCGCCCCGGCCCAGCTTGGTGTGGGTGGCCGGGTCGGCGCCCCGGGGCAGCCGCTCGGTCTCCACCCGCGCCTTGATCCGGCGGATCTCGACGATCTGCTCCCGGGTCAGCCCGTCGGCCGGGTAGCGGACCGGGTCGACCATCGCCTCGAACTCCGTACCCAGGTCGGCATCGCCGCAGACGAACCGGGCGCGCAGCAGCGCCTGCGCCTCCCACACCTTCGACCAGCGGGCGTAGTACTGGGCGTACGCGGCGAGGCTGCGCACCAGCGGGCCCTGCCGGCCCTCCGGGCGCAGGTCGGCGTCCACCCCGAGCGGCGGGTCGGGGGCCGGGGCGGAGAGCAGCCGGCGCAGTTCCTCGGCGACGGCGTGGGCGGCGGCGCTGGCCGCGCCCTCGTCCGCCCCGGACGGGGGGTCGTAGACGAACAGCACGTCGGCGTCGGAGAGGTAGTTCGACTCGTACCCGCCGAGCCGGCCCACGCCGATCACCGCGAACCGCAGCCCGGGCAGGCCCGGCTGGGCGGCCCGGGCGGCGCGCAGCGCGGCGGCGAGGGTGGCGTCGGTGACGCCGGCCAGGGCCGTGCCGACGGCGGTCACGTCGGCGAGGCCGAGCGCGGCCCGCCCGTCCGGGTCGGGGCGGGTCGGGGTGGGGGCGAGCGACCCGGCCCGGCTGAGCACGTCGGCGCAGGCGATCCGGACCAGTTCCCGGCGGCGCAACGCGCGCACCGCCCGGGTCGCCTCGACCGGGTCGGCGTGCCGGGCCGCGGCGGCGGCGAAGCCCTCGCAGAGCACGCCGCGGGGGCGGGGGGTCAGCTCGTTCTCCTCGGCCAGCAGCCGCAGCGCCTCCGGCTCCCGGGCCAGCAGGTCGGCCGCGTACCGGGAGGAGCTGAGCACCCGGGCCAGTCGGCGGGCCACCGGGCCGGAGTCGCGCAGCAGCCGCAGGTACCAGGGGGTGCTGCCCAGCTTGTCGGAGACCTGCCGGTAGTTGAGCAGCCCCCGGTCCGGCTCGGGCGCGTCGGCGAACTCGCTGAGCAGCACCGGCAGCAGGGTGCGCTGGATGGCGGCGGTACGGCTCACCCCGCCGGTGAGGGCCTGGAGGTGGCGCAGCGCCCCGGCCGGGTCGGCGAAGCCGAGGATCTCCAGCCGGTGCCGGGCCGCCTCCGGGGTGAGCCGCAGCCCGTCGGCGGGGACCCGGGCCACCGACTCCAGCAGCGGCCGGTAGAGCAGCTTGGCGTGCAGCCGGCGTACCTCGGTGGCGTGGGTGACCCACTCGGCGCGGAACTCCTCGACGGCGCTGCGGCCCGGGGTGGCCGCGTAGCCGAGCGCGGCGGCGAGCCAGCGCAGCCCGGCCGGGTCGGCCGGAACGGTGTGGGTGCGGCGCAGGCCCTGGAGCTGGAGGCGGTGCTCGACGCCGCGCAGGAAGCGGTACCCGCGCAGCAGCCCCTCGCCGTCGGCCCGGCCCACGTAGCCGCCGGCCACCAGGGCGCGCAGGGCGGGGATGGTGCCGGGTGCCCGCAGCGCCTCGTCGCCCCGGCCGTGCACCAGTTGCAGCAACTGGACGGCGAACTCGATGTCGCGCAGCCCGCCCGGGCCGCGTTTGATCTCGCGGTCCAGCTCCTTCGGCGGGATGTTGTCGATGATCCTGCGGCGCATCGAGCGGACGTCCTCGACGGCCTCCGGCCGCTCGGCGGCCCGCCAGACCAGCGGGGCGAGCCGGTCGATCCACTCCTGCGACAGCGCCAGGTCGCCGGCCGCCGGGCGGGCCTTGAGCAGCGCCTGGAACTCCCAGGTGCGCGCCCAGCGCCGGTAGTACGCCAGGTGGCTGGCCAGGGTGCGGACCAGCGGGCCCCGGTTGCCCTCGGGGCGCAGCGCGGCGTCGACCGGCCAGGCGACCAGCCCGCAGATGTGGATCAGCCGGGTGGCGACCGTGGTGGCCGCCGGCAGCTCGTCGTCCTCGGCGCAGACGAAGATCACGTCGACGTCGGAGACGTAGTTCAGCTCGCCGCCGCCGCACTTGCCCATCGCCACCACGCCCAGCCGGGGCCGTGGCGTGCCCTCGGGCAGCTCGCCCACCGCGATGTCGTGGGCCGCGCCGAGGGTGGCGTCGGCCAGCGCGGAGAGCGCCGCCATGGTCTGCTCCAGGGCGCGTCCGCCGGTCAGGTCGGCCGCCGCGATCCGCAGCAGGGCCAGCCGGTACCCCTGGCGCAGCACCGCGATCGGCTGGGTGGACGCGGTGACCCGGGCTGCCGCCGCCAGGTCCAGCCGGCCCTCGGCGGCGGGGGCGAGCCCGTCCGGGGCGGTGGCCAGCACCGGCCACTGGTCGGGGTTGGCCACCAGGTGGTCGCCGAGCGCCGACGACGCGCCGAGCACGGCGACCAGCCGCCGGCACAGCCCCGGGTCGGCGTGCAGGGCGTGCAGCAGCGCCGAGTCGGCGGGCCTGCCGGCGACGCCGGTGCCCCCCGGGGCCCGGCGCGCGGGGTCCGCCGGCCCGCCGCCTGCTCCGGTGGCACCCGCGGCCCGGCGCGCACCCGTCGACCCGCCGCCGGTGCTGCCGGCCGCGCGGCGCTCGGCCTCGACGAGTCGGTGCAGCTGGCGCAGGGCCAGGTCCGGGTCGGCGGCCCGGGACAGGGCGGCCAGCAGCTCGGCGGCCCGCTCGTCGACCGGCTCCTGTTCCTCCGGCCGCCACAGGCCGAGCCCGGCCGGGCCGAGCAGGTCGGCGGCCCGGGAGCCGTTGTCGCCGTCGGCGGCGCCGAAGCCGTAGCGGGCCAGCCGGCCCCGGGCCGGTCTGCTGATCACGGGTCAGTGCCCGAGCAGGGGCAGGTTGCGCCGGACGTCGTCGTCGCCCAGCTCACCGAGGGCGAGGGCGGCGAACCGGATCGCGAACGGGTGCCACACCTCCTCCACGTCGGCCATCACCCGGTCGCAGGCGGCCACCACCAGTTCCGGGTCGTAGCCCAGCTCGTCGAGCAGGGCGGAGTCGGTCGCCCAGTCGGCGATCATCGCGGTGTCGCACTCGATGTGGAACTGCAACCCCCAGGCCCGGTCGCCGAGGCGGAACGCCTGGTGCGGGTAGCGGGTGGAGGCGGCCAGCAGGGTCGCCCCGTGCGGCAGCTCGGTGATCTCGTCGACGTGCCACTGGAACACGTCGGGGATCAGCGGCACGTACCGGAACAGCGGGTCGGCCTCGGCGGCGTCGCGGCGGCCGACCACGGCGGGGCCGACCTCGGGCCCGGACGGGCTCCGCTCGGCCAGGCCGGCGTGCGAGGTGGCCAGGAGTTGCGCGCCGAGGCAGATGCCGAGGGTGGGCACCCGACGCCGGACCGCCTTGCGCAGCAGCCCCTCCAGCTTCGGGAACCAGGGCGCCCCGGGGGTGCCGTCGGGCAGCGGGTACGGCTGCTGCGGACCGCCGAGCACCACGAGGGCCACGTACCCGTCGAGGTCGGCGGGCAGTTCGTCCCCGGCGTACGGGCGCAGCACCCGCAGTTCCAGGCCCCCTTCCACCAGCCAGTCCCCCAGCCGTCGGGGGTCGTCGGTCGGATCGTTCTCGATCACCAGTGCGGTTGCCACGCCGTCGAGGCTATCGGGTGCCCCGCCCGCGGCCCGGAACGCCTCGGCGCGACGCTTCCCGGGACGGCACCGGCCGGACGCCGGCGGGCCGGCCCGGGGGTCCCGGCCGGCGGCTAGGCTCAGCGGCTGTGATCACCGACGACGCCGTCCTGCGCCCACCGGTCCTGCGGCCCGGGGACACGGTGATGCTGGTGTCCCCGTCGGGGCCGACCCGGCCGGAGCGGGTGGCCCGGGGCGTCGAGCTGCTCACCGGCTGGGGGCTGCGGCCGGTCCTCGCGCCCAACGTGTACGCCCGGCGGGGTTACCTGGCCGGGGCGGACGAGTTGCGCGCCGCCGACCTGAACACGGCGTTCGCCGACCCGGCGGTACGCGGGGTGGTCTGCACCCGGGGCGGCTACGGCGCGCAGCGGGTGGTGGACGCCGTCGACATGGCGGCGGTGCGCCGGGACCCGAAGGTGGTGGCCGGCTTCTCCGACATCACCGCGTTGCAGTTCGCCCTCTGGCGTGGTGCCCGGCTGGCCGGCGTGCACGGCCCGGGCGCGGCCTGGCTGGACGAGCGCACCCCGCTGCGCTCGTCCGAGTCGCTGCACGCCGCGCTGATGACCACCGAGCCGGTCACCGTCGCCGCCGGGCCCGGGGAGGAGACCTTCGCCGTCCGCGTCCCCGGCCGCGCCACCGGGACGCTGCTCGGCGGCAACCTCTGCCTGGTCGTCGCCTCGCTGGGCACCCCGGACATGCCGGACCTGACCGGGGCCGTGCTGCTGGTCGAGGATGTCGGGGAGCCGCCGTACAAGGTGGACCGGATGCTGACCCAGCTCCGCCGGGCCGGCGCGCTGGCCGGCCTGGCCGGGGTGGCCGTCGGGCAGTTCACCGACTGCGCCGACGGCTGGGACACCAGCGTCGCCGACGTGCTGACCGAGCGTCTCGGCGACCTCGGCGTCCCGGTTCTCGGCGGCCTGCCGATCGGCCACGGCCAGGGCCAGCTCACGGTCGGCGTGGGCGTCCCGGCCACCCTCGACGCCGACGCCGGCACCCTCACGGTCGCGCCCGCCGTCCGCTGACCCCTCAGGGGGTCAGGTGGGCGACCGCGCCGCGTTCCAGGGCGGCGTGGACCGTGCCGTCGGGCAGGACCGCGAGGCCGTGCGGCTCCGAGTCCGGGGTGGGCAGGTCGTACGCGTCGACGCGGCCGTCGGGGGTGACGTGGCCGATGCGGTTGGCCGCCCACTCGGTGAACCAGCAGCCGCCGGCCGGGTCCGCGACGATCGCGTGCGGCCGGGCGGCCCGGTCTGGCAGCGGGTACTCCTCGATCCGGCCGTCCGGGGTGATCCGGCCGAGCTGGCCGGCGGCGATCTCGACGAACCAGAGGGCCCCGTCGACGCCCAGCGTGATGCCGACCGGCCCGGCGGCGTCGGTGGGCAGCGGGTGCAGGCGCACCGCGCCGTCCAGCGCGATCCGGCCGACGGCGTTCGCCTGGTTGAGGGTGAACCACAGGGCGTCGTCCGGCCCAGCCGTGATCATCGACGGGAATCCGCCGCTGACCGGCAGCGGGTACGCGGTCACCGTCCCGTCGGTACCGACCCGGCCCACGGTGTCGTTGCTCATCCCCGCGTACCAGAGGGCGCCGTCGGGGCCGGCGGCGATGCCGCACGGTGCGCTGCCGGCCGGCAACGCGACCGACGTGGCCGACCCGTCGGTGGTGACCCGGCCGATCCGGTCGTCCCCGGAGCGGGTGAACCAGAGCGCGTTGTCCGGGCCGGCCGCGATGACCAGCGGGCGGCTCGCCGGGTCGCCGGGGTGGGTCCACACCGCGCCGTCGGCGGTCACCCGGGCGATCCCGCCGGTGCGGACCAGGGTCAGCCACAGCGCGCCGTCCGGCCCGGCGGTGATCCCGTACGGCCCGCAGCCCGCGTCCGGCAGGACGGTCTCTCGGATGGTGGGGGTGGTCAACGGGTGCCCGCCTCTCTGCTCGACTCGATCCCACCCTTTATGCCGGACCATCCCGTGGCAACTGGTTTGTCCCCGATTCGAAACCGGATTTTCAGCTTCCTGACAGGTTCGCCACGGCCCTCACCCAGCTCACTCCATCACTGTCGGTGAGGTCATCGCATCCGAGCGACGAAGTGGAGAACGAATGTCCCGCACGATTTCCAAGAAGCAGTTGCTGGCCGGCCTCGCGGCGGCGGGCGTACTCACCGTGGGGATCGCGGCGCCGGCCGTCGCGTTCACCGAGGACAGCTCGACCCCGACCCCGAGCGCGAGCAGCAGCGAGGGCACCGACCGGCAGCAGCAGCGGGCCGACCGGCAGTCCGAGTTCGCCGAGGCGCTCGCCAAGGAGCTGGGGGTCTCCACGGACAAGGTGACCGCGGCCCTGGACAAGGTGCGCGAGCAGCACAGGGCCGACCGGCCGGAGCGGGGCGAGCGGGGCGAGCGCCCCGACGCCGCCGACCGGCAGGCCAAGCTGAAGGATCGGCTGGACCAGGCCGTCAAGGACGGCAGGCTCACCCAGGAGCAGGCCGACGCGATCACCAAGGCCGTCGAGGCCGGGGTCTTCCCCGGCGGGGGTGGCCGCGGCCACGGCGGCGGCCCGGCGGGCGGCGAGTCCGCCGGCAGGTGACGCCTCTCACGTGACGCGCCCGTGCCGCGGGCCGCGTGACACCTGACGCGTGGCGCGGCCCCGCCCGGGAACGGGTGGGGCCGCGCCCGCGGGCGTGGTCCCCTCCGGGCCGCCGGGCCGACGCTGGAACCGGCCGGGGCGGTGACCCGGGGCCGGTCACGGGGCCGGCGGCTCCGCCGCGCCGCGCCGGTTCACCCGGGTCGGGTGCCGGAGGTCGGCCACCTCCGGCGGGATCCGGTGGCCGTCGAGCAGGTTCCGCTCGTCGAGACGACGGACGGCCTCGGCGACGAGCCGGGCGTGCTCCGGATCGGCCGAGCCCAGCAGTTCGGTCAGGCCATACACCACCCGAGCGCCGAGCAACCGGTCCGCGGTCGCGTCCCGCCCCAGGAAGGCCAGGCAGCAGCGGACCTGGGCGGCCCGCGCCGGGTACGACCATCTCGGCACGGCGCCGGGGTCGGCGAGCTCGGCCACCAGCGCGGGCGGAACGTGCGGGTCCACGGCCAGCCCGTCGAACAGCAGGACCAACAGGCGGTTGCTCTGCGAAACGCTGTGCGTCGCGTGCAGCAGGACCCGGACCGTGCGGTAGATCCCGGCCCGCACCGCCGGGGCGACGTCGCTCACCGGCAGCAGCAGCAGGTCGATCACGGCCCGCGCCGCCGACCGGTGACCCGAGCCGGTGACCACGACCATCCGGAACGCGTCCGGAAACGCCGCGACGAACGACTCCAGGGCGTGCCGGTTCGCGTCCGCCCGAGGCACGCACTCGAAGTTCGCCTGTTCCGCGGCCGACTGTTCGAGCTGCGGCACGAACCGGACCCGGTTGCGGTCCTCCGGCTCCGGGTCGGGGTACGTCCAGGACAGGTCCACCGGCTCCGGCACCGAGCGCGGGTCGGCCAGCCGCAGCCGGACGTCCGGGTACACCCCGGTCCCGAGCCGTTGCAGGGTGACCGCCTCGACGAGGCCGCGGTACTGCGTCTCGTCGAGCTGCGAGCGCCAGAGCAGGGCCTGACCGCGCCACGCCGACCGGACGTCGGGGTGCCCCGGGTACAGGTCCCGCCCGCGCAGCGCGTCGGCCGCGCAGAGGCCGAGCACCAGCAGGTTGGCGCTGTACGCCGCGTGCCGGGCCGGCACCGGCAGCGGCCGGGGCCGGTACGCCTCGAAGCGCCGGGGCGGGCGGGCCTCGTGCGCCGCCCGGAACAGCCGCACCAGCACGTCGGCCACGGCGGCCCGCCGCTCGGGCGCCAGGGCCCGCAGGGCGTCGGACAGGAAGCCCACGATCGGTACCCGCCCGGTCAGCGTCGCGAACGACAGCAGGGCGTGCAGCGGGTCGTCGTCGAGCTGGTTCGTGCGCAGCAGGCTCGTGGCGGCCTCCCGCGCGGCCAGCTCGGTCAGCACCGCCACGGTCGTGCGGGCCACCAGGTACTCCCCGAAGGTGGCGTGCAGGAACTCGTAGGTCGCCACCCGGTCGTCGGCCCGCAGGGCCTGGGACCGGTGCACGAAGAAGAACCGCCCGAAGACGGTCTCCGCGGGCCGCAGCGGGGCCCGGAACCCGGCCGGCCCCAGGGCCTCGGGCAGGGGCGCGGCGAGGAACGGCAGGGCCGCGAGATCGGCCTCCAGCTCGTCCTCGGTCACCCACTGGGTGCCCCGGTTGAACATGGCGAACGCCACCGCGGCGAGCCGGCCCAGCTCGTCGTCCACGGCCCGGTCGAGCTCCCGGTCCGGCAGGCCGCGCCGGTGCTTGGCCACCTCCCGCCGGGCGAACCGGGTCAGCAACCGCTCGTACAGCTCGCCCTGGCGCAGGCCCCCGGCGGCCCGCAGGTCGTTGCCGTCGGCGTCGTAGAGCGCGAGCATCAGCAGCAGCAGGGGCTGCTCGGCCAGCTCCCGGTGGGCGAGCGCCACGGACGGATCCAGCGGACGCTTCCCGGCGGCCCGCCAGGAGCCCGCGTTGGTCTCGTTCCAGATCCGCACCCAGTGCCAGATCCGCGACTCGTCGAACGGCTCCAGCCGCAGGGCCACCGTGCCGGGCGGTGGCTTGGCCCGGTCGGCGACGCTGGTCCGGCTGGTGACCAGCACCGCCAGGGGCCGTCCCTGCTCGGCCTCCCGGCGCTGGAAGGCGGCCACCCGGAACAGGTAGTCCGTCTGCGTCACCCCGGTCGCCTGGAGCAGCTCGTCGAAGCCGTCGAGCACGACCACCGGCAGGGCGTCGCCGGCGGACCGGGCCAGCGCCGGCCAGTCGAGCCGCTCCCCGGTGGCCGCGCGGACGGCCTGCTCGATCTGGTCCTGGACGTCCGCCTCGGCTCGCACCTCGCGCAGCACCACCCGGACGGCGAGGAAGTCGGTGGCCGGCAGTTGGGCGGCGAGCACCCGGGTCAGCACCGACTTGCCCGAGCCGGGCTGCCCGAGCACGAGCAGCGGCGCGTGCGGGGCCCCGGGTGAGGTCAGGTGGCCGGTCAGGAAGGCGGGCAGGTCGGCGCGGACCGGCTGCTGTTCCCACCACGACTCGTCGCTGGGCCGGGCGTCGGCGTCCAGCGCGGCCACCCGGCACAGCGGCGGCACGTACGCCGCGCCGAGGGTCGGCACCCGCAGCCCGTCCGGGACGTCCCCCGACTCGATGACCGGCCGGTCGAGCTGGGCGGCGCACGCGCGGGCCAGCGCCTCCCGTCGCGCGTCGGGCGCCCGGCCGACGGCCAGGTCACGCAGCTCCCGGCGCAGCTCGCCGAGCCCCACGGCCAGGGCTGCCACCTCGCCCCGGGTCGCCTGGTGCTCGTGGATCCCGGCCCAGAAGGCGACCTCCGGGAAGTCCGCCGCCAGCGCGGTGAGCAGGTCCCGGTGCCGGTCCGCGGCCAGGGCCGGCAGCTCACGCATGGCGGCGCTGAAGGCCGCCCGGCGGTGCGCGGGCACCTCCAGCCACCTGGTCAGCCCTTCGAGGAATGCCTCAAGCCGCGCGGCGAGTCCCAGGTAGTAGTCGGCCAGCTCATGCCGCAGCCGCTGGTAGGGCAGCTCCGCCCGGGGCACCGGCGTGGGCAGCGCGAACATGTCGCGGACGACCGTCTCCGGCAGCGTGGCGCCGGAGCCGGCGAGCGTGAGCTGCTCGGCCTTGCTGACCCCCAGTTCGGCGAGGGACAGCGGGAGGTCGCACTCCTGGAGGGCCTCGAAGAAGGCGGTCACCGCGATCACCGCGTGCGCCGCCTCCAGCCGGCGGGTGCGGCCGTACCGGGACAGGCCGGAACGCTGCTCGACGACGGAGCGCACCAGGTCGTGGCCGAGCCGGACGAACTCCGACTTGGCGTCGAAGATGCCCAGCAGCGCCGGCGTCGACACCGAGGCGGCCAGCAGCACACCCCCGGTCAGCCGGTCGAACCAGTCGACGAGGCGGCTCTTCTCGCCGCCCAGCAGGCGTACGGCATCGGCGTAGCTGAGCACGTCGGGCACGACGGCGACCCCTCCCCAGGCTGGACCGGCCTCAGGCGATGCAGGCGCAGACGATCAGCGCGGCGCCGAAGTGGGTGGCGGCGCTGACCCGGGCCGCCGGGTGCGGCTCGTCGGAGCAGATGATCTGACCGAGCCGGCCCGGGGTCAGCAGGTCCAGCACGAAGAAGGCCAGCCCCATGACCAGCAGGCCGATCAGCCCGAAGACGACGGTGGAGGCCAGCCCCTTGGCGAAGTCGCTGTAGCTGGTGAGGATCGCGGTGAACACGATCCCGGCGATGCCGAGCTGGTTCGCGGCGAGCAGCAGCCCGGCATTGGCGTTACGCCGAACCCAGATCAGCTCGCGCAGCTTCCCCGGGGTGAGCAGGTCGACCAGGCCGAAGCCGGCCGCCATCAGCCCCACCCCGACGACCCCGAACACGACGCTCTGCCAGGCTCCGCTGAGCAGATCCTCCAGCACCGACTGCCTCCCGACCACCTACCGCCCGGCGGGGGTGCCGGCGCGGTGATCGAGACGATAGCGGCCCGCCGCAACCCCCCGACAACCCGCGTCGCCGGCGGCCTAAAGCGACAGGTAGCGCTGCCGCTCGTAGGGGGTCACCTCGCGGCGGTACTGCTCCCACTCGGCCCGCTTGTTGCGCAGGAAGAAGTCGAAGACGTGCTCGCCGAGCACCTCGGCGACCAGCTCGGAGCCGGCCATCACGTCGATCGCCTCGGACAGGTTCTCCGGCAGCGACTCGTATCCCATCGCGCGCCGCTCGGCGCTGCTCAGCGACCAGACGTCGTCCTCGGCGCCCGGGGGCAGCTCGTAGCCCTCCTCGATGCCCTTGAGGCCGGCGCCGAGCAGCACCGCGAAGGCCAGGTAGGGGTTCGTCGCCGAGTCCAGCGAGCGGACCTCCACCCGGGCGGAGTTCGGCTTGCCGTACGCGGGGACGCGGACCAGCGCGGATCGGTTCAGGTGCCCCCAGCAGACGAACGCCGGGCTCTCGGTGATCCGGTCGGGCAGCGCCTGCGGGAACAGCCGCTTGTACGAGTTGACCCACTGGTTGGTGACCGCCGTGTACTCCCGGGCGTGCACGAGCAGCCCGGCGATGAACGACTTCGCCACCTTCGACAGCTTCATCGGGTCGCCGCCGTCGTGGAACGCGTTGCGCTCCCCCTCGAACAGCGACAGGTGGGTGTGCATGCCGCTGCCGGGCTGGTCGGTGAACGGCTTCGGCATGAAGCTGGCCTGCACCCCGGTGGACAGGGCCACCTCCTTGACCACGTGCCGGAAGGTCATGATGTTGTCGGCGGTGGTCAGCGCGTCGGCGTAGCGCAGGTCGATCTCCTGCTGGCCGGGGGCGACCTCGTGGTGGCTGAACTCCACCGAGATGCCGATCCGCTCCAGGGCCAGCACGGCCTGCCGGCGGAAGTCCCGGGCCACCGCGTGGGTGGTGTGCTCGAAGTAGCCGCCGGTGTCGACCGGGATGGGCACCGAGCCGTCCTGCGGGCCGTTCTCCAGCAGGAAGAACTCGATCTCCGGGTGGGTGTAGAAGGTGAAGCCCTTCTCGGCGGCCTTGGACAGCATCCGGCGCAGCACGTGCCGGGGGTCGGCCCAGGACGGGCCGCCGTCGGGGAGCAGGATGTCGCAGAACATCCGGGCGCTCTCGCCGCTCACCCCGCCCTCGAAGGGGAACACCTGGAAGGTGGTCGGGTCGGGCATGGCCACCATGTCGGACTCGAAGACCCGGGCGAAGCCCTCGATCGCCGAGCCGTCGAACCCGATGCCCTCCTCGAAGGCCGCCTCCAGCTCGGCGGGCGCGACCGAGACGCTCTTGAGGGTGCCCAGCACGTCGGTGAACCACAGCCGGACGAACCGGATGTCGCGCTCTTCCAGCGTACGGAGGACGAACTCCTGCTGACGGTCCACTTCCACCCCTCGCGACACTCTGCCCACCACCGGTCGGGCCTGACCGCCCAGTCTCCACCGGGTCCTTTACGAAGACGTTACGCGACCATCCCGGCCCCGTCCTGTCGTGTCCCGCCCCCCTGGCGGGCGGGCCGGGGCCGAGTCCCCACGGCCGTGGACCGGGTCTCCGGAGCGCCCCGGCCCGGTGTCCGCCGTCTCGCGCCGCCGGTCGTGTCGGGTCTGCCCGGCTGGGGCAAGATGAGGGCATGCCCACCCTGCGTCTCGCCCTGTCCCAGGTCAACCCGAGCGTCGGCGACCTCGCCGGCAACGCCGGCCTGGTCCGCCGGTGGACCCGACGGGCCGCCGACGCCGGCGCCCAGCTCGTCCTGTTCCCGGAGATGGTGCTGCCCGGGTACCCGGTCGAGGACCTGGTCTTCCGCCGGTCCTTCGTCGCCGCGTCCCAGGCCGCGCTGCGCCGCCTCGCCGCCGACCTGGCCGCCGACGGCCTCGGCGAGCTGCCGGTGGTGGTCGGCTACCTGGACGCGGACGGCCCGCCCCAGGTCAGCGCCGACGCCCAGCCGGGCCACGGGGCCCGCAACGCCGCCGCGGTGCTGCACCGCGGCGAGGTGGTGGCCACCTACTTCAAGCACCACCTGCCCAACTACGGCGTGTTCGACGAGGACCGCTACTTCGTGCCCGGCGACACGCTGACCGTGGTGCGGGTCGGCGGGGTGGACGTGGCGCTGACCATCTGCGAGGACCTGTGGCAGGCCGGCGGCCCGTTCGCGGTGGCCCGGCGGGCCGGGGTGGGCCTGGTGGTCACGATCAACGGCTCGCCGTACGAGCTGAACAAGGACGACATCCGGCTGCCGCTGGTGCGCCGCCGGGCCGCCGAGGCGGGCGCCGCCGTGGCGTACGTCAACATGGTCGGCGCGCAGGACGAGCTGGTCTTCGAGGGCGACTCGATGATCGTGGGCGCGGACGGGACGCTGCTGACCCGCGCCCCGCAGTTCGTCGAGCACCTGCTGGTGCACGACGTCGAGCTGCCGGCGGCGCCGGCACCGGTCGGCGGCGACGGGGAGCTGGCCGACGGGATGCGGATCGTGCGCGCCGACGTCGGCGACGTGCCGCCGCCCGCCACCGGCGAGGTGGCGGTCGGCGGGATCATCGAGCCGGTGGCCGCCGAGGCCGAGGTGTGGCGGGCGCTGGTGCTGGGCCTGCGCGACTACGTCGACAAGAACCGGTTCCCGTCGGTGGTGCTGGGGCTCTCCGGCGGCATCGACTCGGCGGTGGCGGCGGCCCTCGCGGTCGACGCGCTCGGCCCGGACCGGGTGGTCGGGGTGTCGATGCCCAGCCAGCACTCCTCGGAGCACTCCCGGGAGGACGCGGAGGACCTGGCCAAGCGCACCGGGCTGGACTACCGGGTCCAGCCGATCCAGCCGATGGTGGACACCTACCTGGCGAACCTGTCGCTGTCCGGGGTGGCGGTGGAGAACCTCCAGGCCCGGGTACGCGGGGTGCTGCTGATGGCGCTGTCGAACCAGGAGGGCCACCTCGTCCTCACCACCGGCAACAAGAGCGAGCTGGCGGTCGGCTACTCCACCCTGTACGGCGACTCGGTCGGCGGGTTCAACCCGGTCAAGGACGTGTGGAAGACGCTGGTCTGGCGGCTGGCGAAGTGGCGCAACGCCGACGCCGCCCGCCGGGGCGAGACGCCGCCGATCCCGGAGAACTCGATCGGCAAGCCGCCGAGCGCCGAGCTGAGCCCCGGCCAGCTCGACAGCGACACGCTGCCCGACTACGACGTGCTCGACCCGATCCTGATCGGGTACGTCGACGGCGACCTCGGCCGGACCGGGCTCGTCGAGTCCGGCCACGACCCGGCGGTCGTCGACCGGGTGCTGCGGATGGTGGACACCGCCGAGTACAAGCGCCGGCAGTCGGCGCCCGGCACGAAGATCTCGATGAAGGCGTTCGGGCGG
Source organism: Micromonospora sp. MW-13 (assembly GCF_003434305.1). Taxonomy (GTDB): domain Bacteria; phylum Actinomycetota; class Actinomycetes; order Mycobacteriales; family Micromonosporaceae; genus Micromonospora. Next base: position 40,043 of record NZ_QKKX01000031.1, read on the forward strand.
GACCGCCGGCTGCCGATCACCAACCGCTGGCGCGAGGACGGCTGACCCGGCGCCGGTCGCCGGGGCGGCGCGGAAGCGGGGTCCGCCGGGTGCCCGGCGGCCGGACCGCGCCGCCGCCGGAGAGTGAGATCCTGCACTGCCTCCTCCCGCCGCCGCCCGCCCGGTGCGACGATCGGCGGAGCCCGGGGACCGCGCAGGCGGCCTCGAGGAAAGGAGACAGTCATGGTGGAGTCCACCCCGACCGAGGTCACGGCGCTGTACGGCGGCCCGGCCACCCGACGGGTCCGCACCCGCGACCTGCTCGCCGCCAAGGAGCGCGGTGAGCGGTGGTCGATGCTGACCTCGTACGACCAGTACACGGCGTCGATCTTCGATGCCGCCGGCATCCCGGCGCTGCTGGTCGGCGACTCGGCGGCGAACAACGTCTTCGGCTACGAGACGACGCTGCCGGTGACCGCCGAGGAGCTGCTGCCGCTGGTCCGCGCGGTGGTACGGGCCACCCGGCAGGCGCTGGTCGTCGGCGACCTGCCGTTCGGCTCGTACGAGGAGGGGCCGGCGCAGGCACTGCGTACGGCGGTGCGGTTCATGAAGGAGGGCGGCTGCCACGCGGTGAAGCTGGAGGGCGGCCAGCGCTACGCGGCGCAGATCGGCGCGATCGTCGACGCCGGCATCCCGGTGATGGCGCACATCGGCTTCACCCCGCAGCGCGAGCACACCCTCGGCGGGTACCGGGTGCAGGGGCGGGGCGACACGGCCGACGAGGTGCTCGCCGACGCGCGGGCGGTGACCGAGGCGGGCGCGTTCGCGGTGGTGCTGGAGATGGTGCCGGGCGAGGTGGCCAAGCGGATCACCGCGGAGCTGCCGATCCCGACCGTCGGCATCGGGGCCGGCCCGGACACCGACGCGCAGGTGCTGGTCTGGCAGGACATGGCCGGCCTGCGCACCGGGCGGGCCCCGCGCTTCGTGAAGCGCTACGCCGACCTGGCCGGCGCGCTGACCGACGCCACCCGCCGGTTCGCCGACGAGGTCCGCGGCGGCGAGTTCCCGGCCGCCGAGCACACCTTCTGACCGGTACGCGGCTGCGGTGGGCGCCCGCCGGGCGCCCACCGCGTCCACAATCGGGAGATGGTCGACTACGGCGTCCCCGGCTACCGGCCGGCGTGGCTCCAGGGGCGGGCGGCCGTCGAGGCGGCCCACGGTGCCCGGCTCGCGGCGCTGGCCGGGCGCCCGCTGACCCGGGCCTGGCTGGCCTGGGACCTGGACGACGGTTCCTGGTTCGCCGACTGCCCGGTGCTGCTGGACTTCGCCGGCGAGCAGGTCGAGATCAACCACCGCAAGCTCGACGACCTCTCGGTCACCTGGAACTCGGTGTCCCCGGTCGGCGGGCCCGACTGGCCCGGCCTCCGGCTGGCCTGGCGCGCGGAGCCACTGCCCGGCCTGGCCGCGCTGCGCGGGCAGGAGCTGCGCGCGGTCACGCTGCTGGAGTGGCGGGGCGGCAAGCGCGACCTGGCCAACGGCGCCGTCGCGCTCGGTTTCACCTTCCCCCGGGGCGACCTGGTCGTCCACAACGCCCTCGACGAGAACGCCCTGGCCTTCGGTCCGCCCGCTCCCCGCTACCGCCGCCATCCGCTGCCCCGGCGCCGGTAGCCCCCGGGCCGCCGCCGCCCGGGATCTTTCGCCCGGGCGGGCGACGGATCAGACGTCGGTGACGCGGATGCCGGCGTGCGACTTGTAGCGCTTGTTGATGGCGATCAGGTTGGCGGTGAACGCCTCGATCTGGTGGGCGTTGCGCAGCCGGCCGGCGTAGACGCCACGCATGCCGGGGATGCGGGCCGCGAGCGCCCCGACGACGTCCACCAGCTCGCGGTCCTCGGTGCAGATCAGCACGTCGAGGTCGATCCGGTCGATCTCCGGGTCGGCCAGCAGCGGCGCGCTGACGTGGTTGAACGCGGCGCAGACCCGGGAGTCGGGCAGCAGCGCGGCGGCCTGCTGGACGGCGCTGCCCTCCTCGACGGCCAGCGCGTACGGGCCCTGCTTGTCGAAGCCCAGCGGGTTCACGCAGTCCACGACGATCTTGCCGGCGAGCGGTTGCGCGAGGGCGGCGACGGTGGCGGCGTGGCCGTCCCACGGCACCGCGATCACCACCACGTCGCTGCCCCGGGCCACCTCGTCGTTGTCGGCGCCGGTGACGGTCGCGCCGGACGGCACCCCGGGCAGGGCCGCGATCTCCTCGGCGGCCTGCGCGGCCCGTTCGGCGGACCGGGAGCCGATCAGCACGGTCTGCCCGGCCCGGGCGAACCGGTAGGCCAGGCCCCGGCCCTGGTCACCCGTGCCGCCGATGATCCCGACGGTCAGCCCGGACACGTCTGGCAGCCTGCTCGCGTCGTATGCCATCCGCCCATCCTCGCAAACGGCCCGATGCCCCGGCAGCACCCGCCGGTGTGAGAATCTTCGCTGCTACCGGCCCGGCCGCGCTCAGGCCAACGCGAAGAGGACCTTCCGGGTGACCGGGTCGGCGGTGACCAGCCGGACCCGGACCCGTTCCCCCAGCGGCAGCTCGCCGGTGCAGCGGGCCCGCACCGGCGGGGCGTCCAGGGCCACCGTGCCGCCGGGCTGCCGGCCCGGCTTCGGCTGGCCGTTCAGCGGGGTGTCCACGTCGAGCACCGCCGCGTCGAACGTCTCGCCGACCCGGTGCTCCAGCAGTACCGCCTCGGCCAGCTCGACCGCGCCCCGGGTGGCCGCGCCGGCGGTCCGGTCGGTCGCGGCCATCACCTCCGGCAGCTTCGGCAGCGCCGCCCGGGCCCAGTCGGGCACCGCCCGGCCCTCGTGCAGGGCCAGGCAGACCTCGGTGGCGTACCGGTCGGCCAGCCGGCGCAGCGGCGCGGTGACGTGGGCGTACGCGGCGGCCACCCCGCCGTGCTCCGGCCGGTCGGGCGGCGCGCCGTCGAACGCCGTGTACGCGGCGCCGCGCATCAGCTCGGCCGCCTGGTCGACGAACGCCGCCGCCCGGGGCTCCGCGGCGTCCAGCCCGGCGAGCACCTCGCCCACGCCCGCGCCGGCCGGCCAGTCGACGCCGAGCGGGGCGGCGGCGGTGCGCAGCCGGGCCACCGCCTCCGGCTTCGGCGCCGGCATGGTGCGCAGCAGCCCGATCCCGCCGGCCAGCATGAGGTCGGCGGCGGCCATCCCGGTGAGCAGGGAGATCTGGGCGTTGTGGTCCTCCATCGGCGCCGGCCCGCGCAGCACCAGCCGCCAGCCGTCGCCGTCCGCCTCGACGTCCTGCTCGGGCAGCGGCAGGTTCACCGCGCCCCGGCGCAGCCCGCGCGCGGTGAGCAGGGCGCCGATCTCGGGCAGCAGGGCGATCGGCTCGGGGAGCCGCCCGGCGTCGGCGTCGGCCTGGACGCCCGCGTAGTCCAGCTTGGCGCGGCTGCGCACCAGGGCGCGTTCCAGCGCGACGGCGACCGTGCCGCCGTCGGGGTCGAGGTCGAGGGTCCACACCACGGCCGCCCGGTCCTCGCCGGGGAGCAGGCTGGCCGCGCCCTCGCTCAGGGTGTGCGGGTGCAGCGGCACGTTGCCGTCGGGCAGGTACACGGTCTGCCCCCGCCGCCAGGTCTCCTCCTCCAGCGCGCCGCCGGGGCGCACGTGCGCGGCGACGTCCGCGATGGCGTACCGGACCCGGTAGCCGCCGCCGGGGCGGCGGGCGAGGTGCATCGCCTGGTCGAGGTCCCGCGAGGCGGCCGGGTCGACGGTGACGAACGGGACGTCGGTGCGGTCGGCGGCGGGCCGGGGCGGCGCGGCGGCCGCCGTCTCGGCCTCGCGCTGCGCCGCGGGCGGGAACTGCTCGGGCAACCCCAGCTCGCGGCGCAGCGCGCCGAAGTCGATGCGGGGCGCCAGTACGCGTCGGATCACCACGGGGTCAATCCTGACAGCGGAACCTGTGATCCGCTCCCCCGGCACCGGCGCGGATCCGCCGCCCGGGCCGCGTACCGGATCCGCCGCCCGTACCGGTACGCGGCCCGCACCGGTACGGGCGGCGGATCCGCGCCGGGCGGTCAGCGCCGGGCGGCAGCGCTCAGCCGGTGGCCTTGCGGGCCGTCGCCCGGGCGCCGCGCGGCGCGCTCGCGCGGGCCGCCGCCGTCCGGGGCGCCGCCGTCCGGGGCGCCGCCGTCCGGGCGGTCGCCTTCCTCGCCGTGGTCTTCTTCGCCGGGGCCTTCTTCGCCGCCGCCTTGCGGGTGGTGCTCGACGAGGTGGCGGTCGCCTTCTTCGCCGGGGCCTTCGCGGCGGCCTTGCGGGCGCCGCCGGTGGGCCGGGTCGAGGCGTTCTTCGTCGCGGCGGCGGTCTTCTTCGCCGGGGCCTTCCTGGCCACGGCGGTCGCCTTCTTCGCCGCCGCGCCCGTCCTCTTCGCCGCCGTCGCCTTCGCCGCCGTCGCCTTCGCCGCCGTCGCCTTCGTCGCGGTGGCCTTCTTCGGCGCGGCCTTCGCTGCGGCCTTCGCCGCAGTCTTGGTCGCTGCGGCCTTCGTCGCCGTGGTCTTCCTCGCCGCAGCCTTCGTCGCGGCGCCCGCGGCGGCGCTCGTCCGCTTCGTCGCGGCGCCCGCGGCGGCCGTCTTCGTCGCCGTGCTCCGGGCGGCCGGGGTCTTCTTCGCCGTGGTCCTGCCGGCCGGGGCCTTCTTCGTGGCGGTCTTCGACACCGGGGCCCTTCGCGCGACGATCTTCGTCGCGGCGGCCTTCTTCGCGACCGCCGCCTTCGCCGGCACCCGTCCCGCCCCGGCGCCGGAGGCGTTCGGGGACGCCTTGGTCACGGTCGCCCCCCGAGCCGCCGCGCCGGCCGTCCCCGAGGGGCGCGCGGCCGTGGCACGGGTCCCGCCCGTGGCCCGCGCGGCCGTGGTGGTCTTCTTCGCGGGCGTACGTTTGGCGGCCGGGCGGGTGGTGGCCTTTTGTGCTTCGGCCATCTCGGTTCCCTCCTTGGGGACATGCTCTCGCGTGCCTCCTCACGGGGCACGGAGTTCCTCGACGCGGGCGGTCCCGCGCCGTTTATCTGTCCTCCCCGGCCCAGCGGGCGTCCTCGGCGTCCCACGCGTCGTTACGCTCCCGCACCTGGTGCAGGGCGTTCTCCGCGTCGGCGGCCGAGGCGTACGGCCCGAGCACGTGCCGCGCCGCGCAGACGTCGGCATCGGTCTCGACCCGGTGGTGTCGCGTGCACCAGTAGTAGTGCCCACCACTTCCGCTGTCGCTCATGGGATCACTGTGCACCGCGAACCGCCCGGCCGCCACCGGTTCAACCAGAACCGGTGGCGGCTTCCACAGTAGACGTGCAGGTCAGCGGCCGGGACGGAACCGCGAAATCCGCCGGGCCGGGTGCGTCGGCGACTCGCCGGGCCCGCCGTGGCGTGCCGGCGGCGGCGGACTGACCACGAGGGCCGGTACGGGGTCTGCTGTCCCCTACCGCCCGTCCTGGGGAACTTGATATCAGCTGGACCCGAGCCGGGACGGTCCTCCCCGCCGCACCGCCCGACCGCCCGAGGGGATGCCGCCGCCCCGCTCGCTCCCGCCGTCGCTGGCGGGGAACCCGGCGCTGCCGTACCCGCGGATCGGTCAGGCGCTGGCCGAGCTGCGCGTGCAGATCCCCGGGGTGCTCGGCTGCGTGCTCGGCGGGGTGGACGGCCTGATGATCACCCACAACATGCAGACCGACGTCGACCCGAGCGACCTGGCGGCACTGGCCGCGACCACGTACGGCCTGGGCCGCCAGGTCGGCCTGCGGCTGGGGCAGGGCGACTTCCAGCAGTCCACGGTCCGCAACGCGCTCGGCTACCTCAGCGTCTACGCGGTCGGCACGCAGGCGCTGCTGGCCGTGGTCGGGGGCGACACCATCAACGTGGCCCGGCTGCACCTGCACGCCCCGGCGGTGGCCGAGCGGCTCGCCGCCCTGCTCCACGGCGTGACGCCGAACCACCGGCAGTGACCCGGCGCCCGCTCGCGGCCGAGCTGACGGGCCGGGAGCAGGCGGACCGGGAGCAGGCGGGCGGGGGCCCACCACCACGCGCGGGCCGCGCCGACGCCGCGACCGGCCGCCCGGCCGCGCGCCGGCCCGGGCCGACCCGCCCCGGACCGGCGGACCACAATGCGGCATGGACCCGGACGTACGGCAGTACCTGACGGACCTGGTCGGGGCGGCCCGCGACGTGCTCGGCGCCGACCTGGTGGGGGCGTACGCGGCCGGCTCGGTCGCCCTCGGCGCGTACCAGGCGGGGCGCAGCGACGTCGACGTGGCGCTGGTCTGCGCGCACGCCCTGGCCGACGGGCGCAAGCGGGAGCTGGTGGCCCGGCTGCGGCACGAGGCGCTGCCCTGCCCCGCGCGGGGGTTGGAGCTGGTCGTCTACCGGCGGGCGGTGGCCCGCTCCGGCACCCCGGAGCCGGGCTTCGAGGTCGAGCTGAACACCGGCGCCCGGATGCCGTTCCGGGTGACCTGGTCCGGCGACGGGCGGCCGGCGGCGGATGGCCGGTTCTGGTACGGGCTGGACCGCAGCATCCTGCACTCCGGCGGGCTGGCCCTGGCCGGGCCCCCGGCGGCGGAGGCGTTCGCCGACCTGGCGCCGGCCGACCTGCGCCGGCTGCTGGTGGACGCGCTGACCTGGTGGCTCGCGCTGCCGACGCCGCCCGGCGACGCGCCGGCGGTCGGCGCCGAGGACGCCGTGCTCGGCGCCTGCCGCTCGCTGGTGCGCTGCCGCGACGGGGTGTGGCTGCCCAAGGTCGCGGCCGGGCGGCGGCTGGTGGAGCGGGGGCATCCCGACGCGGCGCCGATCGAGCGGGCGATCGCCGCCCGGCACGGCGGCCCGCCGCCGGGTGGCCAGGCGGCGCGGGCCTTCCAGCGGGCCGTCCTCGACGAGCTGCGCGCGATGCTATGACCCTACTGATATATAGCCAGACATGGATCTGTCGATAACCTGTCACCAAGTTCTCGGACCGCGTACGACCAGTTCGGGCGCGGTCAGATGCAGAGGAGACCGACAGATGACGCTCCCCCGCAAGGTCGCCGCTCTAGGTGTGCTGACCATCTCGGCGATGGCCACGACCCTGATCGGCAGCCCGGTGTCCGCGGCACCGGCGACCGGTGAGATCCGCTACGCCGGCGGCGCCACCGCCGTCCCCTCCAGCTACATCGTCGTCCTGAAGGACACGGCCGTCGGCGGCCGGGCCGGCACCCAGGCCGCCGCCGTCACCAGCTCCGCCGGCACGCTCGCGAAGCGCTACGGCGGCGACGTCGCCCAGGTGTACGGCGAGGCGCTCAACGGCTTCGAGGCGCGGCTGTCCGAGTCCGCCGCCAAGCGGCTCGCCGCCGACCCGGCGGTCGCCTGGGTCGAGCAGAACCACGAGGTCAGCATCCAGACCACCCAGACGAACCCGCCGTGGGGCCTGGACCGGATCGACCAGACCAGCCTGCCGCTGAACAGCGCCTACAGCTACACCAGCACCGGGTCGGGCGTCACCGCGTACATCATCGACACCGGCATCCGGACCACCCACACCACCTTCGGCGGTCGGGCCGTCGACGGCTACGACGCGGTCGACAACGCCCTGCCGGCCGCCGACTGCAACGGCCACGGCACCCACGTCGCCGGCACCGTCGGCGGCTCGACGTACGGCGTCGCCAAGAGCGTCCGGCTGGTGGCCGTGCGGGTGCTCAACTGCGCCGGCAGCGGCACCACCGCCGGTGTCATCGGCGGCGTCAACTGGGTGACCTCGAACCACCAGGCCGGCCAGCCGGCGGTGGCCAACATGAGCCTCGGCGGCGGGCTCAACTCGTCGCTGAACACCGCCGTGGCGAACTCCATCGCCGACGGCGTCAGCTACGCGGTGGCCGCCGGGAACTCCAACGCCAACGCCTGCAACTCCTCGCCGGCCGCCGTCGGCACGGCGATCACCGTCGGCGCGACGCAGAGCAACGACGCCCGGGCCAGCTTCTCCAACTACGGCACCTGCCTGGACATCTTCGCCCCGGGCGTGAGCGTCCTGTCGTCCTGGTACACCAACGACACCGCGACCAACACCATCAGCGGCACCTCGATGGCCGCCCCGCACGTGGCCGGCGCCGCCGCCCGCGTCCTGCAGAACAACCCGACCTGGACCCCGGCCCAGGTGGCCTCGTACCTGGTCTCCACGGCCACCACCGGCGCGGTCGGCAGCCCGGGCACCGGTTCCCCGAACCGCCTGCTGTACCTCTCCCCCGCCAGCTGATCACCCCCCACCCTGGTGCGGCCCCGGAGCGCCCGATCGCTCCGGGGCCGCCCCGTGCCCCGTGTCCGGCAGGCATGCTGTCGGGGTCGAGATCCGCGGCCGGCTGTGCCGGGCCGCAGCGGGGCCGGCCCGGGAGCCGTTCCACCCGCCGACCCCCTGACAACCCCGTTCACCTGCTGGAACGGGCGTAACCGATGCCCTGCGAGGCGGGTTGATCCCCACGTGGACGCGCGGTCGCGCGAGCACGCGTACCGGCCTGGGGGTGAGCGGTGCAGCGCAGACTTGTCGCCCTCGCCCCGCTGCTCGCCTGCGCGCTCCTGCTGCACGTCAGCTTCGCCTGCCGCTCGCCGCTCACCACGACCGCCCAGGGACCCGTCGCGGCGCACGCCGCCGCGACGCCCGAGCCGGAGACGGCGGCGCACCCTGGGCGGGTGACGCTCGAAGCGCGCCCGGCGGTGGCGACGCTCCACGCACGGACCGACCGGTCGCCGGCGGGCACCGTCGTGGCGGGCTTCGACGGCAAGGCGTGCGGGTCGGTCACCCGCTCCGGCCGGGGCGCCCAGTCGACCGACCGCCGCGACAGCGTGGCGCAGGTGACGTCGGCGCTGCCCGACACGCACCTGCGCCGGGACAACACCGCCGACGGGCGTCCGCTCACCGTCGACGCCGGCCCCGACCCGGTCCGGCTGAGCATCCTGCGCTGCTGAGCGCCCCTGTGCCGCTGACGCGCCCGCGCCGCTGGGCGCCCCGCGTCGCTGAGCCTGCGCCGCCGAGCATCCTGCGCCGCTGACGGGCCCGCCGCTGACGGGCCCCGCCCCGGGGCGCCCATCGCAGCCACCCGCCCGCCGTCCGGTCGACGTGGCGCCGGTCCGGGCGGCGACCGCTCGCCCGGCCACACCGGAGCGGCCCCCACGCACCGTCGACCGCCGACCACCCGCGCCGTCCGTCTGTGTACCGCCGACCCCGGCGGTCGCCGGGCCGGCGGCGGGCACGGTGGTTCACCCGTTGCCCTCCCCAAGCCTCCCGGACGTGAATCATGCTGGCTCCCGCCCTGCCCTGGCGCACGCTGCGCGCCGACCTGCCCGCCTCCCTCGTCGTCTTCCTCGTCGCGCTGCCGCTCTGCGTGGGCATCGCCGTCGCCTCCGGCGTACCCGCCGAACTGGGTCTGGTCACCGGAGTGGTCGGCGGCCTGGTCGTGGGGTTCATGCCCGGCAGCAGCATGCAGGTCAGCGGCCCGGCGGCCGGGCTGACCGTGCTGGTCGCCGAGGCCGTGGACCGCTACGGACTGGCCGGCCTCGGCACCATCGTGCTGGTCGCCGGGCTGCTCCAGGTCGGCCTCGGGCTGCTGCGGCTCGGCCGCTGGTTCCGGGCCATCTCCGTGGCCGTGGTGCAGGGCATGCTCGCCGGCATCGGCCTGCTGCTCATCGCCGGCCAGCTCCACGTTCTGGCCGGTGGCACCGCGCCGCACTCCGGGCCGGGCAAGTTCACCGCCCTGCCCGGGCTGGCAGGTGACCTCGTCACCTCCACCACGGCCCAGCTCTCGGTCGCCGTCGGCGGGGCAACCCTTGTGACCATGGTGTTCTGGGACGCCCTGCCCGGCCAGCTGCGGACGGTCCCCGGCGCGCTGGTCGCCGTCGTCGGGGCGGCCGGGGTGACCGCCGCGCTCCGGCTACCGGTGGACACGATCAGGGTCGAGGGGCTGATCGAGGCGGTCCGGCCCTCGCTAGGGGACCTGGGCACGCTGGCGGACCTGGGCGTGCTCGCCACCATCGCGACGTTCACCCTGGTCGCGTCGGCGGAGAGCCTGTTCGGCGCGGCGGCGGTCGACCGGCTGCACCAGGGCCCACGCACCGACTTCGACAGGGAACTGGTGGCGCAGGGCGCGGGGAACACCGTCTGCGGCCTGCTCGGCGCGCTGCCGATGACGGCGGTCATCGTGCGCAGCTCCGCCAACGTGCGGGCCGGCGCGCGAACGAAGGCGTCCCGGGTGCTGCACGGGGTGTGGCTGCTGCTGTTCGCCGCCGCCGCGCCCGGCCTGCTCGGGCTGATCCCGCTGCCCGCGCTGGCCGCCGTGCTCGTCCACGCCGGGGTGAAGCTGCTGCCCCTGCGGGCGGTGCCGGAGCTGTGGCGGGGGCACCGGGGGGAGGTGGTGGTGCTGACGGCGACCGCCGGGGCCATCCTCACCACCGACATGTTCGTCGGCGTGCTCGTCGGCCTCGGCCTGGCCATCGTGAAGACGGCGTGGGAGACGTCCCACGTGCGGGTCACCGTACGGGACGGCAGGGCCGGGCCGATCGACGTCGCGATCTCCGGGAACGCGACGTTCCTGCGGCTGCCCACCATCCTCACCACGCTCAACGGGCTGCCGGTCGACCGGGCCGTACGGCTGGACCTGCGCGGGCTGCGGCACGTGGACCTCGCCTGCCGGTCGGCGCTGGACTCGTGGATCGAGACGCACAACCGCAACGCGGGGGTGTCCGTGCAGATCGTCGCGCCGCGCCCGGCCGAGGACGACCGGCCCCGGACGGTGGACGCCAGCGAGTGACCCCGTCCCGTGGCCCGGGCCGCGCTCAGGCCGGGCTGATGTGGGCCGCCACGATCAGCCAGCCGTGCGCGCCGTACGTCCACGTCCGGGTGTACCGGAGCCTCGCCGTGACCGGGGCCCCGCCGAAGGTCCCCGTCACCCGCCCCAGGAAGAACGTCACCCCGGTCGCCCCCTCGACGATCAGGTCCAGCTCCTCCTCCACCAGCTCGTCGACGACGGAGGCCCGGTCGCGGTGGGCGGCCAGGTCGTCCTGCTTGGTGAACCTGTTCCCGGCCGGGCCGAAGGCGATCAGGCGCTCGTCGAGCAGCCCGTCGAGGGCGGCCACGTCTCCCGCCCGTTGGGCGGCCTGAAGCCGGCGTTCGGCGTCGAGCAGCTCGGCCTCACGCTCGCTGTCCGGCATCGTGCCCTCCTCCTCGGGACAGAGCTCGTGGGCGGTCCGGCCGCTGCCCGACGCGCTGTCGCTCGTCCGCCGGGCGCGGCCCGTCCCGGGCTCACCGATGCCTCGGGACGACGTCACGACCCTATGCGAGTCACCCGGCCGGCACCGGACAACCGGCGGGCGGGGAGAAACGGTCGGTGGGGTCTGGTTCAATGCCGGTCGGATTCGAGTGCGGAGAGGGTGCGGAGAGCATGGGAACCTGGGGCAGCGGGAACTTCGACGACGACACGGCGGCCGACCACCTGTCGGACCTGACCAAACGACTGATCGCCGAGGTCACCGAGGCGATGTCCGGCGACCCGTCCTGGATCGAGCCGGACGACTACTGGGGCGTCGTGGTGCCGTGCAACCTGGAGCTGCTCCACCTCGTCGCGCGGCAGAACTACGCCGGCGCCATCCTGCCCGATCCGGCCACCATCGCCGCCTGGAAGACCCGGTACCTGGAGGTCTGGGACGGGGCGATCGACGACCTGGAGCCCGGCCCGGAGTACCGGGCACAGCGGCGCGAGGTCCTCGTGCGGACCTTCGACCAACTGGCCGAGCTGGCGATCAGCGAGGGCTGACGAACCGCACCGGCCCTGGGATCGGCGATGATCGCGACCTGCTGAGTACCACCCGCCGGACACTGGCCGCGCTACCGGGGCGTCAACACACAGAACTCGTTGCCATCGGGGTCGGCCATCACCACCCGACTGGCCCCGCCCTGGCCGATGTCGACTCGGGTCGCCCCGAGGGAGAGCAGACGGTCGACCTCCGCCTGCTGATCACCGTGCACAGGCGGAGCGAGGTCGAAGTGCAGTCGGTCCTTGCCTGTCCTCGGCATCAGCGGTGGACCACCCCACGTGATCTTCGGACCGCCGAGCGGTGAGCGGATCGCGGTCTCCTGGTCCTGATCCCAGACCAGCGGCCAGCCCAGCGCCTCGCTCCAGAAGTACCCGACCTCCTGCGAACCGTCGCAGGCCAGCGCTCCGACGAATCCGCAGTCGGCAAGGAAGTTGTTGCCCGGCCCGATGACGCAGAACTCGTTGCCGTCGGGGTCGGCGAGCACCACGTGCCCCTCCTCCGGGCGTTGGCCGATGTCGATGTGCTGTGCGCCGAGTCCCAGCGCCCTGGCCACCGTCTGCTGCTGGTCCTCCAGGGAAGTACTCGTCAGATCGAAGTGCATCCGGTTCTGGCCGGCCTTCGGCCGCCGGGTCGGAAGAAAGCGGATTCGGAACCCGGTGTCATCACTGGGCAGGAGCGCGACACCATCGTGTGGATCATCGGCCACCTCCCAACCCAGGACCCCGGACCAGAACCGTGCGAGACGCAGAGGTTGGCTCGCGTCGAAACTCATCGCGAACAGTTGACAAGTCATCCCTCTGCCCATCTCCGATCCACTGACTGACCGCTGTCGACAGGGCCGCCTACCAGCTCGTCGAACGGGAGCCTAAGGGTGAGCCGGCGTCCCCCGCACCCAGGTTTTCGACGGCAGCCCCGGCAGCACCCGCGGCATCAGGTATCGGCTACCTGTCGACCGGTGCTACGCGCCGGCAGCCGCCCACGGGAGTCGACCTGATCGGCGGCCCGGAGTGCGACCATCCCGTCCGGATCGGTGAGCACGACCAGGGTGCCACGTCGACGATCGCCACCTGCTGACGGATCAGCTCGCCGGTCGTCGCGCCCAGAACAGCGTGTGCCCGCTGGCGCCCTCGGGGACGAACTCCTCGGCGGTGATCGTCAGCCCGGCCCGCCGTAGCCAGGACCGGTAGGTGGGGGCGTCTGCGTGGCTCCACCACATGGCGGCGGGACCGTCGAGCCAGGCGTTCTCGGTGCCGGTCCAGGCGGTGTGGCCGACGGTGGTCAGCAGCCAGCCGCCGGGGCGTAGCCACGTCGCGATCCGTTCGACCAGACCCGGCTGGTCGGGCAGGGGCATGTGGATGAGGGCGTAGAGGCAGACCACGGCGTCGAACGACTCCGGTGCCAGGTCGAGCCGGGTGGCGTCCGCACGCAGGAAGGTGGCGGTGGGCACCAGGCGGCGGGCCCGTTCGACCTGCACGTCGCTGATGTCGACGCCGGTGACCTGGTGTCCGGCGCGGGCGAGGAAGCGGGCGACCGGCACGCCGCAGCCGCAGCCGAGGTCGAGGACCGCGGCCGAGGCCGGCAGGCGCTGGTGCAGGTCGGCGAGCCAGGGCGCGTACTGACCGTCGTCGGCATCGTCCGGGCGGTAGTGGTAGGAGAGCGCGTCATACCCTCGTCGGACCAGGTCCCGCTCGTCGTTGCCGCCCATCCCGGTGAGTCTACGATTCCCGGGGTCGGTTGCCGGTCCCTCGCGCCAGCCGGGCCTTCAGTCGCCGCCTGACCAAGGGACGTCTCGTAACCCGGTGGCCGAAGAAATGAGACTCAGCAGTTGGTAGCCACCGGCGCCGCGTGATCCTGATCAATCTGTTTAGTGTTGTCTCGACGATCGTTGTGCTGGCCTGTCAGACAGGGGCGTCGGTGTGGCCGGTCGCCACGAGCTGGTCGCCATCGAGCCGGTAGGCGGCGGTACGTCGGATGACGTCGACCGGCGACGACGGGTCGTCCGGACGCATCAGGAACGTCACCGTCACCTGCCGTCCACTGATGGACACCTGCTCGACCGGCGTCCGGTCACCGATCTCGGTCATGGTCAGATACGCCGGCCCGGCGTTGGCATTGCGGAAGACCGCGAGCTGCCAGAACTTGCCCGTACCGCCGCCGTCCATCAGCACCGGCACCACCGCGTCGGCGGCATCGTCCCCGGTCAGCTCGCCGACCGCGCACGGCCACTGCAATTGGACGACCACACCGTCCTCGCCGGACCAGAGCCCGTCGGTCAGTCGGATCGGGCTGTGATAGCCGTTGTACGGCTGTCCCGCGCTGCCCAGCCACGCGGTCTCCAACTGCTTGCAGGTCAGCGGCTTGGTTCTCGCCGGCGCGGTGCTGTGGTTGGTGGGTGCCGCAGTTCTCCTGTCGGCGGGGGCGTCATCCGCGTCGGTGGCCCGGCTGCCCGGGCCCGAGGTGGCACCGGTAACCCGCTCGCTCTCGGCCGGACTCTCGTCACCGGCACCACAGGCCAACCCGGTGACCAGGGCAATCGTCAGCAGCGGCAGCAGGGTCCTGCGCATCGGAGGTCCTTTCTCGGAGCGGGCCGCAGCGTAGTACGGCTCCGCCAACGTCGGTCCACAAGCGGGCCGACGTCCCTCCTCGCCACTCAGGTGGCAGGCTGCTCAGAGCCCTGGTCGCGACCCTGGGTCGGTGGGCGACGGACGAGTCGACCGGTACGCCGGTGCGCTAGGTGGCACGGTCTGGCGTCGGTCCCGGTGCCTGCGTCACCGAGGCCAGGTGTGCGCGGTGCAGCCGATCGGCCAGCAACTTCAGCTCCTTGACCAGTTCGGCGGGTTCGAGTGCGGTGAAGTCGTGGCCGAGCAGGGCGAGGTGCACCGCGATGAGCGTCACCGAGTCCGCGCCGGTGGTGAGCAGGCAGTTCCTCTCGTCCACCGTCTCGACGATGCCGGTCGTGGGTGGAAAGCGCTCGGCGACCACGTCGGCCGGGGCGTGGATCAGGATGCGGGCACGGAAACGGTACGGCCCGGCTGCGACGGACTCCGAGACGAAAGCCGCAGCGTCGGGTGGGTCGCGGGGGGGTGAAGCGAGCCCCGGTCGACCGGGGGTCGTCGATCCGGTCCACCCGGAACGTACGCCAGTCGTCGCGCGTTTCGTCGCGCGCCACCAGGTACCACCGGCGGCCGGTGTGCACCAACCGGTGCGGCTGCACCGTGCGGACGCTGGCGGCGCCGTCGCGGCTGCGGTACCCGAAGGTGAGGCACCGCTGGTCCTGGCACGCCTCGGCGATCACGGTGAGCGTGTCCGGGTCAACGGTGGGCGCCTGGCCGACCAGCGGCACGGTGGCCAACCGCAGGGCGGCCGTGCGCTGGCGCAGCCGGGCCGGGAGTACGCGTTCCAGCTTGGCCAGCGCGCGTAGCGAGCTCTCGGCGATGCCGGTCACGGTGTGGCTGGTCGCGGTCCGCAGGCTCAGCACCACCGCGACCGCCTCCTCGTCGTCGAGCAGCAACGGCGGCAACGCCGACCCTGCGGCGAGCTGGTAGCCGCCGGCCACGCCGGGCGTCGCCCGGACCGGGTAGCCCAGGTCGCGCAGCCGGGCCACGTCACGGCGCAGTGTCCGCACGGTGACGTCGAGCCGCTCGGCCAGCTCGGGACCGGCCCACTCCCGCCGTGTCTGCAGCAACGAGAGCAGCCGCAGCAGGCGGGCCGACGTGTCGAGCATGAATCAAGCTTGCCAGACAACGAGGACCGAATCTGTCCGCAATTGCCCGTAGCGTAGGGGCATGGACATCGACTGGAACGAGCAGCTTGCCGACCAGTTGGACTGGCACTGGCACAACCAGCTACGGCGCCGGCTCGACGGGTTGACCGACGACGAGTACGGATGGGAGCCCGTCGCGGGATCCTGGAGTGTGCGATCGCGCGCGGAGTGCCGCGCCGAGGCCGCGCACGGCTCCGGCGAGTACGTCATCGAGTACGAGTGGCCGGCGCCGGAGCCGCCACCCGTCACGACGATCGCCTGGCGGCTGGGCCACGTCATCGTCGGCGTCCTCGGCCAGCGCAGCGCCGCCCACTTCGGCGGCCCACCGTGCGACTATGACAGCTTCGAATACGCCGGCACGGCGGACGACGCACTCCGACAGCTCGACGAGGCGTACGCCACCTGGATCAGGGGCGTACGAGAGTTGGGCGACGACGGACTGGTTCGCCCCTGCGGACCGACCGAGGGGCCGTACGCCGATTCTCCGCTGGCGATGCTCGTGCTCCACATCAACCGGGAGATGATCCATCACGGAGCCGAGGTCTGCCTCCTCCGTGACCTCTACCGAGACCGGAGGTAGCCGCAGTGGCATACCAGTTCCAGGTGACGCAGGACAGCGCCGACCCGCACCCGCTCGCCGACTGGTGGGCCGAGACACTCGGGTGGATTCACAATGGATCGCCCGCCTGGAGGGAAGGTGCCGCGATCCCCGGGCTGCCTCAAGCGCCACATCGTCCGTGACGTCTACACCGCCCTGGTCGCCGACTTCGCTGCCCTGACCACCTGACCTCCATAAGGGCATCGGGATGGCAACGAGTGGGAGTGCCGGTTGCGGCATTCAAGATGATCCGCCGGCCACACCCAAGAAGGGTCCTGCCCGCCATCGCGGTCAGGGACGCGTTGGCCGCTCTGACCAGAGGCTTCCGGTCAGAGCGGCCTCGCGCAGTTCCTTACGCTGTCCGCCGGCGAGGATGACCTCCGTAATGACCATGCCGACACAGATGGTCGCCAGCAGGCCGAGCGCTGCCACCGCCGGGAACTGGTTGGCGATCGGGATGATCCCCGCCAGCAGCGCCGCGGTGGTCAGTCGTGACCAGATGATCCTTCTGACCAAGCGCGTCATCCGCAGTTGGAAGCCGACGTGGGAGAGCAGGAACAGGGACACCCCACCGTAGAGGGCGTAGAGGCCGAGACCTGCCAGCGGCACGGACGCACGGTGCAGTTCGTTGTGTTCGATGATCGCCACCACCTTCTCCAGACCAAGGGCGAGCAGCATGATGCCCGCGATCATCGGCAGATGCAGATAGGTGTAGGCGTCACGGGCAGCGGCAAGCCGGCGCTGGACAGGTTTGACGATCAGCGTGCGTTCCGCAGCGATGGCCACGACGTCGAAGTATGTCCAGCCCAGTGCGGCTGCGATGACGACGGCGAAGGCGGAGGCCGCGACGAGCCCCCAAGTCATCGGCACACGGCTGCTGATAAGGCCAACCGCTATGAGCGACTCGCCGAACGCGACGAGCACGATGAGGCCATGCCGCTCCGCCCAGTGCCGGACCGAGACGACCTGCCACCCCCACGACCGCATCAGCAGGCTGCAGCCATAGTCGATGGCGATGGCGAGCATCCAGAGACCGGTCTGGCTGCCCTTGACCATCCCTGGGTCGTGAAACAGTCGCTGCGGCACGATGGCGGCGGCGGACAGCAGGACCGAGGCGACGAACAGTGGCACGGCGACCCGCAGGACGATGCGTGGGCCCGTGCCGGGAACGGCGTGCCAGCGCAGCGCCAGATGCACCAGCCGGACGACCACGAAGCACGCGACGAACACCAGCGGCCCGGAGATGGCCGCACCCGGGAGATCGGTGAACGCCTGCCGAGCCGCCACCGCCATCACGAAGGTGATCATTGCCACGGCCAGCAACGCGATCCGGATCAGCCCGGTCCGGGCCTGGAGGGTGTTTCCCAACCAGGTGTAGACGGACCATGTCCACCACAGCAGGGCCAGCACAAGCATCGCGTTCAGCATGCCGTGGCCGGTGAAGTCGTCGCCCATCAAGGCGGTGACCTGGATGAACGCGAAGACGAACGCCAGGTCGAAGAAGACTTCCACGGTGGACACGCCGGTGCCCTCACGCAGCCAGCGCGTACCGAGCGGTGCCCGCGCCGAACTGCGATCGGATGCTTCGTCCCCACCCACCACCCGATACATCTTGGCAGCCGGCCACACCGGCGGTGGTCGAATCGGCGTAGAGGCTGTGTGCTCCAGTGGAGGTCGACAGAACATGACGCAGTAGCCACGCCCGACTGGTGCGTCGTGGTGAGTTGACCGACGAGGCGTGGGTGGTGATCGCGCCGCTGCTACCGGAGCCTGGCGGTGCGCGGGTCCGTGGACCTTTTGCGGACTGTCCCCACTACGCGGCCGGGGACGGGGCCTCCGGTGGGCGGCCAGCGGCGTGTCGAGCGTCCGAGACGGCTACGCCGAGCAGCACCACGGCAGCGGCTATGGCGGCGAGCAGTGGCGCCCCGGAGACCAGCGACAGCGCCAGCATCAGCACAGCCAGAGCGGCGATGCCGACGACCCGGCGCAGGGCGAGCCGGTCAAAGACGATCCGTTCCAGCCGAATGCGGCCGATCAGGAAGACCGCCGGCCCACCGAGGATGACCGCCAGCCATGCCAACTCGGACCGCCCGCCAGGATGCGCGAGCACGATCTCCGAGCCCGCCGCGACGGCGAGGATGCCAAGCACCATGAGCACATGGGCCACGCCAATCGTCCCGCCGGCAACTGCCCGGTTCGACGACATCGCGACGGCCTCGGCCAGCACCTGGCCAGCGCGATAGAAGTAGATCCGCCACATCAGCACGGACGAGAAGAATGTGATCACCAGGGCAACCGTTGCGGCGAGCGTGGCGGGGTGGTTGGCGTAGGTGAGGCCTATTGACACCACCGTCTCGCCGAGCGCGATCAGCAACAGTTGCTGGTAGCGCTCGGGGAGGTGGCTGCTGTTGGCCATCGCCCACCCGCTGGCCGGTGGTCGGCGCATGCCGGGTATCGGCCAGTTGAACCGCGCCGCGACCAGGTCGACGGTGATGGCGATCAACCACAGGGCGACCCGGCTGGATCCCTGTATCACCGCTCCGGCGAGCCAGAATACGCCGGAGACGCTGGACCAGATGGCCAGGCGGGTGTAGAGCGCCCGTATCGCCTCGTGCTCTCGCAACAGCGGCCGGAGCAGCAAGGGGCGTCCGATGTGCAGCAACACGTACACGACGGCGAAGGATTCGCCGCGTGCCTCGAACTCGTAAGGCAGGGACGTCGCCATGATCAGCAGGCCGAACGCGCTGACCAGGACCAGCAGCTGAATCCAGTGGTTGCGGCAGTCGAACCGGCTGGTGATGTACGTGGTGGTCGTCCACAGCCGGAGCAGCGGCAGGGCCAGGACGACCGTGTTCGGCAGCGACAGCCAGTGCAGGCGCACGTTGTTGGAGAGCAGGTCCGGCACCATCCGGCTGACGACCCCGAGCAGCGCGAAGACCAGCACCAGGTCGAAGAACAGCTCCAGGAAGCTGACCTGCCGGGCGTCCTCCTCGCTGCGCAGGATGCCCCCGGCCCGCGCCGGCTCCGATGTTCGTCCCATCCGACCATGGTCGCGTGATGATTGCCTTGTGCGCGCCGATTCCGCCGTTTCATCGACCTGGTTGATGACAGCGATGAAGCTGGCGCGAGCCAGGTACCGGAGCACACCTGTGCCGATCCGTCTGCGTTCGTGAGCACCCAGCTGCGCAACGTCGTAGAGCGCTGCTTCAACCGGCTCAAACAGTGGCGTGAGCCCGACGACCCGATACGCCAAACGCGCATCCCTCTACCGGGCCAGCCTCGTCCTGATCGCCGCCGTCAGCCGGCTTCCATGATCGACAGGACAGGGCTGGTTGCCACCGGGTAACCGGGTCGCGGCACCAACTCCACCGCCAGGACATACCCGGCCCTCTCCCGCAGCCCCCACGCACCAGTTCCGGAGAGGCCTCACGACGGCGCGGCCCGCCCGGCCGGAAGCAAGGCCACTGAGTCCACTCCCAGTGCGTTCTCAGGGCGTCACGGCGCCCTCAGGGCGTCAAGCGCCGGCCAAAGTTGACCAAGGACGACCATCGACAACCGGACATAGAACCAGCTCAGAGCCTTGATCAGGTCTCTGAGCTGGTGGGCGACGGACGAGTCGACCTGTACGCCGGATTCTGAACGCGATTCATGCTCTGAACAGGCGTTTCCTTCGGCATGCACCTGCTCAGGGCGTCGCCAGGGCGTCTGGCGAAATTCACGCTACCTCGGCGATGGGCAAGCCACTCGAACACAAGCCCGACGGGATCGCACCGCCGCTACCTGGTCGCCGCCGGACGCAAGAGGTCCAAGGAAACAAGGAAGACGGCCGTTCCGTCCTCGGCGGCTACACGGTCGGGCTCCGTCGAGACCAGGACCAGCGGCACCGACGAGGCATCGGACGCGTCGCGGAACTCCTCGACGACGCACCGCACCGCAGCCGGCCTCGGCAACGCCGACTCGGGATCCAGGTCGGTACCGAAGATCGGCGCCTTGTCGACAAGCGACCATGCGCGGCCCTGCGCATCGGTGAAAACGACCCGGACCACAGCCGGGAAGAAGGACCGGTCCACCCAGTCGACCGCTTCGCAGGCAAGCTCGACGTGATCACCAGGTCGGAGGGCATGTCGGTCCATCTGTTCGAACTCCTGACTGTCGGAGCATCTCAGGTGGCGGTGCGCAGATTTAGGCGTGTTTCAGAAGTCAGAATCTCGGTCGATTTAGCCGGCGTGGAGCTGCGTAGGCATCGTTCCCTCGCACAAGGCAATCAGGCCCTGGTCGCCTGGCCCGAAGGCGGCAACCCAGGTCTCGACCAGGAGAATCACGCCCCGATCGTCCATCCCGAGAAAGAACCGACCCTGGTCCAACTCGCCCAGCGGGTAGAGCGATCGTCCGGTCTCATCACCCCACGCCAGGAACCGATCCTCCTCACCGACGCAAAGCGACGGATTCAGCTCGAACGGGGTGCGCGCCGCCGTCCGTCCCGGTCCCTGAGCATCAACGACGAGACCGCCGAACTCGCCGAGGAATGCCTCTGCCGCCGGGTGCATATCGAGCCCTATCAGCTCCGCCCGCCATCGCGACGTCTCCACCTGCCGCTCCAAGAACCACCCGGCGCGCTGCAGCGCCCGCTCGACGTCAGGCGGGAACCTCTCGACCATTTGCTCTCCTGACCCGTCGTTGCTGGCGCCATCGTCAAACGCAACTCCGGAGGTCCACCACCCCGCAGGTGCGGTCCGGCACTGCCCATACCACTGAGCGGCCCCGCCGCGCCAGGACCAACAACAGCTCGCCCCACACCGATCAACTCATGAAACACGGCCTAGGTGCTTCACCCTCTCGACGCCGCAGCGAGTCCGCAAGGGCCTCCAGCGTCCGGGCTCTAACGACGCTGCGAACAGATCATCAATCGCGCGCCGGGTCCGTTCCTCGCTGGCCGGCATCAGGTGCGTGTAGACCCGGAGCGTGAAGCCGGGGTCGGCGTGACCGAGGTAGGACGCAAGGGCCTTGATGCTCTCTTCCGCGTCGAGCAGCGACGAGGCGTAGAAGTGGCGCAGCGCGTGCATCCCGGTGGCCCGGGTCGGCGTGATGCCGGCCGCCACAACAGCCGGTCGCCAGCTCTTGCCGTCGAAGGTGCGCCGGTTGATCGCACCCCGCCGGGTGGTGGTGAACAGCAGCGGCACCGTGACTCGCTCCGCGCTGGCCGGGTTCTCCCACGGCAGGGTGAGCGTCACCGGGTCGCAGTCCTTGAGGTGCTGCCGCAGCACCAGGGCGACGGAGTCCGGGAGCGGCACCCGGCGGTCACGATCGTTCTTGGGCAGCCCGAACACGAGCCGGTCCGCGCCAACACGGAGCGCCCGGTCGGACTACGGCCGCACATCGAGCGCGCTTTCGAGGCCACGAACGTCACGATCGACTTCGCCGGCTTCTCCGGTGAGACGCTGTACAACGCGATCCAAGAGACCTTGGACAAGGTCCGCATCGGGCGCCTCACCCCGGAGTCGATCCGCGTCCGCGTGCTGATCTCCGACATGACCGCCCCGATGGCGATCCCCTGCCGCGCCGAGGACCAGGCCGACGACCCCGGCATCCGCGCCCGAGCCCTCCGCATCACCGACCGATCGATCCACGCCCTCACCGACGCCGTACAGGAGCTTGCCGACCTGGGGTTAGTCAAGACCGCCACCATCGAGGTACGGGTTCACAACGCCGCACCCCTGTTCAAGCTGTTCATCATCAACGAGCAGGAAGCCTTCTTCGGCTTCTACCCCGTCGTCGAGCACACCGTCTCCGTGGACGGCAAGCCGATGGCGATCTACGACGCGATGGGCAAGGACGCGATCCTTTTCCCGTTCACGCCCAGCGACGAGGACACCAGCAACGACGCCCTCTACGTCGAGCAGGCCCGCGCCTGGTTCGACAGCATGTGGGGCACGATCTCCCGCGAGTACGCGTCGTGACCGCCCCCGACCTGGCCAAGGTGATCGACAGCGTCCGCGTCATCCTGCTCGACTTCGATGGCCCCGTGTGCAGCATCTTCGCCCAACACGCCGCGTCGACCGTCGCCCACGAGTTGCGCCGGCTACTCGTCGACCAGGCCGTCACCCTGCCGCCCGAGATCCTGGCCGAACGTGACCCGCTCGCCGTGCTCCGCTTCACCGCCACCATCGGGCGTCCCGCCGTCGTCCGCCTGGTCGACGAGGCCATGACCCGCGAAGAGGTCACCGCAGCCGCCACAGCCGAACCAACCCCGTACGGACGGGAAGTCATCGTTGCCGCCCAGCAGACCGGCCGCCGGGTCGCCGTGGTGTCGAACAACTCGGCCGAATCCGTCCACGCCTACCTGAGCGCCCGCCGGCTCACCTCGTACGTGCATCCGGTGATCGGCCGCCCCGAGGCAGCACCTGAGCGGATGAAGCCCGACCCGCTTTCCGTGCTGGCCGCCCTGCGGGAGCTGGGCGCCGAGCCGGCGGAATGCGTCCTCGTCGGCGACTCCGTCAGCGACATCGAGGCCGCCCACGCCGCCGGGGTCGCCGCTTTCGGGTACGCCAACAAGCCCGGCAAGCGGGAACGGCTCGCCGCCGCAGACGCCGTCATCGACACCATGGCCGAACTCGTGACCGCCTTCGCCGTCAACGAGCTGTAGCACCACCACACCGCACACGAGCGCCCCGGGAGATCATCACCGGGGCGTTTCTCGTGTCGTCAGCCGACGTGCGGCATTCGGCCCGCACCGGAGACGGCAGCCCAGCCGCCCACCTAGAGCTAGTCCAGGTCCCCACGCTTGGCGGCAATCCACGCTTCAACATCCTCGGCAAGCCAGACGTTGCCCATCTGAAGCGTGGCTACCGGCTCAGGGAAGTCACGCCGGTTGGTGATCTGGTAGACCCGCTGCCGCGAGATGCCGCCCAGCATGATCCGGATCTCCCCCGAACCCACCAACCGCAGCTTCTTCCCCATGACGCTGACGCTAGGCACACGCCGACTAGGCGACCATCAACTTGATAGAGGCCTAGTTAGCGCACGCCCTAGTCGCTTACTCTTAACACATGACTAGGTTCAAGTGGTTCCAGCGCCCTGACCAACCCGTGGACTACGTAGCCGGCGAGCCAGCTCCAACCACGCGCAAGCCGGAGGCACAGACGTGGATCGGTCGAGCTGCCGTCCCGGCACCAGAGCAGCCCCTGATGACCAGGGCCGGCGTATGGCGTTCGGCAAAGGCCATCAAGCGCCTCAACCAGAGGTGAACCATGCCAATCCCACAGAGGCGACCAGAACCCCCGTTTCCCGTTCTGATGGCCGGCTACGTCATCGACTTCCATCACCGCTCCGTCTGCTCGAAGTGCTCTGACGACGGATGCCCACGCCTGGAGGCGGCCGGCGAGATCCTACGCGCCTGGCGAGACAGAAAGAACCGACGTGAAGGCCGGTGACGTGCTGCACCTGACCCGCGCGGCAAGCCCTCAGTTCGTACGGCCGATCTTCTTCCGCCTCATCAGGGTCCGCGCCGAGCTTCACACCTACGATGGGTGGACGTGGCTGGACGGCTACCAACTAAACGAGAGGGCCGAGGCCGCAGCCCGCAGGGAGTTGTTTGTTTTAAAGGCAGGGGTTCGCCTTCTGCGCTCCCCTCCCTTACCCCAGACAGGAATCACAGGAATCAATCAGCACGTTCCACCTCTAAGCATCAGAAGATCGCAGAAACAGTGAGATGCGGGCCACACGCCACCATCACCCCGCCCCATACCGCAAAGGGGAACTAAAAGAACTGAGCATGACCAAGTCCTGACCTTATTCCAAAAGTACCGCCACCCCGCACACAACAACCAACTTGCGAAGATGGCATTGCAATAACTGTCGGGTAATCGTCTTCTGGCTCGCTCTCGATGCCCAAAAATCTGACCACTGCGCTGGATTCAGCACCCACGTAATGACCTACACTCCAACCCGTCGGCAGGACGTGCCTATTGAGAGAAGCGCGCACCACAAGCGATCCCTCGAATTCCACTTCCGCGTCAAAAGTGGCTTTTCGGAAGTTGATGGAGTCATGGAAGGAGCAACGCGGAAAACCGGCCCTCCCCCCAAAAAGGGAACCCTCGAAGGCCGCAACCCCAAACCTGGCCCCATCAAAGCCCACATTCCCCAGGAACAAGGAGGAGTCAAACGCCCCTTTGTCATAGAAGTATGCATTTTCGAAACCCGAATCGGATTGGAACACCACTGCGATCGCGTCCAATACTTTGCATCGGACGTTTTCAAACCAAGCACTCTGCACGAAGGTGCTGCCGCTCATTGCAAGCACGGAAGCCTGGACCTCGCGAAAATCAGCGAGCCCCGCGAAGGTAGCTCCTATGAAAGTTGCGTGATCCCATCGACTAGACGAAAACATCGACTTCCCGAAAAATACGGCCCCATCAAAGACCGCTCGATCAACTTCCACGCTGGAGAAGTCTAAATCGAGCAGGGAAGCGCCAGCCAAGTTCAGCGCCACCCCGTCCCATCTAATAGGCCTTACGCCTGATAGAGCCGAATTGCTTGAGGGCACGCTAGAACCGGAGATGGAAGACGGTTGGGAGAAATCAGGCTGGTACAGGTGCCGCCGCAGCACAGACTGAATAGTCAGACGAACTTCTCGCTCGCGTAGCGCGATGTCCAACTTCGTTCGCTGCTCGTCTGATTCAATCTCAGACGCCGCTAGGTCAACCTTTATGTCACTCGGATTGAACGGCATGCGCAGATAAGCGCACAGCAAGTCGACAATAGTTTGTCGCTGGCCTGGAGTGTCGTCGGCAAGCCTCTCAAGAGCATATATGCCTGCCATACGAATCGGCGCCTTCTCCGAGCCAAGCTGCTCTGCCGCCTTGACGTACAGCTCTGTTATTCGCTTTTCCGTCGCATCAACTTCAGCGTAGGCAACAGTACGCTGCTTTACATAGAGGTCATCACGATCTACGCGCTCTTTTACATACTGCCTTCGAAGGGCCAGAAGTAAGGCAACCACCGCCCCTAGCGCCGCAGCAACTCCCAAAGCATTTCGTATGGCATCTAGCTGAATCTGAGTGCGCCGCAATGCGATGTCCACCTGCTCGGCCGGAGTAAGCGAGTCCAGCGGCAAGTTGTTTGCATCGAGAGCTGTGCTCCACATCCATGCACCAGCTGCTAGCACAAGCAAAAGGAGTACAAGAGTCCCAACGGCGAGCGTGATGGGATGGAGGGGCTTATAGTTCCCCCAGTCCCTGGCACGCTTCCCGGCCTTTCGGACCTTGCTCGCCTTTCCGGCTATGTTCGCCCGCTTCCAAGGTGCCCAGAACCACGACCGCCTGTCAGTGTCATGCAGCGTGACAGAACTTAGCCATCGTCTTGCCCGCATCCGGCCGCGCTTCATCGGGCTACTCTGCCGAATTCCCCTCTTTGAGATCAAGGCACCGCGCTCCGCGCGGTGCGGGCGGCAAGCCCGGCCGGCGGCAAGCCGCCCCGGACGCCTACGGCACCGGGGCGGTAAGCCGCCGACAGCCGCCGGGACACCGCCCCGACGCGGGACGCAGATCAGTCCAGGGCGAGTTCGTCCGGGTAGCGCTCACGAAGCGCAGCGACCGCATGGCGCAGGCAGTAGTCAAGGCTGTTGCCGTCGCACCTGATCGCCGCCGCGCCGAGCTGCTGGCCCGAGATCACCACCGTCCAGGGTTTGTGCTCCCGCTCTCCGTCAATCTTGACGATGCCAACCAGGCCCAGTTCCCCCAGGCGTTCCAGCAACTCCGGCACCCGCTCATCCCACCCCATCCGGGGATTGGACCACGAAGGCCGGTACGGAAGCCGGACGGTCGGCCTGGTCGCGTGGTCGGGGCTTCCGGCTGCCGCACCAGTCCAACCCCGGGACTGGCTTGCCACAGGCTCATCCCATCCGGCACCCGGCTCCAAGGCCAGGACGTACCCGGCCCTCCCCCGCAGCCGCCGGCCCCTACCCGGAACCACACCCGCCGGCCCGTACAGGCCCCACGACGGCGCAGCACGGCCGACCCGAGGCGAGGTCAACGGAGCCAGCGCTCAGGGCGTCTCCAGGGCGTCAGGGCGTCCACAGGGCGTCAAACGCCGGCCAATGTTGACCAAGAACGACCATCGACGCCCGGGTATAGAACCAGCTCAGAGCCATGATCAAGGCTCTGAGCTGGTGGGCGACGGACGAGTCGACCTGTACGCCGGATTCTGTGCCCGGCGCGTACCCCTCGCGGGGTTCGCGCCAGCGGCGGCCATCCATCTAGGCCTGCCGTCGCCGACAGGCTCGTGCGGCCTACCCGCAGACATCGGGCGGGCAGCCCTCAAGCGTCTGCGCTGGGTCGTCATCTTGCGGTGACGGCCCGTTTTGGCCTTGCTCCGGGTGGGGTTTACCGAGCCATCCCGGTCACCCGGGATGCTGGTGGGCTCTTACCCCACCGTTTCACCCTTACCGTCCCCGTTTGGGGCCGGCGGTCTGTTTTCTGTGGCACTGTCCCGCGGGTCGCCCCGGGTTGCCGTTAGCAACCACCCTGCCCTGTGGAGTCCGGACGTTCCTCGGCGACGGGCCGGAGCCCGTCGACGCGACCGCCCGGTCGACTCGTCCGTCGCGTCATCATCCTAACGACGCGGCGGCCTCGACTATTGCCGACCCTCACCCGCCATTGATCCACACGATGTCAGGGATGTTGGGGGTTGGCGGGGCTGGGACGCCGCCGTGTGCGTGACATGAAGTGGATCAAGGCCAGGGTACGGGGGCGGGGGCGCCTCGCGGGTACTAGCCTCGGGGATCATGGACGTCTCCCACGCCGCGCTCCTGGTCACCGCCGGCCTCGCCGCGGGCACGGTGAACGCGGTGGCCGGGGGCGGTTCGCTGATCACCTTTCCGGCCCTGATCGCGGTCGGCCTGCCGCCGGTGCCGGCGAACGTGAGCAACTCCGTGTCGGTCTTTCCCGGGTACGTGGCCAGCGTGGCGGGCAGCCGGACGGACCTGCCGCGCGGGCGGGCGCTGTGGCTGCTGCTGCCGACCACCGTCGCCGGCACGATCGTCGGGTGCCTGCTGCTGCTGGCCACCCCGGCGCGGGCGTTCGAGCTGGTGGTGCCGTTCCTGGTGCTCGGGGCCACCGCCGTGCTCGCCTTCCAGGATCCGCTGCGCCGGCTCGTCGGGCACCCGGCCGACCTGGCGCCGCGCCGCCGTACGGTCACCGTGCAGGCCATGGTCGCCGTCGGCGCGGTGTACGGCGGCTACTTCGGCGCGGCGCTCGGGGTGATGCTGGTGGCCGGCCTGGCCCTGGTGCTGGACGCGACGCTGGCCCGGGTGACGGCGGTCAAGAACCTGCTCTCCGCCACGGTCGGGCTGACCACGCTGGTGATCTTCGCGCTGTTCGGGCCGGTGAACTGGGCCGCCGTGGCGGTGGTCGCCCCGGCGGCGCTGGTCGGCGGGTACGTGGGCGCGCGGCTGGTCCGCCGGCTGCCGCCGGTGGTGTTGAAGACGCTGATCGTGGTCTTCGGCACCGGCATCGGCCTGTACCTGCTCTGGCGCGCGCTGCGCTGAGCCCGCGACCGGTGCCGCCCGGGGGCGGGCCCGGGCACGGGCTCAGCGGCGGCTCAGTACGCCTCGCCGACCGGTTCCTCCGGGGTGTGCTCGGCGCCGGCGGCGGCCCGGTTCCACCGGGACCAGAGCACCCGCTCGCCGTAGCCCGCGGCCATCACGTGGGCGAAGGCGAGGTAGACCAGCACGCCGACGGCGAGGACGCCGAATCCGACCCAGAACGGCAGGGCGAGGCTGTGCTCGGCGAGTTTGCCGGCGATGATCGGGGCGGGCGCGGCGGCGCCCCAGCGGACCAGGTTGAACGCGCCGGTGGTCACCCGACGGTCGCCGGAGCCGAGGCCGAGCGCCAGGTCGGTGAGGTTGGCGTTGGCCAGGCCCATGAACAGGCCGGAGATCACGAGCACCACCAGCGACATGGCGGTGCCGGTCGAGGTGGCGAACAGGACCATGCAGACCAGCAGCCCGGCGATGGCCACGCCGACGGTCTGCACGGCGCCGATGCGGTGGGCGAGCCGGTGGCCGATCACCAGGATGCCGGCGGCCAGGCCGAGGCCCCAGCCGGTGAACGCCAGCCCCAGCGGGACGACGTCCAGGCCGAGGAAAAGCGGCGTGTAGCCGAGCACCACGAAGAAGACGAAGTTGTACGCGGCGGTGACCACGCACAGCGTGACGAACGCGGGCTTGCGGTAGGTCGAGAAGATCTGCCCGACGCGTACGGGCGCCTGCCGGTTGGCCGGCTCACGGAGCTTGCGGGACGCGATGGCCAGGGCGAGCACCATGAACACGCCGCAGACGAAGAACGGCAGCCGCCAGCTCACCTGGCCGAGCAGGCCGCCGATCAGCGGGCCGACGGCGAAGCCGAGGCCGAGCGCGGCCTCGAAGAGGCCGACCACCCACTCGCGGTCGTTGGCGAGGTTGACCAGCACCACCATGGCGGTGGCGAAGAACATCGCGTTGCCCAGCCCCCACACGCCGCGCAGCACGGAGAGCTGCACGATGTCGTTGCTGAACGAGGCGAGTATGGCGGCCAGGCCGACCACCGAGACACCGGTGATCAGCACCAGCTTGAAGCCGAACCTCCCGCTGGCCAGGGTCGCGGGGATCATCCCGACGGCCATCACCGCGATGTACGCCGTGAACAGCAGCTCGACCTGCCAGGCGGTGACCCCGATGGCCTCGCCGATGGCGGGCAGGATCGGGTCGACCACGGCGATGCCGGCGATGGCGAGGAAGGCCACCAGTGTGGTGGCGTAGATGGCACTGCGGTTGGGCTCGGTACGCCGATCCACTCCGCCTCCCAGATAGCTGTATTCTACAGTTAATTCCGTTGTATCATACAGGCATGAGCGACGACCACACCACGGGAAGCGGGTCGGACGAGACCGCCCTCGGGCGGATCGAGACCGAGGTGGCGATGCTGATGCGCCTCGGCGAGGCGACCCGACGGGCCACCGGCAGCGCCGAGCACCGGGTGCTGGACCGCGCGGCGTACGTGATCCTGCGGCACCTGGCCGCGGCCGGGCCGCAGAACGTCTCGGCGCTGGCCGCCCGGCTCAACCTGGACGGCTCCACCGTCACCCGGCAGGTCGCGGCGATGCAGCGGGACGGCCTGATCGACCGGGCCCCCGACCCGACCGACGGCCGGGGCACGATGATCTCCCCCACCCCGGCCGGGCTGCACCGGATGGCCGCCGTGCGGACGGCCCGCACCCGGCTCTACGGCGACATCCTCGCCGACTGGACGCCCGGGGACCGGGACACCCTCGCCGACCTGCTCGCCCGGCTCAACCGGGCGCTGGAGAACCGCACCCGCCGCTGAGCCGGCCACCCCCTCCCTGCCGGCGGAGCAGGACGAAACTCCCAGACCAGGACGAACCGCGGAGCAGGACGAACCCACGGAAGGACCCCCGGACCGACCAGGGGCCCTTCCGCGCCCGCCCCGCACCGGCACCCGCTCAGGCGACGGGTTCGGGGGCGGCGTCGGCGTCCCGGGTGGGCCCGGGGGTGACGCGCGGGTCGCCCTCGTCGGCGAAGTAGTCGTCCGGCGTGGTGCCGTCGGTGCCCGCGGCCACCCGCGCGGCCCGCAGGGCCAGGGTGACCAGGGCGGCGACCGCCAGGTTCACCAGCACGGCCACGATGCCGACGTAGATCGTCTTCGTGGTGTCGAGGCCGAATTCGCCCAGCGGGAACGCCGAGCCGCCGAAGTGCGCCCGCTTCGTCGCCGGGTTGGGGATCTGGTAGAGCATCCACATGCCCAGGCCCATGCCGGCCGCCCAGCCGGCGACCAGCGCGCCCCGGTGGAACCAGCGGGTGTAGAGGCCCAGCGCCACCGCCGGCAGCGTCTGGAGGATGATCACGCCGCCGATGAGCTGGAGGTCGATGGAGAACTGCGGGTCGAGGAAGACGATGCAGGCCACCGCGCCGACCTTCACCACCAGCGAGGTGATCTTCGAGACGCTCGCCTCCTGCGCCGGGGTGGCGTCCCGCCGCAGGTACTCCTTGTAGATGTTGCGGGTGAACAGGTTCGCCGCCGCGATCGACATGATCGCCGCCGGCACCAGCGCCCCGATGCCGATGGCCGCGTACGCGACCCCGGCGAACCAGTCCGGGAACTGCTGGTCGAACAGCACCGGCACCACCGTGTTGCTGTCCACGGTGCCGGCGCTCGCCCCGGGCAGCGGTTTCACCCCCGCCGCGATGGCCATGAAGCCGAGCAGCGCGATCAGCCCCAGCACCAGGCTGTACGCCGGCAGCGCCGACATGTTCCGCTTGATCACGCCCCGGTTCCGGCTGGCCAGCACGCCGGTGATGCTGTGCGGGTAGAGGAACAGCGCCAGCGCCGAGCCGAACGCCAGGGTGACGTACTGGAGCTGGTTGTTGGCGTTGAGCAGGACCCCGTCGTTCGGGTTCGGCGACGCGGCGAACTTCGCCTCGGCGGCGTCGAAGATGCCGCCCCAGCCGCCCAGCTTCTGCGGCAGCCAGAGCACCGCCACCAGGATCACGATGTAGATCAGCGAGTCCTTGACGAACGCGATCAGCGCCGGCGCGCGCAGCCCCGACTGGTACGTGTAGGCGGCCAGGATCGCGAACGCGATGATGATCGGCAGGTGCCGGGCCACCGCGCCATCGCCGGTCACCCCCATGGTCTTGAGCACCGCCTCGATGCCGACGAGCTGCAACGCGATGTACGGCATGGTGGCGACGATGCCGGTGATCGCGATGAGCAGCGCCAGCACCGGCGAGTCGAACCGGCTGCGGACGAAGTCTGCCGGGGTGACGAAACCGTGCCGGTGCGAGACCGACCAGAGCCGGCACAGCACCAGGAACACCAGCGGGTAGACGACGATGGTGTACGGCACGGCGAAGAACCCGGCCGCGCCCGCGCCGAACATCAGCGCCGGCACCGCCACGAAGGTGTACGCCGTGTACAGGTCGCCGCCGACCAGGAACCAGGTGATCCAGCCGCCGAAGCTGCGCCCGCCCAGCCCCCACTCGTCGAGGTGGTCCATGTCCTTCGGGGCCCGCCACCGGGCCGCGACGAAGCCCATGGCGCTGACCAGCAGGAACAGCACCGTGAAGACGATGATCTCGGTCAGGTGGTCGCGCCACATCACTGCACCACCTTCGTTCGCGACTGCGGGGCTCGCCGGCCCGGCTCACTCCTCGCGCTCACCGGCCAGCCCGCTTCTTCGTGAGCTGGTAGACCAGCGTGGTGGTGGCCACCCCGAGCAGGATGTAGCTCAGTTGCAGCCAGTAGAAGCGCGGGAACCCGAGCAGGCGCGGCGAGTCGGCGTTGAAGAACACCGGAACCAGCGGCACCACGATCGGGATGAACAGCAACCAGTTCCAGGGGCTGTGGTCCTTCGCCCTGGACGACGCCGAGCCGGGCGTCTCCGGTTCGGGTGCAGCCATCCGACACACCTCCGGGAGGTCGTATCTCGCCAGTGACGGCCGCACGCTACGACCACGTGACCCCCGTCACGTCCGATCGACGGCCCCCGATGCGCCGAACGGCTCCCCGCCTGCGCCGAACGGCCGCACCCGCCCGGGAAAACCCCGCGCAAATACCCGGAAAGAGTGGCCATTCGCCGAGGAATGGCCACTCTTTCCGGGAAAGTGCGCCGGGAGGGGTGGGGGGGTTAGGGGGTGGGGAGGTGGGCGGTGTCGTTGATCGAGCGGACCGCTATGCCGCCGTCGGGCCAGCGGTCCAGGACGGAGATGCCGGCCGCGTCGAGGTAGAGCCGGTGCAGGAACGTGTCGTCGGCCGCGAGGGCGTCGCGCAGCACCAGCTTGATCGGCGAGACGTGCGAGACCACCACCACGGTCTCCCCGGGGTACGCCGCAAGCAGCGCGTCCGTGGCCCGGGCCGCCCGGGCGGCGACCTCGGTGAACGACTCGCCGTCCGGCGGGGCGACCCGGGTGGAGGCGAGCCAGGCGTCCAACTCCCCCGGCCAGCCGGAGCGCACCTCGGCGAAGGTGCGCCCCTCCCAGGCGCCGAAGTCGCACTCGATCAGGTCGCCGACCGTGCGTACCGGGACGTCGCCGAGCGCCCCGGCGATCGCCTCGGCGGTCGCCGTACACCGGGACAGGGGCGAGCTGACCACGGCCGCGACGGACGGGGCGAGGGCGGCCACCCGGGCGGCCGTGGCCCGCACCTGGGCCCGGCCCCGCGCGGACAGCGGCACGTCGCCCCGGCCGGAGTAGCGGCGCTGCTCGGTGAACTCGGTCTCGCCGTGCCGGACCAGGATCAGCCGGGTGGCGGTGTCGCTGGGGCGCGGCTCCCAGGACGGGGGGACGGTGGCCGGGTCGGAGCCGGCCCCCCGGGTGGCGGCGCGGGCGGCGGCCTCGCGGGCGCGGGCCCGGGCGGGCGAGTCCGGGGCGGCCACCTCGCGCAGCGGCTCGGCGGCCGGGGCCGGTGCGGCGGCCCGGGCCGGCCGGCCGGCGGCGACGTCCATCGCCGCGTTGGCGAGGGCATCGGCGTGCCGGTTGCGCTCCCGCGGGATCCACTGGAAGCGGACCGCGGTGAACCGGCCGACCAGGGCCGCCGCCTGCGCGGCGAGCGGACGCAGCCCCGGGTGCTTGATCTGCCAGCGCCCGCACATCTGCTCGACCACCAGCTTGGAGTCCATCCGGGCGTCGACCTCGGCCGCGCCCAGCTCGGCGGCGGCCTCCAGCCCGGCGATCAGCCCCCGGTACTCGGCGACGTTGTTGGTGGCGGTGCCGATCGCCTCGGACCGCTCGGCCAGCACCTCGCCGCTGTCCGGGTCCCGGACCACCGCCCCGTAGCCGGCCGGGCCGGGGTTGCCCCGGGATCCGCCGTCGGCCTCGATGACGACCGCGCGCACCGTCATCGCGCCTACAGCCCGGACTCGTTGGTGCGGACCATGATCCGACGGCACTCCTCGCAGCGGACCACCTCGTCCGGGGCGGCCTTGCGGATGCGGGCCATGTCGGCGCCGGAGAGTTCCAGCCGGCAGCCGCCGCAGCGGGCGCCGGTGAGCAGGGCAGCGCCGAGCCCGCTGTCCTCGCGGATCTTGTCGTAGAGGGCGACCAGGTCGCCCGGCAGGTCGCCGGCGAGGGGCTGGCGGGCGGTCCGCTTGAACTCCTCCTCCTTGGCGATCTCGGCGAGGGCCTCGTCGCGGCGCTGCTCGGCCGCGGCGCGCCGCTCCCGCGCCTCGGCCGCCCGCCGCTCGATGCCGTCGAGCACCCCCTGGGCGGTCTCCCGCTGCTCCATCAGCTCCAGCTCGGCGTCCTCCAGGTCGCTCTGCCGGCGGTTCAGCGAGACCAGCTCGTGCTGGAGCGCCTCCAGCTCCCGGGCCGGTCCGGTGCCGACGGCGAGCCGCGCCTCGTCCTTGTTCTTGCGGGCCCGGACCTGGTCGACGTCCTTCTCCAGCCGGGCGATGTCCCGGTCGAGGTCGTCGACGGCCACCTGGGCGCGGACCCGTTCGTCCTCCAGCGCGGAGAGTTCCCGCGCGAGGGCCTCCAGTTCGGCCCGCTCGGGTAGGGACCGGCGGCGGTGGGCGAGCTGGGCGAGGGAGGTGTCGATCGCCTGGAGGTCGAGCAGGCGGCGCTGGACCTTGGGGTCAGCCTTCACGGTCGGGGCTCCTTGTCGTCCGCGCGGAGGCGGGGTCGGGGTCGGCGGCGGAGGCCGGGGCGGCGCCGCCGGGCGCGGGGTCGGCGGTGGGGTCGGCGGGTGCCGGGCCGGCGCCGGGCGCGGTGGCGTGCACCGTCCACGGGTCGGTGTCCAGGTCGGACACCATGGTCTCGACGCCCAGCTCGGCCCGGAGCAGGGCGGCCAGGTCGTCCAGCCAGGGTCGTTCGGTCGCCCAGTGGGCGGCGTCGAGCAGGGCCGGTCCCCCGGCGGCGAGGTGCTCGCCGGCGGGGTGGTGGCGCAGGTCGGCGGTGAGGTAGGCGTCGACGCCGGCCGCGGTGGCCGCGCCGAGGAAGGCGTCCCCCGATCCGCCGCTGACCGCAAGGGTACGCACCGTCCGCGCCGGGTCGCCGGCGGCGCGGACGCCCCAGGCGGTGGCGGGCAGCACGACGGCGGCGTGCCGGGTCAGCTCGGCGAGGGTCATCGGCCGGGGCAGCTCACCGATCCGGCCGATCCCCCGGCCCGGGCCGGCCGCCGGGGTGCCCGGGGCCGGGGGGTGCA
This sequence comes from Micromonospora sp. MW-13, assembly GCF_003434305.1. Lineage (GTDB taxonomy): Bacteria > Actinomycetota > Actinomycetes > Mycobacteriales > Micromonosporaceae > Micromonospora. The sequence continues at coordinate 74,374 of NZ_QKKX01000031.1, forward strand.
GCGGGCGCATCCCGGTCAGCCCGAAGCGGGCCGCCAGCGCGTCGGAGACGCCGGGGTCGGCCACGTCGGCGTTGGTGTGCGCGACGAGGAGCGCCACGTCGGCCTTGATCAGTTGGTGGACGATCCGCCCCTTGTACGTCGTCGGGGCGACCGAGGAGACCCCGCGCAGCAGCAGCGGGTGGTGGGCGACGATCATGTCCGCCCCGGCGGCGAGGGCCTCGGCGACGGTCTCGGGGACGACGTCGACCACGCAGGCCACCCGGCGGACCTCGGCGGTCGGCTCGCCGAGCACCAGCCCGACCCGGTCCCAGTCCTCAGCCCAGGCCGGCGGGAAGTGCCGGTGCAGCGTCGCCACCACGTCGGCCACCGTCGGCGGTGTCGGGGTTGTGCTCACGGCGGGCCACTCTACCGGCGCGCGCCGTAGGTCAGGGCCGCGGCTGTGGACAGGGGCCCCCGGTGCAACGGAATCCGTCGGCAAGGGGCCCCTGCTTCTCGATCAGGCGGCTGGGGTGACCGGGCGGCACCGGTCGCGCAGCGCCGCCAGGCCGGCGCCCCACGGGAACGCGTGCAGGTGACGCTCGCCGGCGCCGGGTGGGTGCAGGGGCACGACGTGGTCGCCGAAGACCACGTCCACCCCCCACTCGGCGAGCCGGGCCAGGCTGGTCCGGAAGGCCGGGTGCCCGGCCATCGCGGCGTTGGTGAACGGCACCGCCACGATCGGCACCCCCTTGCCCTGGGCCTCGACCAGCAGGCCGAGGGCGAGGGTGTCGGTGATCCCGGCCGCCCACTTGTTGACCGTGTTGACCGTGGCCGGGCAGACGATCATCGCGTCGGCCGGCGGCAGCACGTCCGGGTCGCCCGGGTCCTTGTACCGGCTGCGGACCGGGTGGCCGGTCTGCCGGGCCAGTGCCGGCCGGTCGACGAACTTCGCGCCGTCCGGCGTGGCGACCACGCAGACCTCCCACCCGTCCTGCTGGGCCAGCTCGACCAGGCGGCCGACGTGACCGGCGAGGGGTGACCCGCAGGCGATGACGTAGAGCACCCCACGGCGCTCGCTGCTGCGGTGCGGGCCGTTCATGCCGACCCCCGACGCGCTCATACTCCCACTCCCATGTGCTCAGCCAACTCCGCAATCGGCGGCGGCGGCGCACCCCGTGTGCGACGCAGGACGTCCGACATCACCTCGTGGGCGATCGGGCGGCAGCGGATCTCCGAGGGCGCGAGCCGGTCGCCGCGCAGCAGCATCTCCCCGGCGCCGGCCACGTCGCCGATCTGGGCCATGCCCCGGGCGATGTCGAGCAGGTGGTGGGCCCGCCGCTCGGGCAGCAGGCCGTTGAAGGACGGCTCGGGGATGCGCTGGTGGTGCACCTCCACCGCCCGCCCCCCGTCGCCCAGCTCCACGGCGGCGGCGGCCCGGTGCAGCTCGACGTTCGTCGGTCCGAAGGAGGTCCAGTAGTGGTTGTGGTCGCCGCCGAGCAGGACGGCCGCCTCCTGGGCGCCGTTGATCAGGTCGTCCACCGTCGCCGAGTCGCCGAGCCGGGAGGCGGCCATCGCGCCCTGGAGCAGCAGCATCCCGTAGACGGAGAGCCGGTCCGGGGTGGCCTCGTTGGCGCCGCCGGGGGCCAGCCGGTTGGCGATGTTGACGTTGAGCTCCAGCGCGGGCCGGGCCCGGCCCATGGCGACCATCGCGTTGCAGACCCGGGTGGTGGCGATCCCGGCCAGGAGCTGGTCGTCGGCCCGCTGGGCGACCGCCATCGACCGGTCGGCGGCCAGCCAGGCCAGGTCGCACTCGCCGAGTTTGCGCAGCACCGAGGAGGCGATCTGGTACACCTGGCCGAGCAGGTGGGCGGCGTCGCGGGCCTGGTCGCCGCCGTGGCCGGCGTCCGCCGCCTGGGCGTCGCGCAGCAGCTTCGGCAGCGCCCGGGTGAGCATCCCGTAGCGGCCGTACTGGTAGGTCAGCCAGGCGTGGTTGACCGCCTTGCGCATGTCCACCAGCGGCGGCGGGAACGGGGCCGCGTCGAAGTAGGCGCTCATCGAGTCGTACCGCTCCAGGGCGGCCCGGATCTCCTGGACCTCGACCTGGTCGATGCAGTTGAGCGCGTCGGTGCGCCGCTCCGGGTCCTTGCCGAGCAGCAACTGCACGTCGACCTGGAGGATGTCGGCGATCTCGTAGAGGACGGAGAACTTGTCCAGCCGGCGCACCCCGCGCTCGACCTTGTCCACCCAGCTCTTGGACTTGCCGAGCCGGTCGGCGAAGACCTGCTGGGACATCTTGCGCCGCCCGCGCCAGTACGCCACCCGCCGGCCTATGGGTAACTCGTCCATGTCCCATCCCTCCCCTGGCCGGGCCGGCTGGCCTCGGCGGCGACCGTGCGGACGGTACGGTGGTCCGTTCGTCCCCAGGTTTTCGCTGGTCGCACAGCCAGTACGTCGGCCGTGCGGGCAGTACTCGTAGCTTTCGTGCAAATTGCACCAGCCGTTCCGTCAAGTCAACGAACGCGGGATACGGCAGTGACGGCGCTCGACAAGCGACCTGGCACCTACCGGTCCGGGCGAGAGGAGTTCGAAGGCATGTGGGGGAACGTCGGGCCGCGGGTCGCGCAGTTGTCGCCGCTGGAACGGGTCCGGCTGCGCCGGGTCGCCGTCCGCTACGCCGTCCACGGCTGGGAGGTGACCCCGGGCGCGTGCCTGGCCCGCAGCCGCTTCGTGTGCGGCCGGGCCGGCTGTCCCACCGTCGGCTGTCATCCCGCCCTGGAGGACTGGGAGCGGGCGGCCAGCACCGACGCGGCGCGGGTGGCGACCTGGTGGCGCAGCCGCCCGCACGGCGTGCTGCTGCCCACCGGACGGGCGTTCGACGTGCTGGAGGTGCCGGCCCATCTCGGGCGCGGGGTCCTCGACGCGGTGGGGACCCATCCGGCCGGCTTCGGGGTCCGCGGCCCGGTGGTGGTGACGCCGACCGGACGGTGGATGTTCCTGGTCCGCCCCGGCGACCCGCTGCGCCCGGAGCTGGAGCACTGCTTCCACGTGGTCCGGCACGGCGCCGGCTCGTGGATCCCGGCGCCGCCGACCCGGCTGCCGGAGGGCACGGTCCGCTGGGCGGTCGCCCCGGAACAGGCGCGCTGGCAGCTCCCGGACTCCTACCTGGTGCAGAACGTGCTGGTCGACGCCCTGCGGGCCACCGGCGTGACGCTCACCCCCGAGCTGCTCCCCAACCACCTGCCACTGCCGCGGCGCGGCTGGTGAACCCGTCCGCGACATGTCCGACGCCGACGGGCCGGCCTGTCGGGGAGCCGACGCGTCCCGGGCAGCGTCCCGGCGGCCCGGGACGTCGTTGACCCGGACGAGGGGGCGACAGCGCCCCGAGCGGGGGTGTGATGTCCAGCAGGGATGACGCGGCACGCCGACCCGACGGCGCGGAACCGCCACCGCACCACCGACGCGGGCACCGCTGGCCGCCGACCCGTCCGTCCGGTTCCCGCCCCGGCCGCCCCCGGCCGGGAGGCGCTCACCCGGCCGGCAGCCGCCGCCCCGCCGGCTGACCGCCCCCACCCTCCGCGATCTTGCAGTTCGGGCCCGGACACACGGGGACAAAAGCCGCATCTCCGGGGCCGTGGGTCCATGATCGCGGCGAGCGGTGGGGGCCATGTCCGTCAGCCGGTCAGGAGGGGGAGGCGGGTGGAGTGCAGGCAGCGGGCGTCGTCCGTGATCACCGCGTGCAGGTGGCCCGGGAGGCGGTCGAGCCAGCCGATGCCGGCCATCCCCATCGCCACCGCCGCCGTGGCGTACGCGTCGGCCACCCCGAGGTCCGGGCCGACCACGGTGACCGAGCGCAGCCCGGTGGCCGGGGCGCCCCGGCGCGGGTCGAGCACGTGCTGCCCGCGCTCGTACACGCCGGAGGTGGCCACGGCCAGGTCGGTGCCGGTGAGCACCAGGCAGGCCGACGACCCGTCCCACGGGTGCCGGACGCCGATCCGCCACGGCCGGCCGCTCGCCGAGTGCCCCCGGACGCGGACGTCCCCGCCGGCGTTCAGGCAGTGGTTCGGCGCGCCTGCGGCGACCAGCCGGTCCGAGGCGACCTGCGCCGCCCAGCCCTTCACGTAGCCGGACGGGTCCAGCCGCCCGGTGACGTACACGTCGAAGAAGCCGTCCGTGGCGCCCCACAGCTCGGCGCAGCGCTCCAGCACCACACGCAGGTCCGCGGACGCCTCGGACAGCAGCACCTCGCCCCGGTCGAACCGGCACACCTCGCTGTCGGCCCGGTACGTGCTGAACCGGGCGTCCACCTCGCGCAGCCAGGCGAAGACGTCCCCGGCCAGCTCGCGCAGCCGCGGCGGGGGCAGGTCGTCCGCGAGGTCCAGGCTGATCGCCGTGCCCATGACCTGCTCGACCAGGCGCAGGCCGGGGCGGATCACCCGCGTGGTCACCTCAGCGGGCCCGGTCGAGGGCGGCCTGCAACGACTGCCGGTACGCGGTGCTGGTGGCGGTCGCACCGGAGACGGTGTCCAGGTCGGCGCTCTGCTTCCGTACCGCCTGCCCGGCGGTGCCGCTGTACCGGCCGTCGACCTCGTCGCTGCGCCGGTCGGACTGCGCGGTTTCCTGGGGCAGTTCCAGCGCCGTGCTCGGCTGCTGACCGCCGGGGCGGGCGGGGGTGCCGTCGGTGGCCGTGGTGCCGGTGGCGTCACCGACCGGGGCGTCGCCGCCGAAGAGTCCACGCACCTGCGGGGTCATGGCCAGGACGGCGCCGCCGGCCACCACCGCGGCGGTGCCCCCGAGGGCGGCGAGGGCGCGCCGCCGGCCCGCCCGGCGGCCCGGGTCGTCGTCATCGTCCAGGTTGGGCAGTCCGTAGCCGGTGGTCGCGGTCGCGGCCCGGGCCGGCCGGCCGAGGCCGTCGGGGCCGACCCACTGGGGGCCGCGGTGGGCCGACCCGGGGGCGGCGGGCGCGTACTGCGGATACGGGCCGGCCGGGGCGGGGGGAGCGTCGGGGTACGGGGGGTTCGACTGGTGGCCGGACGGGCCGTAGGGGTCGGACGTGCCATGGTCGCGGTAACCGTCCGGGGTGGGGTGCTGTCGTCCGTCCCAGCCGCGGTCGTCCCGCAGCCGGCGCGGTGGCACATTCTGGTCGGCCATGTACCAATCCCGTTCCGTCGAACGCCGGCACGGCTGCGCCCGGGGGTGGGGCGGTGCGGCGACTACTGCTGGAGGAGTTGCTACGGGACGGTAACCGGGGGGTGAAGGGCCTTCAAGACACGCCGAACCGGCCGGCGACGGCACTTAAGGCGACGCTCAACGGCACCGGCGGACGGCCCGTTTCGGCTGCTGCCGGCGGGGACGTCCGGAGCAGGGCGTACCCGTACCGGGCGTGCCGGTTCGCCCCGTCCCCGCGTGACGTGCGTCGTTCCACGGCACAGCGAAACTTAAGCCGGGAATAAGCCTGCGCTCAGCCGGCCCACGACCCGGGAACCCGCGCTCCGGTGGGCGGTGGACGCACCCCGGGCGGAAGGTCGGCGCCGGCTCCCGCCCAAGCGATCTGTCGAAAGTAGCAGCAGGAGGGGCGCGTGAGCCGCCGCCGCAGCGGGTATGCCGCCGAACCGCTGAACGCGTGAGGGGAAGGCACCGCCATGCTCAGCAAAGAGGATCAGCGCAGGTTCGAACAGATCACCCGTCAGCTCCGGGAGAGCGATCCGGAGTTCTTCGCCCGCCTGGACCACCGGGCCCGGGCCCGCCGCGGCCGGTACCTGATGCTGTTGACCGTCGTGCTGTGGGCCTCGCTGCCGGCGGCGACCGTGCTGGCCGGCGGGCTGGCCGGGGCGGTCTTCGCGGTGGTGCTGCTGGCCAACGCCGCGCTCATGTGGCGGTTCCGCCGTCGCTGGTTGTGACGCCGGTCCGGCCGCCGCTCCGGCGTGGACGGTGGCCCCGGCAGCCCGACCGGGCGTGCACCGTGGCACCGGGCGTCGGCCCGGCGTGGACGGTGGCCCGGGCGCCGCCGTCACCGCGCCGGCCGGGACCCGGGGGTAGCCGGCCGGTCCGGCTCCGGGCGGGCGCGACCGAACTCCCGGTACGCCCGGCGCAGCCGCTCCAGCAGGCCCGGCCCGCCGAGCGCGGGCGCGGGCGCGCCGAGCTGCCGCAGCAGCAGGTCCGGGCCCGTCGACAGGGTCGGCGGACGGTCCGGCAGCGGCACCGGCGGCACCCAGAACCGGTCGACGGCGTCGTCCAGCGGCGCTGCGGGCAGCGCGGCGAGCGACCGCGCGGCGCCGACGGCCGGCGCGACGCCCGGACCGTCCCCGGTGGACGGCGATCCGGGGCCGACGCCGGCAACCGCCGGGGCGGCCGGCCCGGCCCGACCGATGCCGTCCGATGTGGACGGTGTGGCCGGTGCGGGCACCCGCCCGGCCGGGGCGTCCCGGCCACCCGCCGGGGACCCGGCGGCGCTGCCGGCCGGTGCCGCCCGGTCGGCCGCCGGGGCGGCAGCGGCACGCAGGGCGCGCAGCCGGTCCAGCAGCTCCGCCCGACGTCGGCCCCGCCAGTGCAGCAGCTCGAACGGGTCCGCGTCGAACGCCTCGGCGAGCAGGTAGAACGTCGCCGCGAGGTGCTTGCACGGGACGGCGAAGTCGGGGCAGCTACACCGCTGGGCCAGCTCGCCGACCCCGGCGGGGAACAGCGGCGCCCCGGCACCGGCGCACAGCTCCTCCAGCTCGGCCGGGAGGTCGCCGGCGAGCAGCCGGGCGCTGAAGAACGCCTGCGCCGCCAGCTCCGCCTCGATCCGGTCCCACAGCGCCGCCGGAAACGGCTCCAGCGCGATCCGCACCTGGTACGGCTCGGGCCGGGAGCCCTGCACCCGCGCGGTCACCACGCCGGGGGCGACGTCGAGGCTGAGCACCTGCCCCGCCCGCGCGTACGACCGGCCCCGGGTGAGCCGGGTGCCCAGTGCGAACGACTCCAGCACCTCCAGGAACCGGCGGGACCACCAGGACCGGCCGATCGCCCCCCGGGTGCTGCGGGCGCGCAGCCCGCCGTCCACCCGGCGCGGCCGGCCGTAGTCGGCGAACCGGCCGGTCGACGCCGGCCCGTCCGAAGCCGGCCCGGTCACTCGACCACCGCCCCGGCCTCCAGCGCGAACAGCTCGCGCAGCCGCTCGGTGGACAGCTCGGTCACCCACTGCTCGCCGGTGCCCACCACGGACGCGGCCAGGCTGCGCTTCTCGGCGATCATGGCGGCCACCTTCTCCTCCACCGTGCCGGCGCAGACGAACTTGCGTACCTGCACCCGCCGGCGCTGGCCGATCCGGAACGCCCGGTCGGTGGCCTGGTCCTCGACGGCCGGGTTCCACCACCGGTCGACGTGCACCACGTGGTTGGCGGCGGTGAGGGTGAGCCCGGTGCCGCCGGCCTTGAGGCTGAGCACGAACAGCGGCGGCCCGCCGGCGGACTGGAAGCGGGTCACCATCGCGTCCCGGTCGGCCTTGCCCACCCCGCCGTGCAGGAAGAGCACCTCCCGGCCGAACCGGGCGGAGAGGTGCCCGCGCAGCATCCCGCCGAACTCGGCGTACTGGGTGAACAGCAGGGCCCGCTCCCCCGCCGCCAGCACCTCGTCGAGGATCTCCTCCAGCCGGGCCAGCTTGCCGGACCGGCCGGCCAGCGCGGAGCCGTCGCGCAGGAGCTGGGCGGGGTGGTTGCAGACCTGCTTGAGCCGGGTCATCGCCGACAGCACCAGGCCGCGCCGCTCAATGCCGTCACTGGACTCGATGCGGGCCAGCATGTCGTCCACCACCGCCCGGTAGAGCGACGCCTGCTCGGCGGTGAGGTTGCACAGCACCTCCATCTCCAGCTTCTCGGGCAGGTCGGAGATGATCGACGAGTCGGTCTTGAGCCGGCGCAGCACGAACGGGCCGGTCATCCGGCGCAGCCGCTCGGCGGCCTCGGCGTCGCCGTGCCGCTCGATCGGCTCGGCGTACGCCTTGCGGAACGCCGCCGCCGGGCCGAGCAGGCCGGGATTGGCGAACTGCATGATCGACCACAGATCGGCGAGCCGGTTCTCCACCGGCGTGCCGGTGACCGCCACCCGGTGCCGGGCGGGCAGCGACCGGACCGCCTCCGCCTGCCGGGTGGCGGCGTTCTTGATCGCCTGCGCCTCGTCCACCACCACCCGGTGCCAGTCGATCCCGGCCAGCTCGACCGCGTCCCGGGCGGCCACCGAGTAGGTGGTGAGGACCAGGTCCGCCGCGTGCACGACCGCGGCGAACCCCTCCCCCCGGGCCCGCTCGGCCCCGTGGTGCACGTGTACGCGCAGCGCCGGAGCGAACCGGGCGGCCTCCCGCTGCCAGTTGCCCACCAGCGACATCGGGCAGACCAGCAGGGTCGGCCCGGCGCTCGGCGGGTCCCCGGCGATCAGGGCCAGTAGCTGCACCGTCTTGCCCAGCCCCATGTCGTCGGCGAGCACCCCGCCGAGGCCGAGCGACTGGAGGAACGCCAGCCAGGCCAGCCCGCGCCGCTGGTACGGCCGCAGCGTCCCGGTGAACGCCGGCGGCGGGTCCAACGGGGTGAGCCGCCGCTCGGCCTGCCCGGCGAGCAGCTCGCCGAGCGGCCCGTCGGCGGTCACCTCCAGCACCGGCAGCGCGTCGTCGGAGTCCGCGTCGGCGAGGCCGAGCCGGAGCAGGTCGGCCACGGTCAGCTCGCCGGCCGAGCGGAGCAGCCGCAGCCCGGCGGCGAGCCGCCCCGGGTCCAGCTCCACCCAGCGCCCCCGCAGCCGGACCAGCGGGGTCTTCAGCTCCGCCAGCGCGGCCAGTTCCTCGGCGGTGAGCGGCTCGTCGCCGAGGGCCACCTCCCACCGGTAGTCGACCAGCGCATCCAGGCCGAACCCGCCGTCGACGGCGGCCACGGTCCCCGGCGCGGTGCGGCTGCGGGCCTGCAACCGGGCCCCCAGCCGGGACGAGGGCCGCCGCCACCAGGACGGCAGCAGCACCCCGAAACCGGCGGCGTGCAGCACCGGCGCGCCGTCGCGCAGGAACCGGTGCGCGCCCTCGACGTCCAGCTCCAGGGCCTCCGGGGTGGCCGTGCGCAGCGCCGCGTCCAGCTCCGGCCAGAGCCGGCTGGCCCGGCCCAGCTCGGCGAGCAGGGTCTCCTGCGGGGAGTCCAGCCGGCCGGCGAGGGCGGGCCCGGGGTGCGGGGACCGCCAGACCTGCCCGGCGTCGACGATCAGGCTGGGCTCGTCGGCGGCCTGGAGCCCGAACTCGACCCGCCAGCGACCGGCGTCGGGCGGCGTCCCGGCCGGGTCGGCCCCCACGTCCCGGGCCCCGGCCGGCGCGCCGCCGAGCGGGTTCGCCGGCGTATCGCCGAGCGGGTCGGTCGAGGCGTCGCCGAGCGGGTCGGCGGCCGGCTCCACCAAGCGGAAGCTGGCCCGGACCGCGCCGCCGGCCGCGTCCCGCTGCCAGTCGTCCAGCTCGGCGCGCAGCGCCGCGAGGGCCCCCGGCTCGGCGGTGAACTCCCCGGCCGGCCCGGTCAGCGCGGCCAGCCAGGCCGGCACCGCGCCGGTAGGCCGGCCGCCCCGGGCCAGCGTGGTGCGGGTGAGGGCGGCCCGGGCGGCGGCGTCGGTCAGCGCGTCGAGGGCGTCGGCGACCAGGTCGCCGGGGGGCAGGTCGCCGGCGGCCCGGGCCACCGGCGGGAGGGCCAGCGCGAGCGACCGGGCCCACGCCGCGTCGGCGCCGGTGAGCAACGGCCGCCACACCGCCCGCGCCGCCGCAGCCCCGGGCTCGCCGTCCTCGGGCCGCGCCGGGACGACCCCGGGCAGGACGCGGCCCCGGCGGACCAGGTCCGCGGCGAACTCCGCCAGCTCGGCCAGGTGCCGCAGGGTGGCGCCGGGCACCCCGGCGCGGTCGCCGGCAGCGCGCAGCAGCGCGAGCGCGTCCGCCGGGGCGTACCGGAGGGCGGGGGCGCGCCAGCCGGCGAGGGTGACCGGCCCGCGGACCGGCTCGGCGACGGCGGTCCGGACCAGCTCCGGCGAGTCGACCGGCGAGCCCGCCCGGGTGGGCAGGCGCAGCAGCACCGACCCGGCCTCGGCGGTTGTCCCCGGCGTGCCGGGTGGCCGGTCGGTTGCCGAACCGGCGGTCTCGGGGCCCACGGTTGCCGACCCGGCCGTCCCCGGGCCGTCGGCCCCCCGGCCGGAGGGCGGCGGGGCGGTGGTCTCCGGGGCGGTGGGGTCGAGGGCCGTGGGGGCGAGGGCGGCGGCCAGGGCGGCGTGGTCGGCGGCGAACGGGTGGGGCCGCTCGCGGGGCGCCCGGCCGGGGCGGCGGGGGGCCCGCGCCGGGCGGCTGGTGTCCTCGGCCCAGACGGCGAGCCCTCGGCCGGGCAACCACGCCCCGTGGATGACCAGCACCCGTCCCCCCTCCGACCGACGACCACCGAGGATAGCCGGACCCGGCCCGGACACCGGTCCGGCCGGACCGGGACAGCGCCCGGCGTCGGGCACTGGGGCTGGCAGACCGGCGTGACCGGATGGGCCAGCGGCTCCGGCCGGAGGATCGGCACCGGGTGGAACCAGTTCCGCACCGTGCTGGGCAGCACCGACGGGTCGCTCTACGGGGTGCGGGCCGACGGCACGATCCACTACTACCGGTACGTCTGCACCAACTACACCACCGGGGCGGGCTACTGGAGCGGCAGCCGGCAGATCGGGGCCGGCTTCCAGCGGTTCCCCCGGCTGTTCGTCTTCAGCGCCTCGTCGATCACCTTCGCCGGGGCGCTGGACTCCGACCCCGCGCTGTCGCGGATCTTCCGGAACGTCTTCACGCTGGCGCTGGAGAAGGGCCCGGCGGTCCGCCGCACCCGGGCGCCGATGCGGCGCACCGAGCCCGCGCCCGCGCAGCCCGAGCCGACGCCGCTGGAGTGAGCCCGGCCGCTACCGTCGTGCCATGTTCGATCTTCTCGTGCTCGGCGGCCTGGGGGTGGACGTGCGGGTACGCGTGCCGCAGCTCCCGCTGCCGGCCGCCGACTCGCTCACCGTCCCCCCGATCGAGCTGCGGGTCGGCAACACGGGAGCCGGCATGGCGCTGGCCGCCCGCGCGCTCGGCCTGCGGGTGGCGGTCGTCGACGTGCTCGGCGCCGACCCGGCGGGCGACGTGGTCCGGGCCGCGCTGGACCGGGCCGGGGTGCACACCGTGCTGGCCGTGGACCCGGGCGGGACCCGCCGATCGGTGAACCTGGTGGACCCGGCCGGCCGACGGATGTCGCTCTACGACCCCCGCCCCTGGCAGGGGCCGCCGCCGTTCGCGCCGGAGCGGCTGGCCGCGCTGGCCCGGGACGCGGCGCACGTGCACCTGTCGATCATGGACTGGGCGCCGCCCGTGCTGCCCGCGCTGCGTGCCGGGCTGCCGGCCGGGGTCGGCCTCTCCACCGACCTGCACGACTGGGACGGCGACAACCCCTACCACCGCCCGTTCGCCGAGGTGGCCGACCTGGTCCTCGTCAGCGGCGTCCGGCTCGGCGCACGGGCCGGGGCGCTCGCCGCCGCACTGGCGCCCCGGACCACCGTGGTCACCCGGGGCGCGGACGGTGCGGAACTCTTCGCCGCCGGCGGGCCGCCCGCCCAGGTGCCCGCCGCCGCGCCGCCGGGGCCGGTGGTGGACACCAACGGCGCCGGGGACGCGTTCGCGGCCGGCCTGGTCGCCGCCCGACTGCGCGGCGCGGGGCTGGCCGAGGCGGCGGCGTACGCGGCCCGGGTCGCCGCGGCGGCCTGCGCCCACGACGGCATGGAGTACCCGCCGGGGCTGCTGCCGCCCGGTTGAGCGGGCCGGGCGGGGGCAGCCCCGACCGGCGCGCCACCTGGCCGGCCGGGTGGCGTCGTGGTCAGACCGCCCCGGTGGAGCCGTCGGTCAGCTCGCGCAGGATGTCGGCGTGGCCGGCGTGCCGGGCCGTCTCCTCCACCAGGTGCGTCAGGATCCAGCGCAGGGAGACCTCGCCGAGCTGCGGGTGCGGCACCACGTGGTCGAGGTCGAAGCGCGCGGCGACCGCGCGGGACCGGGCGCAGGCCCGCTCGTAGCCGGCCAGGAGGGACTGGACCGTGTCGGCGTCGTCGAGGGTGAAGCTCGCCGCCGCCTCCTCCTCGGTGGTCTGGTAGAGGTCGCCGGGCTCCGGGGCGAGCAGGCAGGGGAACCAGTTCCGCTCGACCAGCGTCAGGTGCTTCACCAGGCCGGCGAGGGTGGTGAGGGAGGGCACCAGTCGGCGCCGGGCGTCGGCGTCGCTGAGGCCGCGCAGCTTGCGCGCCACGGTGGCGCGGTGGAAGTCGAGGAAGGATTCGAGCACTGCGCGCTCGTCGCCGGTGCGGGCCAGTACCGGCCCGAGGGTGGGGTCGATCGCGATCTCCGCCATTGCCGGACCCTAGCGGGCGACGGTCCCGCCACGCTGCCCCGGCCGAGCCGCCCGGGCCGGACGAGGGTGGTTTGGCAGTGGCCGGAGGTGGGGCGGTGGCGGGGCGGGTATCTCCTGCGGGGCGGCGGTCGCCCGGGCAGGATTGGGCCATGGCAGCAACGGTGGAGATCCCGCTGGCGGGCGGCAGCGCCGACGGGCAGACGGTCGTGGTCGAGTTGGACAGCAACGGCCGTCCGCCGTTGACCCACCACCACCTCGGCGAGCACGGGCTGGCCGAGGCCGACATCTACGAGCTGGAGTCGGTGGCCGAGGGCGGCCGGGGGTGGCTCTACCGGTGGCGGGGCCCGGCCGTCTGAGCGCCGGTCGCCCCGGTCGGGCGGGAGACGCCGGCCGGCCTCGCGACGCCCGCCCGGCCCGGCAGCCGCGACGAGCGCAGGCTCTCCAGCACCGCGGCGGTCACCTGCGAGGTGCCCCGGGCCTGCTCGCAGACCTCGGCCACCCGGCGGGCCGTCTCCGCGGAGCGGGCCTCCCGCTCGTCCCACAGCCGGTCCACCTCGGCCAGCAGCGGCCCCTCCACCTCCCGCTCCACGCCGCGCAGCGCCGGCACGCCGAGGCGCTGGGCCAGGTCGAAGACCTTTCCCGCGTACGGCAGGGGCAGGAACGGGGTGCCGACCATCGCGGCGAAGATCAGGAAGTGCAGCCGCATGCCGACGGCGAGGTCGAAGTGCCGCATCAGCCCGAGCACCTGCCGGGGTGAGTAGTCGCCGTGCAGGATGCGCCCCCGTTCGGCGGTGGTCATGTGCGACATCACGCCGTGCGAGTGCCGGATGTCGTCGCGTTCCATGGGCACGAAGAGCACGTACGCGTCGATCCGGTGGATCAGGAAGTCGGCGATCTGGGCGATCAGCCGGTGGTAGCCGTCGACGTCGAGCCGTTCGGCGGCCCGGCCCGGCTCGCGGACGCTGAGCCCGACCAGCCGCCGGCCGGCCGGCACCCCCTCCTCGCGCAGGAGCCCCTCGGGGAACTCCTCCGGCTCCAGCAGGAACGCCGGGTCGGCGGTCACCGTGATCGGGTTGACCAGCCCGGCCTCCTCCAGCACCATCCGGGACTCCTGGTCCCGCACGGTCACCTCGGTGGCGTCGGCCAGGGTCTCCCGGACCATCCCGGTGTCCACCCCGTCGCTAAGCGGCCCCACCCCCACCGCGTACGTGAGCAGGGGCAGGCCCCGCTCCTGGGCCACCCGGACCACCCGCAGGTAGCGGCGCGCCTCCCGGTCGTAGAGGATGCCGCCGCCGCCGAGGATCAGCAGGTCCAGCTCGGCCAGCACCTGCGCCGAGTCGACCCGGCTGACCCCCTCCCAGGGCACCGCCTCCACGTCGGGATGGGCCCGGGCGGTGTGCTCCGGGTTCCGGGAGAAGACGATGATCCGCGCCTGCGGCTCGTGCGAGCGCAGGTCGGCCAGGAGGCCGCTCAGGATCGCCTCGTCGCCGAGGTTGCGGCCACCGTACGAGCCCAGCACACCGATCGTCAGCGCGGTGCGGTCCCCCATCGCCTCGCTCCTCCCGATGTGCGTTCGGGCAGGGTTCCCGCTGCGTACGGGGGCACACCTGGGTCGGTAGGCCCGGTCCGGCCGGGCCGACCGGCTTGCTCATCTGCTGGGCGGTGAACGGCACGGCGCCTCCCCGGGCAGGGCCGCCGTCAGCCGGATGCGGGGCCGGCCCCGCCGACGAGGCGGGACACCAGGGCGGAAACCACCTCGTCGACGTCGAAGCCGGCGTCGATCGACGTGGTGAGAAGGTCGAGCAGCAACCCGTCCACCGCATAGTGCAGCAGGGCGATCTCGAACGCGCCACCCGGCAGTCCGGCGGCGGCGTGGAACGCGACGTCGTCGGCGTACCCCCGGCGGAGCACCGCGGCGAGGCTGCGGCCCAACTCGGGGCGGCGGGCCGCCTCCAGCCGCAGCTCGATCAGCGCCCGGGTGACGTCGGGCTCCCGGGTGGTGCGAAGCACGATGTAGCGCAGGTAGTCGGTGAACAGGGCGAGTGACGGCTCCCGGCCGGCCAGCTCGGCGAGGACCGCCTCGTCGGGGGCGTACCGCTCGAAGGCCCGCTCGGCGAGGGCGCCGAGCAGCGCCTCCCGGGACGGGAAGTAGTTGGAGGCGGTGCCGGTGGGCACCCCGGCCTCGGCGTCCACGGCGCGGTGGGTGAGCCCCCGCGCACCACCGGCGGCAAGCACCCGCAGCCCCGCGTCGGCGAGTTGGGCACGTCGTTGCGGGTTGCGGGCCATGAGCAGACCCTAGCAGCAACAACAACAGGTGTAGTACATTGCAACCACGACAGTAGTAGTGGTTGATTGGAGTCTTCTTGCCCAAGCTCGTGTACTACGTGGCCAGCACCCTCGACGGCTTCATCGCCGCCCCCGACGGGTCGTACGACTTCCTGCCGCTGGAGCCGGACGTGGCGGCCCACCTCGCGGCACACTGGCCGCAGACCTTCCCCACCCTCAGCCACCCGCACTTCGGCATCGACCGACCCACCGGCCGGTTCGGCGGGCTGCTGATGGGCCGGGCCACCTACGACCCGGCGCTGCGGATCGGCGTCACCAGCCCGTACGCCCACCTGAGGCAGTACGTCTTCTCCCGGTCGCTGCCCCCGTCGGACGATCCCGGGGTGGAGATCGTCGACGCGGACCCGGTGGCCTTCGTCCGCGACCTGAAGCGGCAGCCCGGCGGCGACATCTGGCTCTGCGGCGGCGGCCAGCTCGCCGGCCAGCTCCTGCCGGAGGTGGACGAACTGGTCGTCAAGCTGCACCCGATCGTGGCCGGCAGCGGCGTACCGCTCGCCGACCGGGGCTTCGACCCGCACCGGTTCGCCCTGGCCGGGACCCGCGCCTTCGACAGCGGGCTGGTGATCCTGCACTACACCGCCGCGCCCGGCCCGGGCGCCGGGTGACCGGCTGCCCGGTCGCCGGGCCGCCGGTATGACGTCACCGGCGTGCTCGCCGGCCTGGCCGGCTTCTTCCTCGACGGGGCGCGGCAGCCGCCACCGGTCGGCATCCCCGGGCTGCGGGAGTTCCAGCGGCCCAGGCCGACGCGTTGCCGCCCTGGCCGGCCGAGCGCCTCGGCTGACCTCGCCGGGCGACGGAACTCCGGCGTCGCCGGCTCGTCAGGCCGGCTCGCGGACCTGGGTGGTGAGGAACGGGATCACCGCGGCGGGCAGCGCCGGCGAGGAGACGATGTCGTAGTGGGTGAGGCCGGGCAGCACCGCCAGGCGCGACGCGGGGCGGTCGGTGCCGTCCCAGCCGGCGTCGCGGTGTCCGCCGCCGAGCAGCCCGAAGAACTCCGCCGCGTGGCGGACCGGGATCGAGTCGGCGTCGGCGAAGACCAGCAGGGTCGGCTTGGTCAGGGCGGCCACCTCGGTCGACCAGTCGTACTCCTGGCGGAGCAGGTCGCCCGTCTTGGCCCAGAGCGCCGGCCAGTCCTGCGGGCGGGGAGCGATCCGTTCGTACAGCTCGTGCGGCGGGGTCCCGCGCATCCGCTCGCCCGTCCGCTCGTCCTGGGTGGCCATCGCGGCCAGCACCTCCGGATACCAGCCCTGACGCCGGCACGGCGCGGAGACCACCACCAGCCGGCGCACCAGCTCCGGATGCCCGACCGCGACGCGCAGGGCGACGCCGCCGCCCAGCGAGTAGCCCAGCACGTCGGTCTCACCGAGGCCGAGGTGGCGGATCAGCGCGGCGACGTCGTCGGCCATCGACTCGAATCGCAGCGGGCGGTCGACGTCGGCGGTGCGGCCGTGGCCCTGGAGGTCGACCCCGACCACCCGGCGGCGCGCGGCGAGGGCGGGCAGGATCGGGGCGAACATCTCCACCGCGCCGTACCCGCCGTGCAGGAGCACCAACGGGCGGCCGGTGCCGTGGATTTCGTACCACAGCCGCACACCGTTGACGTCCGCGTAGCTCACCAATGCACCCCCGACTCGTCCGGCCACTCGTCCCGATCCAACACCGGCCGACGAGATCACGGCGCGGATCCCACTGGGCCCACCCCACGAACCGGAACAGCCACACCGGCACTCGAAACCCGTCCCGGCTATCCCGGCCGAACGCACGGGTCGGCGATCGTGTAGGTCGGGCTCTGCGCCGTACGGCCGTCCACGGCGGTCGCCCGTACCGACCAGGTCAGCGCCGACGCGCGCAACTGCCCGACGGTCGTCCGGGCGGCAGACCCGTCCACCGTCATCGCCCGGGCCGACGTCCGGCTGC
The DNA here is from genome assembly GCF_003434305.1 of Micromonospora sp. MW-13. Classification (GTDB taxonomy): domain Bacteria; phylum Actinomycetota; class Actinomycetes; order Mycobacteriales; family Micromonosporaceae; genus Micromonospora. The sequence goes on from NZ_QKKX01000031.1 coordinate 90,996, forward strand.
CGGTAGGGGTCCAGCGAACCTCGGCACCGCCGAGCGTGCCACTGCCGGTGGCCTGCACCGCGAGGCTGTACGTCTCCTGGCCGCACCGCACCCGCGCGGTGGCGGAGACCGTGAACGGCGTGGCGACCTGTGGTGCGGCGGTCGGCCGGGGCACGGCCGGCGGCCTGGCCGGTGTCGCGGCCGGTGCCGGTGCGGCGCCACCCGGCACGACGTCGGGCGCGGCGGGCGCGGCGGGCGCGGCGGTCCGGGCGGCCCCGTCGCCGTCCGCCGGCACGGCGGCGGTCCCCGACGTCGGGCCGGCGGTGCCCGCCGGCGCTGGCGTGCCGGCTCCCGTGGCCGTGCCGGACGGCAGCGGCGCGGCGGGAGCCGCCGGCTCACCGGCCGGTGAGCCGAGCGCCCCGGACACCGGTTGGCCGGAGCCGTCCCGCGCGGCGGTCGGGCGGCCGGGGCCCAACGCCCAGGTGCCGAACACGACGAGAAGGATCAGCAGAGCCGCGGTCGCGGCCAGCCGCCGACGGTTCCGGTCGCGGGCCGCCCGCGAGGTCGCCCGCACGGTGTGCGCCACACCGGCCGGCACCGCCGCACCGCCCCGGGCCACCGCACCCTCCGGGGCCACCGCATCGTCCGTGGCCACCGGCGTCGGCCCGTTGACCGGTCCGTCTGCTGGCCGGACGTCCGCCGGCCCGGGGGGTTCGTCGGCCGCTGGCACCAGGTCGGTCGACGGATCGGCCGGGACCGCACCCGCCGGATCGGCCGCCCCGCCGGACGCCGCGTCGGCCACCGGATCGGTCGCCGTGTCGGTCGCCCCGTCGGTCGCCGGATCAGCCGCCGTGTCGAACGCCCCGTCGGACGCCGTGTCGGTCGCCGGACCGGCCAGAATGTCGGTCGCGCAGACCTCGGCCAGTCTCGGCCACACCGTGTCGGCGACCACCAGGAAGGCCGGCGCCGTGTACGCCGACAGCAGGGCGGCCGGGCTGAGCTGTTCCCGCCGGAGCAGCCCGCACACCGCGCAGCTCTCGATGTGCCGCGAGACCCGCTTGCGCAGGGTCGGGGTGAGCCGGCCCTGCCAGCCGTCGATCAGGTCGGCGAGGGCGGGGCAGTCCCGGGCCCCGGTGCGGGCCACCAGCAGCGCCCCCAGTGCCCGTTCGAGCTGCGAGCGGGCGCGCGACAGGCGGGCGTGCGCGTGGTTGGCGGGCACCCCGAGGGCCGCGCCGATGTCGGCGGACGACAGGTCGTGGCGGATGGCCAGGTGGACCACCTCACGGTCGCCCGGGTTCAGCGCGGCGGCTGCGGCGTGCACCAGGGCGCGTACCTGCTCGGCGTTGACGCCCGTGGCCGGGTCGGCGGTGTCGGCCACCGGCTCGTCGGCCTCCTCCAGCGGCAGAGAGCGGGACCGCTCCCGGAGCTGCCGGAGGCACTCGCTGCGCACGATCGCGTACAGCCAGGAGCGCAGCCGGTCAGGCTCGCGGAGCTGGCCGATGCGCTGGCTGGCGATGAGGAACGCGTCGTGGACGGCGTCCGCGGCGGCCTCCGGCTCGCGCAGCATGGTCCGGGCGTACGTGTACAGCCGGTCGGCGTACCGCCGGTACATGCCCTCCAGTCCGGCCCGCTCGCCGCGACGCACCGCCTCGACCAGCGCGGTGTCGTCCTGTGCCGCCGTGTCCATCCGTGTCTCCCGCTACTCATCAACGGTGCCAGTAAAGCGGCAAATTTTTTTCTTCAGGCTTTTCTGTTGGCATCCCGACCCCGCCGCGCTCCTACCGGTGTCATCGCACCGGCTACTGAGGAGACTCGCCTGCCCCTCCGCGGCGACCGGCTGATCGACGTTTGCAAACCCTGACCGAATCACCTCCCGTACCGAACATCACCAGGAAAGAAGGAAGACATCATGCGAGAAGGATCGAACGGAACCCGTTGGTCGCGTCGGATGGCCGCCGTGGGCGGGGGCGCGCTGAGCGCGCTCGTGCTCGGCCAGGTGGCCCTCACCGGACCGGTGGCGGCGGTGCCCGGCCTGAGCATCAAGACGACGACCGGCCCCAGCAACAGCGCCGCGAAGTCGCAGAACGCGACCTGCCCGGCCGGCACCAAGGTCATCGGCGGCGGCGGCGCGATCACCGGTTCCGGCCTCGGGCAGGTCGGCATGGACATCATGGTGCCGCTGGTCGGCGGGGACGCGTACTCGGTGACCGGCCGGGAGGACGAGAACGGCGTCGCCGGCAACTGGGCGGTCACGGCGAACGCGGTGTGCGCCACGCCGCCCCCGGGCCTGGTGACCGTGTCCGGCAGTTCGGCGCCCAGCTTCGGCACGTCGAACTGGTTCGAGAAGTCCTGCCCGGCCGGCAAGCACGCCATCGGGGTCGGTGGCGCGGTCGTCGGGGCGTCGAACAGCGAGGTCGTCCTCGAGGATCTGCGGATCAACCAGAGCAGCGTCGTGGTGGCGGGTGCCGAGGACGGCACGGGCTTCGCCGGCACGTGGTGGCTGGACGCCACCGCGATCTGCGCCGACCCGCTGCCCGGCGAGCAGCGCGTGATCGACGACAGCACCTACAGCTCCGCCGACACCCAGTCGGTCACGGCCGACTGCCCGCCCGGCACGCGCGTGCACGGGGTGGGCGGCGAGATCCTCGGCGGCGATGGGCAGGTGCGCCTGACCGAGATGCGGGCCACGTCCTCGACCACGGTCACCGTCCGCGCTATGGAGGACGAGGACGGCTTCAGCAGCAACTGGAAGGTGCGCGCGTACGCCGTCTGCGCGAACTGACCCGCCGGTATCCGTGGTCCCGCGCCGGACGTCCGGCGCGGGACCACCCACCGCCCGGCCCGCCTCACGGTTCGGGGCGGTGGCGGGGCGCCGGCGCGGTCGCAGCGGGCTGCGACGCCGTTACGCCCGTCGGTAAATCGCTTGCCGTGATTCGAGGACACGGGACGATGGCCGGGTGAAGCGGCGGCCGGAATCGGACGAGGCACGGGCCCTGCGGGTGCGCCGATGATGGTGTGGTGGTCTGGCGATCTGCCTGCCGTTTCTTCCTGCCGCACCAGCCCCGCCGTCCGACGGGTGTCGCAGCGCCCAGCCGAATCCGGAGGTCCCCGCAATGACCAGTAAGGCCTATCAGGTCATCGTGCGCGGCAGGTTCGCGCCGCTCGACGACGAGCAGCGGGCCGCGCTGCTCGCCCGGGCCGACGAACACGACGTGTTCGCGGCCAGGTTCACCGAGGAGGGCACCGTGACCTACGAACGGTCCCTGCTCACGTTCACCTTTCGCTGCGTCGTCCCGGCCACGGCGGAGGACAGGGAGGACGTCGTGATCGGCAGGGCGGAAAGGCTCGCCGCAGCCGCCGTCCGGGGGCTCGGCGCCGACCACCGCGACCTCAGTTCGGTGTCGACCGATCTCGACAGCATCAAGGTCCGACAGCGGGGGCGCTGACGCTTGACGAACTGAGACGACAGCGGGCCGCCGGTCATCCGGCGGCCCGTTCTCGTGCTGTTCAGAGCGGACACCGTGCTGCTGCTGGTCAACGTCCGGCTGCACGCACCAGTGGAAAGAACCCGATTTCACCCGGACGGCTGAAGTCGCGCTGGAGTCCGGCTGCAGTCGCTCCAGCCTTCCGCCGCAGCGACTTGCCTCATCCTCATGGACATTCGTCGAACTCCGATCGAGGGATTCCGCATGAGAGACAGGAAGGACACGTTCCCACTCGGCCTACGGGTGTGGGGTGTCATCGTCGGGCTCGTCCTGAGCATGGCGACGTTCGTCGCCACCGACGTCGCGACCAGCAAGCCGGCCCAGGCCGCATCGAGCGTCGGCGGGAACATCACCCGTACGGAGATCCTCGAGCGCGCCCAGTGGTGGATGGACACGTACGGCGTGATCTACAGCCAGGATCAGGCGAACGCCAAGTCCGACGGTGACGGACACAAGTACCGCCCCGACTGCTCAGGCTTCGTGTCAATGGCCTGGCACCTGCCCAAGAACGACGGCAGTTGGGACCGCAACACCGGCAGCCTCGACCAGTTCGGCGACACCACGTACCTGAGCAGCATGGACCAACTGCTCCCCGGGGACGCCATCCTGGGCAAGGCCTACGGGCACGTGGCGCTCTTCGACCGGTGGGTCGACTCCTCCCACACCTCCATGTGGACCTATGACGAGTACCAGACCGGCCAGGAAGGACGCCACTCCGTCAAGACCCGGTCCTGGTACGAGTCGGAGGGCTTCCGCCCCCTGCGCTACGACAAGATCACCACCGCTACCGGA
>NZ_QKKX01000032.1 GCF_003434305.1 Micromonospora sp. MW-13
TAGCGAACAAACTGATCGACGGTGATCCGACCCACAAGGGAGCGGCGCCCGCCCCACCGGCGCGGCGCGGGGCGCTCCGGCGGGGCTCCGCGGTGCGCGATGATGGACGCGCGGACCGACCGGGATCGCACCGGCAGCGCAGGGAGCGGGCAGAAGTTGATCAGCGTGCAGAACGACCCGCAGCCGACCGACCTCGGCGACGTGCGGGTCGCCAACCGGGCCGTGGTGCTGCGGCACGTGCGGGTGCACGCTCCCTGCTCCCGGGCCGACATCGCGGCGCGCACCGGGCTCAACAAGGCCACCGTCTCCAGCCTGGTCACCGAGCTGATCGACCGCCGGCTGCTGCGCGAGACCGGCCTGACCGAGCACCGGGTCGGCCGGCCGGCAACCATGCTCGTGCTCGACGGCGAGCCGTACGCCGCCCTGGGTCTACAGATCGGCGCCGACGAACTGGTGGCGGTCGCGGTCGACCTCGGCGGCAACCGGCTGCTCACCTGGCGTCGCGCCTTCGCCGCCCCCCTGTCGCCGCCGGACGAGGCGGTCCGCGCCCTGGCCGCGCTGGCCCGCCGGGCCGTCGCCCGGATCACCGGCCAGGGGCGGGTCGTACTCGGCCTCACCGTCGGCGTGCCCGGCCTGGTCGACACGGCCGGCTGCGTGCCGCTGTCGCCCGCGCTCGGCTGGCGCGAGGTCCCCCTCGCCGCCGCGCTGCGCGCCGCGCTGCGCGACCCGGAGTTCGCCGTCACGGCGGACAACGAGGCGAACCTCGCCGCCCTGGCCGAGCAGCGGCACGGCGCCCACGCCGGGGCGGCCAACCTGGTCCACCTCACCGGCGGCGCCGGGATCGGCGCCGGAGTGATCGCCGACGGGCGACTGCTGCGCGGCGGGCGGGGCTTCGCCGGCGAGGTCGGGCACCTGACCCTCGACCCGGCCGGCCCCGCCTGCACCTGCGGGCAGGCCGGCTGCCTGGAGGCACTGACCGGGCTGCCCGCGGTGGTACGCCGGCTGCTGCCCGACACCGCCGGGGACGGGCCGGTCACCGACTTCCTGCCGGAGCTCGACCGGATCCGGGCGCTGGCCGGGCAGGACGACCCGACCGTGCGGGCCGGCCTGGCCGAGATCGGCCGCCACCTCGGGCACGGGGTGGCCCTGCTGGCCAACGTGGTCAACCCCGAGGCGGTGCTGGTCGGCGGCCACTACGCGGCGCTGGGGCCGTGGCTGCTGCCCGCGGCCCAGGTCGAACTCGCCGCCCGGACCCTCGCGCCGGAGGCCGGCGGGTGCCGGCTGGAGGCGTCCACCCTGGGCGGCGCGGCGGCGGCGCTCGGCGGCGCGACCGCCGCGCTGAGCACCGTCGAGAGTGGCCGGTTGCCCACCCACTGAGCAGGTCGAACCCGGACGGCCGGCCCGTCAGCGGACGGCGGTCAGGGAGAGGTAGTCGGCGGCCGTCAGCGGCTGGGCGGAGAGCGAGCCGTCCGCCCGGGGCACCCCGAGGGGTCGGCCGCCGCGCAGGAACGACACGGTGGTGACGTCGTCGCGGGCGGCGAGGGTGCAGACGATCTGCCCGAACGCCAGGACCTCGTCGCTGCGGCCGGTGTCGTCGCCGGTCTGGCCGACCGTCACCCGGGCCAGGCCGCCCACGACGTCCGCGACGGCGGCGCTCATCGCCCCCGGCAACGCGCTGGTCAGCCCGACGTCCCGCTCGACAGCGGTGGGGCCGGCGAGCAGGTCGCGCAGTTGGGCGTCGGCGCCGGGCGCGCGGTCGACGCGGCGGAGCACCGGCACCAGCCGGTCGTCCCGGACGAAGCACAGCGTCTGGGTGACCCGGCCGGTCGGGGCGGTACTGCCGGCGGTCGCCGGGGACGGGAACGGCCCGGGCGGGACCTCGACCGCCCGGGGCCGATCCTCGGCGGGCACCCCGCAGGCGGACGCCAGGACGAGCAGCCCGGCCAGGAGGGCCGGGACGACGCCACGCCGGGCGAGCCCCGGCAGCCCGGCGCGGCCGGTTCCCCCGCCCCGGTCGCCGCCCACGGCGGGCGCTCCGGCGCGGGCTCCGGCGAGGCGGGTCACGGCAGGCTCCCGGGCAGGGTGACGTGGAACCGGGCACCCCCGCCGGGGCGGTCACCCACGCCGGCCCGCCCGCCGTGGGCGGTGGCGTGCTGGGCGACCAGGGCCAGGCCGAGGCCGGTGCCGTCGCCGGTGCCTCGGGCGTGGGCGGCCCGGCCCCGGACGAAACGGTCGAAGATGGCCTCCCGATCCTCCATTCGCACCCCCGGGCCGTCGTCGTCCACCTCGATCACGCCGGCGTCGCCGTCGCGCGACAGCCGCAGCGCGACCGGACCGGCCCCGTAGCGGGCCGCGTTGTCGAGCAGGTTCACCAGCACCTGCGCGACGCGCCGCTGCTCCACCTGCCACGTCCGTGGCGTGCCCGCCGTCAGTCGCACCAGCGAGGCCGGCAGGTCCCGCTCGACGCAGGCCCGCCGGGCCAACTCCGCCACGTCGACCGGGGCACGGTGGGCGGGCTGGTCGCTACGGGCCAGGTCGATCAGGTCGTTGACCAGCCGCTGAAAGCGCTCGATCTCGTCGGCGACGAGACCGGCGGCGGTGGCGGTGCGCTCGTCGTGGTGCTCCCGCCGCCGTTGCAGGACGCTGGCCGCCGCGGCGAGGGTCTGCAACGGCGAGCGCAGTTCGTGGCTGACGTCGGCGGCGAACCGGCGGTCCCGGTCGATCCGGCGGGCCAACTGGTCGACCATGTGGTTGAACGAGGTGGACAGCCGGGTGAGGTCGGGGTCGGTGGCCGGGTCGAGGCGGGCGGTCAGCTCACCGGCGGCGATCTTCTCCGCGGCGTTGGCGACCGCGGTCAGCGGACGCAGGCCGTGCCGGGTGGCGTACCAGCCCAGCGCCGCGCCGGAGCCGGCCACCATGATGGCCACGGCGGTCAGGGTCAGGGCCAGCGCCTGGAACGTCCGTTCCAGCTCGCCCAGCGAGTTGACCTCGTAGTACGTCGCCGAGCCGGACAGCGGCACCCCGACCAGCAGGGCGGCCTGACCGTCGACGCGGACCCGCTGCACGGCCGGCTCCCCGGCGCCGACGAGCCGTTGCAGCGCCTCGGGGACGGCGGCGGTGAGCCCGACGTCGGCGGTGCGGGCGTGCCAGTCGCCGTCGAGGTTCAGCAGCGCCCGGCGGCTGCCGCCGGTGTCCAGCGAGCGCAGCACCTCCACCACGTCCGGCTCGTCGGTGTCCAGGCCGTTGCGCACCACGGCGGCGTCGAAGTACGCGGCCCGCACGGCGGTGTGCTCCCGTTCGTCCAGCAGGGACCGGCGGGTCAGCTCGTACGAGACCAGCGCCATCGAGGCGGCCAGCAGCAGGGCCCCGGCGGCGAACGCCGCGGTGACCCGGGCACGCAGGCCGAGGCGACGCCGCGCGGGCGGGCGGGGGCCGGTCATCGTTGCAGCTTGTAGCCGAGCCCGCGCAGGGTCACCAGGTGCTCGGGGTTGGCCGGGTCCGGTTCGATCTTCTGCCGCAGCCGGCCGACGTGCACGTCGACCAGCCGCTCGTCGCCGGTGTCGTACCCCCAGACCCGTTGCAGCAGTTGCTGGCGGGACAGCACCCGGCCGGCGTGCTCGGCCAGCTCGCACAACAGCCGGAACTCGGTGCGGGTCACCGGCACCCGGTGCCCGGCCCGGCGCACCTCCCCCGCCTCGGGGCTGACCTCCAGGTCGCCGAAGGTCAGCACCAGCACCGGTTCGGCCACCGCCGGGACGACGGCGCGGGCGCGCCGGCGCAGGGCGCGCAGCCGGGCGGTCAACTCCTTGATCGCCACGGGCTTGACGACGTAGTCGTCGGCGCCGGCCTCCAGGGCGGCCACGATGTCGTGGGTGTCGTCGCGGGCGCTGACCACCACGATCGGCACGTCGTCGTCGCGGCGCAGGTGGCGGATGCACTCGAAGCCGTCCAGGCCCGGCAGCATCAGGTCGACCAGGACGTAGTCGGCCGGGTCCCGGCGCTGGGCGCGCAACCCCTCCTCGGCCGTGGCCGCGCCGTGGGCGTCGTAGCCCTCGTCCTCCAACGCGAGCAGCAGCGCCAGCCGGATCCGGTCGTCGTCCTCGATCACCAGTACGGACGTCATACCGGAATCATCCCCAAGGCCGTACGCCGGCGGCCAACCGTGTCCTGCGGATGGCGGATTTGTCACGCAACTGTCACACGTCCGCGTGGTGCCCGCCAACCCCGGCCGGCACGGTGGTGGGCGTTCGGGTCCGCGACGGAAGGGGTACGGCCGTGACGACGCCGCTGGCACGCCGGGAGTGCACGATTCCCCTGGTCGAGGTGGCCGTGACCGAGTTCGACCTGGCCTGCCTGCCGGAGACCGGCGCCGTGTTCGACCGGCTGCTCGCCCTGCGCCCCGCCCAGGTCGTGGTCGACCTGTCCGGCTGCCGGCACATCGACGCCGCCGCGATCGGGCTGCTGCTCGACGTGCACCGGCGACTCACCCGCGCCGACGCGGTGCTCACCGTACGTGACCCGAACCCGCGCATCTGGCGCATCCTGCAGTCCGCCCGCCTGGACCAGGTCCTGCCGATCGTCGCCGGCCGCACGCCGGGCGCCGACCGGTCCGACGGGTCCCCCGCGCCGGGGCCCGACCGGGCGGGGTCGACGCCCGCCGGCCGGGCGGCCGTGCCGGTGCGGGGACTGCCCGGCGCGGCGTCGGCCGGAGGGCCGCGTTGAGCCACCGCACCCTCCACGCCCAGGAGCAACCGTGACCGTCACCGGGCTCGTCAGCGCCCTTCTCGTCGGACTCGTCGTCGGGGCCCTCGGCCGGCTCGTCGTCCCCGGACGGCAGACCGCGCCGTGCTGGCTCACCCTGGTCGTCGGCGTGGTCGCCGCCCTGCTCGGCACCATCCTCGCCCGCCTCGTCGGCGTGGCCGGGACCGGCTTCCGGTTCCAGGACCTGCTCGTGCAGGTCGGGCTGGCCGGGGTCGGCGTCGTCCTGGTGGCGGCCACCGCCGGCCGCTCCGGCTCCGCCTAGGCACCCCGACACCGCGCACCGAGAAGGGACCATCCCCCGTGGTCATTCCCTGGCCGTCCCCCGACGACCACTTCTGGACCGCCGACCCCGACGGGCCCGAGCCACCGCAGGAGGACACCCGGCTCGCCGCCGCCGTCGCCCGACGGCTCGGCGGCGACCCGGCCGTCCGCCACGAGCCGGTCACCGTCAGCGTGCAGAACCGGGTCGTCATCCTCACCGGGATCGTCGCCGATCCGCGGGCCCGCCGCATCGCCGGGGAGCTGGCCTGGACGGTCACCGACGTCGTCGACGTCTGCAACGCCCTGCGGCTGGCCGAGCCGCGTCGCCCACGCCGGTGACCACGAGCCCCCGCGCCGCCGCCCGCCCGACCGCGGCGGCCCGGCCGGGCGTCACACGCGGGGCCCGCAGCGCCGGCGCCAGCGCTGCGGGCCCCGCGGCGGCGGCGCGCCGCCGGGCCGGCCAGGTCAGCCGCCCGGGTGGGCCGCCGAGTCCGAACCGGCGCGGGGATCCGGCGGGTCGGGTGCCGGGTCCGACCGCCCGGGGACGCCGGCCGGTGTCCCCCGGCCGGGCGCAGGGGCCAGCGCCGTGGCGCGGTCGAGCAGGGCCCGGCGCTGGGGCCCGGGGCGGGACATCGCGGCGGCCCGCCGGAACAGGCCGGCGGCCCGGCCGGCGTCGCCACGCCGGGCGGTGAGGTCGGCCTCCGCGGCCACGGCGAGCGGGTGGTCGTCCAGCGCCCCGCCGGTGCGGGCCTCGACGAGCAGCGCCAGCCCGGCGGCCGGCCCGTGCGCGTAGCCGTGCGCGACGGCCCGGTTCAGCGCCACCACCGGCGAGGGGTGCAGGCCGGCGAGCCGGTCGTACGCCGCGGCGATCGCCGGCCAGTCGGTGGCCGCCGCGGACGCGGCGGTGGCGTGGCAGGCGGCGATGCGGGCCTGCGCCGCGTACGGGCCGTCCCCGTCGACCCGGGCCAGCACCGCGACCCCCTCGGCGATCGCCGCGTGGTCCCAGCGGCGGCGGTCCTGCTCGGCCAGGGGGACCAGGTTGCCGTCGACGTCCCGGCGGGCCTCGCGCCGGGAGTTCTGGAACAGGAACAGGGCCAGCAGGCCGGCGACCTCGCAGCGGCCGGGCATCAGCCGCTCCAGCAGCCGGGCCAGCCGGATCGCCTCGTCGGCGAAGGCGGGCTCGCCGTCGGCGTCGTACCCCCGGGTGAACAGCAGGTAGAGCACGGCCAGGACGCCCGGCAGCCGCTCGGCGAGGGCCGGCCCGGTCGGCACCCGGTACGGGATGCCGGCCGCGGCGATCCGGGCCTTGGCCCGGGTCAGCCGCCGGGTCATGGTCGACTCGCCGACCAGGAACGCCCGGGCGATGTCGGCGGTCGGCACCCCGCAGACCGTGCGCAGCGTCAACGCCACCCGCGCCTCGATCGCCAGCGCCGGGTGGCAGCAGGTGAACACCAGCCGCAGCCGGTCGTCCACGACCTCCTCCTCGCCGCCCGACCCGCCGGCCCGACCCTCGTCGGCGAGCTGGAGCAACGCCAGCTCGCGCAGCTTGCGGCGCTCGACGGCCGCGCGGCGCAGCACGTCGACCGCCCGGTTGCGGGCCACGGTCATCAGCCAGCCGCCCGGGTTGGCCGGCACCCCCTCGGCGGGCCAGCGGTGCAGGGCGAGCGCCAGCGCCTCCTGGGCGCAGTCCTCGGCCAGGGTCCAGTCGCCGGTGACCCGGATCAGCGCGGCGACGATCCGGGCGTACGAGTCGGCGCACGCGGCCGAGGCGGCCCGGGCCACCTCGGCCGGGTGCGCGTGGGTCACTGCTCGCCGTCGGCGAACGGCCGCAGCTCGATCCGCCCGGCGCGCGCCATCGGGTGGGTGCGGGCGACCTCGACCGCCTCGTCCAGGTCGGCGCAGTCGAGCAGGTCGTAACCCACGATCACCTCCTTGGTCTCGGCGAACGGGCCGTCGGAGAGCAGCAGCTCGCCGTTGCGGACCCGGACCGTGGTGGCCGCCGACGTCGGGGCCAGCACGTTGCCCCGCACCCGCCGGCCCCGGCCGTCGTTCTCGGCGACCCACGCGTCGATGTCGGGTTGGGCGGTCGGGTCGGTGTCGGGCTCGGCGTCGGTGCAGACGAACATCATGAACTTCACGGCTGTGCTCCTCGGTGTCGGGCTGTCACCAGGGTGACGAACGGCTGACCCGGATCCGGACCGGGACCCGCCCACGAATTATCGGGCCGCACCAGCCACGACGTGAGCTACCGCATGGTGGAAGCGTCTTGCCTTCCGGCCGCACCCGTGCCACGCTACTCCACAGGAATTCCTACAAGACACGTAGGGTTGATAGGGAAAGCCGGAAGGGGTGCCGCCGATGACATGTGAGCCGACGGCCACGGCCGCCGTCCCCGCCGCCCTGCGTGGGCCCGCGCTGACCGCCCGGCGGTACGTCGACCACGGGCTGTTCGGCAGCTGTCGCTGACGCCGGCACCCGCCCCGCCCGCACCACCCCCCGCGCGCACCCCGACCCGGCCCGCCGTCGGCCCGCGCGTTCCCGCCGCGCGCCCCGGCCGCCGACCGGTGGCCGCCCCGCGCCGGATCCCCGCCTGCCTGCCAGAACCGGAGAACAACCATGTCCACTGCCCCGGCCGCCGTCCGCCTCGACGAGCTGTGGTTCACCCGCTGCCCGGTGCCCACCGCCACCGGGATCGCCGCCGACCGGGGCACCCTCGGCGCCGAGTTCGCCGCCGACGGGATCCGGGTGCGTTCCTACCAGGACGGCCGCGGGAAGGGGCTCGACGAGCGGCACTTCACCCACGAGCACCGCACCCTGATCCGGGAGGGCGGCAACATCCCGGCGCTGTGGGCCCGCTCGCGCGGCGCGGACACCCGGCTGATCGGCCTGACCTGGATCGAGGAGCGCCAGGTGATCCTGGTCCGGCCCGGCGACGGTCCCCGCTCCCCCGCCGAGCTGCGCGGCCGGCGGCTCGCGGTGCCCCGGCACCCGATCGCCGTCGACTTCTGGGCGGCGATGGCGCTGCGCGGATTCGCCGGGATGCTCGGCGTCGCCGGGCTGCGGCTGGCCGACGCGCTCCCGGTGGACGTGCCGGCGGGCCCGGAGCACCCCGGCCAGTGGGAGGCGGAGCTGGCCGCGCTCGTCCGCGGCGACGTCGACGCCGTGTACGCCAAGGGGGCCCTCGCCGTCGAGTCGGCGCGCCGGTACGGCGTCGAGGTCGGCATCGAGCTGGACGACGAACCCGACCAGCGGAGCCGGATCAACAACGGCACGCCCCGGCCGGTCACCGTGGCCGGTTGGCTGCTGGAGCACCGCCCCGACGTGGTCGACCGGTTCCTCGCCGTGCTGGTCGAGGCCGCCGACTGGGCCGCCGTCCATCCCACCGACGTCGGCCGGATCCTGTCCGCCGAGACCGGCGCCGGCGCGGCGGGGGTGGCCGGGGCGTACCGCGCCGGTCAGCACCTCGGCCTGCACCTCGACCTGTCCGAGCAGCGGCTCGGCCTGCTCGCCGCGCAGGAGCGCTTCCTGCGCACACACGACTTCCTCGCCGCGCCCGTGGACGTGCGCGGCTGGGCCGATCCCGAACCGCTGCGACGCGCCCACGAGCTGGTCGCCCGTCGCCGGCAGAACCCCGCACCGACCGGGAGCGCCGCTCCCGCGCCGGCGGACCGCACAGGAGAATGAGATGAGCACAGCACCGACACCTCGCCGTACCCGCCCGCGCTTCCTGACCGTCGCCACCGCCGCCGGCCTGGTCGCCGCCCTGGTGGGCGTCGCCGGTTGCGGCACGTCCGGCGAGCCGGCCGACGCCGCCGGCGGACGCACGATCGAGGTGCGCATCCCCGATCCGGGCAACGCGGGCGTGCTCGCCCTGGGCAAGAAGGACGGCTCGCTCGACGCGGCGCTGCGCACGGCCGGCGCCCGGGTGGCGTGGACCGGCAGCTCCGGCCCGTTCGCCCCGGCGGCGCAGGCGATCAACGCCGACCAGCTCGACGTCGCCCTCGGGTCGATCACCTCGGCCGTCGGCGCGCTCGCCGGCAGCCCCGGCCTCACCCTGTTCGCCGCCGCCCAGCCCGACCCGGTCGGCGAGGGCATCCTGGTCAGGGGCGACTCCCCGATCCGCAGCGTGGCCGACCTCGCCGGGCGGAAGGTGGCCGTCAACCAGGGCGGCACCGGCGAATACCTGCTGCTGCGGGCGCTGGCCACCGCGAACGTGCCCGTCGACCGGGTGGAGCGGGTCTACCTGCGCCCCGACCAGTCCGCGCCGGCGTTCGAGTCGGGCCAGGTGGACGCCTGGGCGAGCTGGAGCACGTACGTGGTGTCCGCGCTCGCCGGCGGCGCCCGGTTGTTGGTCGACGGCCGCACGCTCGGCTCGGACAACGCCACCGTGTGGGCGGTGCGCAGCGCGTTCGCCACCGAGCACCCCGAGGTGGTCCGCGCGCTGTACACGTACCTGCGGGACAAGGGGGCCGCGTACCGGGCGGACCCGGCGCCGTTCGTGAACGTCTTCACCGCCGCCGGCCCACAGTCCGTCGGCGGCCGGGCCCGGGAGATCACCATCGACTTCGCCCGGCAGAGTTCGCCGGTCGAGCCGATCGGCGCCGACCTGCTGGCCCGCTTCGACACGGTGGCCCGGTTCTTCGTCGACGCCGGGGTGACCCCGAAGAAGGTGGACGTCGCCGCCCACGTGCTGGACGTGGCGAAGCTGCCGGCGGGCGGGGCGTGACCGTGACCACGGCACCCACCGCGCCCGGTCGGGCCGGCACCGGCCCAACCGGCGCCGCCCGGCCCCACCCCACCCGGGCCGACGCCACCGCCGCCGCCCGGGCGGCCGGGCTGGCCGAGCCGCCGGTGCGCCGTCGCCGCGAGCGACCCCGGTGGGCCGCCACCGCCCTGCGCGCGCTCGGCCCGGTCGCGCTGCTGCTCGCCTGGTACGCGGCCTCGGCGACCGGCCTGCTCAGGCCGTCGCTGCTCGCCTCCCCCGGTCAGGTGCTGCGGGCGGTCGGCGAGCTGTGGGGCAACGGCCAGCTCCCCGACGCGCTCACCACCTCGCTGACCCGCTCGGCGCTGGGGCTGGCCTGCGGCCTGGCCGCCGGGCTGGTGCTCGGCGTGACCACCGGACTGACCCGGCTCGGCGACGAGCTGATCGACTCGACCGTGCAGGTGCTGCGCACGGTGCCGTTCCTCGCCCTGGTGCCGCTGTTCATGGTCTGGTTCGGCATCACCGAGAGCGCCAAGATCATTCTGATCGCCGTCGCCACCACCTTCCCGATGTACGTCAACGCGTCCAGCGGGGTACGCACCGTGGACCCGAAGACGGTCGAGGCGATGCGGTCGTTCGGGATGGGCCGGTGGCGGCTGGTCCGGGAGGTCGTCCTCCCCGGCGCCCTGCCCGCGCTGCTCGTCGGCCTGCGGCTGTCGATGACCCTCAGCGTCATCGCGCTGATCGCCGCCGAGGAGATCAACGCCACCGCCGGCATCGGGTACCTGATGACCCAGGCGCAGAACTACGCCCGCACCGACATCCTGGCGCTCTGCATCATCATCTACGGCCTGCTGGGGCTCGCCGCCGACGCGGCGGTGCGCGCCCTGGAGTGGCTGCTGATGCCGTGGCGGCGGGCGGGGCGGACCCGGTGAGCGCCGGCGTGGCCGCACCGGCCGGCGCGGCGACCGGCATCGGGCCGGCCCCGGCGATCCACGTCCGCGGACTGCGGCGGGTCTTCGGCGACCGGGCCGTCCTCGACGGCCTCGACCTGGACGTGCCCCGGGGCGAGTTCTTCGCGCTGCTCGGCGCGAGCGGCACCGGCAAGACCACCCTGCTGCGTATCCTCGGCGCGCTGGACCGCCCCGACGCCGGCACCGTGCTGGTGCCTCGGCGGCGGACCATCGTGTTCCAGGAGCCCCGGCTGGTGCCCAACAAGCGGGTGCTGGCCAACGTCACCGTCGCCATGCCGCGCGGCGGGGCCGCCCGCGCGGTCGGCCTGCGGGCCCTGGCCGAGGTCGGCCTCGCCGGCCACGCCCGGGCCTGGCCGGCGACGCTGTCCGGGGGCGAGGCGCAGCGGGTGGCGCTGGCCCGGGCGCTGGTCCGCGAGCCGGAGCTGCTGCTGCTGGACGAGCCCTTCGCCGCCCTCGACGCGCTGACCCGGCTGCGCATGCAGGACCTGGTCGGTGAGCTGTGCGCCGCGCACCGCCCGGCCGTACTGCTGGTCACCCACGACGTCGACGAGGCGATCCGGCTCGCCGACCGGGTCGCGGTCCTGCGCGGCGGCGTGCTGGTCCGCGACGAGCGGGTCACCGTGCCCCGCCCCCGCGACGCCGCCGACCCGGCCTTCCGCGCCCTGCGCGACCGGCTCCTCGTCGACCTGGGCGTCCGCCGCCTTGGCACGGAGACCGACCCGACCGATCCCGAGGAGAACTGACATGAGCATCACCATCGGAGTGCACCGCAGCAACCCGTCGCTGTACCACCTGTCCCGGCTCGGCCTGGCCGAGCAGGCGCTCGCGCCGCTGGGCGAGACGGTGGCCTGGCACCGGTACACCGACGGCACGAACACCGCCCGGCTGCTCGCCGACGGCCTCATCGACCTCGGCGGCACCGGCTCCACACCGCCGCTGACCGGGCAGGCCCAGGGCCACGACATCGTGTACGTCGCGGTGTCCGCCCCGCGCCCCGAGCACGGCGCGCTGCTGGTCGCCGCCGACGGTCCGGTCCGGACGGTGGCCGACCTCGCCGGCCGGACCGTGGTGTTCGGGGTCGGGTCGTGGCAGACGCACCTGCTGGCCAAGGCGCTGCACGACGCCGGACTGTCCTACTCCGACATCGTGGCGCGGCGGCCCACCGACGACCCGACCCCGCCGGCGGAACGCCTGGCGGCCGGGGAGATCGCCGGCTGGGTCGCCCAGGAGGCCGAGCTGGCCGCGGCCCGGCGCGCCGGGGGCGTACGCGTCCTGGTGGCGACCGGGTCGGTGATCTCCGACCGGTCGGTCTTCTTCACCCGGCGGGACCTCGCGCGGCGGCGACCGGAGGTGGTCGCGGCGCTCGTCGGCGCGCTGCAACGGGCCGACGACTGGGTGGCCGCCCACCTCGACGAGGCCGCCGCCCACGCCGCCGCCGAGCTGGGCGGCGAGGCGGCCGACTGGCACACCGCCCTGGCCGGGCTGCCCTGGCGGTTGGAGAGCGTCCCCGACGCCTTCGTCGCCGAGCAGCAGGAGGCGGCGGACATCTTCGTCGAGGCGGGGTACCTCGACCGGCCGATCACCGTGGCCGACGCCCGGGTGCCGGCGCTCGCCCCGCTGGTCGACGCGGCGCTCGCCGCGGTGGCCGCGGCGGGTGCGCGATGAGCGGCGCGGGCACCGAGGTCCTGTGGTACGTCATCCCCCGGGAGGGCCGTTACCCGTGGGAGCCGGCCGGGCGGCGGCCGGTCGACCTGGGCTACCTGCAACACCTGGCCGCGGCCGTGGACCGGCTCGGCTACACCGGGGCGCTGCTGGCCACCGACCAGTACGACGTGTGGCCACTGGGCAGCGCCCTGGCGGCGGCGACCAGCCCGGCCTTCAAGCCGCTGCTGGCGGTGCA
The DNA here is from genome assembly GCF_003434305.1 of Micromonospora sp. MW-13. Lineage (GTDB taxonomy): Bacteria > Actinomycetota > Actinomycetes > Mycobacteriales > Micromonosporaceae > Micromonospora. The sequence continues at coordinate 12,599 of NZ_QKKX01000032.1, forward strand.
CCCCGGGCTGATCTCCCCGACCCTGCTGGCGAAGTCCGCGCTCACCTTCGACCACCTGTTCGGCCCGCGCCTGCGGTTCAACGTGGTCAACGGCTCCACCGACACGCTGCGCCGCTACGGCCTGCACCTGGAGCACGACGAGCGCTACCGGCTCAGCGCCGAGTACTGGCAGGTCGTCCGGCGGCTCACCGCCGGGGAGGTCTTCGACCACAAGGGCGAGTTCTACGACCTGCCGGGCGCCGGCGCGGACCTGCGGGACCTGCCGCCGGTGCAGAAGGGTGGCATCCCGCTGTGGTTCGGCGGCTCGTCGCCGGCCGGCATCGAGCTGGCCGCCGAGCACGTGGACGTGTACCTGACCTGGGGCGAGTCGCCCGCCCAGCTCGCCGAGAAGCTGGGCCGGGTCCGCGAGCGGGCCTTCGCGCACGGGCGCACCCTGCGGCTGGGGCTGCGGCTGCACCTGATCGTCCGGGACACCGAGGACGAGGCGTGGGCCGCCGCCGACCACCTGCTCGACGTCACCAGCCGCGAGACGTACGCCCGGCAGCTCGCCGCGCACGGCGACGACGACGGGGTGGGCTGGCAGCGGCAGTTCCGCCAGCACGGCGGGCGGGTGCCGGCGAAGGCCCGGGAGCTGGAGACGTACCCCAACCTGTGGCCGGGAATGGGGCTGTTCCGGCCCGGCCCGGGCACCGCCGTGGTGGGCAGCACCCGGCAGGTGGTCGAGCGGCTGGAGGAGTTCCGGTCCCTCGGCGTGGACACCTTCATCCTCTCCGGCAACCCGCTGCTGGAGGAGGCGTACCGGGTGGCGGAGACCGTGCTGCCCGCGCTGGGGATCCGACCTGACCGGTCGTGAACCGGGGCGGCGCCGCCCGGCCGGCGGCCACCCCGGCGACCGGGCGGCGGCAGAGCCGGACAGGGGTGCCGGTCAGCCCGGCCCGGACCCCGATCACCGGGCGGCGTCGGACCGCAACCGCAGCCGACTCAGGCCACGATGGCCCGGTCGGCCGCCGGGTCCAGGCCGGCGTAGCCGCCCCGGTGGTACAGCAGCGGCGTGCCCACGTCGGCGTGCCGCAGCAGCTCGGGCTCGGCGAGCACGATCGCGTGGTCACCGACGGTCACCCGGTCCACCACCCGGCAGAGCAGCCACGCCAGGACGCCGTCGAGGATCGGCACCGTCTGCGGCCCCGGACGCCACCGCGTCGGCTCGGCGAACCGGTCGACGCCGCTCGTGGCGAACGTCCGGGCCAACTCCCGCTGGTGGTGGGCGAGCAGGTGCACGGCGACGTGACGGGACCGGGACACCGTGGGCCAGCTCGACGAGGCGAGGCTGAGGCAGAACGACACGATCGGCGGCTCCAGTGACACCGAGGTGAACGACGTCGCGGTGAAGCCGACCGGCGGGGAGCCCGGAGCCGTCACCACGGTCACGGTGCTGGCCTGGTGACGCAGGATCGCGCGCAGCGAGGCGCTGTCCGCGTCGCCGGGCGGCTCCGGTTGCGCAGGGGTGGACGGGGGCATGTGCTCCTCCCGGGTGGTCGCTCTCTCGGGACGGTACCGGCGGTCGCCGGGCGGCGCCGACCGGGGCTCGGCGGGGGTCGGCTCACCCGAGGCCGGGGCGCCCGGCGGGCGATACGGCGATCGGAAGGCGGTTCCGCGCGGGCGGCAGCGGGCGGACGACGAGGTCGACGGTCATCGCGGACTCCCAGTTTCAGACGGTGGAGCACGGGACGGCCCGCCCGGGGACGCGGGTCGGGCGCGCGGCCCCGATGTACCCGACGCTAGCCCACCGCACCCCTTACCCGCAATCCCTACCTGAAATATAGGGAATGGCTCGACCCCACCACCTCGGAGCAGCCCCGGCACCGGTCGGGCCGGGGCAGGCCGGCCGACCCCGGTCGGTGCGCCGACACGACCCGGACCGGACCGACCCCGGGTGGCCGGATGGGCGTACGGCGCGGCGGGCCGGCGTCGAGTGGCGCCACGCGACGACCGGCCGCTCCACATGACTCCTGGCGGACGCGTGGAACGCCGCGCCGTCCGGGCCGGACAACGCGGCCTCGCCGGAGGGGTGCGGCGGTCCGCACGGTGATCACGAAGGCCGCGCCCCGGGCGGGGTGCCGTCGTCCGTTGGCGGCAGCCTGGGTGGGCGATACCGGGGACACAACCGGGTGCTGCTTCGGTGTGAACTCTCGGCGAGGCGGTCGGATCGGGTGTCGTCCGAGGTCATCCGGCCTTCTGAGGGTCGTCGCGGTCGGGTGTGGTCGGCTGGGTTGCGGTACTCCGCTGCTGTGGGTCGTCGGCCGCGTGAAGGACGTTGCGGGCGGCGGTCGCCACCGGGCAGTCCGGTGTCCGGCAGATCGGGCAGCGGCCGTCGGGCCCGTTCCCGTGGTCGCGGAGGATCGCTCGGGCGGTGAGGATCAGCCGGTTGCGGATCTGCGCCAGGGACAGGAACGGTGCGGTCATCGGGTGAGGCCGATCGCCGTCGCCAGGTGCGCCACACCGGCCGGCACCGGGCCGCCCCGGGCCACCTCGGCGATCACCATACGCGCCAACGGCCGCAACCGGACCTCGGCCGGCGCGATGCGGTCCGCCTCAGTCAGGACCCGGCCCGCCCCCAGCAGGTCACCGACCTGGAGGTACGCCCGCGCGGCGTCGACCAGGTGCGCCGCCCGGTGCTCGACCGACAGCCGCCGCCACCCGTCCATCCTGACGGCCTCCTCGTGCCGGGCGACCGCCTCCCCGCCGTCGCCGAGCCCGACCGCCGCCGCCACCCGCGCCACCTGCACCGCTGCCGGCCCGAACCCGCTGCGGTGCCGGTCCTGGCCGCCGTCGACCCGCTCGGCGACCTCGGCGGCCCGACCGATCCACTCCGCCACGCTGTGCGCGTCACCACAGGAGGCGGCGGCAAGAGCCGCCTCGACCCACAGCATCCCGCACAGGGACAGATCCTCCTGTGAGGCGTCGTAACCCACCACCCGGGCGATCCGGTGCGCGGCGGCGACAGTGGCCGCCATCGCCAGCCGACCCCGCCCCGCCCCGCGCAACGCCTGCCCGAGCGGCACCGCCGCCACCGCCGCCCACACCGGATCACCGGCGGCCAACGTCACCGCCCGGTCGGCCGCCAGCCACGCCACGTCCGGCTCGCCCAGCTTCACCAACACCGACGCCGTGACCCGGTACACCCGCACCAACAGACCCGCCACCTCGTCCCCGGCGGCGGCGTGTGCGGATCGGGCGTCGCCGAGCAGATCGGGCACCAGCCGCACCAACTGCGGATAACACGCGTGCTGGTACGCCAACCACGCGTGCTCCACCCGCCGGCCCAACTCACCCACCGGCACCACCGGCCGCCAGCCCCGCCCGGCCGGGGACAAGTCGTAGCAGGCGAGCGCCGCCCACACGCCGTCCACGCCCTCGACGCCGGTGCTCGTCGCCGGCCGCGCGTCCCTACCCAGCAGGGCCGCCGTATCCACACCCAGCACCTCGGCGAGATCCTGAATGACCGAGAACCTGTCCAGCGCACGCACGCCGCGTTCGACCTTGTCCACCCAACTCTTGGACTTGCCCAACCGGTCGGCGAGCATCTGCTGCGTCATCCGCCGCCGCGCCCGCCACTGCGCCACCCGCCGACCTATCGGCAGCTCACCGCTGTCCACGACGCCACCGCCGGTCCGGCACCGCCCGCGTCGTCTCCTCGACCGGTATCCGATCCGCCTCGGCCTGCGCGAGAAGCCGCTGCCTCGCCGCCTCCCGCTCGGCGGCCTCGATCTGCTCGGCCCGGCTCACTGTCGGCTCGTCGTCGCGTTCCTGCATCCCCACCTCCGTTGGTAGGGGCGCGGCGGCAAGCTCTTGGAAGGACCGTCACCGCCGCGCCCGGCGTCGGTAACCGGCGTTAACAGCAGGTCACCGCACCGCCACAGACTGGCGTGACCCGGGGTGAGTACACAGGTGCGGATGGTGCGATCCGAAGATCGCGTCTCAACGACTCGGACGCGCCGTACCAGTCAGCGCGCGCACCCCATCAGCTCGGCCAGTTGCACCAGTTCTTCCGTCATCGCTCGACGGCGACCCGTGGCGATGGAGTCCACGATGTCCCGCGCGTACCGCTGCTGCCGCAGCCACGTAGGCGCTGTGCCGCGCAACTGCGTCAGCACCGCCGTCGCCTTCCCGTACCGCCGCAACTCCGCATACGCCCACGCCAGATCCAGCCGATGCCGCCGCCACGCCGACTTGCTGATGGTGGGCACAGGCGGAACCAACGCGGACAGCTCCAACACCCGGCCCGCGTCCCCGGCCACGGCCGCCGCCTCTGCCCGCTGCATCTGCACCTTGGCGGTATCGAACCCGCCCACCAACATCAGGTGATCCGACGCCGGCACGCGCTCACCGATCCGAACCGCAGCCGCAGCGGCGACGCCGACAAGGTCGGCCACCTCATCAGGCCGATTGTCCCTGGCCTGCGCTGCGGCGGCACTCAGCAATAGCCAACCCCACGCGGCAAGGTCCGCCGGAGTCGCCCGGGATAGTCGCGGCTCGACGTCGTCAGCGGTGACCACCGCCAACTCGGCCGCCTCACCAATTCGCCCTTGGCGCATCAGCAGCCAACACATCGTCCGGATGACGGTGGCCGCCACGACCCGATCCCCGGACCGCTGCGCGGCGTCGAGGGCTCCCGAGAGCGCGGTCTGTGCCAGATCGTCAGCCCGCAGTTGAATCAGCAGACCGCCCGCCAAGTGCTGGGCGCGGGCGAGCAGGTCGTACGCCTCAGTCTGCCGCTCATCACCGGCAAGACCGACGGCAGCGCGCACGTTCAGCAGCAACGGCGGCACGACCCGCAACGCAACGGCGTAGTCACCAGCGTTGTAGACCCGATCAGCGGCGTGCAGATTCCCCCGCAACGTGTCGAGGCCCGGCGGCTCACCCACCGGCACCACGAGCGGGGCACCATCGATCCCCCGCACCGGGGCGACCACCCGGCGGATCTCCGCCAACGACAACTGCCGGTGACCCGACTCCCCACGCGCAGCCGCTTGCGACGCATCACCCAGCAGCGCTGACGTCGACACCTCCAGGGCACGAGCGAGCGCGTGCAGGGTATCGAGGCGAGCCGCACCCCGGCTGCCCTGCTCCAGCTTCCGGATCACCTCGACGCTGACACCGGACCGCTCGGCAAGCTGCTCCTGCGTCAGCCTGGACTCACGGCGGATCTCCGCAAGACGATCACCGACGGTGGGCTTGGTCATGCCATCTCCCGCTAGCGCAACGAGCGACCGCCCGCCGGTCCTGCCCCGACGGGCTGCCACTTCGGACGGTACACCCAACCCCAATCGCAGGCAGTATCCCGACGCCCACACTCAGCGGCCATCCCGCTGGCTTAAGGCGCCCTCGCTTGAAAGTTCTGGGCGCTCCGCCTGCCTGCGTCCGGGCACGGTCCGGTGGTGATCGTGGCCGTCGCCTACCCGGGCCGCCATGCCGGCAGCCTCACCGATGGATCGGCCGGGCGACGAGTGGGGCGGGTCGCCGAACAGTTGGGGTTCCTTGTCGACCGGGCCGGCTGCTCCGGTCCGGGATCAGCAGCGCTCGGCCGGGCAGCACACGGTCAGCGCGCCGGGCACGACCCGCACCTTCAACCGGGTCACCCGCTCGCGCGCCCCGCCGTCCAGCTCGTACGTCTTCGGCGCGGCGAACCGTACCCTGATCCTGCGGCCCCGGGTGATCCGCACGAACGGGGACTCCTCCGACCGGCCGGCCGCCATCCGACCCAGGGTGCGTGCCCAGTCCACCGCCCCGCTGGCGGTGGCCACCCCGACCTCCAGGGCCCCGTCGTCGGGCCGGGCGTCGTCGAAGGCGGGGATGCCGCCGGTGATCGTGCCGACGTTGCCGAACAGCACGCAGCTCGCCTCGCCGTCGAACCAGTCCGACCCGTCGACCCGGATCCGGGTGCGCACCAGCTCGCCGCGCACGTGCCGCAGCCCCGTCCACACGTACGCCAGGCGGCCCAGCCGGCCCTTGAGCCTGCGGTCGGCCTCGCCGATCAGGTCGCCGTCGAAGCCCGCGCCGGCCATCACCGCGAAGTGCTCCCCGTTGATCCGGCCCAGGTCGAGGCGGCGGCGCGGGCCGCGCAGGCCGGTCCGCACAGCCTTCGACAGGTCGGTCGGGATGCCGAGGTTGGTGGCGAACAGGTTCGCCGTCCCGGCGGGCAGGATCGCCATCGGCACGCCGGTGCCGGCGAGGACGTCGGCGCAGCGCTGCACCATGCCGTCGCCGCCCCACACGAAGACCAGCTCCGCGCCCCGGTCGAGCGCCCGGCGGACCCGCTTCGGCGCCTTGCGGCTCTTCGGCACCTCGTACCAGAGCAGGTCGCCGATGCCGGCGCCGGCCAGCGTGGCGCGCAGTTCGTCCAGGCCGCCGCCGAACGTCTTCTTCCGGTGCGCGACGACGGCGACGGTGCCGACCCGCGCCGGGGCCGCCTCGTCGGGGCGGGCCAGCGTGCTCGTGCTCATGACCCCGGGTGTTACCCCGACGCGACGCCCGCCACGCCTGCCGCCGGGCGGCCGGGTCCGCACCACCCCGACCCCGGGCCGGCACCGGCGGCCCGGGTCACCCCGACATGGGCAGGTCGAGGGCGGCGTCGCGGACGTCGGCGACCGGGTGCCCGCGCAGCGTCCGCAGCAGGTCCCGCCACGGCGTCGACCAGCCGTACGTCGCGCCGGCCCGGGTCAGCGCCAACGCGAGGTGCCCGGCCGCGTCGCCGCGGGCGGCCAGCTCCCGGGCCGCCGCCAGCAGCAGCCCGGCGTCCACGGTGGCGGCGTCGCGGCGCACCCGGTCGGCGAGGGCGTCGGCCAGCCGGGCGGCCAGCGCCGGGCGGCCGTCGGCCAGCTCCACCAGCTCGGTCAGCTCGGCGACGAGCTGCGCCGGGGTGCGCCCGTCGAGGCGCACCAGGGCGGTCAGCAGCCCGGCCGCCCCGGCCACGAACCCCGGGTGCCGGGCCAGGTCACGGGCGGCGTCCCGGGCCGGGTCGCGGTCGGCGTCGACGCCGGCGCGCTGCGCCCACACCCGCACGACCCGCAGGATCGCGCCGATCCGGCGGCGGGCCGGCCGGTCCCGCTGCGGCCCACCCGGGTCGTCGTCGGCCGCGTCGAGGGCCACCAGCCGGCGCAGGGCGGCGTCGAGCGCGTCCCGCTCCGGGCGGTGCGGCAGGTCCAGCAGCGCACGCAGCAGCATCGACCGGGCCGGCCAGCCCGCGTGCGCGCCGAGGTCGGTCAGCGCGTCGACGACCAGGTCGGTGATGTCGGGCGCCCAGCGGACCCACTGCGCCAGCCGGGTCAGCGCCGCCTGGGTGACCACCTCGTCGCCGCTGCGGCAGGCGGTGACGACCAGGCCCGCGTACCGGGGGCGGTGCGGCTCGGGCACCTCGTGCGGCCCGGTCGCCAGCACGGCCAGGGTGTCCTCCCGGCCGCCGCCGACGGCCAGGTCGAGCACCGTCCAGCTCTGCGGCGTGTGCAGCCGCTGCCGGGCGGCGGAGGTGATTGCGGCCCGGACGTCGCGGTGCTGGTCGGGCTGCTGCCACACCTGCCGCAGCAGCGGCACCGCCTCCGGCGGCCCGTACCGGCCGAGCAGCCGGACGGCCTCCTTGCGGCTGGTCACCCTGCCCCGGCCGAGGGCGACGCCGGCGAGCCGGGCCAGCAGCGCGGACGGGGTGGTGAACCGGGCGGCCCGGCCGGCGGCGTACATCGCCACCCGGGCCCGGTCGTCGTCGGCGTGCGCGAGCAGCGTGGTCAGGGCCTCCTCGGGCCGGTCGGTCCAGGGCAGCGCGCCGAGGGCCGCCTCGGCGAGGGTGACGTTCGCGGAGTCGACGTACCGCAGCACCAGGTCACGGCCGGCGTCGGGGACCCGCGCCGCGCGGGCGAGCGCGGCGGCCCGGGAGTGCAGCGGCTGGCCCGCGTCGCGGGCCACCCGGGCCTGGAGGTCGACGTACGCCCGCCGGTGCCGGGGCAGCCAGCGGTCGACGTGCCACGGATGCCCGGGCACCCAGCGCGGCCCGGTGGGCAGGAACGCGCCGGCCGGCGGCGGGCCGAGCAGCACCCGGTCGAGCAGGTCGGTGCGCCGCCCGCAGACCGTCCGCCACACCACCTCGAAGGTGATCACCGACGGGTCGGCGGCGAGCAGGAGGGCGACCCGCTCGCCGCGCGGCGCCGGGTCCGCCAGCCACAGGTCGGCGGCGGTACGGACCACCGGGGAGACGTTGCCCGAACCGGTGGCCCGGTGCAGCAGCTCCTGGAGGGCGGGCAACCGCCACGCCCGGCGTCCCAGCGCGCGGGTGACGGCGAACAGGGCGGTGAACTCGCCGCGCGCCATCCCGGCGGTGATCCAGGGCAGGAGCCGGTCGAGGACGGCCTGTTCCTGCCCCCGGCGCAGGCCGTGGTCGAGCCGGCCCAGCGGGGGCAGGTGGTGCCCGCCGAAGAGTGCGTCGAGGGTGTCCAACGCCCAGCCCAGCAGCTCCGGTTCGTCGACGTGGTGGCGCAGTACCCCGCAGGCCAGGTCGCCCAGCGCGGACAGCGTCCGGGTGGACGCGTCCCGGGCGTGGGTGGCGTCGGTGACCAGCGCGGCCAGCACCGGCCGCGAGTCGGCGCGCAGCGGCCGGGCCATGGTCGCCAGGGTGGCCAGCGCCGCCGACCGGACCGGATCCTGCTCGTTGCGCAGCCCGGCGAGCCGGGCCACGGCCTCGGCCACCGCCGCCGGGTCGTCGCTGCGCCGCGCGGCGGTGAGCAGCAGCTCGTACGCGCTCGCCCGGTCGTGGGCGTCGGCGGCGCGCAGGGCCGGCGTCAGCACGGCGGACGCCTCCGGCCAGGGCAGCTCGGCACTCCAGGCGCGCACGGCGGCCTCGTCGGCGCGGACCCGGTCCAGGGTGAGCACCCGCCGGGCCTCCCGTTCCCGCCAGCGCCGGGGCAGCACCGCCATGACCGCCGGGGACGGGATCGTGGCGGCCGTCTCGACGTCGGCGAGCGCGGCGTCGTACAGGGCGCCGCGTGCCGCCGGGGGCAGCGCGTCCAGCAGCGCCGCGAGGCGCGTGTCGTCGGCGCGCTGCCGCCGGGCGAGCGTGACCAGTTCCGCCGGCGGCAGCGCGCCGAGGCGGCGCAGCAGCGCCGGGGGCAGGGCGGTCCGGGCCAGCCAGCCGGCCCGGGCGGGGGCGGTCAGCAGCGCGAGCACCCGGTGCGGGAACGCCGCGGCGAGCACGCCGTAGCCGGTGAGATCGCCGGGGAGCCCGTCGGCCGGGGCGTGGCGTTCGAGCAGGGTGAGCACCCGCTCCGGGCGGTCGACCGCCGTGCCGAGCAGCGCGCCCGCGCGGGCCGCCCACCAGCGGGAGCGTTCCGGGCCGTCGAGGCCGGGCAGCGTCGCCTCGGCGTGGTCGAGCAGGATCCCGGCGTGCCGGCCGGCCAGGGCCGCCCCGCTGCCGAGCGCGTGGTCGAGCAGGGGCAGCAGCCGGCGTACCGTGTCGGGGCCGCAGGCGGGCAGCAGCGCGACCGCCTCGGCATCGCCGAACCGGTCCCGGACGGCGTCGACGAGCCGGTCGGCGACCTCCGGGCGGCGCGGCGACCGCAGCGACCGGTACACCAGCCGGCGCAGGTCGGCGGGCGCGTCGGCGAGCAGGGGGCGCAGGTCGTCGGCGGTGAGCCAGCCGGCGCGCAGGCAGGCGCGGACCGCGACGGCCCGGATCGCCCCGTGCGGGTCGTCGAGTGCGGCGGTCACCCCGGCCCGGTCGCCGACCACCTGCGCCGCGGTCACGGCGAGGAACCGGTGGTACGCGGATCCGGCGCGCAGGTCCGCGAGCACCCCGGCCAGCCGGCCGGCGGCGGCGAGGTCCCGGGCCCGGGCGGCGAGGGTGCTCGTCCGCTCCCGGTACGGCAGGTCGTCGAGGTCGTCGAGCAGGGCGGTGATACGGCGCGGCATCGCGCCATTGTGCCCAGAACCGGGTTCGGCGGCCGACCCGTTTTGCGGGGCGGCGACGTCACGTGGAAGGTGCCTCCGCCGCGGTCCGGGTGCCACCCGGCGACGACGCGGAAGCGCCCGGCCGGAGGAACCGGCCGGGCGCTTCGCCGCTGGGTGCCCCGGGACCGGGGCGCCAGGTCGTACCGACCCGGCCGGGCGCGTCAGAGGCTGAGCCGCTGGCCCGGGAAGATCAGGTTCGGGTGCTCGCCCACGACCCGCTCGTTCTTCTCCCACAGGGCGCGCCAGCCGCCCCGCACGCCCTGCGCCGTGGCGATCTCGGAGAGGGTGTCGCCCGATCGGACCAGGTAGGTCCGCACGCCGTCGGACGGGGCGCTCTTCGGTGCGCTTCTCGTGGTGTCCCGCTTGCCGCGCGAGGCCGGCTTCTCGGTACGCGGGGACCGCTCCTTCGGGGCGGCCTTCGACTCGGACCTCCGCTCCGACTTCGGGCTGGCCTTCGTCGAGCCGCCCTTCTTGCCGCAGGTCGGCCACGCCCCGATGCCCTGGCCGTCGAGCACCTTCTCGGCGATGCGGATCTGCTCGCTCCGGGTCGCCAGGTCGGCTCGGGCGGCGTACCTCTTGCCGCCGTAGCCGGCCCAGGTGCCCTGCGAGAACTGGAGGCCGCCGTAGTAGCCGTTGCCGGTGTTGATGTGCCAGTTTCCGCCGGACTCGCACCTGGCGACGGCGTCCCAGTTGACCGCGGCCTGGGCCGGTGCGGCCGGGCCGGCCAGGGCGACGGCCCCGGCGAGTGCGCCGGCCGCGAGAGTGCCGACGGTGACGCGGCGAGCGGTCACCCGATGGTGGCGGGCGGTGTATTGAGTTGCCATGTGATTCCTCCACGCCGGCGAGGTGAGCTGTCGGGTTCGGGCCGAGGAGCCCGGCCGCCGAAGGCGGCTTCACCCCGAGGTGCGATGCACCGAGGAACGTGTGGGTCCCCCGCTCCTGCCTGACTGACAAGGGAACCGACGGCCGGCGGCAGGACTAGGCGTTACCGACCGTGGTGGCCGCGTTTGCGGACTCGACCGACGTTAGACACGGTTCGTGACGACCGCCCACCTCTTGTGAAGTTCTTCACCCGCTCGGGCGAACCCGCCAACCGTCGAGTTGCGATACTGCGTAGGGCATGCAGGGGAGGGCGTGGGGCCGAGTCCGATCAGGTCGGACCGGCTTCGGGCCACCTCGGCCCGTGACGCTCAGTCATGTCGGTCCGATTGCGCCCACCCGGACGTCGAACACGCCGAGTAATCCCCGAAACGGCGCGCGCCGGGCGTCCACGGTCGACACGTGTCGACCGGGAGCCCGGCGCGCGGTGCGGCTCGGCGGCTACAGGGTACGGGCCAAGCGGTCGGCGAGGACACGGGTGAACCGGGACGGGTCGGCCAGCTCGCCGCCCTCGGCCAGCAGCGCCATCCCGTACAGCAGCTCGGCGGTGTCGCCGACCGCGTCGGATCCGGCGTCCTGCTCGTGGGCCTTGCGCAGCCCCTCGACCAGCGGGTGCCCCGGGTTCAGCTCCAGGATCCGCTTGACCTGCGGCACCTCGTGCCCCATCGCCCGGTACATCTTCTCCAGGGTCGGGGTGATGTCGTGGGCGTCGCCCACCACGCAGGCCGGCGAGGTGGTCAGCCGGGTGGAGAGCCGGACCTCCTTGACGTTGTCGGAGAGCCGGCCAGTCATCCAGGTCAGCAGGTCGGCGTACTCCTGGCGCTGCTGCTCCCGGGCGGACTCGGCTTCCTTCTTCTCCTCCTCGGTGTCCAGGTCGACCTGGCCCTTGGCGATGGAGCGCAGCGGCTTGCCGTCGAACTGGCCGACCCGCTCGACCCACACCTCGTCCACCGGGTCGGTGAGGATCAGCACCTCGTAGCCCTTGGCCCGGAACGCCTCCATGTGCGGCGAGTTCTCGATCATCGACCGGGACTCGCCGGTCATGTAGTAGATGTCGCCCTGGCCGTCCTTCATCCGCTCGACGTAGTCGCGCAGGCCGGTCAGCTCGGCCGGATCGTGGGTGGAGGCGACGGAGACGATGTCGAGGATGGCCTCGGTGTTGTCCGGGTCGTCGAGCAGGCCCTCCTTGACGGCCGGGCCGAACTCCGACCAGAAGGTGCGGTACTTCTCGGCCTCGTTGGCCTTCATCTCCTTGACGGTGGCGAGGATCTTCTTCACCAGCCGGCGGCGGACCACCTGGATCTGGCGGTCCTGCTGGAGGATCTCCCGGGAGATGTTCAGCGACAGGTCGTGCGCGTCGACGACGCCCTTGACGAAGCGCAGGTAGTTGGGCATCAGCGCGTCGCAGTCGTCCATGATGAACACGCGCTTGACGTAGAGCTGCACGCCCCGGCGGGCCTGCGGGGCGAACAGGTCGACCGGGGCGTGCGACGGCAGGAACAGCAGCGCCTCGTACTCGAAGGTCCCCTCCCCCCGCATGTGGATGGTTTCGAGGGGGTCGGCCCAGTCGTGGCTGACGTGCTTGTAGAACTCCTTGTACTCGGCCTCGTCGACCTCGCTGCGCGGGCGGGCCCAGAGCGCCTTCATCGAGTTGAGGGTCTGCACGTCGCGGGTGGTCTCGTCGCCCTCGCCCTTGCGCTCGACCGTCATCCGGATCGGCCAGGCGATGAAGTCGGAGTACCGCTTGACGATCTCGCGGATCTTCCACTCGGCCGTGTAGTCGTACAGGTGGTCGTCGCTGTCCTCCGGCTTGAGGTGGACGGTGACGGAGGTGCCCTGCGGCGCGTCGTCGACGGTCTCGACGACGTACGTGCCCTCGCCGGTGGACTCCCAGCGGGTGCCCTCGTCCTGCCCGGCTCGGCGGGTGACCAGGGTGACCTTGTCGGCGACCATGAAAGTGGCGTAGAACCCGACGCCGAACTGGCCGATCAGGTCGGCGGACCCGGCCGAGTCCTTCGAATCGCGCAGCTTGGCCAGCAGCTCGGCGGTGCCGGACTTGGCGATGGTGCCGATCAGGCGGACCACGTCGTCGCGGGACATGCCGATGCCGTTGTCCCGGACGGTCAGGGTCCGGGCGTCGCGGTCGACCTCGATCTCGATGTGCAGGTCCGAGACGTCGGCCGCGAGATCCTTGTCGACCATGGACTCCAGGCGCAGCTTGTCCAGCGCGTCGGAGGCGTTGGAGACCAGCTCGCGCAGGAAGACGTCCTTGTTCGAGTAGATCGAATGGACCATCAGCTGGAGCAGCTGGCGCGCCTCCGCCTGGAACTCCAGCGTCTCGATCCGGTTACTCACACCGACCCCCTTCTGTGACTGACGAACCTCCGCGCACAGGATACGAGCCGTCGCTGCCCGTCGCGTCACCCGCCCGACCCGGGAGCACACCCCTCCATGCGGACGGGTCGGATCAGGTGTCGTCCGGGGTCATCCGGCCTGCTGCGGCTCGTCCCGGTCGGGTGCCGTCGGCGGGGTTGCTGTCCTTCGCTGCTGCACTTTCTCGGCGGCGTCGATGACGTTGCGGGCTGCGGTCGCCACCGGGCAGTGCGTGGTCCGGCAGATCGGGCAGCGGCCGTCCGACAGGGGTTGGTGGTCGCGGAGGACAGCTCTGGCGGTGAGGATCAGCCGGTTTCGGATCTGGGCCAGGGACAGGAACGGCGCGGTCATCCTCAGGTCACCCCGAGGGTAGCAGCGAGCTGGATGAGCATGGCCGGTGCATGCGGGTCTCGGACCACCCTGGCGACGACTTCCCGGGCGGCCGGACGGTGGCGCAGCTCGGCCGGTGCCGTACGGTCGGCGTCGATCAGGACCCGGCCGGCGTTGATCGGGTCGTCGGCTTGAAGGTAGGCGCGGGCGGCGTCGAACAGGTGCGCCGCGCGGTGCTCGGGCGGCAGCCATCGCCAGGCGTCCCGCTGGGTCGTCTTCTCGTGCCAGGCCACAGCGTCACGGGCTTCGCCCAGGTCGACGGCTGCCGCGACCCGGGCCAGGTCGACGGCTGTCGGCCCGAACCCGGTGCGGTGGTGGTCGTGGCCCTCGCCCACCCGGCCGGCCATGCCGGCGGCCTCGCCGATCAGGTCGGCGGTGGCACGGTCGTCACCGGCGCGGGCCGCCGCCAGGGCGGCCTGGACGAGCAGCGTCCCGCACAACGACAGCTCAGGGGGTGAGCCGATGTCGGGGTCGAATGGGGCGATCCGGTACGCGGCGGCCAGCGTCGTCGACTTCGCCGCCCTGACCCGCCCCGATGCGCGGAGCACCTGGCCGAGCTGCACCGCTGCGGCAGCTACCAGCACTCGATCACCGGTGGCGGCAGCCATGGCCCGGTCGACGGCCAACCAGCCCAGATCCGCCTCGCCGAGCTTCACCAGCAGCGACGCGGTCACCCGGTACGCCTCCACCAGCGGCACCCGCCCCTCCCCCGGGCCACGGGCGTGGGCGCGCTGCGCGTCGGCCAGCAACTCCGGCACCAGGTCGATCACCTGCGGATAGCGGGCGTGCTGGAAGGTGGTCCACGCGTGCGCGACCTGCCGGGCCAGCCGATCGGCGGGCAGGACCGGGCCGCGGATCACAGGCCGCGCCAACGCGATCTCGTACGCCGACAGCGCCGCCCGGATCCGCTCGACGCCCTCGCCCCGCTCGGGCACGCCGACGGGCTGGGCGTCCCGGCCGAGCAGCACCGCCGTGTCGATCCGCAGGACAGCGGCGATGTCCCGCAGGGTGGAGACCCTGTCGAGCGACCGGACACCACGCTCGACCTTGTCGACCCAACTCTTCGACTTGCCGAGCCGGTCGGCGAACACCTGCTGCGACAGCTTCCGCCGCCCCCGCCAGTACGCCACCCGGCGACCGATGGGCAGCCGATCACTGTCCACGACGCCACCGCCGGTCCGGCACCGCCCGCGTAGTCTCCTCCACCGGTATTCGCTCCGCCTCGGCCTGGGCGAGAAGCCGTTGCTTCGCGGCTTCTCGTTCCGCCGCCTGGATCCGCTCGCCTCTGTCCTCGACCGCACCGGCGTCGCTCATCCCCACCTCCGCTGGTAGAGGCGCGGCGGCGTGCTCTTGGAAGGACCGACACCGCCGCGCCCGGCTGAAGGACGCGGCTCGCAGCCGAACCGGTAATGACGGGTCCACACCCGTCGCGCCCCGATCACAGCCTGTGATGATTCGGCTGCGTGATCCAGGCGGAGGCCGTCCGCTACTGTCCGCCGGGGCGTACCGAACCGATGGCGGACAGGTCAGCGGAGCTGTCCAGGAATTCACGTACCGTCACCGAGCTCGGAGCAGCCTCGACCAGGCGCCGGCGCACCTCAGCCACCCGCCGGGCAGCCCGGTGCGACTGTGCCCGCCGAGCCATGTCCAGTGCCCGCCCCGCCGCGTCTGCCGCCCGCTCGACCTCCCCCGCCTGAAGCAGACCCTCGGCGAGCCACGTGAGGTACAGCGATGACTCCCGGGGCACCTCCGGGCCATAGCCGGTGATCACCCGTTCCAGGATCGGTACCGCACGCAGCGGCCGGCGCAGTTCCGTCCACACCCGGCCCGCCATGATCTCCACCTCGTCCGAGGTCAGCCAGTACGCCCACGGCGGCGCGGCGCTTGGGTCGCAAGTCGGGTACATCTCCTCCACCGCGCCCAGCGCCCGTTCGGCCAGGCTCGCCTCACCAGCGCGAGCATGCGCCCACGCGACCCGTTCCAGCAGCAGCACCCGGCCGGTCGTCTCGGTCGCCTGCCGGCCCCCGGTGTACGCAGACCTGGCCAGGGTGACCGCCTCGCGTCGGTCCCCGATGCTCGCCTCCAGGTAGCTCAACGTGCTGAGGCAGTTGGCCGCGCCGGCAACGTCCCCGGCCGCGTGTGCGGCCCGCATCCCAGTTAGGTAGTACCGGCGCGCGTCGACGATCCGGCCGGCGTCCTCGGCTACGAATCCGGCAAGCTGGCACAGGTCCGCTGCTGCGGCAAGCAGCCGTCGGCCGACCACCTCGGAGTGAATGCCCTCACGGAACAGGCCGGCGGTGGCGTCCAACTCGGCGACCACCATCGAGTACGTCTGAGCCCCGCCGACATGGTCGTCCAGACGACGGAGCTGCCGCACCCGGCGCTCGACGCGCTCCACGGTCTCGATTCCCACCCGCCGGCCGGCGCTCAGCTCATAGCGCTGCGGAGGATCAGCGATCAGCCACTGGTGCGCCAACTCGGCAGCGTTGTTCGCGGCCGGGACTGTGGTGACGAGCAGATCGGCGAGTTGCTCGGCGTCGCAGCGCCGCCAGTGCGTGCCGCAGTCGATCGTCCATCGTCCGCCGTCAAGGATGCCCGCAAGGGCGGCCAGCTCGCCGCCAGCATCCAGGGCGGCGTCCAGCCGCTCGGCCGTCTCCGGCGTCGGCGGCTTGCGGCCATGCGCAAGGTCATGGAGATAGCTCTTGCCGTAGTAGGTGCGGGCGGCGAGTACGCGGTAGCTGACACCTCGATCCCTGAGCAACTCTCGTAGACGCACGGCAAACCGCGACGATGCAGACATCGCAAAAGCTCCAGCAGAGGTCTGGGCGGCAGCATCGCCGCCTCTACATGGGCGAGTCACCACATCGGACGATACACCGACAGTCACACCATGTAACGCAGCGTTGATGCGCTAGCTGCGGGTTAGCCGCTTCGTCGAGCACGGGTCGGGCATGCCCTCGGGACTACGCGTCCCACTCGATCTGATGCCGTCGCTGTCCGGACTTCCATCCGAGCGCCGCCAAACGGCTGACCAATCGACTGACAGTCAGCGCGAACACCGCCCCCATCCTTGGGGACGACCCGGATGCCGCCGCGCGACGAGAACCCGTCCACACCCATCAACCAGCCCCACTGATCTTGCCGTCCCGGCTGCCGTCGACCCGCCCTCCTCGGGGTCGAGCCGCCGCCCGGCAGATCACCATCACCACCCCCGCCCACCCCGACCGACCGAGGCGCGGCTCAGCGGGCGGCGAACCGGTCCAGCGCGGCGCGCAGGTGACCGCGCAGGGCGTCGCTGCCGGTGTGCCCGGAGTCGGCGACCACGATCAGCTCGGCGTCGGGCCAGGCGCGGGCCAGCGACCACGGCGTCTCCAACGGCGAGCCGAGGTCGAGGCGGCCGTGCACGAGGACCCCGGGAATCCCGGCCAGCCGGCCGGCGTCGCGCAACAGGGCATCGTCGTCCAGCCACGCCCCGTGGGAGAAGTAGTGCGCGCAGATCCGGACGAACGCCAGCCGGGCGTCCGACGGCCGGTCGCTGTACACCCCGGGCCTGCCCTGGGGCTCCAGCGAGACGACGGCATCCTCCCAGGCCAGCCAGGCGTTCGCCGCCCGGTGCCGCACCCGCGCGTCCGGGTGCTCCAGCAGGCGCGCGTACGCGGCGAGCAGGTCGCCGGCCGGCCCCTGGCCCGGTTCGACCGTCGGGCGGTCGGCCGCCGGCACGGCGTCGACGAACCGCCGCCACTGCTCGGGGAAGAACCGGCCGACGCCCCGGTACAGCCAGTCGATCTCCGACCGGCGGCTCATGGTGACCCCGACGAAAACGATCGCGCTGACCCGCTCCGGGTGCCGCTGCGCGTACGCCAGGCCCAGGGTCGAGCCCCACGAGTCGCCGAACAGCAGCCAGCGGTCGATGCCCAGGTACGCGCGCAGCCGCTCCATGTCGGCCAGCAGGTGGGCAGTGGTGTTGTGCCGCATGTCGGTGGCCGGGTCGGCGGCGTGCGGGGTGCTGCGCCCGCAGCCCCGCTGGTCGAACTGGACGATCCGGTACCGGGCCGGGTCGAACAGCCGGCGGACGCCCGCGCCGGAACCGGCCCCGGGCCCGCCGTGCACGACGAGCGCCGGCGTGCCGCCCGGATTGCCGGACACCTCCCAGTGCACGAGGTTCCCGTCGCCCACGTCCAGCATGCCGTGTTCGTACGCCTCCCCGAGCCCGTACCCCATCTCCACGCTGCCCCCTCCCGAGCCTCTGGTGCGCGCAAATACACGGAATGTGCGGCCTCCGAGCCCGTAATAGCCACGAATTCCGTGAATTTGCGGCGACGGATCTGGCGGTGGCGGATGCGGCGGTGGTGGGTCAGCCGGCGACGATGTCCAGGGCGCGGGTGAAGTCGGCGAGCAGGTCCGGCGTCTCCTCGATGCCGGTGGAGACCCGCACCAGGCCCTCGCCGATGCCGGTTTCGGCGAGCTGGGCGGCGTCGACGATCCCCGCCCACATCGAGCGTGGGTGCACCACCAGGGTGCTCACACTGCCCAGGCTGGCCGCGCGTTTGGCCAGCCGCAGTTCCGCCAGCAGGGTGGCCGCCGCCGGCCGGCCGCCGGCCAGGTCGAGGCTGAACACGCCGCCGTACCCGCTCATCTGCTTGCGGGCCAGGTCGTGCTGGGGATGGCTGGGCAGGCCGGGGTAGCGGACCCGGGCGACGGCCGGGTGTTCCTCCAGCGTCCGGGCCAGCGCGAGGGCGTTGTCGTTGTGCCGGGCCATCCGCAGCGGCAGCGTCCGGATGCCGCGCAGCAGCAGCCAGGCGTCGATCGGGCCGAGCGTCGCCCCGGTGACGATGGCGGTCTGCCACACCCGGTCGACCAGTTCGGCGGAGCCGACCACGACCCCGGCGGAGACGTCGGAGTGGCCGCCGAGGAACTTCGTGGCGCTGTGCCAGACCAGGTCCGCGCCGAAGGTCGCCGGACGCTGGTTGACCGGGGTGGCGAAGGTGTTGTCCACGACGGCGTACGCGCCGTGGGCGTGCGCCAGCTCGACCACGGCGGACAGGTCGGTCAGCTCCAACAGCGGGTTGCTGGGGGTCTCCACCAGCACCAGCCGGGTCCGCGGGGTCAGCGCCCGGGCGAACGCGTCGACGTCGGTCTGGTCGACCTGGGTGCAGCTCACCCCGAACCGGGTGAGCAGCCCGGTGGTCAGCGAGGTGGTGCCGCCGTAGGTGCTGCGCTGCACGATCACATGGTCGCCGACGGTCAGCAGGGCCAGGGCGATCGTGGTGATCGCCCCCATCCCGGAGGCGGTGACCAGGCCCGTCTCCACGCCCTCCAACTCGGCCACCACGGCGGCGACCTGGGCGTGATTGGGGTTGCCGTAGCGGGTGTAGAAGGCGTCGCCGCGCGTCTGCGTGGCGATCTCGGTGAACCGCTCGTCGGTCTCGGCGCTGAAGGTGGCGCTCTGCACGATCGGGGGCGACACCGCGCCCGCGGGGCTCAGCCCGTCGTCGCCGTGGACAGCGGTCGTGCCGATGCCGGTCACCGGTGCTCCTTCGGTTGTCTGCTGCGAACGGTCAGGGTACGACGACGACCGGCGCCGGGGCGGCCCGGTCGACGACCATCCGCTGGCTGTCACGCTGGTGCCACAGCCGGGCGTCGTCGAGGTCGGCGACGGCCAGGCCGGCGGTGGTCCCGGCGTCGGCCAACGGCTCGATCTGCGCCGCCGCCACCCGCAGCGGCTGCCGCATCGGGGTGTCGCCCGTCGTCGTCACATCGCCCCCAGCCACCAGCGCAGCCCGAAGAAGACCGCCAGCCCCACCGTCCAGACGATCATGAACCGTTCGACGAAGAGCCCGGTCACCAGGGTCACCACCCCGGCCACCAGGTACGGGATCGTGACCACGGTGATCTCCACCCGGTTGTCGACCGGGGCGAGCACCGACGGCACCGCGATCGCGGCGAGCAGCGCGGGCGGCAGGTAGCCGAGGAACGTCTTCACGTCGGCCGGCAGTTCCCGGTCGCGGAAGACCAGCAGCGGCACGTACCGGGGGGCGAAGGTGGCCAGCCCCATCCCGAGGATGAGCAGCAGCATCGACATCGCGGTCACCTTCCGTCCACGTCGGCGGCGGCGTCGGCCGCCCGGTCCCCGGCCGCCCGGTCCCCGGCCCGCACGGGCTCACCGGGCCGCACGTGCTCACCGGGCCGCACGTGCGGCACGGCCCCCGGCGGCGGCCCGTCCGCGCCCGCCGTCACCTCCGGCTCCGGCGGGTCCGGGTCGGCCGCCGGCTCGTCGGGCTCCGGCGGGAACCAGCGGCGTTCGATCCGTTCGCAGGCCATGCCGACACAGGCGCCGCCGAGCGCCGCCAGGATCAGCCCCAGGTTGTACGGCAGGCCGATGGTCAGCATGGCCAGCGCGCCGGCCGAGACGGCGGTGGTCCAGATCTTCCAGCCGGCGAGCGCCCCGGCGAGCACGACCAGGAAGACCGCGGTCATCGGGAAGTCCAGGCCGTCGCGCAGCCGCTGCGGCAGCAGGTGCCCGGCGACCATGCCGACGACCGTGGCGATCGCCCAGTTGACGTACATGATGGCGGAGGCGCCGAAGTAGTACATGCTCTTGCGGCGGGCCGGCTCGTCGCCCTTGATCCGGTCGAACGCGACGAAGAAGACCGCGTCGATCAGCCCGAAGCCGAGCAGCAGCCGCCACCGCTGCGGCAACTCCCGTACGTGCGGGGCGAGCAGCGTCGAGTAGATCAGCATGCGCAGGCTGAGGATCAGCGTGGTCAGCACGATCACCGGCCATGCCGCGCCCTCGGAGATCAGCTTGAAGCCGATGAACTGGGCGGTGCCCGAGTTGACCACCATGGCCAGCCCGAACGTCTCCAGATAGGACAGCCCGCTGGCCAGGCCGAGCGTCCCGCCGATCACCCCGAGGGGAAACGCGGAGAGCAGGAACGGCACCATCGAGCGGGCCCCGGCGACGAACTCGCCGCGCGGCGTCGCGGGCCGCTCGGGGGCGCGGGTGGGCGTGCGGTCAGACATGGTCCTCCCCGGGGCGGCGGGCGCGCGGCGCGGCCGGGCCGGCGGCGCCGACGAGGGCGGCCACCTCCCCGGCGCGGGTACGGCAGAAGTAGTGTCCCCCACCGTCGATCTCTTCGAGGGTCACGTCGGCGGCGATTCGCCGCCACGCGGCGTGCTCGTCGGCCGAGCCGGCGGTGAGCGGGTCGTCGGCGGCGAGCACCACCGTCACCGGCACCGTCAGCGGCCGGTCGGCCAGCGGGGCGAGCCGGTCCCGCAGGTACGCGTGCGAGCCGAGCGCGTCGTGCCGGAACGCGGCGACCAGCGCCGAGGTGTGGTCGGCGTCGAGGCCGTCGAGGTCGGTGAAGCCGGTCTGCCCGACCAGCCAGTCCACCACCCCGGCCTCGTCGAGGGCGCGCACCTCGGCGATGCTGGCGTCGATCTCGGCCGCGTCGCGCAGCAGCTTGCCGCCGAGGAAGAGCCGCACCGGCGGGGCCCCGGCGGCGGCGAGCAGCCGGGTCACCTCGATCGCCAGCGCCGCGCCGACGCAGTGCCCCCAGAGCAGCACCTCGCCCCGGACGTGGGCGCGGATCTCGTCGGCCACCCGCCGGGCCACCTCGTCGAGGTCGACCAGCGGCTCGCGGCGGCCGAGGTCGTGACCGGGCAGGGCCACCGCCTGCACGGCCACGCCGTGCCCGGCGAGCGCCTCGGCGAGGGGGCGGAAGGCCAGCGGGTTGCCGGCCGCGTACGGGAAGCAGAGCAGGACCCGGTCGGCGGCGGTGCCGGACGGCGACAGCGGCTGGAGCAGCGAGTCGTCGCCGGCCCGGGCGGCCCCGGCCCCGACCGCCGCGCCGGACCCGGTGCCGGAGCCGGCGGCGGACTGGGCGGGCTGGGCGGACTGGGCGGACTCGGCGACCCGGGCCAGCGGGCCCAGATCGGAGTGGGTCATGAGCTGCCGCAGGGTGACCAGCGGGCGCAGCGCGGCGACGACCCGCATCGCGGCGAGGGAGTTCCCGCCGAGGTCGAAGAAGTTGTCCTCCTCGGCGATGTCGGCCGGCGGCACGTCCAGGGTCGCGGCCCAGACCTCGGCGATGCGCCGGGCCACGTCGGTGGCGGGCGGGGTGCGCCCGGCGGGGCCGGCGGCCGGGGCGGGCGCGGTCCGGCCGAAGGTCCGCCGCGCGGGGACGACCCGGGCCGGCGGCAGGCCGGCGGCGTACCCGCCGTGCGGGGCGTCCGGGGTGTCGGCCAACGCGGCGAGGGCGCGCCGGTACGCCTCGCCGATCCCGGCGGCCTGCTGCGGGGTGAACTCCGCCGAGTGGTAGTGCAGGCTCAGCCGGACCTGGTCGGTGAAGAAGTCGCGCATGAACTCGGCGCGCAGGGCGAACTCGGTCTCGGTGCTGACCCGCACGTCGAGCAGGTCGAAGCCGGGCCGCTCCCGCAACTGCTTGAGCAGGTAGAAGTGGGTGTAGTTGAACACCGTCTCGAACAGCGGGTCGGTGGTGGCCGCGTCGGCCTTCATCTGCGCCATCGGGTAGCGCCGGTGCGGCAGCAGGTCCGCCTCGGCGCGGTAGACCCGGCCGACGAGGTCGACCCAGCTTCCGTCGCCGAGGTCGACGCGCAGCGGCACGGTGTTGAGGAACAGTCCCATCGCGGCCGTGGCACCCTCGGACTCGGGCCGGCCGCTCTGCTCGTACCCGGTGACGACGGCCGCGGCGGCGGCGAGCGCGCCGATGACCTTGACGTGCGCGGCGAGCAGCAGGGTCTTCAGCGGCACGGCGAGCCGGTCGGCCAGCCGCAGCAGCCGCTCGGACAGTCCGGCGGAGACGTCCACCTCGTGGAAGACCACCGGGCGCTGTGCCTCGGCGGTCGGCGGCTCCCAGCGGGGCAGCTCGGTGACCCCGCCGTCGGTCAGCACGTCCCGCCAGAAGTCCCGGTCGGCGGCCGAGGCGACGGCCCGGCGCTCCAGGCCGATGTAGTCGCGGAAGTGGTTGCCGGCCGGCGGCTCGGGCAGCGGCCGGCCGTCGCGCAGCCGGTGGTACGTGTCGAACAGCCGGGTGTGCAGCAGGGTGATGCTCCACCCGTCCAGGGCCGAGTTGTGCTGGCTGAGGCTGTACCGGTACAGGTCGTCGGCGAACAGGTGCACGTGGACGCGGACCAGCCCCGGCTCCCGCCAGACGAACCGGTACGCCTGCTCCCGGTCGTGCCAGTCGGCGTACCGGCGCTCCTGCTCGGCCGGGTCGAGGCCGCGCAGGTCGGTCACCCACAGCGGGGTCGGCGCGTCGGCGTGCACGAGCTGGAGGTACTCGCCGTACCCGGTGAGGTGGTAGCTGGTGCGGAAGATCGGGTTGTCGGCGACCAGCCGCCGCATCGCGGCCGTGAACGTGGCCTCGTCGAACGGCGCGTTGATCAGGAAGCTGATGATGTCGTGGTACTGGGCCGCGCCCCGGGCCAACTCGTTCTGGAAGATCAGCCCGGCCTGGAGCTGCCCCAGCGGGTACGCGTCGACCACCCCGTCGGGCAGCAGCGCCCGGTCGGCCGGGGACACCAGGTCGAACGGCGCGTACGTGGGGGGCCGCTCGCCGGTCGCCGGGGCGGCGGCGAGGGCGGCGATGGTGGGGTGGCGGAAGAGCTGCTGGAAGGTGAGGTCGAGCCCGGCGGCGTGCGCCCGGGCCAGCACGGTGACGAAGTGGATGGAGTTGCCGCCGAGGGCGAACAGGTTGTCCTCCACCCCCATCCGGTCCACCCCGAGCACGTCGGCCCACACCTCGGCGAGGATCCGCTCGGCGTCGGTGCGCGGCGGCACGTACGGGCGGTCGTCGGCGGGCGGGTCGGGCAGCGCCCGCCGGTCGAGCTTGCCGCTGCCGGACAGCGGGAACTCGGCCAGCTCCACCACCCGGGCCGGGACGAGGTACCGGGGCAGCAGGCCGGACAGGTGCGCGGTGAGCGCCCGCTCGGCCACCGGGGAGTGGGTCAGCACGTACCCGAGGAGGTTGCCGTCGCGGGCCACCACCACGGCGTCCTTCACGGCCGGGTGGCCGCGCAGCGCCTCCTCCACCTCGCCCAGCTCGACCCGGTGGCCGCGCACCTTGACCTGGTGGTCGAGGCGGCCCAGGTAGTCGATGGTGCCGTCGGGCAGCACCCGGGCCAGGTCGCCGGTGCGGTAGACCCGCTCCTCCCCCGCGTCCGGGGCGGCCACGAACCGGTCCCGGGTCAGCTCGGGGCGGTTGAGGTAGCCCCGGGCGAGCTGCACCCCGGCGATGCACAGCTCGCCGGGCACTCCGACGGGCTGGACCCGCAGCCGCTCGTCGAGGACGTGCAGCCGGGTGTTGTCGACCGGCCGGCCGATCGGCACCCGGTCGGCGCCGGGCACGCAGCGGTGGTGGGTGACGTCGACGGTGGCCTCGGTCGGGCCGTACAGGTTGACGAGGGTGACGTGCGGCAGCAGCGCGGCGAGCCGGTCGACGTGGTGCGGGCCGAGCGCCTCGCCGCTGGCGAAGACCCGCCGCAGCCCGGCCAGCGGCGCGGTGTCGGCGGTGGCCAGCCAGTCGAGGAACGCCCCCAGCATGGACGGGACGAAGTGCAGGGTGGTCACGCCGTGCGCGGCGACCGCCGCGACGATGGCCTGCGGGTCACGTTCCGCGCCGGGCGGCAGCAGGCACACCGACGCCCCCTCGCGGGCCCACCAGAACAGCTCCCACACCGACACGTCGAAGGTGGTCGGGGTCTTGTGCAGGATCACGTCGTCCGGGCCGATCGGGTGCAGCCGCTGCATCCAGGCGAGCCGGTTGGCCAGCGACCGGTGCTCGATCATCGCCCCCTTCGGGGCGCCGGTGGAGCCGGAGGTGTAGATGACGTACGCCAGATCCCGCCCGTCGGCCTGCGCCGGTGGCGCGGCCTCCGCCGGCGGCGCGGACACCGCCTCCTCGGGCAGCGCGTCGGCCGGCGGCAGCGGGAGCACCGGGACTCCCTCGGGGACGGCCGCCGGGTCGGCGGCCAGCACGAGTGCCGCGCCGCTGTCGGCCAGCAGGTAGCCGATCCGGGCCGGCGGGTAGCCGGGGTCGACCGGCAGGTAGGCCGCGCCGGCCCGGTGCACGGCGAGGATCGCCGCGAGCTGCGCGGGCGACCGCTCGGCGAGCACGCCGACGACGGTCTCCGGGCCCGCGCCGGCCGCCCGCACGGTCGCGGCGAGGGCGGCCACCCGCCGGTCCAGCTCCGCCCACGTCCAGGTGACCTCGTCGGTACGCACGGCGACGGCGTCGGGCGTCTCGGCGGCCCGGCGGGCCACCCAGGCGTCGGGGCGCAGGGCGTCACCGGGGTCCGCGGCGGTGTCGTTCATCGCGTCGAGCACCGCCCGGTCGGCCGGGGTGACCAGGGCGACGTCGTCGACCGGGGCGTCCGGGGCGGCGAGCGCGGCGGTCAGCAGGAGCAGCAGGTGCCCGGCGATCCGGTCGGCCGTGGCCGGGTCGTGGCGGGCCGCGTCGTGGTGCACGGTCAGCTCGGCGGCGGACACCGCCACGGTGACGCCGATCCGGGGGTCGGGGGCGGCGTCGGTGGTGTGCACGGCGACGTCGAGAAAGGGGTGCCGGTCGGCCTCCGCGTGCGGGGCGAGGTCCTCGGCGAGCAGCTCGACGGGGTAGTCCGCGTACCGCTGCGCCTCGGGCAGCGCCGCGCGGAGCTGCCCGACCAGGTCCCGGTAGCTGACGTCGGGGCCGCAGGCCACCGGCAGGGGCAGCAGGCCGGCCAGCGCGTCGCCGTCGGCCGGGCGGCCGACCAGCAGCGCCGTCGCGCCGGTCCAGCGGCGCAGCAGCGCCGCCACGGCGGCGGCCACCAGCACGTACCGGGCGGGTTCGGCGCCCCGGCTGGCGGCGGCGAGCCGGTCGGCCAGCGCGGCGCCGAGGGGCACGGTGACGGCCTGCGGGCGGGCCGGGGCACCGGGGACGGGGGTGCGGTCGGCGGGGAAGCCGACCCGGTCCGCTCCGGCGGCGAGCGCGTCGCGCCAGTGCCGGGCGTGGTCGGGCCGCCGCGCCGCGGCGATCCTGAGCTGGCCCCGGGTCATCAGAGACTGCATGATCTCGCTCTCCGGCTCACAGGTCGATGTCGATGGTGGAGACGGCCGGGACGGCGGCGGCCCGCGCGCCGGTCAGCGCGCCGACCGGTCGGCCCGGGTCGGCCAGCACGGCGTCGAGGAGTTCCAGGTACAGGTCGGCGAAGGCGCGCACCGTCGCCGGCAGGAACAGCCCGGCGTGGTACGCCCAGTGCACGCGCAGCGAGTCCGCCCGCTCGTAGACCTGCATGTCCAGGTCGAACATGGCCTGCCCGGTGGGGGCGATGGCCAGCTCCACCGGCCGGCCGAGGAAGTCGACCCGGGCCACCTCGGCGTGCTGCATCGCGAAGAGGGTGTCGAACAGCGGGTGCCGGTGCGGGTCACGGACCGGCAGCACCGCCTCGACCAGGTTGTCGAACGGGAACTCCTGGTGGGCGAAGGCGTCCACCACGTCCCGGGCCACCTCGTCGAGCAGCTCCCGGAACGGCGTGTCGGGGCGGACCCGGTGGCGCAGGCAGACGGTGTTGACGAACATCCCCATCGCGGCGTCCAGGCCCGGCGCGCCCCGCCCGGCGACCGGGGTGCCGACGGTGACGTCCACGCCGCCGGAGCCCGGATCGCCGGTAGCCGCCGCGAGGAAGGTCGCGTAGACGGCGAGCAGCAGTTGGAACAGGGTCACCCCCTCGCGCCGGGCCAGGGCGCGCAGCGCGGCGGTACGGGCGGCGTCCACGGTGAACTCGACGACCCCGCTGCCGGCGGTCGCGGCCGGCCCGTCGCCCGCCGGCCGGTCGGCGTCGGTGGGCAGCCGGGGCGGGGCGGGCGGGTCGGCGAACCGGGCCAGCCACCAGTCGCGCCCCGGCGGCTCCCGCCCGTCGACCCAGGCCGCGTAGTCGGCGTACTGGGCGGGGACGGGCGGCAGGTCCCGGCCGGCGTAGCGGGCGTCGACCTCGCCCAGCAGCAGGGCCAGGGAGAGCCCGTCGGTGACGATGTGGTGCAGTTCCAGGGCCAGCTCCGGCCCGGCCGGGGTACGCCGCAGCTCGGCGCGCAGCAGCGGCGGGGCGGCCAGGTCGAACGGGCTGACCGGCACCGGGGCGTCGGCCGGGGCGGCCACCTCGGGCAGCTCGAACGTCACCCCCGCCAGCACCCGCTGCACCGGCCGGCCCGCCTCGGTGCCGAACGCGGTGCGCAGGACGTCGTGCCGGGCGATGACGTGCCGGAACGCCCCGGCCAGCCGGCCGGCGTCCACGTCGGCCGGCAGCGGCAGCACCAGCGGCAGGTGGTAGGCCACCGACGCCGGGTCGCGGGACTGGGCCAGGTACACCCGCCGCTGCTGCGGCGACAGCGGGTGCGCCACGCCGGCGGCGGCCCGGGGCAGCGGCGCGGCGGCCCGGGACCGGCGGATCTCGTCGGCGAGGGCGGCCACGGTCGGGTGACGCAGGACGGCGGCCAGCGACACCGCCACCCCGAACACCCGCTGGGCCTCCACGGCCAGCCCGGCGGCGGCCAGCGAGTCCCCGCCCGCGGCGTAGAAGTCGTCGAGGACGCCGAGCTTCGGCACCCCGAGCACCCGCTCCCAGACGCGCACCAGCACCCGCTCGGAGTCGTCCCGGGGCGGCAGGTACGCCCCGTACCGGTCGTCGGGGGCGACCAGGTCGGCCGGGTCGAGCGAGTCGACCTGGACGACGTGCCGGGGCAGTTCCTCGTCGGTCAGCTCCGCGGCGAGCTGACCGCGCAGCACCAGCGGGTCGAGGTAGTCCTCGGCGACGACGTACACGCAGCCGTCCTTGACGGCCACCCGGTCGACCTGCGGCCAGAGCCGGGCGAGGGTGTCCACGTGGGGGGTCATCGGGCGGCTCCGATCGCCTCGGCCAGCCCGCGCACGGTCTGGTGCAGGTAGAGGTGGCGGGGGGTGAGGTCGGCCAGGCCCTGGTCGCGCAGCTCGTTGAGCAGCCGCAGGGCCAGCAGCGAGTTGCCGCCGAGGTCGAAGAAGTTGTCCTCCGGCCCCACCTCGGCGCCGAGTACCCGCTGCCAGATCACCCGGATCCGCTCGTCCAGCCCCGCGTCGTCGGCCGGGGTGGGGGCCTGGTCCGCGGCGGGGATCGCGGGGGCGGGCAGCCGGGCCGCGTCGAGCTTGCCGTTGGCGGTCAGCGGCAGCGCGGGCAGCGCGGTGATCGTCGCCGGGACCATGTAGTCGGGCAGCAGCCGGGCCGCCCGGCGGCGCAGCTCGGCCACCGAGCCCGCGGCGTCGGCGAGCACCACGTACGCGTGCAGCCGGGTGTCGGCGGCCTCCGCGCCGGTCTCGACCACCACCGCCACGGCGAGCGCGGCCGGGTCGTCCAGCAGCACCTGGCGGATCTCGTCCAGCTCGATGCGGTAGCCGCGCACCTTCACCTGGTTGTCGAGGCGACCCAGGTGCTCCAGCCGGCCGTCGGGCAGCAGCCGGCCCCGGTCGCCGCTGCGGTACATCCGCCCGCCGGAGAACGGGTCGGGCCGGAACCGCTCGGCGGTCAGCTCCGGGCGGTGCAGGTAGCCGTCGGCCACCCCGGCCCCGCCGACGTGGATCTCTCCCGCCGCGCCGGGGGGCAGCAGCCGGCCGGCCGGGTCGAGCACGTACACCCGCCAGCCGGGCAGGGCCCGGCCCACCGACCGGCTGCCGGCCAGTGCGAGCCCCCGGTCGAGGGTCTGCGCGGTGACGTGCACCGTGGTCTCGGTGATGCCGAACATGTTCACCACCCGGCAGTCGGTCTCCGGGTGGCGGTCGTACCAGCCGGTGAGCATCCGGGCGTCCAGCGGTTCGCCGCCGAAGACGACCAGCCGCACGGCGAGCGGGACGGCGGCCCGCCGGTCGACGTCGAGTAGCTGCGCGAACGCCGACGGGGTCTGGTTGAGCACGGTCACCCGCTCGGCGGCGAGCAGGTCGTGGAACTCGCCCGGGGAGCGCACCACCAGGTGTGGGACGACGACCAGGTGCCCGCCGGTGAGCAGGCAGCCCCAGATCTCCCAGACGGAGAAGTCGAAGGCGCTGGAGTGGAACATCGTCCAGGTGTCGTGCTGGCCGAGCCCGAAGTCGGCGGCGGTGGCGTCGACCAGCGCCAGGACGTTGCGGTGCGGGACCCGCACGCCCTTGGGCCGGCCGGTGGAGCCGGAGGTGTAGATGACGTACGCCGGGTCGTCCGGCCCGCCGACGGGCGGCTGCGCAGGGCGGGATCCCTCGGCGGGTGGCCCGTCGCCGAGCCGATCGGCGGGCGGCCCGTCGCCGGTCAGCCCGGCGGCGTCGACGCCCCCGGCGCCGATCAGCAGGGCGACGCCGGAGTCCTCGACGGTGTAGCGGACCCGGTCGACCGGGTAGGCCGGGTCGACCGGCACGTACGCGGCTCCGGCGCGGAGCACGCCGAGCAGCACCGCGATCAGGTCGACGCTGCGGTCCAGGCAGACCCCGACCAGGTCGCCGGGGGCGATCCCGCGCGCCGCGAGGCCCCGGGCCACCCGGCGGGCGCGGTCGTCCAGTTCGCCGTACGTCAGCCGCTCGCCGGCGCAGGAGACGGCCGGCGCGTCCGGGTGGGTCGCGGCGTGCCGGGCGATCCGGTCGTGGATGGTGTCCTTCGCGGCGGGCAGCTCACCGGGACCCCGGCCCAGGGCGACGATCGCGGCCCGCTCGGCGTCGCCGAGCGGGTCGCAGTCGTCCAGCGGGCGGTCCGGCTCGGCGAGGACCTGCCCGAGGACCCGGACGACCTGGCGGGCGAACGCCTCGACCAGGTCGGCCGCCCACGCGGCGGTGCGGTGGTGGCAGGCGAGGGTGGTGCCGGCCAGCGCCAGGGTGAGCGGCCACACCGGCGCCAGGCAGGGCCGGTACGCGTCGGCGGTGCTGTCCGCGTCGAGCACGCCCACCTCGACGTCGAGCAGCCCGGCCGGCGCCTGGATCCCGGGGGCCGGCCAGGGCGACCCGGGCCCCGCCGTGGCGAGCAGGTCGCGGGCACCGCCGTCCACCGGTACCGCGACGACGGTCAGCCGCTCGCCGACGACCGCGCCGACCCGGGGCCGGCGCACCCCCCGGTACCGGGCCAGCACCGCGCCGACGGCGGCGACCAGGGCGGTCAGGTCGGTGCCGGCCGGCACGGCGACGGCGTGCACGGCGGTCCGGTCCACCCCGGGGTCGCCGCGCAGCCACCCTGCGTCGCCCGCGTCGTCGCCGGCCGACGGCTCCACGGCCGACAGCTCCACGGCCGACGGCCCCACGGCCGACGGCTCTACCGCCGACAGCTCCACGGCGATGGTGGGCTCGGTGAGCTGGGTGAGTTCGGTGAGCAGGGCGCCGAGGCGGTGCCGGCCGAGGGCGGGCCGGCGGGCGACCAGCACCAGGTCGGCGCCGTCGTCGTGGCGCAGCAGCACCGCCCGCAGGTCGGGGCCGCCGGCCGGCAGGGGCCGGGCCAGCTCGGCGTCCCGGCGGGTCGCCGCGAGTCCCGCCAGGACCCGCTCGACCCACAGCCGTCCCGCGGCCAGCCGGTGCCGGCGGGTGACGGCGGCGAACCGGTCGGCCAGCCGGTCCGGGTCGGCGTCGGCGGCCAGCCGGACGGCCGCCGCGTGGCACAGCCGCGCCGGGTCTGGGTGCTGGGCGCTGTGCTGGGCGTTCATCGGGCGGTGAACCCCCCGTCGACGGTGATGACGGCGCCGGTGACCTGCGCCGACTCGTCGGAGGCGAGCCAGAGGGCGGCCTGCGCCACCGACCCGGGCTCGATCAGCGCGTTCATCGGCTGGGCCTGCACGAAGGTCTCCTCGTGCTCGGCGACCGGGACCTCCAGCGACCGGGCGATCTCGGCGAGCATCCGGCCCTCCACGTGCGGGTCGTCGCGGACCGAGCCGGGGCACAGCGCGTTGACCCGCACCTTCAGCGGGGCGTAGTCGAGCGCGGCGGCCCGGGTCAGCCCGACCAGGCCGTGCTTGGCGGCGACGTAGCCGGCGAAGTGCCGGTAGCCGACCAGGCCGGCGGTGGAGGCGACGTTGACGATGCTGCCGGCGCGCTGCCGGCACATCACCTCGCCGACCGCGCTGATCATCCGCCACGGCCCGGACAGGTCGACGTCCAGCATGAGCTGCCACTCGGCCTCGGTGATCTCGTGGGTCGGCTTGCCCGACGGCGCGGCGATGCCGGCGTTGTTGACCAGCACGTCCACCCGGCCGAACCGGTCCAGGCACAGCGCGACGGCGGCCCGGACGGCGGCGGAGTCCCGCACGTCGGCCCGCACCGGGTACGCGGCCACCCCGTACCCGGCGCACAGGTCGGCGGTGTGCGCGAGCTGGCTGGCCGAGCCGAGCGGGTACGGCACCCCAGGCAGGTCGGCGGCCAGGTCGACGAGGACCACGTCGGCGCCCTGCGCGGCGAACGCGACCGCGCAGGAGCGGCCCAGTCCCCGGGCGGCGCCGGTGACGATGGCGGTCTTGCCGGCCAGCCGGTCGCCGGTGACCACCGGAGCGGGCCGGGTCAGCGCCTCGGTCATTGCGCCAGCTCCCGCCCGACCAGGTCGAGCAGGGCAGCCGGGGAGTCGGCCAGGTACATGTGGCCGCCGGGCAGCCGCCGGGTGGCGAAGCCTGCCGAGGTGACCCGCTCCCAGCCGACCAGCGCCGCGTCGGCGACGAGGGCGTCGTCGGCGCCGCGCAGCGCGGTGACCGGCACCTCGATCCGCTTGTCGGACGCCGGCCGGTACGTCTCGTGCAACTCCACGTCGGCGCGCAGCCCGGGCAACAGCAGCTCCCGCATGTCCGGGTCCTCCAGGGCCGGGTGGGTGTAGCCGGCGAACTCCTCCACCCGGGCGACGAACTCGGCGTCGGGCAGGTCGGCGGCGGTGCGGTCCCGGCCCGACCAGGGGTCGGGCGAGCCGCTGACGAACAGGTGCGCCACGGTCACCCCGGCCGCCCCGGTCAGCCGGCGGGTCATCTCGTACGCCAGGACCGCGCCCATGCTGTGCCCGAACAGGGCCACCCGGTCCGCCCCGGCGGCCAGTTCCAGCACCTCGTCGAGCAGCCCGTCGACGGCCTGCTCCATCCGGCGGTAGGGCTCCTCGACGAACCGCTTCTCCCGCCCGGGCAGCGACACCGGGGCGACCTCCAGCTCGGGCGGGGCGAGGCGACGCCACGGTTGGTACACCGACGCGCCCGCGCCGGCGTACGGGAAGCAGAGCAGTGTCGTGCGGGTCAAGACGGCTCCTTGCCGACGAGGGCGGACCGGACGGCGCGCAGCAGTCCGGCGTCTGCCCGGGCGAGCAGGTCGTGCCCGCCGGGCACGGTCAACGTGGTGCAGCCGGCGATGGTCAGGTCGGCCCAGGCCGCCGCCTGCGTCGCCGGCACGTGCGGGTCGGCGTCGCCGACGATCGCGGTGACCGGGACGCCCACCGGGTCCGGGTCGCGCAGCCGGTAGCTGCGGCCCAGCTCGAAGTCGGCGCGAGCCGCCGGCAGCGCCGCCGCGGCCAGCTCCGGGTGCCCGGCGACCGCCGGTGGCATGGTGCCCAGCGCCACCAGCTCGGCGAGGAACGCGGCGTCGTCCACGGCGGACCAGTCCGGCTCGACGCCGGCGAGGTGCGGGGGCACCGCCGAGGAGACCACCAGCAGGTCGGCGGGGCGGTGGCCGCGCCGGACCAGCCGCCGGACCAGCTCGAACGCCACGTACGCGCCGAGGCAGTCGCCGTAGACCGCGTACGGGCGGTCCAGGTGGGGGGCGAGGGCCGCCTCCAGGGCCTGCACCAGCGGGGTCATCCGGCGGGGCGCGGGCTCGTCGGCCCGTTCCCGCCGGCCCGGGTACTGCACGGCGTTGACCTCGACGGACCGGGGCAGCCCGGCCCGCCAGGTCTCGAACGCCCCCGCGTTGCCGCCCGCGTACGGCAGGCAGAACAGCCGCAGCGCGGGGCGGGGCACCGGCGCGCGGACCACCAGCCAGGGGGTGTGCTCAGCCATGCCGGGCCACCCGGTCGACGAGCGCCCCGAAGTCGTCCAGGGCGACGAACTCGGCCAGGGTCAGGTCGCTGCCGTAGCGCTGCCGCAGCCCGGCGACCAGCCGCAGGGCGCGCAGCGAGTCCCCGCCGGCCGCGACGAACCCGGTGTCGTCGGAGCGCGGCGCCACCCCGACGACCTCCCGCCACAGCCCGGCGACCCGGGCGGACCAGCGGGACCGGGCGTCGGTGGGCAGCGCCCCGGCCGACCCGACCGGCGGCAGCGGCGCGGTCGGGTCCGCGGCCAGCAGCCGGGTGAACGTCCCGGCGAGCCGGTCGGCCCAGTCGTCGTCGAAGCGCCGGCCGTCGTACTGGAGGGTGAGGGCGAGCCGGCCGGTGTCCGGGGCCACCTCGACGTCGACGGCGAGGCTGAACGCGACGTCGACGGTGATCCCCCGGCTGGCCACGATCCGGGGGCCGGCGGCGTCGGCGGCGGCGTGGAAGTGGGTGTAGTTGAAGAAGCTGTCGAAGCGGGGGCCGGTGCCGCCGGCCCGGACGATCTCGGCGAGCGGGAACCGGTGGTGCCCCATCAGGGACCGCTCGACGTGCCACGCGTCGCCGGCCAGCTCGGCCAGCGGCCGGTCGCGCAGGGTCGCGGTGACCGGCAGGGTGTTGAGGAACAGCCCGAGGGTGGCGTCGCTGCCCTCGCCCTCGGGCCGGCCGCCGACCACCAGGCCGGAGACCACCTCGTCCCGGCCGGTCGTCTCGCCGAGCGCCCGCAGGTGCACCGCCAGCAGGTACGCCTTCACCGGCACCCCGGCCGCGCGGGCGGCCCCGGTGACCCGGTCGGTGACGGCCGCCTCCAGCGGCACCCGCCGGGTGACGGTGATCCGAGGGGCCGGGCCGCCGAGCAGCAGCGGCGGTGCCGACCCGGCGCCGTCCAGCCAGTACCGGCGGGCGGCCGGGTCGGCGAGGGCGGCCCGCTCGGCGGCCACGTAGGCGCGGAACGGCAACGCCGCCGGGGCCGGCGCGGACCGGCCGGCGCGGCGACGCTCGTGGTCGGCCAGCAGGGCGCGGACGAACGCCTCCAGGCTCCAGCCGTCGAGGACGGCGTGGTGCTCGGCGACGACCAGGGTGAACCCGTCGGCGCCCTCGTCGAGGGCGTACAGCCGGACCAGCGGCGGGCGGGCCACGTCGAACGGGCGGGTCCGCTCGGCCTCGACCAGGGCGTCGATTCGGGCCCGCCGGGTCTCCTCGTCGGCCCCGGCCAGGTCGTGCACCGGCACCTCGACCGGCACGTCGGCGTGCACCAGTTGCAGCGGCTCGGCGTACCCGCCGGGGGCGAAGCCGGTGCGCAGCACCGGGTGCGCGGCCACCAGGGCGGCGAACGCGGCCCGCAGCGCGTCGGCGTCGAGCGGCGCGTCGACCCGGTGCGCGGTGACGTTGTGGTACGTCGCCGGGTCGCCGGTCAGCTCGCAGTGGTAGAGCATGCCCTGTTGCAGCGCCGTCATCGGGTACGCGTCGACCACCCCGGCCGGCAGCCGGTCCCGGTCGGCGGCGGCCAGCAGCGCGAACGCGCCGGTGTCGGGCTGCTCCCGGGCGGGCTGGCCGGCGGCGTCGGCCGCCCCGGCGTCCGGGTCGGCGAGGCTGATCTCGCCGTGCGTGACCAACTCCCGGATCGACTGGTGGACGAAGATGTCCCGCAGCCGGAACGACAGGCCCCGCCGGTTGGCCGCGACCTGCATCTGGATGCTGCGGATCGAGTCGCCGCCGAGGGCGAAGAAGCTCTCGGTCACCCCGACCGTCGGCACGCCGAGCACCTCCCGCCACGCCTCGACGAGGATCTCCTCGGCCCGGTTGGCGGGGGCCACCTGCGGGCCGGTGGGCCGGCGGCCCGGCTCGGGGG
The DNA here is from genome assembly GCF_003434305.1 of Micromonospora sp. MW-13. GTDB lineage: Bacteria > Actinomycetota > Actinomycetes > Mycobacteriales > Micromonosporaceae > Micromonospora. Next base: position 47,100 of record NZ_QKKX01000032.1, read on the forward strand.
CCGGTAGGGCTGCCCGGTCGAGCTTGCCGTTGCCGGTCAGCGGCAGCGCGTCGAGGACCACCACGGCGGCCGGGACCAGGTGCGCCGGCAGCCGGTCGGCCAGCCACCCGGCGAGCCGGTCCGCCAGCGGCTCGCCGCCGGCCGGTTCGGGGGCGGTGACCACCGGGCGGGGGTCGTCGGCGTACTCGGGACGCACGGCGTGCAGGGTGTACCGGTCGGTGCCGACGAGCAGGTCGTCCTGGCGGGTGACCACGTCGAAGCCGCGCTCCTCGAAGAAGGCGATCAGCTCGTCGAGGCGGCCCTCGGTGGCGGTGCCGACGCCGTCGTGCACCTCCATCGCGACCTGGGCGACCAGCGGCCAGTGCCGCTCGTGCAGGCCGGCGAGCACGTCCGCCTCGGCCCGCTGCACGTCGATCTTCAGCAGGTCGATGCGCTCGGGGGCCACCTCGTCGATCACGTCGGACAGCGGCCGGACGTCCACCGTCAGCGTGTCCCCGGCGAACCGCTCCTGGAGCAGCTCGTCGACCCGGTCGAGCAGGGCGTCCCGGTCGGCCTCGCCCCGGTCCCGCTCGTTGGTCAGGAACCGCTTGATGACGGCCCGCTCGGCGTCCGGGTCGGCGTACTCGGCGTGGCCGGACATCATGGCGTAGCCCGGGTAGTAGGTGAAGCTCACCTGCCCGGGGCCGGCGGCGAGCCCGTACGGGTGCACGCTGGCCGGGACGCCGAAGGCGGCCACGTTGCGGCGCAGCGCGTCGGCCACCGACGGCACCGGCTCGAACGCGTGGATGGTGGCGTCCGGGCAGACGGCGTGCACGAACAGGGAGAACATGCCGATGTTCGCGCCGACGTCGAAGACCGTGGCGCCGTGGCGCAGCACCACCCCGTCGCGCAGGTACACCTGCTGGACGAAGATCTCGTCGTACAGGTAGCGGGTCTCGTGCGGGTTGATCCCGACGACCCGGTCCACGTCGACCGTCGCGCCCGCGTCGGCCGGGGTGACGTAGCCGACCAGCCGGGCGCCGTGCCCGTCGTCGTCGCGGGCCACCACGGCGGCGTCGGCGACCCCGGGGTGCCGGCGCAGTGCGGCGGCGACCTCCCCCGGTTCGATCCGGAAACCGTTGACCTTGACCTGGTCGTCGAGCCGGCCCAGGTACGCCAGCCGCCCGTCGGCGTCGAAGCGCACCCGGTCGCCGGTGCGGTAGACCCGCTCGGCGCGACCCGACGGCAGGGGCACCGTGCCGAACCGGCGGGTGGTGGCCTCCGGGTCGCCGAGGTAGCCGTCGGCGAGCTGGGGGCCGGTGAGGCACAGCTCGCCGGCCACCCCGGGCGGCACCGGGCGGAGCTGCCCGTCGAGCACCCACGCCCCCACCCCGGGCAGCGGCCGGCCGATGGTCGGCGCGACGCCGGTGGTGATCTCGGCGGCGGTGGCGTCCACGGTGCACTCGGTCGGGCCGTACAGGTTGACCGCGCGCACCCCGGGCAGCCCGGCGAGGGCGTCCCACAGGTCGGGTGCGATCGCCTCGCCGCCGAGCAGCAGCAGCCCCGGCAGCCGGGTCCGGCCGGTGGCCACCCCGTCGGCGGCGAGCAGGATGCGAAGCTGCGACGGGGTCAGGTCGAGCACGTCGACCCGGTTCTCCGCGAGCACGGCGGCCAGCTCGGCGCCGTCGCGGCGGGCCTCCTCCGGCACCAGGTACAGGGTTCGGCCGTGGCCGAGCTGGACGAGCTGCTTGATCGAGGCGTCGAAGGTCAGCGGGGCGTTCACCGCGACCCGCGCCCCGGCCGGGGTGCCGGCGTGCACGGTGCGTTCCAGGGCGTGCGCCAGGTGGGCGGCGGCGCCGTGCGAGACCTGCACCGGGCGCGGGGCCCCGGTGGAGCCGGAGGTGAAGATGACGTACGCGGGGTCGGCCGGCCGGGGGGCGGGCACGGCGGCGGTGGCGGCGGTGGCCGCCAGCTCGGCGACGCCCACGGCCGGCACGTCCCCGACGGCCCGGTCGCCGAGCACGAGGCCGGCGTCGACCGCGCGGACCAGGCCGGCGAGCCGCCGCGCCGGGGCGGCCGGGTCCAGCGGCACGTACACCGCGCCGGCCCGCAGCACGCCGAGGAACGCGACCACGGTGTCCCGGGACCGGGTGGCCAGCACGCCGACCCGCCGGCCGCCGTGCAGGCCGCGCTCGACCAGGCCGGCGGCGACCCCGGCGGACAGTTCGCGCAGCTCCCCGAAGGTGTACGCCCCGTCGGCGGCGACCACCGCCTCGGCGTCCGGGTCGGCGGCGGCGAGCCCGTCGTCGAGCAGCTCGGCGAGGGTGCGGGTGGGCGCGTCGGACGCGCTGCCGGCGGCCTCGACCAGCCAGCCCGCCTCGGCCGCGCCGAGCAGGGCCAGCGGGGCGCCGTCGGTCAGCGCCCCGGGCAGCGTGCCGAGGACGGCGAGCAGCCCGTCGCGCAGCGCCCGGCCGCCGGTCACCCGCAGGGTCACCGCGTCCGGGCCGCACACGGCGGTCAGGTGCGGGCCGGCGGGCGGCGGTGGGACGGCGACGTCCACGGCGGTGGCGCCGAGGCCGGCCAGGGTCGACGGGTCAACGGCCGGCACGGCGGCGAAGCAGGCCACCGCGTCGGAGTCGACGCCGATCGGCTCCAGCAGGTGGAACGTCTCCTCGGCCGGGCGCTCCGCGCCGCGTACCTCGTCGAGGAGCTGCTTGGGCGCGGCCGGCAGGGGCAGGCCGAGCCGGACCGGCGCGTAGCCGCCCAGCGGCCCGACCACGGCGGCGGTCCCGTCGGCGTGCCGGCCGTCGGTCCACCGGGCGAGCACCAGCTCGGCGTCGTCGGCCCCGGCGGGCGGCTCGGCCCGGCGGGACAGGGTCAGCGCCCACGCGGCGAGCAGCAGGCTGGGCACCCCCACCCCGGCGGCCTCGGCGGCGGCGGCCAGCGGGGCGAGCGGCACATCCGTCTCCGTCGGCCCGTCGTCGGCGTCGCCGTGCGGGGCGACCAGCCGGGCGGCCGGCGCGGCGGGCGGCGCCGAGGGCTGCGCCTCCTGGCGTTCGCCGAGCTGCCACTCGGAGACGTCGAGGAACTGCAACCCGTCCGGGTCGTCGGCGCGGGGCTGCCCGGCGTACGCGGCGGCCAGGTCGGCCAGCACCAGCCGCAGGCTCGCCGGGTCGGCGAGCAGCGGGGTGGCTGCCAGCTCAAGGGTGTCGTCGGTGAGGGTCACCGACAGCTCGCCGGCCGCGCCGACGGTGACCGACCGGGCGTCGTCGACGTCCTGCAACGGCACCCGCAGGCCGGGGTGGTGCACCAGGGTCAGCCGCAGCGCCTCGTGCCGGGCGACCACCGCGTCCACGGCGGCCTGTAGGCGCGCGGCGTCCAGCGGCCGGTCCAGGCGGACCCGGGCCCGGACCAGCTCCCGCGCGCCGGTGTAGGCGAGCCGCTGGACCGGGGAGAGTCGGTAACCGTTCACACCACGCTCCGGTTGACGTAGAGGTCGGACATGGCGACCAGGATCTGCCGGTCGCCGGAGAAGGGCTCCCGGCCGTGGGTGGCGAGGAAGTTGTCCACCACCAGGACGTCGCCGCGCTGCCACGGGACGGAGACGGCGTGCTCGCGGTACAGGTCGCGGATGCCGGCGACCACCTCGTCGTCGATCGGGCTGCCGTCGCCGTGGTACGCGTTGCGGGGCAGCCCCTCCGGGCCGTACTCGCGCAGCAGGGCGGCGGCGACCTCGGCCGGCAGGTTCGAGGAGTGGAACAGGTGGGCGTGGTTGAACCACACCGTCTCGCCGGTGCGCGGGTGGGTGGCGGTGGCCTGCCGGCGGGCTCGGGTGCGCAGCCCGTCGTCGCCGAGCCAGGTGAACTCGGTCGCCGACGCGGCGCAGTACGCCTCGACCTCGGCCCGGTCGGTGGTCTGGAACGCCTCCTGCCAGGGCAGGTCCAGGTGCGGGCCGTAGTTGCGCACGTAGCACAGGCCGTCGCGGCCGAACCGCTCGCGCACCTGCGCCGGGATCCGGGGGGTCACCACCCGCTCGCTGGCCAGCGGGGTGGCCCCGCCGTCACCGGTGGCCGGCTGGGCACACCAGAAGTACAGGTGGGTGGGCCAGTTGTGCGAGTACGACATCTCGTGGTGCAGCGGGATCCACTGCTCGGCGTTGAACTCGGTGGAGGTGAACACCCGGTCGGCGACCTCGTGGCGGGGGGCGGCCCGCTCCAGGTAGCCGAGCAGGTCCGGGGTGACGGCGCGGGCGGCGCGGCTGAAGTCGTCGGCGGTGCCCACCTCGAAGCCACGGAAGAAGACCGCGCCGTACGAGTCGAGGTCGCGCAGCAGCTCGTCGCGGCGACCGGCGAGCCAGCCGGCGAGGTCGAGGTCCGGAACGGTGGCCTCGACCAGCAGCACGAACGTGTCGTCGACCAGCACCCGGCGGGTGACCGGCGCGGTGGCTGCGGAGGTCGCGCCGCGGCGGCGCGGTCCCGGCCCACTCACGACCGGTCCCCGGTCGGCGCCGCGCCCGCCGGGACGGACGCTGCCCCGGGGGCGGACGTGGCCCCGGGGGCCGACGCGGCCTCGGGGGCGGCGAACGGGTCGGACATCGCGGTGAGGATCCGCCGGGGCGGCGTGAACGGCTCCCGGCCGTGCGCGGCGAGCATGTTCTCCACCAGCAGCACGTCCCCGCGCCGCCACGGGAACGACCGGGTCTCCGCCGCGTAGGCGGCGCGCAGCTCGGCGAGCACGTCGTCGCCGATCGGGGTGCCGTCGCCGTACGCGGTCTGGTACGGCAGGTCCTCCTCGGCCAGCGCCCGGCGCAGCCCGGCGCTGACCTCCTCGGGCAGCGAGGTGACGTGGAAGAACAACGCGTGGTTGAACCAGGTGCGCTCCCCGGTGACCGGGTGCTCGCGCACCGCCGGGCGGACCTGCCGGGTGCGTAGCTGCTCGTCGCCGACCCACCGCACCTCGATCGCCGACCGGGCGCAGTACGCCTCGACCTCGGCGCGGCTGTCGGTCTGGAACGCGGTCTGCCAGGACAGGCTGATCCCGGGCAGGTAGTTGCGCTGGTAGCTGACCCCGCCCCGGCGCTCGAACTCGGCGACGGTGGCCGGGCGCAGCCGGGCCAGCACCCGCCGGCTGTCCGCCAGCGGGGTGCGCCCGCCCGCGGCCGGCTCGGTCTCGCAGAAGAACACGATCCGCAGCGGCCAGTTCAGCGTGTACGACTGCTCGTTGTGCAGCACGATCGGCTGGTCGGCGGGGTGCTCGGTGGAGGTGTAGACGCCCTCGGTCACCTCGCTGCGCGGCGAGGAGCGTTCGCCGTAGCTGAGCACGTCGCCGGAGAGGGCGGCCATCGCGGCGCGGAAGTCGGCGGCGTCGGCCACGGCGAAGCCCCGCAACAGCACGGCGGCGTGCCGGCGGGCCAGCTCGTCGACGGTGGCCCGGTTGTCGGCCAGCCAGGTCGCCAGGTCCAGGTCGGGCAGGTTGGCCTGGACGAGGACCGGCAGCGGGCCGCCGGGCCAGTCGGGACGCACGTCGACCAGGGCTCGTTCCCGGTTGCGGCGCGGGATCACCGGCGCCGACCGGAGCTGCTCAGTCATCTCTCGTTCCCCCAGGGGTCGTCGACACACTCGGCGAGGCGGCGCTGCGGGTCGGTGGCCGCCCGGCGCAGCACCTCGGTGAAGCGGCGGTGCCACGCGGTGACGCGCCCGCCGTCGAACAGGTCGGTGCGGTAGGTCCAGAGCGCTTCCAGGCCGCCCCGCCGCTCGTCCAGCCAGAGGGTCAGGTCCAGCCGGGCGGCGTCCGGCGCGAGTTCCACGCCGGCGAAGTCCAGCCCCCAGGATCCGGTCCAGGTCGCCGCCGGGGCGTTCTGCACGCCGAAGGCGACCTGGACGAGGGGGTTGCGGCGCGGGTGGCGGGCCGGGCGCAGCCGTTCCACCACGGCGTCGAACGGCACGTCCTGGCGGGCGGCGGCGGCCAGGGCGGCGTCGCGGGCCTCGGCGAGCAGGTCGGCGAAGGACCGGCCCGGCGCGGGGCGCAGCCGCAACGGCATGGTGTTGACGAAGCAGCCGATGCTCTCCTCGGCCGGCACGCTGGTCCGGCCGGCGAAGGCGGTGCCGACGAGCAGGTCGGTGCGCCCGGTCCCCACGCCGAGCAGGGTGGCGAAGGCGGCCAGGCCGACCATGTAGAGGCTGGCCCGGTGCGCCCGGGCGAGCCGCCGGACGGCGTCGGCGGTGGCGGGGTCGACCGGGACGCGCAGGCTGGCGCCGTCGGGCCGGTCCAGGGCCCCCGCGCCCCGCCCTGCGGTCGGCTGCCCGGCGTCGGGGGTGGCCGGGCCGGCCGCGAGGGCGAGCAGGGTGGGCGCGCCGCGCAGCCCGGCGACGACCTCGTCGAGGGCCCGGCGGCCGGCCGGACCGGCCAGCCAGTCCCGCTGGGCCAGCGCGAAGCCGGCCGGGCCGGGCGCGGGGTGGGCCGGCCACGGGGGCCGGGGCCGGGTGACCCGCACGGCCGCCTCGCGCTCGCTGTCGTAGCAGCGGCCGAGGTCACGGACCAGGACGCTGAACGACCAGTCGTCGCAGACGATGTGGTGGGCGACCAGCAGCAGCGCGAAGCGCCGCCGCCCGTCGCCGACCAGGTGGGCGCGCAGCAGCGGCCCGGCGGCCAGGTCCATCGGGATGCGGGCGCTGGTCGCGGCGATCCGGGCGACCCGCTCGGCCAGCGGCATGCCCGGCTGGGGCACCTCGATGACCAGCTCCACCTGCGGGTCGTCGTGCACCCGCTGGACCGGGCCGGCGGCGGAGCCGGGGAAGACGGTACGCAGCGCGGGGTGCCGGGCGACCACCCGGCGCAGGGCCCGGGCCAGCGCCGCCCGGTCGACGGGCCCGCGCAGCTCGACCACGTAGGACACCAGGTACGAGGTGTCGGTGGGGTCGAGCTGGTGCAGGAACCACAGCCGGCGCTGCGCCGCCGACAGCGGGGCGTCCGTGTCCCCCGTCGGCCCGGCGGCCGGCCCGTCCCCGGCGGCGGCGGCCGATCCGGCGGCGGCCCGGCCGGCGGCTGTGGTGGGGCCGGTCGCCGGTCCGTCCCCCGCCGGCCGGGCCCTCGTGGACACCGGCCGCTCCCCCGCGTCGGCGGGGCGGCGGGAGGCCGGCGGCCGGGCCGCGAGATGGGCGGCGAGGGCGGCCACCGTGGGGTGGTCGAAGAGCGCGGCCGGCGGCACCGGCACGCCGGTGACGGCGGTGAGCCGGGCCGCGCACCGCACCGCCAGCAGGGAGTCGCCGCCCAGGTCGAAGAAGTCGGCGGCCGACCCGGTGACCGGCACGCCGAGCACGTCGCGCCACACGGCGGCCACCTCGCCGGTCCGGGCACCGGCGGGATCGCGGCCGGGAGAGGGCGGGGCCACGTCGGGATCGGCCCAGGCCGGCGCGGGCAGCGCCGCCCGGTCGGTCTTGCCGCTCGGCGTGGTGGGCATCCGGTCCAGCCAGACCACCGCGGTCGGCACCATGGGGGCGGGCAGCCGCTCGCGCAGCCGGGCCGGCACGTCGTCGCGGCGCCGGCCGACCAGGTAGCCGACCAGCACCGGGTCGCCGCTCGGCCCGGTGCGCACCGCGGCGGCGGCCTCGCGTACGCCGGGCAGGGCGGCGAGGGCCGCGCCGACCTCGCCCAGCTCGATCCGGTGCCCGCGCAGCTTCACCTGGTCGTCGAGGCGGCCGAGGAACTCCAGTTGCCCGTCGGGGCGCAGCCGCACCCGGTCCCCGGTGCGGTACATCCGGTCGCCCGGGCGGAACGGGTCGTCGAGGAAGCGGGCCGCGGTCTCCTCGGGGCGGCCGAGGTAGCCCCGGGCCAGGCCGGCGCCGGCCAGGTACAACTCGCCGGGGGCGCCGGACGGCACGGGCACGCCGCCGGCGTCGAGCACGTACGTCCGGGTGTGCGGCAGCGGCCGGCCGATCGGCGGCGCTGTCCCGTCGGCGGTGATCTCCGCCCAGGTCGAGTAGGTGGTGTCCTCGGACGGGCCGTACAGGTTGAGCAGCCGGCGTACCCCGGGGCGGGCCAGGACCCGGGCGGCGAGGGCGGCGGTCAGCGGCTCGCCGGCCAGGCAGACGGTGCGCACGCCGGCCGGCAGGGCGTCGGCGGCGAGCAGTTCGCTCATCGCCGACGGGACGGTGTTGACCAGGGTGACCGGCAGCCGGGCGGCGTCCGGCGCGGCGAGCGCGAGGACGGTGTCGACCAGCACGACCCGCCCGCCCCAGCAGAGCGGCCCGAAGATCTCGAAGATCGACAGGTCGAAGCAGACGCTGGTGGCGGCGAGCATGCCGCCGAGTTCCTCGTCGGCGAAGGCGGACCGGGCCCAGTGCATGAGCACCGACGCGGAGCGGTGCTCGACGGCCACGCCCTTGGGGCGGCCGGTGGAGCCGGAGGTGTAGATCACGTAGGCCAGGTCGGACGGGTCGGCCGCGGCGTCGGGGCGGCCGGCGGGCTGGTCGGCGAGGTCGATGGCGTCCAGCGGCAGCGCCGCGTCGCCGAACCGGTCGGCGAGGCCGGAGCGGGTGAGCACCACCCGGGCGCCGGAGTCCTCGGTCATGAACGCCACCCGGGCCGGCGGGTACGCCGGGTCGAGCGGGACGTACGCCGCGCCGGCCTTGAGCACGGCGAGCAGCGCGACGACCAGGTCGACGTCGCGGGTGAGGCAGACCCCGACCCGGTCCTGCCCGGCGACGCCGCGGGCGAGCAGGGCCCGGGCCAGCCGGTTGGCCGCCTCGTCCAGTTGACGGTAGGTCAGCGAGCGGTCGCCGTGGCGCACCGCCTCCGCGTCGGGGGTCCGTTCCACCTGGGACTCGACCATCCGGTGCAGGCAGTCGACGATGACCGGAGTGCCGGAGGCGCGGGGGGTGGTGGACCGACGGACCGGTCCGGTGGGCCGGACGGAGGTGGTCACTCCCGCCCGCGATTCGTCGTACGCATGCAGCCAGACACCGAACGCCCCCCAAGGATCGTGACGGTACGTGTGCTCCGGATGACCCCTCGGCAGGTCAGCGCCTCGAGCCCTTCACGCTCTGCTACCTAAAGCGATCAATCGATCGCTCTCCGCTGAGAGATTCCACGAGCATCGACGGCACTGCCAAGAGCCCTCCCGAAATACGGGACGGTGGTGGCGAAACCCGGAACGAGCGTGCTCAGCCGCGCGCTCGGGCCGCCGGTCGCCCCCGACGCGTCCACCAGCGCCGATGCCCGCCCGCACGGCCTCCCGCCCGTCGCCGGCCGGTCCGGTCCTGTCGGGAAGACGCCATCGGCCCTGGGACCGCAATCACACCGGGCGGCGACGCCCCCAGGGCCGACGACCTGCGGGGAGGCACTGCGGGAGGCATACGACATGACGGATACGCCGCCGGGCGTGACCCGCGCCGGCCGTCCTCGCGGGACGGCGGGAACCGGCGGCGCGACGGTCGGATACCTGTCCGGGTCCGATGCCCGTCAGGTCGCCGCCGGAGGCGCGACGGCGGTGGACCGGCTGCGCCACTCGTCGGCCAGCACCGACCAGACCTCGAGGTCGACACGCCGGGCGGGCCCCGCGTACATCTGCCGCAGGGTGCCGTCGTGGCGCATGCCGAGCCGGCGCGCGACGGCAAGGCTGCGGACGTTGTCGGCGTTGGTGCGCCACTCCACCCGGTGCACGCCCCGCCGCCCCACCGCCCAGTCGACGACGACGCCGACTGCCCGGGTGACCAGGCCGCGCCCCTCCGCGGCCGGCTCCAGCCAGCAGCCCACCTCGCACACCCCCAGCACGGCGTCGAACGTCACGAACATCACCCCGCCGACCAGCACCCCGTCGAGCCAGATCCCCCAGATGCCCCCGGCGTCGCGGGCCCACAGGTCGGCGTAGCGTTGCAGCACCGCCCGGGCCGACGGCAGGTCGGTGGCCACGAAGGACGCGCCCACCCACGGCGCGATGTGCTCCCGGGCCCGGTCCAGGTTGCGCAGGAACTCCTCGGCCCGCCACGGCTCCAGCGGGCGCAGCTCGGCGTCGGCGGTCAGGGCGCGGGCGAACACCGGGCCTCCCGGGGTGGCGGACGTCAGGGGACCCGGGTAGCAGACCACAGACTGATCGCAATCGGCCACCCCGCCTCAGGTTCGACGGAACACCGACGTCGCCCTTCCCGGCAGGCGGCGGAACCGACCGGCCCGGGGCCGAGGTGCCGGCCGCCCGGACCGGGGGCGGCCCGGACGCCGACCCGCACCCGGCCGGGGCTGACCGGCCGGTCGGCGGGGCCGCGGGCGGACGGCTCAGTCGCGCAGCAGGTCGGCGTGGGCGGCGCGGAGCCGGGCCAGGGCCGGGTCGCTGCCGGGGACGACCCGGCGGTCGAGCTCGGCCCAGACCTCGGCGAGCGCCTCCGTGAGGGTCCGCAGCTCGGCTTCGTGCCGCCGGCTGCTCTGCCGGTGCAGCTCGTCGAGGCGGCGGGCCCACCCGGCGGTCACCGTGGCGAGCCGGTCGGCGTCGGCCCGGGCCTGCGCCGCCGTGCGGGCGGCGCAGGCGGGCACGATCGCGGCGATCGGGCGAGGGTCGCCGTCGCGGGTGACCAGCGTGACGGTGTCGGTCAGCTCGGCCATCGCGATGAGCTGGGTCAGTCGGGTGCGGGCCTCACGCAACGGCAGGGCACGCGGCGGGGTGGGCTCGTGGGCCAGGGCGGGGGCAGCCATGCGTCCATGCTGACGGCGGGGTACGACAATAAATGTCCGGCGACCGTCCACGGTGGCCCCGACCGGCCCTCTGGTCAGTCGACCAGGTACCGGGCGGGGACCGCGTCGGTCAGCCAGACCCCGTTGGCGCTGCGGTGGAAGACGTGCCCGTCCCGGGCCATCGCCGCCGCGTCGACGGTGAGCACCACGACCTGACCGCCGCGCCGCGCGCCGACCCGCCGGGCGGTCTCGACGTCCGGCGACAGGTGGACGTGGTGACGACCGCCCCGGTGCAGCCCCGTCGCCCGGATCGAGTCGAGGGCGGCGGCGCCGGTGCCGTGGTGCAGCCGGTCGGGCGGCACGGCCGGCGGCAACCCGAGGTCCACCGGGATCGAGTGCCCCTGGTTGGCCCGGATCCGCTCGACCCCGTCGGGGCCACGCTCCACCGCGAAGCGCTGCTTGTCGTTGCCGGCGACCACCGCGTCGAGTTCGGCCCGGCCGGTCCGCAGGGCGGCGAGCAGGTCGTCGACGGGAACCCACCCCGCGCCGTCCGGCGCGAGGCCGAGGCGGTACGGCTCGTGCCGCAGCGCCCGGGAGATCCGCTTGCTCAACTTGACCATGGCTCGGTGATCCACCCGGGCATTGTGGCGTCACCACCGCGCCGCCGCACGGAATTTCCGGGCGTCCGGCGGCGACGTGGACCCGGACCGGTGACGACGCGGCACCGGGAAGGGAGCGGCACCGCGCGGCCGGGCCGCGGCGACGGACCCGGCCCCAGAGGAAAAGGCGGTACGGGCGGCGGACGGGCTGCTAGCCTCTCGCGTTGACGCGGAACCACCACCGGGAGGCCGACCGTGCCCAGGGAGACCGGACGCACCCTCGTCGCGTCGAACAAGAAGGCCCGGCACGACTACACCATCCTCAAGACGTACGAGGCGGGGCTGGTGCTCGTCGGCACCGAGGTGAAGTCGCTGCGGGCCGGGCGGGTGTCGCTGGTCGACGCCTTCGCCCAGGAACACGACGGCGAGCTGCTGCTACACGGCCTGCACATCGCCGAGTACGGCTTCGGCACCTGGACCAACCACCAGCCCCGCCGCACCCGCAAGCTGCTGCTGCACCGCGTCGAGATCGACCGGATCCTCGACCGGACGCGCGAGGGCGGGCTCACCCTGGTGCCGCTGTCGCTGTACTTCGCCGACGGCTGGGCCAAGGTCGAGCTGGCCCTGGCCAAGGGCCGCAAGTCGTACGACAAGCGGCAGGCGATCGCCGAGCGGGACGCCAACCGGGAGATCGCCCGCGAGTTCGGCCGCCGGCTCAAGGGCGCCCGCACCCGCCGCGACTGACCCGGCCCGGGCGACGCCGACCTGGGCGCGGTGGTATCAACGAACCGGAGTCGGCGGAGGAGGGGCCGTGCAGAGCTTCACCCGTACGTTCGTCCGAAACCTCGTGATCTTCACCGTCTGCGGGCTGGCGGGGCCGGTCTTCCTCGTCGTGGGTGCCCTCGGCGTCAGCGACGTCGGCTGGGGCGAGCAAGGCGTCCCGCTGGCCTTCCTCCTCACCGGCCTGGTGCTCACCCTCGCGATCCCGGTCGGCGCCTTCCTGTTCACCCGGGCGCACTACCGGGTGATCAACGACCGCGACATGGTGTACGACGCGCACCGGCGCGACGACGACAGCTTCGCCATGTGGACCCCCACCGCCCGGATCCCGATCCAGGACGGCCGGTTGGCCACGGCCGAGGTCCGCGAGGCGACGCTCGTGTCGTACGGCCAGGACTGGGAGGCGACGTACCAGAGCTACGGCGGCGACCTCGACCCCGACGAGCCCAAGCCGCGCATCCGGCTCAGGCTGTGGGTTCACCCCGAGGGCGGCGAGCCGTTCGAGTCGACGGCCACGTGGCGGGTGCCGGCCCTGTGCCTGGCGGCCGTCACCGCGGGACGACTCGTCGCCGTCACCCACCCGGGCGTCCCCGCGGAGTTCGGCATCGACTGGCCGCGCAGCGCCCTGCTGTCGGGCGCCCGGGCCTGCAAGCTGGTCGGTCTCGACGGCCGGCGCGTCGACCTGACCGGGCACCCGGATCTCCTCCTGGAGCAGATGAGAACCGCGATGGCCACCGGCCGGATCGCCCTGGACGGCGACACGATCGACCTGCGACGCATCGACCCCGCCGCGGCGACGCGGCTCCAGAGCCTGGTCGAGCGGGCCGCAACCGGTCGACCGCAGCCCGAGCCGGTGCCGGACGGCAGGGCCAGGTGGGTGATCGACCGCCTGCCCGGAGCGGAGGGGGCGTTCGGCGGTGTCGACCGCCGGTGGGCGCGGCACGGCGGGCAGCTCGTCCGGGGCCGGTTCCTGGAGCTGCGGGGCACGGACACCTTCCAGTACGAGGGCCCGGTGCTGGAGACCGTCCTGCGGATCTTCCCGGCCGACGGCGGCACTCCGTTCGACGTCCGGAAGAAGCTGACGGTGCCGATCAACTACCTCGCGCTGCTGCACCGGACGAAGCAGCTCGTCGTGCAGGTCGGCGGGGACCGCCGGTCGTACGAGATCGACTGGGAACGCACCAACCTCGCCGCCGGGGTCAGCCCCGCCGTCGTGATCGGTCCCGACGGCCGGCAGTTCGACCTGACCGGCCGGTTCGACCCCCTGCTGGCGATCATGCGGCTGCTGGTGACCCACCGCGTGGGCGTCCCCGGCACCGTGCTGGACCTGCGCGACCGCCGTCCCTCCGGCGCGGCGGCGCAGGTCATGGACGTGATCCGACGCACCCCGCTGAGCCTTCGATCAGGCTGACCCGAGGCTCGCGCTGCGAGCGGAGGACTCGAACCTCCATCGCCCGTTCCAGAGACGGGTGTGCTGCCCATTGCACCAGCTCGCAAGGGTCCCGGCCGGCGCCGGAGAGGGCGCCGGCCGGGCCGTCTCAACCCTTGACGCAGACCACCTGCTTGAGGTGGGCGACCACCTCGACCAGGTCCTCCTGCTGCGCCATCACCTCCGTGATGTCCTTGTACGCGGCGGGGATCTCGTCGACCACCCCCGCGTCCTTGCGGCACTCCACCCCGGCGGTCTGCCGCGCCAGATCGGCCGTGCTGTACGTCCGCTTAGCCTGCCCGCGCGACATCCGCCGCCCGGCCCCGTGCGAGGCGGAGCAGTACGCGTCCGGGTTCCCCTTCCCGCGCACGATGTACGACCCGGTGCCCATCGAGCCGGGGATGATGCCGAGGTCCCCGGCGCCGGCCCGGATCGCGCCCTTGCGAGTGACCAGCACGTCCACCCCGCCGTACGTCTCCTCGGCGACGTAGTTGTGGTGGCACGAGATCGGCTCCTCGAAGCGGACCTGCGGGAACTCGTCGCGGACCACGTTGCACAGCAGGGCCAGCATCACCGCCCGGTTGCGGCGGGCGTACTCCTGCGCCCACCACAGGTCCCGCCGGTACGCCTCCATCTCCGGCGTGCCGGCGAGGAAGACCGCCAGGTCCCGGTCGGGCAGCTCGGCGTTGTGCGGCAGCCGCCGCGCGATGCCGATGTGCCGCTCCGCCAGTTCCTTGCCGATGTTGCGCGACCCGGAGTGCAGCATCAGCCAGACCCGGCCGGCGTCCGGGCCGTCCTGCTCCAGGCAGACCTCGATGAAGTGGTTGCCACCGCCGAGGGTGCCCATCTGCTGCCGGGCCCGGGTCTCAAGCTGGGCCACGCGCTTGTCGAGGGTGCCGAAGCGCACCCAGAAGTCGGTCCAGCCGCGCTGCTCCAGCCCGCGTACCCGGCGCGGGTCGACCGCGTCGTCGCGCCTGGCGAAGCCGACCGGGATGGTCGCCTCGATCGCGGACCGCAGCCCGGCGAGGTCGTCGGGCAGGTCGGCGGCGGTGAGCGAGGTCCGCACCGCCGACATGCCGCAGCCGATGTCCACGCCGACGGCCGCCGGGGAGACCGCCTGCCGCATCGCGATCACCGAGCCGACGGTGGCGCCCTTGCCGAAGTGGACGTCGGGCATCACGGCGACGCCCTCGACCCAGGGCAGCGCGCCGATGTTGCGCAGCTGCCGGGCGGCCTGCTCCTCGATGGCGTACGGGTCGGTCCAGACCCGGACGGGCGCGCGGGTGCCCGCAAGCGGGGTGAATGCCATCGTGTTCTCCTTGTTCGTTCTCGTCTTTCGCGGAGCGGCTGGCCGGATTCGAACCGGCGATCTTCACCGTGGCGGGGTGACGCGCTGCCGGGCTGCGCTACAACCGCGAGGCCGACCCACCGGTGGCGGGACGGACGTGGGCGATACGTTCTGGCCGGCGGGCGGGCACCGGGGACGAAAAAGCCGCCCGGTCCCGGATTCGGGATGGGCGGCTGCGCGTGTCGCGCTGGCGCTATCCGCGCCACCACCCGAGTTGTCGGCGCTGCAACCGGCCGAGGGTCTGCCCGCCGGTGAGCAGCGGGGCACCGCCGCGCGGCGTTGGCCGCGAGGACGTGGTGCGTTTGCGCTGCGACACGGCATGCTCCCTGGATCAGCTCGGGTTGACCTTGCTCGATGACCGTAGGCGAGGGCCCACGGTGGCCGCAATGGATATTCGGCCGCCCCGGGAGAGAGCGGGCGAACCGGCGAACGAACCCGGCTCCTCTTGAGCGGGCGCGGCCAGAAGAGCGCACTACTCCTGGCCGCAGGCGCCCATTCCGCCGGCCCTACCGACGGTGACATCTCAGCACAGCCGGGATGAGTACGTCCGACGTCGCGGAGGTGGCGGCCCTCGGCGCGGTCGGGGTGGCGGTCAGGCCAGGGCGCGGTCCTCGCCGACCGGCTCGGTCACGTGGTCGAGGAAGGGAAAGCGGGCACGCAGCTCGGCGAGCCCCACGCCGGCACGCCAGGCGTCGGCGATCCGCACGACCTGCTCCAGGTCGGTGGTGTCGCCGTCGGCCCGGGACCCGTCCGATCCGGCCATGTCGATCATGAAATAGCGGGCCTGGGACCCCAGCCCCACGCAGATCGTCCCCCGCTCGGAGGTCAGCTCGGCGCACGTGAACCGGCTCCGCCCCTGCTCGGGAGCCTTGATCCGGCCCACGTCCACCTGACACCGGGTGGCGGTCAGGGCCAGCGCGGACGCGAGCCCACCCAACTCGACCAGGTCGGGGTAGAGGCGCACACCCAGGGCCGCCGACACGTCGCTCATCACTGACTCCCACTTCCCTGTGACAGATCCAGCAGCGCGGACGTTACAGCCTGGTAAAGCTTTGATCTAGCCTCATGCACGCCCCAGGGCAAAAACACTCCTCCGTGGCCGGTCCCGATTGCGACGCCGCGGCGGACCGGGACGCCGCAGCGCCAGCCGCAGGACGCCGGCCCGCGCCGCGTAGCATCCACGCCCATGGCGCTGATCCGCTGCGACTTCCACTCCGAGGCGCTGGGCATGGGCACCTCGATGACCGTGCTCCTGCCCGACCCGGCCGGCTCCGGGATCGGCCTGGCCGGGCGCGCGCCGGCCGGTGACCCGCCCGTGCTTTACCTGCTGCACGGCCTCAGCGACGACGACACCGTCTGGACCCGGCGCACCGCCATCGAGCGGTACGTCGCGCCGCTCGGCCTGGCCGTGGTGATGCCGCAGGCCGGCCGCAGCTTCTACACCGACGGGGAGCACGGCAACCGGTACTGGACCTTCCTCAGCGCCGAGCTGCCCGAGCTCTGCCGGTCGTTCTTCCGGCTCTCCGAGCGGCGCGAGGACACCTTCGTCGCCGGCCTGTCGATGGGCGGGTACGGCGCGGTCAAGTGGGCGCTGCGCGCCCCGGGCCGGTTCGCGGCGGCAGCGAGTCTCTCCGGGGCGCTGGACTTCGCGCAGCGGCGCGACCACCCGACCAGCCCGGTGGACCCGGCCGTGTGGCACCCCATCTTCGGCGACCGGCACGTCCCGGGCAGCGACGACGACACGATCGCGCTGCTGGAGCGCGCCGGGGACGACCTGCCGGCGCTGTACGTGGCCTGCGGCACCGAGGACTTCCTGTTCGACGACAACACCCGGTTCGTCGAGACGGCGCGGCGGCGCGGCGTGCCGCTGACCGTGGACTTCTCCCCCGGCGCCCACGACTGGGCGTACTGGGACGCGAAGATCCGCGACGTGCTGGCCTGGCTGCCGCTGCGCCCGCCCAGCGGGGCGTGACGACCGGGTCCCGCAGACGCTGCCGGGAGACGGCCCCGGCGGGGCCGGCGTCGTCCAGGAGTTCCGGGTAGCCCCTCGACCGGGCGCGGCGGGGGGTCACACGCCGACCGAGCCGTCGACGGCCTCGCGCAGGAGGTCGGCGTGGCCGTTGTGCCGGGCGTACTCGTGCATCATGTGCAGCATCACCAGGCGCAGCGACACGTCCTCGCCCCAGCGGGGGTTGTGGGCGACGACGGCCAGCGACTCGGCCTCCCGCTCGATGCGCCGGGCGTGTTCGACCTCCCGCCGCCACGCCTCGAACGCCTCGGCCCCGCTGGCGGTGCGGGCGTCGTAGGCCTCCTGGTAGTCGCCGGTCGCCGACCAGACCAGCGGCATGTCCTCGCCGCCGATCACCCGGCGGAACCAGGTGCGCTCCACCTCGGCCATGTGCCGGAGCAGGCCGAGCAGGCTCAGCGTGGACGGCGGGCATGCCTGCCGGCGCAGTTCCCCGTCGGTGAGACCCTCGCACTTCATGGCCAAGGTGGCGCGGTGGAAGTCCAGGAACGCGCGCAGCATCTCGCGCTCGTCGGCGATCAGGGGTGGGCCGATCCGCTCGGTGGTCATGTCCGGGTCCTCTCGGGTCGCCGACGGCCCGGTCCCCGGGCCGGCGGAGCGGAGGCCGCCGAGGGGCGATGCTCGCCGGGCGAGCCTAGCGCCGGGGCCGCCGGGCGGTCGGGCAGGACCCGCCGGGTCAGCGGGACGGGCAGGCCACGGGAAAATCGAAGTACGTCTCGGGGTACGGCTCGTCGTCGTACCGGTAGTGCCACCACTCACGCGGATAGTTGGTGAACCCGCCGTCGGCCATCAGCCGCTTCAGCAGTTCGCGGTTGTCCCGGGCGGCTCCGGTGACCCGACCGTCGGCGGTGTGGGCGCGCGGGTCGAAGCAGTCGAAGCCGGTGCCCATGTCGACGCCGTTGTCCGGGAAGCGGTCGTCCTTCGGTGCGGTGCAGGCGACCAGGGGCTCGCCGGGGACGTAGGGGCGTTGGCCGGGCGGCGGGTCGACGACCAGGGTCAGGTCGACGGTGCTGCCCCGGCTGTGCGCGGTGGGCGCGCCGAGGTAGCCCTCGGCGAACAGCCGCGACTTCGCCACCCCGGGGTAGAACTCGGCCTTCGCCTGCTCCTCGCCGGGACGCTTCGCCCAGGCCACGAAGTCGTCCACGGCGCGTTGCGGGCGGTAGCAGTCGTACACCTTGAGGCGGTGACCCGTGGCGCGGGCGGCCTGCTGCACCCGGCGCAGCGCCTCGGCGGCGGGCCGGGTGAGCAGGCACAGGGGCTCCCGGTAGCCGGCGATCGGCCGGCCGACGAAATTGTGCGCGGTGGCGTACCGGATGTCGGAACCGATGGTCGAGTCGATGTCGGACAGGACCACGAACCCGGCCGGCGGGGGCGGGGCGGGCGCGGGCCGCTCCGGCGCGGAACAACCCGCCAACAGCAGCGCGCCCCCGGCACCCACCCGCCCTGCGGCGGTGATCAAGAGGTTTACGTCAGGTCTGACGCAGAATCCTGACGTAAACCTCTTGATCGACCCGCGAGGGGAGCCCTGCGCCGCCATTTGTCCGTTCTAGCAGCATCAGGCACGGTTCATGGCGGACCGGTGGATTACGCTCCGGGGTGGGGTTGGCCGGGTGTCACAGCCGGCGGGCCGCCCGGCAGATCTCCACCGGCAGCGCGGGCGCGCCGTCGACCGGGGCCGGGTCCTCGGCCGTGGGGGCGATCCCGCCGGCGGCGATCCGGTCCAGGGTGGCCAGGCCGGCGGCGTCCACCTCGCCGAAGACGGTGTAGTTGGGGCGCAGCGCCGAGTTGGCGTACACCAGGAAGAACTGGCTGCCGTTGGTGTCCGGGCCGGCGTTGGCCATGGCCAGCACGCCCCGGGCGTACACCTTGCGCACGCCCGTCGGGTCCGTCGGCGCGGGCGGCAGGTCGGTGGGCAGCTCGTCGGCGTACCGGTAGCCCGGCCCGCCCGCCCCGGTGCCCGACGGGTCGCCGCACTGGAGCACGCTGAGCGTCGGGTACGCGGTGAGCCGGTGGCACGACGTACGGTCGTAGAAACGGTGCCGGACCAGGTGCAGGAAGCTCTGCACGGTGCAGGGCGCCTGCTCGCGGTCCAGGGTCAGGCCGATCGGGCCCTGGTTCGTCCGCAGCGTGACCCGTACGGTGCCGTGACCCGGCGTCCGGCGGGGGTCGGGTGGCAGCGGGACGGGCCGGGCGGCCGGCTCGTCCGGCGTCTCGGTGTACGCGCACGGGCCGGGGGTCGTCCTCGGCGGCGCGGCAGCGGCCGGGACAGCGGCGGCCGGGGCGGCCGGAGCGGCCACGGCGGCCACGCCGCTGCCGCCGACCAGGGCGGTGGCGAGCAGCGCGACACCGGTGAGGCGGGACAGCGTACGCGTTCTGGGGGGATGGGCCGGGAACAGTGGGACCGGCTGCCGACGGGATGACCTCGACACGGGGCGTCCTCCTGGGCTGGCGACTCCAGAAAGATCGCAGTCTATGGATCCGGCGGTCCTCCTGTCGACGGCGACACGCGCCCACCCGACGCGGCCGACCGCGGGGACGTGCCGGCGAGCCAGACGCCGGCCACGATGGCGGCCACCGCCAGCGCCAGCACGACGATCCGCGGACCGCCCAGGGTGACGGCCTCCCGGAACGCGGTCACCCCGAGCACGACGCTCACCACCGGGTCGGCGAGGGTGAGCGCGGTCAACGGAGCGGCGATCCGGCCGCTCTGGTAGGCGCTCTGGTTGATGATCAGACCCGCCAGCGCGACCAGGGCCGCGGCGGGCAGCAGCGGATCGACGAGGAGGGCGCCGAGGTCCCCGTGGAAGCCGGCGGCCAGCGCCTTGACGAGGGCGGCGGCGACGCCGTACAGGATGCCTGCGGCGAGGCCGAGCAGCGCGCCCCGGGTCGCCCCGGCCACCACCGCCGACAGCGCCAGCGCGACCGCGACGACCCCGCCCGTCCCGAGGGCCACCGCCCACCAGGCGTGCGCCGTCGGCGCCGGGACGCCCGCGCGGGGCTCGGCGGCGGCCAGGAGCACCGCCAGGCCCAGCAGCCCCGCCGTCGCGCCGAGCAGGTCCCGCCGTCCCACCCGCCGCCGGCTCCAGCCGGCCTCGACGAGGATCGCCAGGAACAGGCCGCTGGCCATCAGCGGCTGGACGAGCGTCAGCGGCCCGAACCGCAGGGCGAGCGCCTGGAGCCCCGCCCCGGCGACGTCGGGCGCCCAGCCGAGCCGCCACAGGCGGGTCCGCAGCAGCCTCAGCAGCAGCCGGGGGTCCAGCGCGGCATGCCGCCGCTGGCGTTTCGCCGCGCGCTGGTGCATCACCGTGGACACCGCGAAGCAGGACGCGGCGGCCAGGGCGCAGGCCACGGCCAGGATCGTCACACCGGGTCCCAGTGCTCGCCGAGCGGGCCCACGACCCACCCCCGGCGGCGGCACTCCGCCAGCAGCCGGGGCAGGGCGGCGAGGCTCGCCCGCCAGGCGCCGGGGGCGGTGGCGCTGTCCGCGTCGTGCAGCAGGACGGTGCCGCCGCCGGCCAGCCCGGCGGTGACGGTGCCGAAGACCGAGTCGGCGCTCGCCGTCGCCGTCCAGTCCCGGCCCCAGCAGGTCCACAGCACCGGCGCCAGCCCCAGCCGCGCGCTCGCCACCAGCGCCGGCCCGGTCAGCACCCCGTACGGTGGGCGGAAGAAGCGTGGGGGACGGCCGCTGGTGGCCTCGACGAGCGCGCGGGCCCGGGCCAGGTCCCGGTAGGTGGCCAGCGGGCCCCGGCGCAGCAGGGCGCGGTGGGTCCAGCCGTGGACGGCCACCTCGTGTCCCCCGGCGGCGATCTCCCCGGCCAGCCGGGGCGACCGGGCGAGCATCGTGCCCAGCAGGAAGAAGGTGGCCCGCACCCGGTGCTCCGCGAGCACGTCGAGGAACCGGGGGGTGGACTCGGGGTCGGGCCCGTCGTCGAAGGTCAGGGCGATCCGCCGTGGCTCGCCCGCCCCGGCGAGCCGGGGGAACAGCCGGCGACGCACCGCCGGCACCGCGGTGACCGACGGGGCGAGCTGGGCGGTGGCGAGCGCGACGGTGGCCGCGCCGACCAGCGCGGTGGACCGCCTTCGCGGCGGCCGTCCGGCGGGGGCGATCACCGCCGGCCCGTCCAGCGGATCGACGGCAGGACCGTGGCCAGCACCGCGACCGCCTCACCCACCGCGTCCAGCACCGACCTGCGGCGGTACGCCTCAGACGCGGCGACGGCCGACGGCCGGGCAGCCACCTCGGCTACCAGCCCGGCGGGGTCGGCACAGCGGGTCATCCCCCCGTCGGCGGACTCCAGGCCGGACGTGGACAGCACCCGGCGCAGGTGGTCGGCGGACGGTGCCAGCCGGGTCAGGCCGACTTCGGCCAGGATCGCGGCATTTGCCCGGCCATGACCCGGTATGGGGCGATAGGTGACCACGGGCAGTCCGCAGCTCAGCGCCTCCTGGCAGGTCAGCCCGCCCGCGTTCTCCACCACCACGTCGACGGCCCGCATCAGCGTGGGCATGTCGTCGACCCAGCCGAGGGCGTGCTGCGTGAACCGCCGCAGCCGCTGGCGCAGGGTTTCGTTGCGCCCGCAGACGACCACGGTACGCACGCCCTCGACGGCACCGACGTCCGCGACCGTCGCCTCGATGTCGCCCACCCCCCACGCCCCGGCGACGACGAGCGCCAACCGGCCCCGCTCCGGCAGGCCGAAACGCCGTCGCGCCTCGCTGCGGCTCGTCCCCGTGGCCGCCTGGAAGGCGATCGACACCAGCGGCTGGACCGTCCGGACGTCGAGGTCGGGGCCGGCCGTGCGGGGGCGGGCGTGCCGCAGGGCGCAGTAGACGTCGACGCCCGGCGCGACCCAGGTGGGGTGGATGACGAAGTCGGTGACGTAGGTGACCAGCGGGACGGCCAGCCCGCCGCTGCGACGCAGCGGCCCGAAGAGCTGGTTCGCGAACGGGTACGTGGTGACGACCGCCCGGGTGCGTGGCGGGACCGCACGCCGGGCCCGGCCGCGCAGCGGCGTGAGCGCCCCCCGCAGCACGGCGACCACCAGCCGGGACCGGCCGGTGACGGCGAACAGCGCATCGTAGCCCCACGGAGCCCAGCGCAGGACGCCCCGGTACGCCTCCCGGCACATCCACCGCACCGGGCGCGGCAGCAGGTCGAGGAAGTTCACCCGGTCCACGACGAAACCCTGGTCGGCGAGCCGGCGCGTCAGTTCAGCGGCGGCCGTGTCGTGGCCGGCGCCGACATCGGCCGACACCACGACGATCCGCCCCCGGTGCTCCGCGGTCACCGCCCGCGCTTACCCGCCCGACGCGGGTTGACTCCCCCGGGCCGGGCCGGGCGGACACCGGCCGGCGCCCGGGCCGCCTACTGGTGGTGTCGGCGGCGGGGACTCAGGCGCGGTGGCGTCGGCGACGCAGGAGCGCCGTGGTGAGCAGCGCGGCCACGACGACGGCAGCGGCGGCAGCCCCCACGACCACCGGCCACGACGCGGTCAGGCCGGGGCGGGCGACCCGGTCGGCGGCCACCGCCCGGGGCTCGGGCGTGGCCGCCGGGCCGACCGCCTCGGACGCCGACGGCGAGCCGTTCGCGGCCGTCTCCCCCGGGGAGACGAGGCGGCCCACCGAGGCGTCCCGGGGCAGCGAGAAGCCCCAGTCCAGCAGCGTGGCGCCCTGTTCCCAGCCGCGCATCGGGCTGGGCTCGGCCCCGACCAGGGTGACCACCAGCCGGCGTCCGCCGCGCTGCGCCGCCCCGACGTAGGTGTGCCGGGCGTAGTCGGTGAAGCCGGTCTTGCCGCCCAGCGCTCCGGGATAGCGGTAGATGAGCTGGTTCTCGTTCTGGATCTGGAAGCCCTTCTCCCGTAGCGCCGGCTGGGCGGGGATCCGGGTGCTCTCGGTCAGCGCGTACCGGCGGAAGGTGGGGTCGGCGAAGCAGACCCGGGCGATCAGCGCCAGGTCGTACACGCTGGTGAACTGGCCGGGGCCGTCCAGGCCGGAGGGGGTGACGGCGTGGGTCTGCAGGGCGCCGAGGCGCGCCGCCTCGGCGTTCATCGCCCGGACCCCGCCGGCCGCCCCGTCCGCGCCGCCGACGAGCCGGGCCAGCACGTTGGCCGCCTCGTTGCCGGACTGGAGCAGCAGCCCGAGGAAGACCGTCTCGACGGTGTAGCGACCGCCCTCCAGCAGGCCCACGGCGGAGCTGCCCGGGGCGATGTCGAGGTCGGCGTGGGTGACCGTCACCACCTGCTTCGGGTCCAGCCTCGGCAGCGCAGTCGCGGTCAGCAGCAGCTTCTGCACGCTGGCCGGGGTGGCGTACTCGTGCGGACCGCAGCCGCCGAGCACCGTGCCGGTGTCCAGGTCGGCGACCAGCCAGGAGGTCGCGGTGACCGCCGGCGGGGCGGGCACGCCGGCCGGCACGACGAGGCCCGGGGTGGCCAGCGCGACGCCGCCCACCGCCTGCTGCCCCGGCACCGACGGCGGGGGCGTCGGCTTCGCCGAGCGCGGCACCTTCGGCGCCACCGCCCTCGGGCAGGGCACGGTCGCGGCGGCCCGGCCGGCTGGGACGGCGCGGGCCGGGACGGCCGTCCCGACGCCGGCGATCAGGACAGCGGCAGCGGCGGCCAGCACCGGGGCTCTCATGCCAGCACCATAACGGGCAGGATCCGGCGGCGTCGGGAGGCGCGGTCGTCCGGCGGACCGCGCCACCCGCCCTGCACCCGGCAGGGCGGCGACGATCGGGAACGGGTAGCCGCCCCGTCGCAGCGCGACCGCCCGCAGCCGCCGTCCCGCTCGCCGCTCCGCCACGACGTCCGCCGCACTACTTGCGTGCCGTTTGAGACTTCCCGGCGCTTCCACCGCCGGTGACACGGGAAACGTCGCGGAAAGCCTCAACGGGTACGTCAATGAGACAATTGAATCGGCCAGGCCCCCAAGCAGCAACCGGGCAGGGTTCCCCCTGCCCACGATCGCCCGAAGGGTTCGCATGCAGCAGGCAACTCGGACCGTCGCCGACAACCACGACATGATCGAGGTACGTGGTGCCCGGGAGAACAACCTCGCGTCCGTCTCCGTGGACATCCCCAAGCGCCGCCTCACCGTCTTCACCGGCGTCTCCGGCTCCGGCAAGTCCTCGCTCGTCTTCGGCACCATCGCCGCCGAGTCGCAGCGGATGATCAACGAGACCTACAGCGCCTTCCTCCAGTCGTTCATGCCCAGCCTGGCCCGGCCGGACGTCGACTCGCTGCGCAACCTCAGCGCCGCGATCATCGTCGACCAGGAGCGGATGGGGGCGAACTCGCGCTCCACGGTGGGCACCGCCACCGACGCGTACGCCATGCTGCGCATCGTGTTCAGCCGGCTCGGGCAGCCGCACGTCGGGGCGGCCGGCGCGTTCAGCTTCAACCTCCCCGAGGGGATGTGCCCCACCTGCGAGGGGCTGGGCCGGGTCTCCGACCTCGACGTGCGCGAACTCGTCGACGTCGAGCGGTCGCTCAACGACGGGGCGATCACGGTGCCGAACTTCGCGGTCGACTCCTGGTACTGGCAGTCCTTCGTCGCCTCGGGCCTGTTCGACCCCGACGTCAAGCTCCAGGACTACACGCCCCGGCAGTGGCAGGACTTCCTCCACAAGCCGGCCACCAAGATGAAGGTCGGCGGCGGCAACCTCACGTACGAGGGCCTGGTCGTCAAGGTCCGCCGGCTGTACCTGAGCAAGGACAAGGAGCCGGCCCAGCCGCACATCAGGGCGTTCGTCGAGCGGGCCGTCACGTTCACGACCTGCGCCGACTGCGACGGCGCCCGACTCAACCGGGCCGCCCTGTCCTCCCGGATCGCCGGCCGCAACATCGCCGAGTGCTCCGCGATGCAGATCAGCGACCTGGCCGGGTTCGTCCGGGGCGTCACCGACCCGTCCGTGGCGCCGCTGGTGGCCAACCTGCGCGACCTGCTGGACTCGCTCGTCGAGATCGGCCTGGGCTACCTCAGCCTGGACCGGGAGGCGGGCACCCTGTCCGGGGGCGAGGCGCAGCGGGTGAAGATGGTCCGGCACCTCGGCTCCAGCCTCACCGACGTCACGTACGTCTTCGACGAGCCGACCGTCGGGCTGCACCCGCACGACATCGCCCGGATGAACGGCCTGCTGCTGCGGCTGCGCGACAAGGGCAACACCGTGCTCGTGGTGGAGCACAAGCCGGAGACCATCGCGATCGCCGACCACGTGGTCGACCTCGGCCCGGGAGCCGGCCCGGACGGCGGCCGGGTCTGCTACCACGGAGACGTCGCCGGGCTGCGTCGCTGCGACACCCTGACCGGCCGACACCTGGACCACCGGGCCAGCCTGCGCGAGCAGGTCCGCCCGCCCACCGGGCAGTTGCCGATCCGCGGCGCCGACCTGCACAACCTGCGCGACGTCGACGTCGACGTGCCGCTCGGGGTGCTCACGGTGGTGACCGGCGTCGCCGGCTCCGGCAAGAGCTCGCTGATCCACGGCTCGCTCCCCCGCCGCGTCGGGGTGGTGGTGGTCGACCAGTCGGCGATCCGCGGCTCCCGGCGCAGCAACCCGGCCACGTACACCGGTCTGCTCGACCCGGTCCGGGCCGCCTTCGCGAAGGCCAACGGGGTCAAGCCGGCGCTGTTCAGCGCCAACTCCGAGGGCGCCTGCCCGGCCTGCAAGGGCATCGGGGTGATCTACACGGACCTGGCCATGACGGCCGGGGTCGCCTCGACGTGCGAGCAGTGCGAGGGTCGCCGGTTCACCCCGAAGGTGCTCACGTACACCCTACGGGGGAAGAACATCAGCGAGGTCCTCGCCATGTCGGTGACCGAGGCCCGGGACTTCTTCCCCGGCGGGCCGGCCCGGTCGGTGCTGGACCGCCTCGCCGACGTGGGTTTGAGCTACCTCAGCCTCGGCCAGCCGCTGACCACCCTCTCCGGGGGCGAGCGGCAGCGGCTCAAGCTCGCCATCCACATGGGCGAGAAGGCGCACACCTACGTGCTGGACGAGCCGACCACCGGCCTGCACCTGGCCGACGTCGACAACCTGTTGGCCCTGCTGGACCGCCTGGTGGACGCCGGCAACACGGTGGTGGTGATCGAGCACCACCAGGCGGTGATGGCGCACGCCGACTGGATCATCGACCTCGGTCCGGGCGCCGGCCACGACGGCGGCCGGGTCGTCTTCACCGGCACCCCGGCCGACCTGGTGGCGCACGGCGACACCCTGACCGCCACCCACCTGCGGGAGTACGTCGCCCACTGAGGACCGGGCCGGGTCCAGCACGCCCACGGTGGACCCGGCCCGTCCTCGACCTACCCGCGAGCGCACCGGCCGTCGCCGGGTCCTGCCAAGCCCGGTGCTCGCACCACCCGGAACCTATCGGCGGCCGGCGCGTGCCACCGTTCCGATCCGGTTGACGGCCGCGCCGAGGGCCTGCCGCGCCGCGTCGAGTTCCTGTATCGCCGGAAGGAGAAGTTGACCGTTCTTCTCGTCCGCGGCGCGTGCACAGTCCTGGGCACTCTGCTCAAGCTGGGTGATGAACGTCCGCCAGTAGGACTGGGCCTCCGGGTCGGGGATGCGGAAGTAGGCGCGGGCGTCCCGCGCGACCCCGTCGAGGTCCAGGCAGTGGGAGCGCACGACGGAGCTGTCGAGCTTGGGCTTCCCGGAAGCGTCGGGCGTGGGCGCCGCCAGATATTCCGCGAAGCCTTTCGACTCGGTCAGGAACCGCTCCAGGAGGTCGCGCCCGCCGTACTGCATCCAGGCGGACACCTGTCTCATCCTGACCTCGGCGGACGCCACCTGTTGGTCGGCGGCGCCCATCCGTTGCGGGGCACTGGCGTCGAATCCCGTCGAACGCTTGGGTGCGGGGTGCGTGACCTCCAGCGCGATGGCTGCCAGCGTTGCGGCGCACAGCACGCCCACACCGACGCGGCGGATGACCAGTCCGCCCCGTCGGGTAACCCGCGACGGTACGTCCGCCGTACGTCGCGCCGTCGAGCGTCGCGCCGCGCGGACTGCCGATACCCCCGCCGTCGCCACCACCGAGGCGATCACGGCGAGTACGGGGCCGGCCTTCAGCACGAACGGGATCTCCTGCCACAGCGCGCCGGCGGGGTGCCGGTCACAGGTCGCCCGGATCGTGCCGAGCAGCCCGAGGCATCCGTCCAGGGAGGCGAGGACCAGCACTCCGGCGGTACCCACCACGATCGCGGTCTGGGCGGCGATGAGCGCCAAGATCAGCCGAAAGCGGCTCGCCGACACGCTCGCGACGACGGCGGCGACCATGGCCGCCGCCACGAGGGCCACGAGCACCCAGGCGAGGTAGGTCCAGACGTGGAGGACGCCGCGCTGCCCGGGCAGCGGTTGCCAGGCGTGCAGGTAGGCCAGCACGGCCACGACGGCGACCCAGCATGCCGCCGCCCCGGTCAGCAGGCCCGGCAGCAGCGCCCGCCGCAGCGGCGGCAGAGCACCCCCGGCCGCCTGCGCGTCGTCGACGGCACCGGCCGGGGCGCCGGCCGGGCGGACCGTCCAGGCCAACAGCGGTACGACCCACAGGGCGGCGAGCGCCAACAGTTCGAGAGGGCGGGTGGGCAGGGTGTACAGCAGCGATCCCACCATGGCGAGCACGGACAGGGCGGCGCTGTGTTCCGCGATGTCGCCGGGCGCCCGCCCCTGCTCCAGCAGTTGGCGCAGTCCCGCGCTGTCGAACGGCCACCCGTACGCGAAGAGCACGCCGTTGAGCCGCCACCACCCGAACCACGACGACAGCAGCAGACCCGCGGCCGTCAGGGTCAGGACCATGACCAGGCGGTTCGTCCGCCCCTGCCACACCCCGGCCCACAGCTGGGCGCACTGCGCGGTCCACCACGCGAACACCACTCCCACGAGCACGACCAGCAGCAGGACCTCCGGCCGGGTGGGCAGCCACTGGAGAAGCGCGAGGTCACTTATGACCACGTTGCTCGTCGCCATCCCGGCGCCCAGCCACAGCCCTGCCCGCACCCCGGAGGGCACGGCCCGCGCGGTCAGCACGGCATGGGTGACCGCCCGCCACAACACGATGCCCACCGAGCCGGTGACCAGGACCGCCGCGACGAGCGTCATCGCCTGCAGCGCCCAATCCTCGGTAAGGTCACGCGCTCCCAGGATGTCGGCGGCCTGGAAGGTGAACAGCGAGGTGGCGACCCCGGTCAGGAACATCGGCAGTGCCCGTACGCCGAACAGCGCCGCGGGATCCGCCAGAGCGTCCCGACGCAGATCCCAGCGCGGATGGGTCCGCCACAGTTCGACGAAGCGGCCGACGATCCGCCTCAGCCTGCCCCCGACCCGATCCGGTGCCGTGACCGCCCACGCTCGGGGCGCAGCACCCCAGCGCACGGCGGCGAGGTCGGCGTAGACCTCACGGCTGCGCAACACGTCCGACCGGGCCAGGTGGACCAGTCCGACCAGGACGACGGTGAGCAGGAACCCTCGGACGAACATGGGCAGCTCACCGACGAGGAACGGCGATCGCAGGGCGTTGACGAACATGGTTGTGTAGATCGCCAGGTAGGGCAGGAGCACCATGCCGACGAACACCCGCCACAGGGCGACGGTGAGGTAGGTGATCGTGACGTCGCCGTTGCGGATGTGGGCCAGCTCGTGCAGGAGCACCGCCCGGAAGCTGTCGGGGTCGGTGGTCCTGCGGGCGAGCAGGCCACCGTGCAGGCACATCGTCGGCCGGCGGTTGCGGCCGAAGACCACCGCGCCGGTCGAGGCCGCCCCCGGATCCACGACGACCCGCGGCACACGTGCCAGGCCCGCCGCCGCCGCCAGGTCCGCCAACGCGCGCAGGACCTCACCGTCCTGGTCGACCGCGGCCAGCGGGACGACCCGACCGCGCCGTGCCTTCCAGGCCGGCAGGCCGAGGAACAGTACGCCGGCGGCGACCAGCAGCCCGGCCGGCCAGGCAAGGCTCCACCAGCCCGGCACCGACTCGTAGCGGGCCACGCAGGCATCGAAGGCGTCCCCCTGGTCGAGGACGGCGGCGATGGCCGTCAGATCGCTGCTCCGGCTGGGATCCACGCCTGCGGCAAGTGAGCAGCCGTTACCGGACGAGTCACTGAACGTCCAGAGCGTGCTGTCCATCATCGATGAGCTGGCCACCACCAGCAGGGCGATCAGCAACACGAAGCGCAGGGTCGTGCCTGCGGCCACCACCCGCTCCGCGGCCCGCGCATGGGGAGTTTCGGTCACGCTGCCGTCCCCCCGTGCCCGCCACCGTCCGGGCCCGTCGCATCCCGGCAGGGCTCCTCCGGCGCGATCGTCGATGGTGGATTTCTCACGGCGGCACCTCCACACACCACGGTCCGACATGTATACCGGTTGAGCCAGGCATTGACTGTCGGCAATCCGCACAGCCCGGAGCCCGAACGGGCGCGCGAGCCCTCACCAGCGCCGGGACGCACCCCTCGGCGCGGCGGCGGTCAGCGCGGCACCCGTCGCACCCAGCGCCGCTGCCAGGGCGTCTCCACCGCCTGCGGGTGGTAGTGCTCGCGCACCCACGACACCGCCCGATCGGCCGGCAGCCCGTCGAGCACGGCGAGCGCCGCCAGCGCCGTGCCCGTCCGGCCGATCCCGCCCCGGCAGGCCACCTCCACCCGCTCCCCCGCGTACGACCGACGCAACGCCTCCCGCAGCGCGTCCAGCGCGTCGGCCCGGTCGAGCGGCACCAGGAAGTCGGGCCAGCGGATCCGCCGGTGCGCCCACGCCGGAGCCGGGCCCGGCGCGAGCAACAGCGCGAAGTCGGCGGGCGAGGCCGGATCACCGATCCGGCGTCCGCGCACCGCCGATCCGCCCGGCAGTACGACCACCCCGGCGCTGCCGGCCCATCCCGTCACCTCGTCCATGACCCCCATTCTCCAACCGGCCGGAAGGGTCCCCGGCCAGACGGGACGAAGGGGAGCAGACCGGACTGGCCGGGCGGGACCGGGCAAGATGACCGGCTCGGTGGCGCCGACAACGGGGTTTCCAGGGCGCCGGCCACCGCCATGTCGCCCACCCACAGTTGATCGAGGCAGAGCGACGCGCGCGGGCACGGCGACGGCTCCGACGGGCGGGGACCACCGAACGACCCCGACCAGGCGTTACCCTGACACCATGCAGGGCGTAACGTCCCCCACCTCGACCGGCGTGGCCTCCCCCACCTCGACCGGCGTGGCCTTCCTGGCCCGCCCGGGCCGCCCGGCCGTCGTCACCCCCACCCTGGCCGAGCTGACCGGCCCCACCCGGGGGGTCGTCGAGCTGCCCGTACACCTGATGTGGAACGCCAACCGCAGCTTCGACCTCGGCGATCCGGACGACCTGCTCTGGATGTACGAGAACGTGTTGCGCGAGACCACCCACGCGGGCGAGCTGCGGGAGCTGGTCAACGGTCACCTGCTGCGCCAGGTCTGGCCGATGCTCAACCTTCCGCGTGGGGTCCGCGCGGCGTGGGAGCACCGCCACCGGGTCCTACGGGGCGACGGGGCCCTGCGGGCGGCGTGAGCGACGCCGCCCCGCTCGACGAGTTCTACCGCGAGGTCGCCCGGGTGGCGCTGTCGGCCGCCGGCCGGCACCGGTTCGTCCTCGGCGGCGGCGTCGCGTGGGCCGCGCACGGGCTGGTCTCCCGCCCCACCGAGGACGTGGACCTGTTCGCCGACGTGGAGGGGGCCGCCGCCGCGGCGGCGGCCGGGGTGCGTACGGCGTTGGAGCACGCGGGCTTCGTGGTGGCCGACGCCGATCCGGACAGCGACCTCGCGGAGCTGTTCGCCGGGTTCGACCGGGACATGAAGGACTTCGTGGTGAGCCGGGGACCACGGCAGATCCGGCTGAGCCTGGGCCGGCTCGACCGGTACCGCAGCCCGGTGGTGATGGACCTCGGGCCGGTGATGGACGTGCGGGACCTGGTGGCGAACAAGACGGCGGCGCTGGTCAACCGGCGGGAGGTCCGAGACTTCATCGACGTGGCCGCAGCCGTCGAGCACTATCCGGTGGCGGAGCTGCTCGCCCTGGCCCGGCAGCTCGATTCCGCGCTGGACCCGGTGGACGTCCGGGCCGCGGGCCGCTACCTGGACCGCCTGCCGGACCGGCGGTTCGCCCGGTACGGGCTGGACGCGACGCAGGTGGCCCGGCTGCGGGCCCGGCTGGCCGGCTGGCCCCGCTGAGGTCCGGCACCGCCGCACACCGGCCGGCGGCCGACCCGCCGGGCGGGGCCCGGGGTCGGGACCCCGGCGGTGGCCGGCGTGTTACGCCCAGGTGGCCCGTGCCGCTGGCCGGGTGAAACATCTCGGGCCGCTGTGGCAGGAGTGACGCGGCCTCGTTATGGTGCGCAACGGCGCCTACGAGGCGCGCCCACCCCCATGGAAAGGCACCTAATGACCTCCTCCTCCGGCGCGTCGCGCCGCCAGGTGCTGGCCGTCGCCGCCGCCGCCGCGACCGCACCCCTGATCGCGGGCACGCCCGCGCGGGCGGCCGGGTCGAAGGGCCCGAAGACCTGGGACCTGACGATCCTGGGCACCTCGGACACCCACGGCAACGTCTACAACTGGGACTACTACCAGGACGCCGAGTACGACGACAGCAAGCACAACGACGTCGGCGTCGCGAAGCTGGCCACCCTGGTCAACCAGATCCGGGCCGAGCGCAGGGGCAAGGCGACCCTGGTCCTCGACTCCGGCGACACCATCCAGGGCACGCCGCTGGCCACGTACTACGCGAAGCAGGAGCCGATCACCACCACCGGTGAGACGCACCCGATGGCCAACGCGATGAACATCCTGAGGTACGACGCGGTGACGCTCGGCAACCACGAGTTCAACTACGGCCTGCCCCTGCTGGCCAAGTGGATCGAGCAGCTCGGGTTCCCGGCCCTCGCCGCGAACGCGGTCAACGAGGCGACCGGCAAGCCGGCGTACCTGCCGTACGTGATCAAGGAGGTCCGGCTCGGCGGGCCCGGCGCGCCGAAGCTGAAGGTCGGCATCCTCGGCCTGACCAACCCGGGCGTGGCGATCTGGGACAAGTCCAACGTCGAGGGCAAGCTGGTCTTCGCCGACATGGTGCAGACGGCCGCCAAGTGGGTGCCGGTCATGCGGGCGCGCGGCGCCGACGTCGTCATCGTCTCCGCGCACGGCGGCGACAGCGGCACCTCCAGCTACGGCCCGGAGCTGCCGAACGAGAACCCGTGCACGATGATCGCCGAGCAGGTCCCCGGCATCGACGCGATCCTCTTCGGCCACGCGCACAACGAGGTCGTCGAGAAGTTCGTGACGAACACGAGGACCGGCGCTCAGGTGCTGCTCTCCGAGCCGTCCAAGTGGGGTCAGCGGCTGACCCGGATGGACTTCACCCTCACCCGGGAGCGGGGCTGCTGGAAGGTGGCCAGCAAGCACGCCACCATGCTGAACACCAACACGGTGGTCGAGGACCCGGCGGTACTCGCGGCCGTGCGCGGCCAGCACACCAAGACCGTCACGTACGTCAACACGGTGGTCGCCCAGTCGACCGTGGAGCTGTCGGCGGCCAGGTCGCGGTACCAGGACACCCCGATCCTGGACTTCATCAACCACGTCCAGACCGAGGTCGTCACGGACGCGCTGGCCGGCACCGCGTACGCGGGGCTGCCGGTGCTGTCGATCGCGGCGCCGTTCAGCCGCACCGCCGTCTTCCCCGCCGGTGACGTGCGCATCCGCGACGTGGCCGGGCTGTACGTCTTCGACAACACCCTGGAGGCGGTGGTCCTCACCGGCGCCGAGGTGCGGGCCTACCTGGAGTACTCGGCGAAGTACTTCACCACCCTCGCAGTCGGCGCGCCGGTCGACCCGGCGACGATCAGCGACCCGGCCGTCCCGGACTACAACTACGACGTCTTCTCGGGGCTGGACTACGACATCGACATCAGCAGGCCGGTCGGCCAGCGGATCACCCGCCTGGTCCTGCCCGGCGCCGGCACCCCGGTCGCCGACGACGCGCGGTTCGTGGTCGCGGTGAACAACTACCGGCGCAGCGGCGGCGGCAACTTCCCCGGGATCGTGAAGACCCAGGTCTACAACGCGCAGCAGGAGATCCGCCAGCTCCTGATCGACTGGGCGCAGTCCCGGGGCACCATCGACCCGGCCGAGTTCTACGTGCCGAACTGGAAGCTGGTGCGCGAGGGCGTGCCGGTCTTCTGATCCTGGTCCCGCGACGGGCCGTGGGGGGTGACCACCCGCGGCCCGTCGCGGCATCCGGGCCGCCGGATCAGCCGGTGCCGGGACCGAGACGCAGGATCACCCCGCAACTCGCGCCGGCCGGCCCGGGCGAACACAGATCACCGGGTCAGGACGGCCGCCGGGCGGACCTGGCGGGCCGGCGGCAGCCGGTCCAGCAGCGCCAGCGCCGCCCGCACCGGCGCCCGGTTCAGCGTCTCGTCGAAGCTCGCCCGCCCCTGACAGAACCGGACGAACATCCGCCACCCGGCCGGGGTGGCCAGCAGCGCGTGGAAGACGTCCGGCCGGCGGGCGAACACGTCCAGCAGCCGGTGACCGGCCCGCATCGACGGCACCAGGTCCCGGTCGACGGCACGCGGATAGCCGTCCAACTCGCCTTCGACGACCGCCGCGCCGGCCAGCGCGCCGGAGCGCAGCGCGTAGCTGATCCCCTCCCGGCTCCACGGCTCCAGCAGGCCGGCCGCGTCCCCGGCCACCAGCACCCGGCCGCGGCGCAGCGGCGAGTCGTCGGCGCGGCACCGGGTCAGGTGCCCGGAGTCGTGCTCCGGGGTCGCCCCGGACAGGCCCAGCCGGTCGACGAAGTCACGCAGGTACTCCCGGGTCCGCTCCCCCTCGCCCCGGCCGGCGATCACCCCGACGGTAAGCCGGTCGCCCTTCGGGAACACCCACGCGTACGAGCCGGGGATCGCCCCCCAGTCCAGCAGCAGCCGGCCGCGCCACCGGCGCTGCTCCTCCTCGGGCACCGGAAGCTCCAGTTCCAGCCCCAGGTCCACCTGCCGGTACCGGACGCCGACGTGCCGCGCGGTCACCCCGGAGGAACCGTCCGCGCCGATCACCGTACGGGCCCGCACGGTGTCGCCGTCGGCGAGCCGCAGGCGTACCTCGTCGGGGCCCTGCTCCAGGGCGCGGACGGCGACCCGCTCGCGCACCTCGGCCCCGGCGGCGACCGCCGCGGCGCGCAGCCGGTCGTCGAACTCGTCGCGGCGCACCATCGCCACCAGGGGCCCGCCGACGTGCCGGCGGGTGAACTCGCGTCGCCCGTCCCGGGTGAACGTCACCCGGTCCACGCGGTCGTGCGCCGGCACGTCGATCCGGTCACCAACCGCCGCGAGGGAGGTGCCGATCAGGCCACCCCCACAGGTCTTGTACCGGGGGTGTGCGGCCCGCTCGACGACCAGGGTGCGCAGCCCGGCGCGCGCCGCGACGTGGGCGGCGGAGAGCCCGGCGGGGCCGCCACCGACGACAGCGAGGTCCCAGATGATCACGGATGCAGCCTAGGGCACGGCCCGGCGGAAAGCCGGGCGGCGCAGCGGGTACAGGCCGGCGGGAACCCCACGATCGGGCGGGCATCAACGGCGGGGCGGCGGGTAACCGCGCAGCGCAGTCCCGCCCCCCAGCCGGGCGGTCACGCTGAGGAGGAAGTCATGCAGCAGGTACGGCTGACGGACGTCGAGGAGCGGGTCTACCAGGCGGTGGCCGCGCTGGAGGCCCGTGGGCAGGTCCCCTATCCCGACATGATCGCGCAGGAGTCCGGGTTGCCCCAGGACCAGATCCACGCGCCGCTGCACATGCTGACCGAGAAGAACCTCCTGCACCGGGAGGACTCCCCCATGGCGGGGCTGGACTTCGGCCCGCGCTGGTGCGCCCGCCAGATGGCGTGAACCGCCGCGAGGCGTCGGTTTGCCCCCGGGGGGCCCGGGTAGCGGTCAGGGATGCGTGATCGACGGCCGACGGGGGACACCACCATGAGCCCAGGGCGGCCGGACCGGCCGGCGGACGTGGCCGGCGGGACCGGCAACGCCGACAACCGGCGGCGCTGGCAGGCTCTCGGGGTCGGCCTGGTCGCCGCCTTCATGACGCTGCTCGACGTGAGCATCGTCAACGTCGCCGTGCCGTCCATCGACCGGGCGCTCGGCGCGACCCCGAGCGACCTGCAGTGGATCCTGTCCGGGTACGCGCTCACCTTCGGCCTGGTGCTGGTGCCCGCCGGACGCTTCGGCGACGCCCGGGGCCGCCGCAACGCGTTCGTCCTGGGGATCGCCCTGTTCACGCTGACCAGCGCCCTTGCCGGGCTGGCCCGCTCGCCCGCGTGGCTGATCGCCGCCCGACTGGTGCAGGGCGCTGCCGCCGGCATCGTCAACCCGCAGGTCACCGGCCTGATCCAGCAGTTGTTCCGGGGCCCCGAACGGGGTCGGCCGTTCGGCCTGCTCGGCGCCACGATCGGCATCTCCACCGCCGTCGGCCCACTGTTGGGCGGGCTGCTGATCCAGGCGGGCGGCGAACAGCACGGCTGGCGGTGGGTCTTCTTCGTCAACGTACCGGTCGGCATCGTCGCGGTGCTGCTCGGCTGGCGGCTGCTGCCCGGCCGGCCGGCCGGCGCGGCCCGGCACCGGCTCGACCCGGTCGGGGTGCTGCTGCTCGGCGTCGGCGTGGTGCTCCTGCTGCTGCCGCTCGTGCAGCGGGAGCAGTGGCACAGCCCGTGGAAGTGGGCGCTGATTCCCGCCGGCCTGGTCGCGCTCGCCGGCTTCGGCCTCTGGGAGCGGTGGTACGCCCGGCACGAGACGCCGCTGTTCGACCTCGGGCTGTTCAGGTTCCGGTCGTACGCCCTGGGGTCGCTGATCGCGACGGTCTACTTCGGCGGCTTCACCGCGATCTTCTTCGTCTTCACCCTGTACCTACAGATCGGCCTCGGCTACAGCGCGCTGGTGTCCGGCCTGGCCATCACGCCGTTCGCCCTCGGCTCGGCCGTCGCGTCCGCGCTGGGCGGGCGGATCGTCAACCGGTACGGCCGCCCACTGGTCGCCGTGGGCCTGCTCGTCGTGCTCCTCGGCCTCGGCGCGGTGGTGGTCGTGCTGCGCGGCGGCCCGCACGGGTCGGTGCCCGTGCTCACGGCGGCACCGTTGCTGATCGCCGGGCTGGGCAGCGGCCTGGTCATCACCCCGAACCAGACCCTCACCCTGTCCCAGGTGCCGGTGGCGCAGGCGGGCGGGGGCGCGGGGATGCTCCAGACCGGCCAGCGGATCGGCGCCGCCGCCGGCATCGCGGCGGTCGGCGCGGTCTTCTTCTCGTCCCTGGCGGGCGCGGGCGGAAACTGGTCGACGGCGTTCCGGAACGCGCTGCTGCTGGCCGCCGGCATCATCGTGCTCGCCCTGGTCGCCGCCCTGATCGACATTCACCGCAGCCGCCGGGCCCCCACGCCCACCACCCAGCACTGACCACCCCGCCGCAGGCCCACCCACCGGCAACGCCCCTTCCCCGAAGCGCAGACGCCGCTGGCCGGTCCCCGGGGTGTCGGGGACCGGCCAGCGACCTTTTCAGCGGTACGGGTCAGCTGTTCCAGTGTTCGGCGACCAGGTCGGCGGCCTGCTGCTCCCACTGCGCGTACGCGTCGGGGTACGCCGACACCTGCACCGTCTGCGCGGCCTCGGTCAGCGGCATGTCCCGCCACCCGTCGACCTGCTTCAGGCCCTGCAGGAACGCCAGGGTCGAGTGCTCCGGGTCGGTGATCTGCTCCGGCGAACCCCACCCGGACGACGGGCGCTGCTGGAACAGGCCCAGCGAGTCATGGTCGTTGCGGTCGCCCAGGTGACCCAGGTTCTCCAACTTCGACTCCTGCAACGCGGTGCCGACCGAGACGACCGCGGCCCGCTCGTCCAGGCCGGCCTTCTTCGTCGCGGCGACGATCGCCTTGACGTTGGCGGTCTGCTCACCGTCGAGCGTGATACGCGACTGGTCGCCCCGCACGCCGTGCGGGATCAGCTTGCCCTTGTCCACGCCCGGCTTGTCCACACCCGGCTTGTCGGCCTGCACGGCGACCGCGACGGGCTTGGCATCAACGGCAGTCGGGCTGGTGGTGGTGGTGGTGTGGTGCAGGGGACCGGCGGCCAGACCACCGGCGAACGCGAGACCAGCGATACCGAGAACGCTCTTACGCATGATCGTGTTCATGGGGGTGACTCCAATTCGGGGGTCGACACACCAACACCCCACGGGGGCAGGGCGGGCATGTGAGCACCACGTCGAGGCGCCCAAGAAGATCAAAAGGGGGGAGATCCATCCGGCGCCGGCCTGCGAAGGCTCGTGGCGCCGGGTCCAGATGTAACGACCGACAGCCGGCCCGCATTCCCACCCGACGACCCGGGGGGGTTCACGGGTCCGGGCACGTCAGCAGCACATCCGCTACTCGATCGTCCGCCATGTGTAACGCCCCCACCCCACCCGATGTTCCACCCCCGCCATGCCCCCGCTCACACCCCCACCCCGGCCTCTCGCGGTGATCAAGAGGTTTGTGTCGGAATCGGGGCACAAACCTGACGCAAACCTCTTGATCACCGCCGCCGAAGGCGGACGGACGGCGCGGGGGTGGTGCGGCCGGGGGTGGTGCGGACCGGCGGTGGTGCGGGTGGGGTTTGTGGGGAGCGGTGGGGCGTGTCCGGCGGGCAAGGCGGGGCGCGGACCGGGTGGGGCCCGCCGTGACCGGCGCAGGGATCAAGCCTGACCGCCCGGAGCCGGGCACGGCGGGCCCCACCCCCACCGCAACCACCCGACAACGCCGAGCCACACTCCCACCACCACTCTCAGCCGACGACGGCGAAGCCCGACCGGCGACGGCGCAGCACCGCCGACGACGGCGAGCCACAGCCCACGACGGCGCAGCACAGCGACGACGGGCAAGCTGCGTGACGGTGCCCGCCGGGGTACAACCCGGCGGGCACCGTCACGCGGTAGCTCGGGCACTGCCCGGCTCAGGGACGGTCAGCGCGTCGACCCCATGCCGAAGCGGTGCCGACGACGCCAGGCCAGCCCGCCGAGCATCAGCACCACACCGGCACCGACCAGCCCACCACCGACGGCCAGTGGCGTGCTGATGTTGCCACCGGTCACGGGCAGCCCGCCGTTGTGCGGTGGCTTGTGGGTCGGCGTCGGCTGGTGGCGTGCGAGCACGGTCAGGGTCGCGGTGGCCGTCCTGCCCGTGCTGAGACCGACGGCCGTGAACGTGAGCCGGCCGGTGACGCTCGGCGTGTAGGGAACGGAGAATTCCCCCGCCGCGTCGGCCTGCGCCGTGAACTGCAACGGCGCCGCCGCCTGGTAGGCCACCGGAGCCATCGCGACGGTGCTGCCGTCGCTGCGGCGGGCCGGCGCCTGACCGGGCAGGCCGGCGGCGAGCGGCGACACCGACACGGTGAGCTCGACGGTCTCGTTCGGCCCGAACCCGGCACCGGTCAGGGTGACGGTCTGGCCGATGACGATCGTTGACGAATCGATCGTCAGCACCGGGGGCTGCGGCGGGTACGGCGTCGGCTGTTGTGGGCCGGACGGCGACGGTGTCGGCTGCGGCTGCGCCGCCCCCGCCGCGGTCGGCGCGGCCACGACGGCAAGGCCGACCGTGAGCGCCATGATGATGCGGGATAGCCGCATGATTGGTTCCCTCCTACTGGTCACAATGTGGTGCGGACTTAACTTGGGTGGTCCATGGGGTGGCGGTCGGGGTGAGCCAGAGGTCGGCGTCGCCGATGCCAGTCCTGCCGGTCAGCACGTCGACCTCGAGGGTCCGGGTGGCGCCGGGGCGCACCTCGACGTTGGCGATGACGACCTGGCGCCGCCGTTCGACGCCGCTGCCGACCCGCAGGTCGGCTCCGTCGAGCCGGCTGGCGAGCACCGCGCCGCCGGCCGGGCTGTAGACGGAGACCAGGGTGCGGGCCGTGTAGGGGTCCCCGGCCAGGCCCAGGCCGAGGACGGAGGGGGAGAGCCCCTTGGCGGGGGCGGTCGAGTGGAGCGTGAAGCTCAGTCGTAGCTGCCGGCGGCCGTCGGGGCGGCACTCCCCCACGGCCAGCGTCGCCGACGGCCGCAGGTAGTAACCGAGCTTCGCGCCGCTGCCGTCGTTGAGAAACACGCCGACGGTGGGCGTGGTCTCCTGCTCGGGCAGCGCCCCGCCCAACCGGTTGCCGGCGATGATCCGCTGCTCGGCCGGGTGGGCGCTCCAGAACAGGATCCGCCGCTCGTCCATGGCACGGTCCAGTGCGGACAGCAACGCCCGGGGGTTCACCTCCCGGGTGAAGAAGGTGCCGAACACCGCCGCCGCGGAGGCCGCGAAGAACTCGTCCTGCTCGGCCTGGTCCAGCCGCTGGTACGTGTCGGAGAGCAGGGTGTGCACCACCTTGTCGTCGACCAGGGTGGCGTTGCCCGGCACGGGCACCGGTCCGGTGGCCTTGAGCAGGTACGACAGCACCACCGGGTCGACCGCGAGCACCCCGTCGACCGTGCTGCCGCTGCGCTTGCGGTACATCTCCCGGAAGAGCGCGGCGGCGGTCGGGAAGTGCGGGGTCAGGTTGACGTCCGCCGGGTACGTCCCGACCAGGTCGGTGTAGAGGTTGCGGACCTCGGCGCTCACCTTCGCGGACAGGTCGAAGTGGCCCAGGCTGCTGGCGGCGGCCTGGGCGCCCATCCGGAGCCGGCCGTCCTCGGCCCGGATGACCGCGTACGCGCCGAACATGCCGCCGGTGGCGCGCAGTTCCGCCGGGTTCTGCGACACCAGCAGGTAGCTGCGCGGCCCGTCCGCGCCGAGCAGGGTCGGCAGCAGGCGGGCGGCCTGGTCGGCGGCCCGGGTCAGCGCGGCCAGCCGGCCGATCTCGGCGCGCAGGTCGGTCACGGCCTGCCGGACCTGGTCGACCAGTCCGGCGCTGGGCACGGCGGCGAGTCGGGCGTTGGTGCGCCGGACGACCTCGTCGGTGTCGGTGAGCTGGGCCGAGACGGCCCGGAGCCGGTTGACGTCCAGCCGTCCCTTGCCGGGCAGCAGGGTGGACAGGTCGGTGCGCAGCAGGGCGGGGAACGCGTCCCGGGCGAGTTCGTCGACGGCCACCGCGATCTCGCGGACCGCGGCGAGGTCGTCCCCGGCGTACGGTGCGTGCCGCCCGACCCACCAGCCCGGGTCGCCGGTGGCGGCGCGGGCGGCGGCGGCCTGCTCCTGGAGCGCGGCGAGGGTGCGGTGCGCCCGGTCGGCGTCGGCGCCGACCACCTCGGTGCTGAGCTGCCGCGCCAGCCCGGCGGCGTTGAGCAGGTGGGCCCGGGCCTGCCAGCCGCGGAAGCCGACCCAGCCGCCGCCCAGCAGGACGAGCGACCCGACGATCAGGCCGGTGAGCAGGACGCGGCGCACCCGCGCCCTGGTGCGCCGTCGGGATCTTCGCCGACGACGGTGGGGCCGCACACTTTCGCTCACACCTGCTCCCGTCAACAAAGCGGACAGAAATGACGATTCATCATTTTCTAGCACGCATCGTACAAGTCATGTCGGAGTATCGCGGTTTTTCAGGCCTGGAGTCGCGTACGAGGACTTTCCTCCGGCGAGTCCGAATCGCCGCGTCGCGCGACGACCTCGTGCAGCAACTCCTCGATTCGGTCCACCCCGCCGCGCGTGGACATGTCACGCAGGTAGGCCTCCCGGCCGCGCCGCCCCATCTCCAACCGCGCCGGGGGCGGGATGGTGGCGGCCAGCCAGAACCGGTCGGCCAGGGTGGCCCAGTCCTCCGGCGGGCAGGACAGCCCGGCCCGGGCCCGTTCCACGATCTCCACGGTGTCGCCCCCGGCGGAGGCCACCACCGGCGAGGCGGAGCTGAACGCCGCCTGGAGCTTGCCGGGGACGCTCCCGCGCAGCTCCGGCAGATCACGCAGCATCAATAGCTGGTAGTCCGCGGCGGCGTACAGGTCGGACATCTCCAGCGGCGACCGACGCGCGACGAACCGGACGTTGCGGGCCCCCAACTCCTCGGCGAGCCCCCGGACCCGCCCCTCGTCGGGGCCCGAGCCGACCAGGACCAAATCCATCGTGCCGCGCAGCGGGGCGGCGGCCCGGACCGCCGTCTCCAGGCCCTGCCGGGCGCCGATGGTGCCGGCGTACATCACCGCGCAGCGGCCGTCGCCCCGGACCAGCCGGCGGGCCTCCCGGGTCGGCTCGGCGGGGCGGAACAGCCGCTCGTCGGTCCAGTTGAGCACCACCCGCACCCGGTCCGCGTCGGCGCCACCGGCGACCACCAGGTCGCGCAGGGCGGGGGCGGCGACCGCGACCAGGTCGGCGCGGCGGTAGAGCCGACGGGTGGCCGCGGCGAGCCGGCCGGCCCAGGGACGGGCCAGCTCCGCCGGCCCGGGCAGCTCCGGATGCACGTCCTGGACGTGCAGCAGCGTCGGAACCCCACCCAGCAGGCGCAGCAGCCCGACCGCGGCGAAGGTCGTCGGCGGTAGCTGGTGGACGTACAGGGCGTCGACGCCGGCGAGCTGTCCCCGGCCGATCGTCCCGGCGCTGGCGGCGAAGGACAGCCAGCTCGCCATCCGGGCGCGGACGGAGGCGTCCCCACCGGTCCACCGCGGCACCCGGCGCACGGTCAGCCGCTCGCTGCGGCTCTCGTAGCGCCACCGCTGTCGCCAGCCCGGATAGGCGTGGCCGCCCGGGTAGTCGGGAAAGCCGGTCAGCACGCGGACCTCGTGGCCGCGGGCGGCCAGCTCCTCCGCGAGGCTGCCAGGGACGAACGCCGGCTCCGGCGGGAAGTGGTACGCCAGGATGCCGATCCTCACCGGACACCCCCATCCCGAAGGTCACCTTCCGGCGCGGCGCGGACACCCTGCGTGGCGTCGCCCGCGTACGATGCCGGCAGTGCGCCGCCCACCGGCGCCGTCTCGGCCCGCGCCGTCGCGGCACCGGGCCGTCCCGGCACCGCGAGGGGGCCGGGCCGACGCGCGACCACACCGCTGGGAGAGTCTCCGATGGCCGACCGGATCCTGTTCGTCTGCCACGCCAACCTGTGCCGCTCGCCGATGGCCGAGTACCTGGCCGGTTGGCTGCTGGCGAAGCTGCCGGTCGAGGTGGCCAGCGCCGGCACGGCCGCCGTGGACGGCCGGCCGATGCACCCGTACGCGGCGCAGGTGGCCGCCGGGACCGGGCGGGATCCGGCGGCGTTCCGCAGCCGGGCGCTGACCGCCGGCCAGTTGGCCGACGCCGCGCTGGTGCTGACCGCGACCCGCCGCCAGCGGGCGGCCTGCGTGTCGCTGGCCCCCACCGCGCTGCACCGCACCTTCACCCTGCGCCAGTTCGGTCGGCTCGCCGGGCTGGCCGACGCGCCGGACACCACGGACGCCGGGGCGCTGCGCGCGGCGACGCGGGCGGCGGCCCAGGCCCGGGGGAGGTTACAGCCGACCACTCCGGCTGAGGACGACCTCGGCGACCCGATCGGTGGCACGCCGATGGACTTCCGGCGCTGCGCGCGGGAGATCGAGCGGTCGTTGACACCGGTCGCGGCGCTCATCGACGCAGCCGGGTGAGCTCCTGCGTCGGGTCGGCGGTCTGCTCCTGACCGAAGAACCCGCTGCTGTGGGGGGTCGCCGGGGGGGCCGTCCGCTCGGCCGGGGCGGCGTGCGCGGGGGCTACGTCGATCCGGTAGCTCTCGTACTGGTCGGTCTCGGCGCGGCCGAGCTTGGCCATGTTGAGCACACAGCCGAGCAGCCGGACGGAGACCGACTGGAGCGCCTGCGCGGCGGCGGCGACCTGACCGCGGTCGGTGCGCCCGGACCGGCTGACCACCAGTGCCCCGTCGGCCTGGACGGCCACCACGACGCCGTCGGTGACGGTCCGCAGCGGGGCGGTGTCGATGACGACGATGTCCGCCGACTCCCGCAGCACCAGCAGCAGGTCCGCCATCGCCTTGGAGCCGAGCAGCTCGCTGGGGTTGGGCGGGACCGATCCGGCGGGCAGCACCAGCAGCGACCTGTCGCCCCACCGCTGCACCACGTCGCCGACACTGACGTCGCCCAGCAGCACGTCGGTCAGCCCGACACTCGCCTCCAGGTTCAGGTACTCGGCCACCTTCGG
Source organism: Micromonospora sp. MW-13 (assembly GCF_003434305.1). GTDB lineage: Bacteria > Actinomycetota > Actinomycetes > Mycobacteriales > Micromonosporaceae > Micromonospora. The sequence goes on from NZ_QKKX01000032.1 coordinate 89,991, forward strand.
GCGGCGCAGGTCGGCGTCGACCAGCGCGACCCGCCAGCCGGCCTCGGCGAGCGCGATGGCCAGGTTGCAGGAGAGGGTGGTCTTCCCCTCCCCCTGCAGCGCGCTGGTCACGGCGATGACCCGGGCCGGTTCGTGGACGTCGACGAAGCGCAGGTTCGTCCGCAGCTTGCGGACCGCCTCGGCGCGGGGCGAGTTGGCCGCGTCCCCGACGATCAGCGGCGCGGTGCGCGCGACGGGGTCGAACGGGATCTCACCGAGCAGCGGGCTGCCGGTGGCGCGCTGGAGGCCGACCGCGTCGCGTAGCCGGGTGTCGAACCGGGTCCGGAGCACGGCCAGACCGAGGCCGGCGAGCAGGCCGGCGAGCGCGCCGACGGAGAGGTTGAGCGCCGGCCTGGGCGACACCGGGGCGGAGCCGACCCGGGGTCCGCTGATCACCTCCACCTTGATCGGGGCGGTCCCTCCCCCGGCAGGGGTCTCCACCGCCTTGACCAGCTCGACGAACTGGGTGGAGACCGCCTCGGTCAGCCGCAGCGCCCGCGTCGCGTCGGTGTCGGTGACGGTGCCGCGCAGCAGGACGGTGTCGGGGATGGTGCTGGCGTTGATCCTGGCCTGCACCTCCTCCGCCGTGAGCCCCAGCGGGTTCTTCGCCACGACGCTCTGCGCCAGCCGGTCGCTCTCCAGCAGGTCGGCGTACGACTTGACGCGCTGCTGCATGAAGATGCCGCCCTGGTACGCCTCGCTGACCCCCTGGTTGGGGACGGTGACGAAGTAGGTCACCGAGGCGACGTACCGGGGCTTGGTCTGGACCGTGACCAGCGCGGCCACGCCGAGGCTCACCATGACGACGAGCAGGACCAACCACCAGCTACGTCGAACGGCCCGGAGGTAATCACGAACGTCCATCAGCCGGGAAGCCCCCGTCCGGTCCGTGCGGTCGACATGTCAAGCACAAGAGCTCCTCAGCAGTCACGGGGCGGTCACCGGCTCCGACAGCCCCACCCAGCGCATTCGGTTCCACCGACTGTAGAGGAGGTAAGCGGTCGAAATACCACAAACAGCCCATTCAGCGAGGCATCGCCATTTAATGGGGCCACATGCATCGCCGAGTCGTTCGGAACAACTGCCCCGCGACCCGGGAAGTGACGTGGCGGACGGCCGGCGGGGCCGCCAGCCGGCACCGCCGGGGCAGGCCCGGTGACCCTCCCCGGCCGTGGCGCGCCCGCTCCCCCGGGTACGGCGACGGGGCGGCGGGCCACCGCCGCCGCCCCGCATCGGTGGACTCAGCGACGGCGCTCGGCCGGCTCGTCCTCCTCGGCCGGCCCGGTCTCCTCGGCCGGCTCGGTCTCCTCGCTCACCGCTTCGCTGAACGGTTCGGTGAGGTCGTCGCCCGGGACGGCCACCTGCTCGGCGAGGTCCTGCTCGTCGGGCCGGCCGCCGGGCTGCGGCTCGGGCGCGGTGGCCTCACCGGCGAAACCGTACTCGTTGGGTTCGTCGTGCCGACTCATACCGTCATCCTCCCGCTTTATCCGGATTTGCCCTTGGCGCCCACGGTAGGCCGTGATCGTCTTCGGCGCAGCGCGACCGCCACCAGGGCGACCAGTCCGGTCGCCCTGGTGGCGGGTCTTCTGCCACCTCACCCCGGGCCGTTACCCGCCCCGGCAGGCGGTAGTCGGGGATCAGATGAGCGCGGCGACGGCCTCGAAGATGAGCCAGAGACCGCAGATGGCGAAGAGCACCGCCGCGCCGTACCGGATGGCGCGCTCCGGCAGGTGCCGGCCGAGCATCCGGCCGACGACGATCGCCAGCGCGTCCGCGGCCACCATGCCGATCGTCGAGCCCAGCCAGGTGCCGAACCAGCCGTACTTGGTGGCCAGGGTGATGGTGGCCAGCATCGTCTTGTCGCCCAGTTCGGCGAGGAAGAACGCGACGCCGACGGCGACGACGGCGGACTTGCTGCTCCGCTCGGCCTTGCGCTTCTCCTCCTCGGTGAGCTTGTCGCCGCGCAGCGTCCACGCGCCGAAGCCGAGGAACGCGAGGCCGGCGATGAGGGAGATCCAGCCGGTGGGCAGGGCGGCGCCCAGCCCGTAACCGATGGCCACCGAGGCCAGGTGGACGAGGGCGGTGGCGATCGTGATGCCGATCAGCACCGGGACCGTCTTGAACCGCGTGGCGAACGTCAGCGCCATGAGCTGGGACTTGTCGCCCAGCTCGGCGACGAAGATGACGCCGAAGCTGACGACCAGCGCGACGAGGAAACCTTCCATGACACCCTTCCCGATGGTGCCGGGCCGGGGTGTGGGGCGCCCTCGACCCGGCCGTTGTGCACAGCCTGGGTCGAAGGTCTCGCCCGCCCCACCTCAGGTGGGGCCGCGTGGCCGGATGCGGAACGCACCAGTGTGTCGACCACGACATTGGGGGCTACTCCCCTTCGCCCCGCCAGCCTAGCCGATCGGCGTGGCCGGGCCCGACGCGGGTGGACGGCGGCACCCGCGTCGGGCCCGGCCGCGTCACCCGCGTCGGGCCGGCGGGAGCGGCTCAGTCGGCGCGGGCCAGGGTGACGCCGAACCGGCCGTCGGCGTCGGTCCAGAACTCGTGGGCGGTGAAGCCGGCGGCGGCCAGCTCCGCCGCGATCCCCTCCGGGCGGAACTTCGCCGACACCTCGGTGCGCAGTTCCTCCCCCGCCGCGAACGCCACGTCCAGGTCGAGCACCCGGACCCGGTGCGGACGATCGGCGCGCAGCCGCATCTCGATCCACTCCCGCTCCGGGTCCCAGAGCGCGACGTGGGTGAACGCCTCCGGGTCGAAGTCGGCGTCCAGCTCCCGGTTGATCACCCGCAGCACGTTGCGGTTGAACTCGGCGGTCACCCCGGCCCCGTCGTCGTACGCGGGAACGATCACCGCCGGGTCCTTGACCAGGTCGGTGCCCAGGAGCAGCCAGTCGCCGGGCTCCAGGGCCGCGCGCATGGCGGCGAGGAATCCGGCCCGCTCGGCGGGGAGCAGGTTGCCGATCGTGCCGCCGAGGAAGATCACCAGTCGGCGCCCACCGGCGGGCAGCCGGTGGAGGTGCCGGGTGAAGTCCCCGACGATGCCGCGTACCCGCAGCCCGGGGTAGTCGGCGGCGATCTGCTCCGTGGACTGGCGCAGGGCGCTGACCGAGACGTCCAGCGGCACGAAGGTGCCCAGCCCGCCACGGCGGGTGAAGGCGTCCAGCAGCAGCCGGGTCTTCTCCGACGAGCCGGAGCCCAGCTCGATCAGGGTCTTCGCCCCGGTCAGCTCGGCGATCTCGCCTGCCCGCTCGGCCAGCACGGAACGCTCGGCCCGGGTCGGGTAGTACTCCGGCAGCCGGGTGATCTCCTCGAACAACTCGCTGCCCCGGGCGTCGTAGAACCACTTGGGCGGCAGCCACTTCGGCGCCGCCGTCAGCCCGGTCCGTACGTCCTCCCGCAGCCCGCGGCCGAGGTCCTGCTCCTCCAGGTAGATCTCCAACGGTTCCGCGCTCATCAGGTGTCCCTCCGTCACTCGTGTCGTGTCCCGCCTGCCGCCCGGTCGGCGGTCCACCCGCCGGGCAGGGCGTCGATCCGCGCCCCGGCGGCCGTGGCCACCACCAGCCGCCCCTCCGGCACCGCCTGCCAGCCGGGCTCGTCGTCGTGCGGTTCCGAGGCCAGCAGCACCGCGCCCGGGCTGCGCCGCAGCGACAGCGCGTGACCGGCGACGCTGGCCACGACGGTCTGCCCGTCGGTGAGCAGCAGGTTGAGCCGGGATCCGGGCGCCACCGCCGCGACCTGCGTCACCGTGCCGGCGACCGCCCGTGCCGGGTCGTCCCCGGCGCGCAGCCGGTGCCGGACCAGGGCCCAGAGCAGCGCGGCGTCGGTCGGCGCGTCGAGGGTGAGCAGGTCGCGGACGGGCAGCCGGCCGGCGAGCCCGGTCACCGCGTCGGGCCAGCCGCGGACCACCCCGTTGTGGCTGAACAGCCACGGTCCCTCCGCGAACGGGGCGGCGGCCGTGTCGAGCACGGGCATGCCGACGGTGGCCGACCGGACGGCGGCCAGCACCGCGCCGCTGGTGGTGGCCGCGGCCAGCTCCGGCAGCGTCACGTCGCTCCAGATCGGCGTGCCCCGCCGATAGCGCACCGGCTCGCCGCCACCGGGCGGGTACCAGCCGACGCCGAAGCCGTCGGCGTTGACCGTCCCGCCGCCGCGCATGTCCCGGGGCGCCCAGGACTGCCGCGCCAGCGAGTGCGGCGGGTCGTACAGCAGGGCGCGCAGGCTCACCGGCGGCCCGACGTACGCCAGGTGCCGGCACATCAGGCGGCCCCGCCGCAAGGGTGCGCGGCGCCGGACGGCCGGGGCGCGGCGGCCACCGGGTGCGGTGTCACCGGGGCGACTCGTCCGGCCGGGCGTCGCGGGCGCAGCGGAAGCCGCTGAAGATCTGCCGCCGGATCGGGTAGTCCCAGTTGCGGAACGTCCCCCGGCAGGCGGCCCGGTCGGTGCCGAACGATCCGCCGCGCAGCACCCGGTGGTCGTCGCCGAAGAACACCTCCGAGTACTCCCGATAGGGGAACGCGGCGAACCCGGGGTGCCCCCGGAAGGCGCTGGCGGTCCACTCCCACACGTCGCCGACGAGCTGGTGCACCCCCAGCGGCGACGCGCCCGCCGGGTACGCGCCCACCGGCGCCGGCCACAGGTGCCGCTGCCCGAGGTTGGCGTGCTCGGCGGTCGGCTCCTCGTCGCCCCACGGGTAGCGGCGGGACCGGTCGGTGGCCGGGTCCCAGCGGGCGGCCTTCTCCCACTCGGCCTCGGTGGGCAGCCGCTTGCCGGCCCACGCGGCGTACGCCTGCGCCTCGTACCAGCAGACGTGCACCACCGGCTCGTCGGCGCGCACGGGCGACCACCGGCCGAACCGCCGGTACGCCCACCCGTCGCCGTCGCGCCGCCAGTGCAGCGGGGCGGTCAGCCCGGCCTCGGTGCGGTGCCGCCAGCCGGCCTCGCTCCACCAGCGCGGGTCGTCGTAGCCGCCGTCGGCGATGAACTCGGCGTACCGGCCGTTGCCGACCGGGGCCGCGTCGATGACGTACGCGGGCAGGTGGACGGTGTGCGCGGGGCGTTCGTTGTCCAGCGCCCACGGATCGGTGGAGGTGCCCATGGTGAACCCGCCGGCCGGGACGAGGACCTCGTCGGCGACCCGGGCGCGCGGCTCCGGCGGGGGCGGGGCGTGCAGGGCCGGCGGGCCGAGGCGGAGCTGGTGGGTGGCGAGCATGGTCTCGTCGTGCTGCTGCTCGTGCTGGACGATCATGCCGAAGGCGAACCCGTCGGCGACCAGCGGCCGGTCGGTGAACGGCACCCGGTCGAGCAGGTCGTGCACCTTGTCCCGGACGGCGGCGAGGTAGGCGCGGGCCTCGGCGGGCGGCAACAGCGGCAGCGCCGGGCGGTCCCGGCGTGGCTGCTTGAACGCGTCGTACAGGTCGTCGATGTCCCGCCGGACGGGCTCGCGCCCGCCGACGTCCCGGACCAGCCAGAGTTCCTCCTGGTTGCCGACGTGGGCGAGGTCCCACACCAGCGGGGACATGAGCGGCGAGTGCTGGCGCATCAGGTCGGCGTCGTCGACCGCCTCGGTGAGCAGGGCGGTGCGCGCCCGGGTGCGCTCCAGCTCGGCGGCGATTCGGTCGCGCAGCCGCTGCGTGCCGAGTTCGTGGATGGTGGTCACCTCGGTCCCCTCTCCGTGGCGGCCAGTCGCCGCCGTAGTGCGCGGGTGGTCTCGTCGTGCAGCGGGGCGGGCAGGTCGAGCCGGGGCAGGGCCGCCAGCGCCAGGTCGAGCAGGCCGGCGGCGGCGCGCGCCAGCGGGGGGTCGGCCAGCCCGTGCCGGGCCGCGGCGTCCCACCGGTCGGCCACCGGCGCGGCGACGCCCGCGGCGCGGGCCACCGTGGCGGGGTCGGCGAAGAGCGCGGCCAGCACGGCCAGCGGGAGCCGCCAGTCCGACCCGGGCTGGGCGTCCAGGTAGCGGATCTCCAGGTAGCCCCGGGGCCGGACGACCGGGAACAGGGTGCTCAGGTGGTAGTCCAGGTCGTCGGTGGTGGGCGGGCGAGGCAGCGCCCCGGCGAGCCAGTCACCGAAGGTCACCCCCGCCGGCGGGGTCCAGTCGGCGGCGTCGCCGCGCAGGCAGAGCAGCGGTGCGGCCAGCGCGTACGCCGTCCAGGCCGGCACCGGGTCGGCGTCGGGCCGGGCCGGGGACCAGACCGGCCGGGTGCGGGCGGGGTCGATGGCCAGCCAGGCCGCCATCCGGGCGGACGCCCAGCCGGTGCGCCGCCCGGCGTGCCGGCCGGCGGTGGCGAACGCGGCGAGCAGCGGCGGGCCGACCGCGTGCGCAGCCGCCCAGCGGGCCGCCACCTGGGCCGGCTCGCCGGCGTCGAGGCAGACCTGGAGGCCGGCGGTGCTGTACATCATGGTCCGGCCGGCCGGCCCACCCTGGTCGAAAACGCAGCGCATCGCGCGGTAGCGCGGGGTGTCAACGACCGGGCGCGGTGCCCGGAACGGGTCGATGCCGGTGCGGCCGAGGACCAGGCCGGCGGCCCGGAGCAGGTCGGTGAGCTGGGCGATGTCGGCGTCGGTGGCCTCGATCAGCGCGGCGACCGAGGGTCGCGGCGGGGTGGATATCTCAAGCTGGCCGCCGGGCTCCACGGTCACGGCGCTGCCGTGCCGGAGCGGTGCGGCGGGGCTGGAGTCGTCGATGGTGACGGGGCTGTGTGGCCCCAGCGCCGCCAGCAGCCGCCCCCGGTCGACGGGGAGGGCGGGGTCGGCGGCGTCGTGCACGGTCCATTCCAGTTCGACGCCGGTGTGGGTGGGTGGGCCGGTCTTGAAGCAGATCCGGGCGATGTGCCGGGCGGCGTCGGCCGCCTCCCCCAACAGGGTGTTCCGGTCCAGCTCTGGTGATGTCACCACGAGACGATTCCTCCCGCGCTGGTCGACTGACGATCGCCCCGGGCCGTGCGTGACCGTGACCGGTCGGACGTCCGCGGTGCCACCATCCTCTGTCTAGCAGACGAAATCCGCTCGCCTTGCTGTAACAGGTGTTTCGTCCCGGTCGGGTGTCCAGGGGCCGCCGACCCAGGTCAGGATGGGAGCGTCGCCCCGCCCGGGGTCTCGCCGGTCACGGCCTACGCCCCGTCTCTGTCGGGCCGGCCGGGGTAGCCGGGATGGCCGGTGGGGGCCGGCCGGAATCCGCCCGGGACAGCAGGTCCCGGCAGAAGTTCTCCACCTCGGCGGCCCCGCCGGCGGCGGCGACCAGGGGCGCGAAGCCGGGCTTCGCCAGCGCACTCTCCCGCTGGGCGGCCGACTTGGCCAGGTACGCCCGGCACAGCCCGGGCAGTTGGACGCCGGCGCCCGAGTGTCCCGGGCCGGTGGTCCGGCCGGGGGCGCGGGTGTCGGCGCTCGACGCCCCGGGCCGCGCCGGGGTGGACGGGCCGACGCCGCCCGGCGTGGCGGTCGGGGCGGGGGACCTGCCGGGGTCGGATCGGGTGGGGCGGGGGGTGACGGGACCGGAGTCGGTGGGGCTGACCGGCGCGGTGGACGGCGCCGGCGGGGGCGCCGGTTCCTCCGTCCGGTCCAGGGTGCCCGCCGCGACGGCGACGCCCGCGGTGGCGGTGGCGGCCAGCGTGCCGATCCAGGCGACCGCGCCGACGGTGAGCCGGCGCCGGCGGGGCGCCTGCGCCGGGGTCGGCGCCGGGGCCGCCCGGGCGGCCCGGAAGGCCGCCAGCGCCGCCTCCTCCCCGGCCAGCTCGCCGGGGCGGGTCGGTCCGGCCGCGGCGGCGAGCAGGCGGGCAAGCGGATCCCGGTCGGGACGGCCGAGGCCGGCGGTGTCCTCGCGGCCGGCGGCTGGACCCGGTCGGGACGCCGCAGCATCCCGGGCGGCGCGGGCCGCGTCGAGGAGCCGGTCCGACTCGGACCGGTCGGCGGGGCGCTGCCCGGGGCGGGCGGGTTGACGGAAGGTCATCGGTTTCCCCTCACGTCACCGTCCGCCGGCCCGACGTGCGGCGTGCCGGACGCCGACCGGTCCGCCCGGGGACGGGGCGGGGTGGCGGACGGCACCGCGGTCGGGGGCGGATCGTGACGTTGCACGAGTGCGGCGAGCCGACGCAGGCCGCGGTGGGCGGCCGTGCGTACCGCGCCGGCCCGGCGGCCCAGCACCCGGCCGGCGGTCTCGGCGTCCAGGCCGATCACCGCGCGCAGCAGCACCGCCTCGGCCTCCCGGGGCGGCAGGGTGGCGATCAGTTCGAGCGCGGCCTCGGTGCCGAGCGTCTCGCCGGCCCGCTCGGCCGTGTCGGCGTCACCGGCCAGGTCGCTGAGCGCCTGCACCGGCACCGGCACCGAGGGCCGCCGGCGCTGGCGGCGCAGATGGTCCATGGCCCGGTTCCGGGCGATGGTGACGGTCCAGGCGCGGAACTCCCCGCCGGTGAAGGTGGGCAGGTCGCGGGAGATCTGCAACCACGTCTCGGAGGCGACGTCCTCCGCCTCGGCCCCGACCAGCGCGGTCAGGTAGCGCAGCAGGCCGGGCTGGAGGCGACGGTAGAGGAACCGGAAGGCCTCCTCGTCGCCGGCCTGCGCCGCGACGACCGCCTCGTTCAGCTCACCGGCCATGGCTCCGCCGTTCCCGTCGCCCGGTCCTCGAAGACCGGCACGCACCGACCGCCGCGCACGCGACGCCGACCCGGTCCGGCGGCCGGACCTCCTCCCGCACCATCAGCCCCCCGCTGACCAGATCACGCCCGACGCCGGTACGGCGCGGACGACATGTCGGGCGCAGCACGTGGCGCAGCCGTCAGCGGACGTTCCGCGCAACCGCCGCCGGTCCCGAGCCGGGCTAACGCTAGGAGTGGGGGGTCGGGGGGACAAGTCACCGACCGCCGGAAAAAGAGTGAGAATTATCAACCCGCGCACCCGGCGAGTCGCCGTAACACATCGGGGCCGGGCCGCGCCCGCGCCCGCCCGCGCAAGGGGCAGGCGGCCGGGTGATCCAGTTCACGCAGGCCACGACCCGTCCGACCAGATCGCGTGACCGGCTGTCGCGGACCGGTCACAGGATATCCGGTGCTGCGGGCCGCCCACCGCCCGGCCGCCACGAAGGGCCCGTCCGACTGGGCCGGATCACGAGAAGTACTCCGCGCCGGCTCTGGGTACGGTAGTGCCGTGCTGTCTTCGGGAGTCGTACTCAGCGGTCGGTACCGCCTGGACGACCGTGTCGCCACCGGCGGCATGGGTGACGTCTGGCGTGCCACGGACCAGATCCTCGGCCGCCAGGTCGCGGTGAAGGTCCTGCTCCCGGCGCTGGTCTCCGACCCCGACTTCATCGCCCGGTTCCGGGCCGAGGCGCGGATCATGGCAGCCCTGCGGCACCCGGGCATCGTGCAGGTCTACGACTGCGGCGAGGACGACCTGCCCGACGGCGGGCGGGCCGACTACCTGGTCATGGAGTTCGTCGAGGGCCAGCCGTTGTCCCGGCGGATCGAGGCGGCCGGGCAACTCGACGTCGCCGAGACCATGTCGATCGTCGCCCAGGCGGCGCAGGCGCTGCACGCGGCACACGACGGCGGCATCGTGCACCGCGACGTCAAGCCGAGCAACCTGCTGGTGCAGGAGGACGGCACCGTCGTCCTGGTCGACTTCGGGGTGGCCCGGTCGGTCAACGTCACGAGCATCACCAGCGCCAACGCGGTGCCGGGCACCGCGCTCTACATGGCTCCCGAGCAGGCGGCCGGCCGGCCGGTCTCCGGGGCCACCGACATCTACGCGCTCGGCGCGGTGGCGTACTGCTGCCTGACCGGCGGGCCGCCGTTCACCGGTGACAACCCGTTGCAGGTGGCCGTCCGGCACCTCGACGACGAGCCGCCGGAGTTGCCGCGGGAGATCCCGGCGCCGGTGCGGGACCTGGTGGGCCGGGCGCTGGCGAAGGACCCGGCCGAGCGGTTCGCCACCGGAGCGGCGATGGCCGAGGCGGCGCGGGCCACCATCGCGGACGGCTCGGCGCCGACCAGCACCGTGCCGGTCCCGCTGCGCGGGGCCGCCGGCGTCGGCGTCGCCCCGGGCGCCAGCGGCACCACCCGCGACGACCTGCCACCGGTGCTGCGGCCCACCCCCTCCGCCGCCCGGCGCGGCGGGCGGCGCGGCACCCTGTTGGGCGCGATCGCGGCGGTGCTGGTGGCGCTGGCCGGCCTCGCCGCGGCCCTGGGCGCGGCGCAGAACGCGGACGCCCCCGCGACGAATTACCGGCCGACCGCCCCGGCGGCCGTGCCGACGCCGGGCGGCGACTCGGCCGCCACCGAGGAGGCCGCGGTCGACGGGGGTCGCACCGACCGGCCGGGCCCGGTCCGCTCCTCGGCCCCGGCCAGCGCCACGGCGACCCCGCAGCCGAGCGAGTCGGCCGCCCCGGGGTCGACC
>NZ_QKKX01000033.1 GCF_003434305.1 Micromonospora sp. MW-13
ACGGCGAGCACGCCGACCGGCCCACCGCCGACCACGGCGAACACGCCGACCGACCCACCGCCGACCACGGCGAGCACGCCGGCGGAGCCGCCCGCCGGGAACGGGAACGGCTGACCCCACGCACCGACCGACCCCGGTCCGGATCGCCCGATCCGGCCGGGGTCGCGGCTTTCCCACTGGCCCCGTCATCCCCAAATCGGACTTTAAACGCAGATGCTCCCTTACGCTGACGAGGAGGCACGTTCCGTCGTCTACGGGAGCACGGGTGAGCGTTGAGAAGTTGGTCGTCATCGGCCAGGGGTACGTCGGCCTGCCGCTGGCCGTGCGGGCGGTCGAGGCGGGGCTGGACGTCGTCGGCCTCGACGTCGACGCCGACCGGGTCAAGCGGCTCGCCGCCGGCGAGTCCTTCGTCGAGGACATCCCGACGGACCGGCTCGGCCGGGCGCTGGGCAGCGGCCGGTACCGGCCGAGCACGGAGTACACCGAGGCCGAGGGCTTCGACGTCTGCGTGATCACCGTGCCCACCCCGCTGCGCGACGGCGTCCCCGACCTGAGCTTCGTCGAGCAGGCCGGGGTCGGCATCGGCCCGTACGTGCGGCCGGGCTGCGTGGTGGTCCTGGAGTCGACCACCTACCCGGGCACCACGGAGGAGCTGCTCCGGCCGCTGCTGGAGTCGGCCAGCGGGCTGACCAGCCCCGGCGACTTCCACCTCGGCTACAGCCCCGAGCGGATCGACCCCGGCAACCCCACCTGGAAGCTGGAGAACACCCCGAAGGTGGTCTCCGGGGTGGACGCGGCGTCCCGCGACCGGGTCGACGCGTTCTACCAGCGGCTGGTCGAGCGGACCGTGCCGGTGGACTCCACCCGGGTCGCCGAGCTGACCAAGCTGATCGAGAACACCTTCCGCCAGGTGAACATCGCGCTGATCAACGAGCTGACGATGCTCAGCCACCACCTCGACATCGACGTCTGGCAGGCGATCGAGGCGGCCGAGACCAAACCGTTCGGGTTCATGCCGTTCCGCCCCGGGCCGGGGGTCGGCGGGCACTGCCTGCCGATCGACCCGTGCTACCTGTCCTGGCAGGTCAAGCGGCGGCTGGGGCGGCAGTTCCGGTTCATCGAGCTGGCCAACGACGTCAACCACGAGATGCCCGAACACGTCACCCAACGGATCATGGGCGGGCTGAACCGGGCCGGCCGGGCGGTCAGCGGGGCCCGGCTGCTGCTGCTCGGGCTGGCGTACAAGCCGAACACCGGGGACATGCGGGACTCCCCCGCCGTCGACGTCGCGCGCCGCCTCCAGGCCCTCGGCGCCGACGTGCGCGCCGTCGAGCCGTACGCCGAGCCGCACCACGTCCCCGCCGGGGTGACCGTGGTCGGGCTGACCGAGCACGAGCTCCGCGCGGCCGACGCGGTGGTCGTGGTCACCGACCACGACTGCCTCGACTACGACCTGGTGGTGCGGCACGCCCGGTACGTCTTCGACACCCGCAACCGGTGCCACGGCCCGACCGTCGAGCGGCTCTGAGCAACGGACCGCGAGTGGTCCCCGCCCGCAGGCGGGGACCACTCGTCGTCACTCCGCGCCGAGGGACTCCACGACCGGGCGGGCCAGGGCCCGGCGGGCCGGCAGCACGGACGCGGCCAGCGCGGCGAGCACCGCCACCGCGAGGATCAACCCGAGCTGCCCCCACGGCAGCACCAGGGTGAAGTCGCCGCCGACGCGGGCGAACACCGCCATCGCCCCGGCGCTGACCCCGGTGCCGAGGAGCACCCCGAGCACCGCGCCGACCAGCGCCATCAGCACCGCCTCGACGGCGAGCATGGCCCGCATCCGACCCCGGGTCAGCCCGACCGCGCGCAGCACGGCGTTCTCCCGGGTCCGCTCCACCACCGACAGGCTCAGCGTGTTCGCGACCCCGACCAGCGCGATCACCACGGCCAGGCCGAGCAGCGCCGTGACGAACGCCAGCAGCATGTCGATCGTTCCGGTGAGCATCTTCTTGTACGCCGCCTGGTCCATCAGGTTGACCGTCGGGTAGCGGGTCACCACCGACTCGACGGCCTCCCGAGCCCGCTCGGCGGACACCCCGGAGGCCGGTTCGATCTCGACGAGGTAGCCGCGCTCGGCCGGGAACAGCCGGGCGAAGTCGGCGTCGGCCACGTCGACCACGTGGCCGACCGGGACCGGGCTGCCGGCCAGCGCCGGCCCGTCGGCGTCGACGACGGCGGCCACGGTGAACGGCCGCCCGGCCAGGGTGACGGTGTCGCCGACCGCCCAGCCCTTTGCCCGGGCCAGCTCCCGGTGCACCAGCACCCGGCCCGGCCCGAGCCGGCCCACGTCGCCGGCGTCGACCGCGCTCAGGGTGCGCCCGACCAGCGCCGGGTGGGCGGCGCGCAGCTCGATGCCGCCGGTGACCCGGCTGCGCTGCTCGTGCACGACGCCCAGCTCGGAGCGGGCGGCCAGCTCGCCGGCCAGCGTCGATGGCAGGTCCCCGCCGATGCCGGTGACCAGGAAGTCCACCCCGATCTGCTGGTCCACGGCCCGCTCGATCCCGGTCTTGACGCTGCGCGCGCCGACCACGAACGCGGACACCAGGCCGATGCCGATGACCAGGGCGGTGGCGGTGGCGGCGATCCGGCGCGGGTTGCGCACGGCGTTCGCCACCGCCAGCCCGGCGGTCGCCCCGAGCAGCAGGCGCGCCGGCACGCCGAGCACCCGCACCAGCGCCGGGACCAGCACCGGGCCGAACAGCACGATGCCGAAGAAGGTGAACACCCCGCCGGCCGCGACCAGCGGCACCTGGCCGACCATCCCGGCCGCCACCAGCGCCGCCACCCCCGCGCCGAAGACGAGGGCGCCGGCGGCCAGCCGGACCCGGCCGGCCCGGCGGGTGGTCTGCACCGCCGCGTCGGTGAGCGCGGCCACCGGGGCGACCCGGGTACCCTGCCAGGCCGGCACGGCGGCGGCCCCGACGGTGAGCGCCGTGCCGAGCAGCAGGCAGGTCAGCACGGCCTGCGCGGTGACCGCGAGCCCGCCACCGGAGACGGGCACGTCGAACGCGGACATCAACGCGTCCATCCCGACGGCGAGGCCGGTGCCGGCCGCCACCCCGAGGGCCGAGGCGGCCACCCCGGTCACCGCCGCCTCCAGCAGCGTCGCCCGGAACACCTGCCCCCGGGTCGCGCCGACCAGCCGCAGCAGGGCGGTGCGCCGGGTGCGCTGGGCGAGCACGATGGCGAAGGTGTTGGCGATGACGAACCCCGCCACCACCACGGCCACCGCGGCGAAGGTGAGCAGGCCCAGGTTGAACTGCTCCAGGTCGTGCACGGCGTCGTCGACGGCGACGTCGAGGATCTCCTGCCGGTCCCGCACGGTCACGCCGGGACCGGTCACCGCCGCCACCCGGTCGACCAGCTCCGCAGCCGGCACGCCGGGCTCGGCGGCCACCATGATCCGCCCGTAGCCCTGCATCGCCGTGACGGCGAGGGCGTCGGAACCGGCGAGGCCGATGAACGGCCCGCCGACGTCCCGGGAGGTGCCGGCCACGTCGACCGTGCCGACCAGGGTGTACGGGCGGGCCGAGCCCCCGCTGCCGCCCACGCCGACCGGCCCGCCGAGGGTGAATCCCTCCTCGGCCACCGTCGGCGCGTCGAGGACCAGCTCGCCGGGTCGCTGCGGCAGCCGCCCGGCCACCACGTCGTACGACTGGAGGGCCGCCTCGGCGGGGATCGCGGCGAGGACGGCGAAGCCGAGCACGGGCCGGCCGTCCGAGCCGACCACTCCGGCGGTGCCGGTCAGCTCCCCGGCGGCGGCGCGCACCCCGTCGACCGCGCGCACCTTCTCCACCAGGGCGGGCGGGATCGGGTCCCGGTCGGCGTACACGGCGAGGTCGGTGTGCCGGTCGAAGACGCCGGCCCGGTCGTACGCGCCCTGCTTCATCCCGTCGGTGAAGATCAGGGTGCCGGCGACGAACGCGACGCCGAGCACCACGGCCAGCGCGGAGAGCAGCAGCCGCAGGGCGTCGGCGCGCATGGTGCGCAGGGTCAGCCGGATCACCGCCGCCCCACCGCCCCGGCGCCGGCCGGGGCCGGGTCGAGGTGGGCAAGGGCGTCGAGGACCGCCTCGGCGGTCGGCGCGGCCAGCTCGCGGACCAGCCGGCCGTCGGCGAGGAACACCACCCGGTCGGCGTGGCTGGCCGCGACGGGGTCGTGGGTCACCATCACCACGGTCTGGCCGAGGGTGTCCACGGCCTCGCGGAGCAGCCGCAGCACCTCCGCGCCCGAGCGGGAGTCGAGGTTGCCGGTGGGCTCGTCGGCGAAGACCACCCACGGCTTGGTGATCAGGGCGCGGGCGACGGCGACGCGCTGCTGCTGGCCGCCGGACAGCTCGGCGGGCCGGTGCCGCAGCCGGTCGGTCAGCCCGACGGCGGCGACCACCTGGCGCAGCCAGCCCGGGTCGGGGCGGCGGCCGGCGATGGCCAGCGGCAGCACGATGTTCTCCTCGGCCGTCAGGGCGGGCAGCAGGTTGAACTTCTGGAACACGAAGCCGATCCGGTCCCGACGCAGCAGGGTGAGCCGCTTGTCGTCGAGCCGGCCGGTGTCGGCGTCGCCGATGCGCACCGTCCCCGCGCTGGGCCGGTCGAGGCCGGCGAGGCAGTGCATCAGGGTGGACTTTCCGGAGCCGGACGGGCCCATGATGGCGGTGAACCGGCCGGCGGCGAAGTCGACGTCGACGCCGTCGAGGGCGACGACCCGGGCCTGGCCGGAGCCATACTCCTTGCGCAGGCCCCGGGCGGTGACCGCGACGCCGGCGGCGGCGAAGGCGGGAGGTGGTACGGACACGTGATGCTCCCCGTGCGGACGGTGGCTGGGACGCCTCCGACGCTATGGGCGGCGGGCACCCGCCCGCGTCCACCCGCGCGCTCGACCTGCGTGCCCCCGGAGGTGCCCGAAGTCCGGTGGCCCGTACGACCTGGGTCGTACCCGCTGTCAGCCGCCGGGGGTGACCAGGCCGCTCTCGTAGGCCAGGACCACGGCCTGCACCCGGTCGCGGAGCTGGAGCTTGGCCAGGATCCGCCCGACGTGGGTCTTCACGGTCGCCTCGGCGACGTGCACCCGGCCGGCGATCTCCGCGTTGGACAGGCCCTGTGCGACCAGCAGCAGGATCTCCCGCTCCCGCTCGGTGAGCTGGGCCAGCCGGGGGTCCCCGGCCGGGCCGGGCCCGAGCTGGCCGGCGAACCGGTCCAGCAGCCGACGGGTGATCGACGGGGCGACGACCGAGTCGCCCTCGGCCACCACCCGGATCGCGGCCAGCAGTTCCTCCGGCGGGACGTTCTTCAGCAGGAAGCCGCTGGCCCCGGCCTGGAGGGCGGCGAACGCGTCGGCCTCGGTGTCGAAGGTGGTCAGCACCAGCACCCGGGGGCCGCCGGGGCGGCCGGCGCAGATCCGCCGGGTGGCCTCCACGCCGTCCATGGTCGGCATCCGGATGTCCATCACCACCACGTCGGCCTCGACCCGGCCGAGCACCCGCAGCGCGTCGGCGCCGTCGATCGCCTCGCCGACCACGGTCAGGTCGGGCTGGGAGTCCAGCACCATCCGGAACCCCGCCCGCACCAGGGCCTGGTCGTCCACGACCACCACGCGTACCGTCATGCCGCCACCTCCGTCCCGGTGCTCGACGGTAGCGGCAGCCGAACCTCGACCTGCCACCCCCCGGCCAGCCTCGGCCCGGCGGTGAGGCTGCCGTCGTACACCGTCACCCGCTCGCGCATGCCGACCAGGCCGTGGCCGCCGGAGGGCGCGGGCCGGACCGGCGGACGGCCGCGCCCGTCGTCGACGGCCCGGACCGCGACGGCGTCGGGGGTGTGGTCGAGGCTCAGCGCGACCGTCGCGCCGACCCCGGCGTGCTTGAGGGCGTTGGTCAGGGCCTCCTGCACCACCCGGTACACGGTCAGCTCCAGGCCGGGCGGCAGCGCCGGGGGCTCGCCGGTGACCCGCCAGTCGATGCGCAGCCCGGCGGCCCGGAACCGGTCCAGCAGTTCGGGCAGCTCCACCAGCGCCGGCCGCCGGTGGGTCGGCTCCCCCGACAGGCCCGAGGCCCCGACGCCGTCCGGCCCGGCCGCCACGGCGGGAGCCGCCGCCGGCTCGGGCGCGCTCGTCTCCCGCAGTACGCCCACCAGGCGCCGCATCTCCTCCAGCGCCTGCCGGCCGGTGTCGGCGACCACCCGGACCGCCTCCCGGGCGGTCTCCGGGTCCCGGTCGAACATGTACCGCGCCCCGTCGGCCTGCACGATCATCACGGCCATGCTGTGCGCCACCACGTCGTGCAGCTCGCGGGCGATCCTGGTGCGCTCCTCGGCCACCGCGGCCCGCGCCTCGGCCTCCCGCTCGCGTTCCAGGGTGGTGGCCCGCTCCTCCAGGCTGACCACGTAGAGCCGGCGGGTACGCACGTTCAGCCCCATCAGCCAGACCGCGCCGGTGACCAGGGCGAACCAGATCGCCGTGGCCCACCAGGCGACGGTGCCCTCGATCTGGAGGGCGCCCAGCACCACCCCGACGGCGGCGACGATCCCGGCGACGATGCCGTCGCGCAGCTTCTCCGCGTACTTGACCACGCTGTAGAGGGCGATCAGCACGGCGACGTCGAAGGCCAGCGGCCCCCAGCCGGCGACCACCTGGACCAGGGCGAGCACCGCGACCACCGCCGTCACCGCCGACGGGTGGGTACGCCGGAACAGCAGCACCACGGCCATCGCCGCGCCGACTCCGGTGGCCCACCAGCCGCCCCGCTGGTTGACCGCGCCGGCGAGACCGAAGAGCACCACGAAGCCGGAGACCGCCACGTCGAAGGCCACGCTGCGCAGCGGCCGGCCGAACAGTGTCCGTTTCACGGTCACCCAGCGTACGGGCCGGCGCGGGGTCGGCCGGGCCCGACCGGCCGGGGCGCGGTGGGCGCAGACGTGTGGGTGTACAGGAGCCGCGTCCGCCGCCGTTGATACGAACCCGCGCATGATTCTTCGATTCGTGTTCCCCCGTATCCGGGAATTACCACCTCCCCGGCAAATGCGGACGCCTTTTGAGCAATCGACATTCTTGAGTGTTCCGCTGTTTGTGGCCGCTGCCCTACAGTAATCGAGCGGGGCAGCCGGGAACATCAGGAACTGCCCGGACCCCACCGACCCGTCGAAAGGGAATCAGCATGAAGATCGCACGCACACGTCCGCGTCCGCGCGTGGCGCGGGTGCTGTTCGGCGCCGTACTGACCGCCATCATGGCGTTCTCCGTGGGCGGGACCGCTGCGGGCGCCGTGGAGCGCAGCGGAGACTTCGGCACTATGGCCCGCACCGACGTCTACATGAAGGACATCGCGAGCGACACCGGATACGAGCCGCACGGTGCCATCTACTCGTCGTTCTTCAACAGCCCCGACATCAAGCTCTGCCCCTACGGGATCGAGTGCGCGGCGCACACCAATCCGGTCGTCGGGTCGACCAGTTACATTTTCGTGAACCTGCGGAACAACGGCCCGTACGGTTCCGGAATCAGCAACGGCACGCTGCGCGCGTACTACACCACCTCTGGCGGCGGCGCGAACTGGCCGGCCCACTGGACGCCGATCGGCTCGAAGACCCTGCCGGTCGCCCCGGGGGTCACCACGACGTCGATCGCGTGGGACAACGTGCCCTCCCTCGGGCACTTCTGCCTCCTGCTGCGCTGGGAGTCGGCGACCGACCCGATGCTGTTCGAGGGCACCTCGTCGTCCATCAACACGCAGTACAACAACAACATCGCCTGGAAGAACGCCAACACCGTCCCGGCGTTCAGCCCCGGCTCGGTCTCGGTCCGGCCGTACGCCCTGGCGAACGCCCTGGCCGTGCCGGCCAAGTACGACCTCGCGTTCCGGCCGCTGGGCGAGCCGGTGCCGGGTGCCAAGATCGTGGCCGACCTCGGTCCCGAAATGTTCGCGCGGTGGCGGGCGGCGGGTGCGCCCGGTGAGGGCATCCAGGTGGTCGGCAACACCTCGGTACAGATCGTCGACCCGTACAAGGCGCAGATCAGGGACCTGCTGATTAACCCGAACGAGCGGCCGGTGCTGTCGCTGAGCTTCTCGACGGGCCAGACGCTGCAGAAGCCCTACACCCTCCAGGTCGTCCAGGTCGGGCCGGCCCAGGAGATCGGTGAGAAGTACGACGTCGGCGGGGTGGACTACACCTTCGATCCCAAGCGCTGACGAGAGAGACGATGGGCCGGGCGCCGGGAATCGCATCCCACGGCACCCGGCCCACCGGCATGCCGGCGTCGGTGGGCCCCAGCCCCGACTCCGCCGGTGCGCCGGAGACCCAGGGCGCGCGGGCCGAGATCCTCCAGGGTCTACGGCAGGGTGACCGGGAGGCGGTACTGGCGCTCCGTTCCCATGGCCGTGCGCAGGTGGACCTCACCGGTGCGCAGGCCGTAGGTGACCGACCAGCGGGTGTGACCCTGCCGGACGTCGTTGAGCAGTTCCAGCGCCGCCCGGGCGTCGACCACCCCGCCGGCCTTGGTCAGCCCGGCGGCGAGCACCCCGTAGCGGTGGTCGGTGCGCCGGCGCTCCTCGGGTACGCCGACCACCGGCACGTTGGTCAGCACCTGCCAGTTCCCCTGCCCCTTGCCGACCCGCATCGCGCCGTCGACGAACTCGACCACGGCGGAGGCCCCGGTGGCGTCGGCGAGCAGGTAGTGCAACGGCGGCCCGCCCTCGAAGTCGAGGTTGTGCCGCTTGAAGACGGCGACGGCCTCGTCGACCGTGGCGGCCTGGTCGAGCACCAGCCGCAGGATGCGTACCGAGCCGACGGTGGACCTGCCCGCCGCTGGCCGGGCGGTGGCGGCGTCGTCGGCGGCCAGCCCGACGGCGAGCCCGCGCTCGTTCATCCCGTCGAAGGGCAGCAGGGGCGCGTCGAGCAGCCGGCGGTCCCCCGTCGGGTCGGCGCCGACGCCGAGGTAGGACATGTCGACCAGGGAGACCGTGGCGTACCCGTCCGGTGGGTCGGTGCGCAGCACCAGGGCCGGGTTGGCGGTCCAGTCGAAGTTGCGGGCGAACAGCGGCCGGCTCCGGTCGCCCCAGGCGGCGAAGAGCGAGCAGCCGAACGGGCTGGGCGGCGCGGCGTCGGTGCCCACGGTCGGGTCGTAGTCGCCGACGAAGGTCATCTCCCACATCGGCAGGTCGTCGACCTTGCGCAGGCTGGCCAGGGTCTGCTCGGCCTCGGCCGCGCTCTGCCGGGACCCGGACGGTGGGCCGGTCGACGGGCCGGCGGGCGTCGGCCCGGCGGCGGTGGGCTCGGGGCCGGAGCAGGCGGTGACGGCGAGCAGCAGGGCCAGGCTGGCGCCGAAGAAGGTCCTACGCATGATGCCTGAACGCTAGGTCAGCCATCGACCGTTGTCCACCATGCCGGCGGGAGCCCGCCGGACGGCGGCGGAAGTGCCTGGTCACAGGGCTGCGCCGAGCCGCCGGCGGGGCGCTGTGCGAGGATCGGCCGCCGTGGACCCTGCGGCGGGGTACGGGGCGGGCCCGGCGGGCGACCAGCAGCGGTCAGCCGACCGGCGTGTGGCGCGTGGCGCGCGGGCCGACCAACCGGCGGACCACCGGCGCGGCGTTCCACTTCGCCGCCCCGACCAGGTCCCGGGCGTGCTCCAGCATCGTGTAGTCCGGCCTGGCCAGCCCAGCGGCGACGGCCCGGTCCAGGTCGTTGCCGCACCTGCTGAGCACGCTGTCGAAGTCCCGCCGGACGGGTTCGAGCAGGTGGTAGCCGAACGAGCGGTGCAGCCGGGCGAACAGCGGCTTGTAGAGCCGGGCCCGCTCGTGCAGGCCCGACGAGTACGACATCGGGTTCTTCGGTCGACGCAGCACGTAGTCGGGCAGCACGTCGGCGAACGCCCGCCGCACGATCCACTTCTCCCGCCCCTCGCGCAGCTTCAGCTCCAGCGGCAGCCGCATCGCCAGCTCCACCACGCGCAGGTCGAGGAACGGCACCCGCGCCTCCACCCCGTGGCCCATGCTGGCCCGGTCCACCCGCTGCAACTCCGTACGGCAGAGGTTGCGGATCCGGTGCAGGAAGAGCCGGCGGGCCCGCTCGGGGCCGACCTGGTGGTACATCGGGTAGCCGCCGAACAGCTCGTCGGAGCCGTCCCCGGTGAGCACCACCTTCACCCCGAGGTCGCGGAGCCGACGGAAGATCGGCACCGAGACCACCGCGTTGATGATGTCCCCGTACTCGGTCAGCTCCGAGATCCGGATGGCCTCCCGCACCTCGGCGAGCCGGACGTCGCGGGGGCGCAGCTCGACCACCTCGTGCGGCACCCCAAGGTCGGCGGCGAGCCGCCGGGCGTACGCCACGTCCGGGCTCTCCGGAACGCCGATGGTGACCGCCACGCAGTCCGGGTGCATCTGGTGGGCGTGCACCAGGGCCAGGGAGCTGTCCAGCCCGCCGGAGAGCACCACGCCGAGGGGCAGGTCGGTGTCCACCCGCATCCGGATGCTGTCGGTGAGGGCGGCCCGGACGAGCAGGGCGGCCTCGTCCGGGTCGTCCACCACCGGCAGCCCCTCGCCCAGGGTCAGCAGGTCCACGTACGGGCGCAGCCGGACGTCGTCGCCCGGTTCGACCCAGCCGTGGTGCCCGGGGGGCACCTCGCCCACCGGCGCGCCGTGCCCCACGAGGGCCTTGACCTCGCTGGCCAGGTGCAGGCAGCCGGGCACCCGGGACCAGTACAGCGGCTTGACCCCGAGCGGGTCACGGGCCAGGTAGGCCCGCCCGGTGGCCCGCTCGACGACGACGAACGCGTACTCGCCGCGCAGCCGCCGCACCGCCTCCTCACCCCAGGCCAGGAACGCGGCGAGCAGCACCTCGGTGTCGCTCTCGGTGTCCATCGGGTGGCCGAGTCGCGTCAGCTCCGCCCGCAACTCGTGGTGGTTGAAGACCTCGCCGTTGTAGCAGAGCAGGAACCGCCCGTCGGCGGAGAGCCGGGGCTGCACGGCCCGGTCCCGGTCGACGATCCGCAGCCGGCGGGTGCCGGCGAGCAGTCCGGCCTCCCGGTGGGTCTCGGTCACCTCGCCGCGCGGGGCGAGGACGGCCAGCATCCGGCGGAAGGTGGCCGGGTCGGCCTGCGGGCCGATGCTCAACGCGATGCCGCACACGGCTCAGACCCCCATCTCGGCCTCGTACACCCGGCGGAACCGCAGCCGGGCGGCGGGCGCGAGGCACAGGTGCCAGGCCTGTCCCTCGTCGACCACGTTGAGCTCGCCGGCCTGTTGCCGGGCGAGCAGCAGGCCGGCGAGTGCGTCCCGGGCGCCGAACCGCTCGAACCAGGCCAGCTCCACGTCGGCGGCGTAGCCGAGGCAGTGCCCGCTGGGCACCATCGCGGCGTAGCCGAGGCGGCGTAGCTGGTGCTGGTGCGCGGCGCTGCGGACCAGGCTGGTCACCCACAGCGGCGGGGTGCCGGGCGGGGCGGTTCGGGCGAACTCGCGGCCGATGTCGTTGAGCAGGCCGACCACCTCGCGCCGGGCCCGGCGGAACTTCAGCCCGGCGGTGCGCGGCCGGGCGTCCGGCAGCAGCCGCCGGCACACCGCCCGCACGCCCCGGCCGACGACGGTGGCGGGCTGCTCCTGGTACCGGAAGCGGAGCAGGTCGCGGCGGCGCAGCCACTCCAGGTCGACCAGGTCGGCGCTGGCGTTCACCTCCGCGTCGGTCATGAAGGTGGGCGCGTCGCGCCACCACAGCACGTCGATGCGGGAGAGCAGGTAGATCCGGACCAGGGTGGTCAGGTCGGTGGCGGAGCTGCGCCGGTTGGGCTGGTAGCGGGCCATCTCCAGCAGCAGCGTCTCCCGGGCGCCGATGAGACCCTGCGGGGTGGCGTCGAGCACCGCGGCGATCGCCGGCTCGCGCAGGCGCTCGTCGAGCAGCACCTGTCGGGCCCCCGCCGACTCGGGTTCGGCCAGGGCACCGACCTCGATCAGCAGCTCCGCCACGGCCGCCCGGTAGGCGGCGAGGTCGGGGGCGGTGGGCGGGGCCGGCCGGCGAGCCACCCCCCGGGGCACCCGCCGGGCCGGCGTGGCGGACGCGACGGGCGGGCCGGGCTGGGGGCCGGGGCTTCGGCTGGGCACTCGCATGGTCGGGTCCTCTCTCCCGGCACGACACCGTGTCAGTTGACCTAAAAACACCGTAATCGTGAAAACTAGGGTAGGCCCGAACAATCCTCTTATATCCCCCCGAAGGGCGAGGATCGCCACCTAACGGCGAGCACGGCTTACGGGCCGGCTCCAGCCGGGACAGGGGAACCGGTCCTGCGGGCGGCGAGGGTGGACGCTCCCGCCCGCGGCTGCCGCGCGACCAGCCCGGCCGCCACCCCCCGGATCGGGCTGGTGGCGCAGGGTCCGCGCCGCACCGCCCCACCATCGCCGAGTTCGACCACCTGCGCGGCTACCGCTGACCGGGTGGAGCAGGACGGCCGGGGTGGGTGCGGCACCCCGGCCGTCCGCCCGGGCCTCGATTCCCAGCGGAAGAGGCCCTTGTCCCAGTTTCGCCGAACGCAGCCGTTCGCGCAGCCCCCTCCGGGGACTACAGAGCCGAACGGTTACGGATCGTTGCCCGGTAGGCAGGCGTCGACGGCGAGACCGAGCGCCGCGCGCCAACCAGCACCGCGCCCCCTCCGGCGCTCTCCCCGTCGCCGGCGAGCCGGTGGCGGCGACCGGACGGACCGCCTCGCGGGGTGGTGCGACCGACGGTTGTGCCGGTCGCCGGAGCGGGCCGCGAGGGGTGATGAAAAGCTTGTGGCATGACCGCCGCACCGACACCGATCGACCCCACCACCCCCGGCAGCACCGACGAGGCGAACGCCTTCGCGGATCTCGGGTTGCGCGCCGAACTGCTCGGCGCCCTCTCCGCGCTCGGCTACGAGGAGCCGACGCCGATCCAGCGGGAGGCCATCCCTCCCCTGCTGGCCGGCCAGGATCTGCTGGGCCAGGCGGCCACCGGCACAGGCAAGACCGCCGCCTTCGCCCTGCCGCTGTTGCAGCGCATGCCGGACGACCGCTCCGGCGGAGACCCGGTGGCGCTGGTGCTGGTGCCCACCCGGGAGCTGGCGGTGCAGGTCTCCGAGGCGTTCCACCGGTACGGCAAGGACCTCGGCACCCGGGTGCTGCCGATCTACGGCGGGCAGCCGATCGGCCGGCAGCTTCGCGCCCTGGACCTGGGCGTGGACGTGGTGGTGGCCACCCCGGGGCGGGCGCTGGACCACATCGCCCGGGGCACCCTGCGGCTGGGCGAGCTGGCCACGGTGGTCCTCGACGAGGCCGACGAGATGCTCGACATGGGCTTCGCCGAGGACATCGAGGCGATCCTGGAGCACGCCCCGGCACAGCGGCAGACGGTGCTGTTCTCGGCGACCATGCCGTCGCGCATCGACGGGATGGCCCGCCAGCACCTGACCGACCCGGTGCGCATCCAGATCGGCCGGGAGCAGCCGGTGGCCGGCGAGGCGCCCCTGGTGCGGCAGAGCGCGTACATCGTGGCGCGGGCGCACAAGCCGGCGGCGCTGGGCCGGGTGCTGGACGTGGAGTCGCCGACCGCGGCGATCGTGTTCTGCCGCAGCCGCGAGGAGGTGGACCGACTCACCGAGACGATGAACGGCCGGGGCTACCGGGCCGAGGCGCTGCACGGCGGGATGAGCCAGGAGCAGCGGGACCGGGTGATGGGGCGGCTGCGCGCCGGCACCGCCGACCTGCTGGTGGCCACCGACGTGGCCGCCCGGGGTCTGGACGTCGAGCAGCTCACCCACGTGGTCAACTACGACGTGCCGTCGGCCCCGGAGTCGTACGTGCACCGGATCGGCCGGGTGGGCCGGGCCGGCCGCGAGGGCGTGGCGATCACCCTCGCCGAGCCGCGCGAGCACCGGATGCTCAAGACCATCGAGCGGGTGACCGGGCAACGGATCGCGATCGACAAGATCCCCACGGCGGCCGACCTGCGCACCCGGCGGCTGGAGCTGACCCAGGCGGCGCTGCGGGAGTCGCTGCTGGAGGACGACCTGGACCCGTTCCGGGTGATCGTGGAGTCGCTGTCGGACGAGTTCGACCTGGTGGAGGTCGCCCTCGCCGCGGTGAAGCTCGCCCACGAGGCCGCCTCACCGGGCTCGGACGACGAGGAGGAGATCCCCCAGGTCGCGGTCCGTCCGCAGCGGGAGAGCCGCCCGGGGTACGAGGGTCGGGGCGGCGACCGCCGGCCGGCCCGGCCCCGGACGGGGGGCACCACGCAGGTGTTCATCGGGCTGGGCCGGCGCGCCGGGGTGCGCCCGCAGGACCTGGTGGGGGCGATCACCGGGGAGACCCGGATCAGCGGCCGGGACATCGGCTCGATCGAGATCGCCGACCGGTTCTCGCTGGTGGAGGTCCCGAACGGGGTGGCCGACGAGGTGATCGCCGGGCTGCGCGGCAGCACCATCAAGGGCCGCAAGACGACCGTACGCCGCGACCGCGACCGCCCCTGACCTCCTGACCGACTCGACGTCGATGGCCTCGCGGTTGTCCCGGTCCGGGATCCCGCACGGCCACCGACGTCGAGTCGCCCCCGGGCGACGCGGTCGCCCGGGGCAGCTCGGCACGCGTACGGGTCAGCACGCGTAGTTCTCAGGCGGCCGACAGGGTGGGACCGGTGAGGGTGTCGGCGTCGGCCGGGCGCAGTGCCAGGGCGAGCACGTCGGCGACGTCGGCGAGGGTGTGCACGGTCAGCGCCTTCCGTACCTCGGTGGGCAGGTCGTCCAGGTCCGGCTCGTTGCGGGCCGGAATGATCACCTCGGTCAGGCCGGCCCGGTGGGCGGCGAGCAACTTCTGCTTCACCCCGCCGATGGGCAGCACCCGACCGGAGAGCGTCACCTCGCCGGTCATCCCGAACTCGGGCCGCACCGGCCGGCCGGTCACCAGCGAGGCCAGCGCCGTCACCATCGTGATGCCGGCGCTCGGCCCGTCCTTGGGCACCGCGCCCGCCGGGACGTGCAGGTGGATCCGCCGCCCGGCGAGGGCGTTCGGATCGATGCCGAGCCGGCGTCCGTTGGAGCGCAGGTACGACAGCGCGATGTGCGCGGACTCCTTCATCACGTCGCCGAGCTGGCCGGTCAGCGTCAGCCCGGGCTCGCCCTGCATGCTGGTGGCCTCGATGAAGAGCACGTCCCCGCCCGCGCCGGTGACCGCGAGGCCGGTGGCCACGCCGGGCACCGCCGTCCGCTCCGCCGACTCCGGGGTGAACCTGGGCCGGCCCAGGTAGCGGGCCAGGTTGTCGGTCTCCACCCGCACCGGCGCCGGGTCGGTCGCCAGGGCGACCGCGACCTTGCGCAGGATCTTGGCCAGGGCCCGCTCCAACTGCCGGACACCGGCCTCCCGGGTGTACTCCCCCGCGATCCGCGCGAGGGCGTCGTCGGTGACGGTGGCCTCCTCGGCGGTCAGTCCGGCCCGCTCCCGCTGCCGGGGCAGCAGGTGGTCCCGGGCGATGGCGACCTTCTCGTCCTCGGTGTAGCCGTCCAGGGTGACCAGCTCCATCCGGTCCAGCAGCGGGCCGGGGATGCTCTCCACCACGTTGGCGGTGGCCAGGAACAGCACGTCGGACAGGTCGAGGTCGACCTCCAGGTAGTGGTCGCGGAAGGTGTGGTTCTGCGCCGGGTCGAGCACCTCCAACAGGGCGGCGGCCGGGTCGCCGGCGTAGCCGACGGCCAGCTTGTCGACCTCGTCGAGGAGCACCACCGGGTTCATCGAGCCGGCCTCGCGCAGCGCGCGGACGATCCGGCCGGGCAGCGCGCCGACGTACGTGCGGCGGTGGCCGCGGATCTCCGCCTCGTCGCGGACGCCGCCGAGGGAGACCCGGACGAAGCTGCGGCCGAGCGCCCGGGCCACGGACTCGCCGAGGCTGGTCTTGCCGACGCCGGGAGGGCCGGCGAGGGCGAGCACGGCTCCGGAGCCGCGCCCGCCGACCACGCCGAGGTTTCGCTCGGCCCGGCGGTTGCGCACCGCGAGGTACTCCAGGATGCGGTCCTTCACGTCGGCCAGGCCGGCGTGGTCGGCGTCGAGCACGGCGCGGGCCGCGGCCAGGTCGGTGTTGTCCTCGGTACGCGTGGCCCACGGCATCTCCAGCACCGTGTCCAGCCAGGTACGGATCCAGCCCGCCTCCGGGGATGCGTCGCTGGCCCGCTCCAGCTTGCCGACCTCGCGCAGCGCCGCCTCGCGGACCTTCTCGGGCAGTTCGGCGGACTCGACCCGGGCCCGGTAGTCGGCGGAGCCGTCCGGCTCGTCCTCGCCGAGCTCCTTGCGGATGGCGGCGAGCTGCTGGCGGAGCAGGAACTCCCGCTGGGACCTCTCCAGTCCCTCGCGGACGTCGCTGTTGATCTGCTCGGTGACCTCCTGCTCGGCCAGGTGCTCCTTCACCCAGCCGACGAGCAGCTCCAGCCGGGCGACGACGTCCGGCGCGGCGAGCAGCTCGGTCTTCTGCGCCAGCGTGAGCCAGGGCGCGTAGCCGGCCGCGTCGGCCAGCTCGGAGAGGTCGGTCATCCGCTCCATGGCGTCGATGACCTGCCACGCCCCGCGCTGTTGGAGCACGGACGTCATCAGTGCGCGGTACTCGCGGGCGAGTTCCCGGGCCCGGCCGGCGGGGACGGGTTCGTGTAGTTCGGTCGCCTCGACCCAGAGGGCGGCACCGGGTCCGGGGACGCCGGAGCCGATCCGGGCGCGGGACAGGCCCCGGACCACGGCGGCCGGCTCGCCGCTGGGCAGCCGGCCCACCTTCTCGATGGTGGCGACCGTGCCGACGGGGCCGTACTCGCCGTCGATGCGAGGCACGGCGAGGAGCTGCTTGTCGCCGGTGGCGCGGGCCGCGTCCACGGCGGCCTGGGTGGTCGGGTCGAGGGTCACGGGGATGACCATGCCGGGCAGCAGGACGGCGTCGGTCAGCGGAAGTACCGGAAGAGTTGCCATCGAACACCTGCTATCGCGTTGAGTTGAGCCTGACTCACTCAAGTAACAAAGCGTGCCCCTTGTTCCGGGGTGTGATCCAGGCCACCCTTCACGGTCGCTCCGACGCCGTGGAGATCGCGGGGAACCACCCGGCCCCACGGGTCGGCGCACCGGATGACGGGTGGCGGACCGAATCAGACGGCCACCCGCGCGGGCCCCGGACCTGCCCAACCACGCGAGCGGCACTGGCAAATTCCACCGGTCGAGCGGGATTCCATCCCGCAGAACTCGACTCGCCGAATGCGGAACGGGGCATATTCTTGCGGAATTGCCAGTTGATAGGTCAAACTCTTAGCACACCCCGCCCCACACAAGGAGTAATTGGCGATGGCTCGGAAAGTAATCACCGTTCTGACTGACGACCTCGACGGCGGGAAGGCGGATCGCACCGTCGAGTTCAGCCTGGACGGCGTGGCGTACACCATCGATGTCTCCGACGAGAACGCCGGCACCCTGCGCAAAGCACTCGACCCCTACATCAACGCCGGCCGGCGCATCGGTCGGGGGCCGGTCGAGACCGGCCGGGCCCCCCGCCGCCCCGGCAGGGCCCAGGTCTCCGGAATGGACCGCGAGCAGAACCGGGCCATCCGGGAATGGGCCACCAACAACGGCTACGAGATTTCCGACCGCGGGCGCATCCCGGTGTCGGTCGTCGAGGCCTACAAGAACCGCTGAGCCTGCGGCGGGCCGCGATCCGGGGATCCCGGGTCGCGCGGTGGAGGCCGGCGCCCGCCGGCCCCTTTCCGGTCGCATTTCCCACGACACCGCCAGCCGGTGCCGGACCGCACCCCGACTCGGCCGAACCGCGACTCGGCCGGGTCAGCGCACCCGGCGCACCAACGGGCGGCCTGGGCCGGGCACATCCGGCCCTACGGGGGCCGCCGGTCGACGCCCGCCCCGCCGAACCGCCTCCGGGTTCGGCGGCTGGCGGGTGCTGCCGAGCATCCGGCAGGCCGCTGGACGGCACGCACGAGGCGGCGGCGCGGGTGGTCGTCCGCCGGTCCCGGGCGGACGAGATCTGCGTCACGGCGACTATTCCGCCGAAGACCGCGAGCGGGCCGACAACGGCCGGCAGCCGCTTGCTCCGCGCGATACCGGATGACCCGCCCGCCCGTGTGGACCTGCGCATCGAATTGCTCTCCTTCTCGATCCGGTAGCAGACAGGCGAGCCCACCGGACCGACGAATTCGGGTGGAACGCCTCGGCGACGATCACTGCGACGTCCGGTCGCATGGCGATGGTCGACGGCGCCCTTTCCGCACCGCCGTCCGCGCCGGCGGCGCGGTGGGGGAAGATTCCCGTCCATTCCCGCTGGAGTACGGAGCCGGGACGGCGAGGGTTCCACCCGGATATGGGAATTCTGCGGCGACGGCCGCCCCGTGAACGGTGATCGGCAGGGGCGGGCGGTCGCGCTGCCGGCGGCCGGGCCAAAGGGTGTCGGTCCACCCGGAGGAGGCCGGTGGACGGCCCGTTCCAAGATGCGTCAGTCCACGCAGAGGTGGTCGAATCCGAAGCCATTCCGCATTTCGTCGCGGCGCGCCCCCAGCCGACGGATGTCCCCGTCGAGCTGCTCGCGGGCCACCAGTTCCGGCTCGCCGCCGTCGAGGCCGCGCAGCCGCTCACCCACCGCCACGGCCGCGAGGTCCTCGGCGAGCCGCCCCGGGTCCACGCCGCAGGAGATGCGGTGTTCCCACACCCGCACCCGTTCCACCAGACACCGGCCGGGACGCACCTCGACCCAGCTCCAGCCCTCGGCCGGGCCGTCCGCCCAGCGTACGTGCAGGCCCCGGACGATCGGGTCGACCAGCCGCCGGGAGACGTACGCCTCGACGGCTGCCGCCCGGGCCAGGGCGCCCAGGTCGTTCACGTGCCCGCTGCGCCCGTCGGGCAGCCGGCCGACGATGTCCCGGAAGGCGACCGGCGTGACGTCGTTCGGTTCGGTGTGCCCCGGGTCCGGCCGGACGGCGTCGGCGTAGGCGCGCGCGTCGATGACGTACTCGACGATCCGCCGGCCGTGGTCGGCGGCGCGCAGGGTGGGCGAGGCGATCCGCAGCACCGCCAGGCCGACCGCCGCGCACACCGCGTCCTTCATCCGCTCGGCGCGCTGGGCCGCCGACCCGGGCGGCACCGGCGGCCCGACCTCGACGGCGAACAGCGGGCGGCCGGTGGAGGCGGCGCACACCACGTGGTCGAAGCCCTCCCGGCCGGCCGAGCTCCACTGGTGGCCGGTGACACCCGGCGGGCGACCGTACAGCAGCTCACCGAGCCGCCGGGCGGCGTACACCGCCTGATCGCCCCGGACGAGGACCGGGCCACGGCCGGTCGACGCCGCGACGGGGCGCAGCAGGGAGCCGTCGTCACTACCGGTGCTCGTCATCCGCCTGTCCATCCGTCGGGCCGTCGACCGGGCCGAGTCTAGGCCGTCGATCATGGTTCCCACCTCGCCGGTGCGGCCGATGATCGTGTTCTCTAGGCTCATCGGGTGCCGCACAGTGGACGGGCCCCGGAGATTCTGACCAAGCGCAGCCTCGTCGCCGTCTCCCACGCCATCGAAAGCGCCGCCCTGGCCACCACCGAGGACAGGCCGCTGGTGCTGGTCGCGCTCTTCCAGCGGATGCCGTACTTCGACCGGGAACGGGCGGTCTACGAGCAGATCGCCGCCTCGGGCGCGGTGACGGTGGTGGGCGTGGTCGGTCAGCGCCCCACGGGGCTCCCCGACGGCGTGCACGGGGTGGCCCTGGAGGAGACCGAGGACCTGGCCCGGGAGTGGAGCGTGGTCGCGTTGACCCCCCGGTTCGGCGCGGCGCTGGTCGCGTACGACCGGGCGGAGGTGGAGCCGGCGGCCACGCTGGAGTCCGGCCGGCTCTTCGACGGCCGGTGGGGGTTCCGCCGCGACGAGGCCCTGCACGAGGTCCTGCGGCTACGCGACCGGCTCGCCGACCGGCTTCCCGGCGCGGCCCGCGCGGCGGTGGACGACGTGCTGGCCCGGGTCCGCGATCTGCCCGCGACGCCCGGCGAGGCGCGCGGCGAGGCGGCGCTGCGGCTGATGTTCTCCCGCGCCGGGCGGCCGGCCCGGGCCCGCTGGACGGCCGGGTCGGGGCCGGGCGACCGCAGCCGGGGCACCGGGGTGGGAGCCGCCGAGGGCGTCGCCCCGCTGCTGGACGAGTCGGGGATGCGGCGGTGGACGGGTGCGGACGGGATCACCGCGTCGGGCACGCTGCCGGTGGCGCTGATCGGCGTCCGGGTGGACGAGCCGGCCGGCGCGCCGGAGCGCTTCGGCCGGCGCAGCGCGGCCCGCGAGGCGCAGGCGGTGATCGGGGCGGTCACCGCGCCGCTGCGCCCGGTGGACCGGGCCGTACGCCTGTCGGACCAGGAGTACCTGCTGATCCTGCCGGCGCTGACCGAGGAGCAGGCGGTGACGGTGGCCGGTCAGCTACACGAGGCGGTCGGCGGCCTGGCCCGGTCGTACCCGTTCGTCGCGTTCGCGGTGCACGCGGCGGTCACCGTGACGGCCCGGCGGCCGCTGCCCGTGGCCGACGTCCGGCACGCCGTCGGGTGGGCCGCCCGGGAGGGCGTGCCGGTGGCCCGGCTGGCCCCCGAGACGGCCGAGGCGCCGGTCGGGTGACCGCGGGCCGGCGCCCGACCCGCGATCCCCGCGCGGCGGCGGGTCGCCCGCTCAGCGCCAGACCACCACCTCGGAGAGGGGTTTGCGCGTCACGGCGGGCACCGTCGCCCGCTGCGCCGGATAGCCGACGGGGACGATCAGGTTGCCCCGCTCCTCGGGCGGGCGGTCGAGCAGCTCGTTGAGGAAGCGCATCGGGCTGGGGGTGTGGGTCAGGGTGGCCAGGCCCGCCTGGTGCAGGGCGGCGAGGAGGAAGCCGACCGCGATGCCCACCGACTCCTTGACGTAGTACGGCCGAGGCGTCCCCGGGCCGCGGTGCACCTCGAACACGACGATCACCGCCGGCGCGACCTCCAGGAAGGGCTTGCTCGCGTCGGTGCCGAGCGGGGCGAGCGCGGCCAGCCACTCCTCCGACGCGCGCCGCTCGTAGAAGAGCTGCTCCTCGGCCTCGGCGGCGACCCGCAGCCGCCGCTTCACCGCCGGGTCGGTGACCACCACGAACCGCCAGGGTTGCCGGTTCGCCCCGCTGGGCGCGGACGCGGCGGCCCGCAGGGCC
The DNA here is from genome assembly GCF_003434305.1 of Micromonospora sp. MW-13. Classification (GTDB taxonomy): domain Bacteria; phylum Actinomycetota; class Actinomycetes; order Mycobacteriales; family Micromonosporaceae; genus Micromonospora. Next base: position 21,205 of record NZ_QKKX01000033.1, read on the forward strand.
TGCTCCAGCACCCCGGCCGGAATCGGCCGGTCGCTGAACTCGCGCACGGTCCGTCGGGAGATCATCGTCTGCGCGAAGTCGCGGACCCGGGGCAATGCCGCCTCGGGCGGCACGCCGTACTCGGGCGCCGGACGCATGGGAGGTGTTCCAAGGTCGTTGGGCACCGATCCATTGTGGTTCCCGACGGCGAAACCGGCTACCGGGAGAATTAGCGGACCGCGCCGTCGGGCATGATCGGCGGGGGCGCCCAATCGGTCGCCCGGGGCGAAGGGGGTACGGGGCGTGCGGGTGGTGTCCCTGGTGCCGTCGCTGACCGAGGCGGTGGCGTTGACCGCGCCACGGCTGCTGGTCGGCGCAACGGACTACTGCACCCATCCGGCCGGGCTGGACGTGGCCCGGGTCGGCGGCAGCAAGTACCCCGACCTCGACCGGGTGCGCGCGCTGCGGCCGGACCTCGTGCTGCTCAACGTCGAGGAGAACCGGAAGGCCGACGCGGAGGCGCTGCGCGCGGCCGGGGTGCCGGTGCGGGTCACCTACCCCCGTACGGTGCCCGAGGCACTGCGGGAGCTGGCGGACCTGCTCGCCGCGCTCGGCGTACCCGACGATCCGGGCTGGTTGCGGGCGGCCCGGCGGGCCTGGGCGGCGTCCGAGCCGGCACCCACCCGGCGGGCGGTCGTGCCGGTGTGGCGCCGGCCGTGGGTGGTGGTCGGTTCCGACACCTTCGCCGGCGACGTGCTGCGCCGCCTCGGGGTCGCCAACGCCTACGCCGCGCACCCCGAGCGTTACCCCCGCCCGGAGCTGGCCGAGCTGCGGAGCCGGGAACCGGACCTGGTGGTGCTGCCGGACGAGCCGTACCGGTTCACGGCCGACGACGGCCCGGAGGCGTTCCCCGGCACCCCCTGCGCGCTGCTCTCCGGCCGGCACCTCACCTGGTACGGCCCGTCACTGGCCGAGGCGCCCGCGCTGCTGGCCGGGCAGCTCGACCGGTCGGTGGTCCACCCCGGCTGACCCGCCGCGGACCGGCCGCCGGGGTGACCGCCGCCCGGGTGAATCGGGGCCGAAGGTCCCGGTCGGAAGCGGACCCATCGGCCCTGACCGGGACGCCGGTGCCGATGTCCAATGGAATTGCCACCGGGAAGCGCGGTGCGAGGCACAGGAAGGGACGTGGAGACCATGGCCGCGACGATCGAACGGACCACCGCCGGCACCGCCGCTCCGGCGGGCGGGACCACCCGGACGACCGAGACCACCCGAGAGCGGGCCACCCGGTACGTCCTGGCCGGAATCCGGATCGCCCTGGGTTGGACCTTCCTCTGGGCCTTTTTGGACAAGATGTTCGGCCTCGGCCACGGGACCGCGGCGAAGGACGCCTGGATCAACGGGGGCAGCCCCACCAAGGGCTTCCTGGCCTTCGGCACGGCCGGCCCGTTCAAGGGGTTCTACACCGGGATCGCCGGCGCGGCCTGGGCGGACTGGCTGTTCATGGCCGGCTTGGCCGCCATCGGCGTGGCCCTGCTGCTCGGCATCGGGATGCGGATCGCCGCCGTCGCCGGTGGCCTGCTGCTGGTGATGATGTGGACGGCCGTCCTGCCCCCCGCGAACAACCCCTTCATGGACGACCACCTCATCTACGCCGCGGTCCTGGTGGTCCTCGCCCTGGTCGGCGCGGGCGACACCCTCGGCCTCGGCCGGACCTGGAAGCGGCTGCCCCTCGTCGAGCAGTACGCCTGGCTGAGGTAGTCGAGCGAGCACCGGCCCCAGCGGGCGCCACCCTCCCCGGTGGCGCCCGCCGCCGTGTGCGCACGGCAGGCCCGGGACCGCCGGGCATCGGCAGATCACGATCCGGCAGGATCGACGGCGACCGCAGTAGCCCGCACCGAGCAGGAGGCGTACGCCATGGACAAGCCCGAGGTTGGCCCGATCGAGGGCGCGCCGCCCGCCGATCTCGTCATCGAGGACCTCACGGTCGGCGAGGGCCCGGAAGCCCAGCCCGGTCAGCGGGCCACCGTGCACTACGTGGGGGTGGCCCACTCGACGGGGCGCGAGTTCGACGCGTCCTGGAACCACGGCGAGCCGTTCGAGTTCCCGGTGGGCGGCGGGAGGGTCATCGCTGGCTGGGACCGGGGCGTGGTCGGCATGCGCGTCGGCGGCCGGCGCAAGCTCACGATTCCGCCGCACCTCGGATACGGCAACCAGGGCGCCGGCGGCCTCATCAAGCCGGGCGAGACCCTGGTGTTCGTCGTCGACCTGCTCGGCGTGCGCTGACCCGGGCGGGGCCGTCGGCCGGTGCCGGCGGCCCCGCCCGGCGGCAGGTCGTCAGACAGGGGCAGGTCGTCAGACACAGGCCAGCATGGGCGCGGAGGACGCCGCCGCCACGGGCACGAGCGACCCCAGGGCGCGGGCCAACGACCCCGGCACGGCCGGCTCCGGTGGGGTCACCGTCGACTCCGCAACGGCCGGCGGCTGCGGCGCGGCGGGCAGGTCGGAACCGGCCTGCGACGGCACCAGCGAGGCGGCACTCGGCGGCACCAGTGCGGCGGCGAACGGCCGCACTGGGCCGACCGGCGCGACCCCGGATGCGCCGGGCCGAGGGGCCTGCGGCACCAGCCCGACCGACGGGATCACGGGTGCGCCGCGCCGACGGGCGCGCGGCCCCGGCAGGGCCGCGGCGGCGACTCGCTCGACGATGGACGAATCATCCCCCGCCGGGGCGGGGACGAGCGGCGCCAGCACGCGCGGCGCCCTCGAGGGCGGGGCCGCAGCGGTGCCGGACCGGACCGGGATGACGCGGTCCAGGCCGGTGACGTGCAGCACCCGGGCGACCATCGGGGCCGGGTCGACGAGCACCAGCTCCCCACCGCGGGCGCGGACCCGTCGGTGTGCGGCGACCAGCGCCCGGACCCCGGCCGCGGAGAGCAGCCGGACGCCCGAGAGGTCGAGCCGCAGCAGCGGCCGGGCCGGGGCGGCCCACAGCGCGGCGCGCAGCAGACCGACGGTGGCGATGTCGACCTCGCCGGTCGCCCGCATCTCCACCGCGTGGTCTCCCACGCTGACCTGCACGTGGAACCGATCGCTGCGCTGCTCCATGCCCACGAATCTAGCCCCACCCCCCGACAATTCCGCCCTGCCGAGGAGTGAGTCCGGGTACACCCAGGGTCGGACCCCGAGTCGCTCGGGGTCCACCCTGAGCAGGAGCTGCGGCAACGCCGGGCACGCCCGGCGGACCCGGGCCGACCCGGTACGGCCGGCGCCGACCCGGGCGTGGTCCCGGCGACCGCCGGGGGCGCGGGCGGGGGCCTGCGCGACACGCGCTGCGGCGGGGGGCGGGCCGGCGGCGCGGGGGGTGACAATGACCCGATGGCCGTACCCCGCCCGCGCGCGCCCCGACCCATCCGGCCCGTCCGGGAGCCGGCCACCGTGCCGCCTCCGCTGACCGGGCCGTGGGCGGCCACCGACCTGCGGCTCGACGACGCGGAGCTGCTGCCGCTGGCCGAGGGCGCGCACGGCCCCGAGGACGTCGTGGTCGACCCGGACGGCCGGGTGGTCAGCGGCGACGAGGACGGCCGGCTCTGGTGGTGGCCGGCGGACGCGCCCGCGGGCACCCGTTCCCAACTGCTGACCGAGACCGGCGGCCGGCCGCTCGGCATCGAACTCGACCCGCGCGACGGCAGCCTCGTCGTCTGCGACGCCTACCGGGGGCTGCTGCGGGTCACCCCGGACGGAGCGGTACGGGAGCTGACGGGCACCGCGCCGCCGGTGCACCTGGCCAACAACGCCACCGTCGCCCGGGACGGCACGATCTACTTCACCGACTCCTCCGACCGGTTCCCGCTCTCGCACTGGAAGCACGACCTGCTCGAACACCGACCCAACGGGCGGGTGCTGGCGTACGCCCCGGGCACCGGGCGCACCGAGGTGGTGGCGAGCGGGCTCTACTTCCCCAACGGGGTCGCACTCACCCCGGACGAGTCCGCGCTGATCCTGGTGGAGACGACCACCCACCGGTTGCTGCGGGTCGACCTGCCCGGCGGGACGGCCACCGTCCTGGCGGACCTGCCGGCGTACCCGGACAACCTGTCCGCGGTCGGCGACGGGACGTACTGGGTCGCCCTGCCCAGCCCTCGGCTGCCCGCCGTGGAGCGGCTGCTGCCGCACCCGCGCCTGCGGCAGTTCGTGGCGCTGCTGCCCGACGCGGTCCGGCCGCAGCCGCGCCGCTACGGGCTGGTCGCGCTGGTCGACGGCGCGGGCACGGTGCTGCGTACCCTGCACGGTCCGCGCGGCGACTACTGGATGATCACCGGCGTACGTCAGCACGGCGACCGGCTCTGGCTCGGCAGCCTGACCGGCTCGGGCGTGGCCCGGGTGCCGCTCGGCTAGGACCGGGGCGGTGGCGCCCCGCGATGTGCGGGGTGTTGCGGGTTTTCGGCGCTCCGATGCCACAACATCCCGCACATCGTGATGATCTTGGGCGTGCTCTGCGGCCTGCGCCGCGTCCCCCGCGGTCCACGCCGGGGTCAGAGCCAGCCGGAGCGGCAGGTACCCGGTGAGGACGGCGACCGGTCCGCCACCGTGCGGTGGCGGACCGGTCCGGCGGTCGTTCCTCCCGTGGTCAGCCGCCGCTGGCGGAGGGGGCCGGCGCGGGTGAGCTGCCGCCGGCCACCGCGCCGGGGTGCGGCGCCGTGTGCGGGCTGGGCTTCAGCCCGGCCGGTACGGGCAGCGCGCTGCCCTTGGCGAACTCGTCCCAGTCGACGTTCCAGGCCGTCCAGCCGTTGCCGGCCTGTAGCGGCACCTCGGTGCCCTTGACGGTCACCAGGTCGCCGACCTGGGTGATCCCCATCAGCCAGTCGGCCGCCGTGGCGGAGACGTTGGCGCAGCCGTGGGAGACGTTGGTGTAGCCCTGGTCACCCTCGGACCACGGCGCCGAGTGGATGAACTCGCCGCCCCAGGTGAGTCGCTGCGCGTCGTCGACGTCGACCACGTACCCGCCGTCGGGCTCGCCGCGGGTGTCGAACGTCGTCCGCTCGTGCTTCTCCATGATCACCATCTTGCCGCTGGAGCTGGGCGTGCTCGGCTTGCCGAGGCTTACCGGGATCCGGCGGACCAGCTTGCCGTCCTGGAACACCGACATCTGCTTGGTGGCGTTGTCGATGTCCACCGCGACCTGCCGCCCGATCTTCGAGGTGGCCTTGCGGTCGGCGTCACCCACCAGCGCCTTGCCGATCGGCATCCCCTCCAGCGCCGCCCGGACGCTGATCGCGGTGCCCGGCCGCCAGAAGTCGGGCGCCCGGTAGTACACCTGGCTGCCGTCCTCCAGCCACGACCAGGTGCCCGGCTGCGGCGGGTCGGTCCTGACGAACAGCCGTTTCTGCACCTCCGCCCGCGCCTCCTTCGGCACGCCCGGCTCGAAGGCCACCGTCACCGGCATCGCCGTGCCGTACGTCTGGTTGCCCGCGAAGTAGAGAGTGCTGGTGATCGCCGGCTTCGTCGGCTTCGCCGCCGTGGTGAAGGTGGTCTTGCGGGTGGCGGTCCGGCCCCGGTCTCCGGTCACCGTCACCTCGGCGGTGTACGTCCGCCCCTTCGCCAGGGTCTCGCCGGGCACCCAGCTCGACCCGTCCTCCCGGGGCTCGCCGCCCACCTGCCGGCCCTTGTCGTCGGTCAGCCGGACGGCACTGACCTTCCCGTTCGTCACGCTGGTGCCGACCTCGGCGCTGACCGGGACGTCCCGGGCCCGGTCGGCTGGCGTCAGCTCGACCGCGGGTGGTGGCGCCCCTCCCCCGGCCTCCCCGCCGCGTTCGGCGGTGCACCCGCCCAGGACCAGCGGTGTGGCTGCGACGGTCACCGCCAATAGCTTCAATCGCCGCCTCGTGTTCATATTCCGCACCCCATTCCCATTTCCCCCTTGGCCACATTCTGTACGGCGCAACGGGAGGCGCGGCGCAGCTTTCCAGGAATTACGTGAAGCAATTGTCGGCAGTTTCGGCGGAACCGGGGCGAAAGTGTTCCAGCCACCCCGGAAAGGCCCGGTGTCACGGTTCGGCCGATCCACCCCGGACGACCGTTTCGCCCCGGCCTGCACCCGGCCGGAACCGTCCATCGCGGTCAGCGGTCCCAGTCCTGGTCGCCGTGGTTACGGTCCCACCGGCCGCCGACCGGCGGGGTGTCCAGCCGGGTGGCCGCCACGGCGTTGCCGGCCAGGTCGTTGTCCTCCACCCGGCAGGCGACGAAACTGCCCCGCTCGGTGATCCACAGACCGTGGGTCTGGGTCCGCCTGTCGTGGTTGTCCCAGACCCGGTTGCCCCGGACGGTGGCGGAGTCGAACGCCGCGTTGACCGTGATCCCGGCTCGGCACTGCGGCGCCACCGCCAGCTCGTACGCGGTGCCGGGCAGGGGGGTGTCGCCGCTCCACGCGCTGTGGGCGTCGGGGCGGACCGGGGCGAGGGTGAGTTCGTTGCCGTCGTTCGCGGCGACCACGGCGACCCGCCGGCCCACCCGGAGCACCTTGCCCCGGTGCCCGTCGTGCGGCCAGTCCGCCGTCCGGTCGACCAGCGACCGGTCGCTGTAGCGGACGGACTCCCCACTGCCCCGGTACTCGTCGGCGCACTGCCGGCCGTTGTTGCGGATCCGGTTGTTGAGCAGCACGGCGTCGGTCATCGGGCGGTCGATCCGGATGCCGTCCAGGCCGTTGCCCCAGAAGTCGTTGCTGTCGATGACCACGTCCATGGCCGTTCCCCGGTAGCCGTGTCCCAGGTCGTGCTCGTGGTACCCGTACGCCCCGTTCCCGCTGATCCGGTTGCCCCGGATCGTGTACGGCCCGGGGGTGTTGCCCATGCTGATGCCGTCGCGGATGTTGCCGTCGATGACGCAGTCGGTCAGCAGGCCGCCCCGCCCGGCGATGCCGGACGTCCCCTGCGCGGAGACGTCGTAGCCGGCCTCCAGGTTGCCGATCATGGTGCAGGCGGAGACGACCAGCCCGTCGGCGCCCCAGTCGGAGATGCCGAACCGGTTGCCCTGGCTGTGGCAGCCGATGATCCGGTAGCCGCGCGGCGTCGGCCAGTAGGGCTTCTGCAACTCCAGGAAGATGCCGTTGGTGCCGTTGCCCAGGGTGGTGCAGTTGGCGATGGTGAGCCGCTCCACGGTGCCCCAGCCGCCGATGCCGACGCCGATCCCGGCGCCGCCCATCTCCTCGCCGTTGTCCAGTCGGCCGCAGCCGACCACCACCACCCCCTCGATCAGGCTGTCCTGGAGGAAGTCGCAGCCGAGCCCCGTCGCGGCGGTGTGGTGGATGTAGAGGTTGCGGAACGTCCCGCGCACCACGTACTGGAGGCCGAGCCCCTTGGCCAGGTAGTTGTACTCGGCCATGCCCACCCCGGAGCCGTCGATCTCGAAGTCGGCGAAGGTGCAGTCGGCGATGTGCCGGTCGCGGTCGGCGCCGTGCTGGACCGTGGTCCAGTAGGCCAGCGGCGTCGGCTCGGCGCGGTTGCCCTCGTTGCTCAGCAGGAAGCGGGTCGCGCTCGGACCGGCCCCGATCAGCGACACCCCGCTGCGCCACACCGTGCCCGCGTCCCGGATGGAGTAGATACCGGGCGGGCAGTAGATCACCCGGGCCCGCCCGTCGGCGGCGTACCCGTCACCGAGGCGGTCCACCAGCGCGGACAGCGCGGGTTGGTCGTTGGTCACCCCGTCACCGCGCAGCCCGTACTCGGTGGCGTCACAGTGCAGCGGCGCTCCGGCGACGGCGGGACGGCGGTCCCGGACGGCGACGGGCAGTCCCTGGAACGGCACTCCACTCTCCTCTCGGACGGCGAACGGCGGGCGGTGGACGGCGCGGCTCGCACGCGGACCGCCACGGACGACCGGGGACGGCCATCGGCAGCGCCGATTTCCCGGCCACTGCTCCGGAAAACGGAATGGCGCTGCTGCCGCCTTGGCGCCCCGGTCGAATCGTGCTCGATTCGGGAAACAGTTCCCTCAGTGCGTCCGAGCGGCCATTCTTGCCCCGATCGAGCACGATCTTCCGCGCCGGGACAGATTGGCGGAATTGTCGGGGCAATGCGCCGACGGGGGCTCGACACCCGTTTTCGCCGGAAAGGACGTCCTCGAACCGGGCGAGGCAGTTCGCGACGGGCGCGCCGAATGCGGTGACCGACGGCATCGGGTGCGTCCCGGCCGCCAGGGCGGCCGGAGACGCACCCGATGGGCGCGGACGCGGACCCCGTCCGGTTCGGGCGGGGTCGGCGCGGTCAGACGTTCGCCACCAGCAGGGCGGGCTGCTCGACGCAGTCGGCGACGTGCCGCAGGAATCCGCCGGCCACCCCGCCGTCGCAGACCCGGTGGTCGAAGGTGAGGCTGAGCTGGGTCACCTTCCGCACCGCGAGCTGCCCGTCGACCACCCACGGCTTGTCCACGATCCGCCCCACGCCGAGCAGCGCCGCCTCGGGATGGTTGATGATCGGGGTGGAGCCGTCGACGCCGAACACCCCGTAGTTGTTGAGGGTGAAGGTGCCGCCGGTGAGGCGGGCCGGGGGCAGGGCGCCGGCCCGGGCCGCCGCGGTGGTCTCGGCGAGGGCCACGGACAGCTCCCTGGTGGTGAGCCGCTGGGCGTCGCGCAGGACCGGGACGAGCAGGCCCCGGTCGGTCTGCGCGGCGATGCCCAGGTGCACCCCGCGGGACTGGACGATCCGCTGCCCCTCGGTGTCCACCTGCGCGTTGAGCTGTGGGAACCGGCGCAGGCCGGTGAGGCAGATCCGGGCCAGCAGGGCCAGGATGCTCACCGGCTGGTCCGGCGTCGCGGCGTTGATCGCCCGCCGGGTCTCGACCAGCGCGGTGGCGTCCGCGTCGACCCAGATGGTCACCTCGGGGATCTCCCGCCGGCTGCGGGAGAGCTTGTCGGCGATCGCCCTGCGGATGCCGGTGAGCGGGATGACCAGGTCCTCGTCGGCCGGCCGGGGGGGCTCGGGCCGGTCCGGCACCGGGGCGAGCCGGGGGGCCGGGGCGGCGAGCGCCGCCTCGACGTCGGCCCGGCGGACCACCCCGCCGGGGCCGGTGCCGCGCAGGGAGGCCGGGTCGATACCGTGCTCGCGGGCCAGCCTCCGGACGATCGGCGAGATGACCAGCGCCGGCCGCGGCCCGATGCCCGCCGCCGGGGCGAGCGCGGGAGCCACGGCCGGGTGGGCCCGCACGGGGGGCGACGCCGGGGCGACGGCTACGGGGTCCGGGGCGGGCGCCGGGGCCTCGGCGGGGGTGGCCGCCGACGGTTCCGGGGCGACCGCGAGGCGGGGGCGGCGTCGCCGCCGGCCCGTCCCGCCGTGCCCCGTGCCGTACCCGATGAGGACGTTGCCGGAGCCGGCGCGCTCCTCCTCCCGGTAGGTGGCGTGCCCGGCCGGCTCGCCGCCGTCGCCGTCGGGCGGCGCGATGGTGATCAGTGGCTGGCCGACCGGGCGCGTCTCGCCGGCCGCGCCGTGCAGGGCCACGACCCGACCGGCGTACGGGCAGGGCACGTCCACGACCGCCTTGGCGGTCTCCACCTCGACGACGGTCTGGTCCACGGTCACGGTGTCGCCCACGGCGACCCGCCACTCGACGATCTCCGCCTCGGCCAGTCCCTCGCCCAGGTCCGGCAGGAGGAAGACCTGAGTACGGTCGACGGTGGTCATGCCGCGCTGCCCTGGGCCAGCCAGCGCGGGTCGGGCTGGTCGTCCCACTGGAGCCGGGCCACCGTGTCGAGCACCCGGTCCACCCCGGGCAGGTGGGTGTGTTCCAGCATCGGCGCCGGGTACGGGATGTCCAGCCCGCTGACCCGTAGCACCGGGGCGTGCAGGGCGTGGAAGCAGCGTTCCTGCACCCGGGCGGCGATCTCGGCGCCGACGCCGGCGAAGCCCTGCGCCTCCTGGATCACCACGCACCGGCCGGTCCGGCGCACCGAGGCGGTGATGGTGGCGTCGTCGAGCGGGACGATGGTGCGCACGTCCACCACCTCCAGGTCCCAGCCCTCCTCGCGGGCGGCCTCGGCGGCCTCCAGGGCGACCGGCACCGCCGGCCCGTACGCCACCAGGGTGGCGTCGCGGCCGGGGCGGCGCACGACGGCCCGGCCGAACGGCTCGGTGCGGGTGGGCAGCTCGGCCTCCGCGCTGGAGAAGTAGAGCTTCTTCGGCTCCATGAAGACCACCGGGTCGGGGTCGGCGATCGCCTCGCGCAGCAGCGAGTACGCGTCGTCGACGGTCGCCGGGGTGACCACCTTCAGGCCCGGGGTGTGCGCGTAGTACGCCTCGGACGAGTCGCAGTGGTGCTCGACCCCGCCGATACCGCCCGCGTACGGCACCCGGATGACCATGGGAACGCTGAGCGCGCCCCGGGTGCGATTGCGCAGCTTGGCCACGTGCGAGGCGATCTGCTCGAACGCCGGGTACGCGAACGCGTCGAACTGCATCTCCACCACCGGCCGCATCCCGGACATCGCCAGGCCGACGGCGAAGCCGACGATGCCGGCCTCGGCGAGCGGGGTGTCGAAGCAGCGCTTGTCGCCGAACCGGGCCTGGAGCCCGTCGGTGATCCGGAAGACGCCGCCGAGCTTGCCGACGTCCTCGCCGAAGACGAGCACCCGGTCGTCGGAGGCCAGCGCGTCGGCGAGCGCCGCGTTGAGCGCCTTCGCCATGGTGGTGGCGGCCATCAGCGCCCGTCCTCGGGCTCGGCGGCGGCGGCCAGCTCGGTGCGGACCAGCTCGCGCTGCTCGACGAGCTGCGGGGTCGGCTCGGCGTAGACGTGGTCGAAGAGGCTGAGCGGGTCGACCGCCGGCTGGGCGTTCATCCGCGCGCGCAGGTCGGCGGCGTACGCCTCGGCCTCGTCGGCGATCGCGGCGACGGCGGCGTCGTCGAGCGCCCCCCGGGTACGCAGGTACGCCTCCAGCCGGGCGACCGGGTCGCGGTCGCGCCAGGTGTCGACCTCGGCGGCGTCGCGGTAGCGGGTGGCGTCGTCGGCGTTGGTGTGCGGCTCCATCCGGTAGGTGTGCGCCTCGACCAGGAACGGCCCCTGGCCGGAGCGGGCGTGCTCGACCGCGCGGGTCAGCACGGCGAGCACGGCCACCGGGTCGTTGCCGTCGACCTGCTCGCTGGGCACGCCGTACCCGACCCCCTTGTACGCCAGCGACGGCGCGGCGGTCTGCCGGGACAGCGGGACGCTGATGGCGTACTTGTTGTTCTGCACGAAGAACACGACGGGGGCCTTGAACACGGCGGCGAAGTTGACGCCCTCGTGGAAGTCGCCCTCGCTGGTGGCGCCGTCGCCGACGAAGGCCAGCGCGACGGTGTCCCGCCCCTGGTGGGCCTCCCCGTAGGCGAGCCCGGCGGCGTGCACGCACTGGGTCGCGAGGGGGGTGCACTGCGGGGCGGTGTGCCGCTGCGCGGGGTCGTACCCGCAGTGCCAGTCGCCGCGCAGCAGGGTGAGCACCTCGACGGGGTCGATGCCCCGGGAGACCAGCGCCATCGACTCGCGGTAGGTGGGGAAGACCCAGTCGGTGTCGCGGACGGCGAGCACGGCGCCGACCTGGCAGGCCTCCTGGCCCCGCGCGGACGGGTAGACGGCGAGCCGGCCCTGCTTGGTCAGGGCGGTGGCCTGGGTGTCGAACCGGCGGCCGACCACCATCCGGCGGTACAGCTCGCGCAGCGCCTCGACGGGCGGCTCGGGGTAGTCGGCGCGGGCCGGCAGCGGGGTGCCGTCGGGGTCGAGCAGCCGCACCGGCTCGGGCTGCGGCAGCAGGGCGGCGGCCGGGTCGGTCGTCGCCTGTTCGCCGGCGGGGGCCTTGGTGGGCTTCTTCTTGGCCGGCGGGCGGGTGCGCGGGGATGCCCTGCGGACCGCCTGGGGTGTGGTCGTCACGGCGGGGACCTCCTGGACGTGTGGTGGCCCTATGCTCCTGCTGTTGGATGATTGACTCAAGATCCATGATGAACGTGGGACGAACGGCACCGGGAAGGGCGGGAAGTGAGCCAGGAGACAAATCCGGAGCTGGGCGGGGCGCGCGGGGCGGGACGTTCGGCCGGGCCGTTGGACGAGGTCGACCGGCGCATCCTCGACGAGCTGGTCCGCGACGGCCGGATCTCCATCCGCACCCTCGCCGAGCGGGTGCACGTCTCCCGCACCAACGCGTACGCGCGGGTGGAGCGGCTGCTGCGCGACGGCGTGATCACCGGGTTCCGGGCCCGGGTCGCGCCGGAGCCAGCCGGGCTGGGCACCTCGGCGTACATCGCGCTGACCATCCAGCAGAACACCTGGCGGGAGGTGTCGGCGGAGCTGGCCCGGGTGCGCTACATCGAGCACGCGGCCCTGCTCGGCGGCGAGCACGACGTCCTCGCGCTGGTCCGGGCACCGGACAACGCCACCCTGCGGGACGTGGTGCTGGGCCGGGTGCAGAGCATCTCCGGGGTGCTGTCGACCCGGACCTGGCTGGTCTTCGAGGAGTTCGACGGCGCGCAGAGCCCCTGGGAGTGAGCCGCGCCCACCGGTTCCGCCACGCAGAGCCCGCCCCGGCGGTGGCTCGCTGGGCGGCCGGCCCGGCCGGGCGGTGGCTCAGCGTTCCGGCGGGGCCTCCAGGCCCTCCCGGTCGGCCAGCTCCAGCAGCGGCTCCAGGGAGAACCGTTGCCCGTCCAGCCCGGCGTGCGGGTCGCCGCGCTCGGCGAACCGGGCCGGCACACCGACCACGTCGAAGTCCTCCGGGCGGGCGTCGTCCAGCTCCGACCAGTCCAGCGGCGCGGAGACCAGGGCCTGCGGGGTGGGCCGGATCGAGTACGCCGAGGCCATGGTGTGGTCCCGGGACATCTGGTTGTAGTCGACGAAGACCGGTCGGTCCCGCTGGTCGCGCCACCAGGTGGTGGTGACCAGTTCCGGCAGCCGGCGCTGCATCTCGCGGCCGAGCGCCAGCACCGCCCGGCGGCAGTCGGCGAAGCTCCACCGCGGCTCGATCGACAGGTAGACGTGCAGGCCGCGCCCGCCGGTGGTCTTCGGGTACCCGGTCAGGCCCAGCTCGGCGAGGAAGGCCCGGACCTCGTGGGCGACCGGCACCACCTGGTCGAAACCGACCCCGGGCATCGGGTCGAGGTCGATGCGGAGCTGGTCGGGGCGCTCCACGTCGGCGGCGGTGACCGGCCACGGGTGGAACCGAAGGGTGCCCAGGTTGGCCGCCCAGACCACCACGGCCAGCTCGCTCGGCGCGACCTCGTCGGCCGTCCGCCCGCTGGGGAAGGTGAGGTGCGCGGTGCGGACCCAGTCGGGCGCGCCGGCCGGCAGCCGCTTCTGGTAGAACGCGTCACCCCGGTTGTCCTGCCGGGTGCCGATCCGCGCGCCCTCGAAGACGCCCTTCGGCCAGCGTTCCAGCATGGTCGGGCGGTCGCGCAGCGCGCGCAGGATCCCGTCGCCCACGGCGAGGAAGTAACGCACCACGTCCAGCTTGGTCAGGCCGCGCTCCGGAAAATACGGCTTGTCGGGGCTGGAGACGCGCACGACCCGCTCCCCGACCCGGATTTCCTGCGCCGCCGCCGCCATGCCTGACACCGTACGACGTGGCACCGACACGCGAGGGCGGGTCGGTGCCACCCGACCCCGGCGGGTCGGCCCACGATCAGGGCTTGCGGGCCACGCAGCCGTACTGCGGGACGGTGACCGGCTCCTCCCCGTCGGCCGGCCGCCATCGCGCGCAGGACACCAGGCCCGGGTCGAGCAGCTCCAGGCCGTCGAGGAACCGGGCGATCTCCGCTGCGGTGCGGGACCGGATCGGCGGGGCGGCGTTCTCGTTCCAGAACTTCATGGCCGGCACGTTCGCCTCGCCGCCCAGCTCGACGGTGGGGTGGGTGAGCGCCAGGAAGCTACCCCGCGGCATCACGTCCATCAGCCGGTGGACTATCGCCACGGCCTCCTCGGTGTCGAGCACGAAGTTGAGGATGCCCAGCATCATCACCGCCACCGGCCGGTCGAGGTCCAGCGTCCGGGCGGCGCCGGCCAGGACCGACGCCGGGTCGTGGACGTCGGCCTCCAGGTAGTCGGTGGCCCCCTCGGCGGAGCTGGTCAGCAGGGCCCGGGCGTGCACCAGCACCATCGGGTCGTTGTCGACGTAGACGATCCGGGAGTCCGGCGCGACGGCCTGCGCGACCTGGTGGGTGTTGTCGGCGCTCGGCAGGCCGGTGCCGATGTCGAGGAACTGCCGCACGCCCGCCTCGCCCGCCAGGTGCCGCACCGCGCGGGCGAGGAAGCGCCGATCCGCCCGGGCGACCTCCTGGATGACCGGGAACATGGTGCGGACGTGCTCGCCGACCCGGCGGTCCGGCTCGAAGTTGTCCTTGCCGCCGAGCCAGTAGTTCCACACCCGGGCGTTGTGCGCCACCGACGTGTCGATGCGCTCGGCCCGTTCCCCGTCGCGGACCCCGACGTCGCCGGTCTCTGACACGAAAACTCCTCGGCTGTCGCTGATGTCCGGTCAGCGTAGCCGAGCCCGTCGCCGCGCCGCGCCGCGGCCGGACGCCCCTGACCACCCGCGTGGCGGCCACGCACCACCCGACCGCAGGTCCGAACAGGACGGTGAACAGGCAGGGCTTCCCAGCGGTCGGCCGGGGGGATCCGGACGGTCAGGCAGGCAGGCAGGTGTGGACGGTCAGGACAGCAGCAGCACGCCGACGGCCATCAGCGGCAGCGAGACGAACAGGAAGATGCCGACCCCGGTGAGCACCCGGCCGCCGCCCGCGTCCTCGCGCTCCGGGGCGAGCCCGAACGTCGCCCGGGCCGGCAGCATGCCGATCCGGCTCAGGGTCAGGTCGCCGGTCAGCCCGAGCAGGGTGCCGACCACGATGAGCGCGATGCCGAACCGGAAGACGAAGGCGCCCCCGCTGACCGCCGTCCACACGCCCGCCACCGCGCTGACCGCCACGAGCGCGATGACGAACAGCACGAGTGCCTCCCGCAGGCCCCTGACCACCGTCATCGCTCGCTGCCCCCTCCGGACGGCCGGTCGCCGGCCTCGCATCGTCACCCCGCGCCGCCGGGCCCGCCGGCGACGCCGGTGACATTCTGCCGGTCCGGCGCCCCTCGCGCTGCCCCTGTCCTGTCCACCCTGGCCCGGGAGCGCCGGCTACGGTCCCCGCCGGCGGGGACCGGCCCGCCTGACAGTCTTTGTCTGGCCGGACGGAGGTTTGTCACGCCGCGACGAAATTCCTACGCTGGTGCTTCGGAAAGCGGGCGCCCCGTCCGCCCCCCGCCGGGACGCGCCTCCACCAGTGGCGCGGAGCCGGCTGGAACAGCCCCCTGGGAGTCTGTGTGAAGAACCTCCGTCGCAAGACCCTGGCCGCCGCGTCCACCATGACGCTCGGCGTCGGTCTCGCCCTCACCGGCGGATCGGCCCCGGCGGTGGCCGCCGGCCCGGACACCACCTACCTGGTCATCGCCCCGCAGGGAAGCAAGGCCGACCGGGCTGCCGCCCGGGTGGCCGCCGCCAACGGCACCGTGGTGGTCCGCTACGACCAGATCGGCGTGCTCGTCGCCCGATCCGCCAACCCGAACTTCGCCACGGACGTGAAGGGCGCCGGCGTCGAGGCGGCGGCCTCCACCGCCGGGCTCGGCACCGCCCTCGAAGAGGGCGAGACCGTGGAGGTGCCGGCGGCCGAGGTCGTCAACGCCACGGGCGACCCGACCGCCGAGCCGATGTACGGCCAGCAGTGGGACATGCCGATGATCGGCGTCCCGCAGGCCCACGCGGTCAACAACGGCCGACCGAACGTCGTCGTCGGCGTGCTGGACAGCGGCATCTCCAGCAGCCACCCCGACCTGGCCGGCCAGATCGCCAAGGACAAGAGCGCGTCCTGCGTCGGCGGTGTCGCCGACACCACCGAGGCGGCCTGGAACCCGACCTCCTCCGACCACGGCACCCACGTGGCCGGCACCATCGCCGCCGCCGTCAACGGTGTCGGCGTCACCGGTGTCGCCCCGGGCGTCAAGGTCGCCGCCGTCAAGGTGGTGAACAACGACGGCTTCATCTACCCGGAGGCCGCGGTCTGCGGGTTCATCTGGGCCGCCGAGCACGGCATGCAGCTCACCAACAACAGCTACTTCGTCGACCCGTGGGAGCTGAACTGCCGCAACGACCCGCGTCAGCGTCCGGCGTGGACCGCGATCCACCGGGCCATCCGCTACTCGCAGAGCAAGGGCGTGCTGAACGTGTCGTCCGCGGGTAACTCGAACTACAACCTCGCGGGCAAGGTCACCGACGACGGCAGCCCGAACAACGGGACGCCCGAGACTCGCCCGGACCTGGGCAACGAGTGCCGCGTCCTGCCGGCCGAGGTGCCGGGCGTGGTGACGGTGTCGGCGGTCGGCCCGACCGGGCAGAAGAGCTACTACTCGTCGTACGGCAGGGGCGTCGTCGAGGTGACGGCCCCGGGCGGCGACACCCGGTTCCGCACCCAGGGCGCCCAGTCGACCATCGCCGACGCCATCCTGTCCACCACCTTCAACACGGCGACCAAGACCAACGGTTGGGGTTACAAGCAGGGCACCTCGATGTCCTCCCCGCACGCGACCGGCGTCGCCGCCCTGGCGCTGTCGGCCCACCCGAGGATGGGGCCGGTGCAGCTGACGTTGTTCCTCCAGCTCACGGCGGTGGCACAGGCGTGTCCGGCGGGTGCGGTGTACAACCCGGTGCCGCTGATGGCGGCCGGCCCGCACGCGTACGACGCGACCTGCTCCGGCGGGAAGTCCTACAACGCGTTCTACGGTTCGGGCATGGTCAACGCGTACAACGTGGTGAAGTGACCGCCTGACCGCACGACCAGTGGTGGGGCCCGGCGCGCACGCGCCGGGCCCCACCCGTACGGTCACCGGGTCAGGCCGACCACCGTCGCCAGGTACGCCACCCCGGCCGGCGCCGGGCCGCCGCGCGCCACGTCGGCGATCACCGTACGCGCCACCGGCCGGCACCGGACCTCGGCCGGCGCGGTCCGGTCGGCGTCGACCAGGGCCCGGCCGGCCCGCAGCAGGTCACCGACGTGCAGGTACGCCCGCGCGGCGTCCACCAGGTGCGCGGCCCGGTGCTCGACCGGCAGCCGCCCCCAGGTGCTCCGGCCGGTGACCCGCTCGTGCCGGGTGACCGCCTCGCCGCCGTCGCCCAGGGCGACCGCCGCCGCCACCCGGGCCAACTCGACCGACGTGGGCCCGAAGCTGGTCCGGTGGTGGTCGTGGCCGTCGCCGACCCGCTCGGCGATCTCGGCCGCCCGGTCGGCCAACTCCCCCACGCTCCGCGCGTCGCCGCAGGAGGCGGCGGCAAGGGCGGCCTCCACCAGCAGCGTCCCGCACAGGGCGAGTTCCTGCGGCGGGGCGTCGGACGGCACCGGGGACGCGAACCGGTGTGCGGCGGCAAGTGTCGCCGTCATCGCCAACCCGCCCCGCCCCGACGCGCGCAACGCCTGCCCGAGCGGGATGGCGGCGACCGCCGCCAGCAGCGGGTCATCGCCCGCCACCGCCATCGCCCGGTCGGCGGCCAGCCACGCCACGTCGGCCTCTCCGAGCTTCACCAGCACCGACGCGGTGAGCCGGTACGCCTGCACCAGCAGATCCGCCCCGTCGTCGGCCGGGGCGGCAGCGCGGGCGCGCTGGGCGTCGCCGAGCAGGCCCGGAAGCGCCCGCACCAACTGTGGATAGCCCGCGTGCTGGTACGTCAACCAGGCGTGCTCCACCCGGCGGCGCAGCTCACCCCTCGGCGGCCGTGTTCCGGGGCCGGTCCGGCAGGTGTCGTAGCGGGCCAGCGCCGCCCGAAGCCCGTCCAGCCCCTCGACGGCACCGGCCGCCCCTGCCGGCCGGGCACCCCCGTCGACCAGGACCGACGTGTCCACCCGGAGGACCTCGGCGACATCCTGGACGACGGAGAACCGGTCGAGCGTGCGGACGCCCCGCTCGACCTTGTCCACCCAACTCTTCGACTTGCCCAGCCGGTCGGCGAGCATCTGCTGGGTCATTCCGCGCCGGGCCCGCCACCGCGCGACCCGCCGACCTATCGGCAGGTCATCGCTGGTCACGACGCCACCGCCGGTCCGGCACCGCCCTGGTGGTGTCGTCCACCGGCACCCGGTCCGCCTCGGCCTGCTCCAACAGCCGCCGCTTCGCCGCCTCCCGCTCGGCGGCCTCGGCCTGCTCACTCCGGCTCGGCACCGGATCGTCACCGCGCACCTGCATCCCCACCTCCGTTGGTAGGGGCGCGGCGGCAAGCTCGTGGAAGGACCGTCACCGCCGCGCCCGGACAATGGGCACGACGGCGACCAACCCGCTGCCGCTGTAACTTCCCACTGATCGCGCCCAGTAGTCCAATGCTCACGATCAGGCGATCGGTGGGCCAGGTGCGGACAGGGCTACAGACAGTAGTGACTGATCCAACTGACACGGCTTGTACTAGCTACACGCCGACAAGCGATGCAAGATCCGCCAATTCCTGCGACATTGCTCGACGGCGCTGCTCGGCGATGGACCGCACGATGTCCCGTGCGTACCGCTGCTGCCGTAACCATGCCGGGGCGTTCTTCCGCAGATCGAGTAGTACGTCGGTCGCCTGCCCGTACTGGCGCATCTCCGCGTACGCCCAGGCCACGTCCAGGCGGTGCCGCTGCCAACTCGACGCCACCACCATCGGCCCTGGGGGCACGAGCGCTGACAGTTCCAGCACCCGGCCCGGGTTGCCGGCCACCGCCGCCGCCTCGACCCGCTGCATCTGCACCCGTCCAGGATCGAAGCCCTTGACCATCATCAGGTGCCCCGGCTCCGGGTTCCGCTCACCGATCCTGACCGCCGCCGCCGCTGCGGCCTCGGTCAGATCAGACGCCAGATCGGGCTGGTTGTCCCGGGCGTAAGCGGCAGCAGCGCCCATCAGCAGCCATCCCCACGCGGCCAACTCCCCCGGGGTCGCCCGACTGAACTTCGGCTCGATCGCATCGGCGGTCGAAACGGTCAACTCGGCAGCCTCAGCCAGGCGACCCTGACGCAGCAGCAACCAGCACATGCCCTGGATGACAGTCGCCCCTACCACCTGGTCACCGGCCTTGTGGGCGGCGTCGAGTGCGCCCGCGAGCGCGGTCTGCGCCAGGTCTCCGGCACGGAGTTGGATCAACAGGTTGCCGGTGAGGTGTTGAACACGGGCGAGCAGCCGGTACAGGCTCGTCCGGGTGACGCCGTCCGCCGCCGCTGCCGCAAGCCGAGCGTCAAGCAGCAGAGAGGGCAGCATCGCCAGCGCCGAAGCGAAGTCGTTGGCGTGGTATACCCGGTCGCAGACTCGCAGCCTGCTCTCAAGCGCATCAAGCGTGGGCGGCTCGGCAACCATCGGCTTCACCAGCTCGGCACCAGCAAGCCCGCGCACCGGCGCGACCGCGCGACGGATTTCCGCCAGCGAGAGTGGACGGCTGTCGGGCTCACCACGTGCCGCCGCCCGGGACGCGTCACCCATGAGAGCGGTGGTTGGTACGCCAAGCGCATGCGCGAGCTTCCGGAGAGTGGGAATACGGGCACTCTGCCGCGTGCCCTGTTCGAGCTTCCTGATGACCCCGACATCGACACCCGCCGCCTCCGCAAGCTGCTCCTGCGTCAGGGTCGACTGGCGACGAATGCGGGCCAGGTGCTCACCGATGGTCGGCTCCATGTGAATCCCTCCCAGGTAGCGGTCTGGGCGGCAGTTTCGTCGGCCGCTACAACAAGCGGAGCCGCCACTTCGGACGGTACACCTCGCTGAATGCCGGAGAGTAACGCCACACGTTCAAGAAGTAAGTGGATGAGGGTCGTGTGACGGCGATTCCCGACAACCTCAGCCGCCTCGCCGACGATCGACTCCCCGCTTCCAGATGAGGGTTGCCATCTCGACGGCGACACGTGCCCGACGGTTGCTAGGGTCGCGCGGGTGACCGGTCTCCAGCGGCTCGACATCCACCACGCCGCCGCGCTGCTCCGCTTCGAGCGGGAGAACCGGGCGTACTTCGCCCGGTCCGTGCCAGACCGGGGCGACGACTACTTCGCCGGCTTCGCCGCGCGGCACGCGGAGCTGCTCGCGGAGCAGGCCGCCGGGCTGCACCACATCCACGTCCTGCTCGACGGCGACGGGGTCGTGCTGGGCCGGTTCAACCTGGTCGACGTCGCCGACGGCGGCGCGGAGCTGGGCTTCCGGGTGGCCGAGCGGGCGGCCGGGCGGGGCGTGGCGACGGACGGCGTGCGCCGCGTGGTCGAGCTGGCCCGTGCCGGGTACGGGCTGCGCCGGCTGGTCGCGTCGGCCGCGCTGGACAACGCCGGTTCGCTCGGGGTGCTGCGGCGCACCGGTTTCGTCCCGGCCGGCACGGTGCTGCTCGACGGGCGGCCCGGGCTTCGGCACGTCCGGGAGCTGGGGGCCTGACGCGGGGCCGACGCGCCCGCGTCGCCCGCCCGGGGCCGGTTCGCCCTTCACGTCCTCGCGTCGGTGCGACAGGATGCGGAGATGCTTCCGATGCCGCGCGCACTCCTGCTCGACTTCGGCGGCGTCCTCGCGGACGCCCCGCTCGGCTTCACGATCCCACCCGAACTGGTCCGGCGGCTGGTCGAGCTGGCCGGGGGCGCACGGTCGGCGGAGGAGGTCACCCGGGACCTGAGCGCCGCGTCCAGGGCGTACGCGCGGTGGCGGGACGACGTGGGCAACCGCGAACGGTCGATGGAGTTGCCCCACGCGCGGGTGTGGGCCGAGTTCCTGACCCCCGACTGGCCGGCCCCGGCGCGGGAGGCCGTCGAGCGGGAGGCCACCCCGCTGGCGTACCTGTGGACGTGGCGCCCGGAGTGGGCCGTTCGTCCCGGCATCCCCGAGGTGCTGGCCGCTGCCGCGCGCGCCGGCCTGCCGATGGCGATCGTCAGCAACACCCTCTGTGGCGCCGCGCACCGGGACTTCCTACGCGGGGTCGGCCTCGACGGGCGGTTCGCGGCGCAGTTCTACAGCGACGAGGCCGGGCCGCGCAAGCCGAACCCGGAGCTGGCCCGCCTCGCCGCGCGGGCCGTCGCCGTGCCGGTCGGCGACTGTTGGTTCGTCGGCGACAGCGTGCACCGGGACATCGTGTGCGCCCGTCGAGCCGGGGCGGGCGTGGCGGTGCTGATGCGCTCGCCGCGCACCGACCGGGAGCCCCCGCTACCGGGGTTCGCCCCGGACGCCGTGGTCGACGACGGTCACGGTCTGCTCGCGCTGCTGCGGGACGCCGGGGCGGTCGCCCCGGCCGGGTGACGGCGTTTCCGTAGCTCATGTCGTTGCCGGACCAGCCGGCCGAGGAGGTCAGCCGGGCGGGGGCGGGGGGAGGATCTGGCGGAGCTGGCCGGGTGGGGTGGCGCGGGGGCGCCACTCCCGGGGGTAGCCCACCGACACCTCCTCGAAGCGCACCCCGTCGTGCCAGGTGGTACGGGGGATGTGCAGGTGGCCGTAGACGGCCGCGACGGCGTCGTAGCGCAGGTGCCAGTCGGCGGTGGCGTCGGTGCCGCACCACTGGGCGAAGATCGGATAGCGCAGGACCCGGGTCGGCTCGCGCACCAGCGGCCAGTGGCTGACCAGCACCGTCGGCAACGCCGGGTCGCGGGCGTCGAGCCGCCGGGCGGTCTCGGCGACCCGGGCCGCGCACCACGCCTGCCGGCTCGGGTACGGGTCGGGGTGCAGCAGGAACTCGTCGGTGCAGACGATCCCGGTGGCGTACGCCTCGGCGAGCGCCTCCTCGCGGGTGTCCAGCCCCTCGGGCCGCCAGCCGTAGTCGTACAGCAGGAACAGCGGCGCGACCAGCGCCGGCCCGCCGGGGCCCCGCCACACCGGGTACGGGTCCTCCGGGGTGAGCACGCCCAGGTCGCGGCAGACCCGGACGAGGTGCCGGTAGCGGGCCTCACCGCGCAGGGTGACCGGGTCGGCCGGGGGCGTCCACAGCTCGTGGTTGCCGGGCACCCAGACCACCCTGGCGAAGCGGCGGGCGAGCACGCCGAGGGCCCATTCGACGTCGGCCACGCTGTCGCCCACGTCGCCCGCGACCAGCAGCCAGTCGGCCGGCGAGCCGGGCCGCAGGCCCTCGACGATGGCGCGATTCTCCGCGTACCCCACGTGCAGGTCACTGATGGCGAGCAGCGCGCCGTCGTCCTCCCCCACCCGTCGATCCTACGGGAGGCCACCCCGCCCCGGCAGGCGCGGCGACGACGAGGGCGGGTGCTCGGCGCAGGGGTCACGGAGGTCGACCGGGGCGGCGGGGGCGGACCGGGTACGATCAGCACGGGCCGTGACTGGCGCGTGGGGATGGACAACCATCGGGAAGCGGTCCCGTCATGAGGACGTCTGCCGAGCGCCTGGGCCTTCCGCACGTCACCAGGAGGTCTCATGCCGTCGCCGAATGCCGAGTCCACCGCCTTCCGCAGCGCCCTTGAGGTGATCCGCGCCGTCGAGCCCCGGGTCGCCGACGCGATCGGGGCGGAGCTGGCCGACCAGCGCGAGTCGCTCAAGCTGATCGCCAGCGAGAACTACGCCTCCCCCGCCACGCTGCTGGCGATGGGCAACTGGTTCAGCGACAAGTACGCCGAGGGCACCGTCGGCCGCCGGTTCTACGCCGGCTGCCAGAACGTCGACACGGTCGAGGCGCTCGCCGCCGAGCACGCCAAGGAGCTGTTCGGCGCCGCGCACGCGTACGTGCAGCCGCACTCCGGCATCGACGCCAACCTGGTGGCGTTCTGGGCGGTGCTGGCCGACCGGGTCGAGGCGCCGGCGCTGAAGAAGGCCCAGGTACGGCAGGTCAACGACCTGACCGAGCAGGACTGGTTCACGCTGCGCCGGGAGCTGGGCAACCAGCGGATGCTCGGCATGTCCCTGGACGCGGGCGGGCACCTCACCCACGGCTTCCGGCCGAACATCTCCGGCAAGATGTTCGACCAGCGCAGCTACGGCACCGACCCGGTGACCGGGCTGGTCGACTACGACAAGGTCGCCGAGGCGGCCCGCGAGTTCAAGCCGATGATCCTGGTCGCCGGTTACTCCGCGTACCCGCGCAAGGTGAACTTCCGGATCATGCGGGAAATCGCCGACTCGGTCGGCGCGACGTTCATGGTCGACATGGCGCACTTCGCCGGCCTGGTGGCGGGCAAGGTCTTCACCGGGGACTTCGACCCGGTGCCGCACGCGCACATCGTCACCACCACCACCCACAAGTCGCTGCGCGGCCCGCGCGGCGGCATGGTGCTCTGCGGCCCGGAGCTGGCCGACCAGGTGGACCGGGGCTGCCCGATGGTGCTCGGCGGCCCGCTGCCGCACGTGATGGCCGCCAAGGCCGTCGCGCTGGCCGAGGCCCGCCGCCCCGACTTCGCCGGCTATGCCCAGCGGGTCGTCGACAACGCCCAGGCCCTCGCCGAGGGGCTGCTGCGCCGGGGCGCGAAGCTGGTCACCGGCGGCACCGACAACCACCTGGTGCTGATCGACGTCGCCGGGTACGGGCTGACCGGCCGGCAGGCCGAGCAGGCGCTGCTCGACTCGGGCATCGTCACCAACCGGAACTCCGTCCCGCAGGACCCGAACGGCGCCTGGTACACCTCGGGCATCCGGATCGGCACCCCGGCGCTGACCACCCGGGGCCTGGGCGTCGCCGAGATGGACGCCACCGCCGAGCTGATCCACACCGTGCTCGGCCGGACCACCCCCGGCTCGAACACCGACGGCACCCCCTCGAAGGCCAAGTACGTCCTCGACCCGGCGCTGGCCGACAAGGTCAGCCGCCAGGCCACCGACCTCCTGTCGGCCTTCCCCCTCTACCCCTCGATCACCCTGGCCTGACCCACCCGACTGGTTGGTGATCAAGAGGTTTGCGTCAGCGGCAGGGGCCGATCCTGACGCAAACCTCTTGATCATCGGGGCGGGACGCCGGGGGGCGGGGGGTGTTTAGGGCAGGGGGCGCTTGAGGTGGTAGCGGTGCACCTCGGTGCTGCCCTGGATGTTGTTCACGTCCTCGGCGGCGGAGACCAACTCCCAGCCGTCCCGGCCGGCCCGGTTGAGGTGGGCGATCGCTGTGTCGCCGTACGCGGTGATGTCGGAGCGGGACCCGTCCGGGCCGTACCAGACGAACGAGACGTGGAAATTGCGTCCCTGCCCCTGGTAGCGGCGGACCAACAGCGCGTACTCCCATGCGACCATGTGGTCCATTATGGCCGGTGCGCCCGGATGACGGACGCACGGGGGGTGGCGGAACGACGACAGTACGGGGTCAGGCCAACCCCGCCCCGGCCGGCGTCCGCACCAACTCGTCGGCGATCAGCGCGGCGAGACGGTCCAGGCCGACGTCGATCTGCGCGCAGGTGACGGCGCTGATCGACAGCCGCAGCGCGGCCACCGGGGCGGTGTCGTCGTAGAAGTGCGCCATCGGGGTCCACAGCACGCCGTACTCCTGCGCCGAGCGGCGCAGCAGCGCGTCGTCGACGGGGAACGGGACCGTCAGCACCGCGAAGAACCCGCCGGCCGGGACGTTCCAGGACACCGGGGAGGGCGCCGGAAAGCGCCGCGCCAGGCCCGCCACCAGGTGACGCAGGTTGCGGGCGTACGCGGCGCGCTCCCGGGCGTTCGCCGCGACCAGGCTGCCCCCGTGGGCGAGCAGCGCGCCCCCGACCACTGCCTGGGCGATCGCCGAGGTGTTCACCGTGACCATGCTCTTGATCTTCGCGAGCTGGTCGGCGAACGGCCCGACCGTTCCGTCGGAGTCCCGGACCCGCTGGTCGGCCACCAGGTAGCCGACGCGGGCCCCGGGCAGCACGGTCTTGGCGAACGAGCCGAGGTAGACCACCCGCCGGCCGGTGTCCAGGGCCTTGAGCGTCGGCACCCGCTGCGCGCCGTCGGCGTGGAACAGCCCGTACGGGTTGTCCTCGATCAGCAGCAGGTCCTCCTCCGCGGCGAGGTCGAGCAGCCGCCGCCGGTCGGCCAGGTCGATGCTGGTCCCCGACGGGTTGGCGAAGTCCGGCATCACGTAGCAGGCGCGCGGGCGCAGCCCTTCGGCGCGGGCCCGGCGCACCTGCGCGCGCAGGTCGGTCAGGTCGATCCCGGTCGGGCCGCCGACGACCGGGCGCACCGGCAGGTCCACCAGCCGGGCCGCACCGGTGAGGCCCACGTACGTCGGGGCGACCGCGAGCAGCACGTCCCGGGGGCCGGCGCGCAGCGCCCGCAGCACCAGCAGCATCGCCTCCTGGCAGCCGACGGTCACCACGATCGACTCCGGGTCGACGGTGATCCGCTCGTCGACGGCGAGGTTGCGGGCCACCAGGTCGTGGATGATCCCCTTGGTCCGGCCGTACTGGAACAGGGTGCGGTGCACCTGCTCCGGGCCGTACCCGAGGTCGTCGACCAGGTGCGCCCGGAAGGTCTCCAGGTGCCGGTGCAGGTCGGCGACGTCGAAGAACTCCTCGTACGGCCGGCCGGCGGCCAGCGACACCGCCGCCGGGTAGCGGTGGGCCACCTCGTTGAGGAAGTTCATCGAGTTCAGCGCCGGATCGTCCACCGCCGGGTGCAGGTCCGCGACGTCCAGGTCCACATCCAGGGCCGGGTCCACCGGTCGTCCACCGTCCACGTCTCTCAGCCTCCCGTGATCGTCCGCAGGTCGCGGGCCTCGGCCGGGTCGGCACACCCGGCGAGGGTGAGCGCGTCGCGCAGCTCGGCGGCGAGCAGCGCGAACGCGGCGTCGGCGCCGGCCCGCCCGGCGACGGCCAGCGCCCACAGCAGCGGCCGGCCGACCAGCACCCCCGACGCGCCGAGCGCCAGTGCGCGCAGCACGTCGACGCCGCCGCTGATCCCGCTGTCGACGAGCACCTCGCACCGGTCGCCCACTGCGGTCAGCACCTCCGGCAGCATGGTGACGGCGGCCGGGGCCGCGTCGAGCTGCCGCCCGCCGTGGTTGGACACCACCACCGCGTCCGCGCCCGCGTCGGCGGCGAGCACCGCGTCGCGGGGGTCGAGGATGCCCTTGACCACCAGCGGCAGGTCGGTCTGCCCCCGCAGCCAGCCGATGTCGGACCAGGTCAGGGCGGTGGCGAAGGCGGCGCTGGTGTGCCGGGCGACGGCGGAGGCGCCGGGGGTGCCGGCGTGCGCGAGGTCGTCGCGGCTGCCGGGGAGGTTGGCCGCGGCCACCTCCGGCGGCAGGGCGAAGCCGTTGCGCACGTCGCGCAGCCGGGGGCCGAGGATCGGCACGTCGACAGTGACCATGAGGGCGGTGCAGCCGGCCCGGTGCGCCCGGTCCACCAGTTCCCGCACCATCCCCCGGTCGCGCAGCCAGTAGAGCTGGAACCAGACCGGGCCGCCGGCCGCCGCGATCTGCTCGATGGTGGCGCTGCTCAGCGTGCTGGCCACGTAGGGCACCCCGGCCGCGTGCGCCGCCGCCGCGAGCGCCGGCTCGCCGTCGGGGTGCACCAGCCGCTGGTACGCCATCGGCGCCACCGCCACCGGCAGGGCCTGCGGCCGGCCGAGCAGCGGGGCGTCGGTGCGGGGCCGGTCGACGCCGCGCAGCATCCGGGGCAGCACGGCGATCCGGTCCAGCGCGGCCCGGTTCGCCGCGAGGGCGGTCTCGCTGCCGCTGCCGCCGGCCACGAAGTCGTACACCTCGGGCGGGAGGACGTCGCGGGCCAGGGCGGCGAAGTCGGCGAGGCTCGCCGCGAACGGCGCTCCGCCCGGCCCGGGGGCGACCGGCTCCCCCGGGCCGGCGGGCGCGGGGCGGGGCGGGGCCAGGTCAGCCATCGACGGCACCCGCGTCGGCGGGGACCGCCGGGGCGGTCCCGAGCCGCCCGCGCAGGAACGCGGCGGCCCGGTCCTGGGCCCGCCGGCCCGCGTCGAACACGCCCGGCATGGCGAAGAACCCGTGGATCATCCCGTCGTAGCGGGCCAGCTCGACCGGCACCCCGGCGTCGCGCAGCCGGGACGCGTACCGCTCCCCCTCGTCGCGCAGCGGGTCGTACTCGGCGGTCACGACCAGGGCCGGCGGCAGGCCGGTCAGGTCCTCGGCGAGCAGCGGCGAGGCGAGCGGGTCCTCGGCGGTGGCGGGGTCGGGCAGGTAGTGCCCCCGGTACCAGGCCACCGAGTGCCGGTTGAACAGCAGCGGGTCCTGCTCGCCGGCCGGCTCGTCCCGCCCGCGCTGGTCGGTGTTCGGGTAGACCAGCAGTTGGGCGGCGAGCGTCGGCCCGCCCGCGTCCCGGGCCAGCAGGGTGACGGCGGCGGCGAGGTTGCCGCCGGCGCTGTCCCCGCCGACGGCCAGCCGGTCCGGGTCGACCCCGAACTCGTCGGCGTGCCCGGCGAGCCAGCGCACGGCGGCGTGGCAGTCGTGCACGGCCGCCGGGAACGGGTGCTCGGGGGCCAGCCGGTAGCCGACGGTCACCACCTGGCAGCCGGCGGCGTTGGCCAGCCGGCGGCAGATCCCGTCGGCGGTGTCGACGCTGCCCAGCGTCCAGCCACCGCCGAAAAAGTAGACCAGCGTGGGCAGCCGGCCCGACCCGGCCGGCCGGTGGACGCGGACCGGGAGGTCCCCGGCGGGGCCGGGGACGACCGAGTCGCGCACCTCGTGCACCGGCTCGACGTCGCCGCCACCGGCCCGGATCGCGGCCAGGTCGGCGGCGCGGGCCTCGGCGAGGGACTGGGTGTACAACGGCGCGACGCCGGCCGCCGCGCGGGCGGCCCGGTACGCGATCACCTGCGGGTCCAGGGGCATGCCGGTCTCCTAACCGCCGGTCGTGACGAACAGTTTGTCGATGCCGCGCAGGAACAGACTGCCGCTGTAGACGGGCGTCTGGGTGATCCGCAGCTCGGGGAGGCGGGAGAAGAGCCGGGGCAGGGCCAGCCGGCCCTCCAGGCGGGACACCGCCGCGCCGAGGCAGAAGTGCAGGCCGACGCCGAAGGCCAGCGACGGTGGTCCGGCCCGGCGCGGGTCGAAGCGGTCGGGGTCGGGGAAGCGGGACGGGTCCCGGTTCGCGGCGGCGATCAGCAGCATCACGTTCTCGCCCTCGGCCACCGGGACGCCGTGCAGGACCGTGTCCCGGGGCGCGGCCCGGGCCAGGAAGTGCACGGGGCTCTGCATCCGCAGCACCTCGTCGACGCAGCCCCGGGTCAGCTCGTCGTCGCCGGGCAGGGCGGCGGTCACCTCGGGGTGGTCGAGCAGCAGCGGCAGTCCGTTGCTGAACATGTAGACGGTGGTGACGAAGCTGGCGTTGAAGAGCACGATCAGGTTGCTGATCAGCTCCTCCTCGGTGAGGTCCACGTCGCCGGAGTCGAGCGCCTCGACCAGGCCGCTGATCAGGTCCTCGCTGGGGGTGCGGCGGCGGTCGGCGATCAGCTCGCGGTAGTAGGCGCGCAGCTCGGCGGCGGCGGTGTTGGCCCTGGCCAGCCGCTCCGGGGTCGCCCCGGCCACGTCCAGGAAATCGTCGATCCAGTCCACCCGCTCTCGGTACCAGGCCAGGTCGGCCTCGGGCAGGCCGATGAACTCGGCCATCACCAGCGCGGGCATCGGGTACGCGAAGTCGGCCACGAAGTCGACCTCGGCCCCGCCGGCGCCGGCCTCGGCCATCCGGTCCAGCAGCGTGTCGGTCACCCGGGCGATCACCGGTTCCAGGGCACCCAGCCGGCGCGGGGTGAACGTCTTGGCGAACACCGCCCGCATCCGGGTGTGGTCCGGCGGGTTGATGAACATCATGGAGGACTCGAAGGTGCGCAGGATCTCGTGCTGCTCCCAGCCCGGCGGGGACTGCTTGCTCCACTCCGGATCGCGCAGCACCTGGTCGACCAGGTCGTACCCGCCGGCGACCGCGGTGACGCTGCTGTGCTCGGCGCGGTTCGGGATCTCATGGATGGGGCCCAGCTCGTGCAGGGCCGCGTAGAAGGGGTACGGGTCTTGCCGGCCCTGGTCGCTGTACAGGCCGGCGAGCAGCTCTTGGACGTCCATGGTGGTGCTTCCTCCCCAGGAATCAGCTGACGGGGCGGCGGGAGGATCACCCCCCGCCGCCCCGCCGGTGTCACAGACCGAGCAGGCGCAGCGGCACCGCGTCGGCGATCGCCTGGTTGCCCAGGTCGTTCGGGTGGATGTGGTCACCCGAGTCGTACGCCGGGAGCAGGCGGCTCGGCTGGGCCGGGTCGCGCAGCACCCGGTCGAAGTCGAGGACCCCGTCGAACTCCCGGCTGCCGCGCAGGTACGCGTTGACGGCCTGGCGGGTGGCCTCCTTCTCCGGCGTCCACACCCCCGCGACGCCATGCCCCTCGTACGGGGTCAGCGTGGCCACCAGGCTGGTCAGGCCGCGGGCCTTGACCTGCTGGTTGATCTGCCGCAGCGAGGCGATGATGCTCTCGGCGGAGTCGCCGGACATCCAGATGTCGTTGATGCCCAGGTGGGTGACGACGGTCTGGACGCCGGTCTGCGGGAAGACGTCCTCGTTGAGCCGGGCCAGGCCGTTGGGGCCCAGCTCGTAGTAGCCGGGGAAGCCGCCCGTGCCGGGCTCGGTGCCCTCGTGGTTGAGCCGGTTGCCGGCCAGGCTGAGGTTGAGCACGCCCGGGGTGCGCACCTCGGGACGGCCGTCGATCAGCCGGTCGGCGAGCAGGTCCGGCCAGCGCTTGTTGGCGTTGACCGAGCTGCCGTTGCCGTCGGCGATCGAGTCGCCGAGCACCACCACCGAGCCGGGGCTCTGCCGCCGCTGCACGTCCACCCCGGACAGGAACATCCAGCAGCAGTCGGGGCGGGTGGTGAAGCCGGCGCCCCCGGCGGCACCGGTGAGGTCGGTGGCGCCGATGAAGGTGGTCTGCCGGGACTGGCCGTGGAAGGTGACCGGCCCGGTCAGCACCGGGAAGTACAGCGTGACGACCAGGTCCTCCTGGTCACCGACCGGGAAGTCGATCGGGTCGCTGAGCAGCTCGGCGCCCCGGTTCATGGTGACCGACGCGGAACCGTTGAACTTCAGCTCCCGCACGCTGGCGGCGGTGACGTCCGACAGGTCCGTCGGGGTCGAGGTGTCCGGCCGGGCGACCGTGGCCCGGCCGACCTTCACGGCCTGCTCGCCGTAGACGTTGCTGAGTCGGATGCGCAGCCGCGGACCGCCCACGGTGGTGTGCACGATCATCCGGATGCTGTGGTTGTTCAGGCCGGTGTTGGTCAGGCCGGCCGAGTTGCCCCGGGTCACCGCGGCGGCCCAGCTACCCGCCCACACGGGGTCGCCGCGGCGCTCCCCGTTGTCCGGGCCGGCGGTGGCCACCACGGCCGGCGCTCCCACGACCAGTGCCGTGGCCACGGCGGCGATCATCTGCCACCTCTTCGGGGACCTTGTCAAGTGCCATCTCTTCGGGGTCGCCATTGAACCTCCATGTTGGCCCAGGGTCGTCCACTGACGACAGCCGCCTGGACGATGGTCCAGAAACCTAGCCGCGCCCCTGACAGGCGTCAATCAACCTGATCGACAAGATCAAATGACATCGAGGTGCGGCGGGACACCGATCGGCCCTGTGCCGGGCGGGTCCGCGCGGCCTAGGCTCGAAGTCGGCGGCGGCGCGGTCGCCGATGCGTCCCACCGTCGCCGCGTCCTGGCCCTGAGCTGCCCGGACGCCGCTCGCGGCCGGTCGTCGCGGGTGCCCCGCCGGGTCGCCACCGACCGCCGCCCAGAAGCTGATGGGGGCTGGCGATGACTGACGGTTCCGACCGACCGTCCACCTACGTGCACGAGGCGCTGGAGCTGTTCGCCGGCTTCGGTGACCGGGAGGCACTGGTGGGCGGCGGACGCCGATACTCCTATGTGGACGTCGCTGCCGAGGTCCGCGGCATGGCCGGCGCGCTCGCCCGGGGCGGGGTCCGGCCCGGCGGCGCGGTGCTGGTGATGCTCGGCAACGCGGTGGAGGGTCCGCTGCTTCAACTCGCCCTGCACCTGCTGGGCTGCCGGACGATGTGGATCGCCCCGGTCACCTCCCGCCGCGAGGTCGACGACTTCGTCCGGCTGTCGCGCCCCGAGGCGTTCGTCTACGACGCCCGCACCGGCGGCGGGTTGGGCGCGGAGATCGCCGCTGGGCTGGCCGGCGTACCGGTGCTCTGCCTCGGCCCGGGCGGCGCGGGCCCGGACCTGACCGCCGCCGACCGGGACGCGGCGGCCGGGCTGCCCGGCGACGTGCCGGAGCCGGAGTCGTTCCTCCAGACCAGCGGCACCACCGGCACCCCGAAGCTGGTGCACCACCGGGAGAGCTTCTACCGGCAGATCCTCGCCCTGGCCGCGGGCTTCCGCGCCGCCGGGGTCCCCCTGCTGCGGCACCTGTCCCACTCGCCGATGTGGCTGGCCAGCGGGCAGATCACCACGCTGGTCAACCTCTTCAGCGGGGGCGTGCTGTTCCTGCGCGAACAGTGGGACCCGGCGGCGTTCATCGCCACCGTCGGCCGGGAGCGGATCAACTCGACGTTCGTCACCCCGCCGATGCTCTACGAGGTGCTCGACCATCCCGACTGCGACGGCGCGGACTTCTCCGCGATGTTCATGTTCAACGTGGGCGCCGGGCCCGCCGCGCCCGCCCGGCTGCGGCAGGCGATCGCGCGCTTCGGCCCGTGCCTGCGCATCGTGTACGGCCTCAGCGAGGCCGTCGTGATCACCGCCCAGCCGGGGCTGACCGAGGACCCGGAGCACCCGGAGCGGCTGCGCTCCTGCGGGAAGCCGTACGGTGACGTGGCCGTGGAGATCCGGGACGCCGACGGAGCGGTGCTGCCGCCGGGCACCGACGGCGAGGTGTGGGTACGCACGAAACTGAGCTTCGTCGGCTACCACGGCCAGCCCGAGCTGACCGCCGACACCCTGGTCGACGGCTGGGTGCGTACCCGCGACATCGGCCACCTGGACGCCGACGGGTACCTCTACCTCGTCGACCGGCTCCAGGATCGGATCCTCACCCGGCAGCGGAGCTGGCCGATCTACTCCCGGCCGATCGAGGACGTGCTGGCCGGTCACCCGCAGGTGCGCGCCGCCGCCGTGATCGGGGTGCCCGACGAGGTGGCCGGCGAGCTGCCGCACGCGTACGTGGTGCCGGCGCCCGGGGCGACGGTGACCGGGGCGGAGCTGATCGAGCTGGTCACCGCCGAGCTGAGCGAGACGTGGGCGCCGGGTGCGGTGGAGTTCGTCGACGCGCTGCCGCTCAACCGCTCGGCGAAGGTGGACAAGCGGGCGCTGCGCGCCCGGTACGCCGCCGGCAGCCCCGCCGATCCCGTCGGCAGCCCCGCGTGACGACCGACGCCGCGCCCGAGCCCACGGTACGGGCCGACGCCGCACGGGAGGCGGACGTGCCGGACGACGCCGGACGACGGCCCGGGGTGAAGGGTCCCCGACCGCCCGAGGTGGTCGCCGCCCGGCGAGAGCTGATCACCCTGGTCGCCGCCGACCTGATCTCCAACCTGGGCAGCCGCATCTCGGTCATCGCCATCCCCTGGCTGGTGCTGACCACCACCGGCAGCCCGGCGAAGATGGGCATCGTCGCGGCGGCGGAGTTCCTGCCGTACATGCTCTCCAGCTCCCTGGCCACGCCGTGGGCGGACCGGTTCGGGGTACGACGTACCTCCATCTTCGTGGACGCCGCGAGCGCGGCGGCCATGGCGGTGGTGGCGATGACCCCGTTCCTCGGCTTCTGGGCGCTGGTCGCCCTGGTCGCGGTGGCCGGCGGGCTGCGGGGCATCGGCGACCGGGTCAAGCACGTGATGTTCCGGCCGGCGGCGCAGCGCGCCGGGGTGGAGCTGATCCGGCTCACCTCCGCCTACGACGGGCTGGCCCGGGGGGTCACCCTGTTCGGGGCGGTGATCGGCGGCCTGCTCATCGACTGGGTCGGGGTGACCCGGGCCATCTGGATCGACGCGGGCAGCTTCGCGCTCTGCGCGCTGCTGGTCGGGGTGCTCGTGCGCCCGCCGGCCGCCGACGCGCCGGCCGCGCCCCGGGAGAGCTACTTCCGGGCGCTGCGCACCGGCTTCGCCTACCTGCGCACCGACCGGGTGCTGCTGGCCATGCTGCTGGTGGTCTCCGCGCTGAACATGATGGCCGCCGCCAACACCGCCGTGTGGATCCCGGTCTGGATCCGCGACGTGCTCGGCGACCCGGCCGGCTTCGGCCTGGTGCTGGGCGTGTTCGGCGCCGGGGCGCTGCTGGGCAACGTGGCGTTCACGATGTTCGGCCCCCGGCTGCCCCGGACGCTCGTCTTCGCCGTCGGCGCGGCGCTCAGCGGCGCGCCCCGGCTGTTGACCATGGCGGTCACCGACCACCTGGTGGTGGTGCTGGTGGTGACGTTCCTGTCCG
Organism: Micromonospora sp. MW-13; assembly: GCF_003434305.1. GTDB lineage: Bacteria > Actinomycetota > Actinomycetes > Mycobacteriales > Micromonosporaceae > Micromonospora. The sequence continues at coordinate 54,484 of NZ_QKKX01000033.1, forward strand.
GGATCGGGATCGCCGCGGTCAACCCGCTGCTCGGCGCGGCGCTCTACGAACGGGTGCCGGACGCGTTGCAGACCCGGGTGCTCGGCATCGCCGGCTCGCTGGCGTTCGTCGGGCTGCCGGTCGGGGCGCTGCTGGGCGGCTGGTCGGTGGCCGCGCTGGGGCTCAAACCGGCGCTGCTGGTGATGGCGGTGGTGTGCGCCGCGTTGACCGTGGGGCCGCTGCTCGCCGGCCCGCTGCGGGCGGGCCGGTCACGGCCCCGGTCGGCCCCGGCGGTCTGACCGCCGGCTCCCGGGTCGGCTCGCCCCCGTCGGCTCGCCCCGGCCGGCGACGTGATCCTCGACGGTCGTAGTGTCGACGCCCGCCCGGGGGTCGGCTAGCGTGCCGATCATGCCGTCGAGCCTGACCGAAGCGACCGATCCACACTGTCTGCGCGCCGGGGAGAGCGCGCGGCTGTTGGCCGACCACCCGTGGCGGCGGTTCGTGGTGCTCGGCGACAGCGTCGCCGAGGGGCTGTGCGAGCCGGTCCACGGGTACCCGGACGTGCAGTGGGCCGACCGGATCGCCGCCGAGCTGGACGCGGTCCGGCCCGGGCTGGCGTACCGGAACCTGGGGCTGCGCGGGCTGCGGGCGCACGAGGTCCGCGCGGCGCAACTCGGCCCGGCGGTGGAGTTCGGCCCGGACCTGGCGCTCGTGGTGTGCGGGGGCAACGACGCGTTCCGCCAGGGGTACGACGCGGACGCCGTCGACGCCGAGCTGGCCGCGATCGTCGCCGGCCTCCGGGCGGCCGGGGCGGACGTGGTCACGGTGGGCATGTTCGACGTGTCGCACAGCCCGGCGGTGCCCGCGCGGCTGCGGGAGAGCCTGGGCGAGCGGATGCGCCGGCTGTCGGCGCACACCCGTGCGCTGGGCGAGCGGCTGGGCACCCTGCACGTGCACCTGACCGACCACCCGGCGGTGGCCGACCCGGGCCTGTACAGCGGCGACGGCCGGCACGGCAGCGCCCGCAGCGACGCCATCGCCGCCGCCGAGACCATCCGCCGCCTCGGCGCCCACCTGGCCGCGACCGCCCCGCGCTGAGGACGGCGCGACCGGTCCCCGCGCGGCACTCCGGGTGCGGTTGTTGTCTCGGGGCCGCAACAACCGCACCCGGAGCCGGTGGCGGTCCTCAGTCGGTGAGCAGGATGCCCGTGAGCAGCACGCCGCGGGCGAGGTTGAGCACGCTCTCGCAGCCGGGGAAGCCGACCCGGGCCAGGGCGCCGGAGCCCTGCCGGCCGAACAGGTACGGGGCGAGGCTGTACGGGACGTCGGTGGTGACCGTCTCCCCCGTCTCCATCCGGACGAAGTCCATCGCCACCCGGTCGGCCGGCATGTACTCCTGGAGGATGTAGCCGCCCTCGTCGATGGCGGCGCGCAGTCCCTCCTCCCAGGCCTGCGCGTCGGTCTCCCGGCCGAGGAGCACCCCGATGCCGGCGGAGCCGTCGGCGGGCTTGGCGACCAGGTCGTGCTGGTCGGCCAGGGCCCGGGGCAGCTCGGCGGCGGTGAGCGCGCTGGTGCGCGGGACGTACCGGCGGATCAGCGCCTGGTCGGCCTCGGGCAGGGTGTCGACATCCTCCCAGAGCCAGGCGAAGTTGATCTTGTTGCCGAGCAGCCAGGCGGCGGAGCTGACGAACATCGGCAGGGTGCCGGCCGCGAGGGCGCCGGCCACCGCGTCCAGGCCGGCGCTGGGGTGGACCCGGTTGGGCACGAAGAGCCGGAACAGGCCGTCCACCGGGGCTCCGTCGACGACGAGCCGGCCGTCCTCGTCCAGGGTCGACAACTTGAGCTGCGCGATGACCAGGTCGATGCCGAAGTGCCGGGCCCGGTCGGCCAGCGGGGAGAGGATCCTGATGAAGTCGTCCGGGGTCTCCAGGCCGGGGTAGTCGGCGTCGAAGTCCAGCAGCAGCGCCACCCGGGCCCCGTCGGCCAGGGCCAGCTCGTCCCGGATCGCCACGAACCGCTGGTCCAGCAGGGACGGGGCGGGCCGCACCGGCAGCCCGTCGAGGATGCCCTGGTCCTGGTAGATCTTCGCGTACCGGTAGACCACCGTGTCGGCGTCGAAGCCGCCGCCGAGGCTGCTGTCGATGTTGTACTCGACGAACTTCGGCACCCCGCCGGAGATCAGCACGTCCGGCCGGTACGCGGCCAGCAGCGCCTCGGACAGCTCCTCGTCCTCGTCGAGCAGCTTCGTCTCCTCCGCCGGCACGCCGAGCAGCCGGGTCAGCTCCCCGGCGGTGCGGGCGCGCCGCTGGCACGCCTCCAGGATGAGCTGGGCGAGCCGGTCGCAGACCTCGTTCAGCTCGCGGAAGGCGTCCGCCGGCATGACCGGCGGGCGGGCCAGCCGCCACGTCTGGTTGTACGTCGCGCAGCCGTAGAAGACCTCCTTCCAGGCGGCGGCACCGGCGGTCACCATCGCCGCGCGGGTCGACTCCGGCAGGTCGTTCCACGCCTGGTCCAGCCGGGGCCAGGGGTAGTTCGGATCGATCATCATCCGTCCTTCATGGTGAGTTGGATGGCGGCGGTGAGCTGCTCGCGGCCGGGTTGCACGGCCCGGTCCAGCGCCGGGGCGAAGGGCAGCACCGCGCCGTCGGGGCGGGTGACCCGCCGGGGCGGCGCGAGCAGCCGCACCCGTTCGACCACGGTCGCGATGATCTCCCCGGCGATGCCGCAGGACCGGTTGGAGTCGTCGACCACGACCAGCCGGCCGGTGCGGGCGACGGATTCGGTGAGCCCGTCCCAGTCGAACGGGTAGAGCGTGCGGGGGTCGAAGACCTCCACGGACACCTGGCCGGCCAGCTCGTCGGCGACCGCGAGCGCGTCGTGCACCAGGTGCCCCACCGCGACCACGGTGACGTCGGCACCGGGGCGGTGCACCCGCCCCTTGCCGATCGGCACCGGGGCCAGGGCGGCGAAGTCCACGTCGGCCCGCACGTCCATCGCCCCGGCCGGGGCGAACAGCACCACCGGGTCGACGTGCCGGATCGCCGAGACCAGCAGCCCGTACGCGTCGGCCGGGGTGGCCGGGACGAGGGTGGTCACCCCGACGTGGGCGAACAGGCTGTACGGGTGGTCGGAGTGCTGCCCCGCCCACCCCGTCCGCGAGCCGGAGCCCGGGACCAGGTAGGTCACCGGCACCGCGCACTGCCCACCGGTCATCAGCGGGAACTTGTGCGCGTGGTTGACGATCTGCTCGAAGACCAGGAACAGCAGGGACGGGATCTGGAACTCCACCACCGGGCGCAGCCCGGCCAGGGCCGCCCCGGTGGCGAAGCTGGTGAACGCCTGCTCCGACAGCGGGGTGTCCAGCACCCGCTCCGGCCCGAACTTCTTCAGCAGCCCGGCGGTGACGTTCGAGGCGGCCACCCGGATGTCCTCGCCGAGCAGGAAGACCGACTCGTCGCGGGCCATCTCGTCGGCGAGCGCCCGGGTGAGCGCCTTGCGGTACGACAGCCGTGGCATCAGCCACCTCCCGTCCGGGCGACCAGCCCGCTGGCGTACAGGTGCTCCAGCGCGCCGGCCGGGTCGGGCTCGGGGCTGGCCAGGGCGAACTCCACCGCCGCGGCGAGGACGGACTCGACCTCGGCGTCCACGGCGGCCCGGTCGGCGTCGCCGAGCCGTCCGCCCTGGATCTCGACCGGGTCCCGGGACCGGCCCCGGGCCACCTCCTCGGGCGCGCGGTAGTCGAGGCGTACCGCGTGTTCGAAGGTGTGGTGGGCGTCGAACCGGTAGGTGCGGGCCTCGATCAGCTCCGGCCCGCCGCCGGCGCGCATCCGGTCGACGGCGGCGGCCGTGACCTCGCGTACCGTCTCGGGGTCCTGGCCGTCGACGACGGCGGCCGGCATGCCGAACGCCTCGGCCCGGCCGCCGATGGTGCCGGCCACCGCGCCGTCGACGGGCATGGTGGTGGCGTAGCCGTTGTTCTCGCAGACGAACAGCACCGGCACCCGCCAGAGCGCGGCCAGGTTGAACGCCTCCAGCAGCATCCCCTCGTTGACCGCGCCGTCGCCGAAGAAGGTCGCCCCGACGACGTCGTCGCCGCGGCGCCGCCGGGCCCACACCGCTCCGGTGAGGATCGCCCCGGCGGCGCCGACGATGGCGTTGGCGCCGAGCACCCCGACGCCGAGGTCGGCGGCGTGCATGGAGCCGCCCCGGCCCCGGTTGAGCCCGGTGACCCGGCCCAGCAGCTCGGCGAGCATGCGGGCCGGGTCGGCACCCTTGGCGAGCACGTGGCCGTGCCCGCGGTGGGTGCCGGTCACCAGGTCGTCGGCGCGCAGCGCGGCGCAGACCCCGGCGGCGATCCCCTCCTGACCGAGGTACGGGTGGATGCCGCCGACGATCGCACCGGAGCGGACCAGCTCGATCGCCCGCTCCTCGAACCGGCGGATCAGCCGTACCGTCCGGTAGAGCCGGACGGGATCGGAACGGGTCACGCCGGGCGCCCCGCCTTGATCGCGTCGAGGATGTCGTCCCAGAGCTTCGCCCGGGCGGCCAGCGCCATGTTGACCGTGTCGGCGCACTCCTGCCACTTGGCGTCGTCGTCGCCGCACAGGTCGGCCAGCATCTGCATGGCCATCGGGGTGTGCTGCTCCCCGTCGACCTCGATGTGCCGCTCCAGGTAGTCGACGAACTTGTGCAGCTTCTGGCTGCGCTCGTTGACCGCGACGACCTGGGTGAACATGTCGGGGATCAGGTCCTCCCGGCCGAACGCGAACGCCGCCGCCTGGCAGTGCACCGGGGTCGAGTCGATGATCTTCCAGGTGGTGCCGGCGAACGCCGCGGACGGGGCGGGCACGCCGGCCCCCACCAGCGCCTCGGTCACCGACGTGCCGTCGCGCAGCAGGTCGATCAGGGCGTCCACGGCGGTGGTGGAGGCACCGGCCTCGGCCATGCCCTGCACGTACAGCTCGAAGTGGCTGATGTAGCCCTCGCCGAGTTCGTCGCTCTCCTCGACCATCACGATGTCGTTGATCAGCCGGCGGCTGCCGGTGGGCCCGGTGGGGATCCACGGCACCGTCACGCAGGTGAGCTGCCGCTGCAACGACTTCAGCAGGGACATGAAGTCCCAGACCGCGAAGACGTGGTGCTCCATGAAGGTGACCAGCGCCTCGTGGGTGTCCAGGTTCGCGTAGAGCGGGTGCTTGACCACCACGTCGCGGCGGTCGCTCACCGCCTGCTCCAGCCGCTCGATGCCCGGGTGCGTCTTGCCCCAGTCGTACCGTGACATTTGTTCAGCCTCCCTGTTGGGCGCGGTCGCGCCAGATGACCGGGCAGTATTCGGGGTCCGCGTAGTCCGGCCGCCCGTCGTCGGTGCGACGGACGAGCACGTCGTGGTTGTACGCGGCGAGGGCGCCGTCGGAGAGCGGGAACTCCCGGTAGGCGTTCGGGCCGTCCTGCAGGTGCAGCGAGATGGCCCGGCGGGGACGGCCACTGACGTTCGCGCCGCTGCCGTGGTAGGTGCGGCAGTGGTGGAAGCTCACATGTCCCTTGGGGATCACCATGGGGACCTTGCGGATCTCCGCCCCGTTGTGGGCGGCGTTCTCGGCCAGCATCTCCTCGAGCTGGCTGCGGTCGCGCTCGGCGAAGTGCCGCACGACGGTGTCGTCGGCGCCGATCTCCTTCCACCGGTGCGACCCGTCGACCATGGTGATGGTGCCCATCTCCTCGCCGCAGTCGTGGAACGGGATGAACGCGGTGAGCATCTCCTCCGACGACGAGGACGACCAGTAGTGCTTGTCGAAGTGCCAGGGCACGATGTTCGACGGCTCGCCGGAGATCGGCGGCTTGTAGATCAGCGTGGACTGGAACACCCGGATCTCGTCGGCCCTGGCCAGCCGGGCGGCGACCGCGCCGAGCAGCGGCTTGCGCAGGATCGCGGCGATCCCGTCGTGCTCGTAGTGGACGTAGTCGTTGTGCCGCTGCACCGGGCCCTTCGACGGGTCCCAGTACGCCAGCTTCGGCGGGCGCACCGGCAGGGTGCGGTCCCGCTCGCCGTCGTAGTAGCGGTCGGTGGCCGCCACCAGGGCGTCCACCTCGTCGTCGGTGAACACCTTCTTCGACAGGTACCAGCCGTGCTCGGCGAAGAACCGCACGTCCTCCTCGGACGGCAGCAGCGCCTCCTCCTCGGCGGTCAACGCCGGCTGAAGGTCGACGGTCGTCACGCTCCCACCCCCTGTGCTGTCGCCGTGGCGGCCAGCTCTCGTTCCTTGGCCTCGTAGAGGGCCTTGATGTTGCCGCTGCCGAAGGTCAGCGCCCCACGCCGCTCGATCAGTTCGAGGAAGAGCGTGCGGCGCACGTGCATGGATTCGGTGAAGATCTGCAGGAGCTGGCCGCCGTGGTCGCGGTCGACCAGGATGCTCAGCTCGCGCAGCCGGTCCAGCGGCGCGTCGACCGGGCCGACCCGCCGTTCCAGGTCGTCGTAGTAGGCGCCGGGGGTGCCGGCGAAGCGGACCCCCCGCCCGCGCAGGGTGCCGACCGCCGTGACGATGTCGTCGGTGCGCAGCCCCAGGTGCTGCACCCCGGCCCCGGCGTGCTCGGCGAGGAACGCGTCGATCTGCCCCGGCCGGTGACTGCGGTCCGGCTCCAGCAGCACCAGGGTGACCTGCCCGGACGGGCTCTGTACCACCGTGGAGTTCATCGCCTGGCCGGCGACCTCGACGTGCTCGGTGAAGATCTGCGCGAAGCCGAAGACCCGCTCGTAGTGGGCGACGGTCTCCGCGAGCTGCCCCGGCGGCACGCAGATGGCCAGGTGGTCGATCTCGGCGAGCAGGCCGTCGTCCCCGCCGGTCGGCGGGTCCATCTCGATGGCCCCGGGCAGGAACTCGCGCCGGTCGCCCCGGCGCTGCACCAGCCGGTGCAGCACGTCGCCGAAGCCCCCCACCTCGGCGGTCACCACCTCGGCGTCCGCGCCGGTGAAGGTGGTCGGTGGGGTCACCGGCGTCGCCCCACGGGCCACCAGCTCGGCGTACGCCCCGGCGGCGTCGTCGACCTCCAGCGCCACCACCGCGATGCCGTCGCCGTGCCGCTGCACGTACGTCGATGCCGGGTGCTGCGCGGTCAGCCCGGAGGTGAGCACCATCCGGATGTCGGCCTGGCCCAGCAGCAGCGAGCGCTGCCCGGCCAGCCCGGTCTCCGGGCCGCCCTGCCCGCGCAGCCGGAACCCGACGGCGGTGCCGAAGTAGAAGGCGGCCTGCCGGGCGTCCCCCACGTAGAGTTCGATGTGATCTATAGAACGGATGTCCATTTTCCAGCCCTTCCCCATGTCCCCCCGTGACTGCCGCCCGGGCGGCGCACCGCCCGGAGTGGAACGAGCGATCACCTCCCCGGGCCGGCGACGCGCGCACCCGCACCGGTGCCGCGTCGCAGTAGCAGGCTGACGTTCTGGCCGCCGAACCCGAACGAGTTGGTCAGCGCGTGCTCCGGGGCGGCCACCCTCGGTTCCTTGCTGATGTGGTCGGCGGGGCAGGCCGGGTCCGGGTCGTCGAGGTTCCAGGTCGGGGGCAGCAGCCCCCGACCCAGCGCCAGCGCCGTGGCCGCGGCCTCCAGCACGCCGGACGCGCCGAGCAGGTGCCCGGTGAGCGCCTTGGTGGAGCTGACCGGCACCCCGCCGTCGCCGAACACCGCGGTCAGCGCGGCGGTCTCGGCGATGTCGCCGAGCTTGGTGGCCGTGCCGTGCGCGTTGACGTAGCCGATGTCGCCGGCCGTCACGCCCCCGCTGGCCAGGGCGCGGCGCATGCACTCCGCCGCCCCGGACCCGTCCGGCCGGGGCGCGGTCGGGTGGTACGCGTCGGTGTTCGCCCCGTAGCCGGCCACCTCGGCGTACCCGGTGACGCCCCGGGCGGCGGCGTGCTCGGCGCGTTCCAGCACCAGCAGCGCCGCCCCCTCGGCGAGCACGAAGCCGTTGCGCCGGGCGTCGAACGGCCGGCTCGCCTCGGCCGGGTCGGCCCAGCCCCGCGCCAGCGCCCGGGCGTTGCCGAAGGTGTCGGCGAAGGTGGGGAACAGCGGGGCCTCGCTGGCCCCGCAGACCACCACGTCGGCCTCCCCGGCCCGGATCAGCCGGACCGCGTCGGCCACCGACTGCGCGCCGGAGGCGCAGGCGGTGCCGACCGACGAGCTGTAGCCCCGGATGCCGTGGGCGATGGCGATCCGCGCCGCCGGCATGTTCGGCAGGATCCCGGTGAGCAGGTACGGGCTGACCGCCGCCCGCCCCCGGGCGGCCCGGGCCAGCACCTGGTTCTCCAGGGTGGACATCCCGCCGACCCCGCCGACGATCACCCCGATCCGGTCGGGGTCGACGTCGCGGCCCACCTCGATGCCGGCGTCGGCGAGCGCGTCGGCGGCGGCGAGCAGGGCGAGCACCACGATCCGGTCGAGCACCCGGGTCTCCGGGCCGGACGCCACCGTGCGCGGGTCGATGTCCGGCAGCAGCCCGGCCGCCTCCAGGGACTCTCGGGCGGGGTGGTCGTCGGCCGGGCGGGTCAGCCCGGACCGGCCGGTGAGCAGGGCGTCGAAGGTCTCCGCGACGCCCCGGCCGACCGGCGTGAACAGGCCCATCCCGGTGATGACGGCGGTCATGACGGTGACTCGGTCAGGTAGCGCTCACGAAGCGCGACCTTGCGCACCTTGCCGGTCACGGTGACCGGGATGTCCTCCGAGCGCACCGGCACCACCCGGCGCAGGGTGGCCCCGACGTCGGAGCCCAGCGCGGCGCGCACCGCGTCGGTGCGGTCGGCGTCCGGGTCGGCCCCGGCGGCCAGCTCCAGCAGCACGTCGGTGACGACCCGGTCGGCCTCGGCGACGATGACCACGGTGCAGTCGGTGACGTCGGGGCAGGCGGCGAGGACCCGCTCCTCGGACAGCGCGGTGAAGAACCGTCGACCGTCACCGACCTCGACGGAGTCGACCGCCCGGTCCATGTGGTAGTACCGGCCCTCGTCGTCGGCGTACACCAGGTCGCCGGTGAGGTACCAGCCGCGCAGCCGGAACCGGTACGTGGTGGCCGAGTCGTTCCAGTAGCCCCGGAACAGCGACGGTGAGTCGATGCCGAGGAAGCCGACCTGGCCCGGGGGCAGCTCGTTGCCCTCGGCGTCGAGCACCGCGACCTTGGTGAACCGGTACGGGCGGCCCACGCAGCGGCCGTACTGGTTCGTCTCGCGGGTGTGGGTGATGTGGAACATCGAGTGGCCCATCTCGCTGGAGCCGAGGCCGTCGATGAAGACGGACCCGGGCACCCGGGTCACCCCGTGGCGGGTGACGGTGTCCCGGGAGCCGACCGCGACGAGCCGACGCACGTGCGGCTCGTGCGAGCAGTCGCCGGTGTTGAACCACAGCCGCACCGAGTCCAGGTCGTAACCGGACAGGTCGAACCGGGCCAGCTCCGCCCAGGTGACGGAGAACCCGAACACCCCGTCCGGCCGCCACCGCTGGATGGCGTCGAGCACCCGCTCCCCGCCCTGCTCGGACAGCAGGAACATCTCCGCCCGGTTGCCCAGCGCCTGGTTGACCATCAGCACGGTCGCGGTGTGCGGGGCGGGCAGCGCGTTGAGGATGCGGCCGGTGCCCTGCGCCTGCGGCATGGACAGCAGGTGCCGGGTGGCGGCGAACAGGCTGCTGTGCGAGTGCAGCACCGCCTTCGGCACGCCGGTGGTGCCGGAGGTGTGGGTGATGACGACCGGGTCGTCCTGGTGGTGCCGGTAGTGGGCCGGGGCGGCGGTTGGGTCGCCGGCGCCGGCCTCGGCGGGGGTGCCGAGCAGCGGCGCGCCGAGGTCGTGGCCGGCCAGCAGCTCGGTGTGCGCGGCGTCGGCGAGCACGCCCGCGCCGCGCAGCCGGCGGATGTACTCGGCGGCGATCTCCGGGCGCAGCCTGCCGTTCATCAGCGCCGGGATCGCGCCGAGCCGGGCCAGCGCCAGGAAGCTGAGCACCATGTCGGCGGCGGCGGTGGCCCAGACGGCGACCGGGTCGCGCGGCTTGACGCCCCGGGCGTGCAGCCAGGCGGCCCGGGCGGCGACCCGCTCGTCGAGCTGCCCCAGCGTCAGCGGGTGCTCGGCCGGGTGAGCGTCGACCGGCGTGTCGAAGGTCAGCCCCGGGCCGTCCGGGTCGGCGCCGTGCGCCAGCACCCGGGCCAGCACGTTGCCGGCGCCCAGTTCGGTGTCGGCGGCCAGCACGCCGCGCAGTCCCCTGGTCCTCATCGTGTGTCTCCTCCCCCCAGCAGCACCGCGACGGCCCGGGTCCCGGGCGCCCCGCCCGGCTCCCCGGCCCGGACGCCCGCACCGGCGTCGTCGGCTGCCTGCTCGATCATGATCAACAAGGTCTCGTCGGCGTCGCCGTCGTGGCACAGCAGTTCCGCCTCGGCCGTGCCCTCGGCCAGCGGGTCCCCGGTCGGAGCCACGCAGACCACCGGGCCGCCCAGCCCCCAGCGCGCGGCGACGTGGCCGGCGACGCTGTTCGGCACGGACTGGAAGAAGAACAGCGGCCCGGGTCGCCCGCCCGCGGCGACCGTGGCGTGCACCTGCTCGGCGCTGGCCCGGTCCCCCGCGGCGCTGACCAGCACCACGGCGGTCCGGACGCCGACCGGCTCCGGGGCCGGCCGCTCGCCGTGCCGCCGGGTGAGGCACCGGTCGGCGACGGCCGCCACGACCGGGCTGAACGCCGAGTGCACGAACCCGGGCAGGGCCGGCGGCGCGCCGTCGCCCGGCTCGGGCCAGCGGGCCTGCGCGAGCACCCGCAGGCCGGCGGCGGTCGCACCCGCGCCGGCCCGGTCGGGCTCCCCGGTCACGCCGCACCCACCAGCAGCGCGGTGTTGGCGCCGCCGAACGCGGAGTTGAGGCTCAGCGCGTAGCCGGTGGCGGCCGGGCGCGGCGCGTCGCGGATGACGTCCAGCGGACACGCCTCGTCCGGGCCGAGCCAGCCGGCGTTGACCGGCAGCTTCCCGTGCCGCACCGCGAGCACGGTCACCACCAGCTCCAGCAGCCCGGACGCCTCCAGCGCGTGCCCGTGCAGCGCCTTCGTGGAGCTGACCGGCACCCGGCCGGCGTGCTCGCCCCAGGCCAGCCGCAGGGCCGCCGCCTCGGCGGCGTCGCTGTATCCGGTTCCGGTGGCGTTGGCGTTGACGTACCCGATCTGCTCCGGGTCGAGCCCGGCCCGGCGCAGGGCCGCGCCGACCGCCCGGGCCAGCCCGCGCCCCTGCGGGTCGGGCTGGCAGGGGTGGTGGGCGTCGCCGGCCCGTCCCCAGCCGAGCACCGCGGCCAGCGTCGGCGCGTCCCGCCGCCGGGCCGCCTCGGCCGACTCCAGCACCACGGCGGCCACCCCGTCGCCGAGCAGCAGCCCGCGCCGGCCGGCGCTGAACGGGCGCACCGCGCCGTCGGTCGCCAGCGCCCGGCCGGCGTCGAACAGCGCGTACTGGTCGGGCTCGACCAGGTAGCCGGCGGCGACGACGACCCGGTCGACGTCGCCTCGGCCGATCAGCGCGGCGGCGTCGGCCACCGCCGTGGACGCCGACACGCAGGCGCTGGTGTAGACCCGGGGGGCGCCTGCCAGTCCGCACCGGCGGGCCAGTTCCCCGGCCAGCGCCGGCACGCCCGCCCCGCCGTGCGCGGCGAGCAGCAGCGGCGCGCCGGCCCGGGCACCGGCGTCGAGCCGGGCCGCCGCGCAGGCGACGTCCACCGCCTCGGCCAGTTCGTCGGGCAGGGCGCCGGTCTCCGGCAGGGTGGCCGCCACCCCGACCCGGCGGGCCGTGGTGTCGAAGCGGCCGACCGGCCGGAACGCCGGGGTGCCGGCGAGCACCCCGGCGAGTTGCGCCTCGGCTCCCCTGCCGAGCGCGCTGAGCGCGTGGACGCCGGTGATCCGTACGCCGGGCCGCTCAGCCATCTGCGGGAGCGGTCAGGCAGGTGTGGAACACCGCCAGGGCGTCGTCGACCGTCCGGATGCCGGCGAGCTGGTCGTCGGTGAGGTCGAGTTGGCGGTCGTAGCGCTGCTCGACGAGGTGGACCAGCCAGGCGAGTTCCATCGAGCCCACCCGGTCGGACACCTGGTCGACCGGTTTCGCGCTCATCTCGGCGAGCATCGTCAGCAGGTCAGCTCGCCCCAGGTCGGGCTGACCGGACATCAGGAGTTGCCGTCGGCCGACGCGGCGACGCGGTCGGCGATCATCGTGGTGAACTCGCCGACCGTCATCAGGGCCAGCTTCTCGGACTCGTCGTCGGCGAACTTCAGGCCGTAGCGGTCCTCGACCCGCACGGCCAGGTCGGCCAGGGCCAGCGACTCCAGGTCGACGCCGGCGGGGCCGAGGGTGGTGTCGTCGTCGATGTCGTCGACGTCGTAGTTCATGTCGGTGAGCTGCTCGATGACGAAGGCACGGACCTCGTCGCGCATGGTTAACCTCTTTCCGTGAGCCAGTCAGCGGTGCCCGGTCGGGACACCGTGTACGTGTGGTTCGGCCGTACCACCGGCGGTCGGCCGGAGGCGGCCCGGCGGCTGTTGCGGCGCGTGGGTGGCACGCTGCTCGGCCGGGCGGAGGCGGAGATCCGGGTGGGGCGCGACGCCGCAGGGCGGCCGTTCGTCCGCGCCGGTGACGCGGCCGAACTGCCGGTCAGCGTGAGTCACGCCGGCGACGCCGTGGTGGTCGCTGCCCGCCGCGCGGGCCCGGTCGGGATCGACGTGGAGGCCCGCCGGGAGCTGCCCGCGGTGGCACTGGCCCGTCGCTGGTACGCCCCGGCGGAGGCCGCCTGGCTGGCCGGCCGGCCCGCCGAGCGGCGCGCCGAGGCGTTCCTGCTGCTCTGGACGGCCAAGGAGGCGGTCGGCAAGGCGCTCGGCCGGGGGCTGCGCGACGGCGGCCTGGGCCGGCCGATGCCCCTGCCCGGCGGGCCGGGCGAACTGCTGCGCCCGGTTCCCGGGCCGGGCGGGCTGCGGGTCGGCCATCCCCGGCTGGCCGGCGACACCGCCGGTGACCCGGCCGGCGGCGCGTCCCGGACCGGCGGCCCGACGCTGTTCGACGCCGCGGCGGGGCGCGGCGCTCTGCTGCTGGCGGTGGCGGTCGACGGGCCGGTCGACGGGGTCGAGATCATCACGGACTGATTGATCAGTCAGGGTCGGGGACGCGACGGCGGGCCGCCGGAGCGGGCCGGTCACGGCGTCGCCGCCCGCAGCGCCTGGGTCGAACGGACCAGCTTGCCCGTGGTGGTGCGGGGCAGCCGGTCGAGCAGGTGCAGGGTGCGGGGCCGCTTGTAGCCCGCGAGCCGCTCGGCGATCAGCCTCTCCAGCACCTCCTCCGACAGCGGCCCGTCCGGCTGCACGTACGCGGTGATGCCGTCGTCGTAGACCACCACGGCGGCGTCGACCCCGGGCAGCCCGGCGAGGGTCGCCTCGACCTCGGTGAGGTCGACCTTCATCCCACCGACGGACACCTGGGAGTCGAGCCGGCCGCGCACGGTCACCAGGCCGGTGTCCGGATCGACGGTGCCGGCGTCGCGGGTGTGCAGCCAGCCGTCGGACCAGCGGTCCGGGTCGGAGAGCCCGACGTAGGGCGACTCCGCGCAGCTCACCCACAGCTCGCCGGCGGCGGACTCACGCACCTCGATGCCGGGGGCGGGGACGATCGACGGGCGGTGCCGCCCGTGCAGATCGGTGCCGATCACCCCGACCTCGGTCATCCCGTACATGTTGCCCAGCGGCACCCCGAACCGGTCGGTGAACGCGGCGGCGACGGCGGCCGGGACCAGCTCGCCGCCGGTGGTCATCCGCTTGAGCTGCGGCAGCGGCCCGGTCCGCCGGGTGGAGGCCAGCAGTCCGATGTGGAACGGGACGCCGAGCACGGTGGCGGGGCTGTCGTCGGCGGCGACGGCGGCGAGCACCGCGTCGCCGCTGAGCCGGGCCGGCGGGACCAGCGTGATCCGGGCGTGCAGGCCGTAGAGCAGTCCGCCGACGAGGCCCAGCACGTGCACCATGGACGGCAGCAGGATGATCCGCTCCCCGGGCAGCGCGACCCCGTCGATCCGGGTGTAGCGGCGCACCTCGGCGACGAGCGAGGCGGCGTGGCGGCCGATCACCTTGGACGGTCCGGTGGAGCCGGAGCTGAGCTGGATCACCGCGTGCGGGCTGCCGGCCGGCCGGTCCGAGTAGGGGGTCACGCCCTCGGTCACGTCGACGAAGATCTTCAGCGCGCCGGCGCCGCTGCGCACCGGGGTCACCACGACCTGCGGGGTGAGCCGCTCCAGGGCGCGCTCCACCTCGTGGTCGGTGAGCCGATGGTCCAGCAGGATGGCCTGCGCGCCGCTGCGCCAGGTGGCCAACAGGTTCACCACGTACGCCAGCGACGGCGGCAGGCGCAGCGCGGCGGCCCCGCCGGGACGCAGCCCGGCCCCGGCGAGCCGGGCCTGGGCCTCGCCGACCAGCCGGCGCAGGGTGCCCCGGTCCACCGGGTCGGGCAGCCGGAAACAAACGTCGGTCGACGGGCCGGCCAACAACACTTCGTCAACCCAGGCAGCGTCGTCTACTGTAGATTCTTCTGCCGAACGATCCATACTCACTGTGGTCTACCGCCCAGCATCGAAAAGGGCACAACGGCCCAATGTGGTGCGTCTTTCGGGGTGCTGACGGAACACTACGGCAGCCGCCGAGACCATTACTAGATGCGAATGGCTAGATCAAAAAGGTCGGCCGGCCCGATTGCCGGTCGGCCGGTTCGGGGGGCAGGATCGGCCGCGACACGGCGGCCGGCGGCAGCCTGCCCGCGTACGCCCAGCGTCCGGCGGGGGCGCGAGCCTGCCCGCCGGTAAGCGGTCCCACCGGGGCGGCAGCCTGCCCGGCCCCGGCCCCGGGGTGCGCTCCGGCGAGCACCGCACCCACTCCGGCGAGTCGCGGGCGGTGGTGCCCCTGGGTCGGGGCCCGGACGGGCCGGTGGCGGTGCTGGACAACAGCACGATCGGCGTCGCCCTGCCGGCGGCCGGGAAGCCGCCGCCGCTGCGCCGGCTGGCGCAGACCGACACGCGCCACCATTCCGTCGACGACGTGCTGGACCGGCTCTGCGGGCTGCTGGCCGACCCGAACACCGACGACGCCGTAAGGAAACTCGCGCCGGACGACGCCTACCAGGGGAAGCTATGCCCGGGCTGAGGAGGAAGTTGTATCCGGACATTGGTACGGACGAGCTGATTTGCAGAAGCCGCGGTCAGGCATGTTCGCCGCGGGGTTGGGGGTCGCCGAACCAGTTCGTCAGCGCCTCGAGGAGGTCGTCGGTGCCGTTCGGGCCGAGGGCCCACGCGACGTAGCCGTCCGGGCGGACGACAAGGGCGTCGGTGGGTCTTGGCGTGGGGGCGTAAGCGGTGACGAGGTCCACGCGGTCGCGCCAGGCGTCGGTCAGGTCGGCGAGGTGGCTGGAGTCGGTGAGGTCCACCAGCAGTGGCCGGCCCGGACGCATGAGTTCGGCGAGGCGGGTGGCGCGGGTTCCGACATGCAGGGCGAGGTCGGGGGCGAAGCGGCCGGTCAGGGCATGGGGTGTGCCGTGGTGCATCCGGTATCGGACGTCCGAGCCGGCCAGGAGGTCGGTGATCTGTCCGGTGACACCGGGGGTTTCGAGCAGTTCGGCGACGACTTGGCGCAGGGCGGTGGTCGCGGGTCCGGGGGACATCAGCGCCAACTGGGCCTGGGTGTGCGTGGTGACCCGTTCGGCGGCCGGATGACGCTCGGTGTGGTAGCTGTCGAGCAGTCCGGGTGGCGCCCAGCCGTGCACCTGCGCGGCGAGTTTCCAGCCGAGATTGGCCGCGTCCTGCAGCCCGAGGTTGAGTCCGGGCGCGCCGACCGCGGGATGCACGTGGGCGGCATCTCCAGCGAGGAACAACCGGTCGCGACGGTACGAGGTGGCGATGCGGGTGTTCGCGGCGTGCCGGCGGCGCAGCAGATGCGGTCCCGGGGTCGCCGGCGCGGTAAGCGGCAGCTCCTGTCCAAGGACCCGGTTGAGACTGGCGCGCAGCTCGTCGAGGCTGACGGGGGTCTCGTCGGTGATCGGTGGCCCGTTCCACTCGATCACGGACACCATCACCACGCCTGGCTCGTGCGGTACCACCGCGTAGGCGCCGCGTTCGGTGCGATGCCAGGCGTACAGGCCGATCCGGTCACCGCTCGGCAGGGCAAGTTCGGCGGTGGAGGTGCTGACTGATGACGGTGGTACAGCCACATGTGCGGCGCGGGAGATGACGCTCGGATCGGTGAAGCCGGCGAATGGGAGACCGGCCTGCTTGCGTACGGCGCTGCCAGCGCCGTCGCACCCGACGAGATATCGGGTACGCAGCTCATAGCAGCCATCGGGGCCCTGTACCCGCGCGGTTACGCCATCGTCGTCCTGACGCAGTTCCCCTAGCTGGTGCCCGCGTCGCAGGTCCACGCCGAGGTGGAGAGCCCGCTGCTCCAAGAGTGATTCGAGGCGTGTTTGACGGATCTGCAGGCCGTACAGCGGATTGTCGACCAGGCCGGACAGCTTCAAGGGCAGCGCGCCGAACAGGAACGCAGCAGCGGGCTGCGGCCGATCGCCGTGGCCGCCGAAGGACTGGTACAAGCCTCGGTGGTCGAGGAAGCGGACGACCTGACCGATCAAGGCGTTGGCCTTGTGCTCGGTGCTGCGTTCGGGCATTTGCTCGAGCACGACCGGGCGCACGCCGGCAAGCATCAGTTCACCGGCCAACAACAGCCCGACAGGGCCGCCACCCACGATGATCACATTGACGTTCATCGGATTCTCCACTCGGTCGGGTCCGCCGCACAGGACCCCCGCCGACAGTGGCGGGTCGCTGCCGCCACTTCCAGGCGCGCGCCCGGAATCTGCCCCGCGAGTGCTTCGCCGTGGGCGGGCGGGATCAGGGGGTCCTCACTGCCGCGCACGACCGACGTAGGGGCATTGACGGTGGACAGAGCAGCACGCCGGTCGTCGTCGAAGCGCCGCCGGCGAGATCGTGATTCAACGTGGCACCGAAGTGGACGGCCGGTGTCGCGGTGATCGAATCGGATGACCTGCAGACCGTCGCCGGGTCGCTCTGTCCACAGCCGCAGTCGTCCGGAACTCACGAGCTTCTCGTCACCAGCAAGCATGCCGGGCACCATAGCGAGCACCGAATGAGCCAGATGCCCCTACCCCCGGCAGTCCAAAATAGCGCTCGTGAGATAATGGAGCCGAGGCCGACGGATACGCATCTGCCCATTTGCGACGTTGGAGTGGGGTCTTCTCACTTCGAATCCGACGGCATTCGCCCAGCGCAGAGCGATCTACCTCAACGCGGCCATCCCTCTCGGAATGCGAAGTCCCCGATGAAGCAGTCCGCGCGAGGCTTCGTAGGAAGAAACGGCAATCGCCGGATCGTCGCACAGGTGAACCCACCCGACGAACGCCCCTGGGTGTCGGGCCGACACCAGGGGCGGGCAGGTCGGGGTCGACGCCGAGACGTGCGTCGAAATCCGCGGTACCCCCTATGACTGGCACGGACGACCACGCCAGCGCCCGCATCGCTCATCAGCCGTGGTCAGCCATATCCGTTGATTTTTCCGCCAGGACTACGGGAGCCCCGGGCGTCTGCGCGTAGACCAGGAAGCGCAGCGACAACTCCTCCTCGCTGAAGCACTCGCGTAACGGCTGGACCAGGTCCCGGTGCTGCACGCTGCGCTCCCACGCCTCGAACGCGGCCAGGTTGACCCACTCGCTGGTGATCAACCACTGCTCCGGGTCGGCGGCCGAGCGGCACACCTGGTCCACCAGGTGCCCCGGCGTCCCCTCGGCGACCAGGTGCCGGATCGACTGGTACGCGCGGAGGAAGTCCCCCGTGCGCTCGTCCGGCACCCGGACCAGGAACACCACCCGGGCCCGCTGTTCGATCATCCGTCCGCTCCTCTCGTCACGCCGGGCTCGGCCGCCCGGCGGGGTTGTGGTGCCGGGCGGCCCGCCGCGCCGCGCAGCACCAGCGCGCTGTTGAAACCGTCGAACCCGCGGGCGCCGACGAGCGCCACCCGGGAGGCGGGCCGGCGCGGCTCGCGCAGGAAGTCCAGGTCGCAGCCGTCGGCGGGGCGGTCCGGGCCGGCGGAGGCGGGCAGCGTGTCGTGCGCGAAGGCGAGCAGCGCCGTGGCCACGTCCAGCGCCGCCCCGCCCTGGTGGGCCCGGCCGGTCAGCGGCTTCTGGGTGGTCACCGGGACTGGACGCGCCCCGAACACCGCGCGCAGCGCGTCGGCCTCGGCCCGGTCGTGGCGGGGGGTGCCCAGCGCGTCGGGCAGCACCACGTCCACGTCGTCCGGGGCGACCCCGGCCCGGTCCAGGGCCAGCCGCATCGCCCGGGCGTACTGGGCGGGGTCGCCCGCGGAGTCGGGGCCGGTGTGCGCGGCATCGTGGGTGGCCCCCCACCCGGTGACCTCCCCGTAGACCCGCGCGCCCCGGGCCAGGGCGTGCCCCAGTTCCTCCACCACGAACACCGCCCCGCCCTCCGCCGGGACGTACCCGGCGGCGTCGGCGTCGAAGGGCCGGTACGCCCGCCGCGGGTCGGCCTCCGTGCTGAGCAGCCCGGAACGTAGCTGGCAGGCCAGCGCGTACGGGCTCAGTGGGCACTCGGTGGCCCCGGCGATCACCACCGGGGTGCCCCGACGCACGGTGCGCACCGCGTGCGCGAGGCTGTCCAGCCCGCCGGCGGACTCGCTGACCAGCACCCCGCAGGGGCCCTTGAACTGGTGGTGGATGGAGAGCTGCCCGACGCTGGCCGCGTAGAACCAGGCGATCGACTGGTAGGCCCCGACGGTGCGCGAGGGGCCGCCCCAGAGCCGTTGCAGCTCCCGCTGGCCGAACAGGTTCCCGCCGGAGGAACTGGCCAGGGTGACCGCGTACCCGTACGGGTCGGGGGCCCGCTCGGGCAGCCCGGCGTCGGCCAGCGCCAGCCGGGTGGCCGCGAACCCCAGGTGGGTCCACCGGTCGGTCTGCACCAACCGGCGGTTGTCCGCCCAGGTCAGCGCCTCGAAGCCGGGCACCTCACCGGCGAGCCGGGTGGGGTAGGTCGCCGGGTCGAACAGGGTGATCGGGCCGGTGCGCCGGGTCCGCGTGGACACCGTGGACCAGTGCGCGTCTGCGCCGACTCCGCTCGGGGCGACCACCCCGATGCCGGTGACCACCGCCCGGGCGGTCACCCGGCCACCGCCGGTGACAGCCGGCGGAACAGCATCGCCGACTGGAAGCCGCCGAAGCCGCTGCCCACCGACAGCGCCACGTCCACCGGCAGCTCCCGCGCCACGTTCGGCACGTAGTCCAGGTCGCACTCCGGGTCGCGGGTGCTCCAGTTGGCCGTCGGCGGCACCACCCCGTACTCGACGGCCAGGGCGCAGGCGGCCATCTCGATGGAGCCGATCGCGCCGAGCGAGTGCCCCACCATCGACTTGATGGAGCTGATCGGCACCCGGTGGGCGGCCTCGCCGAGGGCCCGTTTGAACGCCGCCGTCTCGTGCCGGTCGTTCTGCCGGGTGCCCGAGCCGTGCGCGCTGATGTAGGAGACCTGCGAGGTGTTCAGCCGGGCCTGCTTCAGGGTGGCCGAGATGGCCAGCCCCATCTCCAGCCCGTCCGGGCGCAGCCCGGTCATGTGGTAGCCGTTGCTGCGGCTGGCGTACCCGGCCAGCTCGCAGTAGACGTGCGCGCCCCGGCGGCGGGCGTGCCCGTACTCCTCCAGCACCAGCACCGCCGCGCCCTCGGCGAGGACGAACCCGTGCCGGTCGGCGTCGAACGGGCGCGAGGCGTGCGCCGGGTCGTCGTTGTCGGGGCTGGTCGCCTTGATCGCGTCGAAGGAGGCGACGGTGACCGGGGAGATCGGCGAGTCGGCCGCCCCGGCCAGCACGATGTCGGCCTCGCCGTCGGCGATGAGCTGGTGGGCGTACCCGATGGCGTCGATGCCGGAGGTGCAGCCGGTGGAGATCACCTGCGCCGGGCCGTGCAGCCCGTGCCGGCAGGCCACGTCGGCGGCCAGGCTGCTGGGGATCAGGGCCTGGTACAGGTACGGCCCGCCGCGCGCGTGGTCGACGAGCCAGCGGCTGCCGGAGTCGCTGACGGTGACGTACTCCTGTTCCAGCGCCATGGTGCCGCCGACGGCGGTGCCGAGCACCACCCCGGCGCGGTCCCGCTCGGCATCGGTCAGCTCCAGCCCGCTGTCGGCGACCGCCTCGATCGAGCACGCGAGGGCGAACTGCACGTACCGGTCGGCGCGGCGCCGCTCGGCCTCGGTGAGCCCGGCGGCGACCGGGTCGAAGTCGCACTCGGCGGCGATCCGGGAGCGGAACGGCGACGGGTCGAAGAAACTGATCCGCCGCGTCGCCGTCCGCCCCTCGGTGATCGTCTTCCAGAACCGGTCCCGGGTCACGCCGCCCGGGGCGACCACCCCGATGCCGGTCACCACCGTGCGGCGCGCGGTCACGACACGCCCCGCTGTTCGACCAGTTCGGTGTCGACGTGGCCGAGCTCCGGACGGGGCGCGAGCGGGCCCAGGTGGAACACCACCTCGGCCGGCTCGGTGCCGGTGTTGCGCAGCCGGTGGCGGACGTTGACCGGCACGAACAGGGACTCACCGGCGGCCAGCGGCACCGGCCGGTCGTCCAGGTCGACGGTGATCGCCCCGCGCGTCACGTACAGGAACTCCTCGCTGTAGGGGTGGTAGTGCTCGGCGATCCGCTCCCCCGGGGCCAGCACCGCCACCCCCATGAACCCGGAGGTGCTGCCGACCGTCTTCGGGCCGAGCAGCACCCGCAGCTCGCCGCCGCGGCGCCGGTCGGCCGGCACGTCCCGGCCGGCGACGGGCCGGTGCGCCGGTGTGCCCGCCGTGGTCCGCTGGTCGGTGGTCTCACTCATCGTCGCCTCCCGTGCTGGTGGAGCGGGTTCCGGCCGCCCGCTCGATCCGTTCCTTGATCACCGCGAGCTGGACGCGGCTGTTGGCGTTGATCCGCGCGGTCATCCCCGCGTTGTCCAACGGCGCCTGCGGGCGCATCGCGAAGTCCTGCACCCAGGTCATCCGGGTGCCGTCGGGCTCGGTGTCGTAGTGCCAGCGGATCCGCATGTACTCGAACGGGCCGGTCTCCACCCGGTGCGCCCGCACCTCGCGGTTCTCCCAGTCGGTGGTGCGTTCGCTGACCCAGCTCCACACCGTGCCGTTCTCGTCCGGGTGCATGGTCAGCCGGAACCGGACGGTGCGACCGTCACGTTCGAGGATGTCCACCGCGGCGTACTCGGTGAACAGGTCCGGCCAGTTCGCCACGTCGTTGGTCAGCTTCCAGACCAGCGGCAGGGGCGCGGCGATGACGATGCTGTTCTCGGTGTGCCCGGGCGGGTCGGTCTCCCGGGCGACCAGGTCGGCGACGGCGTCGATGCTCAGCCGCCCGGCCTCCTCCGGGATGCGCACCCGGTAACGGTCGGCGAGCACGGCCGACAGTTCGAGCAGGGCGAGCGAGTCCATGCCGAGGTCCTCCAGGGACGCGGCCGGTTCCCGGGCCGCGGCCTCGGCGTCCAGGCCACAGTGCGCCACCAGGATGTCGGTGATCTCGGCGGTCAACGGTCGCCCGTGCGTGACGGTCATCAGTTTCTCCTCTGGTCGGGGCCGGACGGCGCGGCGCCGTCGGCGACGGCGGTGGCGACGGCGGGTGTTCCCCCACCGGCCGGTGCGGCGGGGGCACCCGGAACGCGCGGGCGGAGCCCGGCCGGGGGCACGGTCGCGGTGCCCCCGGCTCGCGGGACTCCGGTCGCGGCGGCGTGGGTGCCGGCGCCGGTGGTGGCACCCGCTGCGGGCGCGGCGCCGTCGGCTCCCCGGGCGGGGGCGCCGGTTGCCGTGGCGCCGCCGGCCGGGTCGGCGGCGCACAGCAGCCGCTCGACCAGGCCGGTCGAGTAGCGACCCGCGCGGAAGGCGGCGTCGTCGAGCACCCGCCGGACGAAGGGGATGGTGGTCCGCACGCCCGGCCCGCCGATGTCGAACTCGTCGAGCGCCCGGTCCAGGCGGTCCAGCGCCAGCCCCCGCTCCGGCGCCCACACGGCGACCTTGGCCAGCAGGGAGTCGTAGTGGGGGCCGACGACGTAGCCGGGTCGGCCGTGGGTGTCCACCCGGGTGAACGGCCCCCCGGGCGGGTGGAACCGGTCCAGCCGGCCGGGGGTGGGCGCGAACCCGCGGTCCGGGTCCTCCACGTTGACCCGGCACTCCACCGCGACCCCGTGCGGGCGGACGTCGGACTGCCGCAGCCGCAGCGGCGTCCCGGCGGCGATGTGCAACTGCTCGTGCACCAGGTCGATCCCGGTGATCATCTCGGTGACCGGGTGCTCCACCTGGATCCGGCAGTTGATCTCCAGGAAGTGGAACCGGTCGGCGTCGTCCACCAGGAACTCGACCGTGCCGGCGCCGGCGAAGCCGACCTCCAGCACACCCCGCAACGCGGTCCGCGCGATGCTGTCCGCGACGGCCGCCGGCAGCGACGGGGCGGGCGCCTCCTCCACCAGCTTCTGGTGCCGCCGCTGCACCGAGCAGTCCCGGGTGCCCAGGTGCACGCCGTTGCCGTCGCCGTCGCAGAGCACCTGCACCTCGACGTGCCGCGCGTCGGTCAGGTACCGCTCGACGTACACCCGGTCGTCGCCGAAGGCAGCCTGGGCGGCGGCCCGGGTCCGCGCGTACGCCCGGGGCAGGTCGCCCGGGGTGCGTACCACGGTCATGCCGCGCCCGCCGCCGCCGGCGGCGGCCTTCACGATCACCGGGTAGCCGACCTCGGCGGCGACCTCGACGGCCCGCTGCGCCGTCGGCAGGGTCTCCACGCTGCCCGGGGGCAGCGGCAGCCCGGCCCGGCGCATCCACGCCCGCGCGGTGGCCTTGTCCGCCAGCGCGGACATCACGTGCGGCGGCGGGCCGATGAACGTGAGCCCGTTGTCGGCGCAGATCTCGGCGAAGTCGGCGTCCTCGGAGAGGAACCCGTAGCCCGGGTGCACGGCCTGCGCCCCGGTGCGCCGGGCCGCCTCGACGATCGCCGCCGCGTTGAGGTAGCTGCGCCGGGCGTCCGCCGGCCCGATCCGGACCGCCTCGTCGGCCAGCCGCACGACGGCGGAGTCGGCGTCGGCGCTGGAGTAGACGGCCACCGTGCGCACGCCCAGCTCCCGGCAGGCCCGCAGCACCCGCAGCGCGATCTCGCCCCGGTTGGCGATCAGTACCTTCTCGAACATCTCCCCACCCGACCTAGGCTGGTTCCAGCGCGACCAGCGGCTGGTCGTACTCCACCGGCGCCGCGTCGTCGGCGAGCACCGCCGTCACCCGGCCGGCCCGGTCGGCCGTGACCTCGTTCATCAGCTTCATCGCCTCGACGATCCCCACCACCTGACCGGCGCGGACCAGGTCCCCGACCGCGACGAACGGCGCGGCGCCGGGTTCCGGCGCGCGGTAGAACGTGCCGACGACCGGCGACCGCACGACGGCGCGGTCGGTCTCCCCGCCCTGCGGCGCGGGCTCGGCGCGCGGGGCGGGCGGGACGGACGTCCGCTCCACCGTCCCGTGCCACTCCACCTCCAGGGCGGCCTGCCCGCTGCTCAGCCGCACCCGGCGCACCGGGCCGGCCAGCTCGGCGACGAGGTCCCGGGCGTGCCGGCGCAGCCCCGCCAGCACCGCGTCGTCGGGCATCGCCTCGGCGCTCACCGGGTGCCCCCCACCGTGACGCCCAGGCTGCCGGCCCGGGCCGCGCCGTACCGGCGGAACCGCTGCCGGCGGCGGCGTACCAGCGTCGCGGGCGGCACGTCGAGCAGCGGGGCCAGGTTCGCCAGCACCGCACGGCGCAGCAGTTCCCCGGCGGCCTCCGGGTCCGCGTGGGCCGCCGGCGCCGGCTCCGCCACGATGTCGTCGGCGATGCCGAGCGCGCACAGGTCCGGCGCCGTCAGCCGCAGCGCCCGGGCCGCCTGCGGGGCCGCGGAGCTGTCCGGCCAGAGGATCGCGGCACACCCCTCGGGGCTGATCACCGAGTAGATCGCGTGCTGGAGCATCAGCACCCGGTCGGCGACCGCGAGGGCCAGCGCCCCACCACTGCCGCCCTCGCCGGTGACCACCGCGACCACCGGCACCGGCAGGCTGCTCAGGGTGAGGATGTTCTCGGCGATGGCCGCCGCCTGCCCCTGCTCCTCGGCACGTATCCCGGGGTCCGCCCCGGGGGTGTCGACGAGGGTGACCACCGGCAGGCCCAGCCGGGCGGCGAGCCGCATCAGCCGCAGCGCCTTGCGGTGCCCGGCGGGGCTGGCCATCCCGAAGTTGCGGGCGACGAGTTCGGCGGTGTTGTGCCCCTTCTGGTGGCCGATGACCATCACGTGCCGGTCGCCGAGCCGGGCCAGCCCGCCGACCACGGCCGGGCAGTCGGCGCCCAGCCGGTCGCCGTGCAGCTCGACGAAGCCGTCGAACGCGGTGCCGAGGTAGTCCAGGGTGGTCGGTCGGCCCGGGTGGCGGGCCGTCCGCACCGTGTCCCACGGATCGCCCGCGCCGGCCAGGTCCCCGTCGACCCGACCCCCGTCGACCCGACCCGCCGGCGCGCCGGCCAGCCGGCCAGCCGGCGCGTCTGCCCCGGCGCGGCCGGACGGCATCTCGCTCGTGGCCCGGCCCGCCGTGACGGCGAGCCCGACACGGACGTGGCCGGCCGGCCCGGCGGCGGGCTGGCGGAGCACCAACTGCCCGGCCTCCGGCCGGCACACCGGCCGCCGGTCCGTCGCCCGCCGCTCCGCGCGGGCGCAGTGGGCCGCCGCGAGCAGCGCCAGCAGCCGCGCCCGCAGGGACCGCCGCTGCACCACCATGTCGACCTGGCCGTGCCGCAGCAGGAACTCGGCGGTCTGGAACCCCTCGGGCAGGGCCCGCCGGGTGATCTGGCGGATCACCCGGGGGCCGGCGAAGCCCATCCGCGCGCCGCTCTCGGCCAGCACCACGTCGGTGTTGGTGGCGAACGACGCCGCCACGCCCCCGTACGTCGGGTCGGTCAGCACGCTCACCGTCAGCAGCCCCGCCTCGCGCAGCGCCGCCACCGCCTGGCTCACCGTGGCCATCTGCATCAGCGACAGGGCGCCCTCCTGCATCCGCGCCCCGCCGGAGGCGGTGACCAGCACCAACGGGACGCCGTCGGCCAGCGCCCGCTCGGCGGCACGGGTGATCAGCTCGCCGACCACGCAGCCCAGGCTGCCGCCGAGGAACCGGAAGTCCATCACCGCCAGCGCCACCGGGTGGCCCCCGATCGTGGCCGTGCCGCAGACCACGGCCTCGGTCAGGCCGGTGCCGGACCGGGCCGCCATCAGCCGGTGCGGGTACGGCAGCACGTCGACGAAACCGATCGGGTCCACATCGTCCGGACGGTCCGGCAGGACGACGAAGGAGGACGGGTCCACCAGCTGACGCAGCCGCTCCGGCGCGCCGAGCCGGACGTGCGAGCCGCACTCCGGGCAGACGTCCAGGTTGCGCCGCAGCCGCTTGCGGTAGAGCAGGGCGGCGCACCCGTCGCAGCGCGACCAGAGTTGCTCGCCGCGACCGACCGTGGCGGTCACGACCGCCGCCCGGCTGCCGGGTCCCCGCGGTGGCAGCAGCCCGCCACCGGTGCCCGCCCCGGCCGCCCGGTCTCCCCCGGCCGGACGTGGCGGTCGTACGGCGGGCACGGCGACCGGTGCCGGCCCTCGGCCGGGCGCGGCAGCGCCGTCGCGACGGGCCCGGCGAAGACCCTGGCGCACTGCTCGACGGTGGTCGGGACCACCTGGGCGACGATCATCGAACGATCCATGGACGTGCCTCCCTAGGGCGCGTGGCGGGCGTGGCCTGGCCCGTCCGTCACGCGGGACGACTGCCGTCACGGTGCGCGTGCCACCGTCACGGCGGCGTCACCACCGAACGCCGACCGGACACGACCTGTGGTGACGATGCGTTGATGCAAGCTGTGAACAATCCATGCCGGACCTTTGAGCCACCTGACGGTGGCGACAAGTTTTCGCAGTTGAGAAGCTGTCAGCCAGGCGGCACGGCTCCAACCTTCACAGACACCATGTTGACTCACCGTAATCGGTAGGGTTAACCTCCGAGAGGGCCAGCCCGGCGGTCGCGGCGCTCGGCCCGGTGCCTTGTGGAGCCACCGGCGACAGTGGCGTCCCGGGTACGCCGCGCCGGGACACACGACAGTCCGGACGAGGTCCGGTGCAGGGGGTGCCGCCGTGACCGCTGATCCGCCCACGCCGACCAGGCAGGACGATCCCTCCCCATCGGTCTCGCTGCACCTGCTCGGCGGCTTCCGCCTGCTGCACGACGGGACCCCGGTCGTCGTGCCCCGCGGGCTGCAACGGGTCCTCGCCCTGATCGGGCTGCGCCCCGGCGCAACCCGCAGCCACCTCGCCGGCCTGCTCTGGCCCGAGGCGCCCGAGGAGCGCGCCCTGTCCTCCCTGCGGACCGCGCTCTGGCGGCTGCGCCAGGACCCGTGCTGCCCGCTGGTCACCACCGGTGACACCGCACGCCTGCACCCCCGCGTCCGGCTCGACGTCGACGAGCTGACCGCCACCGCCGCCCGGGTGCGCGACGGCGACGACCCGGGCACCACCAGCGCCGCCCGCACCGCCGGCCGGCACGACCTGCTGCCCGGCTGGTACGACGACTGGGTGCTGCTGGACCGGGAACGGCTGCGCCAGCTACGGCTGCACATGCTGGAACAGATGGCCCGCAACCACATCGCGGCGGGCCGGCACGGGGAGGCTCTGGAGGCCGCGCTGGAGGCGATGGCGGCGGAACCACTGCGCGAGACCCCGCACCGGCTGGTGGTCCGCATCCACCTCGCCGAGGGCAACGTGTTCGAGGCCGTGCACGCCTTCTACGCCTACCGCGACATGCTGCTGCGGGAGCTGCGCCTGGAGCCGTCCCCGGCGATGTCCGCCCTGCTGCACGACACGCTGGCGCCGATCCGGCAGGCCACCCGGCCGGCCGCGCCCGAGCCGCGCCGCGAGCCGGCCCCCCGCACCGGCCCCCGCCCGCGCTGACCCGTCACCACTTCCGCACGGACCGTGACGGCAACGTGACAGGACGGCCGGCAAGGTGGGCGGCAACGGTGCACATGGTCACCCGACCGTGATCCAGGAGCACCACCGGCGGGAGGGGTCCCATGAGTCGTCTACTGATCGTCAGCCGAATCATCCCCGGCGCGGAAGGCCGGGTGGCGCAGATCTTCGCCGAAGCCGACGCGACGGAGCTGCCGGGCCTCACCGGGGTCCGGCACCGCTCCCTGTACTGCCTGCACGACCTGTGCGTACACCTGATGGAGACCGAGGACGTCGACCCCGACGCCCTGGCCGAGGCGCGCAACCACCCGCTGTACCTCCAGGTCAACGAGCGGCTCTCCGCGCACACCTCGCCGTACCTGCCGACGTGGCGCTCACCGCGCGACGCGATGGCCGGCTGCTTCTACAACTGGGACGCCACCCCGTCGGTCAGCACCACCCGCACGGCCGGCTGACCCGGAGCCGGCCCCGTGTCCGCCAAGGGTCCACACGTACTGGTCATCGGGGCCGGCACCGGCGGCCTGTGCCTGGCCCACGGGCTGCGCCGGGCCGGCCTCTCCGTCTCGGTGTACGAACGACACACCACCCGCGCCGACGGGCTGCTCGGCTACCGCGTCGGCATCAGCCCCTCCGGCAGCAGGGCGCTGCGCGAGTGCCTACCGCCGGAGCTGTTCGACACCTTCGTCGTCACCTGCGCCCGCGCCCCCCGCTACTTCAACGTCATCACCGAGCGACTGCGCCAGACCGCGTCGTTCGAGCTGCGACCGGACACCGACCCGGTCGACACCGAACGCTCCGTCGCCCGGATGACCCTGCGCCAGGTGCTGCTCACCGGCCTGGAGGACGTCGTCCACTTCGGCCGGACCTTCACCCGGTACGAACAACGCGACGACGGCACCGTCACCGCCCACTTCGCCGACGGCAGCAGCGCCACCGGCGACCTGCTGGTGGCCGCGGACGGCACGCACTCCGCGGTCCGCCGCCAGTACCTGCCGCACGCCGCCAGCCGGGACGCCGGGACGATCAACATCGCCACCCGGATCCCACTGACCGAGCACACCCGCGAGCTGATCCCGCAGCGCCTCCAGCAGGGCATCTCGCTGATCTTCGGCGCCGGTGGAATGATGGGTGTGCTGCACGTGATGGAGTTCAAGTGGGACCGCCACGGCGAGATCAAGCCCGGGGTCGGCGCCGCCGACACCGCGCTGTTGCGCCGCTGGCCGGGCCTGCGCCACGACACCACCCGCGACAACATCAACCTCATCGTGTGGAGCGCCACCCGCCGGTTCCCCGCCGACATCATGCGGCGGCGGGGCGGCGAACTGGTCGAGGTCGCCCAGGAACTCACCCACGGCTGGCATCCGCGACTGCGCGAGCTGCTGGCCCGCTGCGACCCGGGCAGCGCCCTGCCGGTCAAGGTGTCCACCGCCGAGCCGGTCGCACCGTGGAAGAGCAGCACCGTCACCCTGCTCGGCGACGCGATCCACAGCATGACCCCGGGCCGTGGGGTCGGCGCGAACACCGCCCTGCGCGACGCCGCCCTGCTCACCCGGCAGATCAGGCTGGCGGCCTCCGGCGACAAGACCCTGGTGCAGGCCGTCGCCGACTACGAGGCCGAGATGATCCCGTACGGCTTCGCCCGGGTCGCCGAATCGTTGCGCAGCAGCGGCACCAGCGGCGACGACGCGCTGTACCGGCCGGTGATCGGCCGGCTCGCGCTGCTCGGGGCACGAAGCTACTTCGGCGTGAGCAGCCGGGTGCCCGCGCTGCGCCGCAGGTTCGTCGACGACTTCTACACCTACCGCGGCGAGGCCGACTGAACCAGCCGGCGTGGCCCCGGCACCGCCTGGCGGTGCCGGGGCCACCCGCCGTCCGGAGCCGTCCCGGTGCCCCCGATGGACGCCGGCGACGACGGGGCGGGCTCGGCCCGGCGACGCGGCGGTACGCGACGCCCCCGCACCACGTTCGGTAACCCCACCGCCACCCCCGGTGCAAAACACCCCACAAGTGCTGTAACCGCACGGACCTCCCTGTCGCCGACCCGGCGCGTGTGCGAAGCTGCGACGGATTTTTCTCGCGACTTTTCACCAATCACGCTCACAAGAGGGAGGTTTGCCGTGCCGTCGACTTTCGGGCAATGGCTGATCGTGATCCTGGCACTGCTGCTGGGTGCGGCGGCCGGATGGGTGCTACGCGGCCGGCAGGACGCGCCGGCCACCGGTACGCCCATCGTGGCGGGCGACCCCGTCGCCGGGGTGGCCGTGGTGTCCGGCCCGGCCGCCGAGGCCACCGTCGACGCGCACCGGCCGGAGGCGACCGTCGCCCCGGCCGTGGCCCCGGCCGCCGTGGTCGACCGCCCCGCTCCGGAGACCGCCGACGCGACCCGGCCGGGCGCGGTCCTCGACGACAGCGACCCGACCGTCTTCGCCGACGACAACGCAACGCCGAAGGCCGACCTGTCCGCCGGCGAGGCCCGGACGGACGACGAGGCCAGCCCGGCCGTGCCGACCACCCCGGCCCGCGCCGAGGCGGCCCCGGTCGAGGACATCCCGGTCGAGTCCGTCCCCGCGGCAGCCGCCACGGTCGAGTCCGTCCCCGCGGCAGCCGCCACGGTCGAGTCCGTCCCCGCGGCAGCCGCCACGGTCGAGTCCGTCCCCGCGGCAGCCGCCACGGTCGAGACCCCGGCTGCGGAGGCGGCTCCGGCCGAGACCGCCCCCACCGAGACCGCCCCCACCGAGGCCGTTCCCGCCGTGACCACGCCCGCCGAGGTCGGTGCCGAGGAGGTCGTTCCGGCCGAGGCCGTTCCCGTCGCGGCTCCCGCGGCTGAGGAGGCTCCGGCTCCCGCGGCTGAGGAGGCTCCGGCTCCGGCGGCTGAGGAGCCGCTGGTTCCGGCGGTTGAAGAGGCCCCGGTCCCGGCAGCCGCCAAGCCCGTCGTGCCGGCACCCCGGGCCGCCGCCGACGACGCCGAGCCGGCCCACGCTGTTCCCGGCGACGCCGCCGAGACGCCCGCCGCCGAGACGCCCGCTGCCGAGGCCCGGGACGACGTCGAATCCCGGGACGACGTCGACGGGTCCAGCCCGTCGACCCCCGACGCGGCCCCCGTTCCCGCGCCGGCAGCCGGAGCCGGAACCGCCGACGACTTCCGGCGCATCCAGGGCATCGGCCCGAAGATGGCCACCGCGCTCCAGGCGGCCGGCATCCGCACCTACCAACAGCTCGCCGACCTGGACGAGGCGGCGCTGCGGGACACCATCCGCGCCGCCGGCCTCCGCGCGGCGCCGGCCCTGGCCAGCTGGCCCCAGCAGGCCAAGGTGCTCGCGGGCGCCCCGGCCGAGGCCGACCGGGTCCTCCCCGCGCCGGTCGGTGCCGACGACGCGTCCTGACCTGCGACGCCGGGCGGTGGCTCCACGCGGGGCCACCGGCCGGCGCGGCGCCGGCCGGTGGCCGTCAGCACCCCGGCCGACGGCGCGCTGGTTTCCGACACCATGTTCAGCCTCAGTCAGCCGGAGGCGGCGCAACCTGGCCGCCTCCGGCTGACGGTCACCGCGGGCCCCGGCAACGGTCGGCCCGGCCACTGACCGAACTCGGACACCCCTCCCACCGGGTCTGCCTCGGACGCCGTTTAGCCGATCGTCGCGGGTGGGTACAACGGGCTCACCTCGACCCACCACAACCCGGGAGGAAGCCATGCGGCGTGGCCCGTCGATTTTGGGAATCATCCTTGTCATCTGGCTCGTCATCGGCGCGATCGCCGCAGGCCAGCGTGGCTACTACAAAGGCGACGACACCAACTGCGCCGAGGCGGGCACCATCCTGGTGACCATCGTGGCCGGCCCGCTGAACTACATCGGCGCCAACCCGAAGGTCGACTGCGAGCTTCCCGAACCGTCCAAGTAGACCCGCCCGTGTCCGGCCCGCGCCCCACCCCCGGGGACGCGGGCCGTCGCATGTCCGCCCGTCCCCCCGGCCCGCCGTCAGCCGCCGACGTGGATGCCCGGACGGCGGGACGGGTCCGGTTCGGACTTGCGGATGATCTCCCGCACCACGGGCGGGGTGTCGCCACGGCCGAGGATCAGGTACCGCAGCAGGTGGGCGATGGGGTTCCCCTCGGACCACTCGAAGTGGGCGTGCGGGCGCACCCCGGTGGCGTCGCGCAACGCGAGCAGGATCGCCGCGATCGCGTTCGGCACGGCGGGGCTCGCCGCCCGCAGCACCCGGTATCCGCCGGCCTCCACCCCGTGCACCCGCAGCACCCGGCTGAACTCCGACGGGTCGACCACGTCGATCTCCAGGAACAGCACGTCGGCGGCTCCCGGGACCGGGTTCATGCCGCGCTGCGCGCGTTCCTTGACCCGGTACTCCTTGACCGCGCCGCTGTCGCGCCTGTTGGCGATCAGGTGCAGCCGGCCGTCGTGGGCCAGGGACTCGGCGACGAACCGGCGGGCAGCGTCGTCGAACTCGATCCGCTCGGCGCGCAGCTCGGTGGTGCGGGTGACCCGGGAGATCAGCGAGACGGCGACGATGCCGGCCACGAACATGCCGGAGATGGCGATCCCGTCCGGCTTCTCGATCACGTTCTCGGTCAGGGCGTAGATCAGCACCGCCGTGAGCACGGCGAAGCCGGCCGCGGCGGTCCGCTGGCGGGCGCGGGCCGCCGCGATGGTCACCGCCACCGCGCCGGAGACCATCATCGCCAGGATGCCCGTGGCGTACGCGCCGGCCTGGGCGTTGACGTCGGCGCGGAACGCGACCGTGATGGCGATGCTGATCAGCGTGTAGACGATCACCACCGGGCGCACCGCCCGGCCCCACTCCGGGGCCATCCCGTACGAGGGCAGGTAGCGCGGCACGATGTTGATCAGGCCGG
The DNA here is from genome assembly GCF_003434305.1 of Micromonospora sp. MW-13. Lineage (GTDB taxonomy): Bacteria > Actinomycetota > Actinomycetes > Mycobacteriales > Micromonosporaceae > Micromonospora. Next base: position 86,394 of record NZ_QKKX01000033.1, read on the forward strand.
CCATCGCGGAGGCGCCGGCGAACCAGAGGATCAGCACGCTGCTGACGTCGTAGACGGTGCCGAACCCCTCACCGAGGCGCTCGTGGGCCAGCCAGGCCAGCGCCCGCCCGTTGGCCGCGCCGCCGGGCTGGAACTCCCGCGCCGGGATCAGCACGGTGGTGACGAAGGTGGTGCCGACCAGGTACACCGACATGATCAGCGCAGCGGTGGCGAGCAGCCGGCGGGTGTTGCGGATCCGGGCGGCCAGGCGCCGGGCGGCGTCCGGGCCGTTCCCGCGTACCAGCGGCATCATGCTCACCCCGGTCTCGAAGCCGGAGAGTCCCAGCACCAGCAGCGGGAAGGCCAGCACCGCCGGGCCGACCACGTCGGCGAACCCGGTGCCCCGGGCGGTCAGCGCGGTGGCCCAGTCGCCCACCGTGCCCGGGTCGGCGGCGATCTGCGCCAGCCCCGCCACGACGATCACCGCGTTCAGCCCGAGGAACACCACGACCAGCGGGATGGCCACGGTCACCGCCTCGCTGAACCCCATCAGGAACACCCCGCCCAGGACGAGCAGCAGCACCACGGTCACCGTCACCGCCGCGAGGGCGCCGTGCGGGGCGGACGCCGGCAGGTACGGGTTCTCCAACAGGTGGACGGTGGCGTCGGCGGCCGACAGGGTGATCGTGATGATCCACGAGGTGGCGACGAAGCCGAGCAGGACGAGGACGAAGATCTTGCCGCGCCAGAACGGCAGCAGCCGCTCCAGCATCGCCACCGAGCCCTGCCCGTGCGGGCTCTCCCCGGCGACCCGCCGGTACATCGGCAGCATCCCGAACAGGGTCAGCGCCACGATCAGCAGCGTGGCCAGCGGGGACAACGCCCCGGCGGCGAGCGCCGCGATGCCGGGGACGTACGACAGGGTGGAGAAGTAGTCCACCCCGGTCAGGCACATCACCTGCCACCAGGAGTGGGTCTTCGCCTGCGCCTCCCCGGTCTCCGGCCCGACCGGCTGCACCAGGTGCTGGAACAGCCAGCGGCGCAGCGGGCCCGCGGGCTCCTCCCGGGGGGCGGGACGCTCGACGCACGCCGGGATGGCCCCCGGGCCGGGGCCGCCGTGCCCGCCCAGGCGCGGGTCCCGGGCGGCCCGCGCGGCCGGGCTCGGCTCCCGGCCGCCCCGATCCGACCGACCCGGGTCCCGGCCGGCGTCCCCGTCGCCCGACGGGCCCCGGGGCTCGCGAGGGCTCCGGCCCGGGGCCGGCGCACGCCGGTGCTCCCGGCCCCGCCTCGGCCGCGCGCCGTCCCACCGCTCCGCCATGCCACGCCACCCCTCCACGCCCTGCTCCGACGGTAGGCGGTGCCGGCGGCGCCGCCCGCCGGAACGGTGAGGAAGGCCGGCGCAACGGCGCGGCGGACCCGGCGGGTACGTGCCGGCGGGACCGTCGACCTCGCCCGGGGACGTACTCCAGCACCCGGTGGCCCCGGTCGTCGCGGCCCAGCGGGCGGGGCGCGCCGGGAAGCCGGCGCGCACGGGTGGGTCAGCAGCGCGTCGACCGTGTCGGTCCACGGTCCGGCCGGGCGCCGGACGGTGTCGCCGACCCGGACGACCCCGGCGGTGGCGTTGCCGGGCAGGGCGCCGGTCGTCATCCCGCCATCCGGCCCGGGACATGGGGATGCCCCCGCGCTCCCCCCGGCAGCGCGGGGACCCCCCGTCCCGGCTACTGCAGGAACGCCCCGAGGGGCGACAGCAGCAGCCGGCCGAGCGCGGCGGCGTTGTCGTCCAGCCGTTCGCGCTCACACTCGCGGGCCTCCGGATCGTGCCGGCAGCGCCAGATCTTCTGCGCGTTGCGCCAGGCCACGTTCCGGGTGTACTCCACCAACTCGCCCTGGTACCAGTCGTCGATGTCGCCGTTGAGCATGTCGATCATGAGCTGCCAGTTGTCCAGGTAGCCCCGGCGCAGCTCCGGGATCCGCTCCGCGAAGATCTGGTTGATCTCCAGGTAGTCGTGGTGCTGCTCGCTGCCGTCGACCGGCTCGGACTCCAGGCTGTCGAACGTGGTCACCAGGGCGAACGGCAGGTCGTAGTTGATGTGGGCGTTCACCCCGGCCGCCGCCGAGGGCAGTGGCCGGGCGTCCGGGCCGCGCATCCGCCGGAACAGGCACGACCAGGCCCGCGGCGTGACCGGGCTCGACTCGGTCCAGTACCGCAGCGCGTCGAAGTAGCGGGCGGCGAACTCCACGTCGAGCCGGGCCAGGAAGACCGGGTCGGCGAAGCGGTCGTCGTACAGGCCGTTGAGCACGCTGGTGGTGATGGTCAGGTAGAGCTCGTTGAAGTCCGCGAGGGGACAGCTCCGCTCCAGCGGAGGCAGCCGGACCAGCAGGTCCTGGAGCTTGGTGAGGTGGTCGACCACCGCCGGCACATCCGCCGGGTGGTCGGCCAGCAGGCCGACGATGTCCTGGTGTACGGGGCCCCAGACCGGTTCGTCCATGTCTCCTCCACTGTGGTCCGGGGCACCCCCCGTGCCGCCGACGTCGGAGCACAGCCTTTCAGCCGGGACCGTGCGGCGGATCAGTAGAACGACGTATACGCAACCGACCGACGTACGTCGGCGCCTACTCGGGACGGTTGCGTAGGAAGATCGCGCTGGCCTGCACCCGGGTACGGACCTGGAGCTTGTCGAAGATGTGCGAGACGTGCACGCCGATGGTCCGCTCGCTGATGAACAGCCGCTGGCCGATCTCCTTGTTGGTCAGCCCCTCGGCCACCGCGGCGAGGACCTCGCGCTCCCGGGCGGTGAGCGCCGCCAACTCGGTGCCGGCCGGCTCGGCGTCGGCCGGGGACCGGCCCTCGACCGAGGTGCCGTGCGCCTCCAGCGGCACCCGGGCCCGGCTGGCCAGGGTGCGGATCTCGGTGCTCAGCGGCACCGCGCCGAGGCCCTGGGCCACCTGGTACGCCTGGCGCAGCAGCTTGCCGGCGGTCGCCGTACGGCTGCGCCGGGCCAGCAGCGCCTCCGCCTGCCGCAGCCGCGAGTACGCCGCCGGGTACGGGTGGTGGCGCCGCTCCCACTCGGTCACCGAGCGCGCCCACAGCGCCGGGTCGCTGTTCCCGTCCAGGCGGCTCAGCTCGGCGTCGCACAGCGCCAGGAACCCGTCGACCACGTCGCGCACCGAGCGGACGGCGTGCTCGCTCTTGCGGGCCACCCGCTCGGCCACCTCGCGCAGCCGGCGTACCGCCGTCCGGTCGACCGGCACCGTGCGGGACGCGTACGCCTCGGCCTCGGCCCGCAGCCCGTGCCAGACCAGCGCGGCGAGGATGCCCACGTCGTCGGAGCGGCTCTCGGTCAGGCCCCGCTGCACCGCCTGGCGGGCCAGTTCGTGCCGGCCCTGCCACATCGCCAGGCCGGCACGCAGGGTGAGCAGCGGGATGACGTGCCGGGCACCGCCGCCGGCCAGCACCGTGGCGACCGCCTCCAGGTCCCGGTCGGCGGCCTCGATGTCGCCGTAGCCCACCCAGAGCCGGCAGCGGGCCAGCAGCAGCTCCACGGCGTCCGCGCCGGAGGGGCGGTGCCGCAGCGCCGCCGCGACCACCTTCTCCGCCTCGGCCCACTGCCCGACCCGGAACAGCCCGTTGGTGGCGATGGCCAGCAGCCGGGTCTCGTACGTGCGGCCCAGCCCCAGCTCGGCGACCCGCTCGGCGCCCCGGCGGGCCACCACGACGCCCTCCTCCAGGATGTTCAGCGGGCCGGTGAGCAGCTCCGCCAGGTGCAGGTACGCGCACGCCACGTCCTCCGGGCGGCCGGACCGCTCGGCGGTGGCCAGGGCCTCGCGCATGACCGCCAGCCCGGCGTCCGGGTCCTCCAGGTACGCCTCGCTGAACCCCAGCGCCATGCTGGCCAGAACGACCTCGGAGACCGACCCGTCGACCTCGGCGGCCAGCTCCAGGGCCTCCCGGGCCCGTTCGCCGGCGTCGGCGTACCGGCCCAGGTGCAGCAACAGCTCGGCCAGGTGCGCGGCGGCGGCGGCCCGCTCCCGGGAGGTGCAGTCGGCCGCCGCGAGGGCCCGCCGGTACTCCGCCTCCGCCGGGGCGGACCGGCCGGCCGCGGCCAGGTAGCGGGCCCGACGGATGTGCAGCGCGCAGACCGGGGGCGCGCCGTCGGCGGTGGCCAGCTCCTCCAGCAGGGCCAGCGCCCGGGCGTGCTCGCCGCAGTGGTGCGCCGCTTCGGCGGCGTGCCGCAGCAGGTCCGCGCGGTCGACGTCGAGACTGCCGTCCACCGCAGACGCCCCGGTGGCCGGGGCGTCGGCCAGTTGGAGGGCCACCGACCAGTGCCGGTGGGCCTCGGCGTAGCCGTGCAGCCGCTCCGCCTCCCCAGCGGCGGCCACCGCCGCCGGCAGGGCGCGGGCGGGCTCGCCGGCCAGCCGCCAGTGGTGCGCCAGCCGGGCCTGGTGCAGCTCCGCCGGAACCGAGGTCAGCGCCTCCGCGTACCGGCGGTGCAGGGCCGACCGCTCGGCGGGCAGCAGTTCGTGGGCCAGCACCTCGGCGACCAACCGGTGCCGCAGCCGGTACCCGTCGTCGTCGCCGACCAGCAACCGGTGCGCCACCGCCGCCCGGACCGCGTCGATCAGCTCCTCCTCCGGCAACCGGGTCACCTCGGCCAGCAACCAGTGCGCCACCGGCTCCACCCCGACGGCCACCGCGTGCACCACCGCGTGCGCGGGCTCGGGCAGGGCGTCCACCCGGGCCAGGAACACCTCCCGCAGGGTGTCCGACAGCCCGTCCCGGCCCTCGCGCAGGTCCCGCGCCAACTCCTCGACCACGAACGGGTTGCCGCCGCTGCGCTGCCACACCGACTCCGCCGTCTCCGCGCCCAGCGGCCCGCCCACGATCTCCGCCGCCAACCGCTCGGTGTCCGCCCGGTCCAGCGGGGCCAGGTCGAGCACCCGCACCGACCGCAGCCGGCGCAGCTCGGTCAGCACCCGGCGCAGCGGGTGCGCGCCCTGCAACGACTCGGCCCGCACCGCCGCCAACACCGACAGTTGCAGGTCGCCCAGCCCGGCGAGCAGGTAGAGCAGCAACTGCCGGGTGCTCCGGTCGACCCACTGAAGGTCATCGAGCACGAGCACCAGCGGCCGGCCCTGGGCCACCAGGTGCAGCCCCCGCGACACCCGCTCCAGCAGGGCCCCCGCGCCGTCCGGGCCGCCGGTCTCCTCGGCGAACATCTGCAACAGCCCGCGCACCGCCGACGACGTCCGGGCGTGCGAGGCGGTCAGGTCCGCGTCGAACCGGCGCAGCGCCTGCAACAGGGGGTGCAGCGGGGAGGCGTCGCCGATGTCGAGGCACGCGCCGGTGAGCACCAGTGCGCCGGCCGCGCGCAGCCCGTCGCCCACCTCACGCAACAGCCGGGTCTTGCCCACCCCGCTCTCGCCCGTGAGGAAGACCGCCGCCGTCTGTCCCGGCCCGACGTCGTCGAGCAGCGCGGACCGCAGCGTCGCCACCTGGCCGGCACGGCCGACGAGCGGCGCGGTGTCCACATCGCTGGCCATGGCTCGCAGCCTAGTCACAGGTCCCCGGACCGTTCTACGGGTCTTTGCCGCCACTCGTACGCCTCGCGTCGACATTGCGACTAAAGGTTGCGGGGGGCCGACATACGTCGTTCTGCCGATCCCCCGACCTACCGGTGGTGGGAGTCTCCTGGGGTCGTCAGGCACCAAACGGGGGGAAGGACGGTGCGATGCCAATGTCCACGATCGTCACGGGAGCGCAGGTCACGGCACCGGCGGACTGGCCCGTGCCGGAGGAGCGGCGGACGGTCAGCGTGCTCTTCGCCGACATCGTCGGCTCGACCGCGCTGGTCGACCGGCTGGACCCGGAGGAGGTCCGGGCCCTGCAACGCGCGTACTTCGACACCGTCGCCGGGGTGCTGGCCCGGTGGGGCGGCGTGGTCGAGAAGTACGTCGGCGACGCCGTGATGGCCCTGTTCGGGGCCCGGGAGTCCGACGGCTTCGACGCGTACCGGGCGGTGCGGGCCGGGCTGGAGATCCAGCGCGCGCTGGACGGGCGGACGCTGCCCGGCGTGGCGGCCCTGCGCACCCGGGTCGGGGTCGCCACCGGCGAGGCGCTGGTGGACGTCGCCGCGGTGCGCGACGGCGCACACGGCACGGCCAGCGGCGCGGTGATCACCGCCGCCGCCCGCCTCCAGGAGCACGCACCGCCCGGCGCCGTCGTCGTCTGCGCGGCCACCCGGCGCGCCACCGCCGGCCTGATCGCCCACCGCGCGCTGCCCCCGCTGACCGTCGCCGGCAAGCCCCGGCCGATGGACGTCTCGATCGCCGCCGGCCCGGCCCGGCCCGAGCAGGTCGGCCACCGTGGCCGGCTGGTCGGCCGGCGCCGCCCGCTGGCCACCGCACGGGACCAGGTGCTGCGGGCGGTACGCGAACGCAACCCGCGCTGGGTGTCGCTGGTCGGCCCGGACGGCAGCGGGCGCAGCCGGATGCTGCACGAGCTGCACCAGGCCGTCGGCGCCGTCGACGGGACCCCGGTGCGCTGGTGCGTGGTCGCCTGCCCGCCGTGCCCGCAGCGACCGGTCGGACCCGTGGCCGACCTGCTGCGCGCGTTCGCCGGCGTACGCGCCGAGGACCCGCCGGCCACCGTCCGCCGGCGGCTGCTGGCGGCGGTGGACGGCCTGGTGCCGCCGGTGCGGGCGCTGTCCACGGCCGTAGCCCTGGAAGGGTTGCTGGACGGGTCGTTCCCGGCCGGCGCGGTGGTCTGGCAGTGGCTGCTGCTGCGTCAGGCCGCCGTGCAGCCCCTGGTGGTGGCGGTGGACGACCTGGACCGCGCCGCCCCGACGGTGACCCGGTTCCTGCGCGGCCTGTTCGCGGCGGCCGTCGCGCGGGGGCTGCCGCTGGCGGTGGTGACCACCCACCGTCCGGAGCGGGCCGACACCCGGCCGGGGCCGGCCGACCGGCGCACCGAGGTGCCGCTGCCGCCGCTGTCCCAGGTGGAGACCGGACGGCTGCTGCGCCAACTACTCGCCCGGGCCGGCCGGCCGACGGCGCTGGCGGCGCGGCTGCTGCCCCTGGTCGGCGGCCTGCCCGGGGCAGCCGAGGCGTACGCGCGGCAGGTCACCGAGGGGGCGGACCCGGCGGCGGCGCTGCCGGACCGGGTGCGCGCGAGCGCCGGCGTCCGGCTGGACGCCTGCGACGGCGCGGAGCGGGCCGCGACGATGGTGGTCGCCGCCCTGGGGCCGGCGGTCCCCGCCGCGACGGTGGACCGGGCGGTCGGCTGGGCGCCGGGGCGGGCCGAGCCGGTCCTGCGCCGGCTCGCCGGGCGCGGCCTGCTACGGCGCGCCGCCCGGGGCGGCTGGTCCGTCGCCGATCCGGCGCTGCGCCGGGTCGCGCACGACCGGCTGCCCAGGTCGGTACGGACCGAGATCGCCCGGCGGGCCGACCGGGCGGTCCCGGCCGGGCCGCACCTGGCGTCTCGGCCGGTCGGCGCGGCTGGGCGGGCCGAGGCGGTCCCGGGTCACCCGACGGGCCCGGCGCGACCGGCCAGCGGGGCACCTGTCCACCCGATCGGCGCGCCCCCGCCCCGCCGTCGGGGCGGCCCGCCGGTGCGGACGGGGCGGTCGCCAGCCGCCCGGCTGGTCCGCACCGCGCTGCCCGGCCCCGCCGTGGCTGCCCGCCCCGCGCCCGCCGGCCCGGCCCTGGATACGGCGCGGTCCTCGCCCGCCGGCCCGCCCAGGGATCCGCGCCTCACGATCGCCGGCCCGCGCGGCGCGGCGGGGACTTCGCGGCTCGCGGTCGCCGGTCCACCCGCCCCGGCCGTCGGCCCCCGCCGCGCGGTCGCCGGTCCGCCCGGCACGACCGGGGGCCCACACCTCTCGGTCGCCGACTCGCCAGCGCACTGTTCCCGCGCGTCGGGCGGCCCGGCGACGCCGGCCGGCCGGCCGGCGCGGGAGATCCGGCGCGAACCGGGGGACGTCCGGCCGGCCCGGCCCGATCGGCCCGGTCCCGGCGACGCCGGCCCGCCCCAGGACCGCTGGGCGCCGGTCGTCCGCCTGCGGGAGCGGGCGCTGGTGCCGGCGGCGCCCGACGGGGCGGCCAGGTCGGCGGATCCGGTGGACCGGACGGGAAGCGCCGACCGGACCGGTGCCGGGCCGGGCAACGGGGCGACGATCGCGCCGGGCGCCCCCGGGCGCACGACGGCCGGCGCGGCGACGACCGGACGGACCGCAACCGGCACGGCTCCGGCCGGTGGCGCGGCGACCGTCCGGACGACGATGCGCCGGACACCGACCGGACAGGCGGCGGCCGGACGGACGACGGTTCGGACCGTGGCGACGGGCCCGACGGGGTCAGGCCGACCGGCCCCGGGTACCGGCCCGGCTCACCTGGCGGTGGCGGCCTGAGAAAGTGTTGCGCAACCGATCGACCACCTGAGGTCATCGATCCCGGAAGCCCTGGCACCGGGAAGAGGACGTTCGGCTGGGTGGCCCGCTGTCGCCGGCTGTGCCGGGACCACCCGAGTCGGTCACCGCCACCGATCCGCCCCGGACGTCAGCGACCGTCGAGGAAGGCGAGCACGCGTTCCCAGGTCAGCTCGGCGGCGGCCGGGTCGTGATCAGGGACGCCCGGGTCGGTGAAGAGGTGACCCGGGCCCGGGTAGCGGTACACCGAGAGGTCGGCGCCGGCGGCGGTCATCGCCCGCTGCCACGCGTCGACCTCGTCCTGCGGCTCGTACTCGTCGGGATCGGCGAGGTGCAGTTGCACCGGCAGGCCGGGCCGGACCGTCTCCGGCGGGCCGGCGATGCCGTGCAGCAGGAGCAGGGCGGCGGCATCGGGGCGCTCGGCGAGCAGTTCGGCGGCCACCCAGACGCCGAAGGAGAAGCCAGCCAGGACCGTGTCGGGCGGCAGGTCGGCCACGGCAACCCGGGCCCGGTCGAGCACGGTCTGCTTGCCGACCTTGTCGAGCAGGGCGAACCCCGCCTCGACGGTGTCGGCGGCGGGCTCCCCGTACAGGTCGGGGGTGACGACCCGGTGCCCGGCGGCGCGGAGCCGGTCGGCGGCGGCCAGCACCGCCGGGCGCAGGCCGTAGACGGAGTGGAACAGCGCGATCTGACTCATCCCACCATCCTGGCCCACGGGTCCGACATCCACCGACGGTGGGCGCTGCCCGCCGGCCGGTGGGAGGCGTCAGCCCCGCCCGCCGCCCTCGGCGAGGGTACGGGTGCGGCCACGAAACCCCGGCGACCACCTCGCCGCCGTCACGAGTGACGGTGACGGGCCGGGGCCGAGCTGGAGCGTCCGCAGCTCGGCCACGCCGGCCCGCTCCACCGGTTCGAGTTCCTCGGGACGGGGGTCCGGTCCTGCGCAGCGCCTCCTGCGACGACGGTGGCGCGGCCGGCGGTCGCGCCGGGCGACCCGCATACCGTACGCCCGTACCGGTTGTTCCAGCAGGTGGACGCCGGGGCGACCCGCCCGGCGTGGACACCCGAGGGTCCCACTCCGTCACGCACCGGGATCGCACAATGGCGCGGAGTTACCGACTCTTGAGAGGAGCGCCCGATGACGAGCAGCGGAGTCCGCCACGAGGCATCCCCGTCCGCCCCTGCGGCCGTCCCCCGGGTGCCGCCGGCCACCCGCCGGGAGGACCTGGTCACCGTCCTGTTCGGCGCGTGCCTGACGGCCGGGGCGATGTCCGACGGTTGGGCGCACAGCAACATCGTCGAGACCATCGAGGGCTTCTTCACCCCGTGGCACGGCCTGCTCTACGCGGGTTTCGCCGCCACTGCGGCGTGGACGTTCTGGCTGGCGTACCAGCGGCGCGACGCGGCGCCCCGGTGGTGGCGGGACGGCTTCCCGGCCGGCTACCGGGTCGGCGCGATCGGCGCGGTCACCTTCCTGCTCGCCGGCCTGGCCGACCTGGCCTGGCACGAGGCCCTCGGGGTGGAGGTGGGCCTGGACGCCGCGTTCAGCCCGAGTCACCTGCTGCTGGACGCGTCGGCGGTGCTGCTGCTGACCAGCCCGCTGCGGTCCTGGTGGGCCAGCGGGGAGCAGGGCGGACGGTCGGCGACGGGGGTGGCGTCGCTGGCCCTGGGCGTGATGGCGCCGTCGATCCTGCTCACCTACGCGTCGGCGTTCCTCATCCTCGCGCCGACCCGCGCGATCGGCGCCGTCGGGACGCAGCAGACGGCGGTCCTCGGCGTCGACGCGTACCTGATCACCACGCTGGTGCTGGTCGGGCCGTTCCTGCTCGCCCACCGGCGGCGGGCCACCCCGGGCGCGGGCGCGGCGCTGGCGGCCGGGGTGGCGCTGTTCGACATGGTGATGCACGAGTTCCCGACGCCGCAGGTGTGGGCCGCACTCGGGGCGGTCTGCGGCGCGGGCCTCGCCGACCTGCTGCTGCTCCGGCTGGACGCCGTCCGCGGGCGCGACGCCGCGCTGCGGCTGCCGGCCGCCGGCGCCCTGCTCGCCGGGCTGGTGGTCGCCGGGCACCTGGCGGGGCTCGCGCTGGCCGCCGGGATCGGCTGGACCCCGGAGGTGACCACCGGCGTTGTCACCCTCGCCGCGCTCCTCGGGGCCCTGCTCGGCGGCCTGGCCGCCCAGCCAACCCCGGCCGAGGTGCCCCGGCCGGGGCCGGCCGGTCCCGCCTCGGCGGGACCGGAGGCCGCCGCCCCCGGTGCGCCGGCCCCGGCGGACTCGACCCGCTGACGCCGACGGGCCGCCCACTGGACGCCACCCCGCCGGCCCGTCCCCGCCCGGACGGACCCAGGGCCAGGCCGACCCAGGGCCAGGCCGACACAGGGCCAGGCCGACACAGGGCCAGGCCGACACAGGGCCGGGCCGACACAGGGCCAGGCCGACACAGGCCGGTCAGACGGTGAGCAGCGTCTTGCCGACCGTCGCCCGCTCCTCGATGGCCCGGTGCGCGTCGGCCGCCCGGTCCAGCGGGAACGTCTGCCCCACCAGCGGCGCCAGCCGGCCGGCGGCGGCGGCGTCCAGCGCCGCCAACAGGTGCCGCCGACGGGCCGGCGCCGAGGCGGCCCGCAGTTCCACGATGCCGGTGACCGCCACGCCCCGCTCCCGGGCCGACGCCGGGTCGGGCGCGGCGAAGCCACCGGCCGGCGCGCCGTAGGCACAGGCCCGACCGCCGGGCAGGATCAGGTCGAACGCGGCCGGGCCGTACTCCCCGCCGGCGCCGTCGAACAGCACGTCGAGGCCGCCGAGGCCGGCGCGCACCTCGTCGGTCCACCCCGGCTCGGAGTAGTCCACGACCTCCTCGGCCCCGAGCCGGTGCAGCGCGTCCCGCTTGGCCGGCCCGCGGGCCGCCGCCACCACCCGGGCGCCCGCGGCTCGGGCGGCCTGGACCAGCACCGCACCCGCTCCCCCGCCGGCGGCGGTGACCAGCACCCGCTCACCGGTCCGGACGCCCCCGACGAGGTCGAGCACGGCGAACGCGGTGGCCCCGTCGTGCAGCAGGGCCGCCGCGTCGCGCAGCGACACCACCGGCGGCACGGCGAGCAGACCGTCGACCGGCACGAGGGCCCGATCCAGGTAGCCGCCGCCCGGCCCGGTCCGCCCGACCACCCGCCGGCCGACCCAGCCGGGGTCGACGCCCTCACCCACCGCGGCGACCGTCCCGGCCACCCCGGCCCCCGGCCGGTACGGTGGCTGGGTCGGGAACCACGCGCCGGCCCGCCCCCCGCGGATCGCCGTGTCGATCCACAGCACGTCCGCGAAGGCCACCTCGACCACCGCGTCACCCGGACCCGGCGTCGGGTCGGGTGCGTCGATCAGGGTCAGCACCTCCGGCCCGCCGAACCGGGTCACCTCGATCACTCGCATGCCGTACCTCCAGGTCGCTCGCCGTCCACGACAGCCTCTGAGGTGAAGCATGGTTGAGGTCAACCCCCGATTGATCGACACGGTGTCAGTGACATCGGGGCATCTCGACGGCCTGATGCCGCCTTGTCATGGACCTGGAGTCGATCAGGGCGAGGCCACCAGCGCGGCGGGACCGGCGGGGCGACGTCCCGGCGCAGGGATGAACCACCACCGCACCGGGACGCCTCGCCGGCCATCCGGCCGATCATCGCCCCGCCATCATCCTGCAATTGCCAATAGTTGGCAACAAGGTCTGGACGAAGCCCGGACAGGTAACTAGCCTGCTCGTCATGACTCCTTACATCACCGAGGCAGCGGACCAGCTCGCCGCAACGGCGGCGGCCTTCCAGGAAAGCTGGGACCAGCAGCAGGAGGCGTTCCTGCCGGACCGGGAGGAACGCTTCGCCGCCATGCTCGACGCCGTCGACGCGGTCACCGACGCGGACGCGCCGCGCCTGCTCGACCTCGCCGGAGGCACCGGCACCATCTCCCTGCGGGCGCTGGCCCGTTTCCCCCGGGCCGAGGTGACCCTGGTCGACCTCGACCCGGCGCTGCTGGCCCTGGCCGGCGCGTCGCTGGGCGACCGGGCGAGCGTGCTGGTCGCCGACCTGGGCCGCCCCGACTGGACCGACCGGCTGCCGCACCGCGACTACGACGCGGTGCTCACCGCCACCGCCCTGCACTGGCTGCCCGCCGGCCGGCTCACCGACCTCTACGGCGAGATCCGCGACCTGCTGCGTCCGGGCGGGCTCTTCGTCAACGCCGACCGGATGCCCGACGACGCGCTGCCGGGGCTGACCGACAAGCTGACCGCCCGGGCCCGCGAGCGCCGGGCCGCCCGGTACGCCGCCGGCGCGGCCCTGTCCTGGTCCGACTGGTGGGAGCGGGCCGGCGCGGACCCGGTGCTCGGCCCACTGGTCGCGCGGCGCCAGGAGATCTACCCGACCGGACACAGTCCCGACTGGAACCCCCCGGTCTCCTGGCACCTCGACACGTTGGCCGCCGCAGGCTTCACCGAGGTCGGCACGCTGTGGCGGGGCGGCGCCGACGCGGCGGTGGCCGCCGTCCGCTGACCGGACCCGCCACCGGCGCGGCGGCCACCCCGCCCCGGACCGCCCGGCCCACCGCACCGGCGGCCCGGACTCCACCATTGACCGGTACGCGGCTACCGGGTACCCGCCGCCACGGCCGGGACTGCCCCGACGCCCCGGGCCGACCACGCCACGCACCGGCGGGCGGGGCCGGCCCGGGGGCCAGGGCTGGTGCCGACCGGGCGACCAGAGGCTGGTGCCGACCCCGGGGCCGGTGGGCCCGCCGGCGGTAGGCTCGTCCCGGCGGAGGCACGAGGGGCCGCCGTCGGGGCGGCCGTCGGGCAGCCGCGAGGTCACCCGCGACGGATTCCCGCCGGTGACGGCCGTGCTGGTGGGAGGACGAGGTGACCGGAGCGGAACCACGCCGGCTCGACCCCGACGTCGACCTGCGCGTACCCGGGGACCGGGGCGAGCTGCGGGTGCACCCGGCGGCGGCGCTCGCCGTGATCGCGGCGGGGGGTGTGCTCGGCGCGCTGGCCCGCGCGGGGCTCCAGGCCGCGTTCCCGCACCGGCCCACCGGCTTCCCGTGGGCGACGTTCACCGTCAACGTGACGGGGTGCCTGCTGATCGGGGCGTTGATGGCGGTGGTCACCGCCGGGCGGACCCGGCCGCTCACCCGGCCCTTCCTCGGCGTCGGCGTGCTGGGCGGGTTCACCACCTTCTCCACGTACGCGGTCGACGTGCGGCTGGCCGTGGCCGCCGGGGCGGCCGGCACCGCGCTGGCGTACCTGCTCGCCACCCTGGTGGCGGCGCTGGTCGCGGTGTGGCTCGGCGACGCCGCCAGCCGGTTCCTGGGCCGCGCGGGCCGCGCCGCCCCGGCGGTGACGTCCGGCGGGCGGCCGGGGGCGGGTGGTTCCCGGGCGGCGGGTGGGCCGGCCCCGGCCGGGCCGGCCGGTACGGATCGGAGGGACCGGTGACCGTCCTGCTGATCGCCCTCGGCGCGGCCGTCGGGGCGCCGCTGCGCTACCTCACCGACCGGGCCGTGCAGTCCCGGCGCGGCTCGTCGTTCCCGTGGGGCACCCTGACCGTGAACGTGCTCGGCTCGCTGCTGCTCGGCGCCCTCGTCGCCGTGCCGGTCGGGCCGGCCGTCGCCGCGCTGCTCGGCACCGGCTTCTGCGGCGCGCTCACCACGTACTCGACCTTCGGCTACGAGACGCTGCGGCTGGCCCGCGACGGTTCCCGGTGGCGTGCCCTGGCCAACGCGCTGGTCAGCGTGGCCGCCGCGCTGGCCGCGGCGTCGCTCGGCTACGCGGTGACCCGCGCGCTGCGCGGCTGACCCGCCCCGGCCGAGGCGCCGGTGTCCGTGGGGGCGACGCGACCGTCGACGAGCGGCGGCGGGCCCGCCGTGTCTCCCCGTCCGACGGGCCCCGGGCCCGGGCCGGTCGTCGGGAGGGCCGCCCGTTGCGCCACGGGGCGGACGGGCGGCCCGTCCCGGTCAGCCCAGGGCGACGACCGGGCCGACCACGAAGACCGCCGGGGGCCGGATGTCCGCCCGGACCGCCAGCGCGCCCAGCTCGTCCAACCGGGAGGTCAGCGTCCGCTGGGTCGGGTGCCCCGCGTCTTGGACGACCAGCGCCGGGGTGTCCGGGGCCCGGCCGTGCTCGACCAGCACGGCGGCGATCTTGGAGATCGTGTCGACGGCCATGAGCAGCACGAGGGTGCCCCGGGCCCGGCCCAGCGCGGTCCAGTCCACCAGCGAGCCCGGGTCCCCCGGAGGCAGGTGACCGGAGACCACGGTGACGTCGTGCGCGACCCCCCGGTGGGTGACCGGCACGCCGGCCAGGGCGGGCGCGGCGACGGCGCTGCTCACCCCGGGGACGACGACCGTCTCCACCCCGGCCGCCGCGCAGGCCTGGACCTCCTCGTGGCCCCGGCCGAAGACGTACGGGTCGCCGCCCTTGAGCCGGACCACCCGGCGGCCGGCACGGGCGTGCGCGACGAGGGCGTCGTTGATGGCGTCCTGCCCCATCGACGGTCCCCGGGGGACCTTCGCCGCGTCCACCACCAGCACCCCGGGGTGCAACCCGGCCAGCAGGCCGCGCGGGGCGAGCCGGTCGGCGACCACCACGTCCGCGGCGTCGAGCAGCGCCCTGCCGCGTACGGTGATCAGGTCGTCGGGGCCGGGCCCGCCGCCGACGATGGCGACCTGCCCCGGCCGCAGGCCCCCCACCCGGTGCCGGCCGCGGCCGTCCTGCCCGTGCCCGTGGCCGTCGCCAGGACCGTGCCCGTGCTGGTGGTCGGGGCCGTGGCCGTGCTGGTGGCCGTGGTCGTGCTGGTGCCCGTGGCCGTGCTGGTGGCCATGGTGGTCGTGGTCGGGGCCGTGGCCGTGGTGACCGCCGACCGGGTCGTCGGGGTGGTCGTGCGGGGTCTGCGGCCGGCCCACCTTGTCGACGAAGCCGGGCAGCGCCACCCGGTAAGCGCAGGTGTCGCAGTTCATCCGGATGTCCCCGCGCAGCGCCTCGGCGTGCCGCTGGAGCACGAGGTCGGCGAGGGCGTCGCAGTCGCCGATCAGGTCGGCGACCCGCACGTCGAGGTCGGGGTAGGCGGCAGCGAACCCGGCCGTCTGGGCGACGATCCGGTCCGGCAGCACCCCGGCGAACAGGAAGTACGGCGCGACGACGATCCGCCGCGCACCGAGCCGGCGCAGCCGGTCCAGCACGGCCGGCACCGACGGCTCGGCCAGCGAGACGAACCCCGGCTCGACGCCGGCGTAGCCGCGCCCCTCCCAGAGCAGCCGGGCCACCTTGGCGACCTCGGCGTTGGCGTCCGGGTCGGTGGAGCCCCGGCCGATCAGCGCCACCCAGGTCCCGGCCCGGTCGGCCCCGGCCAGCACGGCGTCGATCCGCTGCGCCAGCGCGTCGTGCAGCAGCGGGTGCGGGCCGAGCGGCCGGCCGTAGGCGTACCCGAACCCGGGGAAGCGCTGCTTCTCCCGGGCCAGCGCGGCCGGGATGTCGCCCTTGCCGTGGCCGGCGGCGGCGAGCACGAGGGGCAGCGCCACGAGCCGGCGGTGCCCCCGGTCGACCAGCGCGCCGACCGCGTCGGTCAGCGGCGGCCGGGACAGCTCGATGAACCCACCCTCGACGTCGGCTACGGCGTCCCGGTGGCGGATCCGCTCGACCAACGCGGCGAACTGGGCGACCCCGGCGGCGCTGCGGGTGCCGTGCCCGACGATCAGCAGCGGGGTGCGGGCATCCCGGGTCGGCGTCATGGCTTCTCCTCAAGGTAGAGCAGGGCGTTGAGGGCGGCGGCGGCGACCGCGGAGCCGCCCTTCTCGCCGATGTTGGAGACCGCGGGCAGGCCGCTGGCCCGCAGCGCGGCCTTGGACTCGGCGGCGCCGACGAAGCCGACCGGCAGCCCCACCACGAGCGCCGGCCGGGCGGCCAGGTCGATCAGCTCGAACAGGGCGGTGGGCGCGCAGCCGACCACCCACACCGCGCCGGCACCGACCCGGTCGTACGCCAGCCGGGCAGCCGCCGCCGAGCGGGTGATCCCCGCCGCCCGGGCCAGCCCGGCGGCGGCCGGCTCGGCGATCGGGCAGACCAGTTCCAGGCCGGCGCGGGTGATCCCGGCGGCGACCATCGCCACGTCGGTGACGACGGGCGCCCCTGCCCGCAGGGCGGCCAGCCCGCCGGCCAGGGCCGCCTCGTCGCAGACCAGGTCGGTGACGTAGTCGAGGTCGGCGCTGGCGTGCACCACCCGTTCGGTGACGGCCCGGGTCAGCGGCGGCAGGCCGGTCAGGTCCACCCGGGAGCGCAGGATCGCGTACGACTGCTGCTCGATCGGGTGTACCGCGCGGCTCACCGGGACTCCCCCGTCGCACCGGCAACCGTCGCACCGGCAGCCGTCGCACCGGCAGCCGTCGGCCCGGCCGGGTTCGCGGCGGTCCCGCCGAGCACCGCCGTCGGCGCCGGGCCGGCCAGGTGGTGGCGCGCCGGGGGCGCGACGCTGACCGCGGTCGAACTCATCGGGCTCCTCCGGATCGTCTCGGGTTCGGTGACACGGATCGCGTCCACCGGGCAGATCTCCAGGCACTCCAGGCAGCCGGTGCACCGGTCGGCGCGGACCAGCAGCCCGGCCGGCGTCGGCCGGATCGCGTGCGTCGGGCAGGTCAGCAGGCAGGCGCCGCACCCCTGGCAGGGGCCGATCGCCACGGGCGCGACGGTCGGGTCGGTCACCTGCGCCACCGGTAGCCGCGCGGGGTGACCATCCGGCCGGCGACGACCCGGGTCTGGGTGCTGCCGACCACCACCACGCTGTACATGTCGACCACGGCCGGGTCGAGCGTGGCCAGGGTGGCCAGGTGCACCCGTTCGCCGGGCCGGCTGGCGTTGCGCACCACCCCGACCGGGGTGTCCGGCGGGCGGTGCGCGGCGAAGGTCTTCAGGGCGGCGGCGAGCTGCCAGTCCCGGGCCCGGCTGCGCGGGTTGTACAGCAGCGCCACGAAGTCCCCCTCGGCCGCGGCGGCCACCCGCCGCTCGATGACCTCCCAGGGGGTGTGCAGGTCGGACAGGCTCAGGTAGGCGTGGTCGTGGCCGAGCGGGGCGCCGAGCAGCGCCGACGCGGCAAGCGCGGCGGTCACCCCGGGCACCCCGACCACGTCGATCCGGTCGTCGGCGTGTTCCAGGGCGGGGCTGGCCATCGCGTACACCCCGGCGTCGCCGGAGCCGACCAGCGCCACGGCGTACCCGGCGGCGGCCTCGGTGACGGCGGCGCGGGCCCGTTCCTCCTCCGCGCCGAGGCCGCTGGCCAGCACCCGGCTGCCGGGGCGCAGCAGGTCGCGCACCTGCTCGACGTACTGGTCGAGGCCGACGACCACGGCGGCCCGGCGCAGCTCGGCGACCGCGCGCGGGGTGCGCAGGTCGGCCGCGCCGGGGCCGAGGCCGACGATCGCCAGCCGGCCGCGCGGCGCGTGCCGGGCCACCGCGACCGTGGCCATCGCCGACGCGGTCTTCGGCGCGACCAGCGCCGCGTCGCCGCGCCGGCCGGGCTCGCCGAGCAGCGCGGCGGCCTCCGCGACGCTCGGCGTGCCGACCGCCGCGCGCACCACCTCGCTGGGGTGCGGCACCTCGACCGCCGCCAGGTCCGCCGCCGGATGCGTCACCAGGGGTACGCCCAGCGCGTCGGCGGTCGACCGGATGCCCGCCTCGTCGGCCTTGATGTCGGCGCTGGCCAGGCAGCGGACGCTGGCGGGGCTCAGCCCGGCGGCGGCGAGCACCCGGTCCAGCAGGTCGCGCACCTCGGCGGCGGGCACGCCCCGGCTGCCGCCGACGCCGACCACCAGCGACGGGGGCCGCAGCACTGCGGTGCGCCCGTCGAGCGGCACCACCCGGTCGGTGACCAGCAGCCGGGGCCCGTCGGCGGGAGCGTCGGGACGGACGGTCTCCGGCAGGGCGGGCAGCGGCCACACCGCGTCGGCGACCAGCCGCACCGGCTCGCCGTCGAGGATCGCCCGGCTCACCGCGGCGAGGGCCCCCTCGACCGGCCAACCGAGGGTGTCCAGGCCGGGCAGGCCGACCGCGTCGGTGGCGGTGGTGACCACCGGCCGGGCGTCGAGCAGCGCGCCGACGTCGGCGGCGAGGGCGTTGGCGCCCCCGGCGTGCCCGCCGAGCAGCGCCACGGCGTGCCGGGCGGCCTCGTCGACCACCACGACGGCCGGGTCGGCGTGCTTGTCGCGCAGCAGCGGCGCGAGGACGCGGACCACCGCGCCGGTGGCGAGGAACGCCACCACCGCGTCGTACCCGGTGAACGCGGCGCGCAGCGCGTCGGCGGCGGTGCCGGCCTCGACGAGGCGGGCGTTCGGCCAGGCGGCGGCGACGGTCCGGGCGTGCCGGCGGCCGGCGGCGGTGGCGGCGACGAGTCCGATGCGGGGCATCTGCGCTCCTGGGCTGGCGGGTGGCGGTTCGGAAGCGGGCGGGTGGCGGTTCGGCGGCGGTGGGCGGCCGGGCGGGCGCGCGGCGGCGGCTGTCACGGGCGGTCCCCGGTGAGGACGAGAACCGGGTTGGTGGCGGCCAGCCGGACCGATCCGCCGGGCAGGTCGGCCAGCCGGGCGGCGGAGAGCTGTACGCCCTCGGCGCGGTAGCCGTGCTCGCGCAGCAGGCCCAGCGCGGGGGCGACCCGGTCCAGCGCGGCGAGGGTCGCCACCACCCGGGCGGGCCGGCGGGCCGCCACGGCGGCGAGCACGTCGAGGCCGCCGCCGCCGACGAAGGCGGCATCGGGGTCGGGCAGCCCGGCCAGCGCGACCGGGGCCGCCCCGGCGACCACCCGGACGTCCACCCGGTACGCGGCGGCGTTGCGCCGGACCAGGTCCACGGCGTCCGGGTCGCGCTCGACGGCGATCACGGCCGCGCCGAGCAGCGCGCACTCGATCCCGACCGAGCCGCTGCCCGCGCCGACGTCCCAGACGAGCCGGCCGAGGCGGGGACGCAGCCGGGCCACGGCGAGGGCCCGCACCTCCGCCTTGGTGATCATCGAGTCGCGGTGGGCGTACCCGGCCTCGGGCAGCGCCCAGCCGCCGGCCGGCGCGGCGGCCGGCTGGTTGTCGGCGCGCACCGCCCCGACCTCGTCCGGGTCGGTGGCGAGGCAGAGCAGCACGTGCGGGTCGGCCCAGGCGGTGGCGGCGGCCCGCTCCGGGGTGGTCTCGACGACCCGTTCGGCCGGGGTGCCGAGGTGCTCGGCGACGACCAGCCGGCGGCGCCAGCCGACCAGCCCCGCCCCGAGTTCGGCGGCTCCGGCGCCGGGGGCGGTGAGCACGGCGACCGCCGGCAGGGCGCGGACGGCGTTGAGCGCGGGCCGCAGGTCCCGGCCGTGCGCGCTGACCACCGCCGCACCGTCCCAGGGCAGGCCGGCGCGGGCGAACGCGGCGGCCACGCTGGACACGGCGGGCAGCACCCGCACCGGCAGTCCCTCGACGCGCAGCCGGCGGACGATGCCGAACAACCCCGGGTCCCCGCTGGCCAGCACCACCGCCGGCAGGCCGGCGGCCACGGCGGCGGCGAGCCGGTCCAGCGCGGGCGCGAGCGGGCCGAGGGTCACCGTGGCGCAGTCGTCGGGCAGTGCGGCGCAGGCGAGGTGCCGGGCCGCGCCGACGGCCAGCCGGGCCCCGGCCAGCGCGGCGAGGGCGGCGGGATGCGGCGGCGCGCCGGCCGCGTCCACCCCGACGACGGTCACCGGGGCCGCGGCCGGACGGCCGACGGCGGCCGGGTCGGCGGCGCGGGTCACGCGGCCCACCGGCCGGAGGAGGCGACCATGTTGTCCCCGGCGAAGTCCACCATCGCCACGTCGACGGCGACGCGGTGCCCGGCGAAGCGCAGCAGTACCTGGCGGACCCGGTGGCAGAGCAGGTCCCCGGCGGGACGGAGCAGCCCGGCGGCCTCCCACAGCTCGTACGCGTGCCGCCCGGTGTTCGCCGCCGCCACCTCGGCCACCAGCGCCGGGTCCCCGCCGGCCTCGGCCGTGACCGCGCCGAGCAGGGACAGGTCCACCTTGGACCGGGTGTAGTGGGTCATCAGCACGCCGGCGGCGAGCTTGGCCAGCTTGCCGGCCATCCCGACGAAGGCCACCCCGGTCATCCCGTCGCCGACGGCGGCGGTGACCGCCGCGCCGGTGAAGTCGCCGACCTCGACGAAGCAGACCTCGGGCAGCTCGGGCAGGAGCGCGCGGGCGGCCCGCTCGGTGCGCCCGCCGGTGCACAGCACCACGGTCCGCTCCCCCTGCGCGGCCATCACGTGCACCGCCTGCACCACGCTGGCCCGCCAGGACGCCGTCGAGAAGGGCCGGACGATCCCGGTGGTGCCGAGGATGGAGATGCCGCCGAGGATGCCCAGCCGCCGGTTGGTGGTCTTGCGGGCCATCACCTCGCCGCCGGGGACGCTGATCACCACCCGGATGCCGACCTCGGTCAGGTCGACCACCTCGGCGACGGCCTGGCCGATCATGCGGCGCGGGGTTTCGTTGATCGCCGGCCCGCCGACGGCGAGCCCCAGGCCCGGCCTGGTGACCGTGCCCACGCCCGGGCCGCCGGCGAGGTCGAGGCCCGGCTCGTCGCGCCAGCCGACGGTGGCCGTGAGGTGCGCGCCGTGGGTCACGTCCGGGTCGTCGCCGGCGTCCTTGACCACCACCGCCTCGGCGCGCGCCCCGGGCAGCCGGGCGAAGTCGCACCGCTGAACGGCGAAGACCACCCGGCGGCCGGCGGGCAGGCCGATCTCGACCTCCCGCTGCGGCACGCCGGTGACCAGCGCGGTCACCGCGGCCTTGGCCGCCGCGGTGGCGCACGCGCCGGTCGTCCAGCCGGTGCGCAACGCCCGGGGCCGGACCTTCGCGGTACGCGGCAGGTCCGGCTCACGCAGCTCCGGCTCGGGGTACGTCATCCGGCCCGCTCCGGGCCGGCGGGCTCCCCCGGCACGGCGGGCTGCCCCGGCGCGGCGGCGCTCCCGCCCGGCCGGGCCTCGCCCGCGTCCGGTCGGCCGGGGTCGCCGCCGGGGCGGCCCGGGATCTCGGCCGTACCGGTCGCGCCCTCGCGGCGGCGGCGCAGCTCCGCCCGGGCGGCCGGCTCGGCCCGGCGGAAGGTGTGGAAGTGCCCCGGGTGGTAGAGGTGCGACCGGGTGCCGGTGGCGGCCAGCGCCGGCCCGACCAGGAACAGGGTGTGCTTCCAGAGCCGGTGCTCCTTGACGGTCGCCTCCAGCGTGCCGACGGTGCAGCGCACCACCAGTTCGTCCGGCCAGGTCGCCTGGTACGCCACCACCGCCGGGGTGTCCGCCGGGTAGCCGCCGGCCAGCAGCTCGGCTTGGACCTGCCCGGAGCGGGCGGCGGAGAGGAACAGCGCCATGGTGGTGCCGTGCCGGGCGAAGTCGCGGACCCGCTCACCCGCCGGCATCGGCGTCTTCCCGCCCTCCAGCCGGGTGAGGATCACCGACTGGGCGACCTCGGGTACGGTCAGCTCCCGGCCCACGAGCGCGGCGACGGCGGTGAACGAGGACACGCCGGGGACGATCTCGACGGCCAGGCCGAGGGCCCGGCACAGGTCGAGCTGCTCCTGCACCGCGCCCCACAGCGCCGGGTCGCCGGAGTGGATCCGGGCCACGGTCAGCCCCTGCGCGGCGGCCCGCTCGTAGAGCGGGCGCACCCCCTCCATCGGAAGCTGGGACGAGTCGACGATCTCGGCGTCGGGGCGGGCGTGGGCGAGCACGTCGGCGTGCACCAGGCTGGCCGCCCAGACCACCACGTCGGCCGCGCCGACGACCCGGGCGGCGCGCAGGGTGAGCAGGTCCGCCGCGCCCGGGCCGGCCCCGACGAACCACACCTTGCCCATGGTCGTCGCCCCGGTGCTGTCCGGGTTCGCCGCAGTGGTCACAGTTTTCCTCCTCGGCGGTCCCGGCGGGCCGGGACGAGCAGCGTCGACAGGTACGGCAGGTCGGTCTCGTCGGGGCGCACCGGCCCGATCCGCTCGCCGGGCAGGCCGAGCCCCCGGCCGAGCACCGCGTCGCCGAGGCGGCCCTGCCGGCGCAGCTCCCCGACCAGCTCGGGGTGCCGCCGCCAGCCCTTGTACGCGACCACGGTCCCCGGGCCGGCGAGCGCGTCGGCGAACAGCGCCGGCCCGGCGGTGGCCGGCAGCAGGGTCAGCGGCTCGCGTCCCTCGCAGAGCACGGTGCCGCTGCGGGCGGCGAGGTCCTGCATGGCGGTGATCCCGGGAACGGTGCCGACCGTGACCGCCGGCCGCAGCGCGCGCACGCCCTGGGCCAGGTAGCCGAAGGTGGAGTAGACGTTGGGGTCGCCGATGGTGGCGAACGCGACCCGGGTCGCCCCGGCGTCGAACGCGTCCACCACGGCGCGGGCGGCGGCGTCCCAGGCCGCGCGGCGGCGGGCGGTGATGCCACCCCGGTCGTCGAGGGCGAACGGCAGCCGTCGCACCCGGGCAGCGTCCACGTACGACCGGACGGTCGCCTCGGCCCGCCCGCCGCCGTCGGCCACCCCCGGGTCGTCCCCGGTCCCGGCGGGGCCGGCCGGGGCGTCGGTCCGGTGCGCCATCACCGGTACGAAGACCACGTCGGCCGCCCCGAGCACCCGGACCGCCTTCACGGTCAGCAGCTCCGGGTCGCCCGGCCCGACGCCGACCCCGGTCAGCGCCGGCCGGCCCGGGTCCGCGGGGTCGGGCGGGGGGCTCACCGGCACGCCTCGACCAGGCGGCGGGCGGCGGCCGGCTGGCCGGCCCAGTGGGTGTGCAGGTAGGAGGCGTGCACCCGGCCGTCGACGAAGCCGTGCGCCGCGCCGTCCCAGCGCCAGGCCGGGATGTCGCCGTGGCCGGGGTCGGTGACGGTGCGGTGGAACTCGTGTCCGCGTACCGGCTCGCCGGCCCGGGTGACCGGGGAGTCGGCGGCGGCCACGGCGTCCCGGTAGCCGAGGGTGAGCCGGCCGGTCATCCGGGCGGTCAGGTCCAGCCGCCCGCACATCGGCGTCCCGTCCAGGGAACGGCCCAGGTAGAGCAGGCCGGCGCACTCGGCGACGACCGGCCCGTCGAAGGCGGCCAGCTCGGCGCGGAGCGCCGCGTTGCCGGCGAGGGCGTCGGCGTGCGCCTCGGGGAAGCCACCGCCGATCACCACGGCCCGGGTGCCGGCCGGCAGGCCGGGGTCGCGCAGCGGGTCGAACGGGGCCACGGTCGCGCCGGCCGCGGCGAGGAGTTCGGCCGTCTCGGCGTACGAGAAGGTGAAGGCCGGGCCGGCGGCCACCGCGACGGTCGGGGCGGTGGTCGTGGCCGGACCGCCGACGGCCGCGACCGGGTCCCAGGCCGGCGCGGTCAGCGGACCGGCGGTGCGGGCCAGGGCGAGCACCGCGTCGAGGTCCACGGTGGCGACGACCAGGTCGGCGAGGGCGGCCACGATCGCCACGGACTCCGGGGCGCGCTCGGCGACCGGGACGAGGCCGAGGTGCCGCGACGGGGCGGTGACCTCGACGGCTCGGCTGACCGCCCCGAGCACCGGCACGCCCACCTCGGCGAGCGCGGCGCGCAGCAGGCTCTCGTGCCGGGGCGAGCCGACCCGGTTGAGGATCACCCCGCCGATCCGCACGGCCGGGTCGAAGGCGCGCATGCCGAGCACCAGCGCGGCGGCGGAGCGCCCCTGGGCCGTGGTGTCGAGCACCAGCACCACGGGTGCGTCGACGAGCGCGGCGACGTGCGCGGTGGAGGCGTACCCCCGGCGGCCGACCGCGCCGTCGTGCAGGCCCATCACCCCCTCGACCACGGCGACGTCGGCGGGGGTCGGGACGGTGGCGCCGTGCCGCAGCAGCGCCGCGACCCGCTCCTCGCCGACCAGCCAGGGATCGAGGTTGCGGCCGGGCCGGCCGGCGGCGAGCCCGTGGTAGCCGGGATCGATGTAGTCGGGGCCGACCTTGTGCGGGCTGACGGTCAGGCCGCGGCGGCGCAGCGCGCCGAGCAGCCCGGTGGCCACGGTGGTCTTGCCGTGCCCGCTGGCCGGCGCGGCCACCACGATCCGGGGCAGCGCCCACGGCCCGCCCGGGTCCGGCGGCCGGGTGGCGGTCGAAGCGGACGCGGGCGGCCGGGGACTGTCGGCGGCTGTCGGGGTCACCACTCGATGCCCTTCTGGCCCTTCTGGCCGGCGTCCATCGGGTGCTTGACCTTGGTCAGCTCGGCGACCAGGTCGGCGGCCTCGACCAGCCGGGGGTCGGCGTCCCGACCGGTGATCACCACGTGTTGGAAGCCGGGCCGGGCGGCCAGCGTGTCGACCACCTCGGCGACGTCGACCCAGCCCCACTTCATCGGGTAGGTGAACTCGTCGAGCACGTACAGGCCGTACCGCTGGGCGGCGAGGTCGCGCTGGATCTGCCGCCAGCCCTCCAAGGCGTCGGCGGCGTGGTCGGCCTCGCCGCCGCGCTGGATCCAGGACCAGCCCTCGCCCATCTTGTGCCAGGCCACCGGGGCACCCTGGCCGGTGCGCTCGTGCACCTCGCCGAGGGCGCGGAAGGCGTTCTCCTCCCCCACCCGCCACTTGGCGCTCTTGACGAACTGGAACACCCCGATCGACAGGCCGGCGGTCCAGGCGCGCAGCGCCAGCCCGAACGCGGCGGTCGACTTCCCCTTCATCTGCCCGGTGTGGACGATCGTCAACGGCCGATGCCGCCGCTGCCGCGTGGTCAACCCGTCGACGGGCACGTGCGAAGGCTTCCCCTGTGGCATCAGCGAACGCTCCTGTCCTGATGGTTCTCCGCGATCTTGCGGTTACGGCCCCCGGGAACACCGCTTTCGTCCCTTTCGCCCGCCCCCAACGGGCAAGATCGCGGAGAACGGGTGGGGTGGGGGGTGGCGAGGTGGGTCAGGAGGGGGGTGGAGGTGACGTCGGTCAGGGGGTGGTGGTCCGCGGCCAGGTGGGTGGCGAGGCGGCGGGCCAGGTGCAGGCGGACCGGGCCGGACTCGCAGTCAACGACCACGCAGGGGGCGCCGGTCGCGGCGAGCACCGCCGCCGCCCGGGCGGCCCGGTCCAGCGGGCGGTGCCCGGCGGTGGCCCGGCCGTCGGTGAGCACCAGCACCAGCGGCCGGCGGCGCGGGTCGCGCAGCCGCTCCACCCGCAGCAGGTCGGCGGCGGCGAGCAGGCCCTCGGCGAGCGGGGTACGCCCGCCGGTGGGCAGCTCGGCCAGCCGGGCGGAGGCGGCGAGCACGGACGAGGTGGCCGGCAGCAGGGTCTGCGCGCCGGCGCCCCGGAAGGCGACCACGGCGACCTTGTCCCGCCGCTGGTATGCGTCGGTGAGCAGGGCCAGGACGGCCCCCTTGACGGCGGACATCCGCTGCTGGGCGCCCATCGAGCCGCTGGCGTCGACCACGAACAGCACGAGGTTGCCCTCGCGTCCCTCGCGGACCGCCTCGCGCAGGTCGGCCGGGCGTAGCCGCAGCGGGCCGCCGCGGCGTCCCCGGGCCGGCTGGTGCGGGGCGGCGGCCCGGATCGTCGCGGGCAGGTGCAGGGCGCCGGCCCGGCCCGCGAGCGGGGTCCGCGCCCCGGTGGTGCGGCCCCGGCCGGTGCGGGCCCGGGACCGCCGGCCGGGCACCCCGTCGCCCACGCCGGGCGCGGTGAACAGCCGGGCCTTCAACCCCGTTCGGGGTACGGCCACCGGCTGCCCGCCCGCCGAGGGCTCGCCGGGCCGACCGGGTCCGCCGGGGCGCGCGTCGGCGTGGTCGCCGGCACGGGCCGGGTCACCGCCGTCGCCGGCCGGCGCGGCGTCGCCCCGCTCGCCGGTTGCCGTGCCGCCACCACCGGCCGGCGCGGCGTCGCCGCCCACCGGGCCGGCGGGTCCCGGTCCCCCGGCGTGCTCGCGGCGCGGGTCGCCGTCGGCGGGCCGGTCGTCGTCCGGTCCGCCCCCGTCGCGGCCACCGCCACCGGGGCCGCCACCCGCCGGACCACCGGGGCCGCCCGGGCCGCCACCGGTCGGGCCGCCGGGGCCGCCGTCGTCAGTCGGGCCGCCGGGCGGGTCGGGGTCGTCGTCGCCGGCCCGCTGCAACGCCTCGTCGAGGCGCTTCTCGTCCAGCCCCGGCGTGTCGAACGGGTCCCGGCGGCGCCGGTGCGGCAGGGCGAGCCGGGCGGCCACCCGGACGTCCTCGGCGGTCACCACGGTCCGGTCCTGCCAGGCGGCGTGCGCCATCGCGGCCCGGGCGGTGACAATGTCGGCGCGCATCCCGTCGACGTCGAACGCGGCGCACACCTCGGCGATCTGCCGCAGCGCGGCGTCGGGCAGCAGCACCCGGTCGAGCCGGTCCCGGGCGGCGGCGACCCGGCGGGCCACCCGCGCGTCGTCGTCGGCCCAGCGGGCGGCGAACCCGGCCGGGTCGGCGTCGGCAGCGAGCCTGCGGCGGACCACCTCCACCCGCACCGCCGGGTCCCGGCTGGCGTTCACCTCGACGGTGAGCCCGAACCGGTCCAGTAGCTGGGGCCGCAGCTCCCCCTCCTCCGGGTTCATCGTGCCGACCAGCAGGAACCGGGCGGCGTGGCTGACCGAGACGCCCTCCCGCTCGACGTGGCTGCGGCCCATCGCGGCGGCGTCGAGGAGCAGGTCGACGAGGTGGTCGTGGAGCAGGTTGACCTCGTCGACGTAGAGCACCCCCCGGTGGGCGGCGGCGAGCAGGCCGGGCTCGAAGGCGCGTACCCCCTCGGCGAGGGCCTTCTCCAGGTCGAGCGAGCCGACCACCCGGTCCTCGGCGGCGCCGACGGGCAGCTCGACCAGGCGGGCCGGGCGGCGCTCCGCCGCCGGGGGGGCGGGGTGCGGGCCGTCGGGGCAGCCGGGGTCGGCGTCGGCCGGGTCGCAGCCGAACCGGCAGCCGGCGACGTGCTCGACGGGCGGCAGCAGCGCGGCGAGGGCCCGCACGGCGGTGGACTTCGCGGTGCCCTTCTCGCCCCGCACGAGCACCCCGCCGATGGCCGGGGAGACGGCGTTGAGCAGCAGGGCGAGACGCATGTCGTCCATGCCGAGGACGGCGGAGAACGGGAACGTGGTCACTGTGCTGCCATCTCCGTTCGCGACTGCGGGGCTCGCAAAACCAGCTCACTCCTCGCGCTCATTGCCGGTCCTCCAGGTCGCCCTCACTGGTCAGGTACGTCTCACGGAGCCGGTCGAGGGTGGCCGGCTCCGGCTCGGCCCACAGCCCCCGGTCGGCGGCCTCCAGCAGCCGCTCGGTGATGCCGCGCAGCGCCCACGGGTTCGACCGCTCCAGGAAGTCCCGTGTCTCGGGGTCGAAGACGTACGCGGCGGCGAGGTGCTCGTACATCCAGTCGTCGACGACGCCGGCGGTGGCGTCGTAGCCGAACAGGTAGTCCACGGTGGCGGCCAGCTCGAACGCGCCCTTGTAGCCGTGCCGGCGCATCGCGGCGATCCACCTCGGATTGACCACCCGGGCCCGGAACACCCGCCGGGTCTCCTCGCCGAGGGTGCGGGTGCGCACGTCGTGCGGCATCGCCGAGTCCCCCACGTACGCGGCCGGGGCGGCCCCGGTGAGGTGGCGGACCATCGCCACCATCCCGCCGTGGTACTGGAAGTAGTCGTCGGAGTCGACGATGTCGTGCTCGCGGGTGTCCTGGTTCTTCACCGCCACCGCGATCCGGGCGAAGGAGCGTTCCATGTCGGCGCGGGCCTCCCGGCCGTCCAGCCCTGGGCCGTAGGCGTAGCCGCCCCAGACGGCGTACACCTCGGCGAGGTCGGCGTCGGTGCGCCAGTTCCGGGCGTCGATCAGTGGCAGCAGCCCCGCGCCGTACGCGCCGGGCTTGGAGCCGAAGATCCGGGCGGTGGCCCGCCGCTCGTCGCCGTGCTCGGCCAGGTCGGCGGCGACGTGCGCGGCGACGTAGTTGCCCTCGGCGGGCTCGTCGAGGGCGGCGACCCGGCGGACCGCGTCGTCGATCAGGGCCACCACGTGCGGGAACGCGTCGCGGAAGAACCCGGAGATGCGGACGGTGACGTCGACCCGGGGGCGGCCCAGCTCCGCCAGCGGCACCACCTCGACACCGGTGACCCGCCGGGAACGATCGTCCCAGGTGGGGCGGCAGCCGAGCAGGGCGAGCACCTCGGCGATGTCGTCGCCCTGGGTGCGCATCGCGCTGGTGCCCCAGACGGTGAGCCCGACCGAACGCGGGTACCCGCCGGTGTCGGCGACGTGCCGGGCCAGCAGCGAGTCCGCCAGGGCCACGCCGACGTCCCAGGCGTTGCGGGACGGGATGGCCTTCGGGTCGACGGAGTAGAAGTTCCGGCCGGTGGGCAGCACGTTGACCAGGCCCCGGGTGGGCGAGCCGGACGGCCCGGGCGGGACGAACCGGCCGTCGAGCGCGGCGAGCACCCGGTCGATCTCGTCGGTGGTCCGGTCGAGGCGGGGCACCACCTCGCGGGCGGCGAAGCGCAACACGTCGGCGGCGTCCGGGACGCCCCGGCCGACGACCTCCGCGACGATGGCGTCGACCTTGCCGGCGTCCCAGCCGAGGGTCTCCATGCCGACGACGAGCCGGCGGGCCAGCCCCTCGATCAGGTCGACGGCGTCGGCGGCGGTGCCGGCCGGGCCGTCGACCGCCTCGGTGAGCGCCGCCGGCACCGCGATCCGCTCGCCCGGCGTGGCGAGCAACGCCTGCTCGTCGAGGCCGTACGCGGCGGCGAGGGCCTGGCGCAGGCCGGGCAGGGCGCGCACGCCGCCCCACACCTGCGGGGCGCGCAGCACGGCGAGGACCAGGTTGACCCGGGCCTCCCCGGCGGGGGCGCCGCCGAGGACGTGCAGGCCGTCGCGGATCTGCACGTCCTTGACCTCGCACAGGTACCCGTCGAGGTGCAGCACGAAGTCGTCGAAGTCGTCGGCGGCCGGCATGTCGTCGGTGTGCAGGTCGTGGTGCAGCTCGGCGGCGCGGACCAGGTCCCAGATCTGCGCCCGCACGACCGGCACCTTGACCGGGTCGAGGGCCTGCACCGTGGCGTACTCGTCGAGGAGCTGTTCCAGCTTCGCCAGGTCGCCGTACGTCTCGGCGCGGGCCATCGGCGGGACGAGGTGGTCGACGACGACGGCGTGGGCGCGGCGCTTGGCCTGGGTGCCCTCGCCGGGGTCGTTGACGATGAACGGGTACACCAGCGGCAGGTCGCCGAGGACGGCGTCCGGGGCGCAGTCGGCGGCCAGCCCGAGCCCCTTGCCGGGCAGCCACTCCAGGGTGCCGTGCTTGCCCAGGTGCACCACGGCGTCCGCGCCGAACCCGCCGTCGACGGCGGGCGCGGCCAGCCACCGGTACGCGGCCAGGTAGTGGTGGCTGGGCGGCAGGTCCGGATCGTGGTAGATGGCGATCGGGTTCTCGCCGAAGCCGCGCGGCGGCTGGATCATCAGCAGCACGTTGCCCAGCCGCAGCCCGGCCAGCACGACGTGCCCGTCGTCGGTGTACAGCTCGCCCGGCGGCTCCCCCCAGTGCGCCACGATCCGCTCACGCAGCCCGGCGGGGAGCCGGTCGAACCAGCGCCGGTACGCGTGCGCGGGCACCCGGGCGTCGGCGGCGGCGAGCTGCTCGGGGGTGAGCCACTCGACGTCGTGCCCGCCGGCGGCGATCAGGGCGTGGATGAGGGCGTCCCCGTCGTCGGGGACGGGCCGGTCGCCGAGGTGGTAGCCGGCGTCGGCGAGGGCGGCGAGCAGCCGCACCGCCGAGGCGGGGGTGTCCAGACCGACGGCGTTGCCGACCCGGGAGTGCTTCGTCGGGTACGAGCTGAGCACCACGGCGACCCGCTTGTCGGCGTTGGGCACGTGCCGCAGCCGGGCCTGGCGCACCGCGATCCCGGCGACCCGGGCGGCCCGCTCCGGGTCGGGCTCGTAGACCGACAGCCCGTCGGCGTCGATCCGTTTGAACGAGAACGGCACGGTGACGATCCGGCCGTCGAACTCGGGGATGGCCACCTGCATCGCGGCGTCCAGCGGGGACAACCCGGCGTCGCTGCCGGCCCACTGGTCACGGGTGCTGGTCAGGCAGAGCGCCTGCACGACGGGCACGTCCAGGGCGGCGAGCGCGCCGACGTCCCAGGCGTCCTCGTCGCCTCCGCCGGAGGCGTCGGCGGCGACCGTGCCGCCGGCGGCGAGCACGGTGACGACCAGGGCGTCGCAGCGGGCGAACAGGTCCAGGGGCCCGGTGCCGGCGGCCAGCCCGCGCAGCGAGCCGCAGAAGATCGGCAGCGGGGTCCCGCCGGCCGCGTCGACGGCGTGGGCGAGGGCGTCGACGAAGGCGGTGTTCCCGGCCAGGGCGTGCGCCCGGTAGAACACGATGCCGACGACCGGCCGGCCGGGCGTCGGGGGGTGGTCGCCGTGGATCCCGTACGCCGGGGTGGGGGCGGGCGGGGCGAAACCCTCGCCGGTGAGCAGCACCGTGTCGGAGAGGAACCGGGCCAGCTCGGCGAGGTTCTCCGGCCCGCCCTCGACCAGGTAGGACAGCGCCTGGGTGGCCGCGCCGGAGGCCACCGTGGAGGCCGCCATCAGCTCCGCGTCGGGCACCGCCTCGCCACCGAGGGCCACCGTCGGCACGCCGGAGGCGAGCACCGCGGCGAGGCCGTCCGGCCACGCCTGCCGGCCCCCGAGCAGCCGTACGACGGCCAGGTCGACGCCGTCGAGCAGCGCCGGTACCGCGTCGGCGGCGACCCGCGCGGGGTTGGCCAGCCGGTAGTCGGCGCCGCTGGCCCGGGCGGCGAGCAGGTCGGTGTCGGCGGTGGACAGCAGCAGGATGCGCACGGGATGCTCCGGACAGTGACGCCCGGGGTGGCGGTTCGGCCGTTCCGGGCAGCGGGTGGGCGCGGGCTCAGCGGGCACGGCGGGCCGGGAGCCGGTTCACCGGCGACGGCCGGTGAGCCGGGGGCGCGGCAGGGTACGCGCTGCGGGAGATCAGCGGCCGGGATCCCCGGCGGACGGCACGGCGGGCAGCACGCGGACGCCCGGCGGCGCGGCGCGGCGACGCCCGACGGTCGGCCCGGCGGTGAGCGCCCGGGCGCCGGGCCGAGCCGGCGGGGCGGCCAGGTGGGCGGCGGCCAGCCGGGCGACGCGGCGGCCGGCCGCTCCGGCAGCGGGTGGGCGGCCGGCGCCCGGCGCGGCGGCGCGGCGGCCGGCGGGCGCGGTGCCCCGCGCCGACCTGCGGCGACGGCGGCCGTCGATGTGCGAGACGCGACGCGTCATCGGGTCCTCCTCGGGTGTCCACGCCCTGGGGTCGTCCCGACGGCCGAAGTATCCTGGCTTCCGGATCGACGCTCACCCCCGGCCTTCCAACCGCAGACACACGGCCGTGGCGCTCGAGGGGGGATCGCTCCCCGGTGACAGTGGCGGGACCGCGCCGGAATCGCACCGGCTTCCTTCACTGCCGTCAGGCCGCGAATGCTGCCACACCGGCCCGCTGCCGGTCAACGCCGCCCCTCCCGTCACCGGACACCCCCGACGCATTGACATATGTCAATTCTTATTCCCCTCGGCGGAATGCCGTTCGAGTGGCGTCGGTCCATGGCTGTCGTCGGTTCTGCGGCGCGTTCACCGCCCTGCCCCCCGACCGGTCCGCCCGGCCCGCGCCGGGTGCCGGGCGGGCCGGGCCGCCGGTCGCCGACGGCCGCCGACCAGGGGCGCTGACCTGCTGTTTCCACCCGGACTCGGCAGGCGTCGGGCGACGCGGGCGACACCGCCGGCGGCCGGCCGCGACGGTGGCAAGGCACCGTCCGGCGTCGATCGGCGCGCAATGCCGGGACCCACCCGATCGGCGTGGGCCGGCCCGCCGGTCCGGCGCGGCTCCGCACCGGCGAGGCGGGCCCGGCAACCCCCGGGACGACGCCGACGAGCCCGGCGGTGTGATCGCCGACGCGCGGCGGAGCCCGACGCGCGGCGGGGGTTCCGGGTCCCGACGGGGCGGGTGCCTGCCCGCCGGGCCGGGTCCGGGTTCAGCGCGCCCGACGCTCCGGGTGCGCCCGGTTCCAGGCCCGCATCCGCTCCGGGTACCCGGTGCGCGCGGCCTCGTACAGCGGCACCGCGTGCCGCCGGGCGATCTTCGCCGCCGCCCGGGGCGAACCGGTCCGCCGCCGGATCCACTCCCCGTCGTGGGCGATCGCCATCACGGTGGTGTCGGTCGCGGTGGTCTCCGGCTCGAGGTAGAACTCCACCCCCCGGCGGCTGGCCACGAACGCCTCCAGGGCGGCGAGGTCGTCCGGGGTCGCCTCCCGGTCGAGTTTCGTCGGGGTCCCGTCGACGGCGCGCTGTCGCCGGCTGAACCAGCCCATGCCCGGCTCCTCTCCTCGGCGTCCCCCCAGTGGAGCACCCCCGCCTGGCAACCTGCTGGGCGCGCGGTGGGAGGAACCTGACCACGGGGCCGGTGGTCCACCCCGCGCCCGGTGACGGCGTGGCGGGCGACGACCGCGGCCCGGCGGCGGGCGCGGCGGTACGACGGCCGCCCGGCGCCCTCCGGCACCGGGCCGCACCCCACGGGGCGAGCCGGGGCGGATCAGCCGGTGGGCCGCGAGCCGGCCAGCGGCCGGGTCACCGGGACCAGGGCGAGCGCGGGCAGCAGCAGGAGCGGCACCACGATCAGGGCGCGCAGCGTGCCCACCTGGTCGCCGAGCAGGCCGAGCAGCGGCGGACCGCCGAGGAACGCGGAGTAGCCGATCACCCCGACGACGCTGACCCGGGCCGGCGCCCGGTCCTCGTCGTCCGCGGCGGCGCTCAGCCCCACCGGGAAGCCGAGCGACGCGCCGAGACCCCACAGCGCGACCCCGACGATCGCGACCGGCCCGGAGCCCGCCAGCACCGCGAGGGTGGCGCCGACCCCCGCGCACAGGATCGTGCCGAGCAGCACCGGCACCCGGCCCCAGCGGTCGAGCGCCACCGTTCCGGCGGTGCGGCCGACGGTCATGCCGACCACGAAGACGCCGAAGACGGCGGCCCCGGCGGCCTCGCTCAGCCCGTACCCGTCGACGAACGCCACCGCCAGCCAGTCGTTGGCGCTGCCCTCGGTGAACGCCATCACCAGCACCAGCAGGCCGATGAGCAGGGTGCGCGGCTCCCGCCAGGCGGCGAGCAGCGAGCCGCGGCGCGCGGCGGCGTCGTCGCGGGCGGACGCCGGGTCGGCGTCACGGGCCGCCAGGAAGGAACGGGCCCCGAGCAGGGTGCCGGCGAGCACGACCGCCGCCAGCACCGTCAGGTGCGCGGCGATCGGCACCCCGACCCGGGCGGCCCCCGCGCCGAGGCCCGCGCCGGCCACCGAGCCGAGGCTCCACGCCGCGTGGAACCGGGGCAGGATCGTCCGGCCCAGCCGCCGTTCGACGGCCGTCCCCTCGATGTTCATCGCCACGTCGCAGGTGCCGGAGCCGTAGCCGAAGAGGAACAGGCCGACGGCGACGCCGGGCAGGAACCCGGCGAACCCGGCGGACATCCCGGCCACCGTCATCCCGCCCGCCACCAGCAGGACGCTGACCGCCACCGTCCGGGTCGCGCCGAGGCGCTGGGTGACCAGCCCGGCGGTCGGCATCGCCAGCAGCGCGCCCACGGACATGGCGAGCAGCAGCAGCCCGAGCCGCCCCGCGCTGAGGTCCAGCGCCTCGCGGACCGCCGGCACCCGGGAGAACCAGGAGGCGACCGCGAGGCCGTTGAGGGCGAACACGGCCGCGACGCCGTTGCGGGCGGCCAGGACCGGGCGGGGCACGCCGGCCGGCGCGTTGCCCGGATCGGCGGTCGGGGCGTCGGCGGTGCTGCTCACGGGGGTGGTTTCCTCTCCGGCGTGGGGACGTCGTCCGACTATTGGACATCCCGGTACGACAGCACCACCTGTCGACCCCACCCCTTACCGCGATCCGGACCGGTTAACCGGCGGCGGACCGGGTACCCGCCCCGGCAGCGACCGACGCGAGGCGGTGAGGACGACGTGACCGAGCCCGCCCTGCCGCACCGGGAGCCGGCGCAGGACCACCGGCACGGACGGCTGGCCGCCCGACCGGCCCCGCCGACCGGCCGGGCCCGGCGGGGGCTGACCCCGGTGACCGGTCCCGGGGGCGAGCCCCGGGCACTGGTGTACGCCCCGGACGACGCCGACGAGCGGCCGTACCGGTTGGTGCTGCTGCTGCACGGCGCCGGCGGCTCGGCCCGGCAGGGCCTGGACCTGCTGCTGCCGCTGGCCGACGCGCACCACCTGCTGCTCGTCGCGCCGCAGGCCACCGCGTCGACGTGGGACCTGATCGCCGAGGGCTTCGGGCCGGACGTACGCCGGATCGACGAACTGCTGGAGAGCGTCCTGTCCGCCCACCCGGTCGCCGACGTGGCGTTCGGCGGCTTCTCCGACGGCGCCTCGTACGCGCTGTCCCTGGGCCTGACCAACGGCGACCTGGTCCGCGCGGTGCTGGCCTTCTCCCCCGGGTTCGCCGCGCCCCTGGTCACCCGTGGCCGGCCCCGGGTGTTCGTCTCGCACGGCGCCGCCGACCCGGTGCTGCCGGCGGACGTGTGCAGTCGCCGGCTGGTGCCCCGGCTGCGCGCGCTCGGCTACCCGGTCGACTACGCGGAGTTCACCGGCGGGCACGAGGTGCCGGCGGAGCTGCGCCGCCGCGCGGCGGACTGGCTCGTCGCCGCCCCCGCGTCCGGCCCGGCCTGACCGCCCGCGTCCGCGCCGGCCGGGTCACAGCGCCGGCAGGCCGAGCGCCTCGTCGACCCGACCGAGGACGGTCGCGTCGTCGTCCGCCCCGACCCCGCGCAGCAGGTCGATGGCGGTGGCCCGCACCGACCCGACGATCATGGCCAGCGGCAGGGTCTGACCGGCGGTGAACAGGCGGCCGGCGCCCCGGACCGCCTCCAGCGCGGTTGTCTCGGCGCGGGCGGCGTGCTCGTCGGCGAGGGCGTCCCGGCCGTCCAGGTCGGCGGCGAACGCCTCCCCGGCGGCGTGCATCGCGTCGGCCAGCGAGCGGATGGCGACCCCCAGACCGGGCGGGACGGGGGTGGGCAGCCGGGTGAGGGTCACCCCGGACCGGGCCAGGACCCGCACGTTGCGCACCGCGTAGTCGATCTGCCCGATGGACGCGTCGACCGAGCGCAGCCGGCCCAGGTGCCGGCGGCGGCGGACGTGCAGGGTCAGCGCCTCACCGGCGGCGAGCACCCCGGCGCGCAGCCGCTCCACGGCGGCGTCCATCCCCCGGGCCCGGTCGAGGGCGGCTAGGGCGGCGGTCGGGTCGCGTTCGTCCAGCGCGTCGGCGACCTCGCGCAGCAGCCCGGCGAGGTCCTCGAAGGTCTGCCGGAACTCGGCGACCAGCGGGGCGAGCGGGCGCCGGGCGTCGACGAGCTGGCTGGCGACGAGGGCCACCGCCCCACCGATCAGCGCGTCGACGAACCGGAACGGGACCAGCGACTCGGTGGGCGGGGAGACCACCACCAGGTAGAGGGCCGAGACGGCGGCCTGCACCACGGAGACGCTGCTCGCGCCGACCGCCACGGCCAGCACGATGGTCAGCAGGATGACCGTGAAGACCGTCCAGCTGGTGCGCGGCCCGAGGGCCTGCACCACCACGTCGGCGACGAGCACCCCGGCGGCGACGCCGAGCACCACCTCCACCGCCCGGCGCGTCCGCTGCCCGCGGGCCTGCCCGAGGACGATCAGCGCGGCGGCCGGGGCGAAGAACGGCTGCGGGTGCCCGACCAGGCGGGTGGCCAGCACCCAGGCGACGGTCGCCGCCAGGGTGCCCTCCACCACCGGCAGCCAGCCCCGCCGGACCCGGCCGGCGGCCTCCCGCAACCAGCCCCACCGCGCCATCGCCGCCTCCTTCGCCGTCACACCGCCCCACCATGGTGCCTCCCGGCGAACCGGGCGGCCGGGCCAGGAGGCGGTGCTCGTCGCCGACCTGCGGTACGTGCCGAACGCGCACGCCCAGCTACTGGCCCGGCCGCAGCGCGGCGTGGTCGGGGTCGTCGTGCACGACGACTCGGACCCGTGCTTCGCCGAGGTGACCCGGGGCTGCAACGGGTGGCCATCGAACGGGGCCGGCTGCTGATCATCTGCAACAGCTACCGCGACCCGAACTCGGTGCAGGCGGCCGTCACAGCGGGCGCGGGCACCGGCCGCCCCCGCTGTGCGGGCGGGGCCCTCCTGACGCACCGGGACGACAGGGCACCCGACCCGGCGTGCCGGGGCGGCGGACATCCCGCTCGCCGCCGCCCCGGCACGCCGACCCACCGCGCAACCGGCCCCGCGGCCTCATCCGGCGGCCCGGCGGGCGGCCCGGCGGTGCCGCCAGAGACGGGCCACCACCAGCACCACCAGCAGGGCCAGCAGCGCCTCCCCGCCCAGGCCGAGGCGATGCTCCAGCAGCCGGTACGAGGCTCCCGCCAGGTAGCCGAGCACCGCCACGGTCACCGCCCAGAGCACCCCGCCGCAGAGGTTGGCCAGGGTGAACGTGCCCCGTGGCACCCCGCTGAGCCCGGCGATCCCCGGCACGAGGGCGCGCAGCGCCGCCACCCAGCGGCCGAGCACCACCGCCACCGCGCCCCGGCGGCGGACCAGGTCCAGCGCCCGCCGCAGCTCCCCGGAGCGGACCAGTCGACGGGGCGCGCGGGACAGCAGCCGGCGGCCGTACCGGCGGCCGATGAGGTAGCCGGTCTGGTCGCCCAGCGCCGCCCCGGCCACCGCCGCGGCGACCACCGCCCACAGCGGCAGCCGACCCGAGTGCGCGAGCACTCCGCCGACCAGCACCGCGACCTCCCCCGGCACGAACAGCCCGAGGAAGGTGGACGCCTCCAGCGCGGGAAGCAGGAAGACCAGGGCGAGCACCAGCGCGGGCGGCAACGCCACCAGCACCGCGAACACCCGGTCCACCCGACCATTCTCCCCCGCACGGCGGCGGCCGGGTGACGCCGATCGCCGTTTCCGGCCGGCCCCGACCAGCGCCGCGCACCGGGCGAGGGACTGGGCGGCCACCCCGCCGGGCCCGGTGGAGTCCATCGCGGCCGGGGGGGCAACTGATCATGACCCGCCTGCTGGAGCGGGCCAGCGTGCACGCCACCCCGGAGGGGACCACGGTCCGGCTGGTCGAGCGGGTGTCTGGCAGCGGCCGGCCCGCGGCGGTTGCCGTCGCAAGGCCGACGACGGGACCCACGAACGGTGAAGATCAGCTATAAGTGGTCCATGGACTTCCCGCCGTACCTGGCCACCATGCCGATGCACGCGATCACCGAGATCCACGGCGAGCCCGGCCTGTTGGAGCGGTTCCGGCTGGAGATCCGCGCGTTCGACTCCGACGCGCGGGCCCGACTCACCGCCGCCCTCGACCTGGCCGCCGAGCTGCACCGCGACGACCGGCGGGTACGCGAGCCGTACCTGAACCACCTGCTGCGGGTGGCGATCCGGCTGATGCACCACTACCAGGTGCGCGACGTGGACGTGATCGTCTCCGGCCTGCT
Source organism: Micromonospora sp. MW-13 (assembly GCF_003434305.1). Taxonomy (GTDB): domain Bacteria; phylum Actinomycetota; class Actinomycetes; order Mycobacteriales; family Micromonosporaceae; genus Micromonospora. The sequence goes on from NZ_QKKX01000033.1 coordinate 124,233, forward strand.
GCACGACGCGGTGGAGGACCACCCAACGGAGCTGGCAGGCCTGACGGAGGGCCACCCGGTGGGGCCGGCGGCGGCCGGCGACCGCACGGCGGCGGCGCTGGCGGTGCTCGCCGCGCGGTTCGGCCCCCGGGTCGCCCGACTGGTCGCCGCGGTCACCAACCCGGCGTACGACCCGGACCGCGACCGGCACACGCAGTACCGGGAGCACGTGGCGGCCAGCCTGGACCGGGAGCCGTGGGCCCGGGTCATCAAGGTCTCCGACTTCACCGACAACGGGGTTGGCGTGATCCACACCGTCGGCCCGAAGGTGTTCTCCTCGGCGACGAAGTACCGGCCGCTGGTGCCCGTCTTCCGCGAGCTGATCGCCCGGCCGGACACCCCGCTCGCCCCGGCGGTGAAGGCCCACATCTTCAGCCAGCTCGACCTGGCCGAGGAGCGCTTCAGCGCGATCCTCGACCATCCGGTGAGCGCCTCCTGAGGCCGGGCCCCGGTGGACCGACACGGCGCGGCGACCGGGCACCGCCCCGGCGGGCCGGCGGCCGGGGAGCCAGGAACCGGACGGCCAGCGGCAGGCGGCCGGGGCCAGGAACGCAACGGCCAGCGGTAGCCGGCCGGGGGCCGAGCGGTCAGCGGCGGGGCAGGGCGGCGACCGCCCGGCGGCGCAGGACCGGTATCCGGTCGGGGGCGTCGCGCAGCACGACCCGCAGCGGGTGCAGGGCGTCGGCGGCGGCGTCGCCGAGCAGGGTCAGCAGCAGGCCGAGGTGGCCGGGGGGCTCGTCGGCGAGCAACTGCGTGGCGTCGTCGACCAGCAGGGTCAGCGGGCCGGCGTCGAGCAGGTCGCGCAGGCTGTCGGCGAGCGCATCCCAGTTGCGCCCGACGTACCCGGGCAGGTCCAGGACGTCGACCAGCGCCGCGAACAGGTCGGCCCGGGTGCGGGCGGTCGCCGCCGGCAGCACCGCGTCCCGCGCACCGGGCCCCGGGGTGCGCTCGGTCGCCGTGACGGCCAGCCACGGCGGCAGCTCGGGCGGGTGCCCCTCGGTCATGGTGCCCTCCCCGGCGCGGGCCCGGACCCTGCGGCCCGGCCCCGCGAGGCGTCGCGTCAGAGGCGGTAGAAGTCGGTGTAGTGGTTGGGCGAGAACCACGTCGCGCCCGTGCTCCTGTTGACCACGATCCGGTACGCGTCGCGCGCGGCGCCGGAGGCGCGCGGGTAGACGTCGTACTCGTGGTAGGTGGCGCCGGCGGGGAGTTGGCCCTCGTAGTTGTGGAACTGGCCGCCGGCGAAGTTGGCGAGCCCGCCGCTCCACGAGTACCAGCCCCGGCTGGTCGGGAAGCCCTTGGCGGACCAGCCGGAACGGGCGGTGCGCGCGTCCGCGCAGCGGGTCATGGTGCAGGAGCTGTGGACGGCCGCCTGGGCGGGCTCGGCCAGCGTGGGCGTCACCACGGACGGCCCCGCCAGGGCCGCGGCGACCATCGCGGTGAGCAGGGCGAGCAGGCCGATCGTGCGGCGCACCCGGCCGCCGGTCGTCGTGGTGGTGGGCATCCTCGTGTCTGTCACTGTTCCTCCCCATCTCGGCGGCACCGATTTCATCGATGCACATGAGTTCCTTGCTGGGAACAGTGTCGACGCGACACCCGGCGTTGGCCAGGGTCGGCGGCGAAACTCGTCCGCACACCTCGATGAGGACCGCGCCAACTCGGGTCGGGTCGCCCGGGCGGAGCCACCCGACCCGCGTGGGGTCAGCAGCCGACCCGGCTCGACCCGACCGCGACGTCGTCGAACCAGAGGGTGTCCGACCCGTCGCCGTAGCTCTCCCAGCCCAGCCGCAGGTCGGTGAGCTGTGGGCGCCAGGTCCGGTTGAGCCACTGCCCGTCGATGTCGTGGGTCGGCGTCCCGTCCACGGTCAGGCCGGCCACCGCCGTGCCGTCGACCCAGGTGCGCAGCAGCCCCTGTGCGCCGTCCACCATGAACTCCAGGCAGGACCAGCGGCCGGTGGCCAATGGCACGCTCAGCGCCACCGACGGCGCGGGAAGCTACGGGAACGCTCGCGTGGCGACGCGCGACGGCGCGTACGCGCTGGGCCCGGCTCGGGCGGACGATCAGCCGCCGGGCCGACCATCGGTCGGACGGGGCGACACCCGCACAAAATGTAGTGACGCGAGCCTATGTATGCAAGCTCTACGGCAAGCCTGTGTCCGGACTCCGCCCAGTCGGGCGAGCCCCCGAGCAGGTACACCATTCGGACACGTTCGGTCAGCACCGAACGGGCCACGGGTGGGTCAGCGCATGCAGCACGGCCATGCGACTTGCCGGAGCCGAAGGAGCCGGGCAGGTAGGCGGCCTGGAGCGGGCCCCCTCGACGGATACCGTTCTGAGAGGAACACGAACCGCATGAGCCCCACGCGGCCGACCGGGCCTGGCCGGCACCACCCAGCCTGACCCACCCTGTCGGTGTTTGAACGGCGACGCAACGCATGACACGCTTCCGGCCATGCGACGCGCCACGGGCGGGATACGGCTGCCGAGACACCCGCGTCGCCTCGATCACGCCGAGTGCCTCGCGGTCGTCTCGGCGGCGACGGCGTTGAGCGCGGCGACCGGCCTCCGGTGGGCAGTGGCGAAGGAGATGCCGGACCGGGGCCTGCCGGACCTGTCCGAGGGTCTGGCCCGGGCGCGCCGGGAGGGCCAGGTCTTCCTTCTTCCGCCGGGCTCCCGCTCCTGGCTCGGCCTGCGGTACGCGCATGCCGACACCGGCTACCCGCTGGCCCTGATGGTGGTGTGGTCGTACGGCGCGAGCCGGACACCGGCCGACCGGGCACGGCCCGGCGATTACGTGGAGGTCGCCATGTGGCATCTGCGGCTGCTGTCACCACCGCACACGCACCGCATGCTGGAGCACGTGGAGGCTGCCTTGGTCAGGCACCGCTCGGCCGCGCGGACGGCGGCGGACGAGTCGCCGTGAACGGGCCAACGCAGGTCGCTTCGGAGAATCACGCCCGGGGCTGCCGGAATGCCCGTTCGAGGTGCATGAGCAGCAGGAAGGGTCGGGCGCGCTGAGCCGCCTTACGCCACGTGAGAGCGCGGAGGCCGTACTTGAAGACCACCGTCGAGGGGACGGTCGCGCCGAGGATGTCCCAGGCGACCTCCTCCACGGCCTGCCGGGCGACCCGCGGCCGGGCGAACTCCGCCACCGTTTCGCGGTAGCGGCGGGTCAGCTCGCGCGCGGTGGCCTCCGGGGTCAGCACCGGGTCGTAGCCACGCGCCATCGCGAGCAGCGAGTCGTCCAGCAGGGCACGGAAGGCACCGTTGAGCCGTCGCGCTTCAACGATCTGCGCCACGCTGAGCTGATTCAGCGAGCCGATTCGCAACTGCCCGAGGACGTCCCGGACAACCGCGGCCTCGAACCGCTCCGCCGGTTGGTGCCCGAGGCTGTTGGCGAGGTGCGTCCTGACCGCGGGGTTGGTCAACATTCCATCCTGCTGGAGCTCGGAGGAGATCACCAGCGAGGCCATGTGGTTACGGAGGCTGACGATCTCCGCCGCTCCCTGCCTCAGGGGTCGCGCCGCGCCCTCGGCAGGCCGATAGGCTTCCTCCCGGACGGCGCGCATCACCTCGTCCATCCGGGTCAGGCTCTCGCGCAACTGGCCCTGCGGTATCACGAGATCAGCTCTCCGGCCGCGCCCGGCGGCACGTCCCACCCGCACCCTGCCCGAGTCGTCCAGCTCGTACTCGTGGCCCCACAGCTTCAGCAGGCCCGCGTCGTGCAGGTCGTCGATCCGTCGGTCTATTTCCACGGTCCGCTCGCGATACGGCGTTGCGACCTCGAAGGACGCGCGCAGCACGACGCGGTCGGAGAAGAACACGACCGACTGCAGAAGCTTGTCGATCGTGTGAGAGTCGATCACGCCGCTGTCGAGCAGCGTCAGCGAACGGGTCATCACGCCCCCGACACATACGTCAGGTAGTCGACTTCGTACAGGTGGGCGCTCCATGCCTGGTAACACACCTTGCTTCCGGTGAGCCGCAGGTCCAGCGCCGCGTCCGAGACGAGCTGCCCGAAGGTGAGCAACTCGGGCACCAGGCCCACCCAGACGTCCACACTGCGCGCGGTCAGGAAGAGGAGAAGGTTGCCTCCGACGATCCTCAGCGCGCCGCCCACCGGTGAGACGGGAAACAGGCCGCCGAGGTCCTCCTCCGGCCGCCAGGTCGAGAAGACCGCCGATCGGGTGTGCTCGTCCTGGCGGAGCAGGGCGACCGCCTGCTCGAACTGGTCGACCGGTGCGCCGGCCGGCGGGGCCCAGCGGCGCAGCCGCTGATAGAGCAGCGAAGACTCGCGCTGCTCACCGAAGACCCGGTCCCGGTAGTCCTTGATCAGCTCGGGATAGGGGTACCCCGGGGGCGGCGTCAGGTCCGCCGGATTCCGCAGCCACACCGTCAGGCCGGGAATGTCGAACGACACGCCGTGACGCGTGGCGATCCGGACAGGTAGCTGCCCGGAGTACAGGGCGATGACGTTCTGCCAGCCGGACGCGACGGTTCCGATCTCAATCTCCACCGTGCGACCCCCGTGACCGGTCCCGCGTCGTCGTCGCGCAGGCCCTCTGCAGGTACCTGTTGGACTGGTAGAACGCCTCCACGCTGCCGAAGTCCCACCAGCCCGTCAGCTCGGGCCGTACGACCAGGTCGGGCCGGTGGAACGCGACGGCCCCCGAGTCCAGCCGGGCTCCGGTGTCGAGCCACTGCTCACTCACGGCGATCCAGCCCGGCATCAGACCACACCGCTTCCGTCCGGCCGCTGCTGCCGCCATGAAGGACGGCATCTCCAGGACGGGCATCGCCGCGAGGTCGAACACCCCCGGAACGGGCGAGTCCGCGGTACGGGTCACCAGGCAGACGTCCGTCGCCATCAGGGGGATGTCGTGGTCCAGCCCGTTCACCGCCAGCGTCTCGCCCGATGTCACGAGCAGGACGCCGGCGCCGTGCGGATCCGCCCTGATGACTCCCTCCGTGGAGCCGTGCAACGTCACGACCCGTGGCTCCCCGGCACCGGCCCGCGCCGTGATCCACGCGCGGGTGATGGCCGGGTACTCGGTGTAGATCGTCCGCACGTCGCGGCCGGGCACCGTGCAGTACGTGACGAAGGACGTCCGCACGGCGGGTAGCGCGCGCAACACCAGCCTCTCGGCGCGGGCGAGCGACCATTCGACGCATACGTCGTAACCGGTGATCCCGACGTCGACGACGCCCGTCGCGACCAACTGCGGGATGTCGAAGCCTCGGCAGAGGACGAGGGTGTCGGCGGCGGCGCGGTGCCACAGGGAACGAGGATGGCCCCGCGCCAGACCCGGAAAGAGACCGGTGGTGAGACCGGCGACCGGGCCGTGCAGGCGGCTGGACGAGCCGGGCGCGGCGACGATCACGCCGAGCCCTCGGCAGGTGAGACCCGGCTGATCCGACGCACCTCGTCACCGATCTCGTCGACCGGCACGACCGCGTCGACCAACGCCCGCAGGGCGAACTCGGTCGGCTGCTCGGAGAACACCACCGTCTTGCCCTGGCCGACGGCGTAGCCCACTTCGATGCAGACGCTCACCCCCGCATACCCACCGTTCGCGATGACGAAGACAGCATCAGACCTGGCGACCTTGTCGAGAAACTCGCGGGTCAGTCGAATCTTGTCCGACTCGCCGACCCGCACCTGCTCCTCGCTGTAGTCGTAGCGCGGGGTGTAGACGGTCAGACCCGCCTTGCGGAGAAGGTCCTCGGCTCGCCGCGCCGTGTCGTAGAACTTGGAACTGCTGCAGATCGTGACTGAGCTGATCACGGAAACTCTCTCCACACTACCGAAATGCGATCATCAGTTCAACGGCACCAGGTGCCGAGGTCTTTGGAGATACCTCGCGCCCGACCTGCTGAGGAGAATGTTCTCCCACAACACGGACGGCGCCTCGGATTCCCTGGGACGGGGCAGTCGCCGCCGGTCGGCCAGGACGGGATAGTCGAGGTGGAACGGCCGCACCGCCAGCCGTGCGGGGAGACCGGGGCTGATCTCGGCCAGTTCGTCGTGGAGCCGTTCGAGTTGCTCGCCGGTCCAGTCGTTCGCGCCGACAGCCGGGTACACGTCGAACCCGATACCGAGTGCGAACTCGATGCCGCTCCGGATCGCCGGCCAGAGCTTGGCGCCCGGAGGGAAATGGAGGGTGGAGTGGAGCTTGACGCGGGACATTTCGACGGCCTCGTCCTGCGTCAGCCGGATCGAGTTCTCCCGCCAGGCCGACGGAAGCGCGGAGAGATTGGACTCCACCTTGAGCACGCTGGAGGAGAGCAGTTCGCGCCGGCGCAGTTCGCGATGGATGCCGATCACGAGAGCGGGCGCCAGCAGGGGTTCGCCGCCGCTGACGCGGAGCAGGCTGAGCCTGCGGCCAGGCGCCTCCATCGACCGCCGCAGCAGGACGAACTCGTCGACCACGTCAGCGGCGGTGGCGACGAAACTGTCAGCACCGGACAGGTGACCGAAGTCGACATAGCAGTAGGGACATCGGAAGTTGCAGGCGGCGACGTGGGTGATGGCGGCGAGGTTGTGCTCAGTCCAGTGCCCGCCGAGTTCGGCCGCGACCGTGAGCGGGCTGTCCGACAGGTTGGCCACATGCCGGAGGGCGGAGAACTCCGGAAGGGAGGTGGGCAGTCGCATCCGCTTCCGCTTGACCGGCGTGAAAAGGCGAAAATGCCGGTTCTGCACGCCGCCGAGCGCTGTCTCACGAAGATCGGTGAATGCGTACTCGCCGCAACCGGCGTTGACGATGCGATACGACCTGGACAGCAATCGCCCCTCGTCCTGGCCGGGCGTCGGTAACGATTCAGCCACGCGCTCCTCCGGCGAGGTGGGTTTGGGTGGCTCCGACGCCCTTCGCGCCGACGTCGGTCGATGACGAGAATGCTCCCCTGACGAACGGTGGCCGGTCAAGTCAGCACGGCTCCGCGAGTCCCGATCCGATCAGTCCCGCACGTCGAATGGAGGGTCAGTCCTGGTCGTCGAGGAGCGGGCGGAGTTGTTCCAACAATCGAGCCCGGCTGACATTCCGCGGCAGGTCCACCTTCAGGTCGATTCCGGGGCCGGTGACCGTCAGGGTCACCGAGGGGCGCGGATCCCGCAGCCGCCAGTTGCGAATCGCGGCCACCAGGTCGCTCAGTTGGGGCTGCAACGCGGCGAGTGCGGCGAGGTTCGCCAGCAGGCCCGTCCCTTCGACGGCGAGGGTGATCGCCGACAGGTCACGGACGCCCTCGTACGGCAGGTCGAGTTCCTCGAAGACCTCGGCCGGCAACAGCAGTTTGACGGTGGTCATTCCTCGCCTCTCACCAGGCCCGCGATCCGCTCGCGGGCGGCTTGATCCAGTGGTTGCAGCGACGTCGACGCGACGGCGCCGCTGAAGAATCCCTGCACGTGGTGGATTCCCAGGTCGTAGATCTGCTTGAGGGTCACCGGCGCCGCCTCGTCGAACCCCTCCACGATGACGGCTCGCGGCGTGGGGGCCTGCCCGAGGTCGCTCGCGTGCCGGGACACCCGCGCCACCAGCGCGAGTTCCTCCAGCGCCATCGGATGGTGCAGCACCGCGCGGTCGACCTTGATCTGGGTCAGCGGCAGCTCCGCCATCCGGGCCAGCGAGGCGTACCCGACGCCGAAGTCGTCGACGGCGAAGCTGATCCGAAGCTCCCGGGCCAGTTCGGTGAGTCGTCGGTGGAAGTAGAGCAGCGGCTCCTGCGGCCACCGCTCCCCCGGACCGGGCTGGATCGCGTCCTGCTCGGAGATCTCCAGCGTGAGCGTTCGCGGATGCATGGCGGCCTCGGCTAGCGCCCGACTCACCTGGTTGACGTACGAGGCGCTGAGCAGTGAGCGGACCGCGACGTTCACCGACAGCGGCTTGGTGCCGTGCCACGGGGCGTCCGCGTCCGCGGCGGCGTACGAGTGGATCGACTTGGCGAGCAGCAGCGAGTCTCGCTCGATGATGAAGCGGTCGCCCCAGACGTACGCCATCTGCAGCGCGGCGAGTGGCGCGCGAAGCTCCTTGTCGCTGCGGCGCGCGAGGGCCTCGAAGCTGTGGATGCTCACTCCGGCCGGGCGCAGGTCCAGCTCCACGACGGGCTGGAACACCATGATCATGGAGTCGACCAGCTTCTGGTAGAGGCTGAAGGCGTACTCGTACAGGTTCAGTGGCAGCCGACCGAAGGCGGTGCGCAGGGCGGTCGCCACCTGCATCTCGGCCTGTAACGGGTCGCCGAGGAGGTCCGAGTCCCACAGGGCCCGGAGCATGACGGCGAGCGGCTCGCCCATGTCGAGCAGCGCGACGGCCGGGTCGACGACGGTCAACGTGAGGATGCGATCGTCCTCGTAGGAGAGCGGAACGCAGAGCAGCCGCAGCCCGGCGTCGTTCGAGACGATGTGCCCGGGCATCGACGTGCGGTACCGGCTCGCGTCGGCGGAGCTGAGTTCCAGCAGCGGTCGCAGCTCCTCCTTGTCGAAGCGGGCAGTGGAGTCGGCCACCCGGATGGCCGAGCCGGAGAACTCCACCACGGCCACGGAGCTCGCGGCCAGCGCGTGCCGGACGATCTCCACCCGCTCGGCGTGCCCGCGCTGCTGGGACCCCCGCATCGGGTGGGCCTCGGACCGGAAGACCCGACCGAGCAGCTGCACGATGGAGCTGGACTGGTCCTCAAGGGGGCTCTTGCAGGGCCGGGTGGTGCTGGGGTTGGCGGGCGAACTCTGCAACCGACGCTCGTGCCGCGAGGTCGGCGGTTGGACCAGCACGGTGGTCGGGCCCCACATGTGGACGAGTTGGACCGGCGGTGGTTCGAGCCCCTGCTCGGCCACGAACGCGGCCATCTGACCGAACGACACCCGGCCCCTGTCGTCCGCGGCCCCACCGCGAAGGGCGCTGAGCAGGTGGTAGGTCAGCACGCCGTGCCCGTACTCCTCGTTCTCCCGCGCCGCCGCACCCTTGCGACAGGCCAGCAGCGCGCTGTGCCGGTCGACCCGGGTGCGGTAGGTCTGCATCGCCTCGGCGTGGCGCAGGTCGGCGTCGAGATAGATCCCGGCGTGGCAGCAGTCGAGGACGAGGAAGGAGGTGCCGGCGAAGGTCTCGAAGACGTCCCGCTTGAGGAAGGCCATCCGCAGGCCGTTGTCCGGCTCCCGGCGGAGGGCGTCCGGGTTGAGGTCCGCCGTGACGAGGTACGCGTCGAGCTGGGTGCTCCACTCGGGCACCAACGCGTGGCCGGCGAAGTACACGAGCAGCACGTCGGAGGGGCCGGAGTCCAACGCCATCTCGCGAAGCCCGGCCTTGATCTCACGCCAGGTCGCCTCCGCGCCGACGTACATCCTGATGTCGGCGTCGTCGAAGGTGCCGATCTCCTCGTCGAGCAGCACTCCCCGGACCGCCTGGACATCGCGTTCCGCATATCGCAGGGCGGGCAGCCGAACGTCGCTCCCGCCCTGGTTGACCCCGATCAGAACCGCCCGCCGCCGGCTCGGCGCCATGCAGAACCCCCACTGGATGATCCGCCCGCGCTGACGAGACGGAATCGGAGCAGCGCTCAGGGCGAGGTTATCGGTTTCGACGAGCGTCCTTGATCTGACGGCCGAGTCAGATACCCGTCAATGGGAAATCGGCCGGCGAGCACCCGGCCTGCCGCCCGAGCGGACGGCCGATCGGGAGACTCAGCGGGCCACGCACAGGCCCGGGGGCGGTGTGCGCGTCCACGCCCAGGTTTCCAGAGCCGCCCGGTCCACCAGCGCGATGTCGAGCTGCCGGGCCAGCCGCACGCCGTCGCCCGCCGTGAAGAAGCTGTTGGTCACGATCACGCAGAGCTGGCCCCCGTGCACCTCGCGGCAGGTCCCCGCGAAGCGCTGGATGGCGGCGCTGCCCACCCGGTTGTGCGCGCTCTGCCGCTTGCACTGCACCACCACCCGCCGCCCGTCCGGCGCGACCGCCACGACGTCCGCGCCCCGGTCCCCCGCCCCACCCGTGACCGTGACCTGCCGGAACCCCGACGCCTCCAACAGCCGGGCGAACCACCGCTCGAACTCCGGCCCGGACATCGCGTCCGTCACCGCGATCAGCCGGTCCCGCCGGGCCTGTTCAGCCCGCTGTCGTTCCTGCTCAGCCCGCTGTCGGGCCCGCTGCCTCGCCCGCGCGAAGAGCAACCCGGCGACGGCGAGGCCGACGACCGCCACCAGGAGGACCGACCAGTACGGGTGCCGCCGCACGAAGTCGACCGCCAGGACCACGAGCACCAGCGCGGGCACGCCCCAGAGGAGTGGCGCCGCGCTGCCGGACCGACCACGGCGGGCCGCCCCGCCGCCGCGAGCGCGCCGCCGCTTGCGGTAGTGGGCCCGGACCCGGGCACCGTCGCGGCGGATGTGGGACTTCACGTACGGCATGCGGCACCTCCGACGACGGGACACCAGCTTGCCGATCGGCGGGGACAGATTTCACGCCCCGACGCCGGTTCTGTCGGCTACCCGTCACGCCGGCACCGGCCTCGTCCGTCTACGGCTCCCGCATCCAGGTCTTCGGATCGGTGACGAAGATGCCCTTGCCCTGGTGCCGCCGGATGACGCGCAACGCCTCAAGGCGCACATAGACCATCTGAATCGTGGACGTGCCGACCTTGTAGTCCACCGCCATCTGCGCGATCGGCGGCAGCTTGTCCTCGGGCTTGAGCTTGCGCGCCTTGACAGCGGCAACGATGTCGTCGGCAATGCGGATGTAGTCGGGTGTTGTAGGCATGGCGCTCCTTGCGTGGCTCGCCAATTCGATCACGAAACGCCCATGAACGACAACAGCCAGTGGTTGACTTAAACGACTAAGCCGTTACTGTTGGACCAGGGCCGCTCCTCGCGTGGCAACGAGATCGGCTCATCCCCCGATCGGGGCGGGCGCCCCCTGCCCGCCCCGATCCACCGGGCTGCTCCACTGCCGTACCGCCGAACCGGGCTGCGGCGGCGGAGCGGGCGGGCCGTCCGTGGCCGGCGCGGACGGCCCGCCCTTCCCGACCCACCGCACGGACCCTGCACGTTTCCGTCTGCCCCGGAAAGGATCATCGTGGCCCAGGTGTACCGAGGTGGCCAGCTCCACGGAACGGGCCAGCCGGCCCGGTTGACCCCGCACGAGGTGCGTACCCGAGCGTTCGACCCGCGTCGGCGCGGCGTCGACGCCGATCAGGTACGCGAGTTCCAGACCCGGCTGGCCGACGAGCTGACCGAGCTGTACGAGGAGGTGCGGCTGCTCGTACAGGAGAACGACCGGCTCAAGCGGGCGCTGCGCGACTGGCAGATCATGCACGCCCAGGAGTGCCGCCCGCCGGAGCCGCAGCCACCCGACCGGGGCCGCTGGTAGCGATGCACCCCTCTCCTGGCGACCTGCTGACCATCGACGGCCGCGCCTCGGTGCAGTTCGCCGGGGACCGGGCCCTCACCTTCCGCGTCGTGTCGGTGCCCGACCTGCCGACCTACCACGGCTGGATCTGGCTGACCGGTTACGTGCTCGACCATCGCGGCCTGGCCACCGCCAAACGCGAAATCTACGTCCAGCTCGCCGGCCTTCGTCCGGCGCTGCCCGCCGGACCGCCGGGGCAGGTCAGGCCACGCCGGACCGGTGATCCGCCCGTGCGTACCGGGGCGGCCCGACCACTCCCGCCGGTTCGCACGCGGTCGTGAGGGGCGGCGCGGCCAGCCGGACCAGGCGCCACCCGTTCGACCGGTCAGGCGGCGAGGGCGGCGTAGCGGCCGGCGCGGTCGAGCAGGCCGTCGTGCGTGCCGGACTCGACGATCCGACCGTGGTCGAGGACGGCGATCTGGTCGGCGTCGCGCACGGTGGAGAGCCGGTGGGCGATCGTGATCGTGGTACGTCCCCGGGACAACTCGTCGAACGCCCGCTGCACGGCGCGCTCGGTCTCGGTGTCCAGCGCGCTGGTGGCCTCGTCGAGGACCAGCACCCGGGGGTCGCGCAGCAGGGTACGGGCGATGGCGAGGCGCTGCTTCTCCCCGCCGGAGAACCGGTGCCCCCGCGAGCCGACCATGGTGTCGTACCCGTCGGGCAGGGCGACGATGAGGTCGTGGATCTGGGCGGCGCGGGCCGCGCCCTCGATCTCGGCGTCGGTGGCGTCCGGCCGGGCGTACCGCAGGTTCTCCCGCACGGTGGTGTGCAGCAGGTACGTCTCCTGGCTGACCACGCCCACGACGGCGGCCAGGTCGGTCAGCCGCAGGTCGCGCAGGTCGACGCCGTCGATGGTGACCCGGCCGGCGGTGGGGTCGTGCAGGCGGCTGACCAGGGCGGCGAGGGTGCTCTTGCCCGAACCGGTGTGCCCGACCACGGCCAGGCCGGTGCCCGCCGGCACGTCGAGGGTGACCCCGGCGAGGGCGGCGGTGTCGCTGCCCGGGTACGTGAACGTGACGCCCTCGACGCGGACGTGGCCGCGGACCCGGCGCGGGTCGATCTCGACCGGCCGCTCGGGGTCGGCGACCTCGACGGGGAGGTCGAGGTACTCGAAGATCCGGGCGAACAGCGCCATCGAGGCGGTGAGCGAGACACCCACGTCGAGCAGGCCCATGAGCGGCCGGAACAGCCCGCCCTGGAGGGCGGTGAAGGCGACCAGGGTGCCGATGCTCAGCGTGCCGGCGGTCCCGGGGAGGCCGGCGCCGAGGTAGATGAGCGCGGGGATGGCGGCGAAGATGACACTCATCGAGGCCATCCGCCAGCGGCCGGCCAGGTCGGAGCGCAGCTCCAGGTCGACCAGGCGGGCCGACGAGGCGGTGAACCGGTCGACGAGCGCGGCCCCCGCGCCGAGGGTCTTGCTGAGCTGCACGCCGCTGATCGACAGCCCTTCCTCGATGGTGACGTTGAGGTCGGCCAGTTCCCGCTGCCGCTGCACGGTGATCTCCCGCCGCATCCGGGCGACCCGGCGGGTGAGCCAGATCGACGGGGGAAGCACGACCAGGGAGATCAGCGACAGCCGCCAGGACAGCGCCGCCATGGCGACGGCGGTGGCGACGACCGTGGTGAGGTTCGACGCGACCGAGGTGGCGGTGGAGGTGACCACCGTCTGCATGCCGCCGATGTCGTTGGTGATCCGGGACTGCACCTCGCCGGTGCGAGTGCGGGTGAAGAACGCGATCGACTGGCGGTGCAGGTGGGCGAAGACGTCCGTGCGCAGCCGGTGCATGACCTGCTGGCCGACGCGGGTGGAGAGCCAGGTCTGGATCACGCCGAGGGCCGCGGTCACGACCGCGACGGCGACCATGCCGAGCACCAGCCGGGCCAGCAGCGACAGGTCGCGCTCCGGCAGGGCCCGGTCGATCACGGTACGCAGCAGGAACGGCGACGCCATGGCGACGACCGAGGAGGCCACGATGATCGCGGTGACGGTGCCGAGCTGCCAGCGGTGCGGGGCGAAGAGCCGGCCGATCCGGCGCAGCGACACCTGTCGGGCCTGGGCCTTCTCGGCGGGGCTGACGGTGCGGGGATCGCCCCGGCCCGCACGATGGGTGGGGGGTGTGTCCAAGGGGGTGCCTTCCGGTGGGGAACGATGATGCTGAGGTTACCTCATCATGAGGTGACAACAGGAAATGCTGCTACGGTATTCCGGTGACCGCCGACGACCGCGCATCCGGTCCGGAGCACCCTGCCCGGGCGGGCGAGGAGAGCGCCGGAGCGGGCGAGGAGAGCGCGGGGGCGCACGAGGAGGGCCTGGCCGAGAGCTTCTGGGCCGTCGCCCGGCGGCTGCGTCACCTGTCCCGGCAGACCCTCGAACCGTGGGCGATCAACCCCGGGCACGCCCGCGCGCTGGGCGTGCTGACCCGGCACGGCCCGATGCGGCTCAGCGCGCTCGCCGAGCACCTGCGCATCGCGCCGCGCTCCACCACCGAGGTGGTCGACGGGCTGGAGGAACGAGGGCTGGTCGCCCGCCGTCCCGACCCGGCCGACCGGCGGGCCACCCTGGTCACGCCGACCGCCGAGGGCACCCGGGTCGGGGCGGCGATCCGGGCGGCCCGGCATGCGGAGGCAGAGCGCCTCTTCGGCGGGCTCGGCCCGACCGACCGGGCCCACCTGGCCCGCATCCTGCGCACCCTGCGCGACTGACCGTCCCCCGGCCGGGAAGGACCGCACCTGGTCCGGGCCGACCGAACCCGGCTGGCGGGCCACCGCGGCCGACCGCCCCGCCCCCGCCCAGCGGCCCCGCCTCCGTGGGCGCCCCGCCTCCCGCACAGCCTGCCCGCCGACCGCGTGAAGGGGGTGAGCTGCGCGGAGGGCTCCGCCCCCCGGGCCGGGCCGCCGCCTGGCAGGTCAGCCGGTGCGGCGGCTGGCCAGGATGGCCAGGACCTCGGCGCGCACCCGGTCCGGCTCGCCTACCAGCCTGCGGTGGGCGAAGCGGACGACGAGGATGCCGCGGGTGGCCAGCAGCGCGTCGCGGCGCAGGTCGACCTCCCGCTGCCGGGGATCACCGTGGGTGGTGGCCCCGTCCAGCTCGAAGTCGACCCGTTCCCGCTCGGCGTAGACGTCGAGGTACATGGTGCGCCCCTCGATCCGCACCCGGAACTGCCGCCGCAGACGGGGCATCGCCGGGCCGGTGAAGACGTGGTCGTGCCCCCACACCTCCAGCGGGCTGCGGCAGCCGGCGGCCAGCCGGTCCAGCAGCGCGCGCAGTGCGGCACGGCGAGTGAGCCTGGGCGCCCCGGCGAGCGCCGCCTCGACCCTGGCCGGGGTGGTCAGGCCGTCGTTGACCGCTCGGATCAGCGGGGCGGGGCGGTCGACGGCTGGCAGCAGCGGCCAGGCGTCGACCAGCGCCCGTTCCAGCCGGGCGACGGTCACGCCGCGCCGGGTCACGGCGTGCGGGGGCGCCGCGACGAACCCACGCCGGTGGTGCAGCACGAGGTACGGCCGGCAGCGCAGCCCCGAACCGGCCGGCACGTCGAGGTGCACCGGCTCCCCGTCGGGTTGCCCGCGTACGCCCCAGGCGTGCAGGGCGGTGAGCCCGCCGAGCGCGCCGCGCCCGGCCCCGTACGCCAGCGCGGCGCGGTGCCGCAGCTCGGCCGGGAACCGCGCGAGAGGCGGGACGGGCGGCGACGCGTCGGGCGGAAGTCGGTGCCGCGAAGGGGCGCCGGACGGGTGCGCCAGCCGAGCGTCGACGTACACGCCGGGCAGCACCCGGAGCAGCCGTCCCGCCTCGCGTGCCTGGCGCAGCACCCAGGCGGGCACCACCTGGGTCGCCAGTGACTGGGTGAGCAGCCCGTCATGGCGGTCCAGCAGTGATTCCAACTCGGCGTTCACGCCGCCGACGGTGTCCCCCGACGACCTCGGCCGCAACCCGCCCTGTGGACGGCGCACCACCTGTGGACGGGCACCAGCCACCCCCCGGACCTGCTATGGGAAACCATGATCGGGCAACCGTGATCGTCTGCTGATTTCGGAGCCGACACGCCGGCCGGAGTCTCCGAAATCAGCAGACGATCACGGGGCGGGCACGCGGCGGGGCGCGGCGGCCGTAACTCCCCCACGTCGCCGCCAGCGACACCCCCTCCGGGAGGAAAGATGTATCGCCCCCTACGACTGGTCGACCGCCTGGGCCAACGGCGCCCGGTTCGCGTACGTCAAGGCGACCGAGGGCACCGGGTACACCAACCCGTACTTCGCCCAGCAGTACGAGTACAACCCGTACGGCGCCACCTGCTCAGGGCTGAGCCAGGCGTCGATGCGTAGCTGGATCGCCCGCATCGTATAAGCCGAGTCTGATATAAAGGGCGGGTGCATGCCTTCGACGTCCTCGGCGAGCCGGTACGCCGGCGGATCCTGGAGCTGCTCGCCGAGGGCGAGCGCAGCGCCGGGGCCGTCTGCGAGGTGATCCGGGCGGAGTTCGGCATCTCCCAGCCGGCCGTGTCCCAGCACCTGAAGGTGCTGCGGGACAGCGGCTTCGCCACCGTGCGACCGCAGGGCGCCCGCCGGCTGTACGCGGTCAACCCGGAGCCGCTGCGCGAGGTCGACGACTGGCTCGGCCACTTCCGCCGGTTCTGGACGCCGCCGCTGCACGCCTTGGCCACGGAGCTGGCCCGGGGCCGCCGGGAACGCCGGCTGGCCGCCGAGGAACCCGGAGAGGACATCCCACGATGATCGACGCGACCCACCAGATCAGCACCGTGCAGCGCCGGATGGGCAGCCGGATGCTGCCGGCCGGCGAGGCCCGGGTGCTCACCATCAGCCAGACGTACGACGCCCCGGTCGAGGACGTCTGGGACGCCTGCACCAGCCCCGAGCGCATCCCGCGCTGGTTCCTGCCGGTCAGCGGCGAGCTGCGGCTGCACGGCCGCTACCAGTTCGAGGGCAACGCCGGCGGCGTGGTGCAGCGCTGCGACCCGCCGGAGAGCTTCGCCGCCACCTGGGAGTACGGCGGCGAGGTGAGCTGGATCGAGGTGCGTCTCACCCCGGAGACCAGCGGCCGGACCCGGTTCACGCTGGAGCACGTCGCGCACGTCGACGACGTGAGCTGGGCCAACTTCGGGCCCGGCGCGACCGGCATCGGCTGGGACATGGGGCTGCTCGGGCTGGCCACGTACCTGCGCATCGGGGGCGAGGACGCCGGCATACCGGAACAGGGCGCGCAGTGGGCGGCGTCGGCCGAGGGGCGGGAGTTCATAGCGGCGAGCAGCCGGCTGTGGGCCGAGGCCGACGTGGCGGCCGGCACCGACCCGGCCGAGGCCGCCGCGGCGGCGGAACGCGTCACGGCGGCGTACACCGCCCCGGCGGGCTGACCGCCCGGCCGAAATCCGGCGGCGCGCCGTCGGGGTGACGGGGCAGACTGTCGGCCATGTCGCCTCGATCCGTCGCCGACCTGGTGGCCCTGCACGACGCCGGCGCCCCGGTGAGATACCTCCCCTTCTGGGGCCACCGGCCCCGGCGCGACGGCTCCGTCGGGCCGGGCTGCCTGAGTCAGTGGTGGCCCGCGCCGTTCACCGTGGACGGTCGGGTCTTCGACACCGCCGAGCACTGGATGATGTGGCGCAAAGCCGTCCACTTCGGCGACGACGCGGTGGCGGAGCAGGTCCTCGCCGCCGGGCACCCGCAGCGGGCCAAGGCCCTCGGCCGCCGGGTGCGCGGCTTCGACGAGGCCGTCTGGGCGGCCCACCGGTACGACGTCGTGGTGGCCGGCAGCGTGGCCAAGTTCGCCCAGCACGCGGACCTGCGCGCGTTCCTGCTGGCCACCGGCGACCGGGTGCTGGTCGAGGCGAGCCCGGTGGACCGGGTGTGGGGCGTCGGCCTGGCCGCCGATGACCCCGCCGTCGAGGATCCGGCCCGCTGGCGGGGCGACAACCTGCTCGGCTTCGCCCTGATGGACGCCCGGGCGGCCCTGCGCGCCTGACAGGCGGCGACCGGCCCGGCCCCTGGACGGGGGCCGGGCCGGCGGGCCCCGGGGCGACCGCTCGCCCCGGTCGCGCCCGGGGGACGAGGACGGTCAGGCCGGGCGCTGGTCGAGGACGGTCAGGCCGGGCGCTGGTCGTGCGGGACGGTGACGGTGACGGAGCAGCCCACCGGGCGACCGATCTCGTCGTGGCCGGCGTACCGCAGGGTGTAGACCCGGTCCCCGCCGTTGCCGGCGCGTTCGGCGCGCAGCCGACCGGCGGTGTCCGGGGTGCCGGTGACGAACCCGGCGACATCGGCGGCGTCACCGCCGGTGACCTCGGCCAGGGTGAAGGCGCGCGGGCCGAGCACCCCGTCGGGCAGGTCGACGGTGACGTCGACGTCGACGAGTTGGTGGTTCGGCGGCCAGAGCACGGGCCGGTCCACCGCGCAGTCCAGCTCCCTGGTGGGCACCGGCGCGGGCAGGGTGGCCACGGCGTGCCCGATCGTCGCGGTGAGTCGGCCGCCGGCCTCGTAGTACATGTGCGCGGTGCTTCCGTCGAAGTAGAACGTCGGCGCGGCCGAGCGGCCGAGGTCCGGGGCCCCGGCCAGGGAGTCGTGCACGACGCCGAGGTGTACCTCGCGGTCGAAATTCTCGCCGACGTCGACGGCGTGCATGTTGCCGTCAGCGGCGTGGAAGACCACCAGGTTGCGGCCCTGCCAGCGCAGGAAGAACGGACCGGAGGCGTTCGGCCCCTCATCGCCCTGCGGGGTGACCATGGGCTCCGGCTGGATCGCCCAGTTCCGGGCGTCGTTCGACACCGCCCAGCGGATGCGCCGGGACACCGGGCCGGTCGGGCCGGGCAGGGCGGCCGTGGGGTTGTCCATGAACAGCATCAGGTACCGGGTGCCGAGCCGGGGCACCGACTGCTCGAAGACCCGGGCGTAGGAGGTCTCCCCGCCGGTGGTGCTGTTCCGGCTGATCGCGGTGCCGCCGTAGTCGAAGTGGACGCCGTCGGTGGAGGTCGCGTACCGGGTGATCGAGTTCTCGCCGTGGAAGTAGAGGAAGAGCTTGCCCTCGCCCTCGACCCACACCGCGTGCGGTGAGGAGACGTGGCTGACCGTCGGGTAGTGCGGCAGCCAGGTGTTGCCGACCAGCGGGTTGGCCGCGTACTCGGTCCACGGGCCGTCGATCGAGTCGGAGTAGGCCAGGGAGATGCCGCCGGGCCGCTCGTGCGGGGCGTAGTACAGGTAGTACTCGCCCAGCGGGTCGGCGAAGTAGTCGGCGGCCCGGATGACGCTGGGGAAGATGAACTCGTTGGTCGGGTTGTAGGAGAGCTGGCTCTTGTCGAACGCGGTCCCCGCGTAGCTGAACCGCGGGAAGTCGACCTCCGGGCCGCTGGCGGCGGCGGGGGCGGTGCCGGTGGCGGCGACCAGCAGGCCGACGCCGGCCAGCGCGACGGCGGCGCGGCGCTGCGGGGACGCGGACAGGTGCGTCATGTCGTCTTCCTCATCTCTGCGGTGGTGGGACTCTCGTCGGCGGTGGGCGCGCCGCGGTGGGGCCTGCCTCAGGTGGTGGGGCATCCTTCGGGCGGTCGGCGCCGCGGTGCGGGTGGGGTGGGACGGCGACGCCGCCGGGCGGGCACGGGGTGCGCTCCGGCGCTCCGGCCCGCCGCCCAGCGACGTCACGCAAGGTGAACAGGGGGTGGTCGACGGGGCCGCATGCGGCCCCGTCGAGGTCTGCTAATACGTATTAGCATCTATGCTTCTCCGATGTTCGCCGGCCGGCCAGCCCGCTGTCAAGGGGGCGGTTCGATCTCCGTCCGAAACGGCCGGGAGCGGCGGAGGCGCGTCGGGCCCCGCAAGCTAATGCGCATTAGTCCAGGGACTTCATCGCGAGGAAATCTCCGGGAACTCTTGACATCCCCCGGGAGCAGAGGCCAGAGTCCTCCCCAACGCCGATCGCTAATACGCATTAGCACCCCCCGGAGGACTCCCCCGTGCCCTCTTCGCCGCGCCGCGTCACCCAGCGTGACATCGCCCGCCTGGCTGGCGTCAGTCAGGCCACCGTGTCCCTGGTGCTCAACAACCGCTCCGACGCCGACGTGCGGATCGCGCCGGAGACCCGGGGCCGCGTCCTGCGGGCCATCGAGGAGACCGGCTACGCCGCCGACCCGGTGGCCCGGCGGCTGGCCGCCCGGTTCAACCGGATCATCGGCGTGTTCACCTACGAGCCGGCGTTCCCCAGCGGCAGCCGGGACTTCTTCCACCCGTTCCTGCTCGGCATCGAGGAGTACGCCGAGCGCGTCGGCTGCGACCTGCTGCTGTTCACCAGCGCCCCGGTGGTCGACGGGCGGCGGCGGATCTTCCACCAGGACAACCGGCTGCGGCTGGCCGACGGCTGCCTCCTGCTCGGCCGGGAGATCGACGCCGCCGAGCTGCACCGGCTCAACCGGGACGGCTTCCCGTACGTGGCGGTCGGCCGGCGCGACGACGCCGGGGGTCCGGTGCCGTACGTGGGCGCGGACTACGCCGCGGCGGTGAGCGCCCTGACCGAGCGGGCCCTCGGCCGCGGGCACCGCCGCCTGGCCTACCTGCCGATGGGCACCAACGCCGAGTCGTCCGAGGACCGGCGGCGCGGCTTCGCCGCGCACAGCGGCGCGGTGGAGAGCGCCCGGGAGCTGCCCGGCGCCGGCAGCCGCGACGTCGGGGCCGTCCTCGACGACCTGCGCGCCGACCGGACCACCGTGGTGTTCGTGGAGGACTTCGCCACGGCGGTCGCCCTGGCGCAGGCCGCCCGGCTACGCGGGCTGACGGTGCCCGGCGACCTGTCCGTGGTCACCCTCGGCGACCCCACCGTTCCGGTCCCCACCGCGCTCACCTTCACCGGCTTCCTCATCCCCCGCGAGGAGATGGGACGCCAGTCCGTCGAGCTGCTGACCTCGGTCATCGACGGCAGCGCCGACGGCGTCGGGCAGCGCCTGCTGCCGTGCGAACTGGTCGAGGGGGACACCCTCGGCGCCCCCGATCCGGCGGTCGGCCGCTCCTGAGCGGCGATCGCGCAACTGGAAGGAAGCAAGTGGTATCGATGCGTGCGGACGTCCTCGTCGTCGGCGGCGGGCTGGGCGGGGTGGCGGCGGCGCTGGCCGCTCTCCGGGCCGGCCGGAGCGTCATCCTGACCGAGGAGTTCGACTGGCTCGGCGGACAGCTCACCAGCCAGGCGGTTCCCCCGGACGAGCACTCCTGGGTCGAGCAGTTCGGCGTCACCGCCAGCTACCGGGCGCTGCGCACCGGAATCCGGGACTACTACCGGCGGCACTTCCCGCTGACCGAGCGGTCCCGGGGCTGGACCGACCTGAACCCGGGGGCCGGCTGGGTCAGCCGGCTGTGCCACGAGCCCCGGGTCGCGGTGGCGGTGCTGGAGCAGATGCTGGCGCCGTACCGGGGGTCCGGGCGGCTGACCGTGCTCCAGCCGTACCGGCCGGTCTCGGCGGCCTCCGACGGCGACCGGGTGACCGGGGTGACCGTCGCGCACCGCGACCGCCCGGACGAGCTGGTCGAGCTGACCGCCCCGTACGTGCTGGACGCCACCGAGACCGGTGAGCTGCTGCCGCTGGCCGGCGTCGAGTACGTCACCGGCTTCGAGTCGCGGGAGGAGACCGGCGAGCCCAGCGCCCCGGCCCAGGCGCAGCCGATGAACATGCAGGCCGTGTCGGTCTGCTTCGCCCTGGACCACGTCGACGGCGACCACACCATCGACCGCCCGGCCGGGTACGACTTCTGGCGCGACTACAAGCCGGACTTCTGGGGCGATCGGCTGCTGTCCTGGCGTTCCCCGCACCCGCGCACGCTGGAGATCACCGAGCGCAGCTTCACCCCGAACCCGGACGACGACCCCCTGGCGGTCAACGCCGACCAGCGGCTCAACCCCGGCGACGGCAACCTGTGGACGTTCCGGCGGATCGCCGCCCGGCGCAACTTCGTCGACGGGGCGTACGGCAGCGACATCACGCTGGTGAACTGGCCGATGATCGACTACTTCGAGGGCCCGGTCATCGACGTGCCGAACGCGTCCTGGCACCTGTCGAAGGCCCGGGAGCTGTCGTACTCGGTGTTGTACTGGATGCAGACCGAGGCGCCCCGGCCCGACGGCGGCACCGGCTTCCCCGGGCTGCGGCTGCGCGGCGACGTCACCGGCAGCGCCGACGGCCTGGCCCAGGCCCCGTACATCCGCGAGTCGCGGCGCATCCGGGCCGAGTACACGGTCGTCGAGCAGGACCTGTCGCTGGCGGTGCGCGGCGCGCACGGCGCGGTCAGCTACCCCGACTCGATCGGCGTGGGCATGTACCGGATCGACCTGCACCCGTCGACCGGCGGCGACAACTACATCGACGTCGGGTCCTGCCCCTTCGAGATCCCGCTCGGCGCGCTGATCCCGCAGCGGGTGGAGAACCTGCTGCCGGCCGGCAAGAACATCGGCACCACGCACGTCACCAACGGCAGCTACCGGCTGCACCCGGTCGAGTGGAACGTCGGCGAGGTCGCCGGCCTGCTCGCCGACTTCTGTCTGGAGCGGGGCGAGTCCCCGCGCGCGGTCCGCGACACCCCCCGTCTGCTGGCCGACTTCCAGGACCGCCTTACGGCGGCCGGCGTGGAACTGCGTTGGCCGCAGATCGCGGGCTACTGAACACACCCCCGGTGAGGAGAAGACTGTGAGAGCAGGAAAGGCCCTACGTGGCGTCGCCCTGGCGCTGGCCGGCGCGCTCGCCCTGACGGCCTGCGGCGGCGGGGACGACGCCGGCGACGGCGGTCCGGCGAAGCTGCGGATGACCGTCTGGTCCGCCAACGAGGCGCACCTGAAGCTGTTCAACGAGATCGCGGACGAGTACAAGAAGTCCCACCCGGACGTGGAGTCGATCACCTTCGACCCGCTGCCGTTCGAGAACTACACCACCACGCTGACCACCCAGATCGCCGGTGGCAACGCCCCCGACCTGGCCTGGGTGTTCGAGAACTCGGCCCCCGACTTCGTGTCCTCGGGCGCGCTGCTGCCGCTGGACGAGACCCTGAAGAAGGCCGAGGGGTACGCCTACGACGACCTCTCCCCCGCCACCACGAAGCTCTGGCAGGGCGGCGGCAAGCTGTACGCCTACCCGTTCTCCAACTCGCCGTTCGGCGTGTTCGTCAACACCGACATGGTCAAGAAGGCCGGGCAGAAGACGCCGGCCGAGCTGATCGCCGCCGGGCAGTGGAACTGGGAGAACGCCCTGGCCACCGCCGCGGCGTCCGCCGCGAAGTCCGGCAAGGCCGGCCTGGTGATCCGGGACTTCGACTACAAGGGCTGGGACAACCTGTCCACCTTCTTCACCGGCTGGGGCGCGCAGGCGTGGAGCGAGGACGGCAAGTCCTGCGGCTTCAACTCCCCGGAGATGGTCGCGGCGATGACCGCCCTGCACAAGGGGATCTTCACCGACAAGGCGCTGCCCGGCCCGGGTACCACGGCGGACTTCTTCGCCGGTGACGCGGCCATGACGGTCACCCAGATCTCCCGGGCGTCGCTGCTCAAGGACGACGGCTTCGGCTGGGACCTGGTGCCGCTGCCGGCCGGCCCGAAGGGCAACTACGCGGTGCTCGGCCAGGCCGGCATCGGCGTGATGAAGAAGAGCCCGCACGCCGACCAGGCGGCCGACTTCCTGGCCTTCTTCACCAATCCCGCCAACTCGGCGAAGCTGGCCCAGTTCTTCCCGCCGCCGCGACAGTCGCTGCTGACCGCCGAGACGCTGGGCAAGACCAACCCGAAGCTCAAGCCGGAGCAGTTGCAGAAGGTCGTCATCGACGGCATCACCAGCGGCGTGGTCAAGCCGAGCCACGCCGGGCAGGCCGAGCTGAGCCAGCAGGTCCGGGCCGGGCTCGACCCGCTGTGGCAGCAGAACGCCGACGTCAAGGCGGTCCTGGACGGCGTGTGCGCCAAGATCCAGCCGCTGCTGGCGAAGTGACCGGGTCCCCGACGGACACCAGGACGGGCCCGGTCGCCAAGACCGGGCCCGCCCCGGGCCGGCCCCGCCGCCCGTGGTGGACCAGCCACCGGCGCGACCAGCTCGCCGGCTACCTGTTCGTCGCCCCGCAGTTGCTCGGCAGCATCGTGTTCGTGATCCTGCCGCTGGTCCTGGTGGTCTGGTACAGCCTGCACGAGTGGAACGTGCTCGCCGGCACGTTCGACTACGTCGGCGGGGACAACTACGCGCAGCTCGCCGAGGACACCAACCTGGGTGGGGTACTGCGGGCCACCGGGCTGTTCTCGGTCGGACTGGTGGTGTTCAACCTCGCCCTGGCGCTGCTGCTGGCCGTGCTGCTCAACCAGAAGCTGCGCGGCACCATCGTGTTCCGCACCCTGTTCTTCTCCCCCGTGGTGGTCTCCCTGGTCGCCTGGACGATCGTGTGGGGCTTCCTGCTCCAGGACAACGGCGGGATCAACGGGCTGCTCGACACGATCGGCGTGGCCGGGCCGAACTGGCTGCGCGGCGAGGGCACCGCGATGCTGTCGGTGGTCGTCGTGCAGGTGTTCAAGAACGTCGGCCTGAACATGGTGCTGTTCCTGGCCGCCCTCCAGGGCGTGCCGGCCGAGTTGTACGAGGCCGCCGAGGTGGACGGGGCCCGCCGGATGCGGCAGTTCTGGCGGATCACCGTGCCGCTGATCAGCCCGACGATCCTGCTCACCTCGATCATCACGGTGGTCGGCTCGTTGCAGGTGTTCGCGCAGATCGCCGTGCTCACCCAGGGCGGCCCGGGCACCTCGACCACGGTGCTCGTCTACTACCTCTACCAGCAGGCCTTCCAGTTCCACCACTTCGGCTACGGCGCCACCCTGTCGATCGTGCTGTTCGCGATCGTGCTCGCGTTGACCGTGCTGCAGTGGCAGATGCGCAAGAGATGGGTCTTCCATGAGTCGTGACCTGTCGCCCAGGACGAAGCTGGTGCTCTACGGGGTGCTGATGGTCCTGGCGATCCCGTTCGTCTTCCCCACCTGGTGGATGGTCACCTCGTCGCTGAAGCCGGTGGCGGACATCTTCGCCTTCCCGCCGCAGCTCTGGCCGACGGACCCGCGGCTGGAGGCGTACCAGCGGGTGTTCGAGTTGCAGCCGTTCGGGCGGCAGTATCTCAACAGCGTCTACATCGCCCTGGTGGTCACCGTGGGCACCCTCGCGGTGGCGGCGCTGGCCGGGTACGCCTTCGCCCGGATCCGGTTCCGGGGCCAGAACGTGCTGTTCCTGGTGGTGCTCGCCGGCCTGCTCATCCCGAGCGAGGTCACGATCGTCCCGCTGTTCCAGATGTTCTTCAAGCTGGGCCTGGTCGACACCCACTGGCCGCTGATCCTGGTGCCGATCTTCGGGGCGCCGAGCGTGCTGGCCACGTTCATCATGCGGCAGTTCTTCATCGCCCTGCCCGGCGAGTTGGAGGAGGCGGCCCGGGTCGACGGGCTGGGCCGGTTCGCCACCTTCTGGAAGATCGCCCTGCCGCTGTCCCGCCCCGCGCTGGGCGCGGTGGCCATCTTCACCTTCCTGCACAGCTGGAACCTCTACCTCGAACCGATCGTGTTCCTCTCCTCGCCGGAGAAGTTCACCCTGCCGCAGGCGCTGACCCAGTTCGTCGACGCGTACGGCGGGCCGATGTGGAACGTCCAGCTCGCGGCGGCGTCGATGACCGCCCTGCCGGTGCTGGCGGTGTTCGTGATCGCGCAGAAGCAGTTCGTCGAGGGCCTGGCGCACACCGGCCTGAAGGGATGACCTCCCCGGCATGCCGCCGTCGGTGCCGGTGCCGGTTGCGGGCAGCGCGGCCACCCCGGTCGGGGCCGGGCGGCCGGGGCGGTAACGTGCAGCGGCATGACCGGCGCACCGTACTCCCACTGTTCCTACTGCGGCGCCGCCTATCCGGCGGGGGCCGGCTGGCCCCGGGTCTGCGCGCCCTGCGGGCACACCGTCTGGCGTAACCCGCTGCCGGTCGCGGTCGCGGTGCTGCCGGTCCGCACCGACGCCGGCCTGGGCGTGGTCGTGGTGCGCCGGGACATCGAGCCCGCGCGCGGGCTGCTCGCCCTCCCCGGCGGCTTCGTCGAGTACGGCGAGGAGTGGCGCGAGGCCCTGGTCCGGGAGCTGCGGGAGGAGACCGGGCTGGTCGCGTCGGCCGGGGACGCGGAGCTGTTCGCGGTGCACAGCGCCCCGGCCGGCGGCACCATGATGGTCTTCGGGACGCTGCCCGAGCGGGCGGCCGGGCAGCTCCCGCCGTCCGCGCCGACCGAGGAGGCGACCGAGTGGCTGGTGCTCACCGAGCCGGCCGAGCTGGCCTTCTCCACCCACACCCGGGTACTCGCCGACTTCCTCGCCGCCCACCGGGACGCCTGAGAGACCGCGCCCACCGGGCAACCCTGGGCAGGGAAGTCGGCACGATGCGTTAACCACAGCGCCCCGTCGGGTCAGTAGGCTGTTTCCGCTCGCTGAGATGCGTCGATGCGACCGGTCCGGCACGCCGACCCCGGAGGAAGCCGCCATGAGCCGCTGGACACCCGACCCGTCCTTCTATCCCTCGCCCCGCGACGCCGCCCGGGCCCCCGCCGAGAAGTTGGCCTACGTGGCCGCGTTCGACCGCTCGGCGGCCCGTCCCGACGCCATCGCGGTCCTCGACACCGACCCCGCCTCCCCCGGGTACGGGCGGGTGGTGGGCTGGACCGACCTGCCGCACACCGGCGACGAGCTGCACCACTTCGGGTGGAACGCGTGCAGCAGCGCGCTCTGCCCGACCGCGCCGCACCCGCACGTCGAGCGGCGCTACCTGATCGTGCCCGGGCTGCGCTCGTCGCGGGTGCACGTGTACGACACCCAGCCCGACCCGCGCGCCCCGAGGCTGGTCAAGGTGATCGGCCCGGAGGAGCTGGCGCGGCGGGCCGGCTACTCCCGGCCGCACACCGTGCACTGCGGCCCCGACGGGATCTACCTGTCCGCCCTCGGCGGCGCCGACGGCGCCGAGGGACCCGGCGGCATCGCGATCCTCGACCACACCAGCTTCGACGTCCGCCGGGCGTGGGAGGCCGACCGGGGGCCGCAGTTCCTCGCGTACGACTTCTGGTGGCACTACAACCACGACGTGCTGGTGACCAGCGAGTGGGGCACCCCGTCGATGATCGAGGACGGCATCGTCGGCGAGCTGCTGCTGGGGCGGAAGTACGGGCACGCCATCCACTTCTGGGACCTGGCGAGGCGCCGGCACGTGCAGCGGGTCGACCTCGGCGACGCGTACCAGATGCCGCTGGAGCTGCGCCCCGCGCACGACCCGACGAAGACGTACGGGTTCGTCGGCGTGGTGATCAGCGTCGAGGACCTGTCCGCCTCGATCTGGCTGTGGCACCGCGACGGCGACGCCTGGGCGGTGACCAAGGTGATCGACATCCCGGCCGAGCCGGCCGACCCGGCCGACCTGCCGGACCTGCTCAAGCCGTTCGGGGCGGTCCCGCCACTGGTCACCGACATCGACCTGTCGGTCGACGACAAGCATCTCTACGTCTCCTGCTGGGGCACCGGGGAGCTGCGCCAGTACGACGTCAGCGACCCGTTCCACCCCGTGCAGACCGGGTCGGTGCGTCTCGGCGGCATCGTGCGGCGCACCCCCCACCCCGGCTTCCCCGACGAGCCCCTCGCCGGCGGCCCGCAGATGGTCGAGATCAGCCGCGACGGCCGCCGGGTGTACGTGTCCAACTCGCTCTACGGCTCGTGGGACGACCAGTTCTACCCGGACGGGGTGGGCGCCTGGCTGGCCAAGCTGGACGTCGATCCGGACGCCGGCGGGCTCACCCCGGACCCGCGGTTCTTCCCGCGCGGGGACGAGTTCCGGGGGCTGCGGGTGCACCAGACCAGGTTGCAGGGCGGCGACGCCTCCTCCGACTCGTACTGCTTCCCGTGACCGGGGCGACCTGGCTGGCGCTGGCCGGGCTCGGCGCGTTCCACGGGCTGAACCCGGCCATGGGCTGGCTGTTCGCGGTGGGCCGGGGCCTTCAGGAACGCAGCCGGCGGATGCTGGTGACGTCGCTGCTGCCCATCGCGCTGGGCCACCTCGCCTCGGTGGGCCTGGTGGCCGCACTGGTCAGCGCCACCAGGTCGGTCGTGGCGAGCACCACCGTGGCGGTGGTCGGCGGGCTGCTGCTGGTCGGGTTCGGGCTGTGGCAGCTACTCTCGCGGCAGCACTTCCGGTGGGCCGGGATGCGGCCGTCCAACGCGCAGCTCGCCGGGTGGTCGTTCCTGATGTCGTCGGCGCACGGCGCCGGGCTGATGCTGCTGCCGGTGCTGCTCGCCGAGCCGGTCGCGGCCGGCGGGCACGGCGGCCACGGTGGACATGCCGGGCAGTTGTCGGCCGCCCCGGTCGGCGCGCTGCCCGGACTGGCCGCCGCCGGGGTGCACACGGTGGCGATGTTCGGCGTGGCGCTGGCCGCCGCCGTGGCGGTGTACGAGGTGCTCGGCGTCGGGGTGCTGCGGCGGGCCTGGTTCAACGTGGACCGGCTGTGGGCCGGGGTGCTGGTGGTCGCGGGGGTGATCACCGTCGTGGCCGCGGTGACCTGAGCCGCGCCGGTCGGCTCGGCCGAAGGGGCCGGCGGTTCCCGCCGCGCGGCGCCGCCCCGACGGAAACTCCTACTGTTTGAATAGGAGTTTGTGTCGCCGAACCGGAGGGACCTCCCGATGCCGCACCCCCTGTCGTACGACGAAGCCGACCACGACGCCCGACGGGCCCGGCAGTGGCTGGCCGGCCGGGCCCGGGGCGCGGGCGTGTCCCGCCCCCGCCTGCTGGAGCTGGGCGCGGCGATGACCGCCCTGGCCGCCGCGGCGGACGAACGCGAGCCGGTCGCGGTCGCGGCCGACCCGGTCGGCGCCGACCCCGGGCGGGACGGCGCCGGGCCGGGCGTGGTCAAGCCGCTGCCGGACCGGCTGTTCACCCGGCACGACACCAACGCCGAGATGCGCTGGGAGGCGATGGCCGGGCAGGGGTACGTCGTGCCCACCGACCGGTTCTTCGTCCGCAACCACACCAGCACTCCGCTGATCGACCCCGACACGTGGCGGCTGAGCCTGTTCGGCGACGGCCTGCGCGGCGCGCCCACCCGGGACCGGCCGGTCGAGTTCGGCTACGACGACCTGCGCCGGCTGCCCGCCGAACGGGTCACCGCGCTGGTCGAGTGCGCCGGCAACGCCCGCCGGTTCTTCGCCGGGCAGCAGGACCGGCCCTCCCCCGGGGTGGCGTGGGGCCTGGGCGGCGTCGGGGTGGCGCACTGGCGGGGCGTGCGGCTGTCCACCGTGCTGCGGCGGGCCGGGCTGACCGGCGCGGCGGTCGACGTGATGCCGGAGGGACTGGACCCGGAGTACGTCACCGGCGGGGTGAACCTGGGCCGGGTCCGCCGGCCGCTGCCGGTCGGCAAGGCCCTCGACGACGTACTGCTGGCGTACGAGATGAACGGCGAGCCGCTGCCGCCGGACCACGGCTTCCCGGTGCGGGTGGTGGTGCCGGGCTGGATCGGCGTCTCCTCGGTCAAGTGGGTCGGCCCGGTGGAGGTGTCGGCCGCCCCGCTGTTCTCGCCGTGGAACACCCAGCTCTACCGGATGTTCGGCCCCGGCCACCCGGACGGCGGCGGGGAGTTGGACGCGCAGTCGGTGAAGAGCGCCTTCGAACTGCCCTGGGACGCCCGGGTCCCGGCCGGCGCGGAGGTGCTGCTGCGCGGCCGGTCCTGGTCGGGCCGGGGCCCGATCCGGTCGGTGCTGGTGCACACCGGCGACGACGGCTGGCGGCCGGCCGAACTGGTCGCCGGGGACGTGGGCGGGCCGTGGCAGCGGTGGACGGCGCGCTGGCGGCCGGCGGGGCCGGGGCCGGCGACGCTGCGGGCGCGGGCCACCGACGTCACCGGGGCCGGCCAGCCGGAGCGGGCCCGGCACAACGACCTCGGGTACCTCTTCGACGGCGTCGTCCGGCACCCGGTCACGGTCCGATGACCCGGCCGGCGACGTGACCGGCGGCGGCGAGGTGCCAGGTGGCGGGCGCCGACGCGGCGCCGAGGCCGGGGACGAACTTCGGGAGGGAATGGGCTGGTCAGTGGGGAGCCGGGGAGGGGTCGCCGGCCTCCCCGGCGGCGTCGGCGAGGTACCCGCTGGCCTGCAAGTGGAACAGCTCGCGGTAGAGCCCGTCGGCGGCGATCAACTCGTCGTGGGTGCCGCGCTGGACCAGCCGGCCGCGCCTCATCACGAATATCTGGTCGGCGTGCCGGACGTTGGCCAGCCGATGGGTGATCAGCACGACCGCCCGGTCGGGACGGCGGCGCAGGTGCTGGAAGAGGGCGTGCTCGGCCCGGGCGTCGAGCGCCGCCGACGGCTCGTCGCAGATCAGCAGCGGGGCGTCCCGGTACAGGCCACGGGCGGCGACGAGGCGCTGCCACTGGCCGCCGGAGAGGTCGTGGCCGTCCTTGAACTCGCGGTCCAGCAGGGTGTCGTACCCGAACGGCAGGTCCATGATCATGTCGTGGGCGGCGGCGGCCCGGGCCGCGTCCCGCACGCTCGGCCCCCCGGCCGCCCGGTCGTGCCGGCCGACGCGGATGTTCTGGGCGGCGGTGAACGGGAACTTCCACCAGTCCTGGGTGAGCACCGCGACGTGCGCGCCGGCCTGGCGGGGGTCGAGCTCGGCGGTGTCCACGCCGTCCCAGCGGATCACCCCGCCGGTGGGCCGGTACAGGCCGGCGATCAGCTTGGCCAGGGTGGACTTGCCCGAGCCGTTCTCGCCGACCAGGGCGACCACCTGTCCCCGGTGGACGGTCAGGCTCACCTCGTCCACGGCGGGGCTGTCGGTGTCCGGGTAGCGCAGGCTGACCGCGTCCAGTTCGATGGCCTCGAAGCCGTCGGTCGGCCGGTCGCCGCGGGGGCCGGTCCGACTGCGGGCCCGGTCCAGGAAGTCCCGGTAGTCCTGGTAGTAGAGGGCGTCCTCGTAGAGCGAGTTGGTGGCGAACACGGCCACGCCGAGGCTGGAGCGCGCGGACTGGAGGGCGATCAGCGCGGTCGCGGCGGCGGCGAGCGCCACCATGCCGGTCAGGAGCAGGCCGGCGAGGACGGCGTACACGCCGAAGGCGGCCAGGCCCGCGGCGGACGTGCCGAGCACCCGGGTCCGGGTCTGGGTGCGGACCAGGCGCAGGTGGGCGCGCGTCTCGGTGGCCATCATCCGCCGGTACTCGCCGAGCAGGAAGTCCCCCATCTGGTACGCCCGGACCTCGGCGGCGGTGTGCCGGTTGGCCATCAGGTTGGCCAGCATCGACATTCGGCGGCGCCGGTTGATCCTGGCCAGCATCTCCAGGTACTGCCGGCGGGCGATCTTCACCGCGGTCGCCGCCTCGGGCACCGCGGCGAGCAGCAGGCAGGGCAGCAGCAGCGGCTGGATCACGGTGACCGCCGCCGCGGTGGCCAGCACCCCGACCACGCCGGTGATCAGGTCGACGGTGTGGTCGACGATCCAGGCCGCCTCGGTCACCCCGCGCTCCCGGGCCCGGTCCATCTCCTCGGCGAACCCGGCGTCGTCGAAGGCCGCCAGGTCGACGGCCGTGGTGGCCTCGAACAGCCGCAGCTCGACCTGGTAGTTGATCTGCGGGGTCAGCCGGGCCTGCGCCCAACCGGCGGCGATGGTGAGCCCACCCTTGGCCATCACGGCGGCGGCGGTCAGCGCCAGGGCCGGCAGGGCCCCCCGGATCCGGTCCGGCGTGGGGCCGGCCGCGAACAGTTCGCGCAGCACGCCGGTGGTGGCCAGCAGGCCGAGGGTGGTCATCGCCCCGGCGGCGACGTTCAGCCCGATGGAAGCGGCGGTGTCCCGGCGGCTGGTCGCCCAGGCCAGGGCGATCGCCTCCCGGACCAGCCGGGGCAGCCGACGGGCCACCGCCCAGAAGCTGGTGTGGGCGAAGTCGTTCGCGTGGTGCATCCACGCCCGGTCCTCCAGCTCGGGCAGGGTCGACGCCTCGACGCCGTCGGCCGGCGAGGTCTCGGCCGGGTCGGGATCGACCGGCGGGGGCTGGTCGGGTGATCGGCGTTGGCGGACGGCTTTCTCCACGGCCCCTCCCGGAGAGCTGGCTCCGGCTCCGGACCGCCCGCGACGGTCGGCAGCCACGGGGAGCCTACTGTCCGCGACATTCCGATGTCCCCCCGTCACCGGCGTGTCGAACCCGCGTCGCCGGCGACGGTCGCCGGCCGCCCTGTCGATGACCGACCCCCACTCAGGGCGCCCGGACGCCCCGGAAGGAACGGCTGACGAATGACCTCCAGCACCTGGCGGCGCGTGCTCGTGCTGCTGGCCCTCGCGCTGTCCGCGTTCACCTTCAACACCACCGAGAACCTGCCGATCGGCCTGCTCTCGCTGATCTCCTCCGACCTCGACGTGTCCCTGTCCTCGGTCGGCTACCTCGTCACCTGGTACGGCCTCACCGTGGCCGTGATCTCGCTGCCGATCGCGCACCTGACCCGCGGCTGGCCCCGGCGGTACGTGCTCAGCGGCGTGCTGGTCGTCATGGTGGCGGCGACCCTGGTGTCGGTCCTGGCCGACTCGTACCGGGTCCTGCTCACCGCCCGGGTGGCCACGGCGCTGGCCCAGGCGCTGTTCTGGGCGGTGCTGGCTCCGGTGGCGGTGGGACTGTTCTCCCCCGCCGTGCGGGGTCGGGTGATCGCGGTGACGTCGGTGGGCGGCTCGCTGGCCACCGTGCTCGGAGTGCCGGCCGGCACCTGGCTGGGCCAGCAGGGCGGTTGGCGCGCGCCGTTCCTGGCGCTGACCGCCCTGGGACTGGCCGCGCTGGTGGTGATCGCGGTGCTGCTGCCGACGAGCCGACCGGAGGACAGCCACGGCGCGTACGGCTCCGCCCCGCACACCGGCCGGTTCGCCATCGTGTTGGCCACCACCGCCATCTCGGTGACCGGCATGTTCGCCGGGTTCACCTACGTGGAGCGGTTCCTCACCACCGTGACCGGCTTCGCCCCGGAGACGGTGAGCGTGCTGCTGTTCGTCTTCGGCCTGGCCGGCATCGCCGGGGTGAGCGGGGTGGGCCAGTTCCTCGACCGGTTCCCGCACGGCTCGCTCGTGCTGGCGGTGGGGTTGCAGGCGGTCGCGCTGACCGGGCTGTACCTGTTCGCCGACGTCAAGGGCGCCGTGGTCGGCCTGCTCGCCCTGCTCGGTGCCTCGGCGGCCCCGGTGTTCATGGCCACCCAGGCGCGCATCCTCCAGGTCGCGCCGGGGCGGACCGAGCTGGGCTTCGCGGCGAACTCGGCGGCGTTCAACGTGGGTATCGCGGGCGGCGCGCTGATCGGCGGCCTCGCGCTGTCCACGGTGGACGCCCGGGGCACGTTCCTGGTCGGCGCGGTGCTGACCTTCGTGTCGCTGGCGATCGTGCTCGCCGAGCGGCTGTTCCCGGGCGGAGCCACCCCGGACGGGGCCACCCGGGCACAGGTGACCCCGGCACAGGTGACCCCGGAGCGGGCCACCCCGGAGCGGGCGGTCGAGCCCTCCTGAGCCTGGCCGGCCGGTGACGTGGGCCGGCGGGAAGGGAACCCCGGAGCGCCGCGGGCGCTGGCCGGGGTCCCCTTCCGTTCCGCTCAGCTCGCGGTGAGGGTGACGTCGTCGATGACGAAGCTGGTCTGTAGTGAGGCGTCCTCGACACCGGTGAACTTCAGGGTGACCGTCTGGCCGGCGTACGCGGCGGCGTTGAAGGTGCGCTGCACGTACCCGGTGGCGGCGGTGAGGTTCGAGTACGTCGCCAGGGTGGTGCTGCCCACCTGGACGGTGAGCTTGTCGTACGCCGTGGACGAGGTGGTCTCGGCGGTGTCGACGTGCAGCCAGAACGACAGGGTGTACGTGGCGCAGCCGGCCGGGACGGTCAGCGACTGGGACAGCGAGTCGGTGTGGCTGCTGCCGTACCCGTTGAGCCACGCCTTGTAGGAGCCGGAGCGGGCGGGCTGGCCCTGGTCGGTGGTGATCACGCCGGAGGACGAGGTCCAGACGGTCGCGCCGCTCTCGAAGCCGGAGTTGCCGACCACCTGGCCGCCGGCGCAGCCGCCGGTGCCGGTCACGGTGAGGGTGTACGTGGTGGTGCGGGCGACCGAGCCGGTGCCGGTGACCGTGATGGTGTACGTGCCGGTGGCCGCCGTCGAGGAGGCCGCGACGGTCATCGTGGACGAGCCGCCGGAGGTCACCGACGCCGGGCTGAACGACACGGTCACCCCGCTGGGCGCGCCGGAGGCCGACAGGGCGACGGTCTGGGCGCTACCGGAGGTGGTGGCGGTGGAGACGGTGGCGGTGGTGGACGCGCCCTGGGCGATGCTGCCGGAGGTCGGGCTCACCGCGACGGAGAAGTTGTTGGTCGGGGTGCCGGTGCCGACCGCCTGGTCCCAGATGGCGTACGCGACGCCGTCGGCGCTGCGGTTCAGCCCGGTGGCGTTGATGTTGCTGGTGGTGTCACAGGACGCGTGGTAGCAGGGGTCGTACGAGGCGTTGGCGGTGCCGCCCCACTTGCTGGCCTGCGCGCTGGTCTTGCGGGCGCTGGCCCCCATCGCGTACCCGGAGGTGGGGATGCCGGCCTGCTGGAACGAGTAGTCGTCGGAGCGGCCCTGGCCCTCGACGTTCTCCTCCGGCGCCAGGCCCAGCGAGTCCCAGTACGCCTTCAGTGGCGCGGCGGTGGTGGAGGTGACCCGGTTGATGAAGTAGCCGCCGTTGGTGGAGGCGACCATGTCGAAGTTGTAGTACCCCTTGATGTAGCCCTTCTGGACGGCGCTGAGCGAGTTGACGTAGAACTTGGAGCCCTGTAGGCCCTGCTCCTCGCCGTTCCACCAGGCGAACCGGACCCGCTTGGTCATGGTCGGGTTCTGCTGGGCCAGCACGAGGGCGTTCTCCAGCAGGACCGAGGAGCCGGAGCCGTTGTCGTTGATGCCGGGGCCGGCGGAGACGCCGTCCAGGTGGGCGCCGAACATGATCACCTGGTCGGCCGGGCCGCCCGGCCACTCGGCGATGACGTTGTTGCCCGGGTAGGTGCAGCCGGTGCAGTTCTGCTCGGTGACCGTGTAACCGGCGGCCTGGAGCTTGCTCTTGACGTAGCTGACCGAGGCCGTGTAGCCGGCCGAGCCGGCCCGGCGGTGCCCGCCGTTGCTGGTGGCGATGCTCTGGAGCTGGGACAGGTGGGCCTGGACGTTGGTCACGGAGATGTCCGGGGCGGCCAGCGCGGCGAGCGCCGGGGCGGGGGCGGGGGCGGCGGCGGCCGGCAGCGTCGCCGTCGACGCCGTCAGCGCGACGGCGGCGGCGAGCGCGATGCCCGCGGTCAACGTGGTGCGTCTCATGGATGCTCCTCGGTGCAGGTCGGGGGTTTCGTGCACCTGGGCGTGACCGGGCCCCCGCGCGCGGGGGTGGGCGGCGGGGTCCGGCGGCGTCCTGAGGGGACGCCGCGACGTTCGTTCCAGGGAAGCAAACACTGACATGCGTCTATTCCCTGGTCAATATCCATTCCGGTCATACTCCCGCGCCGATCCCCCGATCCCCCGATCGCGGCGCGACGTCGAAGCTGCCCGCCGCCGCGCCGGACAGCCCACGGCGGCGTCCCGGGCGAGCCCGCCCACCCCGCTCGGAGGCGTCGACCGGGGCCTAGGCTGCTGGCCATGCTGCCACTCGATGATCCACGCTGGCCGGACCTCGACCACCGGGGCTGGTCGGCGGGCCGGGGCGGGCCGGACGCCCCGTTCGTCCCCGACGAACTGCGCCAGCTACGGGCCGACCCGACGGACCGGGGGCGGTTCAGCGACCTGTGGCCGTACCTGTGTTCCGAGGGCACCGCCTGGCCCGCCGCCTACGCCGCCGTCCCCCACCTGGTCGACATCGCCCGCCAACTCCCCGCGGCCGGACGCGACGAGTACCTCATCGTCGTCGGCCTGGTCGCCACCTGCTCACGCGGCTACGGGCAGACCTCCGACGGTCTGCCCGACGACATCACCACCGCCTACCGGCACGCTCTGCCCGAGGCCCTGGCCCTGCTGGCCGAGACGCTGGCCGGCGCGCGGCACGACGAGACCACCACCCGGTACCTGCTCTCCGCCGTCGCGGCGCTGAAGGGCCACCCCGAACTCGCCGAGGTCCTCGACGACCTCGACACCGTCGAGTGCCCGGCCTGCGGCGAACCCGTCTTCGACGGTTCGGACGACGCGGATCCAGACGACGAGACAGCCGACCAGCCGCTCGGCTGACGCGTACCGCCGCGCCCGCCGGCCGCCGAGCGGGCGGGCGTGGCGGCGGCCGGGTGGCCCGGCGCGCGGGTCGGGGCGGTCAGGCGGTCGCGGCGGTCTGGGCCACCGCCCCGAACCGCCCCCACCCCGGACCAGCCCGCCCCGAACCGCCCCCACCCCGGCGGACCGCCCATGATCGACTCCATGTCACCGACATCGCGCCTTGCCCTGGCGCGGATACCCCCATGTCAATGACACGGAGTCGATCATGGGCGAGGCGAGGCGGGGTTGGGCGGGTCAGTGGGCCGGGGCGAGCAGGGCCTCGACCTCGGCCGTGGTGGCGGGATACGCGGCGAGCAGGTCGGCCACCTCCGGATCGACCGCCGGACCGGGCCCGGTCGCCGGCTCGCCGACCCGCCACCCGCCGGGGCAGCCGAGCAGGTCGGCCACGGCGTCGCAGGTGGCCGGATAGTCGACGAGCAGGTCGACCACCGGCCCGGCCGGGGCGGACACCGGCGCGGTGGCGGGCGACGCCGCCGGTCGGGCCGTCCACGGCGGCACCCAGGCGTCCAGGGCGGGCAGGGTGGCGGGGAACGTCCGGCCGGCCTCGCGGACCAGCGTCGGCACCAGCTCGCCCGCCTGGTCGCGCAGGGTGGTGATCAGCGTCGGCAGCCAGGGCAGCAGCACCGGGTCGGGCAGCCGGGCGAACGCCGTGGACATCAGCTCGACCACGAACGGCGCCAGCCCGGGCACCGGCTCCAGGGCCTGCACGAACCCGCTGAGGTACTGCGGGAACGCCGGCACCACCAGCGGGTTGGCCAGCAGCTCCACGGCGCGGGACCGCAGCTCGGCCAGGGGCAGCAGCCCGAGCTGGTGCTGGGCGGCCCAGTGCAGCGCGACCCGGGCCGGCGCCTCCGGCCGGGACTGCCGCACGGCCAGTTCGAGCTGGGCCCGGTCGCAGCCGAGCGCCAGCGCGAGGCTCTCCATGCTGAACAGGAAGCCCAGCATGGCGGCCACCTGCCGGACCGCCGCCTCCGCGTCGACGAACGCGGTGGGCAGCAGGGTGCAGTAGTGGGCGTACCCGGTGGTGACGAAGGCCGCGCACCAGGCCGGCAGGTCCGGCTCGGTGGCCCGGTAGTGAGCCAGCAGCCGACGGATCCGGCGCAGCACCTCGGGGGCCTCGTCGACGGTCCGCTCGGCGGCGAGCAGCTCCACGGCGCGGGCACCCAGCTCGTCGACGAGCCGGCGGCCGTCGAGCAGCAGGATCGCGTCCTCGACCGCCTCCAGCGCGACCGCCGCGGTGGCCTGCGGCCCCCACGCCCGGCGGCGCAGCCGCTGCTCGAGGACCTGCTCGACGGTGACGCCCTCGTAGCCCAGCTCGATCAGCGCGCGCTGGTGGCGGCCGAGCGCCAGGTCCCAGCTCTCCTGCGCCGAGCGCTCCCCCAGCCGCCGCTCGCCCATGATGGGGCGGACCGCGTCGCGGGGTAGCAGGTGGCGCAGCCGCCACAGCAGGTCCGAGCAGGGAGCCACGGCCGGCTGGCCGTGCAGGTCCAGCAGGGCCCGCTGGATGGTGCGTTTGTCCAGGTCCAGCCCGAGCGGGGCGAGCCGGTCGAGCACGTCGCGGGCCAGCGGCGGCAGGGCGTCGTAGCCGACCTGGCCGATCCGGTCGCCGCCGAGCAGGATCTCGCAGAGCCGACGGACGTCCCGCCGGCCCGGCACCACGTCCTTCTCGATGCAGGTCACCGCCGCGTCGGCGAAGTCGTACGGGGTGGGGCGGGCCCGGTTGCGCAGCCCGGCGAGCAGGATCGACGTCTCGAACACGGCGATCGCGTCGGCGGTGCTGGCCAGGTACCCGTTGCGCCGGGCCAGCCGGACGATGTCCACGCACCAGCCGCGCAGCTCGGCCTCGTCGAGGTCGTCGAGGACCGGCGGGCGGGCCAGGAAGCCCGACAGCCGGTCGGTCACCGGCTCGTCGGCTACCGCGGCCGGGGCGGCGGCCTTGCGGGCCCTGCCCTTCGCCGGCTTGCCGCCCTGCTGGCCGGCGAGCCGGAACGGGACCGCTCCCGAGCGGGACACCGCCTTGGCCCAGGTGGCGGCGGCGATGGACACCGAGCCGGGGGCCAGCCCGAACTGCGCCTCGATCGCCGAGTGGCTGGACGGGATCAGCCCGTACAGCCAGCGGGTGGCGGTGCGCGGGCTGATCTCGTAAGCCGCGGCGTCGGGGCCGGTGCCGAACTGCGCGACGGGGCTGGCGGCGTGGAACGCGCCGCAGACGTACAGGCAGTCGGCCGGGTCGGCGCCGGAGGCGGCGAGGTGCTCCCGCATCCGGGTCCACATGTAGCGCTCGCGCTCCTCGTCGCGGTCGAGCCGCTCGGCGTCGGCCGGGCGCAGCCGCCGGAACAGGCTGCCGATCAGCACCATCACCTGGCGGTACGTCTCGTGGTCGGCGCCGACCAGGGGCTGCTCGACGTACTGGTCCCACCACTCCGACCAGTGCCGCACCTTGCCGTGGTGCAGCAGGTACGCCTCCAGCTCGGCGAAGCGGGGCCGCAGGTCGCCGATCTCCACACCGACGGCGTCGCCGTGCAGCGCCGCCTCCTCCTCGTGGGTCGCCGCCGCCTCCTCCGGCGTTCCGTCGGCGGGGCCGCCCGCCTCGCCCCGGCCCTCGGCCGGATCGCGGGGCGACCACTGGAACACGTGGTCGACCGAGCGGTCCACCAGGACCAGCTCCACGCCGGGGGTCTCCAGCGCGTACGCGATGGCCTGGTACTCCGCCGACGCCTCGGTGATCGGCGCGACGACGCTCAGCGGCGCCCACTCGGCGGGGAACCCGTCGAGCTTCGAGGCGAACGCCTGCACCGCCACCGGCAGCCGGCAGTTGCGCAGCTCCCCCAGCAGGGGTTGCAGGTCCTCGCACAGCTCCAGGTAGATGACCTTCGGCTGCTTCGCGCGCAGCCGGCGCACCATCGCCAGCGCGGAGGCCGGCGAGTGGTGGCAGACCGGGAAGATCTCCAGCCGCTCGCCGAGCGCCCGGTCGACGTCGTCGATCATCCCGGTGAGGATGTCGGCGAGCGCCCCCGGGCTGCCGGCGAATGCCTCGGCGGCGTCGGTGAGCTGGTCGCGCAGCCCCCGGAACGCGCCGGACGCGGCGCCGGGGGGCGGGCCGGCCGGTCGGGTCGCCGGTACGGGTGCCGGGGTCCTGCCGGGCGGCGCGGTCGTCGGGCCGGTCACGACAGGTTGGCGATCGCCTGGCGGCCACCGTCGAGGAAGCCCTCCCAGGAACCGCCGTCCTTCTTGGCCCGGGGCTCCACGACGCCGTGCAGGTACTTGTTGAGGATGGCCAGGTCCTCCGGGCTGCGCCGGGCCAGCGAGCCGACCAGCGAGCCGGCGAGGGTCTCGGCGCGCAGGATGCGGTCGCCGAAGAACTGGCTGTGCAGGATCGCGTCCTCCAGCACGCCGATCTGCTCGGCGGTGGACAGCGCCGACTCCAGCTTCTCGTCGTCGCTGGTGGCCGAGGCGGCGGCGGCCCGCAGGTCGGCGAAGCTCTGCAACAGGATGTCCAGCAGGGTGGGCGGGACGTCCAGCTCGATGCGGTGCCGGCGCAGCAGCTCCTCGGTGCGGAACCGGACGATCTCCGCCTCGCTGCGCTTGTTGGTCACCACCGGGATGCGGACGAAGTTGAACCGCCGCTTGAGCGCCGAGGAGAGGTCGTTGACGCCCCGGTCCCGGCTGTTGGCGGTGGCGATGATGGAGAAGCCGGGCCGGGCGAAGACGATGTTGTCGTCGTCCAGCTCGGGGATGGAGACGTACTTCTCCGACAGGATGGAGATCAGGGCGTCCTGCACGTCGCTGGTGGAGCGGGTCAGCTCCTCGAACCGGCCGATCACCCCCTGCTCCATCGCGTTCATGATCGGCGAGGGGATCATCGACTCCCGGGACTGCCCCTTGGCGATCACCATGGAGACGTTCCACGAGTACTTGATGTGGTCCTCGGTGGTGCCGGCGGTGCCCTGCACGACCAGGGTGGAGTTGCCGCAGATCGCGGCGGCGAGCAGCTCGGCCAGCCAGCTCTTGCCGGTGCCCGGGTCGCCGATCAGCAGCAGGCCCCGGTCGGAGGCGAGGGTGACGATGGCCCGCTCGACGAAGCTGCGGTCGCCGAACCACTTCTGGGCGACCTCCCGGTCGAGCCCGTCGGCCCGCTCGGAGCCGAGCACGAACAGCCGCACCATCCGGGGGCTCAGCCGCCAGGAGAACGGCTTCGGGTCGGTGTCGACCGACTCCAGCCAGGCCAGCTCCTCGGCGAACTTGACCTCGGCGGGGGCGCGCAACATCTCGGACATGTCAGGGGTCTCCTAGGTGAGGAAGTTCTTGAGCTCGAAGACGAGTTTGCGGATGTGGCCGGAGATGACCGGGGTGCCCAGGTCCTTCAGTCGCTGGCGGAACCAGGGGTTGACGATCTGGCTGCCGGAGCTGTTGACCGAGCCGACCGGGATGAACTTGACCCCGGAGCGGTGCACCGCCTCGATGCCGTCGAACAGCGGCTGGGAGCGGTTGAACTCGTAGAAGTCCGAGATCCAGACCATGACGGTGTTGCGCGGCTCGACGATCTTGGGCCGGGCCATGGCCATCGCCACCGGCCCGTCGTTGCCGCCGCCGAGCTTGGTGCGCAGCAGCACCTCGAACGGGTCGTGCACCCACGGGGTCAGGTCCAGCGCCCGGGTGTCGTACGCGATGAGGTGCACGTCCACCTTGGGCAGCCCGGCGAAGATGGACGCCAGGATGGTGCAGTTGACCATCGAGTCGACCATCGAGCCGGACTGGTCGACCACCACGATCAGCCGGGCCGGGGTGGTGCGCCGGGTGGTCTGCCGGTAGTAGAGCTTGTCGACGTAGAGGCGCTGGTCCTCCGGGCTCCAGTTGGTGAGGTTCTTCCAGATCGTGCGGTCCAGGTCCAGGTTGCGGAACACCCGCTTCGGCGGCACCGACCGGTCGATCGTGCCGACGCTGGTCTGCTCGACCTGGGTGCGCAGTACCTCGGCGACCTCGTCGACGTACCGGCGGATCAGCGCCTTGGCGTTGGCCAGCGCCACCCCGGACAGGTTGGACTTGTCCCGCAGTAGCTGCTCGATCAGCGACATGCTCGGGGTGAGCTTCGCGGCCAGTTTCGGGTCGGCGAGCACCTCACGCAGGTGCATCCGGCGCACCAGGTCGCCCTCCAGGCCGGCCAGCACGCCGCCCAGCCCGCCGCCGGCAGCGGCCTGCCGGCGCAGCTCACCGGGCTCGCAGCCGAGCGCCCGCTCGAACCAGCCGGCGTCGGACTGCCACCGGGCGAGCTGGCTGGCGCTGACGCTGCCCCCGCCGGTGGCGAAAACGTTGAGCAGCAGCTTGGACACCAGCGCCGCCCGCCGTACCTCGGCCTGCCCCGCCGGCTCCGGCTGGTCGTCCGCCGGCTGGTCGTCCGCCGGCTGGCCGGCGGTGAGCAGGCCGTCCAGCTCGTCGGCGAGGCCGGGGAAACGCTGGACCACGGTGTCGACGGAGACCGACGGGTCCAGCAGCGCGGCCGGCAGGCCGAGGTCGTCGACGACGGCGACGCTCGCCGCCTCCAGGGACGGCTGTTCGTCGGCGGGGTCGAAGAGCCGGGCCAGCAGCCGCCAGTAGAGCACCTGCCGACGGTTGGCGTCGGGGTTCACCTGCGCGCCTCCTCCGGGCGCCTCGGGGGTCGCGGTCATCGGCGCAGCAGCCGTCCGGCGCGTTCCCGCAGCACGGCGACGGAGTCACCGGCCTTCGCCTCGGCCTTGGCGACCTTGGGGTCGGTGGGGCCCTGCGCCCAGTCGCCGTTGTGCGCGACGACCGGGGCGCGTTTGACCGTGGCCTGGACGGCGAGCGGCTGCACCGTCCACCGGCCGTCCCACCGCAGCAGCCCCAGGCAGGCCGTCGAGGCGGCGACCATGGCCGGGGTGAGCGGACCACAGGCCGGCAGCCGGTCGACGTCCACCGCGACGTGCGCCCCGTCGACGGTGAACCGGAGTCCGCCGTCGTCGCCGGCGTCGACGGCGTACCCCTCCAGCAGCACCGGCTCGGCGACGGCGACCGGGTGCCGGTGCAGCGGCGGGACCGGCGCGGCGACCGCGGCGGGCAGCAGCACCCGGGCGGTGGCGAACGGGTCGGCCGAATTGCCGACGTGGGCCTGCCCGTCGCGCCACCACAGGTCGCCGCCGGCCAGCGGCAGGTCGGTCACCTCGATGCTGCGGTGCTCGGCGAGCGCCGCCAGCAGGACCGGGTGGTCGGCGAGCAGCCGCCACAGCGCCGGCCCGACGATGGTGTCGACCTTGGCGGCGGCGACGCCGGTACGCACGAGGCGGGCCGGGCCGCCGTCGGCCGGTTCGAGGACGGCGTGCGCCTGCACCTGGACGGCGGTGGCGTGCTCGTGCACGTCGACGCCGAGCAGCAGCAGCCGCCCGGAGACGGTCTCGACACCGGCGGCGGACGGGTCGGGGACGCCGGCGGAC
Source organism: Micromonospora sp. MW-13 (assembly GCF_003434305.1). Classification (GTDB taxonomy): domain Bacteria; phylum Actinomycetota; class Actinomycetes; order Mycobacteriales; family Micromonosporaceae; genus Micromonospora. The sequence continues at coordinate 166,369 of NZ_QKKX01000033.1, forward strand.
TCCTGGGCGAGCAGCACGGCGCGGGCCCACAGGTCGGCCCAGCGGCGCACCGGCACCGCCGGCATGGTGGCGACCGGGCAGGACGCGCGCAGCTCGGCGGCCAGGCCGTCGAGGAGGACGGCCAGCCGGCGCAGCGCCGGGACGGCGAGGGTCGCCTCGACCGGCCGGCTGCCCGCCGCGACGAGGTCGTGGTCGACGCCGCGCCAGCCGGTGATGGCCAGCTCGGACAGCCAGGACCGGGCGGCGGACAGCGGGGCCACCGCCTCGGCGGGCAGCGGACCGGCGGGCGGGGTCGGCTGCGCGGCGCGTTCCCGGCCGAGGGCGGCGTCGGCCCCGGCGAGCAGGGCGTCGTGCGCCGCGCCGAGCAGGGCGGTGCGCGCCCCGGCCAGGGCGGCCAGGTGCTCGTCGGCCAGCGACCCGGTGGTGACCTTGGCGACCGCCTCGGCGACCCGGTCGCCGAGCGGGGTGGCGGCCAGCGCGGCGGCGAGGTCGCCGAGCGCGGCGGCCTGCGCCTCGCCCACCCGGGCCAGGCCGGCGACGAGCGCGTCGTCGAGGCCGGCGACCAGGTCCAGGGCCGGGGCGAGTCCGGCCGGCGCGACGTCGCGCAACGCGGTGAGCTGGGCCCCGCGCATCAGCGTCCCGCCCCGGTCGCCGGGAACCAGTGCAGCTCGGGCAGCGGGCCGTCGGCGGCCGGCAGCTCCAGGTAGGCCAGGTGGCGCAGGAACCGGCTGAACACCACCGCCGCCGGGGTCGGCTCGTGCCGGCCGTCGAGCCGGCGGGCCAGGTCGGCGCCGGTGGTCACGCCGTCGGTGACGTCGATGCGCAGGTACCGGCCGACGCGCTCGACGCCGTACTGGAGGACGGCCTCGTCGAGCAGGGCGTGCAGGTGCTTGCAGGGCGCGCCGCGCAGGCCGCCGCACGGCCGGTTGTTGTTGGTGGAGCAGTTGAAGCCGTGGCTGCCGGCGGCGATCGAGGAGACGTAGACCCGCTCGATGTCGGAACCGCTGGACACCACCCCCTGCAACCGGCCGTCCGCCAGCTCGACGAAGGGGACCTTCGCCAGCTTGCGGGGACGCACCGCGGGCAGCACCGGCGCGAGGGCGCGCCGCTCCCACGGGACGTGCTCCGTCTCCAGCACCTACGACCTCCGCACCCGGCACACCCGCGGGCGTGCCGACTCAGCGCCGACGGGGGCCGGCGCACGACGAATAGGGGTGACGGGCGCGACGACCCGCCGGAACCGGGCCCACCGGGGCGCCCGTCCTGAGAAAGATCTTGCCCCATGGGTACGACAGGAAACGCCGGCCCCGGGGGCCGGGCGTGGTGCTGGTCGCCCCGTGCCGGTGCCGGCTCGACGGCGGCATCGCCCGGGTGCCCTGAGCCGACCGGGGTGCGACACGTCCCGGCTGGTGGCAATCTGGCCCGGGCGGGCCGGCACGCGCAGTACGGTGACGGCCGCCGGTGAAGCGAGCAGGTGCGGGAGGAGAGCCGGGAATGGCCGAGGAGATCACCACCAGCGACGAGTGGCGGGCGCTGGCGGCGCACGCGGAGAAGGTCCGGGAGGCGCACCTGCGCGACCTGTTCGCCGCCGACCCGGACCGCGGTGTCCGGCTCGCCGGCGAGGTGGCGGACCTCCACGTCGACTGGAGCAAGAACCTGGTCACCGACGAGACGCTGACCCTGCTCGCCGCCCTGGCTGGGCGGGCCCGGCTGACCGACCGGATCGCCGCGATGTTCTCCGGCGCGCACGTCAACGCCACGGAGGACCGGGCGGTGCTGCACACGGCGCTGCGTCAGCCGCGGGGCGCCTCGCTGAGCGTGGACGGCCGGGACGTGGTGGCCGACGTGCACGAGGTGCTGGACCGGATGTCCGCGTTCACCGACCGGGTCCGCTGCGGACAGTGGGTCGGGCACACCGGCGAGCGAATCCGCACCGTGGTCAACATCGGCATCGGCGGCTCCGACCTCGGGCCGGTGATGGCGTACGAGGCGCTGAAGGGGTACCGGGACGCCGGGATCTCCTGCCGGTTCGTCTCCAACATCGACCCCACCGACATCGCCGAGGCCACCGCCGACCTGGACCCGGCGAGCACCCTGTTCGTGGTGGTGTCGAAGACGTTCTCCACCCAGGAGACCCTGGCCAACGCCCGGCAGGCGCGCGACTGGCTGCTGGCCGGTCTCGGCGCCGACTCCGAGGCCGTGGCCCGGCACTTCGTCGCGGTGAGCACCAACGCCGATCGGGTACGGGACTTCGGCATCGACCCGGACAACATGTTCGGCTTCTGGGACTGGGTGGGCGGCCGGTACTCGCTGCCCTCGGCCGTCGGCCTGGCGGTGATGCTGGCGGTCGGGCCGGAGCACTTCCGTGAGCTGCTGGCCGGGTACCACGCCGTCGACGAGCACTTCCGGACCACGCCGGTGGAGCGCAACGTGCCGGCGCTGCTCGGGCTGCTCAACGTGTGGTACACGAACTTCCTGGGCGCGCAGACCCACGCGGTGCTGCCGTACTCGCAGTACCTGCACCGGTTCCCGGCGTACTTGCAACAGCTCACCATGGAGAGCAACGGCAAGTCGGTGACCCTGGACGGCACCCGGGTGTCGTACGACACCGGGGAGATCTTCTGGGGCGAGCCGGGCACCAACGGCCAGCACGCCTTCTACCAGCTCATCCATCAGGGCACCCGGCTGGTGCCGGCGGACTTCATCGGGTTCAGCCGCCCCCGGCACGACCTGGACGACATGCACGACCTGTTCATGTCGAACTTCTTCGCGCAGACCGCCGCGCTGGCCTTCGGCCGGACCCGGGAGCAGGTCGAGGCGGAGGGCACCCCGGCGGAGTTGGTGCCGCACAAGGTGATGCCGGGCAACCACCCGAGCACCTCGATCACGGCCGCCGAGCTGACCCCGGCGGTGCTCGGCCAGCTCATCGCGCTGTACGAGCACATCGTGTTCACCGAGGGCGCGATCTGGGACATCAACCCGTTCGACCAGTGGGGCGTGGAGCTGGGCAAGGTGCTGGCCAACCAGCTCGCGCCGCTGCTCACCGGGGACGAGGCCGACCTGTCCGGGCTGGACTCCTCGACCCGGGCGCTGATCGCCCGGTACCGGGTGCAGCGGCACGCCGCCGGCTGACCCGCCCCGCCCCCGCCGAGCCGGCCGACGCCCCGTGGCGTCGGCCGGCTCGTCCCGTTCCGGCCCGTTCACGCAGGTCGCACGGCTGGTCGCTGACTTTTGTCACCCCAACCCGTGTAACACGCATTCGGATTCGTGACTTAGTGCACTGGGGTCGGCTGGGTCCCTTCCACGAGACTCGATGCGTCGCCGGGAACGGAACCGGCCGAGATCGCGGAGGGGGCCACGGTGGACGAGCGCTACGACAACTACTGCGCCGCTGACCGGCTCTTCTACGACTCGCTCGGCAGCGCGGTCGCGCAGCCGGCCTTCGCCGCCGCCGAGCGGGAGGTGCCGGCGGGCTGGCGCCGCGAGTCGCTCGACGACTGGCTGATCCACGCACCGCAGGGCGGCTCCCTGCCGCAGCAGGGCTGGAAGATCCACGTGTCGGCCACCCTGGCCAACGCCGAGCGGGTGCTCGACGCCGTGTGGGCGTACTGCGTGCCGCGCGGGCTGTCGTTCAAGTTCCTGCGCGGCCCGCGCACGCTGCTGCTGCGCAACTCCAAGTACGCGTCCCGCTCGGCCAGCGGCAAGTTCGTCACCATCTATCCGCGCGACGCCGCCGAGCTGGAGCTGGCCTGCAAGGAGCTCGACGCGCTGCTGGCCGGGGAGGCCGGGCCGTACGTCCTCAGCGACCTGCGCTACGGCGCCGGCCCGGTGCACGTGCGCTACGGCGGCTTCGCCCGCCGCTACTGCCTGTCCCCGGACGGGCAGGTGGTCCCGGCGATCGCCGACGGCGCCGGCACGCTGGTGCCCGACCGGCGCGACCCGGTGTTCCACCTGCCGGACTGGGTCACCCTGCCGGACTTCCTCGCCCCGCACCTGGCCGCCCGTGGCGCCACCAGCACGACCGAGGTGCCGTACCGGATCGAGAAGGTCATCCACTTCTCCAACGGCGGGGGCCTGTACGTGGGCCGGGACCTGCGCACCGACGCCGAGGTGGTGCTCAAGGAGGCCCGCCCGCACGCCGGCCTGGACGCCGACGGCACCGACGCGGTGGCCCGGCTGGACCGGGAGGCGACCGCCCTGCGCCGCCTCGCCGACCTGCCCCAGGTGCCCGCCGTGCACGACGAGTTCGCCCTCGGCGAGCACCGCTTCCTGGCCCTGGAGTTCATCGAGGGCCGGGCGCTGAACAAGGTCGTCGTCGACCGGTACCCGCTGATCGACGCCGACGCCACCGAGGCCGACCGGGCGGCGTACGCCGACTGGGCGCGCGACGTGCTGGCGCAGGTCGAGGCGATCGTCGCCGCGATCCACGAGCGCGGCCTGGTCTACGGCGACCTGCACCTGTTCAACATCATGGTCCGCCCCGACGGCCGGGTGGCGCTGGTCGACTTCGAGGTCGCCGCGCCGATCGAGGGACACCGCCGGCCCGGGCTGCGCAACCAGGGGTTCGCCGCGCCCGGCGACCGGACCGGCCCGGCGGTCGACCGGTACGCCCTGGCCTGCCTGCGCCTGGCGCTGTTCCTCCCGCTGACCCAGCTCGTCCGGATCGCCCCGGACAAGGCCGCGCACCTGGCCGACGTGATCGCCGAGAGCTTTCCGGTCCCCCGACCGTGGCTGGCCGAGGCGGTCGCCGAGATCACCGGCACCGCCGCGCCCACCGCGTCCGGCCGCGCGGCCGGGTCCGGGGCCGCCGCCGACCCGCGCCGGTACGACCTGGACGGCGACTGGCCCGACGTGCGACGGCGGATCGCCACCGCCATCCTGGCCAGCGCCACCCCCGACCGCGACGACCGGCTCTTCCCCGGCGACATCGCGCAGTTCCACAGCGGCGGGCTCAACCTCGCCCACGGTGCCGCCGGGGTGCTGCACGCCCTGGCCGTCAGCGGCGCGGGTCGCCGGCCGGAGCACGAGGACTGGCTGGTGCGGCGGGCCACCGCCCCCGCGTCCGGCACCCGGCTCGGCTTCTACGACGGCCTGCACGGGGTGGCGTACGCGCTGGAGCACCTGGACCGCCGGTCCGACGCCCTCGACGTGCTCGACATCTGCCTGCGCCAGTCCTGGGCCGAGCTGGACCTGAGCCTGGCCAGCGGGCTGTCCGGGATCGCCCTGAACCTCGCCGAGCTGGCCGGGCGCACCGGGGAGACCGGGCTGCGCGACGCCGCCGAGCAGGTGACGGCGGCCGTCGTCGAGCGGCTCGCCGACGACCCGGGCCCGGACGTCAGCGGCGGACGCAACCCGTACGCGGGCCTGCTGCGCGGTCGCACCGGGCCGGCGCTGCTGCTGTTGCGGCTGCACGAGCTGACCGGCGAGGAGGCCCTGCTGGACCACGCCGCCACCGCGCTGCGCCAGGACCTGCGCCGGTGTGTGGTCCGCCCGAACGGCGCGCTGGAGGTCGACGAGGGCTGGCGGACCATGCCGTATCTCGGGCAGGGCAGCGTCGGCATCGGACTGGTGCTGGACCAGTACCTGCGCCACCGCGCCGACGAGCGGTTCGCCGAGGCGAGCGCCGGGGTGCGCCGGGCCGCCCGGTCCCCGTTCTACGCCCAGTCCGGCCTCTTCGCCGGGCGGGCCGGGATCATCGGGTACCTGGCCACCCTGACCGACGACCCGGAGCAGCGCCGCGAGCTGGACGCGCAGGTGCGCCGGCTCGCCTGGCACGCCCTGCCGTACGGCGGCGGCACCGCCTTCCCCGGCGAGCAGCTCCTGCGGCTGTCCATGGACCTGGGCACCGGCGCCGCCGGGGTGCTGCTCGCGCTGGCCGCCGTGCGGCACGACGAGCCGGTGGTCCTGCCCTTCCTCGCGCCGCTGGCCGGCGCGCCGAGGCTCCCTCGCAGCGGCGAGGGCGACCGTGACCGCACGCACCACGGGAGGAGGTGATTCGACATGGCGCTCCTGGACCTCCAGGGCCTCGAGATGGCCCCGGCCGACCGCACCGGCGGCGGCTCCAGCGCGAGCCTGCTGCTCTGCGGCGACAGCTCGCTCTCCATCACGACCTGCAACTGACCGGGTCGATCCGCGGCGCCCCGGGTGGACAGACGTGTCCACCCGGGGCCGCCCGCCGTTCTAGGGGGAACCGATGCGCACGGGCGACGGGCTGTTGCGGCGGGTGGTCCGCGACGCCGGGGGGTGGACGGCCGCGCTGGCCGCGGTCACGCTGACCGGAGCTGTCGCCGAACTGCTGCTGCCGGCGGTGCTCGGCCTCGCCGTCGACGCGGCGCTGACCGGCGGCACCCGGTGGTGGCCGGCCGCCGCCTGCGCCCTGGTCGTCGTCCTGGTCGCCACCGACACCCTCGGCGACCTGGCCAGCGGGTACGGCGCCGCCCGCGCCACCGCCCGGCTCCGGGAGCGCCTGCTGCGGCACCTGTTCGCCCTCGACGTGCGCGCCGCCCGCCGGCACCCGGTCGGGGACCTGGTCGGCCGGCTGGTCGGGCAGGCCGCCGACGCCGGTCAGGCCGGCACCGCCGTCGTGCTCGGCGCGTTCGCGGTGCTGCCCCCGCTGGGCAGCGTCGTCGCGCTCACCCTGATCGAGCCGGTGCTCGGAGTCACCCTGCTCGCCGGGCTCGTGCTGCTGGCCGGCCTGATGCGCGCGTTCGTCACCGACGCCTCGGCGGCCACCGCCGGCTACCAGAAGGCCCTGAACTCGATCGCCGGCCGGCTGCTGGAGTCCCTGAGCGGGGCCCGGACCATCGCCGCCGCCGCGACCCGCCGCCGGGAGGAGGAGCGGATCCTCGGCGCGCTGCCGGAGCTTCGCGGGCACGGCCGGCGCGGCTGGGAGCTGCTGGCCCGGGCCAGCGCCCGCACCGCCGCCGTGGCGCCGTTGCTGCAACTGAGCGTGGTCGCCGTCGGCGGCTACGCGCTGGCCGCCGGCTGGCTCACCCCCGGCCAGCTCGTCTCGGCGGTGCGCTACGCGGCCACCGGCGCCGGGCTGGGGGCGGTGCTGGCCACCCTCAACCGCCTGGTGCGCAGCCGCTCCGGCGCCGCCCGGGTCGCCGAGCTGCTGGCGTACCCGACGCCGACCGACGGCGACCGGCCGCTGCCGCCGGGTCGCGGGGCGCTGCGGCTCAGTGCGGTGAGCGTGTACGCCGACGACGGCCGGCCCGTCCTCGACGGCGTCGACCTGAGCGTCCCGGCCGGGGCCACGGTGGCCGTGGTCGGGCCGTCCGGCGCCGGCAAGTCCACCCTCGCCGCCGTCGCCGGACGGCTGCACGACCCGGACGCCGGCGAGGTCCGCCTGGACGGGGTTCCGCTGCCCCGGCTGCGCCCGGACGCCCTGCGCCGGGCCGTCGGGTACGCCTTCGACCGGCCGGCGCTGGTCGGGTCGACCGTGCACGACGCGATCGGGCTGGCGCTGCCCCCGGGCGGGGCCGCGCCGCCGGCCGACGGCTCCCCGGCCACCCCCGCCGTACGCCGGGCCGCCGAGGCGGCGGCGGTCACCGACGTCGTCGACCGGCTGCCGGCGGGCTTCCGCACCCCGCTGGCCGACACGCCGCTGTCCGGCGGCGAGGCCCAGCGGCTCGGGCTGGCCCGGGCCTTCGCCGCGGCCGACCGGCTGCTGATCCTCGACGACGCCACGTCCAGCCTGGACACCGTCACCGAGCACCGGATCGCCCGGGCGGTGGCGGGGCGGCCGGGCGAGCGGACCCGGCTGGTGGTCACCCACCGGGTCGCCACGGCGGCGGCGGCCGACCTGGTCGCCTGGCTCGACGGCGGCCGGCTGCGCGCCCTCGCCCCGCACCGGCGGTTGTGGGCGGACCCGGCCTACCGGGCGGTCTTCCGCACCGACGGGCCCGCCGGATGAGCCGCCACGGACCCGGGACCAGCCGCCGGGGCCGCGAGCACGACCGCCGGGGTGGCCCGGGCGCGGCCCGACCCGGGGTACGGCGGGCGACCTGGGCGGCGCTGCGGGCCCGGCGGCCGGCCGTGGCGCGGCTCGCCGGCTGGTCGGTCGTCGAGGCGCTGCCGGCGCTGCTCTCCGGCGCGCTGGTCGCGCGGGCGGTCGACGGGGGCTTCCTGGCCGGCCGCCCGGGCGTGGGGCTGGGCTGGCTGGGGTTGCTCGCCGGGGCGGTGCTCGTCGGCGCGCTGGCGACCGGCCGGACGTACCGCAGCCTCGGCGCGGTGGTCGAGCCGTTCCGGGACGACCTCGCCGCCCGGGTGGTCCGGGCGGCCCTGCGGGACGCCACCCGGGCCGGCGGACGCGCGGACAGCGCCGCGGCGGCCCGGCTGACCCACCAGGTGGAGCTGGTCCGGGACACCTTCGCCGGCCTGCTGATGGTGACCCGGGGCTTCCTGTTCGCCGCCGGGGCGGCCCTGCTGGGGCTGGTCGCCCTGGACCCGGTCGTGGCGGCGCTGGTGGCCGCGCCGCTGGTCGCCGGGCTGGCCGTGTTCCTCGGCGCGCTGCCGGCGATGGCCGGGCAGCAGCGCCGGTACGTCCGCGCCGGCGAGGAGCTGGGCCGGGCCGCCGCGTCCGCGCTGTCCGGGCACCGGGACGTGCGGGCGTGCGGGGCGGCCGGGCGGGTCGTCGCCGAGGTGGGCCTTCGGGTGGCGGACCAGGCCGCCGCCGAGCGGGTCCTGGCCCGGATGTCCGCCGTACGCAGCCTCAGCCTCGGGGTGGGCGGCTGGCTGCCGCTGGCGGTGCTGCTGCTGGCCGCGCCCCGGCTGGTGGACCGGGGCCTGACCGCCGGCGCGGTGCTCGGCGCGCTGATCTACGTCTCCACCGGCCTCCAGCCCGCCCTGCACGCCCTGGTGCAGGGCGTCGGCGGCGGCGGCCTGCGCTACGTGGTCACCCTGGACCGGATCCTGCGGACCTGCCCGGACCCCGCGGACGAGCCCGCCCCGCCGCCGGGGGCCGCGCCGGCCGGCCCCGCGGACGACCGCTCACCGGCCGGGCCGGACGACGACCCACCGGCCGGTCCGGGCACGGGCACCCTGGCCGGGCCGGGCGGCGCCGAGCCGGCCGTGCGGGTGCGTGGGCTGACCTTCCGCTACGGAGCGGCGGCCCGGCCGGTGCTGGCGGACGTCACCCTGACCCTGGCCGCCGGGGAACACCTCGCCGTGGTCGGGGCGAGCGGGGCGGGCAAGTCCACCCTGGCCGCGCTGCTGTCCGGGCTGCTCGCCCCGCAGGCCGGCACGGTGCTGCTGGGCGGGGTCCCGGTGGCCAGCGCCCCGCCGGCGGCGCTGGCCCGGCTGCGGGTGGTGGTGCCGCAGGAGGCGTACGTGTTCACCGGCTCGCTCGCCGACAACCTGCGCTACCTGCGCCCGGAGGCCGACGACGGCACCGTGGCGTCCGCCGTCGACGACCTCGGGGCGGGTGCGCTGACCGCCCGGCTCGGCGGGCTGGGCGGGGCGGTGACGCCGGGCGCGCTCTCCGCGGGCGAGCGGCAACTCGTCGCCGCGGTGCGGGCGTACCTGTCCCCCGCCCCGCTGGTGATCCTCGACGAGGCGACCTGTCACCTGGACCCGGCGGCCGAGGCGACGGTGGAGAACGCGTTCGCCCGCCGGCCCGGCACCCTGGTGGTGATCGCCCACCGGATCAGCTCCGCCGTCCGGGCCCGCCGGGTGCTCGTGGTCGACGGCGAGCGGCCGGTGGCCGGCACGCACGAGGAACTGCTGGCCCGGTCGGCGACCTACCGGGAACTCGTCGGGCACTGGGACGACCGGCCCACGCCGTCCCCGGCCCCGGCCCGGCGGGGCTGACCCGGCCGGGCCGCCGCCGCGTTCCCCCCGGCGGCTCGCGGGGGCGGTCCCGCGTCAGATCCAGCCGGAATCGCGGGCCACCCGAACCGCCTCGACCCGGGTCCGGGCCCCGGTCTTGCGGGCGATCCGGCCGAGGTGGTTGCGGACGGTCCCCTGCGAGAGCCGCAGCGACCCGGCCACCTCGGCGACCGGAGCGCCGGCGGCGGTCAGCCGCAGCACCTCGGTCTCCCGCTCGGTCAGCGGGCTGTCGGCGGCGATCGCCGCCAGCACCAGCTCGGCGTCCACCACCGACTCGCGCCGGGCGAGCCGCCGGATCCCGTCGACCACCCGGTGCGGGGCCACGTCGCTGGCCAGGATGCCGACCGTGCGGCCCGGGGAGAACACGCTGTACAGGCCCCGGGCGCGGCGGGGATCGGCGAGCACCAGCAGGGGGCACCGCTGCGCCGTCGCGCCGTCGGCGATCAGGTCGAAGTCCACCACCGCGACGTCCGGCCGGCCGGCGCGGACCGCCTGACCGACCGCGTCGCCGCGGCCCACCTCCGCCACCACGTGGATGTCCTTCTCGGCGGCGAGGACGAGCGACAACGCGCCCCGGACCAGGGCACCGTCCAGGGCGAGCAGGGTACGGATCACGACGGACCTCTCCCGAGCATCTCCATTGATCACAGACAGTCAGCATTCAAACACGTAACTGACAGGTCCGCTCGGTGAGCGGGCGGGCCCCGGCAGGCGCCGTGCCGAGGTCCGCCCGCGGCGGCTACAGCCAGCCGTCCCGCTGGGCCAGCCGGACCGCCTCCATCCGGTTGCGGGCGCCGGTCTTGTGCAGGATGGCCGACAGGTGGTTGCGCACCGTCCCGTGGGCCAGGAAGAGCCGACGGGCGATCTCCTTCAGCGGTAGGCCCTCGGCCGCCACCCGCAGCACCTCCAGCTCCCGGCGGGTCAGCGGGTTGGTCGGCGGGCTCAGCACGGCCACCGCGGCGGCGGGGTCGATGACCCGCTCACCGGCGGCGGTCGTCCGGACCGCGCGCACCAGCTCCGACAGGCCGGTGTCCTTGCTGACCAGGCCACGCGCGCCGGCCGCCAGGGCCGCCTCGACCAGCGGCGGGCTCCAGCGGTGGCTCATCGCCAGCACGGCCGTCCCCGGGGCCTCGGCGACCACCTTCGCCACCAGCCACGCCGACTCGGGCACGTCCGACCTCAGCTCCAGCACCAGCACCTCGGGCTGTTCCCGGCGCAGCACCTCCCACAGCTCGCCGATGCCGGCGGCATCGGCGAGCACCTCGATGTCCTCCTCGTTCGACAGCGCGGCGCACAGCGCGCTGCGCAGCAGTCCCATGTCCTCGGCCACGACGACGTGGATCACCACGTATCTCCGATCTCGGGTACGCGTCGCGCCGCCCCGAGCACCCGGCTCGACGCCGGGGACGGGTACGGGGCGCGCGGGAACGGACAGCGTCGGCCCGGAGCGGCGTCACGACGGCGGCTCCCGGGCCACGGCGGGGCACGTCGGGCGGTCGGCACGGCACGGGCCGGCGACCGCGGGACGGGCCGGGCCGGGGGCTCAGCCGGGGCGGGTGGTCACCGCCGGGGCGCGGCCGTGGACCGGAACCGACGAGAGTGTGGTGCGTTCCCGGCCACCGGCGCACGCCGGCCAGCGGGTGTCGTCGGCCGAGGTGGGCGCGGGCCCGGAGCCGGCACGGACGTCGTCGACGCGGTCGGCCGGCGGCGCCGACCGGCCGGGCCCGGCCGGCGGTTGCGCCTCGGCCGCCGTCCCGACCGGCCCGGAGGCCCGGGACCCGCCGGGGACGGCGGAGGCAGCCGTCCACCCGGGTGAGAACGCCACGGCCGGCCCGGAGGTCCTGCCGCCGACCGGGCCGGGCGACGGCGGGGCCGGCGCGGCGGGGACGGCGGGGGGCGGCGCCCCGGGCTCGACCGGGGCGCCGGGGGCCGGCGCGGGACCGGCCGGGGGGGTCGCGGGCCAGGATGGGCCCGCCGGGTCGGTCGGCGGGGCCGGCAGGCCCGGCAGCAGCGGGGTGAGCAGCTGACCGAGCAGCCCCAGGACCGGAAGCAGCACCTGCTGCGCCGCCCCGGAAACCGGGCCGGCTGCCAGCCCGGCCAGGGCGGCCGTGAGGCTACCGACGAGCCCCGGCAGGCGGGCCGCCCCGCCGCCGGCCGGGCCGGGGGCCGACGAGGCGTCGGGGACAGCGGGCCGCCCGGCCGGACGGGGGCCTGGGCGGGCCACTGCGGAGCCGGCCGGCGACAGCGCGCTGGCCCCCGCAGGACGGGCGGCGGGCGGAGCGGGCCGGGCCGGGCCGGAGGCATCGGGCTCCGCCGGGCGGGGGGCCGCCGGCGGGCGCACCGGCGACACCGGCGACGGCCGGGCGGGCCGGTCGACGAGGCCCGGGCGGGAGGCGCCGGGCCGACCATCGTCGGGGTCGCCCCGGCCGGTCCCGCCACCGTGGGGACCGGCGGGCCGGGCGTGGTCGGCACGGGCGGGCAGGACGCCGTCGAGGACACGGGCCAGCGGACCGGCCGGGCGGGACGCCCCGCCGGGGCCCACCACGACCGCGGGCCGGCCGCCGTCGTGCGCGGCGGCGGGGCCGGCGAGCAGCACGGCAGCGACGATCCCGGCGCCCGTCGCGGCCAGCAGCAGCGCGAGCCGCCGTACGAGCCGGGCCGTCCCCGCGACCGGGGAGGCGGTGCGGCGCGCCGACGCGGTCACCGCGGCCGGCGCGGCGCGGACAGCGGGACAGCGCACGCCGACCCTCCCCTCGAAGATGTCGACACATCGTAACGACGCCGTCACTCTCACGCGACCCCTCGCCGGTCCGCTCCTGCCGGGGCGGGCGGGAGGCCCACCCGGCCGGCTGCGGGGCGCGGTCAGCGCCCGCCGGTCGCCGGGGTGGCCAGCCGGGCGCTGACCCGGACGGTCGTGCCCTGGCCGTCGGCGCGGATCTCCAGCCCGTCGGTGAGCTGCTGGGCGAGCCACAGGCCGCGCTGGCCGACCTGGTTCGGCGCGGGGAGCGCGACCCGCACGTCGACGAGGCCGGGGCCGCCGTCGGTGATCTCACACGTCAACAGGTCGCCGCGCCGACGCAGCCGCAGTTCGCCGCTGCCCCCGCCGTGCCGGACGACGTTGGTGACCAACTCGTGCACCGCCAGCACGAAGTCCTCCAGGGCCATGTCGGCCAGTCCGGCCGCGCCGGCCGCGGCGGCGACGGTGTGCCGCAGCGCCGTCACCTGCCCGCCGGCGATCGTCTCCACCAACAGCGTCACCCCGGTACCCGCACGGGACGCGCCGGTTGCCGAGCCGCCGCCGTCCCCCCCACCGCTGCTCATGGCCGGACCGTACACGGCCCGCGCCCGCCTGGTACGCGCCCCGGGTGGATCTTCCGGCCGGTGGCCCCACACTCAGTCGGACCGGGCCGCGGGCAGCCGGGACATCAACTGGATCTGGGCGGTGCGGGACCGTTCGATGCGGTCGGCGAGGTCACGCACCTCGGCGCCGACCGCCGCCGGCCGGTGCGCGCGGGCCAGCGCGGCGGCTCGGCGCTGGTGGGCGGTGAGCACGGCGACGAGCACGGCGTCGAACCGGTCGGCGGGCGCGGAGCGCAGTCGGTCGAGGTCCGGGTCGGCGGTCGGCGACCCGCCGGGGTGCGCGTGGTGGCCGGCATGCCCGTCGGCGTCGCCGGACGGGGTCGCGGCGGCCAGCCAGCGCCGCATGGTGGCCAGTTCGTCGGCCTCGGTGGCGTCGACGGCGGCGACCAGGGTGCGCAGTTCGGCGTCGGTCACCCGGCCCGCCGCCGCGGCGGCGATCACCCGGGTCCGGTCGTGGTGGGCCACCATCGCCGTCAGGAACGGCACGTCCGCCGGGTCGGGCCGGACCGACGCGGCGGGCGGCGCGCCGGTCCCGCCGGAGGACGAGGCGGGGGCGGCGGCGGGCGCCGCGCAGCCGGCGACCGCGAGGAGCGCGGCGAGCGGGAGTGCCACGACGCGGCGGCGGGCGCCGTGGGCTGCGGTGGGTCTCATGGTGCCGTGGCCTTCCGGGCTGGGCGGGTGTGGCCCGGGACCGGGCCACACCCGGGGCGGGTCAGAGCCGGGTCCAGAGCGCCGGCACGTTCGGCGGCTCCCAGCCGGGCAGGGCGGTGTGCGGCTGGGCGCACCGGTACGTCGCGCCGCCGTAGGTGACCTGGTCACCCACCTGGTACGCCTGGCCGGCGGTCCAGGTGCCGGACGGGGCCGGGGTGGTCGGCGCGGGCGTGGTCGGGGCCGGCGTGGGGGTGCGCGTCGGCGACGGGGAGGTGGTGGGGGTGGGCGTCGGGTTGCCGCCGCCCCCGCCGATCTGGAGGTCGACGCAGGAGTAGAAGGCGTTGGCGGTGTCGGCGATGTTCCAGATGGCGAGCAGCTTCTGCCGGCCCGAGAACCCGCCCAGGTTGACGCTGTGCGAGACGGTGGCGGCCGGCTGCTGCCCGTTCCCGTTGACCACGGCGACCCGGGTGCCACCGATCCAGTACTCCCAGTTGCTGGTGGCGTGCCGGGCGGTGTTGGTCCAGGTGAAGGTCACCGTGCTGCCGACCGAGGTGGCCGGCCAGCCCCGGGCGTCGTCGTTGAGGACGGCGAACTGGCTGATCCCGGCGTGGCAACTGCGCAGCCCCTTCGGGCCCTCGACGCTCTGCGGCTCGTACTTGATCTGGCCGCAGTCGGGCACCCGGTTCTGGGCGCAGAGCGCCTGCCGGCTCGGCGGGCCGGAGACGTACCCGTGTGCCTGGGCGGGCACCGCGACGGCCAGCGAGGCGACGACGGCACCCGCCGACGCGAGCGGGAGGACGACTGTTCGACGCATGTGGATGCTCCTTCGGATCGAGGCGGGCGCCGGCACACCGCCGAGCTGGGGGAACGCGCCCACCGTGGGGGATGCGATGAACATAAAGTAAACATTCTTAACAGTAAATACCCCAGCCGGAAAACATCCCCGCCAGCCCCGGCGCCGACCACCTCGCCGCCACCCACGCGACGGCCCGCCGGCCGCGCCGGGCAGGACCCCGTCGCCCCAGGCCGCCCGGGCCGCACCGGCGCGGGCCACGTCCGACCAGGCCGCCGCAATCCATTCCGCAGCGGCAGCACATATCTCCGGTTCCGCTCCGACAAAATGTCATTGACGGCTGTTGACCGATTTGGGCGCGCCCAGCAAGTCGACAGGGGGCCAAGAAGGCTGCTTTTCCGATAGGGAAATCGTAGATATCGGGGGCGGGGGGAATCGGCAATCCGACCGCACCGGGAGAGGCACACGGAGGGTGACAACGGGTACCGCGCCCGCGGGCCGCCGGCCGGGCATAGATCCAGCCCAGGAGGCTGTCCAGGCCAGGCGACCCGACAGGACGACAACCGGCGGTCACGACGGGGCGCCAACCGCAGCGCCGGGCAAGCAGATTGCGAAATGCACGGGTTGACGCGCCGCACCCCCGCGACAATCATTGCTGTCACTGGACGGCGATTATCGCGATTCCGGATAGGCGACGTTTTCCCATGTCAGCGGGTTTATTCGCGACCTCCGTCGAACGCGTCGGTCGCCGTTGGTGTCCAGCCAGGAAATGCACCATCGGAACACCTGCCAGCAACGAGCGAGGAGCCCGCCGGTGAAGGGGAACGACGAAGCACCCGCGCCGCCCCGGCCACTGCCGGCGGCGCGCCACGACCGACCGACGGACCGTCTCGCCCTGCACGGGGGCGCGCCGGTCCGTGGCACCCCCTGGCCCACGTACGACAAGGGCGCCGTCTTCGTCCATCCCGAGGACGAGGAGGCGGCCTGCCGGGCCGTGCGCAGCCACCTCTACTTCCGCTACGACCACCGGCCGCAGCACGAGACGGAGTGCGGCCGGTTCGAGGACGAGCTGTGCCGCTTCTTCGGCACCCGGCACGCCCTCGCGGTGTCCAGCGGCACCGCCGCCCTCGCCCTGGCCATCATGGCCGCCCGGGTGGCCCCGGGCTCGCTGGTCGCCTGCCCCGGATTCACCTTCGTCGCCACGCCGAGCGCCATCGTCATGGCCGGGTGCCGGCCGTTCCTGGTCGAGGTGGACCAGGATCTGCGGATGGACATCGACGACCTGCGGCGCCGCTGGGATCCCCGGATCGGCGCGATCCTCGTGGTGCACATGCGCGGTTTCGCCGCCGACGCCGAGGCGCTGGCCCGGTTCGCCGCCGAGATGGGGGTGCCGCTGATCGAGGACGCGGTGCCCGCGCTGGGCGCCGAGCTCAACGGCCGCAAGCTCGGCACGTTCGGGGCCGCCGGGGCGTTCAGCACCCAGTCCGACAAGGCGCTCAACTGCGGCGAGGGCGGCTTCCTGGTCACCGACGACCGGGAGCTGTTCGCCCGGGCGGTGGCGCTGTCCGGGGCGTACGAGGGGCGGTTGCGGCGGCACTTCCCCGACGGCGAGCCGCCCCTGACCGGCCTCGACCTGCCCCTGCTGAGCCTGCGGATGGACGAGATCCGGGCCGCGCTGCTACGCGCCGAGATGGCCCGGCTGCCGGAGCGGCTGCGGCTGTTCCACCGCAACTACGGGTACGTCGCCGACGCGCTGGCCGACCTGCCGGGCATCGCGATCCGCCGGCCGGTCGCCCCCGGGGCGTACCTCGGTGAGGCGTTCGTGTTCCGGGTGCCCGGCGGCGACGCCGGCTGGTTCGCCCGCGCGCTGTGCCGGGAGGGCGTCGACGCGCGCAACATCGGCGCCGACGACGACCTCAACGTCCGCGCGTTCTGGAACTGGCGGTTCGTGTACGACACCGACGACGTCGACGAGATCCGGGCGATGCTGCCGCGCACCGCCGGGTACCTGCGCGAGGCGGTGGACGTGCCGCTGTCGTCCAACCTGACCCTCGACGACTGCGACGACCTGGTGCGGGCGGTCCGCAAGGTGGCCGCCGCCGCGCCCGGGCCCACCGAGCCCGCCCCGGCCGCGCCCGTCCCGGCCGGGCCCGCGTCGGCCGGGACGGCGGAGCCGGTGCGCCGATGACGGCCGCAACCACCCGCACCGTGCCGCGACTGGCCCTGGTGGGTATCTTCGGCGGGCTCTTCGCCGGGTACCTCGGCCTCACCGCCGTGCTCCCGGTGCTGCCCGGCTTCCTGCGCGACCGGCACCACGCCGGGGACCTCGTGGTCGGGCTGGTCGTCACGGTGACCGCGGTGACCGCGCTGCTGGTCCGGCCGGTCGCCGGGGCGCTGGCCGACCGGTACGGCCACCGCGCCGTGATGCTCACCGGCGCCCTCGTGGTGGCCGGCGGCGGGCTGCTCTACTTCCTGCCGCTCGCGGTGCCGGTGCTGGTGGCGGTACGGCTGCTGCTCGGCGCCGGTGAGGCGGCCCTGTTCACCGCCGGGGCGGTGTGGGTGGTGGCGCTGGCCCCGCATGAGCGCCGCGGCCAGCTCATCGGCCTGTACGGGATGAGCATGTGGGGCGGCATCTCCGCCGGCACCTTCCTCGGCGCCACCCTGCAACAGGTCTCCTTCGCGGCGGTCTGGGCGCTCGCCGCCGCCGCTCCCCTGCTGGCCGCCGCCTTGGTGGCCATCGTCCCGGTCCCGCCCCGGGACCCCGCCGCCGCACCGGCGAAGGGTGGCGGCGGGCTGCTGCTGCGCCCGGCGCTGCTGCCCGGCACCGCGCTCGCCCTCGGCGCCGCCGGGTACGCCGGCCTGGCCGCGTTCGTCGTGCTGCACCTGGACGCGCGCGGGATCGGCTCCGGCGTGGTGGTGCTGAGCTGCTTCAGCGCCGTGTACGCGCTCACCCGCCTGGTCATCGGCCACCTGCCCGACAAGCTCGGCCCACGTCGGGTGGCGGCCTGGTCGGCGGCCGGCGAGGCGGTCGGCCTGGTGATCATCGCGGTGGCCCCGAACCTGCCCGTCGCCGTGGCCGGCGGCGTGGTGACCGGCGTCGGGTTCTCCCTGCTGCACCCGTCGCTGGCGCTGATGGTGATGAACCGGGCCGAGCCGACCCGGCAGGGGGCGGCGATCGGGGCGTACACCTCGTTCTGGGACCTGGGGCTGGCGGTGTGGGGGCCGGTGACCGGCCTGGTCGCGGCGAGCCTCGACTATCCAGCGGTGTTCGGCGTCGGCGCGGCCTGCGCCGTCGCGGCGGCGGTGCTGGCGGCGTGGATCGGCCGCCCGGCGACCGGTCCCGGCGCCGCCCGGCCCGCAGGACGAGAGACGGAGGCCCGGGCGGCATGAGCGACCTGACCGTCCTGTGCGTCACCGGCTGGTGCCGCAACGGCAGCACCATCATCGGCAACGTGCTCAACGAGGTGCCCGGCTTCTTCCACGTCGGCGAGCTGCACTTCCTGTGGAAGAACTCCACCGGCCGGGGCGTCAACGACCTGTGCGGCTGCGGCGCCCCGCTGACCGGCTGCGACATCTGGTCGCGGGTGCTGCCGGTCGGCCGCCCGGCCGGGACGTCGCCGGACGCGCACGCCGCGGCGGTGATCGGCCGCCAGCGGTCCCGGGTGCGGACCCGGCACACCTGGCGGGTGCTGCGCCGGGGCCTGTACGACGACGAGATCCGCGCGCACGCCGACCTGATGGGCCGGGTCTACCGGGCCGCCGCCGAGCGCGCCGGGGCGCACACCATCGTGGACACCACGAAGATCCCCGGCGAGGCCGCGCTGCTGCCGTACGTTCCGGGGATCACCCCGTACTACGTGCACCTGGTCCGCGACCCGCGCGCGGTGGCGCACTCCTGGCGGGAGCCGAAGCAGTACGTCTACGCGATGTCGGCGGCGCGCAGCACCGCGTACTGGCACGGGTTCAACCTGGCCTCGGCGGCGATCACCCGGCGGTTCCCCGAGCGGTCGACGCTGCTGCGCTACGAGTCGTTCACCGCCGACCCGGCCGGCACCGTCGACGCGCTGCTGCGGCTCTGCGGGGCCGACCCGGCCGGCAACCCGGTGCGCGGGCGGACCGTCGAGCTGCGCACCAACCACACGGTGACCGGCAACCCGGACCGGTTCCGCACCGGGGTCACGGTCATCCGGGACCGCGACGACTCCTGGCGGCGCACCCTGTCCCGGGCCGACCGGCTGGCCGCGACGGCCCTGGCCCAGCCGCTGTTCGCCCGCTACGGCTACCGGTCGGCCCCGCGCGGGGCGGACCGGGTATCACCGACCAGCGGATCAGGGAGGTAACGAGCGTGGATCTCGGGCTCAGGGGACGGGTGGTCCTCGTCGCGGGCGGGTCCAGCGGGATCGGGCTGGCCTGCGCGAAGGAGTTCGCCGCCGAGGGCGCGCACGTGGCGATCTGTGGCCGCGACCCGGACCGGCTCGCCGCCGCCGAGCGGGAGCTGGCCGGGGTGGGCACCGGCCGGGTCAGCGCCACCAGCGTGGACGTCACCGACACCGACGCGGCCCGCCGCTGGGTGGACGGGGTGGCCGCCGACCTCGGCGCGGCGCACGTCCTGCTGGTCAGCGGCGGCAGCCCGCCGGTCGGCACCGCCGCGCTGTTCGAGGTGGACGACTACCGGGCCGCCGTCGACCGGGTGCTGCTGCCGGCCGTCGGGCTGGCCATGGCGGCGCTGCCGCACCTGCGCGCCGCCGGCTGGGGACGGCTGATCTTCGTCGCCTCCGAGACCGCGAGCGTGCCGATCGGCCCGCTGGTGCTCTCCGGGGTGACCCGGGCCGCGCTGGTCCGCTTCGCCCAGGGCCTCGCCGTCGACGTGGGCCGCGACGGGATCACCGTCAACGTGCTCGCCCCCGGCAGCGTGCGCACCCCGCCGATGGAGCGGGCCGCCGCCCGGCTGGCCGGCGACGGCGACGTCGAGGAGCAGCTCGCCGCCATGGGCCACCACAGCGCGCTGGGCCGGCTGGCCGACCCGGGGGAGGTCGCCGCCGTGGCCGCGTTCCTGGCCAGCGAGCGGGCCTCGTTCGTCACCGCGGGCGTGCACCTGATCGACGGCGGCGCGAGCGCCACCGGCCCGGAGCTGCCACACCTGACCGGCGTCCGCAAGGACACCTACGCCTGACCCCTCCCCCGATCCGGCGGCGGCGACGCCGGCCGGCGGCACAGCACGAAGGAGTGCGTGATGTCCACGACCAGCCCCACCTTCACCGAGCGGGACGTCTCCGAGTTCTTCGACGAGACCACCCAGACCTACCTCAGCTTCTGGGACAGCGAGGGCGTGCTGCACACCGGCTACTTCGCCGACGACACCGACGCCGACTACCACGCCGCCGCCGACCGGACCTCCGACCTGCTCGCCACCGAGGCGGGCATCGACGCCGACTCGACCGTGCTGGACGTGGGCTGCGGCTGCGGCAACTTCCTGCTCCGGCTCGCCGGGCAGACCGGCTGCCGGGGCGAGGGGCTGGACCTGAGCATCGAGCGGATCCGGTTCGCCCAGGCCAAGCTCGCCGAGCGCGGGACGCCGGGGATCGCCTTCCGGCACGGGTCGGCCACCGCCCTGCCGTACTCCCCGGGCAGCTTCAGCCACGTGGTCAGCCAGGACGCCCTGTTCCTGGTGCCGGACAAGCCGCGCAGCCACGCCGAGATGCACCGGGTGCTCGCCCCCGGCGGGATCCTGGCGATCACCGACTTCCTCCAGCCGACCACCGAGATCGGCGAGGCCGCCCGCCGGCACGTCTACGACCGGGTGCGCTGGAGCAACGGCTACTCCCTCGACGGGTACGCCGGGGCGCTCACCGAGGCCGGGTTCGAGGTGCTGGCCGCCCGCAGCCTCGACGAGCACATCCGGCAGACGTACCGGGTGCTCGGCGAGACCGCCCGGCAGCGGGCGGCGTCCACCGACGACCCGGCCGCCCGGGAGTGGATCCTCGGCTTCGCCGCCTCCTGCGCGGAGATCCAGGCCGCGATCGACCGGGGCGAGTTCGGCTGGGGCATGTTCGTCGCCCGCAAGCCCGCCGCGCAGTGACCGTCCGACCACGACCCGAGGTGTGAGCCCATGCAACGAACCGACGTCATCAAGCGCACGATCGCCGAGGTCGTCGAGGACCGCAAGAAGCAGCTCTCGCCGGGGCAGGTCTTCGTCGACGCCTTCGCCGCGCAGGGCTTCGACACCCGCGTCGAGTACGACGTCACCATCACCGACTCGCTGACCAGCTCCCGGCGCAAGCCGCGCTACCCGTCGCGGAACGTGCTGAAGGTGGTGGACCTGTCCCGGGACCCGCAGGAGTTCTACTGGCACGAGAGCCCGGCCCGCCCGGACGACCCGGCGGTCGACGGCGCCGACCTGCGGCGGGAGGCGGCCAACCACTTCCACCGCTCCCCCATCCCGCCGCTGTTCACCACGAAGGCGTGGGTGCAGGTCCCGGACGGGCTGTGGGACGACCCGACGAGCTTCGCGGAGTTCATCAACTACCGCCTCGTCGTGCGGCTGGCCACCGCCGAGAACGTCACCATCCTGCGCGGCGAGGGTGGGCTGCTCACCATGCCGGACATCGCCCGGCTCACCGACCCGGGCCCGTTCGGCTCCACAATCCTGTCCGCCTGCAACGAGGTGGAGCAGAACGGCAGCACCGCCGACGGGCTGATCATCAACCCGGCGGACTACTACCGGCTGCTCGGCTCCGGCACGCTGATGCGCGACGTCGAGGAGAACGGCGTGTTCATCGTCCGGACCCGGCTGGTCGACCCGGGCACCGCGATCGTCGGCGACTTCGGCCACGGCGCGCTGCTGTTCGACGCCGGCCGCTCGATGATCGGTTTCGCCGAGCCGCCGCCCGGCACGTTCGCCGAGCCCGGTCTGGCGCTGACCGCCGAGATCTACGAGCGGGTGGTGCTCAACCTGCCCACCTGCTTCTTCGTCGTGAGCGTGTAGGGCGCGGGCGATGTCGACGACGCCCGCGCCACGCCCGCCCGGCGACGAGCCCGACGTGCTGGTGGTCGGCGCGGGCATCGTCGGCCTGTTCTGCGCCTGGTTCCTGGCCCGCGCCGGCCACCGGGTCACCGTCGTCGACCGGGGCGAGGTCGGCGACCCGGCGGCCTGCTCCTCGGGCAACACCGGCTTCGTCGGCACCCAGGGCTCCGCGCCGCTCGCGGAGCCCGGCGTGCCGGCCAAGGGGCTGCGCTACCTGCTGAACCCGGAGAGCCCGTTCCACGTCCGGCCCCGCTGGGATCCGGCCCTGCTCGCCTGGCTCTGGCACTTCCGCCGGGTCTGCACCGAGGCCGACGCCCGGGCCGCCTTCGACGTCCTGCTGTCGCTCAAGCAGCGCAGCCTGGCCATCCTGCACGAGGTGTGCGCGGCGGGGCCGCTCGCCGACACCCTCACCGCGCGGGGCATGCTGCTGGCCTGCAAGACCCCGGAGGGCTTCGACCAGGCCCGCCGCTCGGTGCCGGCGGCGGTCGCCCGGGGAGTGCCGCTGCGGGTGCTCGAACCCGGCGAGCTGGCCCGCCTCGAACCGGGCGTCGAGTTCGACGTGGCCGGGGCGCTGCTCAACGCCGAGGGGGCCGCGCTGCGCATCCCGGCGTTCCTCGTCGAGTTCGCCCGGGTGCTGCGGGGCATGGGCGTGGACATCCGCACCGACACCGAGGTCCGCGACTTCGAGGTGGCCGGGGACCGGGTCCGGGCCGTGCGCACGAGCCGGGGGGACCTGCGCCCGGCCGAGGTGGTGATCGCCGCCGGGATCTGGTCCGTGGCCTGCGCCCGCAAGCTGGGCCTGGACCTGATGCTCCAGCCGGCCAAGGGCTACGCGGTCACCGTCGCCGCCCCGCAGACTCCGCCCCGGCTGCCGATCCTGCTCAGCGAGGGCAAGGTCGCCGTCATGCCGCTCGGCGACCGGCTGCGCCTCGCCGGCACCCTGGAGCTGACCGGGATGGACGTCTCCGTCGCACCCCGTCGGGTCGACGGCATCGCGCGCACCGTCCGGTCGTACCTGCCGGGGCTGGACACCGACCGTCGGGTGCGGGTGTGGAGCGGGCTGCGTCCCTGCACCCCGGACAGCCTGCCGCTGCTCGGCCGCGCCGGGGGGTACCGCAACGTCTGCGTGGCCGCCGGGCACGGCCACATCGGGATGGGGCTGGCGCCGGCCGGGGGGCGGCTGATCGCCCAGCTCGTCGGCGGCGTCCGCCCGGAGCTGGACCTGGCCCCCTTCGCCGTGGACCGCTGGCGGCGGCGCTTCCCGCGCCGCCGCCCGACCCCAGGGAGTACGCGATGACCGACGACGCCCCCATCGGGGTGCTCTGCCTGGACACCTCGTTCGAGAAGATCCCCGGGCACATCCGCAACCCGGCCACCTTCGACTTCCCGGTGGTGTACCGGGTGGTCGAGGGGGCGACGCCGCGGCGGCTGGTCCGCGAGGCCGACCCGACGCTGCTGGAGCCGTTCATCGCGGCGGCGAAGGACCTGGAGGCCGCCGGGGTCGCCGCCATCACCGGGGCGTGCGGCTTCCTGGTGCTGTTCCAGGCCGAGCTGGCCGCCGCCGTGTCGGTGCCGCTGTGGTCGTCCAGCCTGGTCCAGCTCCCGATGGTGCACCGGATGGTCGGGCGGCCGGTCGGGCTGCTGGTCGCCGACGAGAACGCGCTGACCCCGCGCCACCTCGCCGCGATCGGCGCGGAGTCGGTGCCGGTGCGGGTCACCGGGATGGCCGGCCAGCCGGAGTTCCGGGAGGTGATGTTGGAGGGCCGCCGCGACGCCCTGGACGCCGACCGCCTCGGCCGGGAGGTGCTCGACCGCGTCGACCGGCTCGCCGAGGCGCACCCGGACCTGGGCGCGCTGGTGATCGAGTGCACCGACCTGGTGCCGTTCGCGCACGCGATCCAGGCCCGGCTGGGGCTCCCGGTCTTCGACATCGTCACCCTGACGACGATGCTGCACGCCACGCTCACCCGCCGCCCCTACCCCCACCCCTGACCCACCCCCACCCCGCACCCCCACCCCTGACCCACCCCCACCCCGCACCCCCACCCCGCATCCGCGCAATTTCACGGAAAGAGTGGTCATTCCGGCCGGGATAGCCACTCTTTCCGTGAAAGAGCGGGCGGGCGGGGCGGGCGGGCGGGGCGAGCGAGCGGGGCGGGCGGGCGAGCGCCGGGGCCGGATCCGCGGCGGGCACCGGCGGCGCCGCGGGTCAGGCTCGGCGCGCGTACGGGGCGATGGGGTTGGCCAGGGTGCCGGCGAACTGGAGCGCCGCCGAGGGGTCGGACAGGTCCACCATCTGCTGGTTGTTGCGTAGCTGGAGCCGGTTGAGACAGGAGTGGGCGAACTCCGGGACGAACAGGTCGTAGCGGCGCAGCCGGTCGGCCAGGTGCGGGACCCGCTCGGCGTAGTCGGCCGCGCAGTCGGCGACCGTCCGCCAGAACTCCTCCTCGGTGAGCAGCCCCGCGTCGGTGAACACCACGTTGAGGTGACGCAGGAAGCAGGAGAACACGTCGGTGAAGATCGACAGCAGCTTCTCGTCGTCGGGGATGTCGGCCCGGACGCGGTGCACCGCCTCGGGCAGGTCGGCGTCCGGGTCCATCACCACGATCTCCTCGGCGATGTCCTTGAAGACCGCCCGCTCGACCGCCCCGTCGCGCAGCACCAGGATGACGTTCTCGCCGTGCGGCATGAACGCCAGGTCGTACGCGTAGAGGGAGTGCAGCAGCGGGACGAGGTACGCGTCGAGGTACCGGCGCAGCCAGCCCCCCGCCGGCAGCCCCGACTCCGCGACCAGCGCGGCGGTGAACGAGCCGCCGGCCGAGTCGACGTGCAGCAGCGACGCCATGGTGGCCAGTCGTCGCCCCGGCTCCAGGCCGGGGACGGGGCTCTCCCGCCACAGCGCCGCCAGCATTTTCCGGTACGGGGAGTACCGGTCGGTGGCCGCCTCGAACCGGCGGTTGCGGTACCCGATCGCGGCCCGCTCCCGCAGGATGGTCAGCCCGGTGACCCGGAGCACCTCGTCGCGGTCGATCAGGTCGGCGAGCCAGTCGTTGATGGCCGGGGTGGCCTCCATGTACGCCGCCGACAGCCCCCGGACGAAGCCCATGTTCAGCACGGACAGCGCGGTCTTGACGTAGTGCCGTTCGGGGCGGGTGACGTTGAAGAAGGTGCGCACCGACTGCTGGGCCAGGTACTCGTCCGGGCCGGGGCCGAGCAGGACGAGGCGGCGCTCGGCCACGTCGGCGGCGAAGGTGACGGCGAGGCGGTTCCACCACTGCCACGGGTGCACGGGGAGGAACAGGTAGTCGGCCGGGTCGAGGCCGAGCCCGGTCAGCGTGGCGGCGAAGCCGGCCAGCACGTCGGCGCCCAGCTCGTCGCGCAGCAGCGCGTCGGCGTCGGTGTCGGTGGAGCAGGTGAAGGTGGTGTGGTCGCGGTGCGCGGCGAGCCAGAGCAACCGCACCGGCCGGCCGACCTCCGGGGCGTACCGGTGATACTCGTCGATGCCGAAGCCGATCCGGCCGTTGTTGGCGACGAAGCCCGGGTGGCCCTCGGTCATCCTGGTCTCGATGGTCTGGAAGTCGGCGCGGGCCAGTTCGGCGGCGACGATCTCCGGCCGGTCCAGCTTGTACGCCCACCCGGCCAGGGTGGAGGTGATCTCCTCCAGGTACACGGGCAGCACCCGGTCGGTGAGGCCGAGCGCGCCGCGCAGCTCCACGCACAGGTCGAGGGCGTCCAGGGGCAGCTCCGCGCCGTCGCGGCGGCGGGTGATGCTGTCCGGGTCGATCCGCCAGTGGTCGAGGGCGAGCCGGCGGGCGGCGAACCGGTAGGTCACGACGCCGTCGTCGCTGGCCACCTCGTACTCGGCCGGCTCGCTGGGGGCGGCGGGGCCGACGGGCTCAGGGGTGAGCAGCCGCTCGTGGGCGAACTCGGCGAGCGCCTTGCGGACCAGCAGCCGGTTGGCCCGCGCCCAGGTGTCGGGGGTGAGGTGGGCGACGGCGTCCTGGGGGTCCACGATGGTCGGTCCTTCGCTGCTGGTGGGGGCCGGGCCGGTGGCGGCGGCGAACTGGGCGCGGGTGCAGAAGCTGAGCAGGGCGGTCTTGGCGGGCAGGGCGAGGGGTCCGGCGGGGACGAAGCCGACGGCGGCGTTCAGCGCGTGCACGGCCGTGTTGCGCACGTCCGGCTCGACCACCACCCGGCGGTGCGCCGGGTCGGCGAACAGCCAGTCCATTACGACGGTGATGACGGCCCGGGTGAAGCCGGGGACGGGGGCGTCGGTGGGCGCGCAGAGGAAGTGCATGCCGACGTCGCCGGGGCGGGCCGGGTAGCGGCCGGCCAGCTCGACCCGCGCCGGGTCGTACCGCTCGACGAGGAAGGCCGGCTCGCCCCGCCACAGCCCGACGAACGCGTCGTGGTGCTCCTCGGCGGCGATGCGCGCGTACTCGGCGGCGACCCGGGCCACGTCGGCGTCGGCCATCAGCCAGAACGCGGCTTTCGGGTGGGTCACCCAGGAGTGCAGCAGCGCGGCGTCGGCGACCGGGTCGAGGGTACGCAGGGCGAAGTCGCCCAGCCGGGGGTCGGTGCGGGTGTGCACGACCTCGGTCACGCCTGCACCCCCGCCGGCACGCCGAACTCCTGGAACGCGATTCGCCGCTCGACCGGGTAGTGCTCGCGGCCGAGCAGCTCGCGGATGATGACGGCGTTGCGGTACGGGCCCATGCCCAGGTCCGGCGAGGTGACGCTGTGGGTGTGGGTGCCGCCGTTCTGGAGGAACACCCGGCCGGCGTGGTC
The DNA here is from genome assembly GCF_003434305.1 of Micromonospora sp. MW-13. Lineage (GTDB taxonomy): Bacteria > Actinomycetota > Actinomycetes > Mycobacteriales > Micromonosporaceae > Micromonospora. Next base: position 192,813 of record NZ_QKKX01000033.1, read on the forward strand.
GACGCTGTAGTCGCGGGCCACGTCGAACCGGCCGTGGGTGTCGAAGCGCAGCAGGTGACGCACCGGGTCGAGGAAGTCCGGCACCGCGTGGCGGTACCCGGTGGCCAGCACCAGGCCCTCGGTGGCCAGGGCGAACTCCCCCTCCTGCTCGACGTGGCGCAGCCCGAGGGTGTACCCGCCGGCGGCCGGGTCGTGCCGGGCGCTGGTCACCTCGGTGTTGGTGAGCAGTCGGGTCTCCACCGGCCCGGACACGCTCTTGGCGTAGAGCAGGTCGTAGATGTCGTTGATCAGATCGGCGTCGATGCCCTTGAACAGCCCCTTCTGCTCGGCTTCCAGCCGGTAGCGGGTGGGCTCGGGCAGGGCGTGGAAGTAGTCGACGTAGTCCGGGGAGGTCATCTCCAGGGTGAGCTTGGTGTATTCGAGGGGGAAGAACCGGGGCGAGCGGGTGACCCAGTTCAGCCGGTAGCCGTACGTGTCGATGTCGCCGAGCAGGTCGTGGTAGATCTCGGCGGCGCTCTGCCCGGAGCCGACCACGGTGACGCTGTTCTTCTCCCGCAGGGCGGCCCGGTGCTCCAGGTACGCCGAGGAGTGCACCACGTCGCCGCCGAGCCCGGCGCAGGCGGCCGGGACGTGCGGCGGGGTCCCGGTGCCGAGCACCAGGTGCCGGGCCCGGTGGGTGACGGTCTCGCCGGTGGCGGTGACGGTGGCGCGCACGGTGAACAGGTCGTCGGCCTCGTCGTGGGTGACGGCGGTGACCCGGTGGCCGAAGCGCACCCCCGCCAGCTTCGCCGCCGCCCACCGGCAGTACGCGTTGTACTCGCTGCGCAGCGGGTGGAACCTCTCCCGGATGTAGAACGGGTACAGCCGCCCGGACTCCTTGAGCCAGTTCAGGAAGGAGTACGGCGAGGTGGGATCGGCGAGGGTGACCAGGTCGGCCAGGAACGGGGTCTGCAACCGGACGGTCTCCAGCAGCATCCCGGGGTGCCAGTCGAAGGAGTCGCGGGCCTCCAGGAACAGGCAGTCCAGGTCGGTCAGCGGCTCGGTGAGACAGGCCAGGCCCAGGTTGTACGGGCCGAGCCCGACGGCGATGACGTCGTTGGTGGACATGGGTTCGCTCTCTGCGCGGGGGCGGGGGGTGGGCACGTTCGCGGTCAGCCGACCGGGCAGGGGGTGACGGCGGCGGTCCGCTCGTGCACGTACCGGCCGGCGTGCTCGGCGATGAGGTCGACGACGTGCGCCACGTCGTCCAGCGTGGTCTCCGGGTTGAGCAGGGTGAACTTCAGGTACTGCCGGCCGTCGACCTTGGTGCCGGCGACGACGGCCGCGCCGGAGGCTGCGAGGGCCCGGCGGGCGTACCGGTTGGCGTCGTCGGCCAGCACGGCCGCCGGCCCGGTGGGCAGGTAGCGGAACACCACGGTGCTCAGCGCGGACCGGGTGACCACCTCGAAGCGGGGGTCGCCGGCGAGCAGCCGCCACGCGCCGTCGGCCCGGTCGATCACCTCGTCGAAGAGCGCGCCGACCGCGTCGGGGCCCATCATCCGCAGGGTGAGCCAGAGCTTCAGCGCGTCGAACCGGCGGGTGGTCTGGAGGCTCTTGTCGACCTGGTTGGGCAGCTGCTCCCCCGTCGCCCGGGGGGCCGGGTTCAGGTAGTCGGCGTGGTAGGTGGCGTGCCGCAGCGACCGGCCGTCGCGGACCAGCAGGGCGCTGGAGGAGACCGGCTGGAAGAAGGACTTGTGGTAGTCGACGGTCACCGAGTCGGCGCGTTCGATGCCGGCGAGCAGGTGCCGCCGGGTGGGCGAGACCAGCAGCCCGCAGCCGTACGCGGCGTCGACGTGCAGCCGGACCCCGGCGGCGGCGCACCGGTCGGCGATGGCGTCGAGGGGGTCGATGGAGCCGAAGTCGGTGGTGCCGGCGGTGGCGACGACCGCCATCACGGTGAGCCCGTCGCGGTGACAGCGGGCCAGCTCCTCGTGCAGGGCGGCGGGGCACATCCGGCGGTCGGCGTCGGTGGGTAGGGCGATCACCGCGTCGGCGTCGAGGCCGAGCAGGGTGGCCGACTTCTGCACGCTGAAGTGGCCGGCGCCGGAGGCGAGCACCCGCAGCCGGGGCAGCAGCTCGCGGCGGGACGTCGCGGTCCGGGCGCACGCCTCCTCCCGGGCCAGCAGCAGGGCCTGGAGGTTGGACTGGGTGCCGCCGCTGGTGAACACGCCGTCGGCGGCGGGGCCGAGGCCGATGCGCTGGGCCGTCCAGTCGATCAGGCGGCGCTCGATGAGGGTGCCGCCGGCGCTCTGGTCCCAGGTGTCCAGGGAGGAGTTCACGGCGGTGAGCACGGCCTCGCCGAGCAGCGCGGGGATCACCACCGGGCAGTTGAGGTGGGCCAGGTAGCGGGGGTGGTGGAAGTAGACGGCGTCGCGCAGGTACACGTCGTCCAGCTCGTCGAGGGCGGCGGCCGGGTCGGCGAGCGGGCGGTCCAGGTCCACGGCGGCGACGGTGGGGGCGAGCTCGGCCGGGGTGACACCGGTGAACGGGCGGTCGGTGCGGGCGATCCGGGCGCTGACCCGGTCGACCCCCTCGGCCAGCACCCGCCGGTACTGCTCGGCGGTGCCGGTGGTCAACAGGTGGGCGCGGGGGTTCGCCGGAGTGCCGGTTGCGGGCGGCACGTCCGGAGCGGGACGACCCGGGATGCTCATGCGGTTCCTCGACGGTCGGTGGGACTCGGGGCCGGCGGTGCTGCGGGGGCGACCGGCCACCCCGGCGGCCGGGGCGCCGGGGGCGCTCAGGGCCACGGTCGGGCGGTCGGTGACCCCGGCGGGCGGGGCGCTCGGGGGCACGGTCAGGCCGCGGCGCCGGCGAGGGCCTCGCCGCGCAGGGCGTCCTCGGACGCGCCCCGCCGCCAGTAGCCGGAGAAGGCCACCCGGCGGCGGTCGGCGCCGCGCTCCTGCACGAGGTGCCGGCGCAGGCCGCGGACCGTGGCGGACTCCCCGGCGACCCACGCGTACGGGACGACGCCGGGCAGCCGGGCCGCGCGGACGGCGTCGCGCAGCAGCCCGGAGCCGGGCGGGGTGGTGCCCCGGACCAGCCAGGTCACCTCGACCCCGGGCGGGGCGGGCAGGTCCTGGATGTCGGCGACGTGTGGGACCTCGATCCAGGCCCGGGCCCGGGCCCCGGTGGGCAGCCACTCCAGGATCGCCCCGACGGCGGGCAGCGCGGTCTCGTCGGCGGCGAGCAGCGCCCAGTCGCCGCCGGCGTCGACGGGCATTACGGGCGCGGCCTGCCCGGGGTGGGGCAGGAACAGGTTGACGCTCTGGTCGCGCCCGCCGCCGGCGAAGGCGGTGAGCTGCGGGCCGCCGAGGGTCACCCGGGTCATCGTCGGGCCGAGCCGGCGGGCGCGCACGACCTGCGCCTGGTAGAACCGGAACCGGGTGGCGAGCGGGTCGAGGGTGGTGCCGGCCATCCGGTCAGCTCACCTTCTTCGCGGCGGCGATCGCCTTGGCGAGGTTCTCCAGCAGCGGGGCGGCCCCGGCGTACGAGAAGCGCGGCACGGCGTCCCACGGGGTGACCTGGTTGGCCCGCACCGCCGGGAGCTGCGCCCAGGTGGGCTTCTTGGCCAGGTCGGCCGGTTGCAGGGCGGTGGCGCGGTTGTCCAGCAGGATCAGGTCGGCCGGGAACTTGCCGGCGTTCTCCCAGCTCAGGCTCTCGAAGTAGTCGCCCTGCTCCAGCTTGGTCGGCACCACGATGTCGACGCCCAGCTCGGCGAAGTACATCAGGTCGGTGCTGACCTTCGGGTTGGAGGCGTAGAACAGGTCGGGGCTGCCGGAGGCGGCCAGCACCTTGATTCCGGGGTTGGCCTTGACGGCCTGCCGGACGGACTCGGCGGCGGCCTCGAACCGGGCCTTGGCTTCGGTGACCTTCTTCGCGTTCAGGTCGGCGCCGAGGGACGCGGCCAGCTCGGCGTACCGCTCGATCGGGCGGTTCATCGGCACCCGGGCGGTGGTGATGGTGACGGTGGGGGCCAGGGCGAGGATCTTGTCGCGGCTCTCGTCGGGGACGTACCAGAAGGCGCCCGGGTCGTACATGTGGGTGACCAGCAGGTCGGGGTTGAGCGCCGCGTACCTCTCGACGCTGAACTCGCCCCAGACGTTGCCGAGCACGGTCACCTTGCCGACGTCGAGGTCCCCGGCCTGCGGCTCCTTCGAACCGTCGGCGCGGGTGGTCTCGCCGAACACCCCGACGAGCTGCGCGTCGAGTCCGAAGTCGACCAGGGCGGCGGCCACGCCGGTGAAGGCGACGACGCGCTTCGGGGTGGCGTCCCGGGTGACCTTCTCGGGCCGGTCGTCGGTGAACGACCAGGGGCCGCTGCCGGCGGCCGGCGAGGAGGCTTCGTCGTCCTTGCCGCCGCAGCCGCCGAGCAGGGCGCCGAGGGCGAGGGCGCCGCCGGCGGAGAGCAGGCCGCGGCGGGTCAGGCGCGGACGGGAAACGGGTACGGGCATGGCGGCTTCTTTCCGTTCCGGGGTGGTCCGATGACCGAGGGCGAGGTTAAGTTACCCTAACCTAAGTTGTTGTCAACAGCACCGCCGTCGATTCCCACCACACAGGAGCCCGCACTGTCCGTCATCGAACCGTCGCCGACCGCCCCCGCTCCGACGGCGACGCCCCCGCCCCGCCGGGGCCGGCCCGCGGCCCGCCTGGCCGGGCTGCTGGCCGCGTTCCTGCTGCTGGTGGCCGTGGTCGCGGTCAGCCTCGCGGTCGGCGCGAAGCAGCTCACCCTCGCCGAGGTCTGGCAGGGGCTGGTGGACCCCGACTCCCCCGCGCACGCCGTGGTGCGGCAGATGCGGCTGCCGCGCACCCTGCTCGGTCTGCTCGCCGGCGCGGCGCTCGGGGTCGCGGGCGCGGTGATGCAGGCGGTCACCCGCAACCCGCTCGCCGACCCCGGGCTGCTCGGCATCAACGCCGGCGCGTCGGCGGCCGTGGCCACCGCCGCCGGGTTCTTCGGCGTCGCGGGTGTCGACGGGTACATCTGGTTCGCCCTGGCGGGCGCGGCGGCCGTCACCGCCCTCGTCTACGCCGTCGGCGGCGGCCGGGGCGCCACCCCGGCCCGGCTGGCCCTCGCGGGGGCGGCGCTCAACGCGGCCCTCTACTCGTACGTCAGCGCGGTGATGCTCCTCGACGCGGCCTCGCTGGAGAAGATGCGGTTCTGGACCGTCGGCTCGCTGGCCAGCGCCGACCTGGCGACCGTGGTCCGGGTGCTGCCGTTCGCGGCGGCCGGGCTGGTGATCGCCCTGGCGGCGGCCCGGCCGCTCAACGCCCTCGCCCTCGGCGACGACCAGGCGCGGGCGCTGGGCGCCCGGCCCGCCGCCGTCCGGGCGGCCGTCGTCGTGACGGTCACCCTGCTCTGCGGCGCCGCGACGGCCGCCTGCGGGCCGCTGGTCTTCGTCGGGCTGCTGGTGCCGCACCTGGTCCGCGTCCTGACCGGACCGGACCTACGCTGGCTGCTGCCGGCCTGCGCGCTGCTCGCCCCGGTGCTGCTGCTCGGCGCCGACGTGGCCGGCCGGGTGCTCGGCCGCCCCGGCGAGATCCAGGTGGGCATCATGACCGCCGTGCTCGGCGGCCCGCTCTTCCTGCACCTGGTCACCCGCACCCGGGCGGTGCGGTCGTGACCGTCGTACGGGTACGCCACTGGTCCGTGCGGTTCCGGACCCGGGCCCTGCTGGTGGGTCTCGGCTGCGTGCTGGCCGCGCTGGCCCTGGGCGTGCTGTCGGTCGGTGGCGGCGACTACCCGATGAGCCCCGCCGACGTGCTGCGCACCCTCACCGGGGGCGGCACCCCCGCCGAGGACTTCATCATCGGCGAGCTGCGGCTGCCCCGGCTGGTCACCGCCCTGCTGGTCGGAGCCGCGCTGGCCCTGGGCGGCGCCGTGTTCCAGGCCCTCGTGCGCAACCCGCTCGGCAGCCCCGACATCCTCGGCGTCACCCAGGGAGCCGCCACCGGGGCCCTCATCGTGGTGGTGGTCGGCGGCAGCACCCTCGCCCTGGCCGGCGCGGCCGTGGTCGGCGGCCTGGCCACCGGCCTGCTGCTGTGGGCGGTGGCCTGGGCGCGCGGCGCGCACGGCCACCGGCTGATCCTCGCCGGCATCGGCGTCGCCGCGATCCTCACCGGGGTCAACGGCTGGCTGCTGACCCGGGGGCAGCTCATGGACGCCGCCCGCGCCGTGCTCTGGCTCACCGGCAGCCTCGACGGGCGCGGCTGGGCGCAGGCCGTCCCGCTGGCCGCCACCCTGGCGGTGCTGGTCCCGGTGGTGCTGTTCGGCTGCGGGCCGGCGCTGCGGATGACCGAGCTGGGCGACGACACGGCCGCCGCGCTCGGCGTACCGGTGCGGGGTCTGCGCACGGTGCTGCTGGTCGCGGCGGTGCTGCTGGTCTCCGTCGCCGCCGCCGCGGCCGGGCCGGTCAACTTCGTCGCGCTCACCGCACCGCACCTGACCCGCCGGCTGACCCGCGCACCCGGGCCGAACCTGGCCGCCGCCATGGCGCTCGGCGCGGCGCTGCTGGTCGCCGCCGACCTGGTCGCCCAGCGCGCCTTCACCGGGCACCAGCTCCCCGTCGGCGTGGTCACCGGCGCGCTCGGCGGCGGCTACCTGGTGTGGCTGCTGGCCACCGAACGCAAGGCGGGCCGGCTGTGACCGGCGATCTGGAGACTGGAGCACCCCTGATGCAGCCCGGCACCCCTCGGCTCAGCGGCGACGGCCTGACCCTCGCATACGACAAGCGGACCATCGCCGAGGGGCTCACCGTCGCCGTCCCCGACCGGTCGTTCACCGTCGTCATCGGACCGAACGCCTGCGGCAAGTCCACCCTGCTGCGCGCCCTGGCCCGGATGCTCCGGCCGGCCGCCGGCACGGTGCTGCTCGACGGGCGGGACATCCACGCCCAGCCGGCCCGCCGGGTCGCCCGGACTCTCGGGCTGCTGCCGCAGACCGCCACCGCCCCCGACGGCATCACGGTCGCCGAGCTGGTGGCGCGGGGCCGGTACCCGCACCAGGGGCTGCTGCGGCAGTGGTCCCGCGACGACGAGCGGGTGGTCGACGAGTCGATGGCCGCCACCGGCGTGGCCGACCTCGCCGACCGGCTGGTCGACGAGTTGTCCGGCGGGCAGCGGCAGCGGGTGTGGATCGCCATGGCCCTGGCCCAGCAGACCGAGCTGCTGCTGCTCGACGAGCCGACCACGTTCCTCGACATCGCCCACCAGATCGAGGTGCTCGACCTGTGCGCGACGCTGCACGAGGAGCAGGGGCGCACGCTGGTCGCGGTGCTGCACGACCTCAACCAGGCCGCCCGGTACGCCAGCCACCTGATCGCGATGCGCGACGGTGCCGTGGTGGCCGCCGGGGCGCCCCGGGAGATCGTCACGGCGGAGCTGGTGGAGCGGGTGTTCGGGCTGCCCTGCCGGGTGATCGACGACCCGGAGACGGGTTCTCCGCTGGTTGTCCCCGCCGCGCGGCGAGCAACGGCGGTACGTGCCTGAGCAGCCGCTGCCCGTACCGCTTCCGGCCTCGTCGACTTCGTAGCGCCTGAAAGGAACCCTGGCGGAGGCTGCTGGAGGAGCTGACCGAAATGGTACGCCGGGCGACGCCGGCCGGGGGCCGCGTTGGCCGGGTCCGCGCCCATCCGGTCCAGCCACTCCCCCCGGCTCGACCTCGGGCGGCGCGAAGCCTCTCGACCGCAGCCAGCCCAGCGCGGTGTCCAGACGCAGCAGCCACCCGGCGGCCAGGTGGAAGGTGCGGTCGGCCGCCGAGGGCTGCCGGGACAGGGTGACGATGGCGTCGCTGACGTAGTCCACGGCACCAGGTCGAACGCGGCTTCCACTCCGGCGGGCGCGACCTGGGCCTGGACGCAGCCCTTGAGCATCAGCCACAGGTAGTCGCCGCACTGACAGGCGCCGGTGCGGCTGTGCCCGGCGCGAGGGCCGGGCACAGCGTGCAGCAGCCCACGGATGATCGCCGCCGCCTGATCCTGGTTGCGATCCTCGTCCGGCGCGAGGGCCGGGCGCAGCACGGCCAGCCGTTCGCCAACAAGACGCAGACCACCTCGTTGCGATCCTCGCCTGGCGCGAGGGCCGGGCGCAGCTGGCCAGACCGGAGAACGCATCCTGCCAGTCGTAGACGTTGCGATCCTCGCCCGGCGCAAGGGCCGGGCGCAGCGCCGCCGCCCGGGTCACGGTCGCGTACGAAATCCTGCTGTTGCGATCCTCGCCCGGCGCGAGGGCCGGGCGCAGCGGTGAACCTGCCGGACGGGGCGTCGCCGCTGACGCGGTTGCGATCCTCGCCCGGCGCGAGGGCCGGGCGCAGCGCACGGCCCGCCCCTGCCGCCGGCGTGGATCGGCGGGTTGCGATCCTCGCCCGGCGCGAGGGCCGGGCGCAGCGCACCTGTCCACCGCCTGGTCCGACCTGACCGGGGGGTTGCGATCCTCGCCCGGCGCGAGGGCCGGGCGCAGCTGGCTGCGCGCCGAGTTCAACCCGGGCGGCACCATGACCGTGTTGCGATCCTTGCCCGGCGCGAGGGCCGGGCGCAGCCCGCGCACGCATCAGCGCCTTGATGCCGCCGCCGATGTAGTTGCGATCCTCGCCCGGCGCGAGGGCCGGGCGCAGCCTCGCAGGCATTCATCCCATGCGGCGGGTGGGGGGACGTTGCGATCCTCGCCCGGCGCGAGGGCCGGGCGCAGCCACGCCGCGACCGCCAGCCGAGCTGCGCGACCGCGCGTTGCGATCCTCGCCCGGCGCGAGGGCCGGGCGCAGCGACCACCGGACCGCACCCGCGGGCAGCGGGGGCGGCGGTTGCGATCCTCGCCCGGCGCGAGGGCCGGGCGCAGCCCACCAGCGAGCCGTCATCCTCGGCGGTGACCAGCGTGTTGCGATCCTCGCCCGGCGCGAGGGCCGGGCGCAGCGTGTCGGCTCCCGGGGTGCAAGCTGCCGCCCGACGGGTTGCGATCCTCGCCCGGCGCGAGGGCCGGGCGCAGCTACTCGCTGGCCTGGGTGCGGATCACCCAGGAACCAAAGTTGCGATCCTCGCCCGGCGCGAGGGCCGGGCGCAGCTTGGAGGACGACATGCCACTGACCACCGGCGATATCGAGTTGCGATCCTCGCCCGGCGCGAGGGCCGGGCGCAGCCCGCCGACGCTCCCTGGAGATCGACGCGACCCTGCCGTTGCGATCCTCGCCCGGCGCGAGGGCCGGGCGCAGCGCGGAAGCTCGCAGACCCGAACGTGCCCGACGTCGAGTTGCGATCCTCGCCCGGCGCGAGGGCCGGGCGCAGCTCCCAATCCAGCTCGTCCTTGAGCCGGATGTGCACCGTTGCGATCCTCGCCCGGCGCGAGGGCCGGGCGCAGCGGCGTACACGTGGTGATCACGGCGGTGCGCTGGGCGGAGTTGCGATCCTCGCCCGGCGCGAGGGCCGGGCGCAGCACGGTGTTCTACCGGCCCATGCTGGCCGCCTCACTGATGTTGCGATCCTCGCCCGGCGCGAGGGCCGGGCGCAGCCGCGAGGATCCGCCGGGCCGGCACGGGGCGGGTGCGGTTGCGATCCTCGCCCGGCGCGAGGGCCGGGCGCAGCGGTGGTCGCCATGAGGCCGGCCAGGGGAGTGCTACAGGTTG
>NZ_QKKX01000034.1 GCF_003434305.1 Micromonospora sp. MW-13
ACCGAACAGCCAACTGGCCGGGTCCCCGACGACGGGGACCCGGCCAGCCAGCAGTGCCGAGTTGACCCGGGGTGCCGGCCGAGCTATCTGCGGCGCGCCGCCAGCCGGCGCAGCACCAGAGCGGCGCTGCCCCAGATCCCGCGCCGGAACAGCAGCACGACGAGTACGAAGATGCCGCCGGTGACCAGGCCGATCGCCTCGAATCCGGAGAACGACAGCCAGTCCTCCAGGCGGACCACGATTCCCGCGCCGAGCACCCCGCCCCACAACGTGCCGATGCCGCCGAGCACCACCACGATCACCGCCTTGCCGGAGGTGGTCCAGTGCAGCACGTCGAGCGAGACGAACCGGTGGCCGAGGGCGAACAGCCCGCCGCCGAGCCCGGCCAGGAAGCCGGAGAGCACGAACGCGGTCAGCTTGTACCGGTGCACGGGGTAGCCGAGCGCGCGGGCCCGGGCCGGGTTGTCGCGGATGCCGACCAGCACCCGGCCGAACGGCGAGTGCACGATCCGCCAGGCGGCGGCCAGACCGAACGCCACGATCGGCAGGATCGCGTAGTAGAAGTAGTAGTCGTCGGTGAGGTCGAGGCCGAACAGCGAGCGGGGCACGCCCTGGAGGCCGTTCTCGCCGCGGGTGACCGAACGCCACTCGTTGGCCACGTAGTAGACCATCTGGGCGAAGGCCAGGGTGACCATCGCGAAGTAGATGCCGGTCCGCTTCACCGCGAGGTGGCCGATCGGCACGGCCAGCGCCGCCGAGGCGAGCGCCCCGACCAGCACGGCCACCGGGAACGGCAGGCCGGCGTGGATGGCGACCAGCCCGGTGACGTACGCGGAGGTGCCCCAGAAGGCGGCGTGGCCGAAGGACATCAGCCCGGTGAAGCCGAGCAGCAGGTCGACCGAGACGGCGAACAGCGCCCAGCAGAGGATGTCGACGGCGACCGCCGGGTAGAGCCCGTTGGGCAGCCAGAGCGCGGCCACCACGGCGACGGCGAGCAGGGCGTACCGGATCCGGCCGGGCGCGCGGGCGACGGCGGCCAGGGCGGACGGCGGGGTGGGGCGGGCCGCGTCGGCGGGGGTGTCGACGGCGCTGGTCATGCCGGGGCCTCCTCTCTGCCGAACAGGCCGGCGGGCCGCCACAGCAGCACGACGGCCATCACGACGAACACGGCAGTCTGGGACACGATCGGGAAGTCGGACAGGTACGCCTCACCCCATGCCTGGACCAGGCCGATGCCGAACCCGGCGGCGACCGAGCCGAAGATGGAGCCGAGGCCGCCGATCACCACCACCGCGAAGACCACGATGATCAGGTCGGCGCCCATCAGCGGGTTCACCGCCCGCATCGGCGCGGCGAGCACCCCGGCGAGCCCGGCCAGGCCGATGCCGAAGCCGAAGACGGGGGTGACCCAGCGCCCGACGTCGATGCCGAAGGCACGGGTCAGCTCGGGGCGTTCGGTGGCGGCCCGGACCACCAGGCCGACCCGGGTGCGGCTGAGCACCCACCACACGGCGACGCAGAGCAGCACCGTGAAGCCGAGGATGAACACCCGGTACGTCGGGAAGTCGAACAGCCCGAGGTCGAGCGAGCCGCTCAGCTCGGCGGGGGTGGCGTACGGGCTGGACTGCACGCCGTACCGGTTCTTCACCAGGTCCTGGAGGATCAGGGTGAGGCCGAAGGTGAGCAGGAAGTTGTAGAGCGGGTCGAGCCGGGTTAGCCGGTGGATGACCGCCCGTTCCAGGGCCATGCCGAGCAGGCCGAGGGCGACCGGCATGACCACCAGGGCCGCCCAGAACGGCACCCCGGCCTCGCTGAGCAGCACGTACGCCCCGAACGCGCCGAGCATGTAGAACGCGCCGTGGGCGAAGTTGACCACCCGGAGCATGCCGAAGATGACGGCGAGGCCGAGGGCGAGCAGGGCGTAGAACGCCCCGCTCACCAGCCCGTTGAAGGTGTTCTGGAGGAAGCCGGTCACAGCGCGCAGTCCGGGGACGGAGCGCGGAACGCCTCCGCGGCCGGGATGGTCTTGAGGACCTTCACGTAGTCCCACGGCTCGGTGACCTCGGCGGCCGGCTTGACCTGGGCCAGGTACGCGTCGTGGACCACCCGGTGGTCCTCGGCGCGGATCTTCCCGTTGCGCAGGAAGACGTCGTCGACGGTCTTGCCCTCCAGGCCCCCGACGACGGTGTCGGCGTCGTCGGTGCCGGCGGCCTGGACGGCCTCCAGGTACTGCGAGGCGGCGGAGTAGTTGGCCGCGTGGGCGAACGACGGGCGGGTGCCGGTCTCGGCCCGGAACCGGTCGGCGAACTCGCGGTTGCGCTGGTCGAAGTTCCAGTACCACGCGTCGGTGTAGGTGGTGCCGGCGAGCGCGGCCGGGGTGAGGGAGTGGATGTCGGTGATGAACATCAGGCCCACCGCGAGGCCGATGCCCTTGTCCCGCAGCTTGAACTCGTTGTACTGCTTGACCACGTTGACCAGCTCAGCGCCGGCCTGCATGGTGCCGAGCACGTCCGGCTTCGGCTTCAGCGTCGGCGCCTTGAGCAGGTACGTCGAGTAGTCGCCGGCGGTGTTCGGGAACGGCGCGCCGTCCCGGCCGACGACCGCCCCGCCGGCCTGGGTGATCGCGGTGGAGAAGCTCTTCTCCATGTCCTGGCCGAACGCATAGTTCGGGTAGAGGATGTACCAGTTCTTCCCGATCTGCTCGGTGGTGCTCTTCCCGGTCCCGTTGGCCAGCATGTACGTGTCGTACGCGTAGTGGAACGTGTACCTGTTGCAGCTCTTGCCGGTCAGGTCGGTGGTGGCCGCGCCGATGTTGAAGTACAGCTTCCGCTTCTCCTTCGCCACGTCGGCCACCTTCAGGGCGGCCGACGAGGTGGGCACGTCGAGGATCAGGTCCACACCCCTGCGGTCGTACATCTCGGCGGCCTTGCTGTTGGCCACGTCGGGCTTGTTCTGGTGGTCGGCGGTCTCCACACTGATGTTCCTCGTCACGGCCCGGTCGCCGTACTTCGCCTTGAAGTCGGCGACGGCCAGCTCCACGGCCTTGACCGAGTTCTTCCCGGACAGCTCCGAGTAGGCCCCGGACTGGTCGTTGAGGACGCCCAGCACGATCCTGTCGCCGGTCAGCTTCTGGCCCCCGGAGGACTGTGGCCCACCCCCGCCGCAGCCGGCGACCAGCAGCACCACCACGGCCGACGCCGCGGCCACACCCACGCTCCTACGCATGTCCGTCCCTTTCGTCCGCGCGCCGCGCGGCTCAGCGTCGACGTCAGATCCCGAGGTACGCCAGCAGCTCGCGTTCCCGCGAGCGCACCTCTGAGTTGTCCATCGCCTCCGCGATCCGTCCCTCGGCCAGCAGGTAGTGCCGGTCGGCGACGCCGGTGGCGAAGTGCAGGTTCTGTTCCACCAGCAGCACGGTCACCCCGTGCCGCTTGGCCTGGCGCAGCAGGTCGGCGACCTGCCGTACGAGCAGCGGGGAGAGCCCCTCGGTGGGCTCGTCGCAGAGCAGCAGCCGGGCGCCCATCCGCAGCACCCGGGCCAGGGCGAGCATCTGCTGCTCGCCGCCGGAGAGCATGGTCGCCGCCGAGGCGCGGCGGTCGTACAGGGCGGGGAACGCCTCGTACACCCGCTCCAGCGGCCACGGGTCGGGGCCGACCCGGGGCGGCAGGGTGAGGTTCTCGGTGACGGTGAGGGTGGCGTAGCTGCCCCGGTCGTCGGGGACCCAGCCGAGGCCGAGCCGGGCCCGCCGGTGCGCCGGTAGCCGGCTGACGTCGCGCCCGTCGAGGGCTATCACGCCACTGCGGCCCGGGTGCAGGCCCATCACGCAGCGCAGCAGGGTGGACTTCCCGGCGCCGTTGCGCCCGACCAGGGTGACCACCTCCCCGGCGGAGACGTCGAGGCTGACCTCGCGTAGCACCCGCGCCTGTCCATACCAGGCGGAGAGGTTGTCAATGCGCAGCATCCGCGGCTCCCAGGTAGGCGGTGATCACGCGTTCGTCGGCGCGGACCTGCTCGTACGGGCCCTCGACCAGGATGCGGCCGGCCTGTAGGACGGTGACGGTGTCGGCGAGCCGCCCGACGACGCTCATGTTGTGCTCGACCAGCACCACGGTCCGGCCCTGCCGGACCCGGGCGACCAGCTCGACGGTACGGTCGACGTCCTCCAACCCCATCCCGGCGGTCGGCTCGTCGAGCAGCAGCACCTTCGGGTCCAGGGCGAGCGCGATGGCCAGTTCCAGGGCCCGCTTACGCCCGTACGCGAGTGCCTCGGCGGGGGCCCCGGCCAGCTCGGCGAGGCCGACCATGGTCAGCAGTTCGTCGGCCCGGTCGCGGTAGCGGCCCATCAGCTTCGCGGAGCGCCAGAACCGCCAGCCGAGCCCGCTCGGCGACTGCAACGCCAGCTCCACGTGCTCGCGGGCGGACAGCTGCGGGAAGAGGCTGGTGATCTGGAAGGAGCGGGCGACCCCGAGGCGGGCGACCCGTTCCGGGGGCAGCCCGGTGACGTCGCGGCCGGCCAGCTCGATCCGCCCGGCGGTGGGGCGCAGGAAGCCGGTGAGCAGGTTGAACAGGGTGGTCTTGCCGGCGCCGTTCGGGCCGACAAGGGCGTGCACGCTGTCCGGCGCGACGTCGAGGTCGACGGCGTCGACGGCCCGGAAGCCCCGGAAGTCACGGGTCAGCCCGCGAGCCGACAGCAGACCTTGCCCGGCCATCGCCACACCCTCCGCAGGTCCCTGCGACGGCCGGGTCGGTGACCGGAGTCACAGGGCCGTCGCGTGCAGGAAACCTACGGCGCGCAAGAGGGGTCGAACCATGTCGATGGATCACACATTCACGGGGCGGCGGGGGTAACCGTGCCACATGACCGGCGCGGCGGATGTGATCGACAGTGGTGCGTCGGGGCGCGGAACCGTCCGGCGCATGTGGCCGCGCCACCGGGCATCCGGCGGCGGGCCCTCGGCCCCCGTCCCGGCGCCGACCGGCGACCGGCGAGGGGACGGCCCGGGTCGGTCAGCCGGTCAGCGCGTCCAGGGCCAGGTCGACGTCCGCCTCGGTGGAGTACAGGTGGAACGAGGCCCGGACCCGCCCGGCGCGTACCGCCGCCCGCACCCCGGCCCGCTCCAGCCTCTCCTGCGCCCCCGGTACCTCGACGGTGACGATCGCGCTCTCGCCGGGCGGCCGGCCCAGCCCGGTGCGGAACCGGTTGGCCAGCGCCACGTCGTGCTCGTGCACCGCCGGCAACCCGATCTCGGCGAGCAACTCCAGGGCGGGGGCGGCGCCGACCCAGCTGAACCACGCCGGGGAGTGGTCGAACCGCCGGGCGTCGCCGGCCAGCCGCAGCGGCGGCCCGTAGAAGGAGGTGTGCGGGTCCTCGGCCGCGTACCAGCCGGCGGCGTCGGGGCGCAGCCGCTCGCGCAGCGCGGGCGCGAGGTAGCCGAAGGCCGCCCCACGCGGCGCCATCAGCCACTTGTACGCCCCGACCGCGACCACGTCGGCCCGGCCGGCGTCGAACGGCAGCCAGCCGCACGCCTGGGTGGCGTCCACGGCCACCAGGGCGTCATGCGCCCGGGCGGCGGCTACGATCCGGTCGTAGTCGGCGATCGTGCCGTCGGCGGACTGCACCAGGCTGAACGCGACCAGGTCGGTGTCGGCGTCGATCGCGTCGACCAGGCCGGCCGCGGGCACCGTCCGCACCTTCACGCCCCGCTCGGCCTGCACCAGCCAGGGGAAGAGGTTGGCGGTGAACTCGACCTCCGGCACCACCACCGTCGCGCCCGCCGGCAGGGACGCCGCGACCGGGGCCAGTAGCTGGGAGACCGTGCTGCCGACCGCGACGTCGGCCGCCGGCACGCCGACCAGACCGGCGAAGGCCGCCCGGGACCGCCCGGTCGCCTCGCCCCAGCCCTCCCATGAGGTACGCCCCACCCGCCAGTCGGCCAGCGCCGCCTGGAGCGCCGCCCAGGCCGGCTCGGGCGGCAGCCCGTAGGTCGCCGTGTTCAGCCAGCCGGGTTCCGGATGCCACAGGTTCCGTGCCTGTTCCAACTCCATGCCATCGACGGTATTGCGCCCACAGTGGTCGGGGCAGGGCCAATCCACCGGCGGTGGCCGGTGCCCTCGGCCCCGGTCGCCCGCACGGCACCCGGCCGCCGGGGCCGGCCGGGGGGATCAGCTCACGTTGGCCGGGCCGAGGACGCTCTTCAGGTCGCCCATCAGCGCGGTGGTGGCGGCGACCCGGAACGGCCCGAGCCGCAGGGTGGTGGTCTTGCCGCCGTTGAGGAGTTTGACGTGCACCTCGGTGTCGCCGGGGTGCAGCACCAGGGTCTCCTTGAGCCGCTCCACGAGCGGTGGGGTGCAGCGGTGCACCGGGATGGTGAGGGTGACCGGTTTGCTGCCCGGGTTGCTGCTGACGTCCGGCAGTTGCATGTCCATCGCCATGATGCGCGGGGTGTCGTCGCGGCGGTCGACCCGCCCCTTGACCACCACGATGGCGTCCTCGGCGATGTACTGGCCGATCACCTCGTAGGTGTTGGGGAAGAACAGGGCCTCCACGCCGCCGGCGAGGTCCTCCAGGGTGGCCGAGGCCCAGGCCCGGCCCTGCTTGGTGACCCGCCGTTGCACGCCGGAGAGGATGCCGGCGAGGGTGACCACCGCGCCGTCGGGGACGGTGCCCTCCTCGGACAGGGCGGCGATGGTGCAGTCCGCCGCCGCGCCGAGCACGTGCTCCAGGCCGAACAGCGGGTGGTCGGAGACGTACAGGCCGAGCATCTCGCGTTCGAAGGCCAGCTTGTCCCGCTTGTCCCACTCGGCCTCGCCGATGGTCGGCATGACCGTGGTGCTGCCGGCGCTCTCGGTGTCGCCGAAGCCGGCGCCGAACAGGTCGTACTGGCCGACGGCCTCCTTGCGCTTGACGTCGGCGTACGCGTCGATGGCGTCGGCGTGGACCTGTAGTAGTCCCTTTCGTGGGTGGCCCATGACGTCGAACGCGCCGGCCTTGATCAGCGATTCGATGGTCTTCTTGTTGCAGACCACCGCGTCGACCTTGGACAGGAAGTCGTAGA
>NZ_QKKX01000035.1 GCF_003434305.1 Micromonospora sp. MW-13
CGCCCTGCTCCTGGCGGCAGCGCATGATCGCGGCGACCACGTTCGCGCCGACGTTGCGGATCGCGGCGAGGCCGAACCGGATGTCCTTGCCGACCGGGGTGAACGGCCCGGCCGAGGTGTTCACGTCGGGCGGCAGGACCTGGATGCCCATCCGCCGGCACTCCGACAGGTAGAGCGCCATCTTGTCCTTGTCGTCGCCGACGGAGGTGAGCAGCCCGGCCATGTACTCGGCGGGGTAGTGCGCCTTCAGGTACGCCGTCCAGTAGGAGACCAGGCCGTACGCGGCGGAGTGCGCCTTGTTGAAGGCGTACCCGGCGAACGGGACCAGCACGTCCCACACGGCCTGGATGGCCTCGTCGGAGTAGCCGCGCTCGCGGCAGCCGTCCCGGAACGGCACGAACTCCTTGTCGAGGATCTCCTTCTTCTTCTTGCCCATCGCCCGGCGCAGCAGGTCGGCCTGACCGAGGGTGTAGCCGGCGAGGATCTGCGCGGCGCGCTGCACCTGCTCCTGGTAGACGATCAGGCCGTAGGTCGGCGCGAGGATCTCCCGCAGCGGCTCCTCCAGCTCCGGGTGGATCGGGGTGATCTCCTGGAGGCCGTTCTTGCGCAGCGCGTAGTTGGTGTGCGAGTCCACGCCCATCGGTCCGGGCCGGTACAGCGCCAGGACGGCGGAGATGTCCTCGAAGTTGTCCGGCTTCATCAGCCGCAGCAGCGACCGCATCGGCCCGCCGTCGAGCTGGAACACCCCCAGCGTGTCGCCCCGGGCCAACAGCTCGTACGCGGCCTTGTCGTCCAGGTCCAGGCCCAGCAGGTCCAGGTCCTTGCCGTGGTTGAGCTGGATGTTCTTGACCGCGTCGTCGATGATCGTCAGGTTGCGCAGGCCGAGGAAGTCCATCTTCAACAGCCCGAGTGACTCGCACGTCGGGTAGTCGAACTGGGTGATGATCACCCCGTCGGCGTCCCGGCGCATCAGCGGGATGTGCTCGATGATCGGCTCGGCGGACATGATCACGCCGGCCGCGTGCACACCGGTCTGCCGGATCAGCCCCTCGATGCCCTTCGCGGTGTCGATCACCTTGCGCACGTCCGGGTCCGACTCGTACAGGCCCCGGATCTCCCCGGCCTCGGCGTAGCGGGGGTGCTTCGGGTCGAAGATGCCCGACAGCGGGATGTCCTTGCCCATCACCGCCGGCGGCATCGCCTTGGTGATCCGGTCGCCGACCGCGTACGGGAAGCCGAGCACCCGGGCCGAGTCCTTGATCGCGGCCTTCGCCTTGATCGTGCCGAAGGTCGCGATCTGGGCGACCTTGTCCTCGCCCCACTTCTCGGTGACGTACTTGATCACCTCGCCGCGCCGGCGCTCGTCGAAGTCGATGTCGACATCCGGCATCGAGACGCGCTCGGGGTTGAGGAACCGCTCGAAGATCAGCCCGTGCGGGATCGGGTCCAGGTCGGTGATGCCCAGCGCGTACGCGACGAGCGAACCGGCGGCCGAACCACGCCCCGGGCCCACCGCGATGCCCTGGTTCTTCGCCCACTGGATGAAGTCGGCGACCACGAGGAAGTACGACGGGAAGCCCATCTGGATGATGACGCCCAGCTCGTACTCCGCCTGCACGACGTGCCCCTCGGGGATGCCACCGGGGTAACGACGGGCCAGCCCGGCGAACGTCTCCTTACGGAACCACGACTCCTCGGTCTCCCCCTCCGGGATCGGGAACCGCGGCATCAGGTTGTGGAACTCGAACATCCCGGTCGGGTCGACCTTCTCGGCGACCAGCAGCGTGTTGCGGCAACCCTGGAGCCACAGCTCGGACGAGTCCACGGCGCGCATCTGGTCGGCGGACTTGATGAAGTAGCCGCCGCCCTCGAAGCGGAACCGGTTCGGGTCGGCGATGTTGCTGCCGGTCTGCACGCAGAGCAACACGTCGTGCGCCTCGGCCTGGGCCTCGTGGGTGTAGTGCGAGTCGTTGGTGACCACCGGCGGGATGCCGAGCTTCTTCCCGATCTCGGTGAGCCCCTCGCGGACCCGCTGCTCGATGCTCAGCCCGTGGTCCATCAGCTCCAGGAAGTAGTTCTCCTTGCCGAAGATGTCCTGGTACGCGGAGGCGACCTTGAGCGCCTCGTCGAACTGGCCGAGCCGCAGCCGGGTCTGCACCGCGCCGGAGGGGCAGCCCGTGGTGGCCATGATCCCCTCGGCGTGCTCGGCGATCAGCTCCATGTCCATCCGGGGCCACTTGACGTAGTGGCCCTCCATCGAGGCGCGCGAGTTGAGCGTGAAGAGGTTGTGCAGGCCCGTCTTGTTGGCCGCCCACATCGTCATGTGGGTGATCGCGCCGTTACCGGAGATGTCGTCGCTCTTCTGCTCCGGCCGGCCCCACTTCACCCGCGCCTTGTGGTACCGCGACTCGGGGGCGACGTACGCCTCGACGCCGAGGATCGGGGTGATCCCGGCGGCCATCGCCTGCTTGTAGAAGTCGTTCGCGCCGTGCATGTTGCCGTGGTCGGTCATCGCGACCGCGGGCATGCCGAGCCGACCCGCCTCGGCGAAGAGGTCCTTGAGCCGGGCCGCACCGTCGAGCATCGAGTACTCGGTGTGCACGTGCAGATGCGCGAACGAATCGCCCATGCAGAGCGCCCCCCCGGGTCGGATCATGGGTCGGCCGGACTGGCCGGGCACCACCCTACCGACGTGATCGAGCCGGCTCCACCGTCCGCGCCGGGGGTGGTGGCCCGCGTCTCCACCGGCCGCCCCGACGAGCCTCGTCCCACAACAACGATGTGCCGGGTGACAATAGTGTGTGGCATACAGTATGGTGTGAGGCATGGTGAGCGACGACATCCTGCGGACCCATCTCCAGGAGCTGCGCCGGGGCACGGTGGTGGTGGCGAGCCTGGTCGCGCTGCGCCAGCCGGGCTACGGCTACGCGCTGCTCCAGCGACTCACCGACCACGGCTTCCCGGTGGACGCCAACACGCTCTACCCCCTGCTGCGCCGACTGGAGGAGCAGGGGCTGCTGACCAGCGAGTGGAATACCGAGGAACGCCGGCCGCGGAAGTTCTACCGGACCAGCGAGGACGGCGAGACGGTGCTGCGCCTACTGCTGACCGACCTCGCCGCCGTGCAGAAATCCCTCACCGGCCTGATCGAAGGAGTGGACCGATGAGTTCGCTGACCGACCGCTACCTCGCCGCGACCCTGCGCGCGGTGCCCACCCCACGGCGGGAGGAGATCGCCACCGAGCTGCGCGGCTCGATCGAGGACATGATCGAGGGCC
This sequence comes from Micromonospora sp. MW-13, assembly GCF_003434305.1. Lineage (GTDB taxonomy): Bacteria > Actinomycetota > Actinomycetes > Mycobacteriales > Micromonosporaceae > Micromonospora. Next base: position 3,279 of record NZ_QKKX01000035.1, read on the forward strand.
GGACCGGCGCCGGGCAGGACGCCGCCACCGCCGAGCGCGAGGTGCTCAACGAGCTCGGCAACCCCGACCGGCTCGCCGCCCGGTACGCCGACCGCCGGTTGCAGCTCATCGGCCCCACCTACTACCTGCACTGGCGGCGACTGCTGCGGCTGCTGCTCAGCTTCGTCCCGGCGCTGGTGGGAACGCTGGTCGGCCTGGCCCGGGCAGCCGCCGGAGACGGCCCGACCACCGCGATCACCTCCGGATTCACCACCGCCTTCGACGTCGCGATCCAGATCGCGTTCTGGGTGACCCTGGTCTTCGCCATCGTCGAGCGCGTCGACCCGTCGCTGAAGCTGCCGGCGTGGACGGTCGACCAACTGCCCGAGGTGCCGGCGAAGAGGGACATGACCCTGACCGACATCGCCGCGTCGGTCGCCCTGCTGCTGTTCACCGCGGCCTTCCTGCCCTGGCAGCACTTCTGGTCGTGGGTGAAGGACACCGACGGCGAGCGCATCCCGCTGCTCGACCCGGTGCTGTGGCGGTCGTGGCTGCCGGTGCTGATCGCCGTGCTGCTGGCCGGGGTGGTCTTCGAGCTGGTCAGGTACCGCGTCGGGCGCTGGACCTGGCCGCTGGTCGCGGTGAAGGCCGCGCTGGACCTGGCGTTCTCGGTGCCCGTGGTCTGGCTGCTGGTGGACGACCGGCTGCTCAACCCGGCCCTGGTCGAGCGCTTCGCCTGGCTCCAGGACGAGGGCAACCGACAGTCGATCACCGTCATCGCGATCATCACGGCGGTGGTGGTCCTGGTCTGGGACCTGATCGACTCCGGCGTCAAGGCCCGGCGCGCCGGCTGACCGCCCCCGCTGCGGCGGCCCGGCACGTCGGCACCGGCGGGCCGGGCCGCCGCGGCGGGTCAGAGCGGGTACGACGGGCGCGCCGTCGCCGCCGGGGCCGGCGACACCCGGTCGAACGGCATCGGGGTACCGCCGGTCCACCGGTGCAGGGTCGCCGTCGCGTCCTGGCGGCGCTGCCCGTCCACCACGATCCACCCGCCGGTCACCAGGTAGAAGCTGCCGTCGCCGAGCGACTCCAGGCCCCGGCTGCCGGGCGACACCCAGCCCCGGACCCCGGTACGCCGGTCGGACAGGCCGCCCCCGGCGAGGGTGGCGAGCCGGCCGGTCTCCCCCGCCGGCTGCCCGCGCACCACGCCCCGCCGCGGCGGGGTCGCCCCGTCGACGGCGTACAGCGAGTAGTTCGGCCAGGCCCGCTTGCCGCCGGGGTACACGGCCATCAGCCACCGGCCGGTGTGCCGGTCGTACTCCAGGTTCTGCACCCCGAAGGCGGTGTTGCCGGTGCGGACGAAGACCTTGTCGTCGGCCGTCCGAGGGCCGCTGCGGTGCGGGTGGCGCTGGTCCAGTGGCCGGGCGAAGCGCTGCCACCCCCGCACGTCGAAGGCGAGCAGCACCTGGTGGTCGTTGTCGCGGCGCCGGGTGTCGGGGTACACGCCGTACGCCACCATCAGCACGTCCGGGCCGTCCGGGTCGCCGAGCGGGGGCCCGAACGAGATGCCGTCCACGCCGCTGGCGCCGTAGCGGTGCCGCCGCGGCACGACGCCGGCCGGCAGGCCCGCGGCGCCCGCCCCGGCGGCGAAGTCCTCGGCGACGTCGCGCAGGTGCACGGTGGTCAGCACCCCACCGGTCTGGGCGTCGATGCCGACCCGGTCGATCCGGGCGCCGTCGAAGATCGCCACGTAGAACGCGCCGGCGTCGCGGTACTCCAGCGACCCGTACACCCGGCCGTCACGCCGGTCGAGGTCGAGGTCGCCCAGGTGCCCGGTGATCCCGGTGACCGTGCCGAGCACCCGGCCGGCGAGATCCGTCCTGACCAGCACCTCGGTGAAGGACCAGTAGACCGACCCGCGGCGCCGGTCGACCGCGATGCCCTGCACGTGCGAGGTCGGCCAGGCGCCGCCGTAGATCACCGCCGGCAGTTCCCCCGGCCCCCGGCGCGGGGAGGCGTCGGCCCGGGACGGCCGGCCCGGCAGGGTGTCGGCCAGCACGCCCACGCCCAGCGGGGCGAGGGCGTCCCGGGCCGACTGGGCCAGGGCGTTGACCGGGGCGAGCGCTGCCACCAGGGGCAGCACGGCCGCGACGACGACGGCGGCGGCGTTCCTACGCACTGTTACTCCGAGGTACTCCGGTGACCGGGCGGTCACAGACACTATCCGGACAGTGGGCACGACACACCACGAACAGGTCAACCGGGGATGAAGCGTACAGCGGGCCCGGCGGGCCGCGCAGCCGGGGTCAGCAGGGGATGGTGTCCCACCCGGCGGGCAGCGTCGGTACCGGCCAGGCCGGGTCGGGACGCCACCTCGCCCAGCCCGGGTCCCACCAGCGCTCCCCCGCGTCGAGCAGCGCCGCGATCCGGTCCCCCTCCGCGCGGATGGCCGCCGCCATCCCCGGGTAGCGCCCCTCGACCAGGCGCTGGGCGAACAACTCGGCGTCCTTGAAGACGTACCGGTCGGCGTCCGCCGCCCACCACAGGTCCAGCTCGTGGTCGAGCGTGTCCACCCCGATCGGGGTACGCCGCAGCGGGTCCTGGAGGTTGAAGTACCAGCCGGCGAACGTCCGCCCCGGCCCGGACCAGAACACGTCGACGGAGTGCGCCTCGCCGGGGCGGTGCAGCATCAGCTTGCCGGGCCCGCGCCACGCCCGCTGCCCGGCCACCTGCCAGGGGTGCCGCCCGCAGGGGAAGCGCCCGCGCTCGGGGAAGCCGAACTCGGCCCCGGTGGGCAGGTAGAGGGCGAGCACGTCGGGCGCGTCCCGCACGCAGACGGTCGGGACGGCGAACCACACCTCGCCGCGCAGGATCTCGCGCCGGACGACCACATCGCCCGGCGCGAACCGCCGCTCCCGCCCGGCCGCCACGGCTCAGCCGACCGCGGCCATCACCTCGTCGGAGACGTCGAAGTTGGCGTAGACGTTCTGCACGTCGTCGCAGTCCTCCAGGACGTCGATCAGCTTGAAGACCTTGCGGGCGCCCTCCTCGTCCAGCGGCACGTTCATGCTGGGGATCAGGGAGGACTCGGCCGACTCGTACTCGATGCCGGCGTCCTGCAGGGCGGTGCGCACCGCGATCAGGTCGGTCGGCTCGGAGACCACCTCGTACGCCTCGCCGAGGTCGTTGACCTCCTCCGCGCCGGCGTCGAGGACGGCCAGCATCACGTCGTCCTCGGTGGTGTCGGCCTTGGGGACGATCACCACGCCCTTGCGGGAGAACAGATAGGACACCGAGCCGGCGTCGGCGAGCGAGCCGCCGTTGCGGGTCAGCGCGGTGCGCACCTCGGTGGCGGCCCGGTTACGGTTGTCGGTGAGGCACTCGATGAGCATGGCCACGCCGTTCGGACCGTAGCCCTCGTACATGATCGTCTGCCAGTCGGCGCCGCCGGCCTCCAGGCCGGAGCCGCGCTTGACCGCCCGGTCGATGTTGTCGTTGGGTACGGAGTTCTTCTTCGCCTTCTGGATGGCGTCGTAGAGCGTCGGGTTACCGGCCGGGTCGCCCCCGCCGGTGCGGGCCGCGACCTCGACGTTCTTGATCAGCTTGGCGAACATCTTGCCGCGCTTGGCGTCGATCACAGCCTTCTTGTGCTTGGTGGTCGCCCACTTTGAGTGGCCGGACATCTGCTACCTCCGTCTGTTGATCACGCCTGCGTCGACTGCCCGCGCCAACTTCACACCGCCACCGGGCACCGCATGCCACCGGCCGGGGACCGGGCGGCTCCGCGTGGAGGGCGGCGGCGGGCGGCGGCCCTGCCGAACCGCCGGTAATCCTACCGAGGCCGCGCCTGGCGGCGTCACACCCGCCACCGCGGCCGGGCCGCCGCGTCCCGGCGGCCCGGCGCCGCGGTGACGGGCATCCGACACTCCCGCGAGCCTCCACCCGGAAGGACGCCCCGCGACGCGCGACCACATTCCCGCTGACCTGCCCCGATTCCCGCCTCCCGACCGGGTCGTCCGCCGAACGGCCAGCCGAACCGACAACGGGTCGCGCCCCCGCTGCCCTCTCCACCCCGGCAACCGCGGTCCACCGATCGACAACCTGCGATCGCCGTATGCCCGGACCGGGAGGGCGGATCACCGGATCGGCTGCAACGTCGGGGAACTGCTGCGACTCTCGCCGGAGGAGCAGGTGGTCGCCTTCAAGAGCGACCGGATGTCGCTCGCCGGCGTGGCCGGCCCCGGGGTCACGCCGCGGCGCGGACCAGGTCCACGAAGTAGCGGTGCAGCCGCAGGTCGCCGGTGAGTTCGGGGTGGAACGAGGTGGCCAGCAGGCTGCCCTGCCGGACGGCGACGATCCGGTCCGGGGCGGGACCGTCGGTGACCCGGCCCAGCACCTCGACGCCCGGGCCGACCCGCTCGACCCAGGGGGCCCGGATGAAGACCGCGTGGAACGCCCCGTCCGCCACCCCGGCGATCTGAACCGGCGCCTCGAACGAGTCGACCTGACGGCCGAACGCGTTGCGCCGGACCGTCATCTCGATGCCGGCGAAGCCGCGCTGGTCGGGGCGGCCGTCGAGCACCTCGGTGGCCAGCATGATCATGCCGGCGCAGGAGCCGTAGACCGGCATCCCGGCGGCGATCCGCTTGTCGATCGGCTCGCGCATCTCGAAGATGTCGGCGAGCTTGCTGATCGTGGTGGACTCGCCCCCGGGGATGACCAGCCCGTCGACCGAGTCCAGCTCGCCCGGGCGGCGGACCGGGCGGGCGTCCGCCCCGACCCCGGCCAGCGCGCCCAGGTGCTCGCGGACGTCACCCTGCAGGGCGAGCACACCGATGACCGGTGCCGTCACGTTCACTCCTCTCGGGTGTCAGGAAAGGGCCCCTGCTCCTGCCAGAGGCGGGGAGCAGGGGCCCTTTCGCACGTCACCAGCCGCGCTCGGCCAGGCGGTGCGGCTGCGGGATCTCGTCGACGTTGATGCCGACCATCGCCTCGCCGAGGCCCCGGGAGACCTTGGCCAGCACGTCCGGGTCGTCGTGGAAGGTGGTGGCCTTGACGATCGCGGCGGCCCGCTGGGCTGGGTTGCCGGACTTGAAGATGCCGGAGCCGACGAAGACGCCCTCGGCGCCGAGCTGCATCATCATCGCGGCGTCGGCCGGGGTGGCGATGCCGCCGGCGGTGAACAGCACCACCGGGAGCTTGCCGGTCTCGGCGACCTCCCTGACCAGCTCGTACGGGGCCTGGAGTTCCTTGGCCGCGACGAACAGCTCGTCGGCCGGCAGCGAGCTGAGCCGGGCGATCTCCTGGCGGATCTTGCGCATGTGCATGGTGGCGTTGGAGACGTCGCCCGTGCCGGCCTCGCCCTTGGAGCGGATCATGGCCGCGCCCTCGGTGATCCGGCGCAGCGCCTCGCCCAGGTTGGTCGCCCCACACACGAAGGGGACGGTGAACGCCCACTTGTCGATGTGGTTGGCGTAGTCGGCCGGGGTGAGCACCTCGGACTCGTCGACGTAGTCCACGCCGAGCGCCTGGAGGACCTGGGCCTCGACGAAGTGGCCGATCCGGGCCTTGGCCATCACGGGGATCGAGACGGCCTCGATGATGCCGTCGATCATGTCGGGGTCGCTCATCCGGGACACCCCGCCCTGGGCGCGGATGTCGGCGGGCACCCGCTCCAGGGCCATCACCGCGACGGCGCCGGCGTCCTCGGCGATCTTGGCCTGCTCGGGGGTGACCACGTCCATGATCACGCCGCCCTTGAGCATCTCAGCCATGCCGCGCTTGACGCGGGCGGTCCCGACGACGGGGGTGGCGCTGGCGTTCGGGGAACTGGTTTCGGGCACGGGTAATCGCTCCTCGGCGTGCTCGGGGGGTGGCTCTGCTGAATGCTACGACGGGCTCAACGCCGCTCCGACAGCCAATCAGACCCCGGGTGGCCTGCTCTGTGGCCGTCATCACCCCGCCGCCGGGCGGCGGGTGACGAGCCGGGGCGGCGGCCGGCTCCGCTCAGGCGGGCACGTCGGCGGGGAGCGCGAGGGTCGGGTCGTCGATGTCGAAGTAGCGCGGCCACGGGTGCCGGTGGCCCATCCGCAACAGCCGCACCAGCCGCCGGCCGCGCGCCGCGCGGGCGTCCCGGACCAGGTCGGTGTGCACCTGGCGGGCCAGGGCGAGCCGCCGGCTCGCGGCGATCACCGCCTCGCAGTCCGGGTCGGCCGGGTCCAGCCGCACCGCCCGTAGCTGCCGGGTGAGGTCGTTCTCCGCGGCCTCCCGCTCCTCCGGCTCGGCGTCCAGGGCGATCCGGGCCGCCGCGTACAGCTCCACGCCGTAGCGCCGCTCGGCGAGCACCGCGGCGGCGGCTGCCCGGCGCAGCAGGTGCGCGTCCAGGGCCCGGGCCGCCGACTCCGCGCGCACGCGCAGCCGCTCGACCCGGCCGACGGTCCAGGTCAGGTACGCCGCGAGCAGCCCCACGACGAGACTCGCGCCCACCCACCACCACATGCCCGGCATCGTAGTGCTGCTCCGTTCGCCTCTGGCCGGGGCGCGACCCGCCCCGACACCCGCGTCCCACCGGCACCCCCGGCCACGGCGGTCAGCCCAGCCCCGCCCATTCCTGGTCGATGACCCGCCCGTCGGTTGCCTCGATCGCCGCCGCGTACACCTCCAGCACCCGGCGGGCGACCACCGGCCAGTCGAAGTGCGCCACCACCTGGTCCCCGCACGCGGTCAGCGCGGCCCGCCGCGCCGGGTCGTCCAGCAGCCCGACCAGGGCCGCCCGCAGCGCCACCGCGTCCCCGGTGGGGAAGAGCAGCCCGGCCCGGCCGCCGTCGAGCACCCGGCGGAACGCGTCCAGGTCGCTGGCCACCACCGTGGTGCCGGCGGCGAGGGCCTCGGTGAGGATCATCCCGAACGACTCCCCCCCGGTGTTCGGGGCCACGTAGAGGTGGACGCTGCGTAGCATGCGCGCCTTGTCCTCCTCGGAGACCAGGCCGAGGAAGGTGACCCGGTCGCGCAGCTCGGCGGGAAACCGGTCGAACAGGTCGTCCGGGTCGCCCGGCCCGGCCACCAGCAGCCGCAGGCCCGGGCGGGAGCGGGCCAGCTCGACGAAGGCGTCGCGCAGGATCGGGAAGCCCTTGCGGGCCTCGGTGAACCGGCCGAGGAAGCCGAGCGTGCCGCCCTCCCCGAGGTCGCACTCCCCCGGCCAGCCGGGCAGCGGCGTCGCGTGGCTGAACTTGGCCACGGTGACGCCGTTGGGGATCTCCACCGCCCCACCGTCCATGTGCTCGACCTGCACCTTGCGGGCCAGGGCGCTGACCGCGATCCGGGCGGTGATCCGCTCCAGCACGATCTGGAGCACGCCCTGCGCGGCGGCGAGCACCCGGGACCGGGTCATCGCGGTGTGGAAGGTGGCCACCACCGGGCCCCGGGCGGAGAGCACGGCCAGCATCGACACGCTCATCGTCAGCGGCTCGTGCACGTGCAGCACGTCGAAGTCGCCCCGCGTGATCCACCGCCGGACCCGGGCGGTGGAGACCGGGCCGAACGCGATCCGGGCCACCGACCCGTTGTACGGCAGCGGCAGGGCCCGGCCCGCCGGCACCACGTACGGCGGGAGCGGGGAGTCCTCGTCGGCGGGCGCGAACACGCTCACCTCGTGCCCGAGCCCGATCAACGCCTCCGCCAGGTCCATCACGTGGTTCTGCACCCCGCCGGGCACGTCGAAGGAGTACGGGCACACGATGCCGATCCGCATGTGAGCGCCCCTCCGCCTCAGACCGTTCCGGTGGCGGCCGGCGGCGTGGAGACGGGTCCGGGCCCGCCGTCGCCGGTGCCGCGCTGGTCCAGCCACATCCGTTGCAACATGTGCCAGTCTTCCGGATGCCGGGCGATGCCCGCCGCCAGACCGTCGGCAATCCGCTGGGTCAGCTCCCGGACCCGCTGGTCCAGCGGCCCGCTGTCCTCCCCGGGCACGGGCAGCGGGCCCTCGATCGAGGCGCACGCCGCGTCCGGTTCGTACCACAACGAGGCGACGTAGAGCGGTGCCCCGGTGCGCAGCGCCAGCAGCGCCGGTCCGGCCGGCATCCGGGTCCGCGCGCCGAAGAAGTCGACCTCGATCCCCCGGGCGGAGAGGTCCCGGTCGGCCAGCAGCGGCACCACCGTGCCGGCGCGCAGCCGGTCCACCAGCACGTCGAACGCGGGCCGCTCGCCGCCGTGGGTGGGCAGGATCTCCATGCCCAGCCCCCGCCGGAAGGCAAGGAAACGCTGGTAGACCCCCTCGGGCTTGAGCCGCTCGGCGACCGTGGTGATCGGCCAGCCGGTGGCCGCCACCCAGGCCCCGGCGGCGTCCCAGTTGCCGGCGTGCGGCAGCGCCACCACCGCGCCCCGGCCGGCGGCGACGTCGGCGGCGAGCAGGTCGACCCCCTCGGGGGCGAGCCGGAACCCGGCCAGGAGCTGCCCCCGGCTCAGCGCCGGCAGCCGGAACGCCTCCATCCAGTACCGGGCGTAGGAGCGCAGGCCGCGCCGGAGCAGGTCGTCCAGCTCGGCCTCGGGCAGCTCCGGGCCGACCACCCGGCGCAGGTTGGCGCGCAGTCGGGCCGTACCCGCGCCGCCGGAGCGGTGGGCGCGGTCGGCGCCCGCCCGGAAGGCCGCGGCGACCAGGGGCCGGGGCAGTGCGCGGACCAGGCGCCAGCCGGCGACGTAGCCGAGCTCGGTGAGGTTCACCCCTGCGGCCCGTCCGGGGCGGCCTCGCGGGCCTGCCGGTACACGTGGGCGATCCGCTGGCCCACGGTGAAGATCGAGACGGCGGCCAGCAGCCAGAGCGCGATCTGCAGGGCGTACGGGACGCCGAAGCCGGTGAGCAGGCCGCCGACGCCGACGATGAGCAGCCGCTCGGTGCGCTCGGCGATGCCCACGTTGCAGGTCATCCCGAGCCCCTCGGCGCGGGCCTTGACGTAGGAGACCAGCCCGCCGGCGGCCAGGCAGAGCAGCGCGGCGGCGACCCCGCCGTGGTCGCCCTCGGTGGCCAGCCAGTACGCGACCGCGCCGAAGACGGCGCTGTCGGCGACCCGGTCCATGCTTGAGTCGAGGAACGCCCCGAATCTCGTCGAGCCGCCGCTCATCCGGGCCATCGTCCCGTCGAGCAGGTCGGTCAGCGCGAAGACCGTGACGATGAGGGCGCCGGCGACCAGATGGCCGCGGGCGCCGAAGCCGAGCGCCCCGACCAGCACCCCGAGGGTGCCGGCGACGGTGACGACGTTGGGGGACACGCCCGCGCGGAGCAGGCCGCGCGCGATCGGCTCGACGATGCGGGTCATCCCCGCCCGGACTGACACTTGGAAGATCTTCGCCATGGCGGTCCCACGATAACGGCCGGCCCCCGGCGACGGTACGCCCCGGTCGCCGACCCGCCCGGGGAAGTCTTGTGCCGGCTCCGCGAGGGGTGTGAGATCGAACCTGAGGGTGAGCCAGCTCACCCGACCGACCGTCCCGTACCCGCCGCACGGCAGATCACCGGAGGATGGCGCCGCGGAACTTCCGTACCGGGCCGCTTCCCCGTCGCGCGCGGCGGTCGCCACCAACCACCGGCAGAGGGAGGTGCGCCCCATGGCGCAGAGGAACCAGGACAAGGGAGTCACCGGCGGCGTGCCGGTGGTGACCGAGCCCGCCAGGGTTCGCAACGTGGTGCTCGTCGGGCACTCCGGGGCGGGCAAGACCACCCTGGTCGAGGCACTGCTCGCGGCGACCGGCACGATCGGGCGGGCCGGCGCGGTCACCGACGGCACCACGGTCTGCGACCACGACCCGGCCGCCGTGCGCCAGCAGCGCTCGGTGAGCCTGGCCTGCGCCCCGCTGGTGCACGACGGCGTCAAGGTCAACCTGCTGGACACCCCGGGCTACGCGGACTTCGTCGGCGAGCTGCGCGCCGGCCTGCGGGCCGCCGACGCCGCGTTGTTCGTGGTCTCCGCCGTCGACGGGATGGACGCCGCCACCGCCGCGCTCTGGGAGGAGTGCGCCGCGGTGGGCATGCCCCGGGCGGTCGCGGTGACCCGGCTGGACCACCCCCGCGCCGACTTCGACGAGGCCGTGGCGCTGTGCCAACGGGTCTTCGGCGACAACGTGCTCCCGCTGCACCTGACGATGCTCGGCGACGACGGCGAGTCGGTGGTCGGGCTGCTCGGCCTGGTCACCCGCCGGGTCTTCGACTACACCGCCGGGCTGCCGGCGCAGGTGCGCGAGCCCGACCCGGAGCACCTGCCGGCGATCGCCGAGTCCCGCAACGAGCTGATCGAGGGGATCATCGCCGAGAGCGAGGACGAGTCCCTGATGGACCGCTACCTCGCCGGCGAGGAGATCGACGCGCAGGTGCTGGTCGCCGACCTGGAGAAGGCGGTCGCCCGGGGGCACTTCCACCCGGTGGTGCCGGTCTGCGCGGCGACCGGGGTGGGCCTGGACGTGCTGCTCGACGGCCTCGTATCGGCGTTCCCGTCCCCGCTGGAACACGAGTTGCCCGCCGTCACCGGCGTGGACGGCTCCCCCCGGCCGCCGCTGACCTGCGACCCGGACGGCCCGCTCGTGGCCGAGGTGGTGCGCACGACGGTGGACCGGCACGTCGGCCGGGTCTCCCTGGTCCGGGTCTTCTCCGGCACCCTGCGACCCGACCGGACGATGCACGTCGCCGGCCACGGCCTGGCCGAGCGGGGGCACCCCGACCACGACGCGGACGAACGGGTCGGGCATCTCCACACCCCGCTGGGGGCGGCCCTGCGCGAGGTGCCGGTCTGCGTGGCCGGTGACATCTGCGCGATCACCAAGTCGGGCAGCGCGGAGACCGGCGACACGATCTCCGCCAAGGAGGACCCGCTGCTGGTGGCCCCGTGGGAGATGCCCGAGCCGCTGCTGCCGGTGGCGGTCACCGCGCGCAGCCGGGCCGACGAGGACACCCTGTCCCGTAACCTGGCCAGGCTGGTCGCCGGGGACCCGACGCTGCGGCTGGAACGCAACCCGGAGACCCACCAGCTCGTCCTGTGGTGCATGGGCGAGGCGCACGCCGACGTGGTGCTCGACCGGCTGCGCGGTGGCGGCGTCGAGCTGGACACCGAGCCGGTCCGGGTGGCGCTGCGGGAGACCCTCGCCGCCCCGGCCACCGGGCACGGCCGGCACGTCAAGCAGTCCGGCGGCCACGGCCAGTACGCCGTCTGCGACATCGAGGTGGAGCCGCTGCCCCGGGGGGCCGGGTTCGAGTTCGTCGACCGGGTGGTCGGCGGCGCGGTGCCGCACAACTACGTCCCGTCGGTGGAGAAGGGCGTGCGGGCCCAACTGGAGCGCGGTCTGGTCGCCGGGTACCCGGTGGTGGACCTGCGGGTGACCCTCGTCGACGGCAAGGCGCACAGCGTCGACTCGTCCGACGCGGCCTTCCAGACCGCCGGGGCGCTGGCGCTGCGCCACGCCGCCGAGCGGGGCCAGCCGACCCTGCTGGAACCGGTGGACGAGGTGGTCGTCCGGGTGCCGGACCACACCGTCGGGGCGGTGCTGGGCGACCTCTCCGGCCGGCGCGGCCGGGTGCTCGGCACCGAGCCGGACCCGGAGGCCGACGGCCGAACCCTCGTCCGGGCGGAGGTCCCGGCCACCGAGCTGCTCCGGTACGCGATCGAGCTGCGCGCGTTGACCTCCGGCACTGGCACCTTCCGCCGCCGGTTCGTCCGCCACGACCCGATGCCCACCCACCTGTCCGACCAGCCCCGCAGGCAACACCCCCCCACCCCCTGACCCACCCGTCGATCATGGGCCCGCGCGGTCAGGGGCGGGCGGGTCCGGTGGGGGGCATCGGCCAGTGGGGGCGGTCGGCGGAGCGCAGAGCCGCCGAGCGGAGCGCCGCGAGCTGGCGTTCCACCTCGGCGAATTGGTCGGCGGCGAGCGGGCCGAGGGCCAGGGCGGCGGCGTTCTCCTCGACCTGGGCGACGGTGCGGCAGCCGGGGATCGGGACCGTGCGGTCGCTGCGCGCCCAGATCCAGCCGAGCGCCCCCTGGGCCGCGGTGCGCCCGTCGGCGGTCAGCGCCGCCCGGACCGCCCCGACCCGGCGCAGCCACTCCGGGGCGGGCCGGCCGCTGCGGAACCACTCCACCCTGCTCACCGCGGCCCCCCGCACGTCGTCGCGGGGCAGCGTCGAGCCGGCGCCGTACTTGCCGGTGAGCAGCCCCATCCCCAACGGGCTGCGGTTGACGCTGGCCAGGTCGTACTTGTCGCAGACGGCGAGCAGCTCGGGGGCGTCGCGCAGCACCGACAGGGTGTGCTGCACGGCGGTGGCGTGCCGGCCGCCCTGCCCGAAGCAGGTGGCCCGGTCGGCCCGGTCGGTGCTCCAGCCGTACGCCCGGACCAGGCCGTCGGCGACGAGGTCCTCGCAGGCGCCGATCAGCGCCTCGGCCCTCGGCACCGGCAGGTCGCCCAGGTGTAGCTGGTAGAGGTCGATGCGGTCGGTGCCCAGCCGGCGCAGCGAGTCGGTGACCGCCTGGCGCAGGTACTCCGGCGAGGCGTCCTCCCCGGTGGCCTGGCGGGTGGCCTCGTCGAACGTGTAGCCCCACTTGGTGGCGATCACGGCCTCGTCGCGGTGGCCGGCGAGGGCCCGGCCGAGGACCCGCTCGCCGTGCCCGGCCCCGTACGTGTCGGCGGTGTCGAAGAGGGTGACCCCGAGATCGAGCGCGTGGCGCACCGCGCGGACGGACTCGTCGTCGTCGACCGCGCCCCAGCCCAGCGGCTGGACGCCCGCGGCCCAGGGGCCACCGATCGCCCAGCACCCCATGCCGAGGGCGCTGACCTCGATGCCGCTGCGACCCAATGTCCGTGTCGTCACTGCCATCGCCAGATCGTGTCACCTCCGGCCCCGCTGGGGGCACCGGCTTCACCGGAAGGACACAGTCGACCACGCAGGGTCAGCTCCGGCCGGCTCCGGGGTCAGACCGGCCAGGCGCGGGTGAACAGCTCGCGGGTGTCGGTGAGCACCTGCGGCAGGACCTTGGTCCGCCCGATCACCGGCATGAAGTTGGCGTCGCCGCCCCAGCGGGGCACCACGTGCTGGTGCAGGTGCGCGGCGATCCCGGCGCCGGCCACCCCGCCCTGGTTCATGCCCAGGTTGAACCCGTGCGCGTTGCTGACGCTGCGCACCACCCGCATCGCGGTCTGGGTGAACGCCGCCAGCTCGGTGGTCTCCGGCAGGTCCAGGTCGGTGTAGTCGGCCACGTGCCGGTAGGGGCAGACGAGCAGGTGGCCCGGGTTGTAGGGGTAGAGGTTCAGCACGGCGAACACGTGCGCGCCCCGGGCCACCACCAGGCTCTCCTCCGGCGGCAACCCGGGCGCCCGGCAGAACGGGCAGCCGGCAGGCTTCTCGTACCCGCCCTCGGGTCGGTCCTCGCCCGAGATGTAGGTCATCCGGTGCGGAGTCCAGAGCCGCTCCAGCCCGTCGGCCATGCCGCTGTCCGTGTGCCGTTCCGCCCCTGTCACGCCACCGATCCTACGTTCCCGGCCGGCATCGCCCCAGTGCCCCACGGGCCGCGCCCCGGGGGCGTCCGGCGGTGTGTCGCGGGGCCGCGCCGGGGGCGGATAGGGGGTGAAAAAACTTGACGTACTGATGCTCGTGAATGAAAACTTCCATACTGATCGATCCTGACGACCGTCGATGGGAGACCCCCGTGAAGACCGCATTCCGCCGGCTCGGCAGAACGCTGGCCGCCTGCGCGCTCGCCGCCGCCGCCACCCTGGTGGGCCTGACCGTGACCACCGGCGCGGCACACGCCGACGGCTGTTACACCTGGGGCCGTACGCTCGCCTCCGGCGCCTCCGGCGAGGACGTCCGCCAGCTCCAGATCCGGGTCGCCGGCTACCCGGGTTACAACTCGTCCATCGCCATCGACGGCGTGTTCGGCCCGGCCACCCGCTCGGCGGTGATCCGCTTCCAGCAGGCGTACGGCCTGTCCGCCGACGGCATCGCCGGCCCGCTGACGTTCAACAAGCTGTACGCCCTGCAGGACGACGACTGCACCCCGGTCAACTTCACCTACGCCGAGCTGAACAACTGCAACTCGACCTGGTCCGGCGGGGCGGTCGCGGCGAGCACCGCCAAGTTCAACGCGCTCGTCTCGATGTGGAAGCTCCAGGCCCTGCGGCACGCCCTCGGCGACGTCTCCATCTACATCAGCAGCGGCTTCCGCAGCTACGCCTGCAACAGCGCGGTCGGCGGGGCGTCGAACAGCCGGCACCTGTACGGCGACGGGGTTGACCTGGTCGGGTCCCCGTCGTTCTGCCGGCTGGCCCAGCAGGCCCGCTACCACGGCTTCGGGAACATCCTCGGCCCCGGCTACCCGGGCCACAACGACCACACGCACGTCGGAGCGGTCGGGGGCTGGTCGGCGCCGTCCTGCGGCATCTGATCGACCGACACCGGCACCAGCACGACGGCCCGACACGGGTGGGGCTCCTCCCGTCGCCCAGGCGACGAGGGGAGCCCCACCTCGCGGGTCAGGCCGGGTCGGAGGCGGTCGGTCCGGTGTTCGACCGGGAGGTGACCACGTCGAGCACGTGGGCCACCGCGTCGGCGACCGGCACGCCGTTGCGCTGCGAGCCGTCCCGGTACCGGAACGACACGGTCCCGGCGGCCACGTCGTCGTCGCCGGCGATCACCATGAACGGGATCTTCTGCTGCTGGGCGGTGCGGATCTTCTTCTGCATCCGGTCGTCGCCCGCGTCCACCTGGGCCCGGATGCCCTCGGCGCGCAGCGCCGCGACGAACCCGTGCAGGTAGTCGGCGTGGTCCTCGCGGATCGGGATGCCCACCACCTGCACCGGGGCCAGCCAGGCCGGGAACGCCCCGGCGTAGTGCTCGGTGAGCACCCCGAAGAACCGCTCGATCGAGCCGAACAGCGCCCGGTGGATCATCACCGGCTGCTTGCGGGTGCCGTCGGCGGCCTGGTACTCCAGCCCGAACCGGGCCGGCTGGTTGAAGTCGACCTGGATCGTCGACATCTGCCAGGTCCGGCCGATCGCGTCCCGGGCCTGCACCGAGATCTTCGGGCCGTAGAAGGCCGCGCCGCCCGGGTCGGGCACCAGGTCCAGCCCCGACGCCTCGGCGGCGGTGCGCAGCGCCTCCGTCGCCTCCGCCCAGTCGGCGTCGTCGCCGATGAACTTCGGCGAGTCGTCCCGGGTGGACAGCTCCAGGTAGAAGTCGTCCAGGCCGTAGTCGCGCAGCAGGTCCAGGACGAAGGTGAGCAGGGCGGACAGCTCGCCGGGCATCTGCTCCCGGGTGCAGTAGATGTGCGAGTCGTCCTGGGTCAGCCCGCGTACCCGGGTCAGGCCGTGCACCACGCCGGACTTCTCGTACCGGTAGACCGTGCCGAACTCGAACAGCCGCAGCGGCAGCTCCCGGTAGGACCGCCCGCGCGCCCTGAAGATCAGGTTGTGCATCGGGCAGTTCATCGCCTTGAGGTAGTAGTCCGCCCCCTCGAACTGCATGGGCGGGAACATGGTGTCGGCGTAGTAGGGCAGGTGGCCGGAGGTCTCGAAGAGCTGCGCCTTGGTGATGTGCGGGGTGTTGACGAACTCGTACCCCGCCGCCTCGTGCCGGCGGCGCGAGTAGTTCTCCATCTCCCGGCGGATGATGCCGCCCTTGGGGTGGAACACCGCCAGGCCGGAGCCGATCTCGTCGGGGAAGCTGAACAGGTCCAGGTCCGCGCCGAGCTTGCGGTGGTCGCGCCGGGCGGCCTCCTCCAGCAGCTTCAGGTACGCCTTCAGCTCGTCCCGGGTCGGCCACGCGGTGCCGTACACCCGCTGGAGCTGCGGGTTCTTCTCGCTCCCCCGCCAGTACGCGGCGGCCGAACGCATCAGCTTGAACGCCCCGATCAGCCGGGTGTTCGGCAGGTGCGGGCCCCGGCACAGGTCCGACCAGCAGACCTTGTCCTCCTTGGCCGCGAGGTTGTCGTAGATGGTCAGCTCGCCGCCGCCCACCTCCATCACCTCGGAAGAGTCCAGCCCCTCGCCCTTGACGTCGATCAGCTCCAGCTTGAACGGCTCGGCGGCCAGCTCGGCCTTCGCCTCGTCCAGGCTGCCGAACCGCCGCCGCCGGAACCGCTGCCCCGACTTGACGATCTCCTGCATCCGCTTCTCGAGCTTGGCCAGGTCGTCGGGCTGGAACGGCTTGTCCACGGCGAAGTCGTAGTAGAAGCCGTTCTCGATCGGCGGGCCGATGCCGAGCTTCGCCTCGGGGAACACGTCCTGCACGGCCTGGGCGAGCACGTGCGCGGTCGAGTGGCGCAGCACGTTCAGCCCGTCCGGGGTGTCCAGGCCGACCGGCTCGACGGTGACGTCCTCGGCCGGCGTCCAGTCCAGGTCGCGGAGCTGGCCCTGCGGGTCGCGGACCACGACGACCGCCTTGGGGCCGCTGGCCGGCAGGCCGGCCGCGACCACCGCGTCGGCCGCCGTCGTCCCGGCGGCGACGACGACGGGGTCGGCCACGACGGGGGTACGGGGTGCGGACACGGTGACTCCTCCAGCTGACGACGGACGCGACCGGGCGGTCGCCCCCGCTGATGCTAGCGGGCCAGGAAGTACCCCTTCTTATCGCATTCGGTGGTGGAAGGGCTCCTTTTGACACCGGCCCCGGGTGGGCCGGTCGGCACGGCCGCGCGGAGACCGAGGGGTGCGACGATGCCTGGAGGTCAGGGCGCCCAGTCGGGCAGCGGCTCACGGGCCGCGAGCCAGTCGGTGGGCACCCCGCCCGGCGCGCCGACACCGGTGTGGGCGGCCACCACCGCCCCGGCGATCGCCGCCGTGGTGTCCACGTCCCCGCCCGCCTCGACGCACGCCCGGATCGCGGCCGGGTAGTCGTCGAGGCCCGTGGCGGCGACCCAGAGCGCGAAGGGGACGGTGTCCTGCGCCGTCACCCGCGAGCCGTTGCCGAGCGCCTCGGCGGCGACCGCCACGGGGCGGCCCAGCAGGGCGGCGGCCCGGCGTACCCCCTGGTGCACCTCGCCGCCGGGGTCGAGGGCGGTGGCCACCGCGGCGAGCAGCCGCGACGGCGGCGGGCGATCCCCGTCGAGGCGGGCCCGGGCGGCCAGGGCGGCGGCCACCGCCACCGCCACCGCGCCGGCGATCCCCTCCGGGTGGGCGTGGGTGACCTCGGCGGACGCCCGGGCCTGGGCCGCCGCCCGCCGGGTCGAGTCGGCGAACCACGCCCCGAGCGGGCCGACCCGCATCGCCGCGCCGTTGCCGCACGAGCCCTGCCCGTCGAACGCGGAGGCCGCGGCGACGGGCCACGGCGTGCCGGTACGGATCAGCCGCAGGGTGGTCACCGCCCCGGGGCCGTAGCCGCGGTACGGCTCGCACCGGTGCGCGAAGGCCAGCGCCAGCCGGTCCCGGTCGACCTCGCCGGCGCCGGCCAACTCGGTCAGCACGGAGCACGCCATCTCGGTGTCGTCGGTCCACTGCCAGGGCGGCGCGGGGAGCCGGCCGGCGGCGAGGTCGGCCGGCCGCTGCCCCGGTACGAAGAACTGGGAGCCGAGGGCGTCGCCCACGGAGAGGCCGGCGAGACTGTCCCGGGCGAGGGCCAGGCGGGTGTCCGGGAAGAGCGTGAAGGACATGGTCGTATCAGCTTGCCCGGTTCGCGGGTGCGCCGCAACGCGATCGGCTTGCCCCGCCGAGTACGGTGCTGACGTGGCCACGGTGCTCCTGGTCGAAGACGACCACGTCGTACGCGGCGCGATGCTGCGGTCCCTCGCCGACCGGGGGCACGCCGTACACGCCGTCGGCACGGCGCTGGACGCGCTGCGCCGGGTGGCCGCGGAGACCCCTGACCTGGTGGTGCTCGACCTCGGCCTGCCGGACCTGGACGGCTCGGACGCGCTGCGGATGCTGCGCGGCATCACCGACGTGCCGATCATCATCGCCACCGCCCGCGACGACGAGCAGTCGGTGGTGCGCCTGCTGCGGGCGGGCGCGGACGACTACATGGTCAAGCCGTTCACCGGCGCGCACCTGGACGCCCGGATCACCACGGTGCTGCGGCGGGCCGGTCGGGCCAGCCGGAGCGTGCAGCCGGCCGTGCACACCGTCGGCGGCCTGCGGGTGGACGTCGGCGAACGCAGCGCCCAGCTCGACGGGATGCCGCTCGCGCTGACCCGCAAGGAGTTCGACCTGTTGGCGTATCTCGCCGCCCGACCAGGGCGGGTGGTGTCCCGCCGGGAACTCTTGGAGGAGGTATGGCGCCAGCCGTCGGTCGGCGAGGACCAGACCATCGACGTTCACCTGTACTGGCTGCGCCGCAAAATGGGCGAGTCCGCGGCGAAGCCGCGCTACCTGCGCACCGTGCGGGGGGTGGGCTTCCGGTTGGTGGCCCCGGACTGAGGGTCGCGCTGGCCTGGCTCACGGCGGGCATGTGCGCGCTCGTCGCGTTGGCGTTCCTGGTCCCCCTCGGCACCAGCCTGGGTGAGCAGACCCGCCAGGAGGCCCTCGCCGACGCCGCCCGGCGCGGCGCGCTGGTCACCGGCGCGCTCGCGGTCAGCACCGAGCCGGCGGCGGTGCGGCGCGCGGTGGAGGCCAGCGGCGAGGACCCGGCGACCCGGCCGGTGGTACACGGGCTGGGCGGCGTCGGCCCGGCCGGCCGGGCCGACCCGGCGGAGCTGGCCAGGGCCACCGGGGAGCGGCGCTCGGTGGTCGTCGACGTGCCCGGCGGGGCGCTCCGGCTGGACCCGGTGGTGCTCGGCGACACGGTGGCCGTGGTCGAGGTGTTCGTGCCGGACTCCGGGCTCGAGGAGGGTTCCGGGGGCCGGTGGCTGCTGCTGGCCGCGGTGGCGGTGGCCCTGGTCGGGGCGGCCGTGCTGGTGGTGGACCGGGTCGCCGCCCGCGCGGCCGACTCGACCCGGGGGCTGGTGAAGGCCGCCCTCGCGGTCGGCGACGGCGACCTCGGGGTACGCGTCGAGCCGAGCGGCCCGCGTGAGCTGGCCGAGGCCGGCTACGCGTTCAACCGGATGGCGGACCGGCTGGTGGCGGCGCGCACCGACGAGCGGGAGCTGGTGGCGGACCTGTCGCACCGGCTGCGCACCCCGTTGACCGTGTTGCGGCTGGACGCCGAGGGGCTGGACTCCGACGACACCGGCGTGGGCTCGTTCACCGAGGCGGAGTTGGACCGGCGACGCGCGATCCGGCGGATCCGGCAGGCCATCGTGACCCTTGAGGGCGAGATCGACGTACTGATCAAGACGACCCGCAAGGCGATCACCCATGAGGTCGGCCCGGCGATGTGCGACGTCAGTGAGGTGGTCCGGGACCGGATGGTCTTCTGGTCGGCCCTCGCGGGGGACCAGAACCGGCCGCACCGGGTCAGCGGGGCGCAGCTTCGCATCCCGGCGCCCGTGCCCCGGGCCGAGCTGGCCGCCGCCCTCGACGCGGTGATCGGCAACGTGTTCCGCTACACCCCGCAGGGCACCGCGTTCGAGGTCGCGGTCTCCCGCCGCGACGGATACGTGGCGATCCGCGTCGACGACGCCGGCCCGGGCATCGCCAACCCGGACCGGGCGCTGCGCCGGGGCACCAGCGACCAGGGCTCCACCGGGTTGGGCCTGGACATCGCCAAGCGGGTGTCGTTGCAGGCCAACGGATCGGTGAGCATCGACCGGGCCCGGCTCGGCGGGGCCAGCGTGGTGATGCTGCTGGCCGACCCGGAGGCCACCCCTCGGCAGGTCAACCGGTTCGGACTGGTCGGCCGGATGGCCCGGGAGGCCCGGGAGCAGAAGAGCGGGGGCCGCCGCTGGCCCCGGCAGCGCCCCACGGACGGCTGACCGCCCGCCCGTCTGTGGGCAGACGCAAGTCTTTCTTAGATCCGGATTAACGGCACCGGCGCGCCGGGCGCGGCCTGACAGGATCGAAGGGCGAACCCATCAGTTCCACCGGCCACTCCCGGATCCACCCCCCTGGCCGGTGGAGCCCGTGCGCGCGGCGGGAGTCCGGTCCCCCCACAACCAACTCCCGCCGCGCGCACCAGCCCCCACGACCTGCGCGCCGACCGGCCGGACGGCCTGCGGCGGGCCGGTCGGCGCCGTCGGGTCAGCGGGTCGCCGTGGCCAGGTAACCGTCGATCTCGGCGGTGAGCCGCGCCTTCTCCCCCGGCTCCAGGAACGCGGCGGTCACCGCGTCGGTGGCCAGCGCGGCCAGCCCCTCGGCGCCGCGCCCGAGCAACCGGGCGGCCACCGCGTACTCGTCGTTGAGGGTGGTGCCGAACATCGGCGGGTCGTCGGAGTTGATGGTGACCAGCACGCCCGCCTCGACGAGCCGGGGCAGCGGGTGGTCGTCGAGGGAGGCAACCGCCCGGGTACGCACGTTGGAGGTCGGGCAGACCTCCAGGGCGATCCGCCGCTCCGCGAGGTGGGCGAGCAGCTCCGGGTCCCCGGCGGCGGAGATGCCGTGGCCGATCCGCTCCGCGCCGAGGTCGCGCAGCGCGTCCCAGACGGTCTGCGGGCCGGTGGTCTCCCCGGCGTGCGGCACCGAGCGCAGCCCGGCGGCCCGGGCCTGGTCGAAGTACGGCTTGAACTGCGGGCGGGGCACCCCGATCTCGGGGCCGCCCAGGCCGAAGCTGATCAGCCCGGCGGGCCGCTCCTCCAGGCAGATCCGCAGGGTCTCCTCGGCCGCCGGCAGCCCCGCCTCGCCCGGGATGTCGAAGCACCAGCGCAGGGCGATGCCGAAGTCGGCCTCGGCGCGCTTGCGGGCGTCCTCGATCGCCTCGCAGAACGCGGGCGCGGGGATGCCCCGGGACACGTGCGAGTACGGGGTGACGGTCAGCTCGGCGTACCGGACCTGCTGGCGGGCCAGCTCGCGGGCGACCTCGTGGGTGAGGATCCAGACGTCCTCGGGGTCGCGGATCAGGTCCACCACGCTGAGGTAGACATCGATGAAGTGAGCGAAGTCCCGGAAGGCGAAGTAGTCGGCGAGGGCTTCCGGATCCGCCGGCACCGGGCTGCGCCCCTCGTGCCGGGCGGCCAGCTCGGCCACGATCCGCGGCGACGCGGAGCCGACGTGGTGCACGTGCAGCTCCACCTTGGGCAGTCCGGCGATGAAGGTGGACAGGTCGGTCACAGGTTCTCCTCTATGCGGGCGCCGGTTCGGGCGACGACGAAGACCCGGCGGAACGGGAAGGACACCTGCCCCCGCCGGACCGGGTACGCCGCCGCGAGGCGTGCTCCCAGCGCGGTGCGGAAGTCGGCCCACCGCGCGGCGTCCAGCGCCGCCCGGACCGGGCGTAGCGCGGTGCCCTCCATCCAGGTCAGCACCGGATGATCGGCCTCGGCGGGGGCCGGCAGCAGGTGCACATAGACAGTCTCCCAGGCGTCGACCGCGCAGCCGGCACCGGTCAACAGCGTGGCGAAGCCGACCGCGTCGTCGACCGGGGCCCCGCGCACCAACGGGTTCAGCTCGGCCGCCCACGGCCCCTCCCCGGCCACCGCGCGCAGCGCCCGGTGCGACGGCGCGTCGAAGTTCCCCGGCACTCCGACGGCGAGCCACGCCCCGGCGGGCAGCCCGGCGGCCCACCGGGTCAACAGTTCCCGGTGCTCCGGCACCCACTGGAGCACCGCGTTGCTGACCAGCACGTCGACATCGGCGGCGGGACGCCAGTCACGCACGTCGCCGACCGCGAAGTCCACCGGCGCGCCCAGGGCGGCGGCCCGGTCGATCATCTCCGCCGACGAGTCGAGGCCGGTGACCCGGGCGCCCGGCCAGCGGGCGGCCAGGGTGGCGGTGAGCGTGCCGGGGCCGCAGCCGAGGTCGACGACGGCCCGGGGCCGCCGGGCCCGGACCCGGGCGACCAGGTCGTGGAAGGCCCGCCCCCGCTCGTCGTCGTAGCGCAGGTACGCCGCCGGGTCCCACATCGCCGCCTCCCAAACCGTACGTTCGTCTTGTTGTACGGTACGGCCCGCCGCACGGCCGGGCAAGCCGATCACTAGGCTCGGGTCGTGCAGCAGCGGACCCGCACCCGGCTCGGGCGGCGCGTCGGCCTCGGCGCCGGCGACGCCGACCAGGCCCGGCGTGCCGCCGCCGCCGGCCCGCCACCGCCCGTCCACCAAGGAACTGGCCGTCGGCCGAGCCGCCCACGACGAGCTGGTCCGGCCGCGGGCGCACGACCGGTGACGACCCGCCCGGGGGCGACGGTGCCCGCCCAACCCGGCGACGGCATGCATGCTGGACGGGCCCGGCCGGCCGGCGAAGGAGGAACGCGATGAAGGGGTGGCTCCCGCTCACCCTCGGACTGCTCGCCATGGTCGTGGGCGCCGTCTGGACGGTGCAGGGCCTCGGCTACGTCGACGGCAGCGTCATGACCGACCAACGGATCTGGGCACTGCTCGGCCTGCCGCTGGCCCTGATCGGACTCGTGACGATCTGGCGCGGCCTGCGCAGCCGCCGCCGGCCCTGACCGCTCCCCGGCGGATCGGGCACCCGACCGGCCGGGCCCGACGCGCGGGCCGGTCGAAGCGAGGTAGGTCGAAGCGATGCCCGGTCGAAGCGAGGCCGGGCAACGGGTGCGGGGCAACCGGGTGCGGGGGGCAACGGAAAACCCCGCATCCCGGACGGGACGCGGGGTTTCACTGTGATCCGGGTCGGATCATCCCCTCGGCCGGCGCGCCGGCCACGGCTGCTCAGATCGGGCGGACCTGCTCAGCCTGCGGGCCCTTCTGACCCTGGGCGATCTCGAACTCCACCCGCTGGTTCTCCTCCAGCGAGCGGTAGCCGCTGGTCTGGATGGCCGAGAAGTGGACGAACACGTCAGCACCCCCGCCGTCGACGGTGATGAAGCCGAAGCCCTTGTCTGCGTTGAACCACTTCACGGTTCCCTGCGCCATGTGTATCTCCTTCTAAAACTGGCGGCCGAGCACGCCGTGCGGCCGATTGGCCGTTTTCGATCAGCGGCGCCTGAGGCGGCCCCCTGTGCAGGAGACTTCTCTCAACCCACGCCATCTCGCAACAGCGTGGAACAGCAAACCACGTAGCGAAAACTCTGCACAGCCTACCCGACGAAATTCTCCGGCAGGTGACCCGAAGGACGCCCGAATTCCGGCTTGGTGGGCCGGCGTCGCCAGCAGAAAGGGCCCCTCCCCGGCGTACCGGAAAAGGGCCCTCCGCCTGGTAACGACAGGTCAGTCGGGCCAGCGGCCGGTCAGCCGACGTACGCCGACCGCCCCGCCCCGGTCCACGGCCGCCCGGACCACCGCGAAGATCGCGCCCTGGAGGGCGGCGGCGGCCAGGATCTCGCCCCAGCCACGCTCCTCGTCGGTCGCGCTCGGGGCCTCGCCGTCGCCAGCGGTCACCTTCCAGACCTGCCGGAAGATCACGCCCGCGACGGTGCCGGCGGCCAGGCCGAGCAGCACCCCGACCGGCTTGTACGCGGCCTTGCCGATGCCCCTGCTCACCTGCGCCTCCCCCGAACGATCAACAGCACGATCATGGTAGCCACCGCGCCGGCCGCGACGGCCGCCCACGGTACCGGGCCGCGCAGCCCCGCGCCGGCGGAGGACGCCTCCCGCGCCGCCCCGGCGCTCTGCGTCGCCTGCTCCCGCACCCGGGCCACCGTCTGCGCGGCCTGCTTCCGCATCCGGCCCTTCGCCTGCTCGGCGGAGGATCTCAGGCGGGCCTTGACGTCGGCCTTGGCGGCCAGCGCCTCCATCGTCTCGCCCAACTCCACCCTGGTCCGCCGGATCTCCTCGCGGAGCGCCTCGGTGTCGCCGGTCCCGTTGCCCGTCATGCCCGTCCCCTGTCCTTCACCGCGGCGGTTACGGTGTCCACGTCCGCCCGGACGCTGCGTACCGTCGCCGCCGGAAGCGGCGGGACCGCCTGGCTGACCTGCTTCTTGCCGACCAGGGCGAGGATCCCGGCCATCAGGAAGAGCGCCACCGCCACAATCAGCGCCGCCAGCCACGCGGGCATGACCAGCGCCAGCAACAGGATCACGGCGGCGACCAGCGCGCCGAGCCCGTAGAGCGCCAGGGCCCCGCCGCCGCCGAACAGGCCGATCCCGATGCCGGCGTGCTTACCCTTCTGGGTCAGCTCCGCCCGGGCCAGCGCGAGCTCGTCCCGGACGAGGCGAGAGACCTGCTCCGTGGCCCGCTGCACCAGTTCGGCGGTGGACGGCTCGCTCCCGTTCTGAGACGTGCGGTGGTTCGCGACGTCAGCCATGCTGTCCTCCTTTCATCATCACCGCGCTGTATGCCCGGAGTAGCCGCCCGTCAATCCTGCGCGCTGCGGCCAGTCGCCTGACCACCGCGCACCAGTCCCCCACAATCAGCCGCTCAAACCCCCACCCCACCCACCACCCCCACCCACGCCCACCCCGCCGGCCCACGGTGATCAAGAGGTTTGCGTCGGGATCCCGCGGCCGGGGCGACGCAAACCTCTTGATCACCGCTTCGAGCGGGGGTGGGGTCAGCGGGGGGTGGGGGTGGGGGTGTCTTCTGGGCCGACGAAGGCCTCGCTGCGGGCCGCGCCGTCGTCGCTGCCGCCGAAGACCCGGGCGTCGTCGGGGACGTCGGTGTCGGCCGGCCGGCGCACCGGGCGCCGGGGCTGCACCGACTGCCAGGGCAGGGCGCCGGAGGAGTCGCCGATCTCGGCGCGCATCCGGGGCAGGGCGGTCGGGCGGTGGTCGCGGACCCAGCCGACCAGGTGCTCGCGCACCAGGCAGCGCAGGTCCCACAGGCTGCCGGCGTCCGCGGCGCTGACCAGGGCGCGGACCTTGACCAGGCCGCCGGTCGCGTCGGTCACCTGGAGTACGCAGACCCGGCCGTCCCACAGGTCGCTGCCCTCCACCAGCCGGCGCAACTCCTCGCGCATCGCCTGCACGTTGACCGACCAGTCGACGTCGAACTCGGCGGTCCCGAGCACCGCCGCCTCTGTGCGGGTCCAGTTCTGGAAGGGCTTGCTGGTGAAGTACGAGGTGGGCAGGATCAACCGGCGGTCGTCCCAGATCTGCACCACCACGTAGCTGAGGGTCAGCTCCTCGATCCGGCCCCACTCCCCCTCGACGACCACCACGTCGTCCAGGCGTACCGCGTCGCTGAACGCGAGCTGGAGGCCGGCGAAGACGTTGCCGAGCAGGCTCTGCGCGGCCAGCGCGGCGACCACACCGGCCACGCCGGCGGAGGTCAGCACGCCGGCCCCGACGCCCCGGACGCTGGGGAAGGTCATCAGCATCACGCCGACGGCCAGGATCACGATCACCGCGATGGTCAGCCGGCGCAGCATCACCACCTGGGTACGCACCCGGCGGGCGTGCCGGTTGTTCGGCACGTCCACCCGGAACCGGGCCAGCGCCACGTCCTCGACCACCACCAGCAGCGAGGCGACCAGCCAGGCCGCGGTGACGATGACGGTGAGCACCAGCACGTGCAGCACCACCTGCCGCCACTGGGTGCCGACGGCGTAGCCGGTGGAGAACCGGACGGCGAACTGCACGGCGAGGACGGTCGCGGCGACCTGGAACGAGCGGTGCGCGTGGTCGGTCAGCTCGGTCATCAGCAGCGAGCGCCGGCCGAGCCGCCGGGTCGCGCGGTGCACCACCTCGACCAGGAAAACGGCGATCGCCGCCGCGGCGAGCGCGGCGACGACCGTCGTGAGGTAGCTCTGCACGGGTGTCTCTCTCCCTCCAACGGGCACCCTGGGTCCGGGCAAAGGCCCAATGGTGCCCGTTGTTGCCCGATCCGGCCAGATCAGACCTTGCGGTACCGGGACTGGAGGAAGCAGTAGGCGCCGAAGCAGGCGATGCCGAGGGCGACCAGGGCCAGCAGGAACGGGCCGTAGGACTGGTCGCGCAGGGCGCGCAGGGCGGCGTCGAGGCCGCGGGCCTTCTCCGGGTCGTAGTTGACGGCGGCCACCACGACCAGCAGGCCCGCGATGCCGTACGCGACGCCCTTGGCGATGTAGCCGGCCATGCCGAGCCGGCGGGCCAGGGTGCGGGTGTGGGGGCTCATCTCACCGGTCTTCAGGTGCTTCTCGAACTTCTTCCTCCACCCGTAGACCACCAGGCCGATGCCGATGGCGGCGAGCACCAGGCCGGCCAGGCCGACCAGCCAGCGTCCGCCGGCGGAGGTCATCAGCTTGCCGGTCAGGGCCTCCTGCTGCTCGGCGCTGCTGGAGCCGGCGTTGGAGAAGACCTTCCAGGCGGTCCAGGCGAAGTAGAGGTAGACCAGGGTGCGGGCGGCCGAGGCGATCCGCTCGACGAGCCGCTCCTTGTCGCGCTCGGCGCGGTGGCCGACGGCCGCCTCCAGGGCCTGCCAGATCGCCATGGCAAGCATGCCGACGGCGATGGCGACGCAGAGGAACTTGCCCAGCGGCTGCTCGGCCAGGGTGCCCAGCGCACCGGACTGGTCGCCGCTCTTGCCACCCGAGCCGCCGAAGGCGATCTGTAGGGCCAGCCAGGCGAACAGCAGGTGCACGACGCCGTAGCCGATGAAGCCGGCCCGGGCGAGTAGTTCGAGCCACCGGCTGTTCGCGGCCTGCGAGGCGGTGGCTTCGGCGTTCCGGGTGAGTGACATGGCGCCACAATCTCCGATCGCGGAGATCCCCAAACGTCGGCCACCGCCGCCGCGGCGCCGTCAGCCGGAGGGGTTGCGCGAGACGCGGATCTTGACCTCCTGGTCGGTGACGCTGTCCAGGGTCACGGCGAAGCCGCCGACCTCGGTAGCCTGCTGGCCGACGGTCAGCGACAACTGCTCGCCGGCGACCTCGACGGTCACCTGGTCGCCCTGGGCGCCGACGAGCTTGGCCTCGACGCCGAGGATGGTGGCGCTGGCCTCGACACCACGGTCGAAGGTGACCGTGCAGGCGTCCAGGCCGCAGTCGGTGGAGGCGCCCTCGCTGCTGCAACCGGCGAGCAGGGCGACGCCGAGCGCCATGCCGGCCAGCAGGCCGGCGGCCCGGCGGGTGGGGGTGGACGGAGAGGTACCGGGTCGGTTCGTCACCCGATCAAGGGTACGAGGCCCGCGCGAGCGCCCGAGGGGCCCACGATCGCCCCTGCTTGCCCTGGGCGGACGTGCCGGCGGTCGCCAAGGCGGCGCACGCGGCCGGCGCGCTGGTCTGCGTGGACGGGGTGCACTCGGTGCCGCACGGCCCCACCGGCGTCGCCTCGCTGGGCGCGGATTTCCTGGTGACCAGCGCGTACAGGTGGTCCGGGCCAGCCGACCAGGTGGACCGGTTGCTGGCGAACTGGACGAGCTGGCCGGAACCCGGGGCAGAATGACCGGGTGAGCTTCCTGGTCGAGGACAACCCCGCCCGCCGCCGCTTCGAGATCCTGGTCGACGACGCGCTGGCCGGGTTCACCGCGTACCTGCCCCGCGGCGAGGTGCTGGTCTTCACGCACACCGAGGTCGACCCCGGGTTCCAGAACATGGGGGTCGGGTCCGCGCTGATGCGGGCCACCCTGGACCAGGTCCGCGAGCGCGGCGGCCGGGTGGTGCCCAGGTGCCCGTTCATGGCCGCGTTCATCGAGCGCCACCCGGAGTACGCGGACCTGGTCACCACCGGCTGATCCGGCGGGCGCGCCGAGGCGGGCGGCCCGACCAGCGTCGGCGGGCCGGGGCCCGGCCGGCCGGGCCCCGGCCCGCCGGGCGTCGAGGCGTCAGCCGAGGACGTCCAGCCGAGGCTGGCCGGCGGTCGGCCGGGTGCCGGCGAGCAACTCGGCCGCGGCGCGGGCGCCGGCCCGGGTGGCGCCGTGCGTGGCCACGTGCACCGCGCCGGCGACCAGCACGGGCACGCCCAGCTCGACCACCACCGCGTCGGGGCGCACGGCGATGGCCCGCCGCACGGCGGCGCGCATCCAGTCGTGCCGGTGCAGGTCGCGGACGACCAGCACCAGCGGCCGGCCGGCCGCCCCGGCGGTCGGGTCGGCGGGCAGGTCGGCCTCGCCGAGGCGTACCGAGGTGGTGCCGGTGAGCAGGCCGGCGAGGGGGGCGGCGATCCCCCACGGGGTCTCCGGACCGATCGCGATGTTGCGCGGCGGCTCGAACTCGACCACGTGCGGGGCGGCGGCCAGCGGCAGCGCCGACTCGGCGCCGGTGCCCGCGGTCACCCGCAGCGCCCGGCGGGCGGCGGCCAGCCCGACCGGGGAGCCGTCGACCCCGACGCCGGGGCGGGCCGGGATCCCGGCCCGGGCCGCCGTCGTCCAGCTCGCCAGCCGGCCGACCCGCTGAGCCGCCTCGGCCAGCCGCTCCTCGGGCAGCTCGCCGGCCACCACGGCGGCGACGATGGCGTCGCGCAGCTCGCGGGCGGACTCCTCGTCGGCCCGTTCCCCGCCGATGCAGATCGCGTCCGCGCCGGCGGCCAGGGCGCGCACGGCCGCCCCGGCGAAGCCGTACCGGTCGGCGACCGCGCGCATCTCCACCGCGTCGGTGACCACCACGCCGGCGAAGCCGAGCTCGTCGCGCAGCAGGCCGCCGAGGATGCGCGGGCTGAGCGTGGCCGGCAGCTCCGGGTCCAGCGCCGGGACGAGCAGGTGGCCGGTCATCACCGCCCGCACCCCGGCCGCCACGGCGGCCCGGAACGGGACCAGTTCGGCGGCGTCGAGCTGTTGCCGGGTGCCACCGATGCGGGGCAGGTCGTGGTGCGAGTCGACCCGGGTGTCGCCGTGGCCGGGAAAGTGCTTGGCGCAGGCGGCCACCCCGCCGGACTGCAACCCCCGGACCCAGGCGGCGGTGTGCCGGGCGACCAGGGCCGGGTCGGCACCGAAGGCACGGACCCCGATGACCGGGTTGGCCGGGTTGGAGTTGACGTCCGCGTCCGGGGCGAAGTTGAGGGTGACGCCGACCGAGGCCAGTTCGCGGCCGAGGTCGCGGGCCACCTCGTGGGTCAGCTCCGGGTCGTCGACCGCGCCGAGGGCGAAGTTGCCGGGGCGGGAGCTGCCTCGTCCGGACTCGATCCGGGTGACGTCGCCGGCCTCCTCGTCGATGCCGACCACCACGTCGGGCCGCTCCGCGCGCAGGGCCGCGGTGAGCGCGGCGACCTGGTCGAGGTCGACGATGTTGCGGGCGAAGAGGACCACCGAGCCGAGCCCTTCGCCTAGCCACCGGCAGACCCAGGGCGGTGGGGTGGTGCCGACGAATCCCGGTTGCAGGACGGCGGCCGCCAGGCTCGCCAGCTTCCCCGTCGGTGCGCTGCTCATGCGGCTGCCGTACCCCCGTCTTTCCCGTTTCGGACCCGGCCGCGGGACGCGGCGGTGCTTGCCATGGTCACACCGGGCCCAGTAATAGTCAATAAACCTTACTGTTAACGGATGGCGCGGGCCGGCCCGGCGTGGGAGAGTTCCCACATGCCACTGCCGCCCCTCGCCGACGCGACCAGCGCGGCCGACGTGCCCGGTGTACGGCTGCTCGGACTGGTCGTCGGCGGCCTGCTCCTGCTCGCCGCCATCCGGGCGATGTTCCGCCGGCGCTGACCCCCGCGGATCCCGGTCGGCGCCGCGCGGGCCGGCCGGGCACCCCGCCGTTCCCCGGGTACGGCCCGGCAGGTCCGGCGCTGCGCCCTCCTGGCGCGGGGTTTCGCCGCTGATCGCGGCGGGTACCTCCGGCCCTCGATGAGACTGTCCACGCACTCGATGACGTTGCGCCGCGCGGCGCGCAGCCTGTTCGGCTGGACCGCCCTGCGACCCAACCAGCTCGCCGCCATGCGCGCGGTGATGAAGCGACGCGACGCCCTGGTGGTGCTGCCCACCGGCGCCGGCAAGTCGGCGATCTACCAGATCCCGGCCAGCCTGATCCCCGGCCCGACCGTGGTGATCTCCCCGCTGCTCGCCCTCCAGCAGGACCAGATCGCGGCGCTCAACGAGCGCCGACGCCCGGAGCTGCGGGCGGTGCGGATCAGCTCGGACGAGACCGCCGCCCAGCAGGCGGAGGCGATCGCCGAGATCCGCGAGGGCCGGGCGGAGTTCCTCTTCATCACCCCGGAGCAGCTCGCCAACCCGGACCGGATGGCGGAGGTGAAGTCGCTGCGGCCGGCCCTCGTGGCGATCGACGAGGCGCACTGCATCTCGGCGTGGGGGCACGACTTCCGCCCCGACTACCTGGCGCTGGGCCACCTCATCGACGGCATCGGCCGGCCGCCGGTGGTCGCGCTGACCGCCACGGCCTCGCCACCGGTCCGCGACGACATCGTCGCCCGGCTGCGGCTGCGCGACGCCGAGGTGGTGGTCTCCGGGCTGGACCGGCCGAACCTCTTCCTGGAGGTGGCGCACTGCCCCACGGAGGACTACCGGTGGCGGCGGCTGATCGCGCTGCTGCGCGAGGACCGGCGGCCCGGGATCATCTACGTGCCGACCCGGCGCGCCGCCGAGGAGCTGGCCGGCCGGCTCACCGACGCCGGCCTCCCGTCGCAGTGCTACCACGGCGGCATGCCCGCCGGGGCGCGCGGGGAGCTGCACGAGGCGTTCCTCGCCGACCAGGTGCCGATCATGGTGGCCACCTCGGCGTTCGGCATGGGCATCGACAAGCCCGACATCGCCTGGGTGGTGCACCTGGCGCTGCCCGACTCGCCGGACAGCTACTTCCAGGAGATCGGCCGGGCCGGGCGCGACGGGAAGCCGGCCCGGGTGCTGCTGCTCTGGCAGGCCGAGGACGTCGGCCTGCAACGCTTCTTCTCCGGCGGCCTGCCGGCCGCCACCGAGCTGCGCGACCTGGCCGCCCTGCTGCGCAGGAAGCCGGCCACGAAGAAGGAGCTGCGGGAGCTGACCGGCCTGGGGCCGCGCAAGCTCGGGCAGTACCTCGCCCTGTTGGAGCAGGTCGGCGCCGCCGAGCCGCGGCCGAAGCAGCGGATCGGCGCGCCCCGGTACTCCCTCACGCCGGCCGAGGCCGGCGAGGCCGCGCGGGCCGAGGCGGAACGCCAGCAGACCGTGACCCGGTCAAGGACCGACATGATGCGGGCCTTCGCCGAGACCACCGGCTGCCGGGGGCAGGCGCTGCTGGCGTACTTCGGCGAGCAGATGACCGAGGTGTGCGGGCACTGCGACAACTGCCTGGCCGGCACGAGCGTCGCCGACGACGGCGCGGGCGGGCCGTTCCCGGTGCACAGCCAGGTGCGGCACCCGGAGTGGGGGCCCGGCATGGTGCTCAGTTACGAGGACGACCGGATGACGGTGCTCTTCGACGAGGTCGGCTACAAGACGCTGTCGGTGCGCGTGGTGTCCGGACAGGGGCTGTTGACCCTCGACTAGCCTGAGCCGGGCCCCGGCGACCGGGGCGGCGGCAGTCGAGCCGAGTGAGACAGTCGAGCCGAGTGAGACCAGGATGAGAGGAGCGGGGACGTGATCGAGCAGCCGGCGTACACCGGGTTCGGTTTCTCCGACGAGGAGTGGGGGCTGCTGGTCGGCCTGCCGCAGTCGGTGCTCACCGCGGCGAGCGCCGCCGAGCACGACAGCGCCCGCCGCACCATGGCCGAGAACGCCGCGGGCCTGGAGACCATCGCCACCGGGCGGGAGTCGGCCAGCCCCCTGGTCGCGGCCGTGTCGGGCGAGATCGTGTCCCGGGTGGGCGACCCGGAGGCCGGCGAGGAGCTGCCCGTGATCGCGCCGGCCGACCCGCGGGCGATGATCGAGGACGTGCTGAACCGGGCCGCCTCGGCGGCCCGGCTGCTGGCCGCCAAGGTCGACGAGGGCGAGGCCGGCGCCTACAAGCACTGGCTGGTCGAGATCGCCGAGCACGTGGTGGGCGCGGCGTCCAGCGGCGGCATCCTCGGCCTCGGCGGCGACCAGGTGAGCGACTCCGAGCGGCGGTTCCGCGACCGGCTCTCCCAGGTCCTCAACGACTGACCCCGGGCAGCGCGCCGGCCGTGCCCGCACCGGGCGTGGCCGGCGTCGCCGTCTGCTCGCCCGGCGCGGCCGGTCCCGTCCCCGGGCCGGGGGGTCGGCGGCACCGGCCCCGGTCGGCTCCGGCGCGCTCGACCGGGTGCTCGACGGCTTCGCGGCCCTGGTCGCCGCCCACACGCCCTGACCGGGTGCCCGCGCCGGCACCCGTACTGTCGGCCACCCGACCGTCCCGAGGGCCGCCGGGGGCTCCGGCGGCGGCCCTCGGGCGCTCCCCGCGTCGACAATGGAGCGACGGCGGGGACGGGGAGGGGACGGTGGACCGCCGACCGGCGACGGATGCCGGCCGGCCTCGTCGTCGACACCGCACGGCGCGACACGGGAGGTCGGTGATGGGCACACTGCGGGCCGAGACGGTGGACACGACGGCGCTGCCGCCGGCGGAGCGGTGGCCCTTCTGGGTCGACATGGCGGCCCGGGTCTCCGCGCCGATCGCGTTCACCAGCGACCACACGGCCGACTTCCGGGGCCGCGCCCGGCTGGTCGACCTGGGCGGCGGGATCCAGCTCACCCGGTTCCGCTACCAGTCCCTGGTGGGGCGGCGGACCCCCCGGCTGATCCGCCAGGGCGACCCGGAGGTCTACCAGATCCCGCTGACCGTCGCCGGCACCAGCGCGATCAGCGCCCGGCGCCGGGACACTGCGATGGGCAGCGGTGACTTCGCGCTCATCGACTGGGGCCGGCCGCACGACATCATGCACGCCAGCCGGCAACACGGCCGGGAGGACGCCGCCTCGGCCACCGTGCTCATCCCCCGGGCGCTGCTGCCGCTGGACACCGACAAGGTCGACCGGCTCTCGGCGGTGCGGATGTCGGGCGCCCAGGGGCACGGCGCGCTGCTCGCCCAGCATCTGCACCAGATCACCCGGCACCCCGAGCAGTTCCGCGCCACCGATGCCCCCCACCTCGCCGACGTCACCCTCACCCTGGTCTCCCTGCTGCTCGCCCGCCACCTCGACGCGGAGGCCGCCCTCCCCACCGAGCTGCGCCAACAGGCCCTGCTCACCCAGGTACGCGACTTCATCGAGCGCCACCTCGGCGACCCCGACCTGTCCCCCCAGTCCGTCGCCGACGCCCACCACGTCGCCCTGCGCACCCTGCACCGCCTCTTCGCCGACCAGGACGAGACCGTCGGCGGCGTCATCCGCCGACGCCGCCTCGAACGCTGCCGCCGCGACCTCGCCGACCCGCTCCTGCGCGACCAGACCGTCCAGGCCATCGGCGCGCGCTGGGGCTTTCGCGACAAGACCCACTTCAGCCGCGCCTTCCGCGCCGCGTACGGCACCAGCCCGCGCGCCTTCCGGGAGAGCCGGTAGCCGGCGGCGGTCCCGACCCGACCGGCCCACGGCGCTCGGCCCGCACCGTCCCGCAGGGGTGACCCGTACCACCCGCCGGGGCGCTGGCGGGCGCACCGCCCTCGACGGCACGGATCGTCAACCGCCCGGCGTCCACTGTCAACTCCGTCCCGCCGCCGCCCACCGATACTGGGGGCGGGCCGGCGAACGGGACGACCGGCGCGGCGGCCCACACGTATCGGGGGGCCGTGGCGAGGCGCCCGCGACCGACCGTCGCGGGCGGTCGCCCGGTGCCGTCCGGCCGCGTCCCCAGCCGCGCGACGCGACGATCCCGTGCGTCGGTCGCCGCCGGCCCCGGCCCCGGCCCCGTCGCTCTCCCCCCAGGACCGTCGGCGGGGCCGGTCAGGCTTCCTCCAGCAGTTCCAGCACCCGCCGCTCCGCCTCCGCCCGGGGCGCGCCCGGCTCCACCGGGGCGACCACCCCGTCGTGGAACAGGTCGACCACGCGCGGGTCCACGTAGGAGGTCCGGGCCACGGTGGCGGTGTTGCCGAGCAGCTCGGCGACCTCGCGCATCACCGCCGCCACCGCCCGCCTGCGGGCCGTCGCGGACCGGGCCGGCCCGTGGGTGGCCAGCTCGGTGGCCGCCAGCACGGTGGCGTGCCAGGTGCGGAAGTCCTTCGCGGTCATCTCGCCGCCGCTGGCGGCGCGCAGGTACTCGTTGACCTCGTCGGCGCGCACGTCCCGCCAGTCCCGGCCGTCCCAGTAGCCGAACAACCGCTCGGCCCGGCGGCGCTGGCGGCGCAGGTTGGTCAGCACCCGGCACAGCTCCGGGTCCTCGATCCGCCGCACCTGGTCGATGCCGCCCTTGGCGGGGAACTCGAACACCACGCAGCCCTGCCGGCTGCGGGCGTGCTCGGGGCGCAGCGTGGCGACCCCGAAGGTGGCGTCGTCGCCGACCGCGTACTGGTCGCTACCGACCCGGAACATTCCCATGTCGAGCAGGCAGGCGACCGTGGCGAGCACCCGGTCCCGGTTCAGCCCCCGGCCGGACAGGTCACATCGCACCCGCTCGCGCAGCACCGGGAGCCGGTGGGCGACCTCCAGCACGTGGTCGAACTTCGCCTCGTCCCGGTTGCGCCGCCACTGCGGGTGGTAGAGGTACTGCTTGCGGCCGGCCGCGTCGATCCCGGTGGCCTGGATGTGCCCGTTGTGGTGCGGCGAGATCCAGACGTCCCGCCAGGCCGGCGGGATCACCAGGTCCCGCAGCCGGGGCAGCTCGCCGGAGTCGCGGACCGGCTCGCCCCTCGGGTCGAGGAACGTCCAACCTCTGCCGCTTCGCCGGCGGCCGTACCCCGGCCCAGCCGGATCGCTACGCCGTAACCGCACCGGAGACCCGCACCGCCCGTTCCGCGTCGTCCACGGCCGCCAGCACCTCGTCGAGGCCGACGGCCGACAGTGTCGAATCGGTTGTTACCCCGTCGTACCCGGGCCAATCGCCCCGCGCTCCGGGTGGCCGGGCGGCGGGCCGGTGGGGCCGGTGGGGCCGGGCACCGTCGCCGTGCCAGAGCACCCGGTGCCACGGGCGGTCCGGCGGCGGCCCCCACCGCGCCGGCGGGACGGGACCGAAGAGCACCACCGACGCGGTGCCGTACCCGGTGGCGAGGTGCGCGACGCCGGTGTCCCCGCTGACCACCAGGCGGGCACTGGCGACGAGGGCGGCGAGGTCGCCGAGGTCCGTCCGGCCGGCGAGCACGGCGTCCGGCGCCAGCCCACCGTGGTACGCCACCCACCCGGCCAGTTCCCGCTCGCCCGCCGATCCGGTGACCACCACCCGGTGCCCCCGGCCGGTCAGCTCCCGGGCCAGTGCCGCGAACCGCCGGGCCGGCCAGCGCTTGGCCGGGACCTTGCTGCCGGGGTGCACCACCGTCACCCCGGTCGGGATGCCGCCGGGGGCGGGACGGCGCAGGGCGAGGTCGGTGCGGTCGGCGGGGACGCCGTACCAGCCGAGCAGTCGGCACCACCGGTCGATCTCGTGCTCGTCGGCCCGCCAGTCGGGGCCGTCGGCGTGGCCGGCGTCGGGACTGGCGAAGGCGAGCAGCCGGCCGGGGCGGGTGGCGGCCAGCACGCGGTGCGACCGGGGGCCGCATCCGTGCAGGTTGACCGCCAGCCCGGGCGGCGGGCCGGGCCACCCCAGGTTCCCCAGGCCGTCCGCCGGCACCAGGCGGTCGACGCCGCCGACCAGGTCGACCAGGGGGGCCAGCCAGCGCGGCGCGGCCAGCGCCAGCTCCCGGTCGGGGTACGCGGCGCGCAGGGCGCGCAGCGCCGGCACCCCGGTGGCGAGGTCGCCGACGCCGAGCGCCCGGAGCACGAGGATCACGGGTACGACGACTCCTGCTCGGCGCAGACGACCAGCTCGCGGACGGTGCTGCCGGGCGGCTGGGACAGGGCGAACATGACCGCGGCGGCGGTGTCGGCGGGGTCGTTGAGGTTGGCGTCGGGGCCGGGCCGGTACTGCGCGTCCCGGTCGTCGAAGAAGGCGGTGCGCATCCCGCCGGGGACGAGCAGGGTGACGCCGACCGCGCCGGCCAGCTCGGCGGCGAGGGCGCGGGTGAAGCCGACCACGCCGAACTTCGCGGCGCAGTACGCGGTGGCGTCGCTGACGGCCTTGACGCCGAGGGTGGAGGCGACCGTGACGACGTTGCCCCGGGACTCCTCCAGCCAGGGCAGGGCGGCCCGGATCACCGCCGCGGTGGCGAGCAGGTCGACGGCGACGATCCGGTCCCAGGTCTGCCCGGGCACGTCGGCGAGCCGGCCGGGCACGTCGATGCCGGCGGCGGTGACCACGGCGTCGAGGCCCCCGGAGCGTTCGGCGAGCCGCCGGGTGGCCGCCTCGGCGGCCCGGGTGTCGGCCAGGTCGCACTCGACCCACGGCACCCCGTCGGCCGGGGCGTCGCGGTCCAGCACCAGCGGCCGGCCGCCGGCCCGGGCCACGGCCGTCACCACGGCCGCCCCCAACCCGCTCGACCCGCCCGTGACCAGGACGGTCGGCCCCGTCCCCACAGTGTTGCCGGTCATCGTGCCCCCTTCGCCGTCGCGCCATCCACGCCCACCGCGACGCCTGGCGGCGGCCCGGGCACCCGGTCGCCGGACCCGGTCGTCCCGCCGCCGGCGCGGGCGGCGGCGATCATGTCGGTGGTGGAGCGCCCGTCGAGGTACGGCACGACCACCGTGTGCCCGCCCCAGCGGCCCAGCAGCTCCGCCTCGGGCAGCCCCGGCTCGCCGCCGGTGGCGTAGTCGCCGCCCTTCACCCAGATGTCGGGACGCAGCCAGGTCAGGGCCGCCTGCGGGGTGGGCTCGTCGAAGACCAGCACCGCGTCGACGCAGCCCAGTGCCGCCAGCAGCCGACCGCGGTCGCCCTGCGGCACCACCGGCCGGTCCGGCCCCTTCAGCCCCGCCACGCTGGCGTCGGAGTTGAGGCAGACGACCAGGCAGTCACCGAGCTGGCGGGCCGCCTCCAGGGTGGCCACGTGCCCGGCGTGCAGCAGGTCGAAGCACCCGCCGGTGGCGACGACCGTGCCGCCGGCCGCGCGGACCGCGGCGACCACCCCGGCGGCGGCGCCCACCCCGACCCGGTCGCCCCCGCCGCGGCGGGACCCGGTCAGCGAAGCCGTCCGGGCCGGCGGCGGCAGGGCCGCGGCCACTCCCCCGGCCGCGACGTACGCCGACGCCTCGGTGACCGCCGCCTGCACCGCCTCGGAGACCAGCGCGCCCCGGGACAGGGCGATGCTGGCGGTCGCGGCGAACCGGTCGCCCGCGCCGCAGGTGTCCCCCTCGGCGCTGGCCGGGGCGGGCACCACCAGCGGCGTCGACCCCGCGTGGCAGAGCAGCGCGCCGTCGCCGCCCAGGGTGACGGTGACCGCGCCGGCCCGCCAGCGCCGGCGCAGTTCCTGCGCGCCCCTCGACGCGGTGGCCAGCCGGGACGCGCCCGGCCCGGTCTTCACCAGATCGCGCACCTCCGACTCGTTCGGGGTGGCCAGATGCACCCCCGGCACCGCCGCCGGCCCTCGGGGGTGCGGGTCCCACACCACGGGCGCGCGGGTCGCCGCGAGCGCGCAGCGCAGGGCCGGCTGTCGGGCCACCCCCCGGCCGTAGTCGCTGACCAGCACGGCGGACGCGGAGGCGAGCAACCGCAGGGCGGCGTCGCTCGGCTCGCCGGGCTCCCCGGCCGACCCGCCCCGGTCGTGCCGCAGCAGCACCCGGCCCCGGGCGTGCAGCCGGATCTTCTCCGGGGTGGCGCCGCGCAGCGGCAGCGCGTACACCTGCACCCCGGCCGCGGCGAGCAGCGTGCTCAGCCGGGCCCCGCCCTCGTCGTCGGCGAGCGCGGTCACCAGGGCCACCTCGGCGCCCAGCGCGGCGGCGAAGACCGCCGCCAGGCCGGCGCCGCCGGGCCGGTCCACGGCCGTCGACTCGTCGAGCACCGGCACCGGGGAGTCCGGACAGAGCCGGTTCACCACCCCCTCGACGTCCCGGTCGAGCAGGATGTCACCGACCACCACCACGGGTCCCGCCATCAGCTCGCCTCCTCAGCCCGTCTCGACCTGCCGGTCGGCCTCGCCGTCCAGCACCACCTCGACCCCGGCCCGCACCGGCCGGTCCGGCCCACCGGACGGAGCCGCCGCCGGTTCCGCGCCGCCCGGGCCGCGCGCGCCGGCCACCGCGAGGGCGGCGGGCAGCACCCGGTCGACGTACTCGCAGAGCACGTGGACGGAGACCAGGTGCAGCTCCTGGACCACCTGGCTGTCGGGGGAGTCGATGGCGAGGACGTCGTGGCAGGCGTCGGCGAGGGGGTTGGGGGTGGGGCCGGTGAGGGCCCAGCAGAGCAGGCCGGTCTCGCGGGCGGTGTGGGCGGCGGTCAGGAGATTGGTGCTGGTGCCGCTGGTGGACATGAGCAGGAGGATGTCGTCCCGCCGGCCGTGGGCGCGGACCTGGCGGGCGAAGGTGTGGTCGTAGCCGTAGTCGTTGGCGATGGCGGTGAGGGCGGAGGTCTCGGCGTGCAGGGCGATGGCGGAGAGGGGCTGGCGGTCGTCGCGGAGCTTGCCGACGAGTTCGGCGGTGAGGTGCTGGGCCTCGGCGGCGCTGCCGCCGTTGCCGGCCACCAGCAACCGGCCGCCCGCGGCGAGCCGGTGCGCCAACTCCCCGCCCCACCGGGCCAGCAGCTCCTCCGACCGGCGGTACGGCAGCAGGGCCGCGGCCAGGCTGGCCAGGTGCCCGTCGAGCACCGACGGGGCGGCCGGGCCGGCGGGACCGGGCGGCGCGGCGGCCATCAGGCGACCACCCGGGTGGGCCGGCGCACCGCCGCCACCTGGCCGTACACGTCGGCCAGCCGCTCGGCCGTGGCGGCCCAGGAGTAGCTGCGCCGGGCCCGGTCGCGGGCCGCCCCGGCGTAGGAGAACCGCCGGATCCGGTCGTCGAGCAGGCGGCGGATCGCGGCGCCCAGCGCGCGCGGGTCCCGGGCCGGCACCAGGTCGCCGGTCACCCCGTCGAGCACGGTGTCGGTCAGCCCGCCGACGGCCGTGCCGACCACGGGCACGCCGCACGCCATCGCCTCCAGCGGGGTCAGCCCGAACGGCTCGTACCAGGGGGCGGCGACCAGCACGTCGGCGGAGCGGTACCAGCGGCCCATCTCCTCGCGGGGCACCGCCCCGACCAGCGTCACCCGGTCGTCCACCCCGCAGGACTGGGCGAGGGCCCGCAGCCGGCGGGCGTGCGGGTCGGTCTCCAGCAGCCCCTCCGGCGGGCCGCCCACCACCACGCACTCGGCGTCCGGCACCAGCGGCATCGCGCGGATCACGTCCTGGAAGCCCTTGCGCTCCACCAGGCGGCCCACGGTGAGGATGCGGCGCCCCGGGCCCCGCGCGGCGGCCGGGCCGAGCGGCGTGAACGTGCCGAGGTTGACCCCGGACGGGACGACGGTGATCCGCGACCGGGGCACCCCGAGCCGGACCAGCTCGCCGACCTCGTCCTGGCACTGGGCGACCACCCGGTCGACAGCCCGGCCCAGCTCCCGCTCGTGACCGATCCGGCGGGGCGGGCTGGTGTCCTGGACGCCCTGGTGGCGGCGCTTCACCGCGCCGAGGGCGTGGTACGTCTGCACCACCGGCACCCCGGTCTGCCGGCCGGCGGCCAGCGCGGCCAGGCCGCTCATCCAGAAGTGGGCATGGATCACCTCGGGCGTCCAGTCCCCGGCGCGCCACCGGTCGACCAGCCAGCGGCCGAACGCCCGCATGTGCGGCAGCAGCGCGTCCTTGGCGACCGGCTCGGCCGGCCCGGCCGGCACGTGCACCACGTCGTACCCGTCCGGGCTGCGGACCGTCACCGGCAGGTCCACCGCGTCCCGGCGGGTGTACACCCGCACGTCGTGACCGGCGGCGGCGAGCGCGGCGGAAAGCTCCGCGACATGCGTGTTCTGGCCGCCGGCGTCCTCGCCGCCGAGGACGGCGAGCGGGCTGGCGTGCTCCGAGATCATCGCGATGCGCATACTTCCTCCTCCAGCAGCCGGTCCCAGTCAGCGAGGAAACGGTCCAGGCCGTAACGGTCCCGGGCGGCCCGCCGGGCCGCCGTGCCCGCGCGGCGGGCGGCCGACGGGTCGTCGAGGAGCCGGCGGGTCGCCGCCAGCAGGTCGTCGACCCGGGTGGAGAGCGCGCCGGCCTCCGGCGGCACCGCCACCACCGCCTCGGTGGTGGCCAGCGTGACGACCGGCATGCCGATGGCCATCGCCTCGATCAGGCTGAGCCCGAGCGAGGTCCACCGGCACAGGTGCAGGTAGGCCCGCCGCCGGGCCAGTTCGGCGTGCATCCGGTCCTGCGGCACGTCGTCGTGGCTGGCGACCCGGTCGGCGGGCAGCCCCAGCCGGTCGGCGAGCCCGGCGACCCCCATGCCGAAGACGTCCAGCGGGGCGAGGGCGGCGAACCGGGGCAGCAGGTCGGTGCCGGTGACCCGCCAGCGGCGTACCGGCTCGTTGATGACGACGGCGAGCCGGTCGAGTTCGCCGGTCCACTCGACGTTCGGGGCGACGATGCCGTGCTCGACGACGGTGCTGCGGGTGCCGCCGTTGTCCCAGAAGAGCTGGTTGAATCCGGTTACGTGGACGAGCAGCAGGTCGTCGCGGTCGGCCATCGGGTGACGGCTGTTGGGCACGTCCCCCTTGGGGGTGTTGTGCTCGACGTAGACCGCCGGCACGTCCCGGCCGACCCGGCGGCCGAGCCACTCGGAGGCCAGGTCGAACTCCTCGGGGCGCTGGAGGATCACCACGTCCACCTCGGCCCCGCGCAGCTCGGCCGGGGTGACCTCGACGGCCCCGTCGGGCCACGGGTAGGTGCGGGCCCGGCCGAGGCCGTAGGGGCCCCGGTCGGGGGTGACCGGCACCAGGTAGCGGTGCCTGCCGTGCACGAAGGACGTGGCCCAGGAGCCGTGCACGTGCCAGACCAGGATGTTCATCGGCCGCTCCCGCCACCGGCCGGCACGGCGACCGCCGGCGGCCCACCGGCGCCGGCCGCACCGCCGGCACCGGCCGTGACGTCCGCACCCGCCGTGGCGTCGGCGCGGGCGGCCCCCGTGGTGGGCACGCCGAGGAGCCGGACCGCGGCGAGGACCGCGGCGGGGTCGACCCCGGCGAGGCAGGGGTGCCCGGCGACCGGGCAGCCCGCCGAGCGGGTGTCGCGGCAGGGCGCGTCGGCGTCGCCGAGGCGGACGGTCGGCACCCGGTAGGGCCCCCACTGCCCGAACGGAACGGTGGGGGCGAACAGGCTGACCACGGGGGTGCCGAGCGCGGCGGCGAGGTGGGCGGGGCCGGTGTTGCCGACGACGAGGGCGCCGGCGCCGGCGATGATCCCGGCCAGCTCGGCGAGTCCGGTGCGTCCCCCGAGGTCGGTGCCGCCGGCGGCGGCGACCCGGGCGGTCAGTTCCCGTTCGCCGGGCCCGCCGGTGACCACCACCCGGTGACCGGCGCCGGCGAGCACCCGGACGATCCGGGCGGCCAGCTCCGCCGGGCAGGCCCGGGCCGAGGCCGACGAGCCGGGGTGCACGACCACGTACCCGGGCGGGCCGAGCCGCGACGGCGCGGCCGGCACCGCGTCCCGGCGCAGGCGCAGTCGGGGTTCGTCGTCGGCGGGCAGGGCGTGGCCGGCGGCGGCGGCCAACGACAGGGCCCGCTCCGGCTCCGGCGCTCCCACCGGGACGCGGTGGCGCACGTCCAGCAGGCTGCCCGGGTAGTCGTCGCTGATCGCGGCGATCCGGGGCACCCCGGCCAGCCGCAGCAACAACGCCAGCGGCAGCGGCGACTGGTGGAAACTGGTGAAGATCACCGCCTCGTCGGCCCCCACCGCCGCCAGCCGCCGCACCAGCCGCCGGGTCCGCTCCGGATCCACCCCGGCCGGCTTCGGATCGATCCACTCCAGGGGCCACTCGACGATCTCGTCCACCCCCGGCAACAACCCCGCCGCCGCCCGGCCCCGCGGCCCGCACAACAGCACCACCCGCTCCGCGTGCGCCGCCACCGCCCGGATCCCCGGCCCGGTCACCAGCACGTCCCCCGCCGAGTCCGAGCGCACCACCAACACCGTCCCCGCCGTGCGCGGCACGGC
Source organism: Micromonospora sp. MW-13 (assembly GCF_003434305.1). GTDB lineage: Bacteria > Actinomycetota > Actinomycetes > Mycobacteriales > Micromonosporaceae > Micromonospora. The sequence goes on from NZ_QKKX01000035.1 coordinate 45,054, forward strand.
CGCGACGACGGCGGCCTGCCGGCGCAGGATCTCCTCCACCGCGGCCGGCAGCGTCGGGGCGGTGTGCGGGGCGGCGGCGACCTCCTCGGCCCGGGTCACCGGCGTCGGCACCAACACCCCGGACGCGCCCGCCGCGAGGGCGGCGGTCATGTCCCGGCCGATGTCCCCCACCACCACGCAGCGTCCCGGCGTCGTGCCCAGGTCGGCGGCGGCGGCGCGCACCAGCCCCGCCGCCGGCTTACGGCACCCGCACCCCGCCCCGTCGTCGTGCGGGCACACCCGCCAGGTGTCGAAGGGGCCGAGCAGCTCCTCGATCCGCGCGTGCACCCGGCCCAGTTGTCCGGCGGTGAAGCAGCCCCGCGCCAGGCCCGACTGGTTCGTCACCACCCCCAGCCGCAGCCCCGCCGCCCGCAACCGGTCAAGGGCCTCCCGCGCCCCCGGCATCGGCCGCACCTTCTCCGGATCCCCGTTGTACGGCACGTCCTCGACCAGGGTCCCGTCCCGGTCGAGCAGCACCGCGTCGAACAGGACGCCGCCGGACCGGCCCCGGCCAGCACCCGGGTCCACCCGGGCTGACCTGCGCCGATCCGGCTCCAACTGGTCCCGTCGCACGGGCGGCGGGTTCCCTGCGCCCTGAGGAGTAAACGTCGTCCCCGGGCGCGGTAGCGCCGCTCGTGCGACGGACCAGCCCTCGCGCCGCCCTCCGGGCCGGCGGCCGTCGCGGGCGCTCACCTTCGGCGGCGGGCCGGACGCGACGGGACGTCCGTCGGCTCCGGTGCGGCGATACCCGCCGCACCGGAGAAGCTAACCCGCTCGGGTCGTTAGCCCACCTCGGACCCGGGTACGGCAGGGCGGTGGCGACTGTGGATGAAGTGATCGAGGCACCCCCGCAGCAGGTCTTCGACGTCCTCGCGGACGGCTGGACGTACAGCGACTGGGTGGTGGGCACGGTGCACGTGCGCGACGTCGACGACGCCTGGCCCCGGGTCGGCGCCCGGCTGCACCACAAGGCCGGGCCCTGGCCGTTCTCCCTCCAGGACACCTCGACCGTGCTGGCCTGCGAGCCGCCCCGCAGGCTGGTGCTCCGGGCCGGGCTGTGGCCGGCCGGCGAGGCGACCGTGGTGTTCACCCTCGAACCGGCCGGCGAGAACGCCACCCTGGTCCGCATCGGCGAGGACTTCGCCGCCGGCCCGCTGCGCTGGGTCCGGAACAAGCTCAACGACCTGGTGCTGCACCAGCGCAACCGGGAGACGCTGCGCCGGCTCGCCGACATCGCGACCCGGCAGAAGGCGGGCCGGTGACGGGGCGGGGAGGCGGGCCGGTGACCTGCCGTGACGAGCGCCGGGGTCGGCCGGGCGTACGCCGAGCGGGGCGCCCGGCCGAGGGCTGATCGCCCGGGGACGTCACTGCCGGGCCGGCGAACACACCACGTCATTCGTACCGGACGGGGAGCCTTTACGACACGCGACGGGCAACTGGCTACCCTCTCTGGTGAACCTGTCGGCAAACCGAGGATGTCCGTCATGATCGAACCCGTGCAGTTGCCCGAGCCGTGGCGGGACGCGCGCCTGACCGTCGTGGTCCCCACCTACAACGAGGCGGGCAACCTGCCGGTGCTGGTCGAGCGGCTCCTCGCGCTGCCGCTGCCGGGCCTGACGGTGCTGGTCGCCGACGACAACTCGCCGGACGGCACCGGCGAGGTGGCCGACAAGCTGGCCCTCGAACACCCCGACCGGGTGCGGGTGGTGCACCGGGCCGGCAAGGAAGGGCTCGGCCGGGCGTACGTCGACGGGATCACCCGGGCGCTCGACGGGGGCGCCGAGTACGTGGCGCAGATGGACGCCGACCTGTCCCACCCGCCGGAGGCGCTGCCCGGCATGCTCGGGGCGCTGCTGTCCACCCGGGCGGGCGTGGTCATCGGCTCCCGCTACGTCCCCGGCGGCCAGCTCGACGAGGCGTGGCCGCTGTACCGCCGGGCGCTCAGCGGCTGGGCCAACCTCTACGTGCACACGCTGCTGCGGGTGCGCATCCGGGACCTCACGGCGGGTTTCAAGATCTGGCAGGCCGACGCGCTGCGGGACATCGGCCTGGACCGGGTGCAGTCGAACGGCTACAGCTTCCAGGTGGAGATGCACTACCTGGCCACGAAGCTCGGCCACACCATCCTGGAGGTGCCGATCCGCTTCGAGGAGCGCCGCGACGGCGACTCGAAGATGACCACCGCCACCAAGATCGAGAGCGCGCTGATGCCGTTCAAGCTGCGCACCCGGCACCGCAACATCGAGCGCTGACCGCCCGCGGCCCGGGCGCCCGACGCGCCCGGGCCCGCCCCGCCGCGTCGCCCGGTCGACCGCGCTCGACGACGGGCCGGCGGGCTCAGCGGCGGGTCGGCGGGCGGGACCGGCAGGTCGGCGGGCTCAGCGGTAGACCGCCCGGTGGGCCGCGCCGATCACCCCGGCGTAGAGCCCGCCGGTGACCGCCCGGTCGCGGGCCAGCGCCGCCCGGGCCGCGTTCGCGCCCGGCGCGCCGTGCACCCCGCCGCCCGGGTGGGCCGAGGAACTGGCCAGGTACAGCCGGTCGACCGGGGTGTCCGCGCGACCCAGGCCGGGGATCGGCCGCAGGAAGAGCTGCTGGTACGCCGCGGCGGTGCCGCCGCCCAGCGCCCCGCCGACCAGGCTCGAGTCGCCCCGCTCCAGGTCGGCCGGGCCGGCGACGTGCCGCCCGACGATCCGGGCCCGGAAGCCGGGGGCCGCCGCCTCCAGCACCTGCTCCATCCGGTCGACGTGCGCGGCGACGTCCTCGGCCCGCCAGTTCCGCCGGAACGGCAGGTGGGTGTACGACCAGAGCGACTCGGTCCCGGCCGGCGAGTGGCTCGGGTCGGCGACGCTCATCTGCCCGGTCAGCAGGAACGGGTCCCGGGGGAGCTCGCCCCGGGCCAGTTCGGCGGCGTAGCCGGTCAGACCGTCGAGGTCGGCGCCGAGGTGCACCGTGCCGGCGGCGGCCACCGCCGGGTTGGCCCACGGCACCGGCCCGGACAGCGCCCAGTCGACCTTCAGGGTGGAGCCGTCCCACCGGAAGTGCGCGAGGTCCGCCACCAGCCGGGGCGGCAGCGTCGCCGGCCCGACCAGGTCCAGGTAGAGCGCGGGGGCGGGGACGTCGGCCAGCACCGCGCGGCGGGCCCGCCAGGCGGTGCCGCCGACGGTGCGTACCCCCATCGCCCGGCCCCGGGCGGTGAGCACCCGGTCCACCCGGGCGGCGTAGAGGATCCGCCCGCCCCGGGCGGTGAGCCGGTCCACCAGCGCGTCGGTGATCCGCTGCGACCCGCCGACCGGCACCGGCCAGCCGACCTGCTGGCCGAGCATGGCCAGCAGCCAGCCGTACACGCCGGAGCCGGCCTCCTCCGGCGCCAGGTCGGTGTGCAGGGCACAGCCGGCCAGCAGCAGGGTGCCGCCCTCGCCGTCGAACAACTCCTCGCCCAGCCTGCGCACCGGCACGACGAGGCGGCGGGCCAGCCGCAGCGCCCCGCCCACCCTGAGCCGGCGCAGCAGGGCGAGCCCGCCGCGCACGGGCGGGAACGGGGTGGTGACGGACTCCAGCATCGGCCCGGCGACGTCCAGCCAGTCGGCGTACGCCCGGCGCCAGCGCTCGCCGTCGGCGGGGGCGAACGCAGCCAGCGAGGCCGCCGTGGCGTCGAGGTCCCGGTTCAGCACCGCCGCCCGGCCGTCGGGCAGCAGGTGGGCCAGCACGTCGGGGGCGTGGGTCCAGCTCAGGCCGTGCCGGTCCAGGTCCAGCCCGGCCAGCACCGGGGAGGCGTACCCGAGGGGGTAGAAGGCGCTGTACAGGTCGCTGAGATAGCCGGGCGCGGTCACCTCGGCCGAGCGCACCGCCCCGCCGGGCGCGCCGGTCGCCTCCAGCACCAGCACGTCCCAGCCCGCGTCGGCCAGCAGGTTGGCAGCCACCAGGCCGTTGTGGCCCGCGCCGACCACCACGGCGTCCGCCGTCTGCACCCCGGTCGAGATCATCCGATCCGGCTACCCGGCCGGTTACCGGGTAAAACGCGTTTGCGCCGGGGGGACCGGGGCATCCACCGCCGCATGTACACGGTTTCGCAGCTCATAGGTGGAGTGTGGGGCGCGGGCGGCGCGGGCGGCGAGTTGGTCGTCCACGATCCGGCCGACGGCTCGCCGGTCAGCACCGTGCCGGTGGCGACGGCGGACGAGGTCGGCAAGGCGGTGGAGGCCGCGCGGGGCGTGGCGGCCGAGTGGGCGGCGACCGCTCCGGCCGAGCGGGCGGCGGCCCTGCACCGGGCCGCGGACGCGGTCGAGGCCGCGACGGACGAGCTGGCCGCGGCGGTCACCGCCGAGATGGGCAAGCCCCTGACGGACGCCCGGGGCGGCGTCGAGGCGGGTGTCGGCACCCTGCGCCAGTACGCGGAGCTGGGCCCGGTGCGCGGCGGGCGGACCCTGCTCGGCGGCGGGCAGGCGATCGACTTCATGACGCCGCAGCCGCGCGGGGTGGTCGCCGCGCTCACGCCGTGGAACGACCCCGTGGCAGTCTCCTGCGGGCTGCTCGGCGCGGCCCTGGTGACCGGCAACGTGGTGCTGCACAAGCCGAGCGAGCGGACCCCGGCGACCGGGTGGCTGCTGGCCCGGGCGCTGGACGGCGCACTGCCGCCCGGGGTGCTGTCGCTGCTCACCGGGGGTGGCGAGGTCGGTGCGGCGCTGGCCGCGAGCGACGTGGACGTGGTGGCGCACGTCGGGTCCAGCGTCACCGGCCGGTCGATCGCCGCGGCGGCGGCCCGGACCGGGGCGAAAGCGCTGCTGGAGAACGGCGGCAGCGACCCGCTGGTCGTCGACGCCGGCGTCGACCCGGTCTGGGCGGCGGAGCAGGCGGCGCTGGGTGCGTTCGCCAACGCCGGGCAGATCTGCGTCGCGGTGGAGCGGATCTACGTGCACCGCGACGTCGCCGAGGACTTCGTCGACGCCCTGGTGCGGCGGGCCGAGGCGCTGCGGGCGGGTGCCGGCCGGGACCCGGGGACCGAACTCGGGCCGCTGGTCGACCGGCGGCACCGGGACCACGTGCACGGGCAGGTGACGGCGGCGGTGGCCGACGGGGCGCGGGTCCGCGCCGGCGGCACGCTGCCGGACGGGCCGGGGGCGTTCTACCCGGCGACCGTGGTCACGGACTGCCGGCACGACATGACCCTGGTCCGCGAGGAGACGTTCGGCCCGGTCGCCCCGGTGGTCGTGGTGGACTCGTTCAGCGAGGCGCTGCGGTGCGCCGCCGACTCGCCGTACGGGCTGGCCGCCACGGTCCTCACCGGGTCGATGAGCCACGCCCAGCGGGCCTGGCGGGAACTCCCGGTCGGCACCGTCAAGGTCAACGCCGTCTTCGGCGGCGCTCCGGGCGGCGCCGCCCAGCCACGCCGCGCCAGCGGCCGGGGCTACGGCTACGGCCCGGAACTCCTAGACGAGTTCACCGCCACCAAGGCGGTCCACATCCAGGCCCCCGGCAGCGGGCACTGGTGACCCCTCCCGCGATCATGGAGTCGTGCCGGGTGGTTCGGCCGCTTCGCGGCTTCCGTACCCCGGCACGACTCCATGATCGACGGATCGGTCAGTCGCCGCGGGCCCGGCGGGTCTGCCGGTCGTTGGCCTTCTCGATGGCCCTGACCAGTTCGGGCTTGGTCATTCGGGACCGGCCCGGGACGTCCAGTTTGCGGGCCACCGTCATCAGGTGGTCCTTGGTGGCGTTGGCGTCCACCCCGCCCGCCGTGGGGGCCCGTCGCTCCGGGCCGCCACCGGCCGCCTGGCGGTCGCTGGGCCCCTTGCGACCCTTGGGCTCCCAGTGGTCGCCCACCTTCTCGAACCTGTGTTTCACGGCGGCGAAGGCGGTACGGTGCGCCCGTTCCCCCTCGCCGTACGTCTCCACCGCCGAGTCGTGCGTCTTCTCCCAGGTGCGCTGCGCCTTGTCCGGGGAGCGCCGCAGCGTGCTGGGCAGTACCTCGCGCCCGGGCATGTCGTCCTCCTCCGCGTCGACGGGATCGCTGACTCCCACCGTTCCCCCGGGCCGCACCGCCAAACCGGGCGCCGGGTTTGGCGATTTCCGGCTCCGGGTACCGGCTGGGCCAGGCGAGCGACGGGTGGGCGGATCACCCGGGCCGCCGGGCGCAGGGGGCGGTCATGACAGCGACGACGCAACCGGGCACGGCTCCTCCCGGCGGGCCGCTGCGGCTGCCCCGGCGGGTACGCCAGCTGAGCTGGCACACCTGGCGCGGGGTGCTGGTGCGCAGCGGCCGGAACTTCGTGCAGGACAACTGCGCGGACTGGGCCGCCGCGCTCACCTACTACGGGGTGCTCGCGCTGTTCCCGTCCACCATCGTGGTGGTCGCCCTGGTCGGGCTGGTCTCCGACGGGGAGCGCACGGTGGACACCGTGATCGACCTGGCCCGGGAGGTGGGGGCCGGGTCGGTGGTCGGCAACGACGGTTTCGTCAGCGTGGTGCGGGGCGTGGTGGACCAGCAGAGCGGCGCCAAGGTGCTGCTCAGCTTCGGCCTGCTCGGTGCGCTCTGGTCGGCGTCCGGGTTCATCGGGGCGTTCACCCGGGCCTCCAACGCGATCTACGGGGTGCGGGAGGGGCGGCCGGTCTGGAAGCTACGCCCGCTACAGATCGGCCTGGCCGCCGTGACGCTGGTGCTGCTGGCCGTGGTGGCCACCGGTCTGATCGTCAGCGGCCCGGTCACCGACGCGGTAGGCGACCTGGTCAACGCCGGCGGGCTGACCCGGACGATGTGGAGCGTCGTGAAGTGGCCGGTGCTGGCCATGGTGATGATGGTGCTGCTGTCGCTGCTGTTCAGGATCGCCCCGAACGTGCGCCAGCCGCGGTTCCGCTGGCTCACCCCGGGCGGGGCGGTGGCCCTGGTGTCCTGGGCGCTGGCCTCCTTCGGCTTCGGCCTGTACGTGGCGAACTTCGGCTCGTACGACGTCACCTACGGCAGCCTCGGCGCGGTGATCGCGTTCCTGGTCTGGCTCTACCTGTCCAACTGCGCGCTGATGCTAGGCGTGCAGATCAACGCCGAACTGCAACGCGGCCGGCAGATCCAGGCCGGCGGTCCCGACCCGGGCGAGCCGGTGCTGCCGCCCCGGTCACCGGCCGCCTCGTGACGAGTCGCCGCATTCCGCCCGTCCGGCGTCCCCTTCGGTTTACCGGCGGCCCCCTCGGGTAGCGCACAAGGCATGGACCGTTTGGAACGTGGCAGCAGCAAGCACAGCCCGAGGGTCGACGAGCAGATGAGCCAGGAGGTCAACGGCCTGGTTCAGGGCCCGGGGACCGGTGGCTCGCGGGTTGACGAGTTCCGGCAGCCCGAGCCCGCAGGCGAGGACCAGCCGGAGCCGACCACGGCGCCGGCCGGCGAGCTGCGCACCGGCTCCCCGCAGGGGATGAGTTCCTCCGACGTGGAGGCGCGCAGCCGGCTCGGGCGGTTCATCACGATGACCGCCCTGCCCGGCGAACGGGACGCGTTGGTCGCGAACGCGCGCGACAACGACGCCCCCGACGACATCGTCGCCGCCCTGGAGGGCCTGCCGCCGGACACCCGTTACCAGACGGTCTCCGAGGTGTGGGCCGCGCTCGGGCACAAGAACGAGACGACGCGCTGGTGACCGGACCGGCCCACGATCCGGACCAAGCACCGGCGCACTGAGGAGGATTGTCGATGAGTGGCGTCACCGAACACGTTGACGTGTCCGTGCCGATCCGGACCGCGTACGACCAGTGGACCCAGTTCGAGGAGTTCCCGCACTTCATGGAGGGGGTGCAGGAGGTCCGGCAGATCTCCGACACGAAGACCCACTGGACGGTGGAGATCGCCGGGGTCAAGCGCGAGTTCGACGCCGAGATCACCGAGCAGTTGCCCGACGAGCGGGTCGCCTGGCGGTCCACCGGCGGCACCCAGCAGGCTGGCGTGGTGACCTTCCACCGCCTGGACGGGGGCAACACCCGGGTCACCCTCCAGCTCGAGTTCGAGCCGCACGGGGTGGTGGAGCAGGCCGGCGACAAGCTCGGCGTCGTCGACCGCCGCGCCAAGGGCGACCTGGAGCGGTTCAAGCAGTTCATCGAGCGGCGCGGTCAGGAGACCGGCGCCTGGCGGGGTGCCATCGACCGTCCCCAGCCCTGATCCCCCGCGCACGCCCTGACGATGGCCGCCGGCCCCCGGCGGCCATCGTCGTGTCCGGGGTACGGCGGCGGCGCGGCCGTTTGCGATCACCGACCCCGGGTACCGCGACAGCATGACCGACAACGACAGCCATGTGTGGCGCGACGAGGAGCGGCTCCCCCTGGAGGAACTGGACCGGGCGGTGGCCCGGTCGACGCTCGACGGGCAGTCCGACGACGTGACCGGCAACGACGCCGGTGAGGAGGCCGCGTTCGGGCACGGCCCGGAGGCGGTGGACCGCGGCGCGGCGCCGGCCGAACGGGAGCGCGAGCGCACGGACGCCGACCGGGCGTACCGGGCGTCGACCACGGGTCGGACCGGCCCGGACACCATGTGACACCCGCCCCGCCCGGCCCCGCCCGCCCCGCTTCCGACGGCGGGCGGGGCCGGTTCGGGGGTCGGCCGCTACCCCCGAACCGACAAAAAGCACCGTACGGATGGCCGAAAAAGCGGACAGGTCATCCAGAATCGGCCAATCGGGTGACGGCGACCGGCGGGGGCCGCGTAAGACTTTCGGGATGCAACAGGGCTCCGGCTTCCTCACCGTTCGTCAGCGCCGCCTCGCCTGGCTCGGCTTCCTCCTCGCCGCCGTCCAGGCGCCGGTGGCCGCCAGGTTCGCCACCGACGACTCCTGGCTGTTCAGCCTGTGCGTCGCCCTGATGGTGGCCACCGTGATCATCGCGGACGACGCCTCGCGGCGGCGCCCCGCCGGCGCGACCTCCTCCGACTAGTCCCCGACGCCCGGGCGCGCGGGGTCAGCCCCCGCAGCCCGGGCGCGCCTCGTGCCCGGGCCGACCCCGGGTGCGCCGCCGCTCCTTCATCTCCGCCTCGTACAGGTGCCGCCGGCCGCCGACCAGTTCCTCGCGGGCCTGGCGGTCGAGGTCCCGGAACAGCGCGTGGTACCCGTCGTCGAAGTCCTCGACGACCTGGAAGGTCCACCGTCCGGCGATCACGTTGCGGCCGAGCAGGTCGGTGGCGATCCGGTCGGCGATCACGTCGTGCCCGGCCGCGCGGAACTTCGCCACGGCGTCGTCGAGCATCAGGTCGGCGTGGCCGATGAGCTGGTGCATCGAGTAGAGGTGCCCACGGGCCCGCTCCACGGTCTCCAGCGCCTCGCTGAGCCTGCCCAGCGCCTCCACGGTGGCGTCGCTCACCCCCGGCGGGCGACGGTGCTGCTCGTCGGGTCCGTCCCGGTGTCCCATCCGTCCCTCCACCGTGTCGACCGCGCGGCGATACGCGCGTCCTCCCTTCTGCCCCGTCGGGACCGGGTCAATCCTCACGGCCGGGTACGGGCCGTCGGGCGGAGGATCCGGTACCGGCCGAGCGGCCGACTCCGCCCCGGTTACCAGCCGGTTAGCCTCGTTGCTCATGCGTGTGCCGTCGAACCAGGTGGTCAGCCGTTCCGCCGCGGACTCCGCCAACACCGTCCTCGCCCGGTTGACCGTCGCGATCGGCACCGCCGGGCTCGCGGCGGCGGCGGCCCGGCCCGGGCTGCTCGCCGAGATCGACCAGCACGCCGCGGCCGTCCGGGACAGCCTCGGCGGCGACCGCCGGCCGCTGAGCCCGGCCGCGCTCGCCGGGTACGCCGAGGGCGTCCGGGACGCGGCGCGGGCGCACGGCTGGCAGCCGCCCACCCGTTCGACGGACTGGTCGGAGCCCGACTGGCCGCTGGCCCGGCTGCTGGCGGTCTGCGCTCTGGCCCGCGCGCTGGAGAACGGCCCGGCGGCGCGGCCCACCCCCTGACGTACGCGAGCGGGGAGGGGGCCCGCGCGGACCCCCTCCCCCCGTGCTCCTCCCGTCAGCTACCCGGGCGGCCGAACTGCTGGGTCTCGTCGCCCGGCATACCGCCGGAGCGGTACGTGCCCTGCCCGCCGCGGGCGCCGGTCATCGATCCCTCGGGCTGGGGCATGGCCTGGGTGCGCTCGGCGCCCGACCGGTCGGCCATCCGCCGCTCGACGTCGCCCTTGCCGGCGGCCTGGGCCTGGCGGTGCTCCCGCAGCGCCCGGGACTCCTCGGCGGCCCGGTCGAGCCAGCCCTCCCAGCGGTTCTGCATCGGCCGCACCAGACCGCCGCCGACACCGATGATCAGGATGCCGGCCACCGTGGCGAGCACCGCGATCAGCACCGGCGTGGTGACGGTGGTGGCGATGCCCACCTGGTTCAGCGCGGCGATCACGCCCAGCGCCAGGATGAAGATCGCCGTCAGGTCGGCCAGCACCCGGCCGTACGACAGCCCGCCCAGGAAGCCGGTGACCAGGTCGCGCACCGCGTTGGCGATCGCGGCGGCCACCACCACGATGATGATCGCGATGAACGCCCGCGGCAGCCAGGCGACCACCCCCCGGATCAGGTCGCTGATCGCGTTCGGCCCCCACACCCCGAAGGCGAACTGCAGGGTGAACAGCAGGACCGCGTAGTACGCCAGTCTCGCCAGGATGTCGCTGGCGTCGTACTTGGTGCGTTCCAGTGCGCGCTTCACGCCGCCCCGTTCGACCGCGCGGTCGAACCCCACCCGTTCCAGTACCGTGTCCACGATCTTCAGCACTGCTCTGGCGATGAGCCACCCCACCACGAGGATCACGATGAACGCGATCGCCCTCGGGATGAAGAGCAACACCGACCTCCACAAATCAGTCAGGGCGGCCCCGATGTCTACCTGCCCGACCGCGAGGGTTTTCTGCATGGTGTCCCTCCTGTCGCATGGACTTCGGCGCGGGCATACCCGTCCCGCCGGGCAGCACGCCGCCAGACCGGCAGAGAATTTCCCGACATCTCCGTCCAGAACGGCCCTGACCTGCATTGATGACCACCAGGGCCGGGCGGCGGCGGGGCGCGCGCCGCCACCCGGGCACGCGATCCGGCCTCCGGCCGGGCGCTCCGGCTAGGCTGCGGACATGCCAGGCACGGTCGGGCGAGTGCCCACGCCAGCAACGCGCGCCGCGGCGGAGACGGGTGTCTCCGGAGCGGTGGGTGTCGTTCTCGGCCATCCCTGGGCCGACACGGCGCTCGGCCCGCCCCAGGGCTGGGATCCGGGGGTGCGCGGGGTGGTGGATCTGATCCTCGCCTCGCCGGTGCCGATGGCGCTCGCGTACGGCGACGACCTCCTGCTGCTCTACAACGACGGGTACGCGGCGCTGATCGGCGACCGCCACCCCGGCGCGGTCGGCCGGCCGGCGGCCGAGGTGTTCGCCGACGTGTGGGCCGAGCCGGGCGTCGGCGACGTGATCGACCGCGCCTACCGGCACGGCGAGTCGTTCCTGGAGAAGGAGGCGGTGCTCCCCTTCGACCGGCTCCGCCCCGGCGCCCGCGAGCGGGCCGTGTTCACCCGGGGCTGCTCCCCGGTGCGGGACAGCGCGGGGCGGATCGTCGGGGCGCTGACCGTCGCCGCCGAGACCAGCCAGGTCACCGAGCAGTTGCAGAGCCTCAGCGACGTGGCCGCCGCGCTGGCCGGCACCCTCACCCTGGACGACGTCGCCCGGGTCGCCCTGCGCTACCTGCTGACCGCGTTCGACGCCGACCGGGTCACCTTCGGCGTGGACGACGGCGCGGGGTGGCGCACGGTCCGGCGGGTGCGCGGTGAACTGCTGGACGAGGCCGACGAGCGGCTGCCCCCGCTGTGGCGGCGTTCACCCGCCGACTCCCCCGGGCCGCTGGTCGTCGCCGCCCGCAGCGGCGTGCCCCAGTTCGTCGGCGACGGCCAGCCGCTGCGGGACATCGCGGTGGACCGACACGACCAGAAGGTGCGGGCGCTGGCCGCCCAGCCGCTGCGGACGTCGGTCCTGCGCGGCGGCCTGACCGTCGGCTACCACGCGGCCCACCTGTGGCCGGCCGCCGAACGGGCCCTGCTGGCCGCCTCGGCCGAGCTGGTCGGCCAGGCCGCCGAGCGCGCCCGCCGGTTCGAGACCCAGCACGGCACCGCCCAGCTCCTGCAACGCAGCATGCTGCCCGAGCGCCTGCCGGACCTGCCCCGGCTGCGGATCGCCGCCCGGTACGACCCCGGCGTCGACGGCAACGCCGCCGGTGGGGACTTCTACGACGCGTTCCTGCTGCCCACCGGCGAGCTGGGCATCGTGCTCGGCGACGTGGCCGGGCACGACGTGCAGGCGGCGGCGCGGATGGGCCAGGTCCGGGCGGCGCTGCGCGCGCTGGCCCTGGCCGACTCCCGGCCGGACGCCGTGCTCGCCGGGCTGGACCGCCTGGTGGGCAGCCTCGGCACCGAGACCGGCACGCACGAGTTGTTCGTGACCGTGGTGTTCGGGGTGGTCGACGCGCAGCGGGAGCGGCTCACCCTGGCCAGCGCCGGGCACCCCGCGCCGCTGGTGCGCCGCGCCGCACCCGACGGCGAGCCGGTGGCCCGGTACCTGGACGTGCCGCCCGGGGCCCCGCTCGGGCTGGGCTGCGCTCCGCGCACCACCACGGTCCCGTTCGCCCCGGGGGACACCCTGCTGCTGTTCAGCGACGGGGTCGTGGAGCGGCGGTGGCAGAGCCTCACCGCCGGGCTGGACGACCTGGCCAGCGCCGTGGCCGGCGCGGCCAGCGGCGACCCACGGGCGCTGTGCGCGGTCGCCACCGCCGCCGTCGGCGGCGCCACCGAGGACGACGTCGCCGTGCTGGCGGTCGAACACGCGCTGATCCCGAGCCGCTCGGCGAGCATGGAGGTGCCGGCGGAGCCGACCGCGCCGAGCCGGGTGCGGCACTGGATGACCGCCCAGCTCACCGACTGGCAGGTGCCCGAGGCGGTGGTCGGTGCGGCGGTGCTGTGCACCAGCGAGCTGACCACCAACGCGCTGCTGCACGCCGGCACCGCCGCCCGGGTCGAGATCGACCTCAGCCCGGAGCGGCTGCTGGTGTCGGTGGCCGACTCCGGCACCCGGGGGACGGTGACCCGGGCCCGCACCGACACGTTGAGCAGCCGGGGCCGCGGGCTCGGCCTGATCGAGCAGCTCAGCGACGCCTGGGGCACCGACCCGACGGTGCGCGGCTCGACGGTCTGGTTCGAGATCCTCATCCCGTCCGGTTAGCCGGACGCCGACGACACGATCGACTCCAGGTCACGCACATCGCGCTGTCCGAAGCACGGGAGCCCCCGGGTCAGTGACCTGGAGTGGACCAGGTCGACGCCGCGCCGGGGCCGGCAGCTCCCTGGGCTGCGAGACTTGCCGACGCCCTCGGATCAGTGCCGTCTGGTGAACTCCCCGAGTGCCTGCCACGATCCCGGGTCGCACCGCCATCGGGCCTCGGTCACGTCCATGCCTGCGCCGCCTCCCTGATCAGGTCGAGTGACGGCCGCCCGGGAGCGCCTCGCCCCGGACGACCTCGCACGTGCGCTGGAGCGTAACAAGATCGTCGGTGTGGGGTCACCACCTGCGCACGGGGCTGACCGCCGCGAAGTCCGCGGGCAGGCGGCGGATCGGTTGCGGGCGGCACGCATACCGCGAACGTCGACGGGGCAAGGTCCGTCACCACCTGCCCGCGGCCGTGGGCGAGGTCGAGGGGTGGTGCGGTGGAACCGGTAGACGTCGCGTTCGCGGTGGTGGGGCTGGGCGCCCTGCTCGCCGGAATTCTCCCCCGGCTGCTGGAGCGCCGGCCGTTGTCGATGCCGATCGCGTTCCTCGGCCTGGGCATGCTGATCTTCGTCCTGCCCACCGGGCTGCCCAGCCCGGACCCGCTGGAGTATCCCGAGATCGCCACCCACCTCACCGAGATCGGCGTGATCGTCGCGCTGATGGGCGCGGGCCTCAAGATCGACCGGCCGTTGAGCTGGGCCAGGTGGTCGTCCACCTGGCGGCTGCTGGCGGTCGCGATGCCGATCTGCATCGCGGCCGTGGCGCTGCTCGGCTGGTGGTGGGCGGGCCTGGTGCCCGCCGCCGCGCTGCTGCTGGGCGCGGCGCTGGCCCCGACCGATCCGGTGCTCGCCGCCGACGTGCAGGTCGGCGAGCCGACCGACGTGGAGGACTCCGAGGACGAGGTGCGCTTCGCGCTGACCTCGGAGGCCGGTCTCAACGACGGCCTGGCCTTCCCCTTCGTGTACGCGGCCATCGCGATCGCCGGCACGAGCCTCGCCCCGGCGGACTGGTTCGCCGACTGGTTCACCGTCGACGTGCTGTACAAGCTGGCCGTCGGCGTCGGCGGCGGGCTGCTGGTCGGCTGGCTGCTCGGCAAGCTGTTCTTCCGCGCCCCGAGCACGCTGCGGCTCGCCCGGCACGCCGAGGGCTTCCTCGCGCTGGCCGCCACGTTCCTGACGTACGGGCTGGTCGAGGTGGTCGGCGGCTACGGCTTCCTGGCCGTCTTCGTGGCCGCCCGGGCGATCCGGTCGGCCGAGCGGACCCACGAGTTCCACTCGGTGCTGCACGCCTTCGCCGAGCAGATCGAGCGGCTGCTGACCGTCCTGCTGCTGCTGCTCTTCGGCGGCGCGGTGGTCGGCGGGCTGCTCGCCCCGCTGACCTGGCCGGCCGCGCTGGTCGGGCTGGCGCTGGTCTTCGTGGTCCGGCCGCTGGCCGGGTGGCTGTCGCTGCGCGGCGCGCCGGGCCGGCCGGCGGAGCACTGGGTGATCTCGCTGTTCGGCATCCGCGGCGTCGGCTCGCTCTACTACCTGGCGTACGCCACGACGAAGGCGGACTTCCCGCAGGCCGATCTGGTCTGGGCCACGGTCGGGCTGGTGGTGATCGTCTCGGTGGTGGTGCACGGGGTGGCCGCCACCCCGGTGATGCAGCTCCTCGACCGCGCGGGCGAACGCACCGAGGAGACACCCGAGCCCACCCCCACCCCGTCCCCAGCCTGACCCCACCTCCCCCCAGGGTGAGGGGGGTGGGTCAGGGGTGCAGGCGGGCGGCCAGGGCGCGGCCGAGGTCGTGGCCCGAACGCCAGGCGGTCTGCACCCGGGGCTTGCCGAAGGCGTCGCCGGCCAGCCCGATGCCGTCGGCGTCCAGGTGGTACGTCCCGCCCCCGCCGGGCACGGTCGGCGTGGCGTACGTCCAGCGGTGCACGTGCACGAACGCGGCGGGCTCGGGCAGGCCGAGCAGGTCGCGGACGGCCTGCTCGATGGCCGGGCGGGCCCCGGTCGGCTGGGCGAGGTGACCGGCGGCGAACGTGGGCGTGGTGTGCGCGACCAGCACCGGTGCGCCGTCGCCGCGCCGGTCGCCGTCGTCGCAGACGAGCGTGAGCAGGGGATGCTCGTTGACGAACGCGCCGGCGAAGTCGGGCCAGGACCGGGCCGGGAAGCGCAGCACCGCGCTCAGCGTCGGCGACCACCACTGCGCCTGCACGGCGGCGGTGGCCGCCGCGAGCGCCGGATCGAGCAGCAGGGCCGCCTGCGGGCCGGGCACGGCCAGCACCACGGCGGCGCAGGGCGACCCGTCCACGGCCGGCCCGGGCTCGACGCCGAGCACCAGCCGGTCGACCACCACCGGCAGGTCGGCGGCCAGGTGCTCGACCAGCGACCGCAGCCCCCGCGGGGCCGCCCAGCGCACCGGCCCGGGGACCTCACGCCGGCCCTGCGCGGAGTACGCGACGAAGGTGTCGGTCCACTCCCGGGCCAGCCCGTCGGCCGCCCAGCCGCGCACCACCTCGGCGAAGTCCGGGTCGCTGACGGTGAAGTACGCCGCGCCGATGTCCGCCGGGCGCCCGTCGAACCGCCTGCTGGCCATCCGGCCACCCGCCACCCGGGCACGCTCACGGATCTGCACCGGTACGCCCGCCCGGAGCAACTCGGTGGCGCACGCCACCCCGGCGATTCCCGCCCCGACCACCACGACCCGCGTCCGGTCCGCATCCATCCGGTGATGGTAGGAGGTTCCCGGCCGGGCCAAGCACCGACACACGCGACCGGGCGGGCGGCTGGCTGGCGGGCACGCCGTGCCCGCCCGGCCGCGAGAACTGCAAAGATCGTTGCCGTTCTGGCAAGCTGGTGGCATGGACGACGACCTCGACCACGCGCTCGCCGGGGTGGGCCCCCGGCTCCGCGCGCTGCGCCGGCAGCGCGAGACCACGCTGGCCGACCTGTCGGCGGCGACCGGGATCTCGGTCAGCACCCTGTCCCGGCTGGAGTCCGGCACCCGCCGGCCCGCCCTGGAGCAACTGCTCCCGCTGGCCCGGGCGCACGGCGTGACGCTCGACGACCTGGTGGGCGCCCCGCCCACCGGGGACCCGCGCGTTCACCTGCGCCCGGTCAGCCGGCACGGCATGACCATGCTGCCGCTGACCCGTCGGGCCGGCGGCATCCAGGCGTACAAGCTGGTGATCCCGGCCGGCAGCCACCGGCGGGAACCGGACCCGCAGACCCACGAGGGCTACGAGTGGCTCTACGTACTGAACGGCCAACTGCGGCTGGTCCTCGGCGAGCGGGACCTGGAGCTCTCCCCCGGCGAGGCGGCCGAGTTCGACACCCGGGTGCCGCACTGGTTCGGGGCCGCCGACAGCGAGCCGGTCGAGTTCCTCAGCCTGTTCGGCCGGCAGGGCGAGCGCGCCCACCTGCGCGCCCGGCCGAGGGCGCAGCACCCGCCCGAGCGGCCCGACGAGCCCTGACGCCCGGGACCGACGGGACAGCGAGGACGGCGGGGACGGCGACAGCAACGAGGAAACGGAGACAACGGCGGTCAACGCGGTGGCAGGCGGTGCAGCTCGACCCGGTCGAGCCGTCCCGCCGCCACCCGCGCCGTGAGGTAGGTGGCGTACGGCTGGCGGCGCCGGTCGGTCGGCGAGCCGGGGTTGAGCAGCCGCAGCCCGCCCGGGGCGACGGTGTCCCACGGAATGTGCGAGTGACCGAAGACGAGCAGGTCCGCGTCGCCGTACGCGGCGGCGCAGCGCTGCTCCCGGCCGGCGCGCGGGCCGGTCTCGTGCACCACGGCGACCCGCAGGCCGCCCAGCTCGACCCGGGCCACCTCGGGCAGCCGGGCGCGCAGTTCGGGCCCGTCGTTGTTGCCGGACACGCCGACGAGGCGGCGCGTCCGGGCCTCGACGGCGTCGAGCAGCGCGACGTCCACCCAGTCCCCGGCGTGCAGCACCACGTCGGCGGCGTCGATCGCCGCCCAGAGCGGCGCCGGCAGGTCGCGGGCCCGCTTCGGCACGTGGGTGTCGGCCGTGATCACCAGGCGCATGCCGCCATTCTCGCCCCCGGGAACCGACGGACAGCGTCACAGGTCTTCACACGCCGGCAATGGGCGCGTACCTTGACGGGGAACGCGTGGGAGCGCTTCCACGCATACTCGTCAATTCGTGGAGGACGCCCCATGCGAAGCAGACCAGCGCTCGCGGCCCTGGCCGCCGGCGCGACCACGCTCACCGCCGCCGCCACCGTCGCGGTCGGCCTCGTCGGCTCCGCGCCGGCCGTGGCCGCCGATTCCGCCTTCTACGTCGACCCGCAGACCAACGCCGCCCAGTGGGTGGCCGCCAATCCGGGCGACCCGCGCGCCGCCGTCATCCGGGACCGGGTCGCCGCCGTCCCGCAGGCCCGCTGGTACACCCGCACCAACACCTCCACCGTCCGGGCCGAGGTGGACCAGTTCGTCGGGGCCGCCGCCGCGGCGGGGAAGATCCCGATCCTGGTGGTCTACAACATCCCGAACCGGGACTGTAGCGGCGCCAGCGGCGGCGGCGCGCCGGACCACGCCAGCTACCGGCAGTGGGTCGACCAGGTGGCCGCCGGGCTGGCCGGCCGGCCCGCCTCGATCGTGCTGGAGCCGGACGTGCTCCCGCTGATGACGAACTGCCAGAGCGCCGCCCAGCAGGCCGAGACGAAGGCGTCCATGGCGTACGCCGGCAAGAAGCTCAAGGCCGACTCGGCGCAGGCGAAGGTCTACTTCGACGCCGGGCACTCGGCGTGGCTCTCCCCCGCCGACATCGCCGCCCGGCTGACCGGCGCGGACGTCGCCAACAGCGCCGACGGCATCTCCCTCAACGTTTCCAACTACCGCACCACCGCCGAGTCCGTCGGGTACGCCAGGCAGGTCATCGCCGCCACCGGCGTGTCCCGGCTGAAGGCCGTGATCGACACCAGCCGCAACGGCAACGGCCCTGCCGGCTCGGAGTGGTGCGACCCGCCGGGGCGGGCGATCGGCACCCCGAGCACCACCGCCACCGGGGACGGCGCGATCGACGCGTACCTCTGGGTGAAGCTGCCCGGCGAGGCCGACGGCTGCATCGCCGGGGCCGGCCAGTTCGTCCCGCAACGGGCGTACGACCTGGCGGTCGCCGCGGGGCCGGTCCCGACCACCGCTCCGCCGACCACCGCCCCGCCCACCACCGCGCCCCCGACCACGACCCCGCCGACCCACGGCTGCGCGGTCACCTTCACCCCGAACACCTGGACCGGCGGGTTCACCGCCGAGCTGCGGGTGACCAACCGGGGCGGCGCGCTCAGCTCGTGGACGGTGGCCTTCACCGCCGGCCCCGGGGTGCGGCTGACCAGCGGCTGGAACGGTGAGTGGAGCCAGAGCGGCGAGCGGATCACCGTGCGCAACTCGGCCTGGAACGGCGGCCTGCCGGCCGGTGGCACGCTGAGCGTCGGCTTCCAGGGCACCTACTCCGGCGGCACGCTGCCCGCCCCGACCGGCTTCACCCTCAACGGCGCACCCTGCTCCTGAGCCCGAGCCGTCGACGTGGTCCTGCCGCGCCGACGAGCCGGCCGCCGCGCGGTTGCGCGTGGCGGCCGGCGGGGCCGGGCCGGCCGACCGGGGACCCGCGCTCAGGCGCCCTGGCCCTGGTTCTGCATCAGCCCGCCGTCCATGAAGTACGTCGAACCGGTCACGTAGTCAGCGTCGTCGCTGGCCAGGAAGACGGCGAGCCGGCCGATCTCCTCGGGCATGGCGGCCCGCTTCCACGGGATGCTCTGCACCTGTTCCTCCAGGTACGCCGGATCGTCGATGGCCTTCTGGTTGAACGGGGTGAGCACCATCCCCGGGCCGATGTTGTTGACGTTGAGGTGCATCGGCGCCACCTCCAGGGCCAGGCTCTTGGCGAACTCCAGCAGCGCGCCCTTGCTGGCGTCGTAGTCGGAGCCGCCGGCCCGGGCCACCTCCTGGTGGACCGAGGTGATGTTGATGATCTTCCCGTGGCCGCCCTGGTCCCGACGGTGCCGGACGAACCGGCGGGACGCGAAGAACGCCCCGTAGACGTTGGTCCGGATGGCCCGGTCCCAGGTCTCGGTGTCCAGGTCCGCCACCGGGATCCCGGAGGCGTCCACCCCGGCGTCGTTCATCAGCACGTCGAGCGTGCCGAACTCCGCCAGGGCCTCGTCGAACATCGCCTCCACCTGCTGTTCGTCGGAGATGTCGCACTGCACCACCACCGCCCGCCGGCCGTTCTCGGCCACCTTGTCCCGGGTGTGGTTGGCCCCGGCGTGGTCGTGCAGGTAGTGCACCACGACGTCGGCCCCCTCACGGGCGAACTCGATCGCCGTGGCCTGACCGATGCCCGAGTCCGAGCCGGTGATCAGGGCGGTCCTTCCGTCGAGCCGTCCGGTCATCAGCGTGCTCCCTCCGTTCGACCCGCACCTGTCGGCACGGTGGGGCGCGGGCGGTCCGCGCCCTGGCGTCGCCGCTCGTCGGCCTCGGTCAACGAGCCGGCGGCGTTGATCAGGCCGATGTGCGAGAAGGCCTGCGGGAAGTTACCGAGCTGCTCCCCGGTGGCCTGGTCGATCTGCTCGGCGAACAGGCCCAGGTCGTTCACCCGGCCGGCGAGGGACGCGAACATCCGCTCGGCCCGGTCCAGCTCGCCGGCCAGGGCCAGACAGCTCGCCAGCCAGAACGAGCAGATGACGAAGCCGGCCGGGTCGCCGTCCCAGCGGCGCAGCAGACCGTCGCGCGACAACCGTGCCTCGACGACGTCCATCGTGGAGCGCATCCGGGCGTCGTCGGCCGGCAGGAACCCCACCAGCGGCATGATCAGCACCGAGGCGTCCAGCTCGTCCGAACCGAAGGCCCCGGTGTACGCGCCGAGCCGGTCGTTCCAGCCCCGGTCCAGCACCGCCGCGCGGACTTCGTCCCGGGCGGCGGCCCAGCGGGCCAGGTCGGCGGGATCACCGAGGCGGGGTCCGAACCGCACCGCCCGGTCCAGCGCGGTCCAGCACTGCACCTTCGACGAGACGTAGTGCCGCTCCGCGTCCCGGGCCTCCCACATGCCGGCGTCGGGGAGGTGCCAGTCGGCGACCGCCTGGTCGGCGAGGGCGCGCAGGAGCTGGTGCACCTCGGGGTCCATCGGATCGAGGTAGTGCCGCATCAGCCACGCCGCGTCGAGGACCTCCCCGAGCACGTCGGTCTGCCGCTGTCTCCAGGCGTCGTTGCCGACGAAGACCGGCTGGCTGTCGGCGTACCCGGCGAGGCGGTCGAGGGGGTGCTCGGTCAGGTCCCGCTCACCCTCCACGCCGTACATGATGGGCACCGGCTGGTTCCCGATCCGGCCCATCGCGCGGGCCACCCACGCGAACTGCCGGTTGGCCTCGTCGGGACAGGCCGCCAGCCAGAGGGCCTTCAGGGTGAGGCTGAAGTCGCGGACCCAGACGAAGCGGTAGTCGTAGTTGCGGTCGCCACCCAGTTGTTCGGGCAGCGAGGTGGTCGCCGCAGCCACGATCGCGCCGCTGGGCTGGTAGGTCATGCCCTGCACGACCAACGCGCTGCGGCGCACCTGGTCCGCGAACCGGCCGTGGTACGGGTGCAGGCCGGCCCAGGACCGCCAGCCCGCCGCCGTCTCGGCGACCGTCGGGGCGGCGTCCGGCGTCACGGGCGGGCCGGCGTCGTAGGTCGGGCCGTACCCCAGCGTGAAGCCGTACGACTCGCCGGGCCGGACGGTGAACGTCGCGGCGGCCTCGCCCTCGCCGCACTCCAGGGGCACGTCGCCACGCAGTCGCAGGCGGGCCGCGCCGACGGTCGCCTGCACCCCGTCGCCGGTGGGCACCAGATACGGGACGACCCGGCCGTACTCGAACCGGGGGCGGTAGCGCAGCCGCACCGGCACGGCACCGGAGACGCCCTCCACCAGCCGGGCCAGCACCCGGGGCGAACGCAGCCCGATGTCGTGCCCGCGCGCGCCGGGCTCCAGCGCCAGCGCGTCGGTCACCGCCACCGACCCGTCCCGGGTGGTGAAGACGGTCCGCAGCACCAGCGTGTCCGCCAGGTAGGAGCGTTCGGTGGTGAAGTCCCCTTCGGGCCGGATCGACCAGTGGCCCGCGTCGTCGTCGAGCAGCCGCCCGAAGACCGACGGGCCGTCGAACCGTGCCGGGCACCACCAGTTGACCGAGCCGGCCCGGTCGACCAGAACCGCGCTGCGGCCGTCGGCCAGGAAGCCGTGCTCGCTGATCCGTCCGGTGTCCACGGCCGTGCCTACCCGGCGGCGCCGACCAGCATTCGTCGGGGCACCGCCGGATGCGAGCGAACCGGTCCCGTGCGTCGCTCCTCCCGGCCGGGGCGGGGCGACCGGAGACCGCTCCGGCGCGTCGGGGCATCCGGATCGTGGCGGGCCTGCCGATCCGGGGGAGCCGGCGCGTTACCGGCCGGTGCCCGGGGGAACGCGGGAGGTCGACGAAGGAGGATGCTCATGATCAGACCCTCGACTCCGACCGCGGCCTGGCAACCCGGGATGCCGGGCGGAAACAACCTCCCGTCCGGTCCGGCGGGCCGCCCCGTTCCGCCCGGCGGCGACGGCCACGGCCCGCCGGCCGAGGCCCCGACCGTGACGATCGGGTCGTACCCGGACTATCCATCCGCCCAGCGAGTGGTGGACTACCTGGCCGACAACCGGTTCCCGGTGCAGCGCACCGCGATCGTGGGGACGAACCTCACCCTGGTCGAGACGGTGCTCGGCCGGATGACCACGGGCCGGGCGGCCCTGGTCGGCGCGGGCACGGGCGCCTGGTTCGGCCTGTTCATCGGGCTGCTCTTCGGGATCTTCACCGCTGGTAGCTGGGTGGCGGTGATCCTGGTCGGCCTGGTGATCGGGGCGATCTGGGGTGCGGTGTTCGGCGCGGTCGCGCACGCGATGACCGGCGGGCAGCGGGACTTCACGTCCGCCAGCTCCCTGCGCGCCAGCCAGTACGCGGTCACCGTCGACGCCGACCAGGCCGAGCAGGCCCAACAGCTACTGGCCCGGATGCACCTGACGCCCGCGGGCGCGACGGCCCGCTGACGCCGCGCGGACGCGCCACCGGTGTCGCCGCGCCCCGGCGGGTGGACGGCCCGACGACCGCAGCGCCGGACGGCCCCGGGGGATGTCCCCGGGGCCGTCCGCCGTGCCGGTCAGCCGTCTGTCGCGAGGCGGGCGTGCAGGTGTTCGTCATGCCGGCGGCCGTCGCCGTAGCGGTACGACTCGCGCAGCGTGCCCTCGGCGAGATACCCCGCCCGCAGGGCCACCCGGCAGGACACCACGTTCGGCACGGCGTGGCACAGCTCGATGCGGTGCAGGCCCAGCGCCGCGAAGGCCCACGTGGTGAGCCGCCGGACCGCGCCCGTGGCGACGCCCCGCCCCCGGGCAGCGGGCACGGTCCAGTACCCGATGCTGGCGTTGCCGCCGCCGATCCCGTGCAGCGACACCGCCCCGAGCAGCCCGCCGTCGCCGGGGTCGGTCACCGCGAGGGACAGCGCGTCGCCGCCGGACCAGTCCGCCCGGCGGCGCACCCAGTCGGCGGCGCGTGCCTCGTCCATCTCGCCCTGCGGGTTCCAGGTGGCCACGGCCGGATCGCGCAGGGCGGCCAGCACGTCGGGGGCGTCGGCCGCCTGCCAGGGGCGCAGCAGCAGGCCGGGGGCAGCGAGTACGACGTGGTCCACGGGGCAGTCTCGCACGCCGCCGGGCCCGCCCGCCCGGGTTTTTCCGGCCCCTTCCTTCAAATCGAAAGCAGAAAAGACCAATCCGGCCGCTTGCAGCGCGCAGCCAGGTCCGAAGCAACTTGTTAAATTTTGAAAGAGTGCTATGGTTGCGGCATGACGGAGAGCCTGGACAGCGAGCGGATGGCCTGCTGGCGCGCCTACATCGAGTCGAGCCAGCGGCTGTTCACCCAGCTTGAGGACGACCTGCGGGCCGACAGCGAGCTGAGTTTCGCCGACTACCACGTGCTCGTGCTGCTCTCCGAGGCGCCGGGGCAACGGCTGCGGATGGGTGAGCTGGCCGGCCGGCTGGTCTTCTCGCCCAGCCGGCTGACGTACCAGATCACCTCGATGTGCAAGCGCGGCCTGGTGGCCAAGCAGTCCTGCGCCGAGGACGGGCGGGGCAGCGAGGCGGTGCTCACCGCCGCCGGGCTGCTGGCGCTGCGCGAGGCCGCGCCGCACCACCTGCGCTCCGTGCGCAGCCACCTCATGGACGACCTCGACGACGCCGAGGTCGCCTGCCTGACCCGGGTCTTCGACCGCCTCGGCCGGCGCCTGCGCGCCGACCGCGACGCCTCGCCCACCCGCAACGAATAAGGAGTTCGAGATGCCCGCGATCACCGTCGACGACGTCCTCGTCCTGCCCCGCCTGCCCCGGCTCGACGAGACCACCAGCTACCGGCCGGTCCGCCGGCTGACCACCGCCCCCAGCGGGTACGAGGGCGAGGGCTTCCCGGTCCGCCGGGCCTTCGCCGGGGTGCCGACGCACGAGCTGGACCCGTTCATCCACCTCGACCAGATGGGCGAGGTGGACTACGCGCCGGGCGAGCCCAAGGGCACCCCGTGGCACCCGCACCGCGGCTTCGAGACGGTGACCTACATGATCGACGGGATCATGGACCACCAGGACTCGCAGGGCGGCGGCGGCACCATCACCGACGGCGACACCCAGTGGATGACGGCCGGCAGCGGCCTGCTGCACATCGAGGCGCCGCCCGAGCACCTGGTGGCCAGCGGCGGCCTGTTCCACGGCCTCCAACTCTGGGTGAACCTGCCGAGGGTGGCGAAGATGATGCCGCCGCGCTACCAGGACATCCGCGGCAAGGAGTCGGCGCTGCTCACCACGCCGGACGGCGGCGCGCTGATCCGGGTCATCGCCGGCGAGGTGGCCGGGCACCGCGGGCCGGGCTCGACCCACACCCCGATCAGCATCGCCCACGTCACGGTGCAGCCCGGCGCCGAGCTGAGCCTGCCCTGGCAGCCGGACTTCAACGCGCTGGTCTACGTGCTCGCCGGGCGCGGCACGGTCGGCACCGACCGCCGCCCGGTGCACACCGGCCAACTCGCCACCCACGGTCCGGGCGACGCGCTGCGGGTCACCGCGGACGCGAAGCAGGACTCGAACGCCCCCGCCCTGGAGCTCTACGTGATGGGCGGGCAGCCGATCCGGGAGCCCGTGGCGCACTACGGCCCGTTCGTGATGAACACCCGGGACGAGCTGATCCAGGCGGTCGAGGACTTCCAGGCCGGCCGGCTCGGGGTGATCCCGGCCGAGCGGGTGCCGCACACCGGCGGCCAGGGCGACCGGCCCTGACCGCTCTGACCGCCCGGACGGGACGGGGCGTCACCGGGCAGCCCCCGGTGGCGCCCGCCGGGCGGGATCAGGAGACCGCGAAGATCCCCGCCACCCCCAGCAGCACCATCACCAACACGGCCACCAGCGCACCGCGCTCGCTCTCCACCGGCTGTTCGCGGTACTCGGTCACGGCGTCGGTCGTCTCGACGGGCATCGGATGGCCTCCTCGGTGTTCGGTCAGGGTCGTCGGGCGTCGCGCGGGAACGTTGCCAGGTCACCGGGGGTGCCGGTCGGCGTGCGGGCCCGGCGCGAGGGCCCTACCGTGAGGACGTTGTCGACCTCGGGAGGCTGGAGCGTGCCGATGCGGGACTGGTTCCTCACCGCGCAGGAACGCGCCAACCCGGGCTCTGAGTTACCCGTCTGGACGACGGGAAACCTCGCCGAGCCGCTGATTCACGGCGCGGCGTACTTCGACCGGCTGGTCAGCGAGGTGGAGGCGCTCGGCGAGGGCGACCACCTGTTCTTCACCGACTGGCGCGGCGACCCCGACGAGCGGATGCGCCCGGACGGGCCGACCGTGGCCCAGCTCTTCAGCCGCGCCGCCCAGCGCGGCGTGGTGGTCAAGGGCCTGCTCTGGCGCTCACACCTCGACTCGCTGTCGTTCAGCGAGGCGGAGAACCGCAGCCTCAGCGAGGCGGTCTGCGCGGCCGGCGGCGAGGTGCTGCTCGACCAGCGGGTCCGCCGCGGCGGCTCGCACCACCAGAAGCTGGTGGTGCTGCGCCACCCCGCCGCCGGGGAGCGGGACGTCGCCTTCACCGGCGGGATCGACCTGTGCCACAGCCGCCGGGACGACGCCGAGCACCACGGCGACCCGCAGGCGGTCGGGATGTCCCCCCGGTACGGCGACACCCCGCCCTGGCACGACGTGCAGCTCGCCCTGCGCGGGCCGGTGGTCGGCGCGCTGGACTCCGTGTTCCGCGAGCGGTGGACCGACCCGATGCCGCTGGACTCGGAGAATCCGCTGGCGTACCTGCGGGACCGGCTGCGCGCCGCGGACCTGCGCCCGGACCCGCTGCCCGACCAGCCGGCCGACCCCCCGCCGTGCGGCCCGCACCGGATCCAGGTGCTGCGCACCTACCCGGCGGTGCGCCCGTGCTACTCCTTCGCCCCGGACGGCGAGCGCACGGTGGCCCGCGGCTACACCAAGGCCGTCCGCCGGGCCCGCCGGCTGATCTACCTGGAGGACCAGTACCTCTGGTCGACCGAGGTGGCCGACCTGTTCGCCCGGGCGCTGCGCGACAATCCCGACCTGCACCTGGTGGCCGTCGTCCCCCGGCACCCGGACGTGGACGGCCGGTTCGCCCTGCCGCCGAACCTGGTCGGCCGGGAGCAGGCGCTGGCGCTGTGCGGCAGGGCCGCCCCGGACCGGGTGCACGTCTTCGACGTGGAGAACCACGCGGGCGACCCGGTGTACGTGCACGCCAAGGTGTGCGTGGTCGACGACGTGTGGGCCAGTGTGGGCAGCGACAACTTCAACCGCCGCTCGTGGACCCACGACAGCGAGCTGTCCTGCGCGGTGCTCGACGACACCCGGGACGAGCGGGCCCCGCTGGACCCGGGCGGCCTGGGCGACGGGGCCCGGCTGTTCGCCCGGGAACTGCGGCTGCGGCTGTGGCGCGAGCACCTGGACCGGGACCCGGGCGGCGGCGCGGACCACGACCTGCTGGGCCCGGCGTCGGCGGTCGAGACGATCACCGCGGCGGCGCACGCGCTGCAACGCTGGCACGACTCGGGTCGGGTCGGGCCCCGGCCGCCGGGCCGGCTGCGCCCACACCGGCCGGAGCGGCTGCCCTGGTACACCCGGGCGTGGGCGCTGCCCGCGTACCGGCTGGTCTACGACCCGGACGGCAGGCCGCTGCGGGCCCGGCTGGCCGGCACCTGGTGACCGGCCCGGCCGACCGCCGCCGGGCTGCGGGCGAGCACGCTCTCCCCGCCCGGGTACGCGAACGACGCGCGCGGGGAGTAGAAGCCGGTGGCGATGACCAGCGGGTTGGCCGGACGTAGCGGGTAGACCGGGTGGTCCGGGTCGAGGAAGTCCACCGACTCGACCTCGAACGGTGCCACCGGCTCGGCCAGGTACGGGTAGACGCCGCTGACCAGGGCCCCGTCGCGACCGGTGAGGTAGCGGTGATGGCCGCTGCGGATGACGTGCCCGGTGTCGCCGACGCGTACCCGGGCGCGGATCAGGGGCGCCCCGTCGACCTCGGTCTGCGCCACCAGCGTGTCGCCCCGCTGCTCCAGCCAGGTGCGGCCGGCCGCGACCGGGGCGCCGCGGGCGGCGGCGTACCCGCGCACCCGGGGGCTGGAGCAGAGGTAGTGCGTCCACCAGCCGCCCGGCAGGGGCCGGTCCGGGACGTCGAGGCCGGCCAGCGACACGCCGAGATAGGTCAGCGAGTACGCGCCGAACCCGGAGCTCTGGGTCTCGTCGTCGACCACGTACTGGTTCATGAAGACCCGGCGGTCGTCCCCGGCGCGCAGGCCCGCCGGCAGCAGGGCGGCGGCTGCGGCCGGGTCCGCCGGCAGCCAGCTCAGATAGATCATCCGGCTGTGCACGACGAGGTGCGGATCGGCGGGGTCGAGCACGCTGCCTCCGGGCCAGGGGGAATTCCCCAGCGACGCTACGGCCGGTCCCGTGGGTGGGACAAGGACGCAAACCCGACAGTTGGGCCGGTCTGTCGGGTTTCACGTTGACGCCGCGCCGCGCGCATCGGCCGGTCGGGCACTCCGTCCCGACGGGCGGCCCGACCACCGCCCCCGACCAGACCCGGGGCACCGCCGGACGGCGGGTCGGGTCGACCGTCCGGCCCGGCCGGGACCGACCAACCGGCCAACGAACCGGTAATCGCGATCGAATCTTCCGGTATCTACGCACCTTTCGGGGGGTTCTGTTCCTGAAAGTACCTTAAGCACATCGTACTTTCGGCTAGATTTCCTGGAGCCGTTCCGGCTAAGGTGAGTCCCGAACGGACGAACCGAAGCTAAACCACAGCGTCACGTCTTTATCCGCGGACGAGGTGCAGGGAGGACCACCAATGACCGCGCCAACGATCAGCGAGCAGACGAAGGCAGAGCCGGCCGCCGTCACCAGGAAGCTGGACCCGCGAGCGCTCACCGACAGCGCGGCCGACCTCCTCAACGCGATGGCAGCGCTGCCCGCCAACCACCCGTCGCGCGCCGCACTGCGGGACAGGGCGATCGAAGCCTGGCTGCCGCTCGCCAACCACCTCGCCCACCGCTACAGCGGCCGGGGAGAGCCCACCGACGACCTGGCACAGACGGCCGCCGTCGGCCTGATCAAGGCCATCGACAAGTTCGACCCGTCCCGCGGCGTCGACTTCGCCGGCTACGCCATCCCCACCATCATCGGCGAGCTCAAGCGCCACTTCCGCGACCGCACCTGGGACATCCGGGTGCCGCGCCGCCTCCAGGAGCTGCGGCTGGCCATCTCCGACGCCAACAGCACGCTGCTGCAGACGCTGGGCCGCTCCCCGACGGTCGCCGACATCGCCGCCCACCTCAGGCTCACCGAGGAAGAGGTCCTGGAGGGCCTGGAGGGCGCCCGCGCGTACAACGCGGTGTCGCTGTCCACCCCGACCGGCGACGGCGACCGGGCCACGGAGCTGGGCGACATGCTCGGCGGCGAGGACAGCGAGTTCGAGCTGGCCGAGCTGCGGGTGGCCCTGGGCCCGGCGCTCGCCACGCTCGACGAGCGCGAGCAGAAGATCCTCACCCTGCGCTTCTACGGCAACCTGACCCAGTCGCAGATCGCCGAGCAGATCGGCGTCTCGCAGATGCACGTGTCCCGGCTGCTGGCCCGGGCGCTGACCAGGCTGCGGGGTCAGCTCGACGGCACGTACTAGGGGCGCCGCCGGTGGTCGGGGCGGCGGGCCCGACCACCGGTACGCCGGAAGGGGCCCGATCGGCGATCCGCCGGCCGGGCCCTTCCCCGCCGGGCCGCCTGCCGGTCCGGAGCCTCCCCCGCGCCGCGTCAGGCCCCGGCCGGCTCCCGCCACATCGGGTAGAACGGGGTGCCGTCGGGCAGCCGGAAGACCTCCCGCGCCCGGTAGCCGTGCCGGGCGTACAGGTCCCGGCCGATCTCGCTGCTCGCCTCCAGGTAGCCGGGCATTCCGTCGGCGTCCAGCCCGGCGTGGTGGTGCCGCAGCAGCGCGGAGCCGAGCCCCTGCCCCTGCCGGTCCGGCGCGACGGCGAGGAAGGCCAGGTGGTGGTGGTCGGGGTACGGGTGGTTGGCGGCGAACAGCCCGTCGAGGTGCCGGAACCGTCCGGTCCACTCCCCGCAGGCGGCGGCCAGCCGGGCGTCGTAGTCCGCCGGCGGCGGGACCTCCTCGCCGACCTGCGGGAACCACACGGCCACCGCCGCCCGGTCCGCGGTGGCGTGCACGTGGCCGTGCGCCATCGCGTGCCCGACCAGGATCTCGAAGTTGTCGGCCAGCACGGCCTCCCGCTTGGAGGCGTCCGGCACCAGCCAGTGGGTCGCCGGGAGCACCAGGAACGCCCGGGCGATCCGCTCGGCCACCAGCCGGGTCTCGGCCGCGCCGAGGCGCTCGACGCGCACGTCGTTCATCGCCGGGCCTCCGCCCGGGCCGGGGCCGGCTCGCCGGCGGGGCCCGGCGCGGCCAGCAGGGCCGCGCTCTCCGCGCCCAGCCCGATCCGGGCGTAGACGTCCGGCCGGCTGCCGCGCAGCACCAGCGCCCAGAGCACGCCGATCAGCGCCGCCACCGGGTACGCCGCCGGCACCGCCCAGCGCAGCGCGGAGTCGGGCGACACCCCGAGCAGGATGGCGAAGTTGTCCACCGCCACCGTGATGATGGCGACCAGCGCCACGGCGGCCAGCCCGGGGGCGACCGCCCGCCGCCACAGGCTCTCCTCGACCCGGGTGCGGGCGAAGTACGCCATCACCGCGATCGAGGTGGTGGCGATCAGCAGCAGCACCCCGAACCCGCCACCGGCGCCGGCGTAGTAGAAGAGCTGGAGCACCGGGTCCCACCCGTTGACCGTGTACAGCAGGATCACCAGCAGGCCCAGCAGGCTCTGCGCGAGCGAGCCGGTCCGGGGCGAACCGGTGCGCGGCGAGGTCTTCCCGAACGCCGCCGGCAGCACCCGCTCCCGGCCGAGCGCGAACGCGTACCGGGCGGTGGTGTTGTGGAACGAGATCATCGCGGCCAGCACGGAGGTCATGAAGAGCGCCTGGCCGACGGTGACGGCGGTTTCGCCGAGCTGCGCCGCGGCCAGGTTGAAGATCAGCTCGACGCTCTGCTCGCCGGCCTGGGTGGCGATCTGGTCCGGGCCGGTGGCCACGGTCAACGTCCAGGACGACAGGGCGTAGAGCCCGGCGATGATCGCCACCGAGAGGTAGGTGGCCAGCGGGACGGTGCGCTTCGGGTCCCGGCTCTCCTCGCTGAACACCACCGCGGACTCGAAGCCGACGAAGCCGGTCGCGGCGAGCACCAGCAGCGCGCCCGCGCCCGGGACGAGCAGGCTGTCCGCGGTCAGGGCGGTGAAGCTGACCGAGCCGCCGGCCGGGTTGCCGAGCTGCCCCAGGTCGAACACGAGGATCACCACGAGCTCGGCGACCAGCAGCACCGCGAGCACCCGGCCGTTGACGTCGACCCGGAGCAGGCCGAGCACGGCGACCAGCGCCCAGGCGGCCAGCGCCACCACCCACCAGGCCGGGTCGGCGCCGAAGAGCCGGTGCAGCACCGGGGAGGCCGCCGCCCCGATCGCGCCGTACAGCCCGATCTGGAGAGCGTTGTACGCCAGCAGGGCGACCCAGGCGGCGCCGACCCCGGCCGGCCGGCCCAGCCCCCGGGAGACGTACGCGTAGAACGCGCCGGCGTTCTCCACCCGGCGGGCCATCGCCACGTAGCCGACGGAGAACAGGGCGAGCACCGCCCCGACCACCAGGAAGGCCAGCGGCATGCCGGTGACGCCGGTGACGGCGTACCCGGTGGTGACCACGCCGGCCACCACGGTCAGCGGCGCCGCCGCGGACAGCACGAAGAAGATCACCGACGGCACGCCGAGCCGGCCGCGGGCCAGCGCGTCGGAGACGTTGCTCGGTCGTTGGATGGTCTCTGTGGGGGGCATGGCGGTGCTCCGGTTCCAGGGAGGGGTGGGGGCGTCGGCCGGTCAGGGCTTGCCGCGCAGCACCGCCGCGCCGACGGCGGCCTCGGCGTGCGCGACCAGCTCCTTCAGCGGCGGAGGCAACGCCGGGATGAGGACGCCGAGCCGGTGGTGGGCACGAGGGCCGGCGCTCCACAACACCTCGCGGGTGAGCCCGGCGGCGGAGACCAGGCCGAACAGCAGCGCGTCCGGCACTGCCGGCGGCTCCGGCCGGTCCAGCAGGGCGCGCAGCCGGGTGGCCGGCCAGGCCACCGCGTTCAGGTCGATCGGTACGTAGCCGACGGTGGTGCGCAGCAGCCGACGGCTCTCCTGCCGGCGCAGCACCCCGGCCCGGGCCAGCCGCTCCGCGACCGACGTCGCCGCGGTCTGCCCGAGGAAGCTCAGCCAGGTGCGGACCGACTGGTGCTGGGACTCGCCGACCAACTGGTCGAGCACGGTGTGCGCCAGGGCGTCGGCCGGCGGGCGGCGGTCCACCACCGTCACGTTGCCGGCGCTGACGGTGATCTGTCCGAACAGGACCAGCTCGCCGAGGAGCCCGGCCGCCAGCCCGATGCCCACCGCGCTGGAGTGCAGCTTCGCCCTGCCCCGGCTGTCGTTGTGGGCGACCAGATAGAACTCGTCGGCGGTGAGCAAACGAGCCTCCCGAACGGATTGTCCACAACTGATCGACACCGGGTGAAAGGATGCACGCCCTCTGTTTGCAACGCAACTCCCAGTTTCGACGGTTGCACTCCGTGCACATGCGACCTGCGGATCTTGTCGTGACAGACTCGGAGGGTGACCGCCAGCCCGACCGTCCGCCGCCGCCGCATCGCCCGGGAACTTCGCCAGTTGCGCGAACGTTCAGGGATGACCCTCGATGTCGCCGCCCGCCAGCTCGACATGTCCAAGAGCAACCTGTCCCGGATCGAGACCGCGCAGATCGGGATCAAGCCCCGGGACGTCCGCGCCGCGCTGGCGCTCTACCGGGTCACCGGGGACGACGCCGAGGCGTTGATCGAGATCGCCCGGGGCGCGCAGCAGCGCGGCTGGTGGCAGAACTACAGCGACGTACTCCCGGAGTGGTTCGAGTTCTACGTCGGGCTGGAGGCCGAGGCGGCGTCGCTGCGCACGTACGAGGCCGAGGCCGTGCCCGGGCTGCTCCAGACCGAGGCGTACGCCCGGGGGATCTACCGGCTCACCGCCGGGGAGGAACGCATCGAGCGCAAGGTCGCCGCCCGGCTACACCGGCAGAACGTGCTGCACCAGGAGAAGCCGGTCGAGTTGTCGGTGGTGCTCAACGAGGCGGTGCTGCTGCGGCCGGTCGGCGCACCGGCCGCGATGGCCGAGCAACTGGCCCACATCGGCCGGGTGGCCCGACTACCCAACGTCACGGTCCAGGTACTTCCGTTCTCGGCCGGCGGGCATCCCGCGATGACCACCCCGTACGTCATCCTGGGCTTTTCCGACGCCGCCGACGCGTCCGTGGTTTACCTGGATAACCTCACGATGGGACTGGCTCTGGAGGACGCCGACCATGTGCTCCGGTATAGCCTGTTGCACGAGGAGCTGCGCCGGATGGCGCTCAGCCCGGCGGATTCGTTGACCCGCCTGGAGGACGCTTCTCGTAACTTTGCGTGACCGCATCGCGGCACGCCGGCAAAAGACGAGAGGTACGGGGATGACCGCGCTCGACCTGTCCCGGGCCGCCTGGCGGACCAGCAGCCGAAGCAGTGGCAACGGCAACTGCGTCGAGGTGGCCACAGCCGGCGGGCGGGTCGCGGTGCGGGACTCCAAGGACCGGCCCGGTCCGGTGCTGGTCTTCGGGCCGGACGCCTGGGGCGCGTTCGTCGCCGGCCTCGACGCGGTACGCCCCGGCTGACGCCCGCGCCGCCGGTGCGACAGTAGGAGACGTGCTCGCCGACGTACCCCTCGACCTGCCGGTCCGGCCCGCCCTGCCGGCGCTTCTCGACGCGCTGCGCGCGGCCGGCGGCGCGGTCCTCGTGGCGCCCCCGGGCACCGGGAAGACCACCCTCGCCCCGCTGGCCGTGGCCGGGGCGGTCACCGGCCGGGTGGTGATCGCCCAGCCCCGCCGGGTGGCCGCCCGGGCGGCGGCGCACCGGATGGCCGCCCTGCTCGGCGAGCGGGTCGGCGACCGGATCGGGTACGCGGTGCGCGGCGAGCGGCGGGGCGGCCCCACGACCCGGGTCGAGGTGGTCACCACCGGCCTGCTGGTGCGCCGGCTGCACCACGACCCGGAGTTGCCCGGCGTCGGCGCGGTCCTGCTGGACGAGTGCCACGAGCGGCAGCTCGACGCCGACCTGGCGCTGGCGTTCACCGTCCAGGCCCGGGCGACGCTACGCCCCGACCTGTGGCTGGCCGCCATGTCGGCCACCCCGGACGCGGGCCGGTTCGCCGCGCTGCTCGGCGCCGACGGCGTGCCCGCGCCGGTGGTCCGGGCCGCCTCGGCCCTGCACCCGGTGACCCGGGTCTGGGCCCCGCCGCCCCGGCCGGTCACCCCCTCCGGGGCCGGCCGCGTCGACCCGGCGCTGCTGGACCACGTCGCGGCCACGGTCCGGCGGGCCCTCACCGAGCGGGACGGGGACCTGCTGGTCTTCCTGCCCGGGGTGGGCGAGATCGCGGCCGTGACCGGCCGGCTGGCCGACCTGCGGGACTCCGTCGCCCTGCTGCCGCTGCACGGGCGGCTGCGCGGGGCGGAGCAGGACGCCGCGCTGCGTCCCGCCGACCGGCGGCGGGTGGTGCTGGCCACCGCCGTGGCGGAGAGCAGCCTCACCGTGCCCGGGGTCCGGGTGGTGGTCGACGCCGGGCTCGCCCGGGTGCCCCGGGTGGACCTGGCCCGGGGGCTGGGCGCGCTGGTCACGGTGCCGGTGTCCCGGGCCGCGGCCACCCAGCGGGCCGGCCGGGCCGGCCGGGAGACACCCGGGCACGTGTACCGGTGCTGGTCGCAGGCCACCCACGCCCGGCTCGCCGCGCAGCCGGAACCGGAGATCGCCACCGCCGACCTGACCGGGTTC
This sequence comes from Micromonospora sp. MW-13, assembly GCF_003434305.1. Lineage (GTDB taxonomy): Bacteria > Actinomycetota > Actinomycetes > Mycobacteriales > Micromonosporaceae > Micromonospora. The sequence goes on from NZ_QKKX01000035.1 coordinate 78,849, forward strand.
GCCCTGGAGCTGGCCGCCTGGGGCGAGCCGGACGGCAGCGGGCTGGCCCTGCCCGACCCGCCGCCGGCCGCCGCGATGACGGTCGCCCGGGAGACCCTGACCACCCTCGGCGCGCTGGACGCCGCTGGCCGGATCACCGCCCGGGGGCGGGCGATCGCCGGCGCGGGGGCCCATCCCCGGCTGGCCCGGGCCCTGCTGGACGGCGCGCCGGTGGTCGGCGCCGACCGGGCCGCCGAGGTGGTGGCGCTGCTCGCCGAGGACGCCGTCGCCGGGCCGGGCGACGACCTGACCGCCGGGTGGCGCCGGCTGCGCGCGGGCGTCGACCCCGCCGCCACGGCCCGCTGGCGCGCCGAGGTACGCCGGCTCCGCGCCGCCCTGCCCGCCGGGACGGACGGCCACCGGCCCACGGACGACGCGAGCCCGCCGGAGTCCTCCGGCCCGGCCCGGGCACCCGGGGGCGGCCCGGCCCGCCCGCCCCGCGACCCGGACGGCCGCGCGCCGGCCCGGGACCGCCGGCTGGGCCGGCTGCCCGACGACCTCGCCGCCGGGCTGCTGGTCGGGTTGGCGTACCCGGAACGGCTGGCCCGGGTCCGCCGGGCCGGCGGGTCGGCGTACCTGATGGCGGGCGGGACCGAGGCGGAGGTGGCGCCGGGCTCCGGGCTGGCCGGGGCCGCGTGGCTGGCCGTCGCGGTGGCCGACCGCTCCCCCGGCGCGCCGGCCGCCCGGGTCCGGCTGGCCACCCCGCTGGACGAGGCGACCGCGCGGGAGGCCGGCGGGCCGCTGCTGCGCCCGGAGCGGGAGGTGGCCTGGTCCGGCGGTGACGTGGTGGCCCGGGAGGTGGTCCGGCTCGGCGCGATCGAGTTGGTCGCCCGGGCGTTGGCCCGGCCGGAGCCGGCGCTGGTGGCCGCGGCGCTGCGCGACGGGCTGCGCCACGCGGGCCTGACGCTGCTGACCTGGACCCCGGCCGCGCGGGCGCTGCGCGAGCGGATGGCGTTCTGCCGGCACGCCCTCGGCCCCGACTGGCCGGACGTGGGCGACGAGGCGCTGCTCGCCGGGGCGGACGCCTGGCTCGGCCCGGAGCTGGCCGCCGCCCGCCGGCGGGCCGACCTGGCCCGGATCGACGTCGCCGCCGCGCTGCGCCGGCTGCTGCCCTGGCAGCAGGCCGCCCGGCTCGACGAGCTGGCCCCGGAGCGGCTCGCCGTGCCCAGCGGCTCCCGCGTCCGGGTGGACTACGCCGACCCGGCGGCCCCGGTCCTGGCGGTGAAGCTCCAGGAGACCTTCGGTTGGGCCGAGGCCCCCCGGATCGCCGACGGGCGGGTGCCGGTGCTGCTGCACCTGCTCTCCCCCGCCGGCCGCCCGGTGGCGGTCACCGCCGACCTGGCCTCGTTCTGGCGCACCGGCTACCCGCAGGTCCGCGCCGAGCTGCGCGGGCGCTACCCCCGGCACCCCTGGCCGCAGGACCCGACCACGGCAGAGCCGACCCGCCGGGCCGCCCCGCGCCGCCGCTGACCCGGGCCGACGGCCGGCCGGTGGGCACCGGTCCGCGTCGACCACCCTGGCCCGGGGCCTGGCCCTGGCCGGGCCGACGGGCCGGGGCCCGGGCCGACTCGGGCCGGGCGCGTCCGCAGGGGCCGGGTCAGTCCTCGGCGACCACGTCGGCGATGACGACGGTGACGTTGTCGGGGCCGCCGGCGCGCAGCGCCAGGTCGATCAGCCGCCGGGCGCACTCGTCCCGGTCCGGGTGGGCGCCGAGCACCTCGGCGAGGGTGTCCGGACGGACCACGTTGGACAGGCCGTCGCTGCACAGCAGCCACCGGTCGCCGGCCCAGGGCACCATCGTCGCGTACGACGGGGAGACCTCCTCGCCCTGCAACGCCTGGGTGACCACGGCCCGGCGCGGGTGGCTCGCGGCCTGGTCGGCGGTGATCACGCCCTGGTCGACGAGCATCTGCACGAAGGTGTCGTCCCGGGTGATCTGCTTGAGCACCCCCTCCCGGAAGAGGTACGCGCGGGAGTCGCCGACGTGGGCCAGGGCGAGACAGCTCCCGGTCCGGGCGAAGAGCAGGGCGGTCAGGGTGGTGCCCATGCCCTGCCGCTCCGGGTCCTCCCGCACCGCCTCGCGGATCCCCGCGGTCGCCAGCTCGATCCCGCTCTGCAGGGCGGCGACCAGGGCGTCCTCCGGTGTCGCCAGGTCCAGCGGCCCGACCGCGTCGATCGCGATCCGGCTGGCCAGGTCGCCGGCGGCCATCCCGCCCATGCCGTCGGCGACGGCGACGAGCCAGGTGCCGGAGTGCAGGGCGTCCTGGTTGCCGCTGCGGATCAGCCCGCGGTCACTCGCCCCCACGGAACGCAGCTTCAGGGTCATGGGACGCAGCCTGCCAGTTGGAGGCCGCAGTTGTCTCTAGGAGATCGCGACGACGTCGCGTGGCGCGGCGAATCTCACGCGGCGGACCGGGCCAGGGGGTGAACCGGGCCGGTTTTATTCAGCGTCCTCAATTGACACGACGGACACCCGCTGGAAATATCGGAGCGACGCTGGGAGCGCTCCCAGATCAGCCCGTCCCCCGGAAGGAAACCCCCGTGACGCCATCCCGACGCCGTCGACGCCGCCTCGCGGTGCTCGCCACGGCGACCGCCCTGGCCCTCACCGGCACCACTGCCGGCGCGGCCCACGCCGAGGTCCCGCCGGACGCCCCCGAGCAGCTGAAGAACGGCGACTTCAGCGCGGGCGTCGCCCCCTGGTTCTCGTACGGCACCGGGCCGCTCGGGGCCACCGACGGCCGGCTCTGCGCCACCGTCCCCGGCGGGCTGGCCAACCCCTGGGACGCCGGCATCGGCCAGGACGCCGTGCCGCTGACCTCCGGCGCCGAGTACGAGCTGGCCTTCGACCTCGCCGCCACCCCCGGGGTGACCGTCAAGGCGGTGCTCCAGCTCGGCGCCGCCCCGTACACGCAGTACGCCAGCCTGGACGCCGCCGCCACCAGCGGCAGCCAGCACTTCGCCAAGACCTTCACCGTCAGCGAGGACAACCCGGGCGCGCAGCTCGTCTTCCAGGTCGGCGGGGCCGCCGCCGAGCAGACCGTGTGCCTGGACAACGTCTCGCTGCGCGGCGGCGAGCCGCCCGAGCCGTACGAGCCGGACACCGGCCCCCGGGTCCGGGTGAACCAGGTCGGCTACCTGCCCGGCGGCCCCAAGAACGCCACCGTCGTCACCGAGGCCGCCGACCCGCTCGACTGGCAGCTCACGTCGGCCGCCGGGGCGGTGGTGGCCAGCGGGCGGAGCACCCCGCGCGGGGTCAACGAGGCGTCCGGCCAGAACGTGCAGACCGTCGACTTCTCCGCCTACCGCACCCCGGGCACCGGCTACACCCTGGTCGCCGACGGCGAGACCAGCCACCCGTTCGACATCTCCGGCACGCTCTACGACAGGCTGCGCGCCGACGCCCTCCAGTTCTTCTACCTCCAACGCAGCGGCATCGCCATCGACGACGACCTGGTCGGCGACGAGTACGCCCGCCCCGCCGGCCACCTCGGCGTCGCCCCCAACCAGGGCGACACCAGCGTGCCCTGCCAGCCGGGGGTCTGCGACTACTCCCTCAACGTGCGCGGCGGCTGGTACGACGCGGGCGACCACGGCAAGTACGTGGTCAACGGCGGCATCGCCACCTACCAGCTCCTGAACGCCTTCGAGCGGACCAAGACGGCGGCCACCGCCGACGGCGGCGCGGGCCTGGCCGACGGCTCGCTGCGGGTGCCCGAGCGCGGCAACGGCGTGCCGGACGTCCTCGACGAGGCGCGCTGGGAGCTGGAGTTCCTGCTGCGCATGCAGGTGCCGGCCGGCAAGCCGCTGGCCGGGATGGCCCACCACAAGATCCACGACAGGAATTGGACCGGCCTGCCGCTCGACCCGGCCGCCGACCCGCAGCCGCGCGAGCTGCACCCGCCGTCCACCGCCGCCACCCTCAACCTGGCCGCCGTCGCCGCCCAGTGCGCCCGGCTGTTCGCCCCGTACGACGCGGCGTTCGCCACCCGCTGCGGCACCGCCGCGAAGACCGCGTACGCGGCGGCCAAGGCCCACCCGGCGCGCTACGCCAGCCCGGCCGACGCCACCGGCGGCGGCGCGTACGACGACACCGACGTCAGCGACGAGTTCTACTGGGCCGCCGCCGAGCTGTACCTGACCACCGGCCAGCCGGCGTACCTGACCGACCTGACCGCCTCGAGGCACCACACCGGCGCGGTCTTCGGCGACCAGGGCTTCGGCTGGCAGGGCGTCGCCGCGCTGGGCCGACTCGACCTGGCCACCGTGCCCAGCGGCCTGCCGACCGCCGACCGCGACCGGGTGCGCGCCTCGGTGACCGCCGCCGCCGACCGCTATCTGGAGATCCTGCGCGGCCAGGCGTACGGGCTGCCGATGCCCGGCGATCCGGGCAGCTACTTCTGGGGTGCCAACGGCAACATCGCCAACAACGCGGCCGTGCTGGGCACCGCCTTCGACCTGACCCGGGACGAGAGGTACCGGGACGGGGCGGTGCAGGCGGCGGACTACCTGTTCGGCCGCAACGCGCTCAACATCTCGTACGTGACCGGCTGGGGCGAGCACGCCGCGCAGAACCAGCACAGCCGGATGTACGGCCACCAGTTCGACCCGACGCTGCCGAACCCGCCGGCCGGCTCGCTGGCCGGTGGCGCGAACGCCGCCCTCCAGGACCCGTTCTCGGCGAACCTGCTGGCCGGCTGCGAGCCGCAGTTCTGCTACGTCGACGACATCAACTCGTACTCGACGAACGAGGTGGCGATCAACTGGAACTCGGCGCTGGCCTGGCTGGCCTCGTTCCTCGCCGACCAGGACGACGCGGCGGCCGTCGCGGCACCGACCTGCGCCGTGTCGTACACCAACTACGGCACCTGGCAGGGCGGGACCGGGTTCACCGCCCAGGTGACCATCCGCAACACGGGCACCGCCGCGGTGAACGGCTGGACCGCCCGGTTCGCCTTCACCGGCGACCAGCGGGTGCGGGAGGCGTGGATGGCGAGGGTGACCCAGTCCGGGGCCACGGTGACCGCGAAGAACGAGTCGTACAACGCCCGGATCGACCCGGGCGCCACCGCGACCTTCGGCTTCAACGCGACCACCGCCGGCAACGCCAACCCCGCCCCCGACCTGATCACGGTCAACGGCGCCCCCTGCGCCCTGTCCTGACCCACCCCGGTCCCGGGCAGCACGGGATGGGGCGTCCGCTCCCGTTGCGGGAGGAGCGGACGCCCCGGTGTCGGATGCCGCGCTGGTGCGCCAGGATCAGGCGGGCAGGCCGCCGACCTGGGTGTCGATCCAGGAGCGGATCGACGGCAGGTCCTCGTAGATGGACGGGCCGGTGGCGCAGGTGGAGTTGTTGTTGCCGGCCCGGCTGGTCGCGCCGATCAGGTTCCACACCCCGTTGACCTTGCGCACCTGGGGCCCGCCGGAGTCGCCGTAGCAGGCGCCGGCGACGCCGCCGGTGTTGTCGGTGCAGATCTCGTACGGGCCGTTGATGCCGCTGCACCGGCTGTCGGCCACGATCGAGGTGTCCAGCTCCCGGGCGACCGTGGGGGCGGAGCCGCAGCCGGGCGTCGGGCAGGTCTGGCCCCAGCCGATGATCCGGGTCGCGGTGCCGACCGCGCCCGACGTGGTCGGGATCGGAGCCGGCGCGTAGCTGACCGAGCCGGCGAGCTGGAACAGCTTGACGTCGATCGACGGGTGGTTGACCGCCCGGCTCACCCCGACGACCGTGCCGCCGCTGGTGCGGTTGATGCTGCCCACCCGCACCGAGGACGGCGTCGGGCAGTGCTTCGCCGTGACCGCCCAGTTGGCCTTGATCAGCGAACCGGTGCAGCCGGAGACGTACACCATGAAGGGGTAGTTCTCCGAGGCGGTGACGCCGCCGACGACGTTCGGCGTGATGTCGCCGGCGTCGTCACCGTTCCAGACGTACGTCCGGCCGGTGGTCGGCGCGGCGAGGCTGCCGGCGAACAGCGAGTTGACCCGGGACGCCTCGGCGGCGCTGGGGTTCGCGTTGGCGCAGGAGACCGGCGCGCTGCTGCCGGACATCAGGTCGGTGCAGAGCCCGGTGCGCTTGTCCGGCAGGCCGAGGATGTGGCCGATCTCGTGGGTGGCGATCCGGGTCCGGTTGTAGCCCTGGTTCACCGCCTCCCAGCCCATCCACACCCGGCCACTGCCGAGCGAGGTCGGCTGCGCCCGGGGCCAGCCGGCGTCGACGTAGATGGTGATGTTGCCCGGGGTGGCGGGCAGCAGCCGGACGGTGCTGACATTGCTGTTCCAGATCTGGGCGGCCTGGTCGAAGTTGGTGCGGAACTCGCCGGCCCGGCTCGCGTCGTAGTAGACGGTCCGGACGGCGGACGCGCTGGTGCCGGTGGCGGCCAGCACCCCGGCGGCGGCCAGGACCGCCGCGGCCACGGCTCCCGCCGTACGCAGCAGATGTCGTCGGAACACACGCACTCCTCTGGATCACGGCGGCAAGGCCGCCTCCCATTGATGTGGGTCGATCCTAGATCGAGTACGGTCAGTCCGCCGCATAGCGCTTGCGTCATACGAGCCACGTCGGCGGCCACGATCGTCAGACCTCGGGCGGAGGCGACGCGCCGGGCGCAGGAGCCGTGGACAGCAGCCGATCACCGGGCGCGGCGGGTCAGCCGATCTCCTCGTCGACGAAGCACCAGCGCCACGCCTCCCCCGGCTGGACCGAGCGCATCACCGGATGCCCGGTGGCCTCGAAGTGCCTCGACGCGTGCTGGTACGGCGAGGAGTCGCAGCAGCCGACGTGCCCGCAGTCCAGGCAGGCCCGCAGGTGCACCCAGTCGTCGTTGCCGACGGCGACGCAGTCGGGGCACTCCGCCGTGGTCAGCGGCTCGACGGCACCCGCCTCGGTGAGGTGCTGGCAGCTCATCAGTCGGTCTCCTGTCGCAGTAACGACTCCTCCAGGTCCAGGTCACGGTAGGCCCGCACCAGCACCTCCTCGGGAATCCGGCCGGCGTCGCGGGCGGCCCGGAACACCTCCCGCTCCGCGTCGATCATCTCCTGCCGCAGCCGACCGTACGCCTGGGACGGGGTTTCCCGCTCGGTGCCTCCCAGCCGTTCCCAGGCCAGGTTGGTGCGCTCCGTCAGCCCCCGGCGCAGCCGGTCCACGACCGCCGTCGGGGCGGTGTCGGCCAGCGCGTCGAGTCGATCCCGGGCGGCCCGGCTGGCCTGCTGCTGGACGCTGGCGGCGGAGAGCGCGTCCTGCACCGGGTCGTCCGGCGGCAGCCTGAGCCGGCGGGCCACCGCCGGCAGGGTGGCGCCCTGGGCGACCAGCGTCACCACGATCACCGCGAAGGCCAGCCAGATGAACAGTTGCCGGGGGTAGGGGCGGTCCTGCGCGAGGGTGAGCGGCAGGGCCAGCGCGGCGGCCAGGGTCACCACGCCGCGCATCCCGGCCCAGCCGATGACGATCGGGAACCTCGCCGACGGCCTCGTCTCACGCTGCCGGATCCGGGGCACCAGCCGGGCCAGGTAGGTGGCCGGGAAGATCCAGACGAACCGGGTCACGACGACGGTCGCCAGCACCGCCACGGTGATCGCGGCCAGGAAGCCGAGCGGCTCGTTGAGGTCCCGCACCACCTCGCGGAGCTGGAGGCCGACCAGCAGGAAGACCAGCCCCTCCAGCAGGAACCGGGCCAGCCGCCAGAACGCGCCGATCTGAAGACGGGAGGCCGCCGACATCAGCATCGGCATCCGGTGACCGATCCCGAGCCCGGTCACCACCACCGCGACCACGCCGGAGGCGTGGACCGCCTCGGCGGCGAAGACCACCGCGAACGGCACGATCAGCGACAGCGCGTTGTCCAGCACGGCGTCGCTGATCCGCTTGTGCAGGAACCCGAAGACCAGCACGCCGGCCAGCCCGACCAGGATGCCGCCGCCGGTGGCGACCAGCACCTCCCGGGCCACGTCGCCGACCCCGACCGAGGTGCCGATCGTCGCCATCGTGGCCACCCGCAGCAGCACCAGCGCGGTGGCGTCGTTGATCAGGCTCTCGCCCTCGAGGATGGTCACCACCCGCCGGGGCAGCCCGATCCGCCGGGCGACCGCGGTGGCGGCCACCGCGTCCGGCGGGGCCACCACCGCGCCGAGGGCCAGGCAGACCGCGAACGGCACCGCCGGCAGCAGCAGGTGTACGACGAGTCCGACGGCGAACGCCGTGAAGATCACCAGCCCGACGGCGAGCAGCAGGATCGGCCGCAGGTTGAGCCGGAACGCCGGCACCGACGTCTCCAGGGCCGCCACGTACAGCAGCGGCGGCAGGATGCCCACCAGCACCAGATCCGGGTCGAGCCGGACCTGGGGGAAGCCGGGAACGAAGGAGAGCGCGAGGCCGACGACCACCAGCAGGATCGGCGCGAGCAGGCCGAGCCGGCGGGCCAGCGCCGCGCCGAGCGTCGCGATCGCGAGGAAGACGACGACCTCGAACAGGGACTCCATGGCTACGAGCCTAGGGCGCGACCCCGCCCGGACGGATCACGCCGCCCGCAGCTTCGGCAGCACCTCGGCGCCGAAGGCGTCGATGAAGGCCCGCTGCTCCTGCCCGACGTGGTGCAGGGCGATCTGGTCGAAGCCCAGCTCCAGGTACTCCTCCAGCCAGCCGACGTGCCGGCCCAGGTCGGCCGAGACGTTGACCGTGGAGGTGACCCTCGCCAGCGGCACCTCGGCGGAGACCGCGTCGAAGTGCTCGGCCGTCTCCAGGTCCCAGCAGACCGGCGGGGCGAACACGTTGCTGCGCCACTGTTCGTACGCGAGGGCCTCTGCCTCGGCCTGGTCGGGCGACCAGCTCAGGTGCACCTGGAGGTGCAGCGGCCCCCGGCCGCCCGCGTCCCGGTAGGCGTCGATCATCTGTCGCAGGTGGTCGATGGGCGCGTTGACGGTGATCAGGCCGTCGGCCCACTCGGCACACCAGCGGGCGGTGGCCACGCTGACCGCCGCGCCGATCAGCGCCGGCGGCTGCTCGGGCCGGGTCCACAGCCGCGCCCGGTCGACCGTCACCAGGCCGTCGTGGCTGACCTCCTCGCCGGCCAGCAGTGCCCGGATGACGTCGACGCACTCGCGCAGCCGGACGCTGCGGACGTCCTTGCGCGGCCAGCCGTCCCCGGTGATGTGCTCGTTGCTCGCCTCGCCCGTGCCCAGGGCCGCCCAGAACCGGCCCGGGTACATCGCCCCGAGGGTGCCGATCGCCTGCGCGATGATCGCCGGGTGGTACCGCTGCCCGGGCGCGTTGACCACGCCGAAGGGCAGGCTGGTGGCCTGGAGGGCGGCGCCGAGCCAGGACCAGGCGAACCCGGACTGGCCCTGCCGGGCGCTCCACGGGGAGAAGTGGTCCGAGGACATGGCGGCGCCGAAGCCGGCCCGCTCGGCGTGGATCACCGCCTCCAGCAGCTTGGCCGGGTGGATCTGCTCGTGGGACGCGTGGAAGCCGAACGCCGTCATGGGCGCACCTCCTACCCATGACGGCGTCCGGCCAATCGCTACTCGGCGTGCGCCCCGGCGCCGGCCGAGGCCTCGCCCCGGCCCACCCAGACGGTCTTGGTGTTGCAGAACTCGCGCATGCCCAGCGCGGACAGCTCCCGGCCGTACCCGGAGTTCCGCACCCCGCCGAACGGCAGCTCCGGGAACGAGGTGGTCATCCCGTTGACGAAGACGCTGCCGGCGTCCAGGTCGGTGGCGAAGCGCTCCTGCTCGTCCGGGTCGGTGGTCCAGGCGTTGGAGCCGAGGCCGAAGGCGGTGCCGTTGGCCACCTCGATCGCCTCGGCGTACGAGGAGATCCGGTACAGCCCGGCAACCGGCCCGAACACCTCCTCGGGCCACATCCGCATCTGCGGGGTCAGGTCGGTGACCACGGTCGGCGGGTAGAACCAGCCGTCCCCGGCCGGCTTCTCGCCGCCGCACAGCACGGTGGCGCCGTGGTCGACCGCGTCCTGCACCTGGGCGTGGATCTCGTCCCGGCCGCCGGAACTGGCCAGCGGCCCCACGTCGGTGCCGGCGTCCATCGGGTCGCCGACCCGCAGCGCGGCCATGTTCGCGGCGAACCTCTCGGCGAACGCGTCGAAGACGTCGGTGTGCACGATGAACCGCTTCGCGGCGATGCAGGACTGGCCGTTGTTCTGGCAGCGGGCGGTGGTGGCGACCTCGGCGGCCCGATCCAGGTCGGCCGAGGGCATCACCACGAACGGGTCACTGCCGCCCAGTTCCAGCACGGTCTTCTTCAGCTCCCGGCCGGCGATCTGGGCGATCGAGCGGCCGGCGCGCTCGCTGCCGGTGAGGGTGGCGGCGCGTACCCTCGGGTCGCTGAGGATCTGGTCCACGGCGTCCGAGCCGACCAGCAGGGTGCTGAACGCGCCGTTCGGGAAACCGGCCCGGCGGAACATGTCCTCCAGGTACAGGGCGGTCTGCGGCACGTTCGAGGCGTGCTTGAGCAGGCCGGTGTTGCCGGCCATCAGGGCCGGGGCGGCGAACCGCATGACCTGCCAGAGCGGGAAGTTCCACGGCATCACCGCCAGCACCGGCCCGATCGGCTGGTACCGGACGAAGGCGCGGGTGGCGTTGACGGCGCGGGCGTCGGCCGGCTCGTCGGCGAGCATCCGCTCGGCGTGCGCGGCGTAGAACCGGCAGGCCGCCGCGCACTTGGTCACCTCGGCCTGCGCGGCGGCGTACGTCTTGCCCATCTCGGTGGTCATCAGCCGGGCGGTGTCGTCGCGCTCGGCGTCGAGCAGGTCGGCGGCGACGCTCAGCCACCGTCCCCGCTGGGCGACGGTGGTCCGGCGCAGCTCCCGGAAGGCCAGGTCGGCCCGCTCGATCGCGGCGTCGACCTGCTCGACCGACATCGGGTCGTACGACTTGAGCACCTCGCCGGTGGCGGGGTTGGTGGTGGCGATGGGCATCTCGTACTCCTGTCACTCGAACAGCGAGTGCCGCGCGCCCGGCTGCTCCCGGCGGCGCGCGGCACGGCGGCGCTGGATGACGAAAAGGTCGACCACGGCGACGGCGGCGAAGACCGCGCAGACCACGCCCAACCACACCACGCCGGCCCAGAACGCCAGCACGGCGAAGACCGCCATGGTCACCAGCCCGAAGCCGGCGAGCACGAGGCGCAGGTTGAGCGCGCTGTACGCGTGGCCCACCGTCCCGCGGGCACGTCGGGGCTGCGATCTCGTCATCCCTGCGGGCTACCCCCGATCGGCCCGGTTAACCGACCCGGCCGCGCCAAGATCATCATGAGGTGCGGGATGTTGTGGTGTCGGAGCGCCGAAAAGCCGCAACATCCCGCACAGCGCGGGGCACCAACCCGGCGCGGGGGCCGGCCACCCGGCCCGGCTGGTCCCACCCTTCGGGCAGCCCGGTGGGCCGTGACACACCTGTCGTGGGGTGCGTTACACCGGCCCGCCGAAACGGTGCCGTGGCCGGGCCGGCCCGGGAGGATGGGGGCATGACCACGACCCACGCGGCGCCCGTGACCGCCACGACCCACGGGCCGGTGACCGCCGCGGCCGACGGGGCGCCGGTGACCGCCGCGATCCACGGGGCGCCGGTGACCGTCGCCATCGCCCGGCGCGCCGATCCCGCGCGCAGCCACGAGATGGTCGCGTGGATGCGGGCGGGCACCGGGCTGGCCGAGAGCTTCCCGGGTTTTCTCGGCGCCGGCTGGGTGCGCAACGCCCCGGGCTCGCCGGAGTGGCACATGCTCTACCGCTTCGCCGACGCCGAGACGCTGCGCCGCTGGGAGGAGTCGCCGCAACGGCACTGGTGGCTGACCTCGGCCCAGGGCATCGTCGAGCACACCCGCACCGAACGGCGGACCGGGATCGAGGGCTGGTTCGACCCGCCGGTCGAGCACGCCGTGGAGGTGGCCACGCCGGTGGGCGCCGAGCCGGTCGCGCCGGCGGCGCCGCCCCGGTGGAAGCAGGCGGTGACGATCTGGCTCGCGTTCTTTCCGCTGAGCCTGACCGCGACCCTGCTCACCGGCCGGTTCGCACCGGACGTCCCGGTGGCCGTCCGCACCCTGGCCATGACGCTGTGCCTGACCCCGCTGATGACCTACCTGGTGCTGCCCCGGATCACCCGGGCCCTGCACTGGTGGCTGCACGGCCAGCCCGCCCCGTGGCGCACGCCCCACTGAGCCCCTTTACCACGGACAGCACCACGACGGGACAGACTGCCGGAAATCCGACAGCAGGCCACCCCCCGACCCGGTGGCCCGCATAGGGTTACCGCGCTGTCGCACTCTGCCGCCGGACTGGGGAAGCATGCCTCGACGCTGGGTCGCCGCCGTCGCCTGCCTGGCGGCCCTGGTCGCGCTCGCCTGCGAGGACGGGGGCAACGCCCAGCCCCGACCCTCGGGCGGGTCGCCCGCGCCCGGCACGCCGGCCGCCATGGCCGCGCTGGGCGACTCGATCAGCGCCGGCTTCGGCTCCTGCCTGATGCTCAGCTCGTGCGAGCGGAACTCCTGGTCGACGGGGGACGGGCTGCGGGTGGACAGCCACTACCAGCGGCTGGTCGACCGGAACCCGAAGCTGCGCGGGAAGGCGTACAACCACGCCAAGCCGGGCGCGCGGGCCGCGGCGCTGGCCGGGCAGGCCGAGGCGGCGGTACGCGACCGCGCCGACTACGTCACGGTGCTGATCGGCGCGAACGACGTGTGCCGCGACGACGTCGACGCGATGACCCCGGTGGCCACCTTCCGCAGCGAGCTGGACCGGGGCCTGCGGGTGCTGCGCAAGGGCCGCCCGAAGGCGCGGGTGCTGGTGGTCAGCATCCCCGACCTGTACCGGCTGTGGGAGGTCGGGCACACCGACTCCCGGGCGCTGCGGGCCTGGCGGCACGGCATCTGCCCGGCGCTGTTGGCCGACGCCACCTCGACCGCGCCGGCCGACGTGGCCCGCCGGGCCCGGGTGCGGGACCGGATCGACGCGTACAACGCGCAGTTGAAGGCCGCCTGCCGGGCGTACGGCTCGCGGTGCCGGTACGACGGCGGGGCGGTGCACCGGGTGCGCTTCACCCTCGACCTGGTGAACGCGCTGGACTGGTTCCACCCCAACGTCGCCGGGCAGGGCCGGCTGGCCGACGCGACCTGGCGGGCCGCCGGCTTCGACTGACCCCGGCGGGCCGCAGGCTCCGATCGACCCCGGCGGGCCGCCGCCTCCGACCGGCCCCGACCCCGGCGCTCAGCCGGCGGGGTCGGCCGGGCCCGTACTGCGGTAGAGCTGCCGGGACCGCTCGGCGAGGTCCTTGGTGGCCGACGAGTTGGCCCAGGTGCCGAGGATGATCGCCGCGCCCGGGATCACCTTGGCGAAGACCCGCTTCGCCGCCCGCACCCCGGCCATCTGGGCCAGCCGCACGCCCAGCCGGATCATCACCTTGCCGAGCGCGGTCTGTCCCCCGGAGCCGAACAGCGCCCCGGCCCGCTCCCGCCCGGCGGCCACGCCCAGCGCCAGCCGGGCGGTCCCGGCCACCTTGTGCACCCGCTGGAGCACCAGCAGGTCGGTGGCCCGGTCGGGGTGGGTCGGATCGACCCCGTGGGCCGCCGCGATGTGCAGCACCATCCGGGCCTGCGTCCAGGCCAGCACCCCGACGTCGAGCACCGCCCCGGGCAACCCTGCCACGCCCGAGACCGCGCCGGAGAGCCGGGCCCGGGTGACGAACTTGCGGACCGCCTGCTCGACCAGTTCCTCCGCCGGCACGCCCGGCCGCTCCGCCCGCGCCCGGGCCGCCCACTGGGCCGCCTCGGGTCCGAGCCGGCGCACCGCCTCCAGGGCGAGGTGCTCCGGCGCGTACTGCGGGTCCTCCCGCATCCGGTCCCAGAGCCGGGCCGGCGGCGCCTCCGGGGCGTCCTGGGCGGCGGCCGGGGCCACCGCCGGCGGACGCGGCGCGGCCGGCTCGGGGACGGGGAGGCTGGGCTGGCCGTCGACGGGGGCGGAGTCGGTCACGGAGGCTCCCGGGGATCGGTGACGTGCGGGTACGACGGCGCCGGCGCTCAGCGCCGGGTGGACAGGCGGGAGGCCAACTGCTTCAGCTTGCGCTGGGTCTCCGGCTTCGCCAACTCGCGGCGACCCCGGTCGACGATCTGCTGTCCCTTCGGGGACCGGAGGAACCGGCTGATCCGCTGCACCAGTGCTGACATGTCGTCCTCCTGTCGGTTACCTCCATCATGTGTACCCCGTCGGGGCAACCGCCACGCGTCCACTGTGGTCCTTCCGGGGCGCGCCCCGGCCCGCCCGCGGCCGGGGGTCACTTCCCGGCGGCCAGGTGGGCGTCGACCACCTCGGCCGCCCGCCACTCGTGCTGGGCGTACAGGTCCGGGTACGCCGAGATCTGCACGGCCTGGGCCGCCACGGTCAGCGGCAGGTCCCGCCAACCCGGGACCTGCTGGAGCGCGGTGAGGAACTGCCGGGTGGCGAACGCCGGGTCCATGAGCTGGCCCACCTCGCCCCAGCCGCTGCTGGCCCGCTGCTGGAACAGTCCGACCGAGTCGTGGTCCCAGCCGATCCCCTGGTGCGGGTACTCCTGCGACTCGGGCAGCACGCCGCTGGCCACGTTGTAGAGGTTGCTCTCCTGCATCGCTGTCGCCACGGCGATGACCAGCCCCCTGCGGGGCACCCCCATCGCCCGGCCGGTCCGCACGATCACCTTCGCGTTGGCCATCTGCGCCTTGGTCAGCCCGGCGACCGGGGCGGGGTCGGCCGGTCGTACGGGCCGCTTGCGGGGGGCGGGCGCGCGGGTGGTGTCCGGATCGGCGGTGCTGGCGGACGGGGCCGGGGCGGAGGGGCTGACGGACGCGGACGGGGTCGACATCCGGTCCAGCGACCGGGAGGCCGCGTCGGCGGCGGCCCGCCGCTCCAGGTCGGCACCGGCGATGGCCGCCGCGCGGTCGGCGGTGTCCGCCGTCCCCTGGCGGGCCTGGGCGAGGGCGGCCAGGCCGAGGCAGCAGGTCACGCCGGCGGCCAGGGCCACCGCGGCCCGCCCGGGCCGACGCGCCAGGCCGCCCGGGGCGGCGGGACCGGACGCGGAGCGGCCGGGGGCGAGCAGGTTACGCCACCGCCCGGAGCGGGTAGTCACAGCAGCAGCGGAGGGAATCCGGTGGGGCTCGGGGCGTGCGCCGCCGGTAGTGGGGGTGGCCGGCCGTTCGGACGAGGGGGTAACGTCCGAACGGCCAGCCATCGTGTCCGGGCCTTGCTGGTCGTCGAGGGTGCCGTCGTCACGCATCCGATGAGACTAGGCGGATCAAATCCGGATAACCCAGGGCCATTGGGTGGCCATCGCCACACTTCCGCCCCGCCCCGCCGGGCACCCCGACACCCGCCGGGCCGCACCGGCACGAGCCGGGCGGACCGGACGAACCTCCGGGCCCGGCGGAGGCGCGCCGAGCCGGGCAGCTAACGCCCACGGAGGCCGGGGAGGTCGGCCCCTCCCCCGTTCGGCCAATACCTGATCCACGATCCGGCCACCGGCGGGCCGGACGACGCCGCGGGCCGGGGTGTTCACCCAATTGTGATCATGAACCGTCCGGCGGACCGTCCGAGGCAGGAATGCACGAGGATGGCGGGTACGTTCCCCGAACCGGGAGCCGTGCGCGACGCGGCGCCCCGTTGGCACATTCCAGGGAGGTCCGCACCGGTGCTCGACCCACACGAGCTCTACGAGCTCTCCGACGAGCTGCCCGACCTCGGGCAGCCGGTCCTCATCCAGGCCCTCACCGGCTTCGTCGACGCCGGAAGCGCCACCCGGCTGGCCAGGGAGCAGTTGCTCACCTCCCTCGACGCGCGCCCGATCGCCCGCTTCGACGTCGACCAGCTCTACGACTACCGGTCCCGTCGCCCACCGATGACCTTCGTCGAGGACCACTGGGAGGAGTACGAGGCACCCCGGCTGGAGGTGCACCTGCTGCGCGACGACGACGAGACACCCTTCCTGCTGCTCACCGGCCCCGAGCCGGACCTCCAGTGGGAGCGGTTCGTGGCCGCCGTCGGCGGGCTGTCGGCCCGGCTCGACGTCCGGCTCACCGTCGGGCTCAACTCGATCCCGATGGCGGTGCCGCACACCCGGCCGACCGGGGTGACCGCGCACGCCACGCGGCGCGAGCTGATCTCCGGGTACGAGCCGTGGCTGCAACGCGTCCAGGTCCCCGGCGGCGTCGGGCACCTGCTGGAGTTCCGCCTCGGCGAACAGGGCCGCGACGCGCTCGGCTTCGCCGCGCACGTGCCGCACTACGTCGCCCAGGCCGAGTACCCGGCCGCCGCCGAGGTGCTGCTCGCCTCGGTGTCCCGCAGCACCGGGCTGCTGCTGCCCCGCGACGGGCTGCGCTCGGCCGCCGAGGTGGTCCGGGTCGAGATCGACCGGCAGGTCGCGCAGACCGAGGACGCCGCCGCCCTGGTGGCGGCGCTGGAGGAGCAGTACGACGCGTTCGCCCGGGGGCGGGGCGAGAAGAACCTGCTGGCCGCCGAGGCCGGCCCGCTGCCGACCGCCGACGAACTGGGCGCCGAGCTGGAACGCTTCCTGGCCGAGCAGGGCCGACCGGGCGACACCCCGGGGAGCTGACCCGGCGGCCGGGGCGGGGATGCGGCAGGCTGGGGGCATGCGCCTGGCGACCTGGAACGTGAACTCGGTGAAGGCCCGCCTGCCCCGGCTGCTGGACTGGCTGGCCACCACCGGCCCCGACGTGGTCTGCCTCCAGGAGACCAAGTGCCCCGACGGGGCGTTCCCGGTGGCCGAGGTCGGCGAGCTGGGCTACACGGTGGCCAGCCACAGCGACGGCCGGTGGAACGGGGTGGCGATCCTGTCCCGCGTCGGCCTGGCCGACGTGACGGTCGGCTTCCCCGGCGAGCCGGGCTTCCCCGAGCCGGAGGCCCGGGCCATCTCGGCCACCTGCGACGGGCTGCGGGTCTGGTCCGTGTACGTGCCCAACGGCCGGACCGTCGACGACCCGCACTACGCGTACAAGCTGGCCTGGTTCGCGGCGCTGCGCGACGCGCTGGAGCCGGAGCTGACCGGCGGGCCGGCGGTGGCGGTCTGCGGCGACTTCAACGTCGCCCCGACCGACGCCGACGTCTGGGACCCTGCCCTGTTCGCCACCTCCACCCACGTCACCCCGGCCGAGCGGGCCGCCCTGGCGGCGCTGCGCGACCTGGGGCTGCACGACGTGGTGCCCACCCCGATGAAGGGACCGCACCCCTACACCTACTGGGACTACCGGGCCGGGATGTTCCACCAGAACAAGGGCATGCGGATCGACCTGGTGTACGCGTCCGCGCCGTTCGCCCGGGCGGTCCGCGCCGCGTACGTCGACCGGGAGGCCCGCAAGGGCAAGGGGCCCTCGGACCACGCCCCGATCGTGGTGGACGCCGACCTGGTTCCGGCCGTCGAGACGTTCTGACCCACCCGCCCGGCCGCGCCGGCCGGTCCCCGGGACTGCCGGCTGGTTAGGGTGGAGCCATGGCAGTCGTGAAGATCAACGCGATCGACGTACCCGAGGGCGCGGGCGAGGAACTGGAGCGGCGGTTCGCGGCCCGGGCCGGCGCGGTGCAGGGCTCCCCCGGTTTCCTCGGCTTCGAGTTGCTGCGCCCGGTCGGCGGCGAGAAGCGCTACTTCGTCTACACGAGGTGGGAGACCGAGGAGGCTTACCAGGCGTGGGCCGCCGGGCCGTCCCGGGCCGCGCACGCCGGCGGCGAGGGCGGCGAGCAGCGGCGTCCGGTCTCCTCCGGCGCCACGCTGCTGGAGTTCGAGGTGGTGCAGCAGGTTCCCGGCCAGTCCTGACCCGTCACGGTCGGCGGATGCCGACCAGCGAGGCGAAGGCGAGCAGCACGCTGACGGCCGAGCAGCACGCTGACGACGTGGCCGATCCCAGCGGCCGACAACCAGAACAGGCCCCGGCACTAGCCAGGGGCCTGTTCGTGCCGCCGCAGTCAGCCGATCGCCTTCGCCAGCGCCACGAAACCACGCCACGCCAGTCGTTATCCCGGTCGGGCGACCTGCTTGGTTCCCGCCGCGCAACCAAGCGCCATGATCGTCTGCTGAAAACGGACACGACACGCCGCGCCAGTTCTCCCTAAACGACAGACGATCATGAGACGACGCGCGCGGGGCGGCGCAGGGCAGGGAAGGAGGAGATGAGTGCGAGGGGTAGTGGTTGCTCTGGAACGGAAGCGGGGCGCGTCTACGTGAGAGTGCAGTGACTGTGCCCCGGATCAGCCGCAGTCAGCCGAGCGGGCCGATCGCCTTCGCCAGCGCCACGAAACCACGCCACGCGCCCGGAGCGAACGTCAACATGCCGCCGTCGCGGTCCTTCGTGTCCCGCACCAGGACGACACCGGGGAGATTGTCGGCGACCTCGACGCACGATCCGCCGTTGTTACCGCTCTTCGTGCTCTTACGCCACTGCGCGCCGGTCAGGTCCATGATGCTCTGCCGCTTTCGTGATGAGGTCTAGTGACTGTGCCCGGGAGAGGGCTTCGCCCCGAATTCGCTCCCACCGTAGAACGAGCGTAGCAACGTCTGCGGTCTCGGTAACGATCTCCGCCCGCGCCTGGCTGTCGACGTGGCCGACCTGTTCGCCATCGGGTAGCTCGGCGAGAATCAGCGGCCCGCCAAGCCCCGGGTACATGCCAACCGACGCGGGAACCACGAAGACCTGCACGGAGGGCAGCCGCGCGCACGCCGCGAGGTGTTCACACTGCTCGCGCATCAAGTCCCGATCGCCATCTACAGGCCGCCAGAGGACCGCTTCGTCAATGACTGCGATCAGCAGCGGTGGCCGGTCTCGATGCAGGACGGCTTGCCGACCCACCCGTGCCTCGACCAACTGTTCGACCTCGCGGGCCGACAGAGACTCGCCGGCCAATGTCGCCCGTGCGTATGCCTCGGTCTGGAGCAGCCCCGGCACCCATGCCAGCTCGAACCACCGCAGCGCGACTGCCGCCCTCTCCCAGTCGACCCACTGGCGGAGCCATACCGGATCACGCCGCTTCGAAATGTTCGGCCAGAGATCGGCGACTTCACGGCCAAGGAGAGCGGCAACCTTCGCCCGGTGACGGGACTGCGGGATATGCCCTGGGTTTGCCCACCGGGCCGCTGTCTTCGGATCAACGCCTATTTGGGCTGCGAGGATCTCGGCCGTGAGCCCGGCAGCCGTCATCGCCTCGATTACGGCATGGTTCATCCAGTGTCCTCTCCGGATATTCCCAGGTGCCGTCATTCCATATTGCTACGCGGTGTGTTTGTCTCGCAACCCTCGGGAAGCTGCTTTCAGGACGGCGTGGCCGGTGGAGGGGTGACCCGGCGGTTCGCGTTCGTCGAGGGGGCCGCCCCGGTCCTTCTCTGCGCGTGACGAGCGGGCGGTCCCCCTCTCCAATCTCGACGGATAGGGGAGGCCATGTCACACCGAGGAGGGCGGCACCGGTCCCGGCGGGGCCGGCACTGCGCCTGTCAGGTCTGCCGGGCGTACCGGGCTGCGAAGCCGAGGCCCGATTCCGCGCCGGCCGACCCGAAGCCCACGCCGAGGCCGGCCCCGCCGCCCCGGGACCCGGTCCCCTACGACCCGCCGCTGGTCGGCCCGCTGATCCCGCCGTACCGAGGACCGCGTAACGACGTGTCGACGCGGGTCGCCCCGGGCCTGGCCGGCGAGCCACGTACGCCGGGGCAGCTCATGCGGGGGAACGGGGGCCGGCGGTGAGACAGCGGAATCCACACCCGCCCCGCACAGGGCGTACCACGCGCGCCGGCCCTGGCGGACCACTTCCCCCTCGGGCCGGCGTGGACCTGCCAGCGCTGCGGGCGGCCGTACCCCTGCCCGACCTGGACCGGGATCCCGCTGGACGGCCGGCTCCGGACCGCGCTGCTGCCGGGGTTCCTGCGGAGGGCGCAGCAGGCCGTCCGCGACCTTCGCGGTCGACCGGGCGGCCCGACGCCCCCGGAGATCGTCCGGCGTTTCCTGTGGTTCGTGCCGCTGACCGACGACGAGGCGCGGGCCATACCTGGCCACGCTGAAGGAGGAGGCGACGACACAGCTCGCGCAGTTGACGCCCGGCACGCCGCCGACCGACCTGACCGACCGCTTCCTGTCCTGGGCCCGCGCCCTTGGCTGACCGGGGGCTGGCGGCGGCAGGGTGCCCGGACCAGTAGTGCCGGTCGCGTGACTGCTGTTGTTGATCACGCCGAGACGAACAGGCCAGGGTGCGGCCCCTTCACCACGTTTCCGTCAGGGACGGCGGGTGTCGACCAGCGAGGCGAAGGCGACCACGTTGTCGGCGTAGCCGGTCCGCCCGCCGACCCACTGGCCGCCGCAGGTGATCAGCCGTAGTCCCGGCGGCCCGTCGTCGCCGTACACCCGCGCGGCGGGCAGGGCGTCCTTGTCGAAGTGCTCGACCGAGTCCACCGCGAAGACTGCCACGTCCCCGTCGGCGCGGGTCACCTCGATCCGGTCACCGGTCTTCAGTCTGCCCAGGTCGTAGAAGACCGCCGGGCCGCTCTTCGTGTCCACGTGCCCGACGATCACCGCCCGACCCGGCTCGCCCGGGGTCGGGCCGCGGTCGTACCAGCCGGTCTCGTCCGCTCTCGCCAGCGGCGGGACCTCGATCGACCCGTCGGGCGCCTGCCCGACGGGCGCCACGGGCGCGGAGACCCTGATCGCCGGCACGGCCAGGGAGACCGGGCGGCTGGCCGCCAGCCCGGGGGCGTCGGCGGCGGAGGCGGCGGGCCGGCCGGTCCCGGTGACCCAGTCGAACGGCCCGGACGCGCGGCCCAGCCCCGCGCCGGTGGTGAAGACGCCGACCAGCACCAGGACCACGGCGATCGGCATCGACCAGGGCCGGCGCTGCGCCGGCCGCCCGGCACCGGCCGGCGCGGCGGTCGACCGGGGTACGCGCACGGACGCCACGGCCGGACTCACCGCCCGGCGGTGCCGCGGCGGACGCGGGGCCGGCGTCTGGTGACCACGCCGATCGTCACCCCGGCCACGGCCAGCGCCACGCCCCCGGGCAGCAGCAGCCCGCCGGTGGCCGCCCCGGCGGTGCCGCCGAAGCCGGTGTTCGGGCCCCGGCTCGGGTGCTGCGCCGCCGGGTGCGTCGGGTGCCGGACCGGCTCGTGCGTCGGCCTGTGGGTGGGCGAGGGCGGGTGCGAGGGTGTGCGCTTGACCACCTGGAGCATCGTGCTCGCGGTCTCCCCGCCCCGGCACTCCAGCTTGACCGGGTAGTTGCCCGGCCAGGTGCGCTCCCGGACCATCGGGGACGCCGTCAGCAGGCCGCTGTCCGGACGGGCGGCGACCCGGCCGAAGGCGTCGGAGACCACGATGGCCGGCACCGAGTTGTCGTGGCAGCTCGCCCTGATGCCGACCAGGTAGCCGGGCTGCACCGTGCCGGGGCTGACCTCGACGAAGACGAGCCAGCCGGGCTGGCCGCGGTCGGGTTGGCCGCCGCCCGGCGGGCCAGCCGACGGCTCGGACGCCGGGGCGACCACAGGGACTCCAGCAGCCCGCTCGGACGCCGGGGCGGCGACGGGCGCGTCGGCGGCCCGTGCGGCCCCCGCGAGTGGGCCGGCGACTGCGGCGACCGCGACCGCCAGCGCGGCGCCGAGGCGGGTGGCTGACTCCATGGCACCTCCCGACGCGGTAGCGCGACGCCGGGCGGCGACCGCCCGGCCTGCCGTACGGGACGGGTCCCCCGCCCCGGTCGTACATCACATCCGGTCCGGCGCGGTCGTCGCGTACGCTCGGGTCGCTGTGACCTCCACCGACCCGAACCCCGCCGCGACCGTGCCGCCGCACGCGTCCCGGATCCGTACCTTCCACCCCCGGCGCGGCCGGATGAGCGACCGGCAGGTCGACGCCCTGGACCGGCTCTGGCCGGCGTACGGCCTGACGATCACCGACGGCCTCGCCCCGGTGGACCTGGCGGCGTTGTTCGGCCGCCGGGCCCCCGTGGTGCTGGAGGTCGGTTCCGGCATGGGGGACGCCACGGCCGAGATGGCCACCGGCGACCCGGACCGAGATTATCTGGCCGTCGAGGTGCACACGCCCGGAATCGCCAACCTGCTGGGCCTGGTGGAACGCCGTGGCCTGGGCAACGTGCGGGTGGCGCAGGGCGACGCGCTGGACCTGGTCCGGGCGCTGCCGGAGGGCTCGCTGGACGCGGTGCACGTGTTCTTCCCCGACCCGTGGCCGAAGTCGCGGCACCACAAGCGGCGGATCATCCAGCCGGCGCACGTGGCGCTGTTGCGCTCCCGGCTGGTCCCCGGCGGGACGTTGCACTGCGCCACCGACTGGGCCGAGTACGCCGAGTCGATGCGCGAGACGCTGACGGCCGACCCGGGGCTGGCCGACGTGCACGGCGGGTACGCGCCGCGCCCCGCCCACCGGCCCGTCACCAAGTTCGAACGCCGCGCGCTGATCGCCGGCCGCCCCGTCTTCGACCTGATCCATTGGCGGGAGTGAGCGGCGGCGCCCCCTGTCGTCGGACGAGGGCCACCTCCTGACGGCCGCCGCCTGACGGATGGGCAATGGCCCGGTTGGCGCGGGAGGGCCTGCGGCAGGCACGATGGAAGGGCTATGACGCTCACCGCCGCGCTGCCGACAAGCGCCGACCCCGACACCCTCTTCGACGCGTTCGCCGACTGGGCGAAGCAGCGCGGCCTCGACCTCTACCCCCACCAGGAGGAGGCGGTCATCGAGATCGTCTCCAGCGCGAACGTGATCATGAATACGCCGACCGGCTCGGGCAAGAGCCTGGTGGCGATCGCCGCGCACTTCGCCGCCCTGGCCGACAGCCGGACCACCTTCTACACCGCCCCGATCAAGGCCCTGGTGTCGGAGAAGTTCTTCGCCCTCTGCGAGGTCTTCGGCGCCGACAACGTCGGCATGCTGACCGGCGACGCCAGCGTCAACGCCGACGCCCCGATCATCTGCTGCACGGCCGAGATCCTGGCCAACCTCGCGCTGCGCGAGGGCGAGCGGGCCGACGTCGGCCAGGTGGTCATGGACGAGTTCCACTTCTACGCCGAGCCGGACCGGGGCTGGGCCTGGCAGGTGCCGATCATCGAGCTGCCCCAGGCGCAGTTCGTGCTGATGTCGGCCACCCTCGGCGACACCACCCGCTTCGTCGACGATCTCACCCGGCGCACCGGCCGGCCGACCGCCGTCGTGCGCTCGGCCGAGCGGCCGGTCCCGCTCCTCTTCTCGTACGCGATGACGCCGCTGCACGAGACCCTGGAGGAGCTGCTGGAGACCAAGCAGGCCCCGGTGTACGTCGTGCACTTCACCCAGGCCGCCGCCCTGGAGCGCGCCCAGGCGCTGATGAGCGTCAACGTCGCCACCCGGGCCGAGAAGGACCTGATCGCCGAGGCGATCGGCCGGTTCCGGTTCACCTCCGGCTTCGGCAAGACGCTGTCGAGGCTGGTCCGGCACGGCATCGGCGTGCACCACGCGGGCATGCTGCCGAAGTACCGCCGGCTCGTGGAGACCCTGGCCCAGGCCGGCCTGCTCAAGGTCATCTGTGGCACCGACACCCTCGGCGTCGGCATCAACGTGCCGATCCGCACCGTGCTGTTCACCGGCCTGAGCAAGTACGACGGCGTGCGTACCCGGCTGCTCAAGAACCGCGAGTTCCACCAGATCGCCGGCAGGGCGGGCCGGGCCGGGTTCGACACCCTCGGCCGGGTCGTCGTGCAGGCCCCCGAGCACGTCATCGACAACGAGAAGGCCCTGGCCAAGGCGGGCGACGACCCGAAGAAGCGACGCAAGGTGGTCCGCAAGAAGCCGCCGGAGGGTTCGATCGGCTGGGGCCGGCCCACCTTCGACCGCCTGGTGGAGGCCGAGCCGGAGCCGCTGACCTCCAGCTTCCAGGTCAGCCACTCGATGCTGCTCAACGTCATCGGCCGCCCCGGCGACGCGTTCGCCGCGATGCGGCACCTGCTCACCGACAACCACGAGGACCGCGCCGCCCAGCGCCGGCACATCCGCCGGGCGATCGCCATCTACCGGGCGCTGCGCGCCGGCGGAGTGGTGGAGGAGCTGCCCGAGCCGGACGAGACCGGGCGCAGGGTCCGGCTCACCGTCGACCTCCAGCTCGACTTCGCGCTCAACCAGCCGCTGTCCCCGCTGGCGCTGGCCGCCATCGAGCTGCTGGACGCCGCCTCCCCGTCGTACGCGCTCGACGTGCTGTCGGTGATCGAGTCGATCCTCGACGACCCGCGCCAGGTGCTCTCCGCGCAGCAGTTCAAGGCCCGTGGCGAGGCGGTCGCCGCGATGAAGGCCGAGGGCATCGAGTACGAGGCCCGCCTCGAACTGCTCGACGAGGTGACCCACCCGAAGCCCCTCGCGGAGCTGCTGGAGGCCGCGTACGAGATGTACCGGCAGGGACACCCGTGGGTGGCCGACCACCAGCTCTCCCCCAAGGCCGTCGTGCGGGACATGTACGAGCGGGCGATGACCTTCACCGAGTACGTGCAGTTCTACTCCCTCACCCGGTCCGAGGGCCTGGTGCTGCGCTACCTCGCCGACGCGTACAAGACGCTGCGGCAGACCGTGCCCGAGGACGCCAAGACCGAGGAACTGGTCGACCTCATCGAGTGGCTCGGCGAGTTGGTCCGCCAGGTCGACTCCAGCCTGATCGACGAGTGGGAGCGGCTGCGCAACCCGTCCGACGTCGCGGAGGCCGCCGAGGCGTACGCCGCCCTGGCCGACCGGCCGCCGGCGGTCACCCGCAACGCCCGGGCGTTCCGGGTGCTGGTGCGCAACGCGCTGTTCCGCCGGGTCGAGCTGGCCGCCCTGCGCCGCTGGGACCTGCTCGGGGAACTGGACGCCGGGGACGGTTGGGGCGCGGACGCGTGGGCCGACGCGCTGGAGCCGTACTTCGAGGCGTACGACTCGATCGGGGTCGGGCCGGACGCCCGCGGCCCGGCGCTGCTGATGATCGACCAGGGCCGGGAGCGGTGGACGGGCCGGCAGATCCTCGACGACCCGGACGGCGACCACGACTGGGGCATCAGCGCCGAGATCGACCTGGCCGCCTCCGACGAGGTGGGCGCCGCCGCCGTCCGGATCACGGACGTCGGCCAGCTCTAGCCGATCGCCGCAGGAGGGGCAGTCCGGTTGTCCGGACTGCCCCTCCTTTTCGCTGGGCGATGTCAGAGGTGTCGATTAGAATGTATGTACTAAACCAAGTCCTGACCTGGGAGGACTTCCGTGACCGCGCCCATCCCCAGCACCCTCCCGCCCTACGCCACCCTCCTCGGCTTCACCCGGTACGTCGACCGCACCGGGCCCACCAAGGCCAGCTTCGTCGGTGGCCTGCGCAAGCAGCGGGCCAGCCGGCACGGCTTCAACCCGCACGGGCAGTTCGTCAAGGCCCTCAAGGCCGATGTCGCGTTCCACACCGGCGGCACCCACCTGGCGCAGGTCGCCGACGTGGTCAAGCCGCGTTGGCGCCCGCTCTACCAGGCGCTCGTGCCGGGCGCGACGGCCTGGCTGCGCTCCCTCGGCGAGCCGACCGGCGTCGACCTGGCCCAGACCCGCGACGCCCTGGCCATGCTCGGCGACCTCCCCGTCAAGATCAACCCACAGTTCGGCATCCGGTACGCCGACGACGGCCGGGCCGAGGCCGTCCGCCTGCACTTCGACGAGGCCCCGCCCAGCGAGGAGGCGGCGCTGGCCACCCTGCACCTGATGGCCCGACACATGGACGCCGTCCTGCCGCACGCCGAGCCGGTGCTGGTCGACGTCCGCCGGGGCGAGGCGTACCGGATGCCGGACAGCGTCAAGCCCCAGCAGGTCGAGCAGTGGCTCGCCGGCGAGGCCGCCGCCTTCCGCGCAATCTGGTCCACCGCCGCCTAACTCGGAAGTAGACCTACTTCCTTCCGATTAGGGCCGCTTCGCGAAGCGGAGTGGCAGCGACTAACCCTCTCCCCCCACCCCCTCCCCCCACGCCCCACGCCCCCGCCGGGTGGCGTGGCGCAAGTTCACGGAATGAGTGGCTATTCCTCGTGGAATAGCCACTCATTCCGTGTAAATGCGAGGGAGGAGGGCGGAGGGGAGGGGTTGTCCACAGGGGGTTTCGGAAGGTGGGTGGGTGCGTCAGGGTGGGAGGGTGGCTCGCATTCCTCGTCGGCCGGCCGAACTGGTCGGGCAGGTATTCTACGCCCGGGACGCGGTTCGTCGCGGCCTGCTGAGCAAAAACGACCTACGTAGCAGCGCGTGGCGGCAGGTTCTCCACAATGTCTATGCCGACGCCCGTATCGAGATAACGCACCTGACCCGGTGCAGGGCCGCGGCGTCGTGGCTCTTCCCACCCGGATGCGTCGTCGCGGGTAGATCGGCCGTCGCCGTACTCGGCGGGCCGACACCGGGGCCACACGAGCCGGTCGAGGTGCTGGTCCATCCGACCTCCCGTTTCGGTCCCCTCGCCGGCCTGCTCATCCATGTTGCCGGGTGGCGCGAGGGCGAGTCGCGGCTGATCGACGGAATGCGTGTCACCACGGGCATCCGCACCTGCTGGGACCTCGCCTGCTGGCTGGACACCGTCGAGGCAGTGGCGCTGATCGACGCGTTGCTGCACAACCGAGCCGTCCAGGCCGCCGACCTCACGACGTACCTGGCCCGGCGTCGGGGTCAGCGGGGTGCCCGGAAGTTCGCCGAGGCACTGAGCCTGGTCGACGCAGGCGCGGAGTCCCTGCCCGAGTCGCGGCTGCGAGTGCGACTCGTCCGCGCCGGGCTGCCCCGGCCGGTGACCCAACACGTGGTCACCCGGAACGGTCGATTCGTGGCGAGGGTCGACCTCGCCTGGCCGGACCTCAAGGTGGCCGTCGAGTACGACGGCCGCTGGCACCACGACCCGGATCAGTTCCACCGCGACCGGCAACGTCTGAACCAACTACTCGGTGACGGCTGGGTGGTCCTGCACGTGACGAGCAAACGGATGAGAGAGGATTTCGACGGTGTGCTGACGGAGATCCGTTCCGCCCTCCACTCCCGCCGCTCCGCCCGTTGACCTTCTGCATTTACAGAGAAAGAGTGGCTGTTCCAGGCGGAACAGCCACTCTTTCCGTGAATTTGCGCGCCGCCGCAGGTGGGAGGGGGTGGGGGTGGGCGGGTTAGGAGAGGTACTTGTCCAGGTCGTCGATGATCCTGTTGGCGGCGCCGACGCCGATGCCGGTCATCCAGACCTCGTCGGAGACCGGGTACGCCTTGCCGGCCTTGACCGCGGACAGGCCCTTCCAGAGGGTGCCGCCGGTGACGGTGCTCTGCTCGGCGGCGGCCTTCTCGCCGTACGCGGTCACGAAGATGACGTCGGCGTCGACCTCGTTGACCCGCTCGGGGCTGACCGCGTCGAAGCGCTTGTCCGCCTTGCCGGCGAGTTGCTGCCGCTCGGGGCGGCCCAGCCCGGTGTCACCGACCACTATGCCGGAGAAGGAGTCCGGGCCGTAGACCCGGATCGCACCTGGCATGAAGCGCACGATGGAGATCTTCCGCTGGGCGGCGTCGCCGAGCTTCGCGCCGAAGTCCGCAGCCCGCTTCTCGTACGTGGTGAGCAGGTCACGGGCCTGCTGCTCCTTGCCGAGGGCCTTGCCGTCGAGGAGGAGGTTCTCCTTCCAGGTGATGCCCACCTGCTCGGTGAACACCGTGGGGGCGATGGCGGTCAACTCGTCGTAGAACTTCTCCTGGCGGAACTTGCTGCCCAGGATCAGGTCGGGCTTGAGGGCGTTGATCGCCTCCAGATCGGGCTCGGTGAGCACCCCGACAGCCTTGATCCCGGCGAGCTTCTCCTCGCCGAAGTAGGTCGGCCAGCCCTTCGCCTCACCGGCGGTGGCCGCGCCGACCGGTGTGACACCCAACGAGAGTGTGGTGTCGATCTTGTCCGTATCGAGGACGACGACCCGCTTGGGGTCGGCCGGCACCTTGGTGGTGCCCATGGCGTGGGTGATCTCCCGGGTCTCCCCGGCGGCGGTGTCGGCGACGGGGTCGCTCTCTCCGCAGGCGGTGAGTCCGACGCCGAGGGCGACGGCCGCGGTGAGCACGGCGGCGAGACGACGCATCGATGTTTCCTTTCGAGGAGTTCAGCCGGCCAGCGGGCCGGCGGAGGAGGTGACGGAGGAGGCGGCCCGGGCGGGGGCGGCCAGGGAGACGCTGGTGAGGGCCGGCACGACCAGGGGCGCGCCGGTCACCGGGCAGGGCACGACGACGCAGTCGAGCCCGAAGACGTCGCGGACCAGCTCCGCGGTGAGGATCTCCCGGGGCGGGCCGGCGGCCACCACCCGGCCGGCGCGCATGGCGATCAGGTGGTCGGCGTACCGGGCGGCCTGGTTGAGGTCGTGCAGCACGGCGACCACGGTCCGGCCCCGTTCGACGCGCAGCCGGTGCAGCAGGTCCAGCACCTCCACCTGGTGGGCCAGGTCGAGGAAGGTGGTCGGCTCGTCCAGCAGCAGCGCCTCGGTGTCCTGGGCCAGGGTCATCGCGATCCAGACCCGCTGCCGTTGCCCGCCGGAGAGGGTGTCCACCGGCCGGTCGGCGAGGCCGGACACGTCGGCGAGCGCCATGGCCTCGTCGACGGCGGCGCTGTCCCGCTCCGACCACTGCCGCCACCACCGCTGGTACGGCTGGCGGCCCCGGCCGACCAGGTCGGCGACCGTCACCCCTTCCGGCACCAGCGGGCTCTGCGGCAGGACACCGAGGCGCTGGGCGACCTCCCGGGTCGGCAGGTCCCGGATCGCGGTGCCGTCGAGCAGCACCGCGCCCTGGCGGGGAGTGAGCAGCCGGGCCATGGTGCGCAGCAGCGTCGACTTGCCGCAGGCGTTCGGTCCGACGACGACTGTGAAGGCATCGGCGGGCAGCGCGAGGTCGAGGCCGTCCAGGACGGTCCGCTCGTCGTAGCCGACGACCAGGTCGCGGGTGGAGAGCATCGCGGCTCCTCGGGTGGGGACGACGGGCGGGGAGGCGGCAACGTCGGGGGATCCGGCGGGCGGGGAGGCGGGGGTGCCGGCGGGGCCGGTGGTCCGGGGTACGGGGGCGGTGGCGGGCCGGGTGGACGGCGCCGGTGGGCCGGCGGGGTCGGGGGCGGGGCCGGGCGTGGGCATCAGGACGCCCTCCGGCGTCCGCGCAGCAGCAGGAACATCAGGTACGGTCCGCCGATCGCGGCGGTCAGCACGCCCGCCGGTAGCTGGGTGGGGGCGAACAACCGCCGGCCGGCGAGGTCGGCGAGGACCAGCAGCAGCGCGCCGAGCAGGGCGGAGCAGAGCAGCGGGGGACGCTCGGCGCGGACCAGCCGGCGGGCCAGTTGGGGGGCGACCAGGGAGACGAAGTCGACGGCGCCGACCTGCGCGGTGACCATTGCGGCGGCGAGCACGCCGGTGCCGGCCAGCCCGATCCGGCGGGCCACCGGGCGGACGCCGATCCCGCGTGCGGTGTCGTCGTCCAGGGCGGTGCTGTTCAGCGCCCAGCCGGCCCAGAGCAGCACGGGCAGCAGCACCAGCAGGGTGACCGCGATCCACGTCGCCTCGGTCCATCCCTTGCCGGCGAGGGTCCCGATCAGCCAGATCTGGGCGCGCAGCCCGTCGATCGGGTCGGCGGTCATCATGACCACCTCGATCAGCGCCCGCAGCGCGAAGGCCACCGCGACCCCGGCGAGGACGAACCGCTGGGCGGCCAGCCCGTGCCGGGCGCCGAGGGCGAGCACCAGCGCCGCCGCGGCCAGTCCGCCGAGCAGCGCCGCCGGGGCGACCAGGACGGCGGCGGCCCCGCCGGTCAGGGCGATGGTGGCGGCCAGCCCGGCGCCCTGGGTGATGCCGATGACGTCCGGGCTGGCCAGCGGGTTGCGGGCCACGCTCTGGATCAGAGTGCCGGCGACGCCGAACGCCGCGCCGGCCACCGCCGCGAGCACGAGCCGGGGCAGCCGCAGGTCCAGCACCACCAGGTCGTACGGGGTGCCGGCGCCGGAGAGGGCGCGCAGCACGTCGGGCGTGGCGACGTACGGGGTGCCGAGGGAGAGGCTGAGCACCCCGGCGGCGGCGAGCAGCGCGGTCAGCGCGGCGGCGACCAGCACCGGTCGGCGGCGTACCGGCACCCGTAGCGGGCCGAGGCGCAGCAGGGACCGGCCGGGCGGGGCGGACCGGGGGCGGCCCCTGGTGGCGAGGGCGCTCACGCGGTCACCACCCGGGCGCGGCGGACGAGGAAGGCCAGCAGCGGGGCGCCGATCAGCGCGGTGACCACCCCGGCGGGCACCTCGCCGGGCGGGGCGACGAGCCGGCCGACGACGTCGGCGCCGAGCAGCAGGGCGGGCCCGAGCAGGGCGGCGACGGCAAGGGTCCACCGGTGGTCCGCGCCGACCAGGGCCCGGGCCAGGTGCGGCACGGCGAGTCCGACGAACGCGATCGGCCCGGCCGCCGCCACGGCCGCCCCGGTGAGCAGCACCCCGGCCGCGCCGCCGCCGAGGCGGACCAGGCCGATGCGGTGGCCCAGCCCCCGGGCCACGTCGTCGCCGAGGGCGAGCGCGTCCAGGCCCCGGGCGACCAGGGCGGCGAGCACACCCCCGGCGAGGACGAGCGGCAGCACCTGGCCGGTGACGCCGACGTCTCGGCCGGTCAGCCCGCCGACCACCCAGAACCGGTACTCCTCGAAGGTGCGGGCGTCGATGCTGAGCAGCGCGTACACGGCGGCGCCGAGGCTGGCGTCGAGGGCGGCGCCGGTCAGCGCGAGGGTGACCGGCGAGGCGCCCTCGCGGGTCCGGTTGGCGACCGCGAACACGGCCAGGCCGGCCAGGAGCGCCCCGGCGACGCCGAACCAGACGTACCCGGCGAGGCTGCCGACACCGAAGACGGCGATGGCCAGCACCACGCCGAACGACGCGCCGGCGCTGATGCCGAGGATGCGCGGCTCGGCGAGCGGGTTGCGGGTCAGCGCCTGGAACAGCACCCCGGCGACGGCGAGGGCGAGACCGACCACGACGCCCAGGGTGGTGCGCGGCATCCGTAGCTCGCGGACGATGGTGGTGGCGTCGCCGCCGTCGGGGGCGACCAGCGCGTGCCACACGTCACCCGGCGGGAGCGGTCGGCTGCCGAGGGCGAAGCTGGCGAGCACGGCGAGCGCCAGCACCACCGCCGCCGCCACGGTGACTGCGACGCGGCGGCCGGGGCCGCGGGCGGGCCGGTTGGCGGGCTGGATCGGCCGCGCGGCGACGGTGGACACGAAGCTCCCTCGACTTAGGTACGCCTTACCTTAGCCGAGCTGCTCAGACCCGTCTAACCAGCGGGTATCGATCCGGGATCGCGTGCGCCGTGCAGCATTCCCGCGCCCAGGGCGGCGGCCCCGAGGGCCGCCACGCCGGCCGGGCCGAGCCCGGAGGAGCCCGCCGGTCGAACCGGGCCTTGATCCGGGTCCGGGATGCCGCGCGGGCGCAGCTCCCGCGATGAGCAGACCTCCCCTGGAGAGCACTGCCCTGCGCCTCCCCGCGTCGTCGTTGCGCGACCGAGGGCCAGCTAGAACAAGTTTCCGTTGGAGTGGCAAAAGGTGCAGTCTTCTCGTAAACCCTCGTTCGGGCGATGGCGGCACCATTCACCCCCCTACGCTGGTCGCATGGAATTCGACCAGCACACCGTCGTGCTCCTGGCCTGGCCCGAGGACGCGCCGGAGCTGCCCCGGGACGCGGCGGACCGGTTGCGCGACGCCCACCTGGCCCACCAGGCGGGGCTGGTGGAGCAGGGCCTCGTCCTGGCGGCCGGCCCCTTCCTCGACCCCGACGACGACCGGCTGCGCGGCTTCGCGGTGCTCGCGGTCGATCGGGCGGCGGCCCGCGAGCTGTACGGCAACGACCCGGCGGTCCGGGCCGGCCGGCTCGTCGTGCGGGTGATGAGCTGGCTGGTGCCGCAGGGCAACGTCCGGTTCGGCGGCGTGCCGGTCCCCCGGTCGATGCTGGAGACGGCGGCGGGCGACTGAGCCGATCCGGGCCGTGGGCGTCCCGCCGGGCCGGTCAGCCGGCGGCGCCCTCGCGGGGCGTCGGCACCCCGGCGCCCGCGTCGAGCTGGTGGTCGGCCCAGACGTACTGGGTGGGCAGCAGCTCGGCGACCGGCACGGCGCGCAGCGCGTCCGCCGGGCCGACGATGACCCGGATCGACGGGAAGTAGTCCAGCAGCACCTGCCGGCACCGGCCGCACGGCGGGATGACGCCCCGCCCCCGGTCGCCCACCGCCACGATCGTCTCCAGCTCGCCCGCGCCCTGGGTGGCGGCAGCGCCGATCGCGACCACCTCGGCGCACGGCCCACCGGTGAAGTGGTAGACGTTCACGCCGGTGAAGACCCGGCCGTCGGCGGTGCGGGCGGCGGCGGCGACGGTGTGGTTCTCGCTGCGACAGCGCAGCTTGGCGACCGCCGTGGCGGCCTGTACCAGCGCCCGGTCGGTGTCTCGCATGGTCATTCTCGGCGTCCCCGCGGTCGGTGTCGGTCGGCGGTCAACTCTAGACGGCGATAACCGGGGGGCGGTCGGCACTCGGGCTGCCTATCCTTGGCGACGACATGCAGAATCCAGCCGTACCCGCCGCGCCCGACACCGTCCGCGAGCTGCACCGCCGCCTGCCCACGCTGATGTTCCGCGACCAGCGCCGAATCCAGCGGCGCCTCGACGGCATCCGGCGGCTGCGCGACCCGCAGCGGCGCGAGGCCGCCCTGGCCGAGATCACCGCCGACGTGGCCCGGGCCGAGCAGCGCCTCGCCGACCGTCGGGCGGCGGTGCCCGTGATCACCTACCCGGCCGGGCTGCCGGTCAGCGACCGCAGGGACGACCTCGCCGCCGCGATCCGCGACCACCAGGTGGTGATCGTGGCCGGCGAGACCGGGTCCGGCAAGACCACCCAGCTACCGAAGATCTGCCTGGAGCTGGGGCGCGGGGTGCACGGGCTGATCGGGCACACCCAGCCGCGCCGGCTGGCCGCCCGGACGGTGGCCGACCGGATCGCCGAGGAGCTGGGCACCGAGCTGGGCGACGTGGTCGGCTACAAGGTCCGCTTCACCGACCAGGTCGGCGACCGCAGCCTGGTCAAGCTGATGACCGACGGCATCCTGCTG
The DNA here is from genome assembly GCF_003434305.1 of Micromonospora sp. MW-13. Taxonomy (GTDB): domain Bacteria; phylum Actinomycetota; class Actinomycetes; order Mycobacteriales; family Micromonosporaceae; genus Micromonospora. Next base: position 111,958 of record NZ_QKKX01000035.1, read on the forward strand.
GCCGAGTTGCAGACCGACCGGATGCTGCGCCAGTACGACACGTTGATCATCGACGAGGCGCACGAGCGCTCCCTCAACATCGACTTCATCCTGGGGTACCTGCGGCAGCTCCTCCCCCGCCGGCCCGACCTCAAGGTGATCATCACCTCGGCGACCATCGAGACCGGGCGGTTCGCCCGGCACTTCGCCGCCCCGCCCGCCGAGGGGGAGACGGAGGGCAGGCCGGCGCCGGTGGTCGAGGTGTCCGGGCGCACGTACCCGGTCGAGGTGCGGTACCGGCCGCTGGTCGAGGTCGCCGAGGCCGAGGCCGACGAGGCCGACGAGGCCGACGAGGCCGACGAGGCCGACGAGGCCGACGACGAGGAGAACGTCCGCGACCAGGTCCAGGCGATCGGCGACGCGGTGGAGGAGCTGGCCGCCGAGGGGCCGGGCGACATCCTGGTCTTCCTCTCCGGCGAGCGGGAGATCCGGGACACCGCCGATGCGCTGGGCCGGCTGGTGGAGAGGAAGCGGTCGCTGCTCGGCACCGAGATCCTGCCGCTGTACGCCCGGCTGTCCGCCGCCGAGCAGCACCGGGTGTTCGCCCCGCACGCCGGGCGGCGGGTGGTGCTGGCCACCAACGTCGCGGAGACCTCGCTGACCGTGCCCGGCATCAAGTACGTGGTGGACCCGGGCACCGCCCGGATCTCCCGCTACTCCAGCCGGCTGAAGGTGCAGCGGCTGCCGATCGAGCCGGTGTCCCAGGCGTCGGCCAACCAGCGCAAGGGCCGCTGCGGGCGCACCTCGGACGGCATCTGCATCCGCCTCTACGACGAGCCGGACTTCCTGTCCCGCCCGGAGTTCACCGACCCGGAGATCCTGCGCACCAACCTGGCCTCGGTCATCCTCCAGATGACCTCGATCGGGCTGGGCGACGTCGCGGCGTTCCCGTTCATCGACCCGCCGGACCGGCGCAACGTCACCGACGGCGTGAACCTGCTGCACGAGCTGGGCGCGCTGGACCCGGCCGAGACCGACCCGGACAAGCGGCTCACCCCGCTGGGCCGGCGGCTGGCCCAGCTCCCGGTCGACCCCCGGCTGGCCCGGATGGTCCTCGAGGGCGAGCGCAACGGCTGCGCCACCGAGGTGATGGTGATCGCCGCCGCGCTGTCCATCCAGGACCCGCGCGAGCGCCCGGCGGAGCGGCAGGCCCAGGCCGACCAGGCGCACGCCCGGTTCGCCGACCGGGAATCCGACTTCGTCGCGCTGCTGAACCTGTGGCGGTACCTGCGGGAGCAGCAGCGGGAGCTGTCCTCCAGCGCGTTCCGCCGGATGTGCAGGGCGGAGTACCTCAACTACCTGCGGGTACGCGAGTGGCAGGACATCGTCAGCCAGCTCCGCCAGGTGCTGCGTACCCCCGACCAGGGCGGCGCCGGGCGCGGCGGGCGCGGCGCGAAGGAGGCCGGGACGGACGGCGGTCGGCGCGGCCCGGCCGCGGACCTGCCGGAGGAGATCGACACCCCGAAGGTGCACCAGTCGCTGCTGCCCGGACTGCTGTCCCACGTCGGGCTCAAGGACCCGCAGAAACACGAGTACCTGGGGGCGCGGGGGGCGAAGTTCGCGCTGTTCCCCGGCTCGGCGCTGTTCAGGAAGCCGCCGCGCTGGGTGATGGCCGCCGAGCTGGTGGAGACCTCCCGGCTGTGGGGGCGGGTGGCCGGCCGGGTCGAGCCGGAGTGGGTCGAGCCGCTGGCCCAGCACCTGGTCAAGCGCAGCTACAGCGAGCCGCACTGGGAGAAGAAGCAGGCGGCGGTGCTGGCGTACGAGAAGGTCACCCTGTACGGCGTGCCGCTGGTCACCGCCCGGAAGGTGAACTTCGGCCGGATCGACCCGGCGCTGTCCCGGGAGCTGTTCATCCGGCACGCCCTGGTCGAGGGCGACTGGCAGACCCACCACCAGTTCTGGCAGGACAACCAGCGGCTGCTGACCGAGATCGCGGAGCTGGAGAACCGGGCCCGCCGGCGGGACATCCTGGTCGACGACGAGACGATCTTCCAGTTCTACGACGAGCGGATCCCGGCCGACGTGGTGTCGGGGCGGCACTTCGACGCCTGGTGGAAGCAGGCCCGCCGGGAGCGGCCGGACCTGCTCACCTTCACCCGGGAGCTGCTGGTCAACGCCGGCCGGGGCGGGGTGGACGAGGCCGACTACCCGGACGAGTGGCGGGCCGAGGGGGTCGCCCTCCCGCTGACGTACACCTTCGACCCGGGCACCTCGACCGACGGGGTGACCGTGGACATCCCACTGCCGCTGCTCAACCAGGTGCCGGCGGAGAGCTTCGACTGGCAGGTCCCCGGGCTGCGCGAGGAGCTGGTGATCGCGCTGATCCGATCACTGCCCAAGGCGGTCCGGCGCAACTTCGTCCCGGTCCCCGACTACGCCCGGGCCGCGCTCGCCGCGATCACCCCGGGCGAGGAGCCGCTGCTGGACGCGCTGACCCGGCAGCTACGCCGGATGACCGGGGTGACCGTGCCCCGGGACGCCTGGGAGCCGGCGAAGCTCCCCCCGCACCTGCGGGTCAGCTTCCGGGTGCTCGACGAGGAGAACAAGCCCGTCGCCGAGGGCAAGGACCTGCCGGCCCTGCAACGCCAGCTCCGCCAGGAGGTCCGCCAGGTGGTGGCCGCCGCCGCGCCGGACGTGGCCCGCGCCGGGCTGACGGAGTGGAGCATCGGCGCCCTGCCGCGCACCATCGAGCAGGTCCGCGCGGGGTACGCGGTGACCGGGTACCCGGCGCTGGTCGACGAGGGGCCGACGGTCGGGGTGAAGGTCTTCGACTCCGAGGCCGAGCAGGCCGCCGCGCACTGGGCTGGCACCCGGCGGCTGCTGCGGCTGACCGTGCCGTCCCCGGCGAAGTTCCTCCAGGGACGGCTGTCCAACGAGGCGAAGCTGGCGCTGAGCCGCAACCCGCACGGCGGCGTGCAGCAACTCATCGAGGACGCGGCCGGGGCGGCGATCGACAAGCTGATCGCCGACGCGGGCGGCCCGGCGTGGGACGCCGAGGGCTTCGCCGCGCTGCGCGAGCGGGTCCGCGCCGACCTGGTGGACACCGTGGTCGAGGTGATGGGTCGGGTCCGGCAGGTCCTCGCCGCCGGGTACGCCGTCGAGCAGCGGCTCGGCAAGACCCAGAACCTGGCCGTGGTGGCCGCCCTGGCCGACATCCGGGCCCAGCTCTCCGGCCTGGTGCACGCCGGCTTCATCACCGAGGCCGGGTACCCTCGCCTGCCCGACCTGCTGCGCTACCTGACCGCGATCGAGCGGCGGCTGGACCGGCTGCCGGGCAACCCGCAGCGGGACCGCCAGCAGCAGGACCGGATCGCGGTGGTGCAGAAGGAGTACGCCGACCTGCTCGCCGCGCTGCCGCCGAGCCGGCGGGGGTCGGCGGCGGTGCGGCAGATCCGCTGGATGATCGAGGAGCTGCGGGTGAACGTGTTCGCCCAGGCGCTGGGCACCCCGTATCCGGTCTCCGAGCAGCGAATCTACCGGGCGATGGACGACGCCGAGGGCCGCTGAGCCGGCGGGACGGCGTGCTGGCGGCGGTGCTGCCGGGTCAGTGCACCGGGGCCGGCACCGCCCGGCCGACCGGGAGCCCCCGCACGGAGTTGGTCAGGCCGCCGGGGCGGGCCTCCGGGTACGCGTGCGCCCACCAGGCCCGGTTCTCCCGGTACCAGTGGAAGACCTCGGACAGCCCCTCGGCGAACGGGACCTGTGGCTCGAAGCCCAACTCGTCGGAGATCTTGGTGTAGTCGAGCGAGTACCGCTGGTCCTGGACCTTGCGGTCGGCGACGTGCCGCACCCGGTCCCAGCCGGCCCCGGCGAGCAGCAGGATCTTCTCGGCCAGCGCCTTGTTGGTCAGCTCGACGTCGCCGCCGATGTTGTAGACCTCCCCGGCACGGCCTTTGCCCAGCACCAGCGCGATGGCCCGGCAGTGGTCGTCGACGTGCAGCCACTCGCGGACCGCGCCGCCGTCGCCGTGCAGGGTGATGTCCCCGCCGGTGAGCAGGCTGGTGACGAAGCGCGGGATGACCTTCTCCACGTGCTGGTAGGGCCCGTAGTTGTTGGCGCACCGGGTGATCGACACGTCGACGTCGAAGGTGCGCCAGTACGACCGCACGACGTGGTCGCTGGCCGCCTTCGACGCCGCGTACGGCGAGTTGGGCTCCAGCACGCAGCGCTCGGTCCACGCGCCGTCGGTGATCGACCCGTACACCTCGTCGGTGGAGACGTGCACCACCCGGCCCACCCCGGCGCGGGCGCACGCGGCCATCAGGCGGTGCGAGCCCATCACGTTCGTCTCGAAGAACGGGGCCGGGTCGTCGATGGAGCGGTCCACGTGCGACTCGGCGGCGAAGTGCACCACCGCGTCGTGCCCGGGGACCAGGTCGGCGAGCAGCGGCCGGTCGCAGATGTCGCCCCGGACGAAGGCCAGGCGGGGGTGGCTGGCGGGCAGATTGTTCCGGTCGCTCGCGTAGGTCAGCTTGTCCAGGACCGTCACGTGGCAGTCCTCGAAGCCGACGTACCGCCCGTTGAGCAGGCTCCGGGCGAAGTGTGACCCGATGAAGCCGGCACCGCCGGTAACCAGGATCCTCATGTGGTGGCCTCCCTGCCACGCGAGCCCGCGCGTTCGACTTCGATTTCGATTTCGACAGGCCGACGGGGCGTCGAGCCGGTGCAAGGCTTCACCATAGGGGACCAACAGGAGCAACGCGGCTCATACGACGCGCTTAAGGACTATTTAACTCAAGCGCGGCACAAACGGACGGCATGATCGCGGCCGTTCCCCCGACCAGGTCTCACCGCGGCTCCACTCCGGGCGGGAGGTCGTCCAGCTCGGTCGCGGTGTGCACGTAGTCCAGCAGGATGCGGCGCAGCTCGCGTCCGGAGTGGGTGGGCACGACGTCGCGCCGGCGGGCCACCGCGATGGTCCGGCGCACCCCGGGCGGGGCCAGCCGGGTGACCCGGATGCCGGGGCGGCGGGCCACCACGATGCCGGGCACCAGCGCCACCCCGAGCCCGGCCTCGACGAAGCTGAGCACGGCGTCCATCTCGCCTCCGTCGACGGACAGGGTGGGCTCGAAGCCGGCCTCCCGGCACGCCTGGAGGGTGGCGTCGCGCAGGTCGTAGCCCTCGCGGAACATGACCAGCGGCTGGCCGCGCAGGTCGGTTACGCGCAGCTCGCCGGCCGCCGAGGTGCCGGGGACCTCGTCCAGCGAGGCCACCACCAGGCTCTCCCGCAGGATCTCCTCGGTGCGCAGCCCGGGATCCGCGCCGTGGGCGGGCATGATGATCAACGCCAGGTCCAGGTCGCCGCGGAGCAGGCCGCGGACCAGGTCCTGTGAGCCACTCTCCTCCACCCGCAGGTCGACGCCGGGGTGGGCGTCGCGGAACCGGCGCAGCACCGGCGGGGCGAGCGAGGTGGCCAGGCTCGGGGTGGCGCCGAGGCGGACCCGTCCGCGCCGCAGCCCGACCAGTTCCTGGACCTCGCGGGTGGCGGTCTCGACGTCGGCGAGGATGCGTTTGGCCAGCGGGAGCAGCACCTCGCCGGCGGCGGTGAGGGTGATGTTGCCCCGCACCCGCTCGAACAGCGGCGCCCCGAGGTCGGTCTCCAGGGCGTGAATTTGCTTACTCAACGAGGGCTGGGTGATGCCGACGACGTCGGCGGCCTGGGTGAAATGTCGCACTTCTGCGACCGCGACGAAGTAGCGGAGCTGATGGAGCTGCATCTACATAGCCTATGGCTATCAAGACTGCGAGGTTGATGCATTGGACGACTAATCCAAGTACTCCTAGCGTCGGTCGGGTGGTACTCACGAAAACTCGGTCGCCCATCCGCTCCAACGTCGGCCTGAAGGCCGTCATGGCGGTGACGGGCATCCTCCTTGTGCTGTTCCTGATCGCCCACATGCTCGGCAACCTGAAGATCTTCACCGGCGAGACCGCGTTCGACCACTACGCGCACTGGCTGCGCGACATCGGCACGCCGCTGCTCCCGTCGACCTGGTTCCTGTGGCTGCAACGCACGGTGCTGCTGGCGGCCGTGCTGGGCCACATCGCCGCCGCCACCGTGCTCGCGATGCGCGCCCGGGCCGCCCGCCCGGTGCGGTACGCCCACCGCAAGGCCGTCCGGGGCAGCTACGCGGCCCGCACCATGCGCTGGGGCGGGGTGATCATCCTGCTCTTCGTGATCTACCACATCCTGGACCTGACCACCGGTCACCTGAACCCCCAGGGCGCTCCCGGCAACCCGTACGGCAACGTGGTCGCCGACTTCGCCCCGCAGCGCTGGTACGTCACGCTCTTCTACACCCTGGCGATCGTGGCGCTCGGCTTCCACCTGCGCCACGGCGCGTTCAGCGCGTTCCGCAGCCTCGGCCAGCAGAGCCCGAGGGGCGAGCGCCGGGCGCGCGCCGCCGCGCTGGTCCTCGCCGTCGCGCTCTGTGTCGGCTATCTGGTGGTCCCCTTCGCCGTACTCACCGGATTGGTGGCCTGACCATGGATCTGTTCACCGAGGGCGACCCGATCGCCGACACGAAGGCCCCCGAGGGCCCGGTCGAGACCCGCTGGGACCGCCGCCGCTTCGAGGCCAAGCTGGTCAACCCGGCCAACCGCCGCAAGCTGACGGTGATCGTGGTGGGCACCGGCCTGGCCGGCGGCTCTGCCGCGGCCACGCTGGCCGAGCAGGGCTACCGGGTCAGGTCGTACTGCTACCAGGACAGCCCGCGCCGGGCCCACTCGATCGCCGCGCAGGGCGGCATCAACGCCGCCAAGAACTACCGCAACGACGGCGACTCGGTACACCGGCTGTTCTACGACACCGTCAAGGGCGGCGACTTCCGCTCCCGGGAGTCGAACGTGCACCGGCTGGCCGAGGTGTCGGTCAACATCATCGACCAGTGCGTCGCCCAGGGGGTGCCGTTCGCCCGCGAGTACGGCGGCCTGCTGGACACCCGCTCGTTCGGCGGCGCGCAGGTGCAGCGCACCTTCTACGCCCGGGGCCAGACGGGCCAGCAACTGCTGCTCGGGGCGTACCAGGCCCTGGAGCGGCAGATCGGCCTGGGCAACGTGGAGATGAACGCCCGGCACGAGATGCTGGAGCTGGTCGTCGTCGACGGCCGGGCCCGGGGCATCGTGGTCCGGGACATGGTCACCGGCGAGATCAGCACCGAGCTGGCCGACGCGGTGGTGCTCGCCTCCGGCGGGTACGGCAACGTCTTCTACCTCTCCACCAACGCCAAGGGCTGCAACGTCACCGCGACCTGGCGGGCGCACCGCAAGGGCGCGTACTTCGCCAACCCCTGCTACACCCAGATCCACCCGACCTGCATCCCGGTCTCCGGCGACCACCAGTCGAAGCTGACCCTGATGAGCGAGTCGCTGCGCAACGACGGCCGGGTGTGGGTGCCGAAGGCCGAGGGCGACGACCGCGCGCCCCGGGACATCCCCGAGGGCGAGCGGGACTACTACCTGGAGCGGATCTACCCCTCCTTCGGCAACCTGGTCCCCCGGGACATCGCCTCCCGGGCCGCCAAGAACGTCTGCGACTCCGGTCGGGGCGTCGGGCCGACCAAGCTTGGCGTCTACCTCGACTTCGCCGACGCCATCGACCGGCTCGGCCGCAAGGCCATCGAGGCCAAGTACGGCAACCTGTTCGAGATGTACGAGCGGATCACCGGCGAGGACCCGTACCAGGTCCCGATGCGGATCTATCCCGCCGTGCACTACACGATGGGCGGCCTCTGGGTCGACTACGACCTCCAGTCGACCATCCCCGGCCTGTTCGTGATCGGCGAGGCGAACTTCTCCGACCACGGCGCGAACCGGCTCGGCGCCTCCGCGCTGATGCAGGGCCTCGCGGACGGCTACTTCGTGCTGCCCAGCACCATCGCCCACTACCTGGCGTCCGGGCCGCTGGAGAAGGTCGACGCCAGCCACCCGGCGGCCGTCGAGGCCCGCGCCGACGTCGAGGACCGCATCCGGCGGCTGCTGGCGGTGAACGGCGATCGGACGGTCGACTCGTTCCACCGCGAGCTGGGCCAGATCATGTGGGAGCACTGCGGGATGGAGCGCAGCGAGGCCGGTCTGCGCAAGGCGATCGACGAGATCCGGGCGCTGCGCGAGGAGTTCTGGAAGCGGGTCCGGGTCCCGGGCGACGGCGAGGGGCTCAACCAGTCGCTGGAGAAGGCCGGCCGGGTGGCCGACTTCTTCGAGCTGGCCGAGCTGATGTGCGTCGACGCCCTGCACCGCGAGGAGTCCTGCGGCGGCCACTTCCGCGCCGAGCACCAGACCCCGGACGGCGAGGCGCAGCGCGACGACGACCGGTTCGCCTACGTGGCGGCCTGGGAGTACACCGGCACCGGTGAGCCGGTCGTGCTGCACAAGGAAGACCTGAAGTTCGAATACGTGCACCCGACGCAGCGGAGCTACAAGTGAACCTGACCCTGCGCATCTGGCGCCAGCGCGGCCCCGAGGACAAGGGTCGGATGGTGACCTACCAGGTCGACGACGTCTCCCCCGACATGTCGTTCCTGGAGATGCTCGACGTGCTCAACGAGCGGCTGATCCTCTCCGGCGAGGAGCCGGTGGCGTTCGACCACGACTGCCGCGAGGGCATCTGCGGCATGTGCGGCCTGATGATCAACGGCGACGCGCACGGTCCGCAGCGCGGCACCACCGCGTGCCAGCTGCACATGCGGCAGTTCTCCGACGGCGACACGATCGACATCGAGCCGTGGCGGGCCCGCGCCTTCCCGGTCATCAAGGACCTGGTGGTCGACCGGGGCGCCTTCGACAAGATCATCGCTGCCGGCGGGTACATCACCGCACCGACCGGCAGCGCCCCCGAGGCGCACTCCACGCCGGTGGCCAAGGCCAACGCGGACGCCGCCTTCACCTCGGCCGCGTGCATCGGCTGCGGGGCCTGCGTGGCGGCCTGCCCGAACGGCTCCGGAATGCTGTTCACCGCCGCCAAGCTCACCCAGCTCTCGCTGCTGCCGCAGGGCCAGCCGGAGCGGTACACCCGGGTGGTCGGGATGGTCGACGCGCACGACGAGGCCGGCTTCGGCGGCTGCACCAACGCCGGCGAGTGCACGGTGGTCTGCCCGAAGGGCATCCCGCTGAACACCATCGGCCGGCTCAACCGCGACTACCTCGCGGCCACCGCCAAGGGCGGGGGCACTCCGGGCTCCTGACCCGGCCGTGCCCCGACGGGCCGACCGCCGCACCCCAGCGAGGGCCGGTCGGCCCGTCTCCGGGCAGGCCGCGCGGGCGACGGTGCCGGCCCGGCGGGCGACGGCCGGCCACCGGCGGTTCAGATCAGCACGCTCCAGGTCACCGGACCGACGAGACCGTCGGCGACGAGACCGTTGCGGCTCTGGAAGCTGCGTACCGCGGTGGTGGTGACCGAACCGAGCCCGCCGTCCACGACGAGGCTCGCACCCCGGGCGTTGAGCGCGGTCTGGAGGCCACGGACCAGGTCGCCGGAGTTGCCCTCCCGCAGGGGCAGGACGAGGGCCGTCCAGGTGATCGGGCCGACCAGGCCGTCGGCGTAGAGTCCTCGACCGCTCTGGAACAACCTGACCGCCGAGGCACAGGCCGGCCCGAAGACGCCGTCCACGACGACGGAGACGCCGCGCGCCCGCACCAGGTACTGGATCACCCGGGGCACCCACCCCGAGGCGCCCTGGCTGACGCTCGGGTAGCCGGTGCTGCCGACGGGGGCCGTCGCGCCGAGGGTGATACCCCGGTTGGCCAGGAAGACCCGGGGGTCCGTCGAGGTCAGCCGGGGCCGGTGGATCTCGAAGTGCAGGTGCGGGCCGCTGGAGTTGCCGGTGGTGCCCATCAGGCCGATCAGCTGTCCGCAGCTGACCTGCTGGCCGACGCCGACCAGCACCCGGTGGAGATGGCCGTAGTAGGAGAAGTAGCTGTCGGCGTGGTTGAGGTGGACGCTGTTGCCGGTGCGACCGGCCAGGGGACCGCTCGACGTGTCCCCCGGGTACGAGTTGGTCTTGATGTCCCGGACCGTTCCGTCCGCCGTCGCGTAGACCGGGGTGCCCTGGTCGTTCGCCACGTCCCAGCCCGTGTGGGTGGGCCGGCTGGGAGTCTTGTACCCGGAGGTCAGTGCGCCGAGCGTCGGGTTGCTCCAGCCGGCGACCGCCGCCAGCGCCGGGCTGGGCACGCCGACGACCCCGACGCCGATCCCGACGCCCAGCGCCGTGAAAAGGGTGCGGCGCCGAGCCGGCGCGTCGAGTAGGCGGCCCGTTTCCGGATCGTCGCTCATTGTTGTCTCCCGATGCTCGCTCACGCGCGGTGACCGGCGGACGCTCCGGTACCGGCCGGTAGTGATCGTAGATATTCCATCTCGATAGATCAATGTCCGGAACTCTTCCGCCGACTGCCGAGCCGACCGGGCGAGCCTCCGGGGGACGGCACCCACCTGGCAGGGCATGCGGGACGCCCAGGACGGGCGGCGACCGGATTCGACCGGGGTGCTCCGGACGGTTGGCGGGCCGACCAGCACGGCCCGCTCGGCAGTGATGCGGCGGTCACGATGAGTGATTCCGGGGGCCCGCCGGAATCGATCTCTTCCCCTAGGGTGGCGGGACGGATGATCCGCGACCACCAACGGGAGAGACGAGTGACGATCAGGGTGAACCGCAGGGCCGCGCTGGGGCTCGGCACGGTGGCAACCGCCGGCACGGTGCTCGGCGCCGGCACGCCGGCCTCCGCCGCCGGCCTGCGCCCCCGGAAGGCGGCCAACGCGAGCGAGGCCGCGAGCTGGGTGGCTGCCAGGTACGCGCAGGAGTCCGCCCGGGCCGGCGGCAACTGGCAGGCGTACGTGACGGTCGCCAACCCGTCCGGTGCCCCGCTGGTGGCCGTCGCCGACGAGGCGGACGCCCAGATCGAGGCGTACAGCGTGAACAAGATCGCGGTGGCCACGGCGGTGCTGGACAAGGTCGACCGGGGACTGCTCACCCTCGACCAGCGGGTCGACGTGACGGCGTCGATCGTGGTGCCCGGCGGGGACGGGATCTTCAGCCTGGACGGCGCGTACCCGAGCAGCGTCACCCTCGGGCACGCGCTGGCCAACCTGCTCACCGTCTCCGACGACACCGCCGTCCGGCTCTGCGGCCTGGTCTGCCCGGCGGTCGAGCTGAACCAGATCCTGGTGGCGAAGGGCTTCCCGAACACGCAGGTGCAGCCGGTGGCCAACCCGAACCGGTTCTTCCTCGGCACCAGCACCCCCCGGGAGACGCACGACCTGCTGCGGGCGCTGGTCGCCGGCACGCTGCTGTCGGCGTCCTCGACGGCGTTCCTGCTCGGGCTGCTGCGCTCCCCCGTCGCGTTCACCGACGGGATCCGGCGCGAGATGTCCTCCGCGCAGCGGGCCCGGATCGCCACCAAGGCGGGCTGGTTCGGCGACGCCCGGCACGAGGCCGGGGTGATCTTCGACTCCGCCGGCGCGGCGGTGCTGACGTACGCCCTGTTCGCCAACGGGCAGGCCGACGCGGACAACTTCGGCGCGACCCACCCGGCGGTGCAGGCCCGGGCCCGGATGGGGCGCAGCTTCCTGGCCACCATCGACGGGCTGAGCGGCGTCGGGGCCAGCTACCGGCCGACCGTGCGGCGGCCGAGCAACGGCGGCTGACCAGCCCCCGGGCACCCGCGCGGCCGAGCCGACCGGCACCCGGCGCGCGGGTGCGGCGGCGGACTACCGTGTACTGGCGGGACACCGGCGGAGGGGGCGGGCGACGATGGGGGCACCAGCGGAACAGGCCGGGCAGCGGGCGCTCGGGCGGCGGCTGCGCGGTGCGGCCGGGCTGGCCGCGCTCGCCGGCCTGGCCTGGGTCGCGCGGGACGTGCCGGCGGCGCTGGGCGGGCGGCTGACCGGGGCGCGCGCCGCGCGGGCGGCCCGCTCGCCGCAGTTCCGCGACGGCACCTTCCACAACCCGGCGAGCACCCGGACGATGGCCGGCGCGCCCGACCGCAACCTGGTCCGCGAGCTGATCTTCGGCAAGCAGAAGCGCCGGCCGTCCGCCGCCGTCCCGCTGCTGCGGCCGACCGACGCGCCCGCCGCGACCGAGCGCGAACTCAACGTCGTCTGGTACGGCCACGCGTCGGCGCTGATCGAGATCGAGGGGCACCGGGTGCTGGTCGACCCGGTGTGGAGCGACCGGTGCTCGCCGTCGGCGCTGGTCGGGCCGCGGCGGCTGCACGAGCCCCCGGTCGGCCTCGACGAGTTGCCCGCCGTGGACGCGATCCTGATCTCCCACGACCACTACGACCACCTCGACATGGCCACCGTGCGAGCGCTGCTGGCCGGGCAGTCGGCGCCGTTCCTGGTGCCGCTGGGCGTCGGCGCCCACCTGGAGCGCTGGGGCGTGCCGGAACACCGGATCGTCGAGCTGGACTGGTCGGAGAGCCACCGGGCCGGGCCGTTGACGATCACCGCCACCGCCGCCCAGCACTTCTCCGGCCGGGGCCTGCGCCGGGACGGCACGCTGTGGAGCTCGTGGGTGGTGGCCGGCGCGCACCGGCGGGTCTTCTACACCGGCGACTCCGGCTACTTCGACGGGTACGCCGAGATCGGCGCGGAGCACGGCCCGTTCGACGTCACGCTGATGCAGATCGGCGCGTACGACCGGGCGTGGCCGAGCATCCACATGTTCCCGGAGGAGGCCGTGGCCGCCCACCTCGACCTGCGCGGCGGGCTGCTCGTCCCGGTGCACTGGGCGACGTTCAACCTGGCCCTGCACGACTGGTCGGAGCCGGTGGACCGGATCTGGGCCGAGGCGAAGGCCCGCGACGTGCGGCTGGCCGTGCCCCGCCCCGGCGAGCGGGTGGTGGTCGACGACCCGCCCGCGGTCGACGGCTGGTGGCAGTCGGTCGCCTGAGCGCCCGCGCCGCGCGGGACGCGCCCGCCGTCAGAGCACGAAGGCGTCCGTCCACAGCGCCCCGGAGCGGCCGGAGAGTGCGTCCAGCATCGCCACCGCCTGGCCGTCGGTGAGCTGCGCGACGAAGTCGATGATCGCCCGCCCCCGGGCCCGGCCGACCCGGTCCGGGGTGCGCGGATGCAACTCCGCCTCGGCCAGCTCGACCAGGTCGTGCAGCCGGCGCGGCAGCCGGGACTCCTCCTCCGGGTCGAGCAGCCACTCCCACAGCGCCTCGACGAGGGTGTCCAGCAGCCGGGCCTGGCCGCGCTGGTGCAGGGCGAGGTCCGGCCGGGCCAGCACGAACCGGTGGTGGACGAACTTGAGCACCTGCACCTCGTGCCACTGCGCCGGGCCCAGCAGCACGTGCCCGGAGCGCACCGACGGGTCCTCGGCAACGGTGATCGCGTCGACGAACCGGGTGGTCCACCGGGCGGAGAACCGCGCCACGTACTGCTCCGCCTCGATGGAGCCGTCGAACGGCATGGCCAGCAGCCCCTCGACCAGTTCCTCGCGGACGTGCTCCACGGCGGCGGCGAACGCCTCGTCGTCGGCGATCCAGCCGTCCTTGCGGTGCAGTTGCCGGCGCAGCCGCTCGATCGCCGCCCCCGGCCGGCGGGCCGCCCCGGCCAGGGCCGGCCCGGTGACGGCGCGGAAGTGCCCGTTCTCCCGCTGCCAGGCCATCAGCTCGGCGGCCACGGCGCCCTGCTGGAGCACCCCGACCCGGTAGAAGTCCTCCACGTCGTGGATGGCGTAGGCGATGTCGTCGGCGGTGTCCATCACCGACGCCTCGACGGTCTGCTGCCAGTCGGCGATCCGCCCGGCGAAGGGCTCCCGGGCCTGCCGCAGGTCGTCCAGCTCTGTGCGGTAGGCGCCGAACTTCGCCGAGCCGCTGTCCGGGTCGTCGGGCGGGGTGGCGGCGCCCCGGGGCGGCGGGTCGAGCTGCCGGGGGTGCGGGTCCGGGTGGTCCAGCCGGGTCCACGGGTACTTCAGCAGGGCCGCCCGGACCGCCGCGGTCAGGTCGAGGCCGGTGGTCGCCGCGCCCCGGATCTCGGTGCTGGTGACGATCCGGTACGACTGCGCGTTGCCCTCGAACCCGTCGGCCAGGCCGAGCCGGTGCCGGGCCAGCCGGTCGAGCACCCGCTCCCCGAGGTGCCCGAACGGCGGGTGACCGAGGTCGTGGGCGAGCGCGGCGGCCTCCACCACGTCCGGGTCGCAGCCGCCCAGCTTCTCCAGCAGGTCCCGCCAGCGCTCGTCGGCGGCGAGCCGTTCGGCGATCGCCCGGGCCACCTGGGCCACCTTGAGGCTGTGGGTGAGCCGGTTGTGCACCAGCAGCCCGGAGCCGCCGGGACTGATCACCTGGGTGACCCCGTTCAGCCGGGCGAAGAAGGGCGAGGCCACGATCCGGTCCCGGTCGGCCCGGAACGGGCTGCCGGCGAGGTCGCCGAGGGCCCGGGCGCTGCCGCCGAACAGCCGCCGCGCCCGCGGGTCAGCGGGAGGTTCCATGATCACCACGCTAGTGCGGTGTGCACAGATGTTCACCGGGTTTCCGGTCACGTTTTGTGGATCCGCACGGGTCGGCCGAGCCCACCAGGGCGGCTCCGGCTGAACGCCTTACCCGGACCAGGCATGATGTCGCCCATGAAGATCACCGGCGCCGGCGACTCCGGCGGCCGGGGGCCCTGCCCCTGCCGCAAGCCGACCCACTGCCATGCCACGGGCCACTGCCACGGCGAGGTCGGCGCGCGTCGTCAGGGACCCGGCTGCAAGGGCCGCAAGGGGGCCCTGGACTCCTGTGGCGACGACCCTTGCAGCAGCAGCCCGGGCTGCTGCGACTTCGGGCTCTACTCCACCCTGCTCACTCTGGGCGCCGCCGTCGCGGGCGCCGCCGGCGGCCAGGCACCCGCCCGCCGGGGCCGGACGGCCGGCATTCGGCCGGGACCGCTGGACCGGGCCGGTCTCGCCGCGATCCGCGGCTACCGCCGCTGGCTGTCGCACCGCTGGCCGGGGCAGTGCCGGTACACCCCGACCTGCAGCGCGTACGGACTCGCCGCGGTCGACCGGTACGGGCTGGCCGTCGGCGGGCGACTCGCGGCGGCCCGGCTGCGCCGTTGCCGGCCGCAGGTGCCGCTCGGAACCGCCGACCCGCTGCCCTGACCGGCCCCGCCGCTCAGCTTGAAGATCAAGCTGAGGAAGCCGTGGGGATCAGGACCAGCCACCCGCTACCCGGGCGGCGGCGACGCGCACGGGCGGCGGGTCAGGGCGGCGGCGTCGGGGGCGGGCGGCACAATGCAGGACGGAACCCACCCGAGAAGGCGGATCAGATCGTGACCCAGTCTGTGCACCAGCGGATCGCCGACGAGCTCGGCGTCGCCGAACGTCAGGTCCGGGCGGCCGTGGAGCTGCTCGACGGCGGCGCCACCGTGCCGTTCATCGCCCGCTACCGCAAGGAGGCCACCGGCCTGCTCGACGACGCCCAGCTACGCACCCTGGAGGAGCGGCTGCGCTACCTGCGCGAGCTGGACGAGCGCCGCGCCGCGGTGCTGGAGTCCATCCGCGGCCAGGGCAAGCTCGACGAGGCCCTGGAAGCGCAGATCATGGCGGCCGACTCGAAGTCCCGGCTGGAGGACATCTACCTGCCGTACAAGCCGAAGCGGCGGACCCGGGCGCAGATCGCCCGCGAGGCCGGGCTGGCGCCCCTGGCCGAGGCGCTGCTGGCCGACCCGGCCCAGGACCCTCGGGAGCGGGCCGCCGGATTCGTCGACGCCGAGCGGGGGGTGGCCGACGCCGCCGCCGCGCTGGACGGCGCGCGGGCCATCCTCATCGAGCGCTTCGCCGAGGACGCCGACCTGATCGGCACGCTGCGCGAGCAGATGTGGTCGCGGGGCCGGCTGGTCGCCCGGGTACGCGAGGGCCAGGAGTCGGCCGGGGCGAAGTTCGCCGACTACTTCGACTTCGCCGAGCCGTACCCGAAGCTGCCCTCGCACCGGATCCTGGCGATGTTCCGGGGCGAGAAGGAGGGCGTGCTCGACCTGACGATGGACCCGGAGGCCGAGGGCGACTCCGACGCGGCGCCGGCCGGCCCGAGCCGGTACGAGGCGGCGATCGCCGCCCGGTTCGGGGTCACCGACCACGGCCGGGCCGCCGACCGGTGGCTGGCCGACACGGTGCGCTGGGCCTGGCGCACCCGGATCCTCATCCACCTCGGCGCCGACCTGCGGACGCGGCTGTGGCAGGCGGCCGAGGAGGAGGCCGTGCGGGTCTTCGCCACCAACCTGCGCGACCTGCTGCTCGCCGCCCCCGCCGGCACCCGGCCGACCATGGGGCTGGATCCGGGCCTGCGCACCGGGGTCAAGGTCGCCGTGGTCGACGCCACGGGCAAGGTGGTCGCCACCGACACGATCTACCCGCACGAGCCGCGCCGGCAGTGGGACGCCTCGATCGACACCCTCGCCCGGCTGGCCGGGGCGCACGGCGTCGAGCTGATCGCCATCGGCAACGGCACCGCCAGCCGGGAGACCGACAAGCTCGCCGGTGAGCTGATCAAGCGGCACCCGGAGCTGAAGCTGACCAAGGTGGTGGTCTCCGAGGCCGGCGCGTCGGTCTACTCCGCGTCCGCGTACGCCTCGCAGGAGCTGCCCGGGCTGGACGTCTCGCTGCGCGGCGCGGTCTCCATCGCCCGCCGGCTCCAGGACCCGCTCGCCGAGCTGGTCAAGATCGACCCGCGCTCGATCGGCGTCGGGCAGTACCAGCACGACCTGTCCGAGTTGAAGCTGTCCCGGTCGTTGGACGCCGTGGTCGAGGACTGCGTGAACGCCGTCGGCGTGGACGTCAACACCGCCTCCGCGCCGCTGCTGACCCGGGTCTCCGGCATCGGCGCCGGGCTGGCGGAGAACATCGTGCTGCACCGGGACGCCAACGGCCCGTTCCGCTCCCGGGCGGCACTGAAGAAGGTGGCCCGGCTCGGCCCCAAGGCGTTCGAGCAGTGCGCCGGCTTCCTGCGCATCCCCGGCGGCGACGACCCGCTGGACTCCTCCAGCGTGCACCCGGAGGCGTACCCGGTGGTACGGCGGATCCTCACCCGCACGGGCCAGGATCTGCGCTCGCTGATCGGGCAGAGCGCCATCCTGCGCGGCCTGCGGGCCACCGACTTCGTCGACGACACGTTCGGCCTGCCCACCGTCACCGACATCCTGGCGGAGCTGGAGAAGCCGGGACGGGACCCCCGGCCGGAGTTCCGGACCGCGACGTTCGTCGAGGGCGTGGAGAAGATCGGCGACCTGACCCCCGGCATGGTGCTGGAGGGCGTGGTCACCAACGTGGCGGCGTTCGGCGCGTTCGTCGACGTCGGCGTGCACCAGGACGGCCTGGTACACGTGTCGGCGATGTCCCGGACCTTCGTCAAGGACCCGCGCGACGTGGTGAAGTCGGGCGACGTGGTCCGGGTCAAGGTGCTCGACGTCGACGTGCCGCGCAAGCGGATCTCGCTGACGCTGCGGCTGGAGGACGAGACCGAGGCCGGGCGGCGCGGCCCGGACGACGCGCGGCGCGAGCGCGGTGGCCGGGGCGAGCCCTCCGGCGGTGGCCGGGGCGAGCGGTCGGGCGGCGGCCGGGGCGAGCCCTCCGGCGGCCGGGGCGGCCAGGGGCGCGGCGGCGGTCAGGGGGACGGCCAGGGGCGGGGCGGTGCGCGCGGCGGGGCGCAGCAGCGGCCGGGCCGTGGCGGCGGGGGGACTGCCCCGGCCGCCGACGGGGCGATGGCCGACGCGCTGCGCCGGGCCGGCCTGGCCTGACCGGTCGCGGGGCCCGATCCGGCGCCGCCGGTCCGCCGGTCCGCCGGTCCGCCGGCCCGCCCGGTCGCGCGCCGGCCCTCGCCGGTCCTTGATCCACTCCAGGTCAGTGACATTGGGGGCTGTCGGGGCCGGGACACCGCCATGTGCGTGACATGAAGGCGACACCCGCCCGCCCCGGCCGCGCCCGCCGCCGACGGCGGGCCGTCGACACCCGCCCGCCCCGGCCGCGCCCGCCGACGGCGGCCGGCGGGCGCCGCCGGGTACCGGGGCGGCGGGCGCGGCGCGTACCGTCGCCGGCATGGGCGGGGACGACGACCTCCAGTGGCGGGAGCGGCAGCGGCGGGCGGTGCGGGCGCACGCCGAGGCGGACGAGCGGCGGCGGGCGGCCGAGCGCGCCGAGGCAGCGGAGATCGTGACCTGGTTCGCGGCCGAGGCGACCCGACGAGGGCTGCGGCCCACCCGGCTCGCCGCCGTGCCGTACGCGGGCCAGGGGCGGTACCGCACCCGGATCACCGGCTGGTACGTCGACCGGGCCCGTACCCGGGCGGTGGACACCGCCGGGCGGTGGTACCTGCTGACCGTCCCGGCCGGCCTGCGGGCCCGGCTCCTCGGCGCCGACCCGCAGCCCGGCCCGGCGCCCCTGATCGTCGGCGAGGGAGGCCGGGACGGCGAGTCGGTCCCGCTACGTGACCTGCTCACCCGGCGGCTGGCGGCCGGCGACGACTGGTGACCCGCCCCGGGGCGGCCCCGTCAGCCGCCGGCCGGCCGGGTCCGGTCCGCGCGGCGCCGGACCTGCCGGGCCACGTGCCACCACCACGCCTGCTGCGCGGCCAGGGTGGCCAGCCCGGCGAGCACGATCGCGCACAGGTTGATCAGCAGTTGCAGCGCCGAGCCGGCCGCCTCGTGCCACACCCCGTACGCGACGGCGACGGCCACGTTCGCGGCGGCCGGCACGGTGGTGACCGAGATCAGGACGCCCACCAGGGACCCGGACTTCTTCGAGGTCAGCGAGAGCATCCCGGCGATCCCGGCGAGCAGGCCGACCACCCAGGACAGCGCGTCCGGCCGCCAGATGAAGTCGGTCAGCGGCCGTTCGGCGAGCAGCAGCTCCCGGTTGACCAGGCCGGCCAGGGTCAGCGCCCAGGTGCTGAGCACGGTGGCGAGCATGGCGGCCAGGAAGCCCACCGCCAGAGCCTGCACGGAGCGGCCGATGACGGCCGGCCGGCGGCGCAACAGGGCCACGCAGAGGGCGGCCAGCGGGCCGAACTCCGGGCCCACCACCATCGCGCCGACGATCAGGATGGGCTGGTCGAGCAGGACCCCGATCCCGGCGATCATGGTGGCCACCACGATGAGCACCAGGTAGGTGGCGGACAGCTCGGTCTGCTCGCCGGTCTTCGCGGCCACCTCGTCCCAGACCACGGCGTCCGCCCCGCTGCCGGGCGCGGCCTCGGCGGCCCGGTCGGCGGCCTCGGACACGGTCAGCTCCACGTCGTCGGCGGCGATCCCGCCGCGCGCCTCGATGCCCAACTGCTGCAACTCGTGCAGCACGTTGTCGGCCCGCTCGCGGACCACGTCGCAGAGGATCAGGTCGCCCTTCGGCCGCCGGGCCGTTCCGGGGAGCACCACCAGGTGGGTGACGCCGGGATCGGCGGCGAGCAGGTCGGTCACCGCCGACGACTGGTCCGCCGGGGCGATCACCCTGAGGTGCAGCACGGCCCGTCCCCTCACGCCTAGCCCGGTACCGCCCGGCGCGGCCGGCAGCACTCTACCGCCCGCCGGTCCGACCCGCGCGAGCTCGCCGATACGTGAAAGCGGCGGGCACCGGTCCCCCGTTTGGTAGAACGGTTCTGACCACTGTGATGCGGTCCAGGCGAGAGACGGAGAAAGCGTGGATTCCTCCCGTATTATGCGGAGCGGTACCGACCTTCCGCCCCGCACGGCCCGGTCCGTGGCGGCATGACCGCCGGCCCCGTCTACCTGTCCCCGCCCGACCTCGGGCCGGTGGAGGAGGCCTATCTGCTGGCCGCCTTCCGGGCGCGGCAGGTCGGCCCGTTCGGCCCGGACATCACCGCCCTCGAAGACGCCACCGCCGAGCGGGTCGGCATCCGGGCCGCGCTGGCGACCAGCTCCGGAACGGCCGCCCTGCACCTGGCCATGCTCGGCCTCGGCGTCGGCCCCGGGCAGGTGGTGATCGTCCCGACGCTGACCTTCGCGGCCACCGCGAACGCCGTCGCGTACACCGGTGCCCGGCCGGTCTTCGTGGACTGCGACGAGGAGACCGGGAACCTGGACGTGCCGCTGCTGGCCGCTCTGCTGGCCCGCCTGCGGGCGGCGGGAACGCCCGTCGGGGCGGTCATGTCCGTGGACCTCTTCGGCACCTGCGCGGACTACACCTCGCTGCTGCCGGTGTGCGCCGCGGCCGGGGTGCCCGTGATCGAGGACGCGGCCGAGTCCCTGGGCGCGACCCACCGGGGCCGCCCGGCCGGCTCGTTCGGCCACGCCGCCGTCCTCTCCTTCCAGCACAACAAGATCATGACCACGTCGAGCGGCGGGATGCTGCTCTCCGACGACGAGGCGTTCGTCGCGCGTTGCCGGTACCTGGCCGCGCAGGCCCGCCAGCCGGTGATCCACTACGAACACACCGAGATCGGGTACAACTACCGCCCCAGCAACCTGCTCGCGGCGATCGGTCGCGGCCAGTTGCACCGCCTGGACGGCATGCTGGCCCGGCGGCGGCTGCTGCGGGAACGGTACGCGAAGCTGTTCGCCACGGTGCCCGGCGTACGCCTGCTCGGCGACGACGACGGCGGCGGCAACTGCTGGATGTCCACGCTGGTCGTGGACCCCGCCCGGGCGGGGTGGCAGGCGGCGGACCTCGGCGCCGCGCTCGCCCTCGACGAGATCGAGACCCGGCCGGTGTTCAAGCCGATGCACCTGCAACCGGTCTACGCCGACGCGCCCGCGTCGGTCACCGGCGTCGCCGAGCGCCTCTTCGACACCGGCCTCATCCTGCCCAGCGGGTCCGCGCTCGACGAACGGCAGATCGACCGCGTGTGCGGGGCCGTCGAACGGTTCCTGGACCACCGGTGACCGGTGACTTCACGCTGACCGGGCAGGGCCCGCGGGCCGGCCGGCTCGACGCCGACTGCCCCGACGTCTACTTCACCGCCGGTTACGGGACGGCGGACGCGGCGGCGCAGGGCGGCACCTGGTACAGCGCCCGGCTGGGGCGGCGGATCCAGCTTCCGTACGTGCTGCGGGCCGTCGCCGACGGGGTGACCGACGGGATCAGCCCGTACGGCTACTGCGGCCTGCACGTCGAACCCGGCTGCCCGCCGGACGACCTGGCCCGGTTCTGGGCGCGGGCCGTGGCCTGTTGGCGGGACCAGGGCCTGGTGAGCCTCTTCCTCCGCTTCTCGCCGCTGGATCCCGCGCCGGTGGCGGCCGTCCGGGCACTCGGGACGGTGCGGCTGGCGCCGCACGGCGAGACCGTGGCCGTCGCCGTGGACGCGGGTCCCCGCCGGGTGTGGGAGGCGATGGCGGGCCGGGCCCGCACCGCCGTCCGCAAGGCCGCGAACGCGGGGCTGACGGTCGAGCTGCGGCCGGCCACGGCCCTCGACCTCACCGCCGCCGCGCCGTTCCGGCGGGTGTACGAGCAGACCATGCGCCGCATCGGCAGCGCCGAGCGCTACCTGTTCCCCGACGGGTACTACCGGCTGCTGTCGTCGGGCCTGGACAAGAACCTGCTGCTCGTCTCGGTACGCGACCCCGACGGGGAGGTCGTCGCGGCGGCGCTCGTGCTGCGGCACGGGGACCGGGCGCACTACCACCTCGCCGGCTCGGAGCCGGCGGCGGCCCGCGACGGCGCCAACAACCTGCTGGTCTGGCGCATCCTGGAGTGGGCCGCCGAGACCGGCTGCACCCGGGTGCACCTCGGCGGCGGGGTGCGCGGCCACGACGGGCTGCTCCGCTTCAAGACGTCGTTCGGCGGCGCCCTCGTTCCCTGGTGGACGGGCGCGGCGGTGCTCGACCGGGACCGGTACGCGGCGCTGACCGCCGCCCGCGCCCAGCACCTGGGCTGCCCGGCCGCCGACCTGCGCGCCGGGGGGTTCTTCCCCGCCTACCGGGCCGGCGGGCGCTGACCCGCCCCCGGCCCGATCGGGCCGTCAGCGCCGGATACCGGCCCACCCGTGGTGCAGCCGCACCGTGGAGAGGATGAAGCTGACGACCCGGCGGGAGGTGTCGGTGACCTGGTAGTCCACCGGGCACGGCACGCCCGCGGACGTCACCTGGGCGACCGCGACCGTCACCGCCTCGCGGACCGCGTCCGGGTCGAGCTCGGTCAGCAGGATGCCGCCGCTGTCCAGCGCCTCCGGGCGTTCGATCGAGTTGCGCAGCGTCACCGCGGGGAAGCCGACGATCGCCGCCTCCTCACTGATCGTGCCGCTGTCGGACAGGGTGCAGCGGGCCTGGGCCTGGAGGCGCACGTAGTCGAACAGGCCGAACGGCTCGTGGAACGTGATGCCGGCCAGGTCGGCCGGATCGGGCGCCAGCTCGGCGAGCCGCTTGCGGGTGCGGGGGTGGGTGGAGACGAGCACCGGCAGGTCCCAGTGCTCCCGGACCGCCCGCAGGCAGTCCAGGAGCCGGGCCAGCCGGGGGGCGTCGTCGACGTTCTCCTCCCGGTGGGCGCTGACCAGGAAGTAGCCGCCGGGGGTCAGCCCGAGCTGCTCCAGGACGCCGGACTTGTCGATCTCGGCGCGGTAGTGCTCCAGCACCTCCCGCATCGGCGAGCCGGTGTGCAGGATCCGCCGCGGGTGCAGCCCCTCGGCCAGCAGGTTGCGCCGGGCGTGCTCGGTGTAGACCAGGTTGAAGTCGGCCACGTGGTCGACCACCCGCCGGTTCGTCTCCTCCGGCACGTTCAGGTCGAAGCAGCGGTTCCCGGCCTCCATGTGGTAGACGGGCACCCGCATCCGCCGGGCGATCAGCGCGGCGATGCAACTGTTCGTGTCGCCGAGCACCAGCAGGGCGTCGGGCCGAAGGTCCTCGATCGCCCGTTCCACCCCGGTCAGCACGCCGCCGAGCACGCTGCCCAGCGAGGTGGTGTCCACCCCGAGGTAGCGGTCGGGCTGGCGCAGCCGCAGTTCGGTGAAGAAGACGTCGGAGAGGGTCGGGTCCCAGTTCTGCCCGGTGTGCACGAGCACGTGGTCGACCGTCCGGTCGAGCCGGGCGATGACCCGGGACAGCCGGATGATCTCGGGTCGGGTACCGACCACCGTCATGACGCGCGTCATCGACGCCTCCCCCGGTCGGCGGCCTTGATCATGATGTCCTCCAACTGGTCGACTCCCACCCGTAGCGACATGCGGTCCAGGTACACCTGGCGGGCGCGGTCGGCCGTCGCCAGCCGCTCGGCGGCGGGCTGGGCCGCCGCCGCCGCGAACCGGTCGGCGAGCGCCCGCCAGTCCTCCGGCGGGCAGGTGAGTCCGACCCGGGACGAGCGGACCAGCCGGGCGGCGTCGCCGCCCGCCGCGACGATCACCGGACGGCCGCAGGCCAGTGCCGCCTGGAGCTTCGACGGGACCGTCCCCCGCAGGCCGGCCGCGTCCCGCAGGCAGATGAGCTGGTACTCGGCCGCGGCGTACAGCTCGGCCATCCGCTCGGGCGGGCGGCGGCCGAGGAACCGGACGTTGTGGGCGCCGAGGTCGGCGGCGAGCCGGCGGGCGCTCTCCTCCTGCACTCCCGAGCCGACCAGCACCAGGTCGACGAGGTCGCGGGTCGCGGCGGCAGCCCGGACCGCCGTCTCGATCCCCTGGAGCAGCCCCAGGTTCCCGGCGAACATGATCGTGCATCGTCCGGTGTGGCCGATGGCGGCGCGGGCCGCGTCGGTGGCCGGCACCGGCCGGAACAGCCGGTCGTCGGTCCAGTTCCAGACCACCCGCACCTGGTCCGGGTCCGCGCCGCGCTCGATGACGAGTTCGGCCATCGCCGGCGAGATCACCGCGATGGCCGTGACCGACCGGTAGATCCGGCGCATGGCCGCGGCGATCGCCCCGTCCAGCAGCCGGCCCGCGCGCCCCTGCGGGGCCATCCCCGAGTGCCGCACCGACTCCGGCCACGGGTCCTGGACGTGCAGGACGGCCGGCGTGCCGCGCAGCAGCCGGCCGAGGGCGGCCGGGGCGACGGACGTGGGCGGCGGGTGGTAGACGTACGTCACGTCGACGTCGGCGAGGTAGCGGGCCCCGGCGAGGGTGCTCGTCGCCGCGAAGGACAGGTAGCTGGCCGCCCGGCGCACCGGGGACCGGTCGTGGCTGGGGTACGACGGCACCCGGCGCACGGTCAGCCCGCCGGTGCGGACGCAGTCGTTCCACCGCTGCCGGTAGCCGGGGTAGAGGCGGCCGTACGGATAGCTGGGGAAGGAGGTGAGCACCTTGACCTCGTGCCCGCGCGCGACCAGTTCGGCGGCGAGATTGTCCTGGATGAAGGCGCCCTCCGGCGGGTACCACTGGCTGACCAGGCCGACCCTCATCCGGCGACCACCGCGCTCGGCACCAGGACCGGCAGGTCGACCGGCTCGGGGTACGTGTCGGGCCGGTCCGGGTCGAAGATCTCGTTGGTCCAGAACAGGGTGACCAGTTCACCGGGCCCGGTGTTGGTGATCCGGTGCGCCCACATCGTCGGCATGTCCACGGCGACCGGCTCGTCGCCGGCGACCGCGAAGCGGACGACGTCGGCGTGGCCGACCCGGCGCAGGGCGATCTCCGCCGAGCCGCGCAGCACGACGAAGCGCTCGATCTTGGCGAGGTGGAAGTGCTCCCCCCGGGTCACCCCCGGGTGGCTGCCCGAGCAGAAGCTCTGGCCGCCGCCGTCGTGCACCTTGACCGTCTCCACCAGTTCGCCCCGCGCGTCCGAGCGCCGGGGCAGCGGCATCGGGACGCCGGACGGGAAGACGTGCGAGCGGTAGGTGTTGAACAGCCGCACGTCGTGCCGGTCCCGCAGCGGCGGGATCTCCCCCCGGCGGTAGGCGTCGGCGAAGCCGGTCAGCCGGTGGGCCAGCTCGCCCACCCCGATCCGCAACGCCGGCATGGCCGGGTCCCAGGACCCGCCGGCCGGCTCGCCGACGAGCCGGGCGGCGGCGTCGGTGGCGTGCACCAGCTCCATGTCCCGGTCGAGCTGCACCTGCGGCGGGTCGCCGGAGGCGAGCAGCCGGCAGAAGGTGGCGACCACGGAGTTGTAGAAGGGCCGGCCGTGCTCGCCGTACAGGTTGGGCAGCAGCAGGTCGTCGAGGGCGGCTCCGGTGTCGGCCAGGATCGCCGCCGCGGTGGCCTTCGCGTCGCCGTACGGGGTGCCGTTGCCGGCCTGGACCGAGTTGGCGAAGACCACCGCCGGCGGGGCGGGGCAGCGCCGCAGCCCGTGCGCGAGCTGCGCGGCCAACTGGACGTTCCCGGCGGCCACCTGGGCGGGGTCGCCCCGGTTCACACCGGCCAGGTGCAGCACCCGGTCGACCCCGGCGAGCTTCGCGGCGACGGCGTCCGGGTCGGTCAGGTCGGTCCGGGTGACGACGACGGGCTCCGGGCGGCCCAGCGCGCGCAGCAGCGTCCGGACGTGCCAGCCGAGGAAGCCGTCGGCGCCGGTGACGGCCAGCCTCAGCATGCCGGCACCGGGTCGCGCAGGGCCAGCTCCGCCCGGATCTCCGGCAGGGTGCGCAGCAGCTCCATGATCTCCGGTACGCCGAGCCGGGGCGCGTTGGCCGAGTTGAAGTCCTCCCGGGGCACCTCGCCCAGCTCGCCCTCGGAGACGTACAGCGCGTAGTTCAGGTCCCGCCCGTCGACCGGCACCCGGAAGAACTCCCCGAAGTCGTCGGCCTGGGCCAGTTCCTCCCGGCTGGCCAACGTCTCGTGCCACTTCTCGCTGTGCCGCACGCCGATGACGTCGAGCTTGCACGGCACGTCGAACAGCCGGCAGACCGCCTCGGCGAGGTCGGCGATCGTCCCGGCGGCGGCCTTGCGGATGAACACGTCGCCGGGCTGCGCGCGGTGGAAGGCGTGCTCGACCAGGTCGACCGAGTCGGCCAGCGACATCAGGAACCGGGTCATCGTCGGGTCGGTGACGGTCAGCGGCCGGCCGGCCTTGATCTGCTCGACGAAGAGCGGGATGACCGAGCCGCGCGAGTACATCACGTTGCCGTACCGCACGCAGGACACCGTGGTGGCGCTGCGCGGGTCGTTACGGGCGTGGGCCTGGGCCACCTTCTCCATCAGGGCCTTGCTCATGCCCATCGCGTTGACCGGGTAGACCGCCTTGTCGGTGCTGAGCACCACCACGGAGCCGACCCCGTTGCGCGCGGCGGCCTCGATCACGTTGGCGCTGCCGAGCACGTTGGTGCGGACCGCCTCCAGCGGGAAGAACTCACAGGACGGCACCTGCTTCAGCGCCGCCGCGTGGAAGACGAAGTCCACCTCGCGGGTCGCCCGCTCGACCGTGTCCCGGTCCCGGACGTCGCCGACGTGGTAGCGGACCCGCTCGTCACCGAGCGCCCGGCGCATCGCGTCCTGCTTGGCCTCGTCGCGGCTGAGGATGCGCACCTCGCCCACGTCCCGGGCCAGCAGTCGCCGCGTCATGGTCTGCCCGAAGGAACCGGTGCCGCCGGTGATGAGCACCCGGCGGCCCGAGGTCGTGAAAGCCATAGCCTCTCCCGTTTTCGTCACGCCCGGCGGACGGCTTTCCCCGTCCCGCCCGCCCGTGCCGCGGCGGTGCGTCGGCCGCGAGGGCGACCGCCCGGGCCTGCCGGCTCCGGTGCGGCACCCGGGTCAACGACGCCCCCACACCCACAGATACGCGTTTCGGGTTATATCCTCGAATCACTCTTAAATGGATGAGAAGGAGGGAAAATACCTTCCGAGCACGCCGCGGGCGAGCCCGCCAACGGGGTTCGCGGCGGTCTCATCCACCACTGGCGGTTCCCCCGATTCGCCCACCTTGTCGCGTCGCAACTGGTACAAAGGGCGCGGACCATGCGGACCCGCCAGGTCACGTCACGCTCCACAGCGGAGTAGTCGACCGGGGCGGCGACGCGGTCCGACAGCGTAAGGAGCACCATGCCACCAGTTCGACCACCGCAGCCGGACCGGTGCCACCCGGCCGGCGCGGGCCCGACCGTGGCCGCCCGGGGGCGGTCCGCCCGCCGATGACCACCTCACCACCTCGACTCGGCCCGCGCACCCCCGCCACCGGACGGCAGCCGCAGGCGGCGGACCGTCCGCCGGGCCCGGTCCCGTTCGGCCGGGGGCAGCGGCGGGCGGCGGGCCAACCCGGCACGTGGCTGCTCCGCGCGTGGCCGAACGGCCTGCCCAGCGTCGCCCTGCTCTGCTGGATCGCGTTCTGGGCGGCCCGCCCGCCCTGGTGGTCGTTCAACTGGCTGGCCCCGCTGGCCGTGGCGGCGCTGCTGCTCAGCGGCCGGCTGCCCCGGCCGCGCTGGGCGGATGCCCTGGCGGCGGCGACCGCGGGCTGGGCGTACAACACCAACCTCTGGTCGGACCGGCCGGACCTCACCGTGATGGGGGCCTACCGGTACGCGACGGTCTGCCTGCTCTTCGTGGCCTGCCGGCACGTGCTGCGCACCCGGCGGGACCTGCTGCTGGTGGGCGGGACGTTCCTCGCCGGGTGCGTGTTCGTCGCCCAGGAGGTGGTCACCGGGGCGGCCGAGGACCTCCGCTCGCGGGGACAGGTGCTCGACGTGGCCCACCGGTTCGGCGTCGAGGGCCGGGAGGTGAATCTCACCGCCTACACGCTGGCCGCCGGGATCGTGGTCGCCGCGCTCGTGACCGTCGCCCTGGCACGTCACCGGCGGTGGCGCCTGGTGCCGCTGGCCGCCGCTGCGCTGCTGCTCTGGGCCATGCTGCTCACCGGCTCCCGGGGCGCCGCGATCGGGGTGCTGCTCGGCCTGGCCGCCCTGCTGGCGGCCCGGTTCTGGCCCCGGCCGACGGTACTCGTCCTCGGCCTGCTCGGGCCCGGGCTCCTCTTCCTGGTGCCGCTCGGCAGGACCCCGGACTGGACGATGACCTGGCTCGACAGCATGTACGGCCGGGCCACCGGCGACATCTCCGGGCGGCTGTGGCTCTGGCCCTACGCCATCACCACCTGGTCGGAGCACCCGATCATCGGCTCCGGGCCGGGGGTGCTCATCGCGACCAACCCGTACGGCGTCGGCCCGCACAACCTGCTGTTGACCGTCGGCAACGACCTGGGGCTGATCGGCGTGCTGCTCTACTTCGGCACGATCACCGCCGCCCTGGTGACGACCGCCCGCGCGGCGCCGGTCGGCCGCCTGCTGGTCTGCGGCTTCGCCGCGCTGATGCTGCCGATCTGGCTCACCGGCCAGTGGGAGGCGTCGCCGGCCGCCTGGCTGGCCCTGGCCATGCTGACCGTGCTGCCCACGCTCCGCGCCCCGGCGACGCCGCAGGCCCCCACCGCAGGACGACAACCGAGAGCCGAGGTGCCCGCCAGCGGGTGAGCCCGGGCGGAACCCGCCGTCGGGCACCGCCCGGCCCGCGCCCCGGCCGACGGGATCGGGGGACGCGAACGCTCAGCCGCGCTCGGCGCCCGGGGCCAGCCCGGCCGGGTCGCGCCGGGGCTGCGGCGCGGGACCGACCGGCCCCCGGGCGGCCCGCGCCAGGGTCTCGGCGAACCGGGCGGCCACCTGGTCCGCCCGGTGGTGGCGGACGGCGAAGTCCAGCCCCTGCCGGCCCAGCCGCTCGCGCAGCGCGGGATCCGCGCAGAGCCGGGCGACCTCCCGGGCCAGCCGGGCGGGATCGTCCACGCCGACCACGGCACCGGCACCGGCCGCGTCCAGGTGGGCCATCGAGGCCAGTTCCGCCGGACCGAAACCCAGCACCGGCCGACCGGCGGCGAGATACTGGGGGATCTTGGTGGACAGCGAATACCGGGTGAAGTGGCAGTGTTCCTCGGCGAACGACTCGACGTGCACCAGCACGTCGGCGCGGCGCAGCACCCCGGCGACCTCGTCGCTGGCCAGCGACCGGCCCAGCCGGACGCCGGGCAGCCCGAGCCGCTCGCCGTACCGGTCCAGATCCTGCGGGGGCGCGTGCACGGTCAGCCGGGCCCGCAGGCCGTCGGCGGCAAGCCGGCCGAGGGCCTCGCCGACCTGGCGCAGCGACCGCCAGCGGTCCAGGTGCAGCCCGCCGACGTAGACGAGGTCCAGCACCGCCCCGTCGGTGGCCGGGCGGGCCGGGCCCGGCCGGCCGGCGAAGTCCGCCGGGTCGACGCAGTTGCCGAAGGCCGCGAAGGGCAGCCCGTAGCGGCGCTGGTACTCCCGCGCCATCGGCTCGCTGATCCCCAGGCCGTACGACGAGTGCCGGATCACCTCCCGGACCTCGGCGAGCAGCGCGCGCCGGGCGACGCCGAGCGTCTGCCGGTCGGTGTACAGGGTGCTGGGCCAGTCGTCCATGAAGTGCGGCACCAGCGGCACCCCGCACTCCCGGGCCGCCAGCACGGCCAGCCGCATCTGCCGGATGCTGCCCAGCGTCGCGTACACCACCTGCGGGCGCTGCTCCCGCATCCACCGGCGCGCCCCGGCCGGCACCCGCAGCGGGCTGAGGTCGACGAACGCCCGCAGCTCGGCCCGCATCCGGGCGCGCAGCGACCCCAGCTCGACGCCCGCCCCGCCGGCCCCCGCCCCGCCCACGCCCGACCGGTCCGGCACGCCCGACGACGTCCCCCGGATGGTCCGGGCCCGCCAGCGGAAGAGGTGGTACTCCACGGGCGCGCAGCGCGGGTCGAGCCGCAGGAACCGCTGGCAGACGTCCGTGGCGGGGTCCCGGTCCTCGGCATAGAGCTGGGCCAGCCGCTGCCCCGGCCAGCCGGCGAAGAGGTTGGACAGGGTGATCCCGGTGCCCGAGGCGCGGCCGAACACCGCCGCGCCGACGACCAGCACCCGGGGATGCTCCTCAGCCCACCAGTTGTCCATCGGATCTCCATTCCGGCGCCGGACGCGCAGCCCGGCGCAGCGCCTTGCGGTAGCCGTACAGGGCGGCGGGGACGACGGCGAGCGCGAACCCGGCCACCGCGACCCAGGGGACCGCCCGGAGCCCGAACCAGGAGGCGGCGTACCACTTGCCGACCAGCGACAGGACGGCGAACGCCGCCCAGCCGACCAGTTGCGGGGTGACCACGCCGGCGGCGTTCTGCACCATGAACCGCGGCGAGAGCGCCGCCTGCACCACCCACCAGGCGCCCAGCCCGGCCAGCAGCCACGGGTCGCCCCCGATCGGCACCGGCAGCCAGGCGTCGAGGATCCGCTCCCCGGCGACCGCCAGGACGACCGTGGGCAGCAGGGTGGCCAGCACCGAGACGACGGTCATCCGGCGGGTGATCCGCCGCACCCAGGCCAGTTGGCCCCGGGCCAGGGCGTCCCCGTTGGCCGGCCAGAGCGGCACGTTCACCAGCACGACGAGCTGGCCGAGCTGGCCGAGCAGCTTCGCCGGCACCACGTAGGCGGCGACGGCGGACAACCCGAGGGCATGGGCGACGATCAGGGTGTCCACACTGGTCGCGACCGACGTCACCACGGTCACCACGAAGAACAGCCCGCTGAGGCTCAGCAGTTCCCGGGCGGCGCGCGGGTCGACGCAGCGCAGCCGGGGACGGATCCGGGAGCCGTCGCGCCAGAAGAACCAGAGGCTGTTGACCAGGTTGACCAGCAGCGGCGCGGCGGCCGAGGCCGCGATGATCGCCACCGGCGGCAGCCCGGCCCGGACGATGCCGAGCACCACCAGCAGCCCGACCAGGCCCGCGCCGGCCTGCCAGAGGTTGCTCCGGCCGACCTGCTGGTACGCGTACTGGACCCGGACGATCAGCGACAGCGGCACGTTGAGCACGAACGCGGTGAGGCAGATCAGGGCGATCGCCCTCGCCTGCCCGGGCGCGACCTGGCCGGTGGCGTTGAACAGCGACGCCCAGGGCACCGCGTCGGCGAGCAGCCAGAGCGCGCCGCAGAGGGTGACCGCCAGCAGGGACAGCGCCAGGTAGGCGCTGGAGACGTAGCGGCGGGCCAGTTCGTGGTCGCCGGCCGCCTGGCAGGGCGCCAGCTTGGTCATCAGTCCACTGCCCAGGCCGAGGTCGGCGAAGGCCGCCATCCCGGCGAGCGCGGCCACGGCCATCCAGAGGCCGTACAGGTCGGTGCCGAGGTAGGGCAGCGTCACCGGGACCAGCACGATCGGGACCACGAACCCGGCCAGCCGGCCGAGCACGGCGGTGCAGACCCCGGTGACGAGCCGGCGGGTGCGGTCGGGCGCGCGCCGGTGGGCCCCGGGCGGGGGGCGCTTCCGCTCGGCGAGTCCGGCCGGGACGCTCGGCACTAGTGTCCGGCGAGCACGTGGCCGGCCATCCAGGCCACGGTCTCCTCCAGACCGACGCGCAGCGGCACCGGGCGCGCCGTGGGGAACAGCTCCCGCAGCCGGCCGCAGTCGGCCTGCGAGTCGCGCACGTCGCCGGGGCGGGGCGGCTCGTGCACCACCGGCAGCCGGCGGCCGAGCACGTCCTCCAGCTCGGCGACGAGGTCGAGCAGCGACACCCGGGCCCCGAACGCCAGGTTGACCGCGTCCGGCGCCGCCACCCGGCGCAGCACCGCCTCCACGATCACCGCCGTCACGCTGCCCACGTAGGTGAAGTCGCGGGTCTGCCGGCCGTCGCCGTGCACCCGCAGCGGCCGGCCGGCGAGCGCGGCGGCGACGAACTGCGGCACCACGGCGGCGTACGTGTGGTGCGCCGCCTGCCGGGGGCCGAAGACGTTGAAGAAGCGGAACGGCAGCACGGACAGCCCGTAGCAGGACGCGTAGGCCAGGGCGTACGCCTCGGCGGCCAGCTTGGACACGGCGTACGGGCTGACCGGCATCGGCCGCAGCGTCTCCCGGCGGGGCAGGACGGGGTTCGTCCCGTACACCGACGAGGACGACGCGAGGACGACCTGGGGCACCCCGTGCCGCCGGGCGGCCTCCAGCACCATCAGGGTGCCGGTGGCGTTGGCGTGGTGGCTGGGCAGCGGCCGGTCGATGGAGCGGGGCACCGAGCCCAGCGCGCCCAGGTGCACCACGCTCTGCGCGCCCACGAAGGCGCCGTCGAGCAGGTCCGGGTCGAGGACGGTGCCCCGCGCCAGCCGGACCGGCACGTCGAGCAGGTTCTCCACCGCGCCGGTGGAGAGGTCGTCGACCACCACCACCTCGGTCACCTGCGGTACCTCGCACAGCGCCCGAACCAGGTTGGCGCCGATGAAACCCGCGCCGCCGGTCACCACTACCTTCACGGTCTCCCCCACCACTGGTCGGTCTCCCCGAGCGGCCGGCGCGCAGCCGGGCCACCCGCTGAACAACGACCGCCGATCCGGCAAGTTACTGCAAAAGGGACAGCCGGCGGTCGTCACCCGCGCCGGGCGGGCACGGTCAGCGGCTGCCGCCCTGTCCCGCGCCCGCCGGTCGGCTGCCGGCGGGCCCGCCCCGGTGGCCGCCGGCGTCGATCCGGCCGCCCGTGGGGCCGAGCGCGCCGAGGAACGCCCGCAGCCGGCGGCCCTGCGCGGCCGGGCTCCGGGTCTCGGCGACGAAGGTCCGCCCCGCCGCGCCGAGCGCGGCGGCCGCCGCCGGGGGCAGTTCCAGCACGCGCCGGATCGCGTCCCGGAGACCGGCGGCGCTGTCGTCGTCGGCGTACACCAGGTGCGGGTCGTAGTCGGCGGGTATGCCGGGCAGCCGGGTGGTCACCACCGGCACCCCCGCCGAGAGGTACTCGATGAGCTTGGACGGGAACGAGTACGGCACGAAGTGCTGGTCGACCGGCCGGGGATTGACCAGCACCGCTGCCCCGGCGAGCCACCGGGCCAGGTCGCCGCGGTCCAGCAGCCGCGGTGGCTCGACCCGCGGGTCGAGCGCCGCCTGCTCGTGCAGCCACCCCTCCAGTTCGCCCCGACCGAAGACGCCCAGCCGCAGGTCCGGCGCCGGCAGCCCGTGGAACGCCTCGACCAGACGGTCCACGCCGTAGGCGCGGCTGAGCCCGCCCGCGTACCCGATCTGCCGGGCGGCGGCGACGGCGACCCGGGGCCGGACCCCGACCGGCGGGTTGCAGATCCCCTCCAGCACCAGCCGGGGACGGCCGGGCGCGAAGTCCTCGGCGAGCCGACCGGTCAGGGCGACGACGCCGGCGCACCGGCGCAGCGCGGCCCGGACCAGCGCGACGTCCACGGACCGCAGCAGCCGGACCAGCCGGCCCTCGTGCGGCAGCGGCACCCCCGGCGGGTCGGTCAGCACCGGCACGACCCGGACCCCGCGCAGCCGGCCCAGCAGCACGCCGGCCCAGAGGAACGGCGTGTGCACCCCGTGGACCAGCAGCACGTCGGCGGGGCGTTCCCGCAGCATCCGGGAACCCCGCCGGCAGGCCGCGACGAACCGGGTGAGGTGCTTGAGGCCGAGCAGGTTGACGAAGCCGAGGAGCTGGCCGTCCACCCCGTCGTGCCGGAACCGGGCAGCCCGGTACCGGATCCGGGGGTTACGGGGGTAGGTGGAGACCGGGGCGGCGGACAGCAGCCGGACCGGGCAGCCGGCGCCGCGCAACGCCTTCACCACCCCCCAGGCGAAGGCGTGGGTCTGCGTGGCGTGGATGGCGTCCCCGGCCATCGCCCGGTCCAGCGCCTCGTCGGACAGCGTAAAGCCGAGCAGGACGATCCGTGGCGGCTGCCCGGGCCGGGCCTCCCGGTCACCCGCGTCGCCGGCCGGCACCGCTCAGCCCGCCAGGATCCGCTGGTACGCCGAGTCCAGCGCCCCGAGCATCGCGTCCAGGCTGTACCGGTCGACGACCGTGCGCCGGGCCCGCGCGCCGAGCCGCGCCCGGGTCCCGGCGTCGCCCAGCAGCGCGGCGAGCGCGTCGGCCAACGCCGTCGGGTCGCCGGCCGGCACCAACCGCCCGCCGCCGTCGCGCAGCACCTCCACGTTGCCGCCCACCGCCGAGGCCACCACCGGCAGCCCGTGGGCCATCGCCTCCAGCAGGGCGTTGGACAGGTTCTCGTGCAGCGTGGGGAAGACGAACAGGTCGGCGGCGCAGAGCAGGTCCGGCACGTCTGCGCGGTTGCCGAGCAGCCGTACCCGCGCCGTGCCGGCCGCCCGCAGGGCCGCCTCGACGTCGCCGCGGGCCGGGCCGTCGCCGGCCACCAGCAGCACCGGGCGGACCGGGTCCGGCGGCAGCCGACGCAGCGCCTCGGCCAGCACACCGAAGCCCTTCTCCCAGGTCAGCCGGGCCACCACGATCATCGCCAGGTCGTCGGGGCACAGCCCGAGGTCGGCGCGGACCCGGTCCCGGGCCGCCTCGGGCCGGGCCGGCACCGGCACACCGTTCGGGATGACGCCGAGGAACCGGTCCGCGCAGCCGCGCAGGAAGTCCCGGCCGGCGGCGTACTCGCAGACGGTCGCGACGTGGCTGGCCGCCCGCAGGGTCAGCGGCTCGGCGCCGCGCACCAGCAGCGCGCGGCGCACCGGGCGGTCGACCCGCCGCAGGTCCCGCACGGTCCCGTGCACGGTGACCAGGACCCGCCGGCAGCCGGCCAGCCGGGCGGCGAGGACGCCGTGGAACCCCTCGTTCTGCAGGCCGCGTACGTGCACCAGGTCGGGGCGGACCCGGCGCAGCAGGGCGACCCAGTCCCGCAGCAGGCCGACGTTGAGCGCGCCGTTGCCGCTGCTCTGGTGCATCCGGACGAAGTCGTACCGGTCGGCCAGCCGGGAGCCGAGCACCCGTTCGACGGCGGTGAGCGGCCCGTTGGCGCCCGGCGTCCCGGCCGAGTGCTGCACGACGACGGGCCGGGTACGGGTCCCGGGGCCCGCGCGCTCGGCACCGGCGAGGTCAGTGCTCAGATCCACTTCCGCTCCTATCGACGCGCCAGGCAAGAGGCGGGCCCTGCGCCGCCGGAGTGCCTACACTAAACCGACCTATGGGACACAAGTTACAGACACGCGAAGACAGGAATATGCCGACATCATCTGAAGAGGACGTCGCTCCGCCGCCCGGTGCCGCGCCGCCACGGCTGCTCGCGCTGGCCGCCTTCCGGTTCCCGCACGGCGACGCGATGTCCAACCGGCTGCTCCAGCTCGCCCGGGCCGCCACCCCGCCCGGCACGCCCACCCTCGTGGTCAACGACTGGCCGGCCGACGGGACCCGGCCGCCCGCCGACCCGCCCCTGCCGCCGGGCGTACGGCTGATCTCCATCGGCGGGGGCGCCCACGGGCCGCTGACGCGCTGGCTGCGCCGGCGCGCCCGGCCCCTGCGGATGCTGGCCGCGCTGCGGCGCGCCGGCGTGCGGCCCCGCGACCTGACCGGCGTCTACCTGCCGCTGAGCCTGTGGAACCTCACCACCTGGGCGGTGCTGCGATCCGCGACACGCTGCCGGGTGACGGTGGACGTGCTGGAACGCCACGACCCGGAGCAGTTCCCCCGGGGCCGGCTCGCCCCCTACTTCCTGCGGCACCGGTGGGGCCTGTTCCTGGCCGGCCGGCTCGCCGACCGGGTGATCGCCGTGTCCGAGACGATCGCCGGGCACTTCGTCCGGCGCGGCCGGCCGACCCTGGTCGTGCCGCCGCAGGTCGACCTCGCCGAGCACCCCGCGCCGGCGCCGCCCCCGATCGCCGAGGGGGTCCGGCTGCTCTACGCCGGCTCGGCCGGGCCGAAGGACCTGCTGTCGGTGGTGCTGGCGGGCATGCGGGGGTTGCCCCGGGCCGAGCGGGACCGGGTCCGCCTGGTGAT
The DNA here is from genome assembly GCF_003434305.1 of Micromonospora sp. MW-13. Classification (GTDB taxonomy): domain Bacteria; phylum Actinomycetota; class Actinomycetes; order Mycobacteriales; family Micromonosporaceae; genus Micromonospora. Next base: position 147,497 of record NZ_QKKX01000035.1, read on the forward strand.
CGCCGGCTTCGACCGGGACCGGGCCGCGAGCCTGTCGGACCTCGACGAGGGCCTGCTGACGGAGCTGGCCGACCGGGTCACCTTCCTCGGCCGGGTGCCCCGCGACCGGGTGCTTGAGGAGCTGCGCCGGTCGCACTTCTCCGTGCTGGTCCGGCCCCTGGCCGGGTACGCGCAGGCGGGCTTCCCCTCCAAGGTGCCGGAGAGCCTCGCCGCCGGGTGCCCGGTGCTGCTGAACTCCACCAGCGACCTGGGACGGTACGTCGTGGACGGCCGGGAGGGGCTGGTGCTCGCCGGGCCCACGGCCGACGACGTCCGGGACGGGCTGGTCCGCGCCCTGGCCCTCGACGACGCCGCCTGGTGGGCGATGAGCCGGGCCGCCCGGGAACGGGCCGGGTCCTTCGACTACCGGTTGTGGGCCCCGGTCGTCAGCGCGTTCGTCGCCGGCCCGGGGTCCGCCGCCGACGGAGCACCGGCGAGCTCCGCCAGCGCGGCAAGTTCGTCCGGCGTCAGCCGGTGACCGGGCGGGTAGAGCGCGCGCTCGTGCGCCGCGATCGTCGCCACCGGCCAGCGCAACCGGAGCACCCGCGCCGGATTGCCGGCGACGATCGCGTACGGCGGCACCGGACGGGTCACCACCGCACCGGCCCCGACCACCGCGCCCCGGCCCACCGTCACGCCGTGCAGGATGACGGCCCGGGTGCCGACCCAGACGTCGTCGCCGATCGTCACGCCCCGGTCCAGGGCCTCGTCGCCGGGCTGCTTGCCCACGGCGGTCATCGGCACGCCGACCCGGTCCACCCGGTGGTTGCCGCCCCGGATCGTGACCTGCGGGCCGAACATGACGTTGTCCCCGATCCGGATCCGGGACCGGGCGGCGATGAGGACCGGCCGGTGTCCCAGGTCGACGTTGCGGCCCACCTCGATCGTCTCGTACGTGTAGACGCCGTCCGGGTCGAAGACGAAGCCGTCGCCCCGGGCGGCGAACCGGCCGGCCACCGCCAGGCCGCGCACCGCCCGGCGGGCCCGGGAACCGAGGGTCCAGAGCCGGTCGAGGGCACGGGCCAGCCCGCCGAGGACCGGGCCGGGACGGCTGGCCGACAGCCGCATCAGGCCCGCCCCCGCCCGGCGGCGGCCCGGTCAGCGCGCCGGCACACCGTAGATCTCCCGGATCGCCGCCGCCTTCTCCTGGGCGGGCAGGTGGCCGCAGCCCAGCGACTTGGCCCGCATCCGGTCCAGGTACTCGTCGACGGTGCGCACCACCCGGGCGGGGGCGCCGACGGCGACGCTGTTGGCGGGGATGTCCCGGGTGACGACCGAGCCGGCCCCGATCACGCACCGGTCACCGATCGTCACCCCGGGCAGGACAAGCGTGCGCACCCCGAGGTACACGTCGTCGCCCACCCTGATCGGCGCCGTCCACTCCAGGTCCGGATGCTCCCGGCGCAGGATGAGCGTACCGCCGTCATGGGTGACGAACTGCACCCCGGCGGTGATGTAGACGTTGTCGCCGAGGGACACCAGCCACGGCTCGGACCCGAACATCGCCCGGTTGATCCCGTAGAACCGGACCCGGCCCCGCAGGTCCACGCCGATGGCCCTAGCGAACCCCTCCGGGTCGCGGGCCGCCGCCCGACGGTCCCGCACCGACGCCCACAACGCACGGAGCATTCCCACCACCATCCCCTCCCGACGTCGGAGTCCGCTCGACGCCGGCCGTCGTCCGACCCGTCGACCTTGCAACGACGTTCCCCGCCCCAGGTGACCGTCGCGGGCCGGTCGGCCTGCGGTCCACGGCTGGCGATCGCCGGCGTGTTGGCACTGGTCGGCGTGCTGGCGCTGGTTGGCCCCGGCGGCCCGCAACGACCCGGCCGCCCGCGCGTCCGCCCGGCGCACCGGGATCGACAACCCGCCGCGCATACCGGACCGGCACCCGGCATGAGAGCAAAAATCGGAAACATCACATGAAAGCCTCCCAAGGCTGATAGAAACACGATTCGGTCTGTTCACCCCCGAGTCCTGGGAGGTCGGAACGTGAACGTTCACCGGGAGCTGGCGACACCACGGGGATCGGGCACCGTCCGGTGAGCGGGCGGCCCTCGCCCGCCCGGCTGCGCGTCAAGCGCGCCGTCGACGTGCTGCTGGTGCTGGCCGCGCTGGTGCTCACCACGCCGGTCGTGGCGGTCGCCGCGCTGCTCGTGCTGGCCCAGTTCGGTTCGCCCGTGTTCTTCAGCCAGGTTCGGACCGGCCGGCACGGGCGACCGTTCCGGATCTACAAGCTGCGGACGATGTCCGACGAGCGCGGCGCGGACGGCGCCCTGCTGCCCGACGGGGTCCGCTGCCGGGGGGTCGGTCCCGTCCTGCGTCGGCTCAGCATCGACGAGCTGCCCCAGCTCTGGAACGTCCTGCGCGGGGACCTCAGCCTGGTCGGCCCGCGACCACTGCTGCCCCGCTACGACCCCTGGTACACCGACCAGGAACGGCGCCGCTTCCTCATGCCGCCCGGGCTGACCGGCCTGCAACAGATCAGCGGACGCAACACCCTCCGCTGGGACGACCGGCTCGCCCTGGACACCCGCTACGTCGACGAGTGGTCGCTGCGGCTGGACCTGTGGATCCTGGTCCGCACAGTCGGCAAGGTGCTGCGGGGCACCGGCGTCGTCCTCGACCCGTCCGCGCACATGCTGGACCTCGACCAGGAGCGGCAGCTCACGTGCCTGCCCTCCTGACCGCCGCCGGGGTCACCGTCGGGGTCACCGCCCTCGACAGGCCCACCGACCCCGCACTGGGTTCGGTCACCCGGCTGCTGGCCGAGGCGATCCCGGCCGACTGCGCGGGCCTGGTGCCGTACCACGCGCCCGGGTACGCCGCGTTCCTGGCCGCCGCGCTGGCCCCGCCGGCCGGCGCCCGCACCGTCCTGCTGCGCTGCGTGCGCGACGGGGCCGACGTGCTGGCCGTGGCGGACTGGCGGTGGCTCGGTCGGCAGTTGCTGCTCAACGGGGTCGCGGTGGCCCAGGGGGTGCGGGGCTCGGGCCTGGGTGGCGCGCTGCTGGCCGACGGCCTGCGGCTGGCCCGCCGGCTGCGGTGCGCCGCGCTGGCCCTGGACGTGTCGCGCGACAACGTCGGCGCCCGCCGGCTGTACCGGCGCTTCGGCTTCGCCGGCCGGTCGCACAGCTCCTGGGCCGAGGTGCCGCTCGCCGCGGGAGCCGGCCCCGGACTCCGCTTCGCCGACTGGCCGGCCTTCGCCGCCCACCGCGCCGCCTACGGCTTCGGCGACCTGCGGGTGTTCACCGCCGCCGGCCCGGTGACCGTCCGGGCGGTCGGCCCGACGCTGCGGGTGCCCGCCGGCCCGGAGGCCGGCGGGCTCGCCACGGCGCTCGCCGGGCCGCTCGGCGCCACCCGGGCCTGGGCCGTCCGGGACGGGCTGGACCCCGGCGGCTTCGCCCGGTTCACCAGGATGCTGCGGCCCGTCACGCCCGGCTGAGCACCGCCGAGACCAGCTCCCGCGCCTCCTGCTGGATCCGGGCCAGGTGGTCGGGGCCCTGGAAGGACTCGGCGTAGATCTTGTAGACGTCCTCGGTGCCGGAGGGGCGGGCGGCGAACCAGCCGGAGGCGGTGGTCACCTTGAGCCCGCCGATCGCCGCGCCGTTGCCCGGGGCGGTGGTCAGCGTCGCGGTGATCGGCTCGCCGGCCAGCTCGGTCGCCGTCACCTCGTCCGGGGAGAGCTTGGCCAGCACCGCCTTCTCCTGCCGGCTGGCCGGGGCGTCGATCCGGGCGTACGCGGGGGCGCCGAACCGTTCGGCCAGCTCGGTCCAGTGCTGGCTGGGCGTCTTGCCGGTGGTCGCGATGATCTCCGAGGCGAGCAGGCAGAGCAGGATGCCGTCCTTGTCGGTGGTCCAGGTGCTCCCGTCGCGGCGCAGGAACGACGCCCCGGCGCTCTCCTCGCCGCCGAAGCCGACCGACCCGTCGAGCAGGCCCGGCACGAACCACTTGAACCCCACCGGCACCTCCAGCAACGGCCGGCCCAGGTCGCCGGCGACCCGGTCGATCATCGAGGAGGAGACCAGGGTCTTGCCGACCGCGGCGGCCGGGCCCCACTGCGACCGGGTGCGGAACAGGTGCCCGATCGCCACCGCCAGGAAGTGGTTGGGGTTCATCAGGCCGCCGTCGGGGGTGACGATGCCGTGCCGGTCGGCGTCGGCGTCGTTGCCGGTGGAGACCTGGTAGTCGGCGCGGGCGGCGATCAGCGACGCCATCGCGTTCGGCGACGAGCAGTCCATCCGGATCTTGCCGTCGCCGTCGAGCGTCATGAACCGCCAGGTCGGGTCGACCGTCGGGTTGATCACCGTGAGGTCGAGGCGGTGCCGCTGCGCGATCTCCCCCCAGTAGGCGACGCTGGCCCCGCCGAGCGGGTCGGCGCCGACGCGCACCCCGGCGTCCCGGACGGCGTCGAGGTCCACCGCGGCGGGCAGGTCGTCGACGTAGCGGGCGAGGAAGTCGTACTCACCGGTGGTGTCGGCGGCGCGGGCCCGCGCGTACGGGATCCGCCTCACCTCCTTGAGCCCGGCGGCGAGGATCGCGTTCGCCCGGTCCTGGATCCACTTCGTGACGTCGGAGTCGGCCGGCCCGCCGTGGGTCGGGTTGTACTTGAACCCGCCGTCGTCGGGCGGGTTGTGCGACGGGGTGATCACGATGCCGTCGGCCAGGCCGGAGGTGCGGCCCCGGTTGTGGGCGAGGATGGCGTGCGACACCGCCGGGGTGGGGGTGTAGCCGTCGCGGCTGTCCACCAGCACGGTGACCCCGTTGGCGGCGAGCACCTCCAGCGCGTCGACGGCCGCCGGGGCGGACAGCGCGTGGGTGTCCCGGCCGAGGAAGAGCGGGCCGTCGAGGCCCTGCTCCCGGCGGTGGTCGCAGAGCGCCTGGGTGACGGCGAGGATGTGGTCGGAGTTGAACGCGTTGCGCAGGCTCGACCCCCGGTGCCCGGAGGTGCCGAAGGACACCTGCTGCGCCGGATCGTCCGGATCGGGGTGCTCGGCGTAGTAGGCGGTGACCAGCCGGGGCACGTCGACCAGGTCGGCGGGCTCGGCGGGCTGACCGGCACGGGGGTGGGCCACTGCGCAACCTCCAGGGACGGGACGGACGTTGACTCTTTCCCGGCGAGCGCCGGGGTCACACGTGGCTCAGGGCTCGACCCGTTGGCCCTTGCCGATCACCACGATGCCGTTGTCGGAGACCGTGTAGCGCTGCCGGTCCCGCTCCAGGTCGACACCGATCTCGGCCCCCTCGGGGACGACGACGTTCTTGTCCAGGATGGCGCGGCGGACCACGGCGTGCCGGCCGATCTCGACCCCCTCCATCAGCACCGCGCCGTCGACGTGCGCCCAGGAGTGCACCTTCACCTTCGGCGAGACGATCGAGTTCTCCACCAGGCCGCCGGAGATCACCGCGCCGGGCGAGACCATCGACGCCACGGCCCGGCCGACCCGCTCGCCCCACTGGTGGACGAACTTCGCCGGCGGGTACGGCGGCTGCTCGGTGTAGATGGGCCAGTCGAAGTTGTAGAGGTTGAACACCGGGTGCACGTTGATCAGGTCCATGTGCGCGTCGTAGAACGAGTCGAGCGTCCCCACGTCCCGCCAGTAGCCTCGGTCGCGGTCGGTGCTGCCGGGCACCTCGTTGTCGCGGAAGTCGTAGACGTTCGCCTCGCCCCGTTCGACCAGCATCGGGATGATGCTGCCGCCCATGTCGTGCTTGCTGGTCTTGTCCTCCGCGTCCCGCTCGACGGCCTCCAGGAGGACCTTCGTGGTGAACACGTAGTTGCCCATCGAGGCGTAGATCTGGTCCGGCGCGTCGGGCAGCCCGGCCGCATCGGTGGGCTTCTCGCGGAACGCCCGGATGCGCCGGCCGTCCTCGCCGACCTCGATCACCCCGAACTGGTCGGCCGTCGACAGCGGCTGGCGGATACCCGCGACGGTCACCCCGGCGCCCGAGGCGATGTGGTCGTCCACCATCTGCCGGGGGTCCATCCGGTAGATGTGGTCGGCGCCGAAGACGATCACGTAGTCCGGCTGCTCGTCGTGGACCAGGTTGAAGCTCTGGTAGATCGCGTCGGCCGACCCGGCGAACCACCACGGCCCGCGCCGCTGCTGCGCCGGCACCGGCGTGACGTAGTTGCCGAGCAGGGTCGACATCCGCCACGTCTTGGTGATGTGCCGGTCCAGTGAGTGGGACTTGTACTGGGTCAGCACGACGATTTTGATGAAGCCGGCGTTGGCGAGGTTGGACAGGACGAAGTCGACCATGCGGTACATCCCGCCGAACGGGACGGCCGGCTTCGCCCGGTCCGTGGTGAGTGGCATCAGGCGCTTGCCTTCCCCACCGGCCAGGACGATCGCGAGCACCTTGTCAGCCATGAACAGACGCTAGCGATCCGCGTGCCACTTCACCACTCGTACGGGCCGACTTCTGCACTAGGGTGCGGGCATGACCGACTCCGCCCCGGCCACGGCACAGCTCCGCGTCGATCTGCTCACCCGCGAGTACCCGCCGGAGGTGTACGGCGGCGCCGGGGTGCACGTCGAGTACCTGGCCCGGGAACTGCGCCGGCTCGCCGACGTGCGGGTGCACTGCTTCGGCGCGCCGCGCACCGAGCCGGGCGTCACCGCGTACGCCGAACCGGCCGGCCTGGCCGGCGCGAACGCCGCGCTGCGCACCATGGGCGTCGACCTGGAGATGGCCGCCGGCTGCGCCGGGGCCGACGTGGTGCACAGCCACACCTGGTACGCCAACCTCGCCGGGCACACCGCGAAGCTGCTGCACGGCGTCCCGCACGTGGTCACCGCGCACAGCCTGGAGCCGCTGCGGCCGTGGAAGGCCGAGCAGCTCGGCGGCGGCTACGCCCTGTCCTCCTGGTGCGAGCGCACGGCGTACGAGGCGGCCGACGCCATCGTCGCGGTGAGCGCGGGGATGCGCGCGGACGTGCTGGCGGCGTACCCGGCGGTGGACCCGGACCGGGTGCGGGTGGTCCACAACGGCATCGACACCGCCCAGTACGCCCCGGACCCCGGCACCGACGTGGTGGACCGGCTCGGCATCGACCCGGCCCGCCCGAGCGTCGTGTACGTGGGGCGGATCACCCGGCAGAAGGGCCTGCCCTACCTGCTACGGGCGGCCCGCGAGCTGCCGGCCGACACCCAGCTCGTGCTGCTCGCCGGGGCCCCCGACACCCCCGACGTCGCCGCCGAGGTGGAGGGCCTGGTGGCCGAGCTGCGGGCCAACCGGTCCGGGGTGGTCTGGGTGGCCGAGATGCTGCCCAAGCACGAGGTGATCCAGGTGCTCACCCACGCCACGGTCTTCGCCTGCCCCTCGGTCTACGAGCCGATGGGCATCGTCAACCTGGAGGCGATGGCCTGCGAGACCGCCGTGGTGGCCACCGCCACCGGCGGCATCCCCGAGGTGGTCGCCGACGGCGAGACCGGGCTACTCGTGCCCATCGACCAGGCCACCGACGGGTCGGGCCGGCCGCTGGACCCGCAGCGGTTCGTGGCCGAGCTGGCGGCGGCGATCAACACCCTGCTCGCCGACCCGACGAAGACCGCCGAGCTGGGCAGGGCCGGGCGGCGTCGCGCCGTCGAGCACTTCTCCTGGGACGCCATCGCCGCCCGCACCCTCGACCTCTACCGCTCGCTGCCGCGCTAGGGCCGCGTCTTTGAACGTTGATCGGGTAGTCCGTCGGTTCTGCGGCAGGGTCTTGTGCGTAGTCGATTGAGGTGTGTCTGACCTGGGCGTACGCGGTGCCGTGGCCTGGTTGGAGGGTGACGCGGGGCAGGGCCATCGCCTGGTCGTGGGTGCGGTCCCCGGCCGGCGGGGGGACGGTGGTCCGGGCGGAACTGTGGGCGGCGGCCGATGACGTGGGCGACGGCGCCTATGGAGCTGAGTCGTTTACGTCATCACCGTCGGTCGGGCCACCACCGGTCGCGGTTACCCACCGCCCCGTTGGGTCGTGGCTGGCGGTCGTGGCGGTCGTCGCGTGCGGTCGCCGATGGCGGCGGGCGTGGCTGATGTCGTATTCGACTCAGCTCCACAGGCACCGGAAGGCACACCTGGGACCCCCCCGGACTCCCTGACCGAAGCGCTCCCGCCCGCATCTCGCCACCGCCGTGGGTGCCGAGGACGTGTCGGGCAGGCCGCCTCCCCACGCATGAGGCTGTGGGGGCGGCGATCGTGGCGCCGTTCTCGTCGAGGTCGGCATGGGTTGGCGGAGAAGACGTGCGCGAGTCCGGCTGCGCAGCCGTTGGCTGCCCGGCTACTGGCTGCGCCACCCCCTGTTCGGCCTCGTGGTCCTGCTGCTCGGAACCGTGACGTTCCTGTGGCTCGGAATCGACTCGGCACACCGCACGCATCGGCGACGGCTACCTCTCGGCGGTCCGGGCACCACTTCGCCTGACGGCAACCCTGAAGTCAGGTGACGTGGAGGGCGGCGGCGAGCCGGGCCAGGCCCGCCGGGGCGGCGGCGGACCGCGCCACGACGGCGACCAGGTCCCGTACCGCCGGCCGGTCGTGCACCTCGCCGCGCGCGGTGCGTTCCGCGTCCAGCAGCGCCCGGCCCGCCCGGAACATGTCGCCCGTCTGCGCGTACGCGCGGGCGGCGTCGAGCAGGTACGCGGCCCGGTGCTCGGGCGGCAGCCACCGCCACTCGCCGCCGGCCGTCAGCCGCTCGTGCCGTGCCGTCGCCGCCGTGCCGTCCCCGAGGGCCGCCTCGGCCACCACCCGGGCGGCCTCGACCGCCGCAAGGCCGAAGCCTCCGTCGCCAATCTCCTGGGCGGCCTGCGCGGCCTGGTCGAGCAACTCCTGGACGCCGCGTTCGTCCCCCTGGCCTGCGGCGGCGAGGGCTGCCTGGAGCAGCAGCGTGCCGAGCAGGGACGGGTCGGCCGGCAGATCGACCCCGGACCGGGACCGCATGATGCGGTGGGCGGCGACGACGGCAGTCTCCATCGCGGACCGTCGGCGGCCGACAGACCTCAGGGCCTGACTCAGCGGCACGGTGGCGACGGCGGCCACCCACGGGTCGTTCGTGGCCAGGGCGACGGCCATCCCCCGGTCGGCGGCCAGCCAGGCCGGCTCCCCCTGGTCGACCTTGACCAGCACTAGGGCGATGAGCCCGTACACGGGTACCAGCAGGCCGTCGGTCGCCCGACCGGGGCGGGTGGCCCGCGCCGCGCGGGCGGCGTCGAGCAGGCCGGGCAGCAGGGCCAGCAACTCCGGGTACCGGGCGTGCCGGTAGCTCTGGCCCGCGTGGCCCAGACGGGCCCGCAGCTCCGCGACGTCGGGCGGCCGGGTCGGGGCCTCGATGTGGTACCGGGCCAGGGCGGCCCGGACCTGTTCCACCCCTGCGGCGGTGGGGTTCGGCGTCCCCGGCCGCTCCGAGAGCAGGACCTCCAGATCGATCCGGAGCGCTTCGGCGATCTCCCGCAGGTTGGACACCCGTTCCAGCCGGCGCACCCCACGTTCGACCTTGTCCACCCAGCTCTTGGACTTGCCGAGACGGTCGGCGAACTGCTGCTGCGTCATGTTCCGCCGCACTCGCCACTGGGCGACCCGGCGGCCCACCGGCAGCTCGTTCACCGCCGGCCCGTCCCGCTCACCCGAAGATCCCGACCAGAAGCAGGACGAGTACGAGCAGCGCGACCGTGAGGCCGTAGGCGTACTGCCGCCGGGCGAGCGGCCTGCGGGCCGGGCGGGCCGGACATGGCACCCGGTCTCCGTCGGGGTGCGGAGGCCGGCCACCCGGAACCGGGTACGCCGCCGGCAACGGCCCGTCATGCGGGCGCTCGGGCATCGGTGCCTCCTCAGGGCTTGTCAGGGGGCGAGGTGGCACGGGGAACCACCCCGCCCCGGGTAGAGGTGCTCCGCTGCTGACGAGAGGACCCCTGCTACGAAGCAACTTAGGACCCTTAGTAGCAAGAGTCAACACAGGGTCCACACCGTGTCGCGCTTGGTGAGATTCTGGACAGGCTGACGAGAGGTGGTCCCCCCATGCCCCGCAAGCCTGTGTATGAGCAGGTCGTCGATGATGTCACCGCGTCGATCCGAAGCGGCACACTCAAGCCCGGCGACAAGCTGCCAACGATCGCCGAACTCGCCCGGCAGTACAGCTCGTCCGACAACCCGATCAAACGAGCCCTCTGGATCCTCGATGAGCGGGGCTGGATCGAGGTGCACCAGGGCAAGGGCTCCTACGTGGCACCGGAACCGCCCGCCTAGATCCAACCCGTCCACCATGATCGTCTGCTGAAAATGGAGACGACACGCCGACCCGTTTCTCCCTCATCAGCAGACGATCATGAGACCCGCCGCGCCGGCCTCGCCTACGCTTGGCCGCGCGCGAGGCGATCTCGCACAGTAGGTTGGCGGGGTGACTGGACGGTTTCCGATCGAAGACGTCTCCCCCGTCGTCTCCTGCGGTCGCTACCCGGCCAAGGCGGTGGTCGGCGAGGCGGTGCCCGTGTCGGCCCGCGCCTACCGGGAGGGGCACGACGCGCTGGGCTGCAACGTGGTCTGGCTCGGCCCCGACGGCCGGGCCCGGCCGTTCACCCGGATGCGCCCCGGCGAGCCCGGGCAGGACCGCTGGCACGCCACCATCCGCCCGGACGCCGTCGGCGCGTGGACCTTCGCCGTCGAGGCGTTCCAGGATCCGTACCTGACCTGGCAGAACGCCGTGACCAAGAAGGTCGCCGCCGGCCAGGGCGCGGCGGAGCTGGCCAACGACCTGGCCGAGGGCGCGCGGGTGCTGACGGCGGCCGTGGGCCTCGTCCCGGCCGGTGACGCCGACCGGGTGACGGCGGCGGTGGCGGCGCTGCGCGACGAGCGGCTGGAGCTGCCCCGGCGGGTCGCCCCGGCCCTGGAGCTGGCCGACCTGCTCTGGGCGCACCCGGTGCGCGAGCTGGTCACCACCGGCGAGGAGCACCGGCTCTGGGTGGACCGCCCCCGGGCGCTCTTCTCCGCCTGGTACGAGTTCTTCCCCCGCTCGGAGGGGGCGGTCCCGGCGACCGCCGATGCCCCGGCCCGCTCCGGCACCTTCGTCACCGCCATGGACCGGCTGCCCGGGGTCGCGGCGATGGGCTTCGACGTGCTCTACCTGCCGCCGATCCACCCGATCGGCCGGGTCAACCGCAAGGGCCGCAACAACACGCTCACCGCCGGCCCGGACGACGTCGGCTCGCCGTGGGCGATCGGCGCGGCCGAGGGCGGCCACGACGCCCTCCACCCCGACCTGGGTACGCCGGCGGACTTCCGCGACTTCGTCGCCGCCGCCGCCGAGCAGGGCCTGGAGGTGGCGATGGACCTGGCGTTGCAGTGCGCGCCGGACCACCCGTGGGTGACCGAGCACCCGGAGTGGTTCACCACCCGGGCCGACGGCAGCATCGCGTACGCGGAGAACCCGCCGAAGCAGTACCAGGACATCTACCCGCTGAACTTCGACAACGACCCCGAGGGCATCCGGGCGGAGATCCTGCGGGTGGTGCTGCACTGGGTCGGCGAGGGCATCCGGATCTTCCGGGTGGACAACCCGCACACCAAGCCGTTCGACTTCTGGCACTGGCTGATCTGGGAGGTCAAGCGGGTCGACCCGGACGTGCTGTTCCTGGCCGAGGCGTTCACCCGGCCGGCGATCATGCACGGGCTCGGCAAGATCGGCTTCACCCAGTCGTACACCTATTTCACCTGGCGCACCTCGCCGGCGCAGATGCGGGAGTACTGCGCGGAGTTGGTCGCCTCGGTCGACCACATGCGGCCGAACTTCTGGCCGAACACGCCGGACATCCTGCACGAGACGTTGCAGCACGGCGGCCCGCCGATGTTCAAGATCCGGGCGGTGCTGGCCGCGCTGCTCTCCCCCTCCTGGGGCATGTACGCCGGCTACGAGCTGTTCGAGCACACCGCCCGCCCCGGCGCGGAGGAGTACCTGGACAACGAGAAGTTCGAGCTGCGCCCCCGGGACTGGGCGGGCGCGCAGGAGCAGGGGCGCTCCCTGGCCCCGTTCGTCGCCACCCTCAACCGGGTCCGGCGCGACAATCCGGCCCTGCACCGGCTGCGCAACCTGGTCTTCCACGACATCGACAACCCGGCGCTGCTGTGCTGGTCCAAGCGCGACCCGGAGACCGGCAACACGGTGGTCGTGGTCTGCTCGTTCGACTCGCAGGCCGTGCAGTGGGGCAACACCACCCTGGACATGCCGGCGCTGGGCCTCGACTGGCACGAACGGTTCACCGTGTACGACGAGCTGACCGGTGCCAGCTACGACTGGGGGCAGCACAACGCGGTCCGGCTCGACCCGTACCTGCAACCCGCGCACGTGTTCACGGTGCGCCGGCCGGTCCCCCCGCCGCCGGTGCGGCCGGCCGCGCCCGACCTGACCGTGCGGGACGTGCCCGCCGACCTCTCCGGGGGCACCGCCCCCGCCGCTGCGGCTGACAAGGACGACGCACGATGGACGAGCTGATCGCCGGTGCGGCACACGACCCGCACGCCGTGCTCGGCGCGCACCCCGCCGACGGGCGCACCACCATCCGCACCATGCGCCGGGGCGCTCGGGCGGTGAGCGTGCTCGTCGGCGACGAGCGACACCAGACGACCCGGGTGCACGACGTCGGCGTCTTCGAGGCCGTCCTGCCCGGTGAGGTGCTCGACTACCGGGTCGAGGTCGACGGCGCGGTGCACGACGACCCGTACCGCCACCCGCCCACCCTCGGCGAGCTGGACCTGCACCTGATCGGCGAGGGCCGGCACGAGCGGCTGTGGGAGGCGCTCGGCGCCCGGGTCCGCGACGGGGGTGTGGCGTTCGCGGTGTGGGCGCCCAACGCGCGCGGCGTGCGGGTGGTCGGCGACTTCACCGGCTGGGGCCCGGACGACGGCTGGCCGATGCGCTCGCTGGGCTCCAGCGGGGTGTGGGAGATCTTCGTCCCCGACGCGCCGGTCGGGGCGAGGTACAAGTACCGGGTGCTGGGCGCCGACGGGCACTGGCGGGACAAGGCCGACCCGCTGGCCGCGTACGCGGAGGTGCCGCCGGCCACCGCGTCGGTGGTGCACCGCTCGACGTACGAGTGGAACGACGCCGACTGGCTGGCGCGACGCGCGCGGCGGCAGCCGCACCAGGAGCCGATGAGCGTGTACGAGGTGCACCTCGGCTCGTGGCGGCCCGGCCTCGGCTACCGGGAGCTGGCCGAGCAGCTCACCGCGTACGTCACCGAGCTGGGCTTCACCCATGTGGAGTTCATGCCGGTGATGGAGCACCCGTTCGGCGGCTCCTGGGGCTACCAGGTGACCGGCTACTACGCGCCGACCTCCCGGTTCGGCAACCCGGACGACTTCCGGCACCTGGTCGACACCCTGCACGCCGCCGGGATCGGGGTGATCCTGGACTGGGTGCCGGCGCACTTCCCCAAGGACGAGTGGGCGTTGGCCCGGTTCGACGGCACCCCGCTGTACGAGCACCCCGACCCGCGCCGGGGCGAGCACCCCGACTGGGGCACGTACGTGTTCGACTTCGGCCGCCGCGAGGTGCGCAACTTCCTGGTCGCCAACGCGCTGTACTGGTGCGACCAGTTCCACGTCGACGGGCTGCGGGTCGACGCCGTCGCCTCGATGCTCTACCTGGACTACTCCCGCCCCGAGGGCCAGTGGGTCCCCAACCAGCACGGCGGCCGGGAGAACCTGGAGGCGATCGCCTTCATGCAGGAGGTCAACGCCACCGTCTACAAGCGGCACGCCGGGGTGGTACTGGTCGCCGAGGAGTCGACGGCCTGGCCGGGCGTCACCCGGTCCACGGCCGGCGGCGGGCTGGGCTTCGGCTTCAAGTGGAACATGGGCTGGATGCACGACACCCTGCTCTACACCTCGAAGGACCCGATCTACCGGCAACACCACCACCACCAGCTCACCTTCTCCCTGGCGTACGCGTGGAGCGAGAACTACGTGCTGCCGATCAGCCACGACGAGGTGGTGCACGGCAAGGGCTCCCTCGCGGCCAAGATGCCCGGCGACACCTGGCAGCGGCTGGCCAACGTACGGGCGCTGCTGGCGTACATGTGGGCGCACCCGGGCAAGCAGCTCCTGTTCATGGGCTGCGAGCTGGCCGACGACCGGGAGTGGAGCGAGGAGCGCGGCCTCGACTGGTACCTGCTGCACGACCCGGCGCGGGCCGGCGTGCAACGCCTCGTCGGCGACCTGAACCGCGTCTACCGGGACACCCCCGCGCTGTGGGCGCAGGACACCGAGCCGGCCGGGTTCCGCTGGATCGCCGGCGACGACGTCACCCACAACACGGTGTCGTTCGTGCGGATCGCCCCGGACGGCGCGACGCTGGTCTGCGTGGCGAACTTCTCCGCCGTGCCGCTGGAGGACTACCGGATCGGGCTGCCCGCCGCCGGCACCTGGACGGAGGTGCTCAACACCGACGCCCACCACTACGGCGGGTCCGGGGTGGGCAACCTGGGCGAGGTGCACGCGCAGGACGTGCCGTGGCACGGCCTGCCGGCGTCCGTGGCGCTGCGGGTGCCGCCGCTCGGCGTCCTCTGGCTGCGCCGCGACTGAGCACCCGATGGCCTGCCTCGGGACGCCGCCGTTGTTCGGCTTGGTACCGGATGGTGCTGGGCGTTCCTAGCCAGCCCGATGGCTACCTTCTCGGCTCGTACCGCATCGCCACCGCCCCCGAGCCGAACTCCAGCCGGCTCACGAGCTTCAAGTCGACATGCTTCGATAGCCCCGCGAACAACGTCGGCCCGTGGCCCGCGAGCCTGGGCTGCACCACGAACTCGTACTCATCGATCAATCCCAGCTCTGCCAACGCCAGCGGGAGCTTCACACCTCCCACGAACAGTCCCTTGCCCGACTCCCGCTTGAGCCGCTGAACGGCCTTGCCCAGATCCCCGCGCACGAGTTCCGCGTTCCAATCGACCCGCTCCAGGGTGCTCGACACGACGTACTTCTTTGCCGCGTTGATCGTCTGAGCGAAGGGTTCCACCCAATCAGGTCTCGCTCCCGTCGGCGCCGGCGGCCGCCACGCTGATTCCATCATTTCGTACGTCACCCGGCCAAAGAGAAGCGCATCGGCCTGGTTGAGGTTCCCGACGTGGTGACGATGCAACTCTTCGTCCGCGGGGATTGCCCGATGATCGCAGCACCCGTCCAAAGTGACGTTGATGGAGTACCGAAGGGGTCGCACTTGGCAAGTGTACGGGGCACACGGGCAGGTGCCGCTTAAGGTAGGTGTGCCAGGCCAAGGCGTTGTTGTGGGCGGCGGACGGTGTATCGAACGCCGAGGTCTGTCTGTCCGTCGGTGGCGTAGCCGGTTCGCCGCGGAGGGAACCGCCGCAGAGGGGCGCAGCCGGGCGGGGCGCAGCCGTCCTTAGACCCGAGCTTCGAGTCGACGCTGCGTGACGTGGTCGGCCTGTACGTGAACCCGCCGGCGCTTTGCGCGCCGGCGGGTTCCCCGCAATTGGCAGTCGACCGTGAAGTCCCACCCCGATGGTGCCGGGGGGCCAGTGTCATTGCGTTGTCGCATTGCTCCTGGTCACGGCGTCGATGAGGTCGTTGGGGTGGCGGTTTGCACGTCTGGTGGTGCCGACCGTCGTTACCAGTTGGTGGAGTCCGTCACCTGCGGCCAGGCCACCCCGGTCGGCTTGACGAGGTAGACGATGCCGCCGGAGCTGCTGCTTGTGCCGCCGCTGGCCGTGGTCCGCTTGGTCCGCAGCCAGATCTGCTCGAACTGCGCCCGGGAGTAGATGTGCCGTACCGCGTCGTTGCTGGGTGAGGCCGGGTCGTTGGCGATCACGTCACCGGTGGCGGTGAAGCCGACTACCACCATCAGGTGCCCGGCGGTGCCGTAGCCCGCCCCGGTCAGCTCGCTGGCGAGGAAGGATTGACTGGTCACCACAGGGATGCCGGCGGCGATGAAGTGCTCGATCTCGTCGAGTGAGTGCAGCCGGGTCACCTTCGCCTCCAGCCCGGGAAAACTGGCCGCGTACGCGGTGTTGAACGGCCAGTTGCCGGTGCCCTTGTACTGGTAGTCGTAGGTCATCCGGGCGGCGTGGTCGACCGTCGGGTCCGCATAGCTGGGGTTCACCCAGGACGTGTCGGCGGCGGAGGGCTTCCGGCCCCAGTACTCGATCACCATTTCGACGGAGGTCGGCGAGCACCAGGCCTCACCGCCGCCGCCGTACTGGGTGTAATGGCCGGCGTGGACGTTCTGCGAGTAGCGCGGGACCGCCAGCTCGGTGCCCCAGGCGATGTGGCCGGCGCTGGGGGTGACGGTGAACCGGTCCGGCACGTTCGAGCTCATCGCGCCGACCGAGCGGACCAGCGGGGAAGCGGTCTGCGCCGGGTCGCGGTAGAGGGTCAGCCGGAGCTGGTACGCCCGCAGCAGCACCCCGGCACTCGCGTTGTCGATGGCGAAGGTGTCGGTCCAGATGCTGGACGTCCTGTCGCTCTGCCTGTCGACGCTGGTCCGTTTGACGTCGGCGTCGCTGGAGGCCCAGCGCCCCAGCACGTACCAGGGGGTGCGGGTGCCGGTGGTGTAGGTGCCCTGGAGTTCGACCTGGAGCCAGGTGCCGGCCGGGGTGTCGACGTTCCAGGAGGCGACCAGCTCGCTGGCGCCGAAGCCGACCTCGGTCAGCGGCGAGGTCCAGGTGCCGTACGCCCAGGTCCGCCTGATGCTGGTGTGCGGGTCCTTGTAGACGGTGGCGCCGACCGGGGTGCCGAGGGTGAGCCCGGCGGCGGTGACGGTAGTGCCGGCGGTGACGCCGGCTGACAGGGTGGTGCCGGACCAGCCCTGCCAGGTGATCTGCTCGTCGTGGGTGACCGTGCTGGCTCCGGCGGCCGACCTGGTGGCCCCTGCGGGGGCGGTGGTGCCGAGAAGGACGAGGGCGGTGGCACCCGCGAGGGCGACGGCGCGCAGCGGTGACATGGCCATGGCAGCTCCACAGGGGTGAGGCATCGTTGCCGTTCACTGTCCCGCTTGGAGGGAAGTTTCACCAGAGGTCTATGCATGGAAAATCATTGACGGCACGAGAATCCGGTCGGAATGAAGTTCCGTGAAGATCTACACCAAGCCCGGACCGGCACCGGGCCCGCCGCCATCGCCACACTCCGTAACAACCGCGATCGGCTACCACCGCACCAACGGCGGCGGGGAAAGAGTGGTCCGAGGTCACCACGCCTGCAGCGCGGAGCCGGTGATCATCCGGTCGTCGAGACGTCTCCGCCGATTCCGGTCTCGTTGCCGTCGCTGTCGTGGAAGACGTACTTCCAGACCGAGTCGTGCTTCTCAACGTCGACCGGCTCCAGGCCCCGTCCGGAGATCCTCGCAACCTCGGCGACTGGGTCGTCGACCCAAATCATGCTGACAGCTCCGCCGGCCCGGTCGGGATCCTGGATGATGTACACGTACCGATCCTCGGCCAACTGCCAGACCGCCTCGATCTCATTCGGATAGAAGGCCGGTTCAGCACCGAGCAGCCGCTTGTACCACTCCAGGGCGCTATCATAGTCGCGCACCGGGATGCCCGCAAACACTCCTACCGCCATGTCCGTCTCCTCAGTCGATGTCGAGCCCGACCGGTGCCGGGCCCTGAAGGACAGACCGGACCTGGCAGCGAAACCTAACGGGGTCGACCCGATCGCCTTCGGACGGGTCCCGCGCCCAGGTTACCCATTGCAGTGGCGGTGTGCGACGACCCAACGACCTCATCGACACCGCGACCAGGAGCAATCCGACTACGCAATGACCCTGGCGGGGCGACGCAGCAATCGTCCTGGACGAGCGGCGGTTCGCGCCGTACGAACCCGTAGGGTGCGCACGAACTTGACAGGGGAGGGCGGCGCCGGGCGGGAGTGCCGACACGGATGCCGGCGTCGTCGCCGATCCGCCGGTGACACCTGTAAGCCGCCTTTGCTCTGCTGCCCCCGGTGCAACGTGCGGGGGAGCGTGACGCTTCCGGCCTGCCCGCTCGTGCTGGCCTGCGACGTGAAGCGGCTGCACGGCTCGTGACGCGACGCGGGTGAGGATCAGAGCGACTATGTCCGTTCCCGCAGGCTGACCATCCCGTCACCAAACGCGGCAAACGCCTCGTCGGTATGCGCGGTACGTATACCGGCCCTGCACACAGCGCACTTGAATGGGTACGCTCGACGAGGCGCTACGGACGGAGCCACCCGCGGATGGCGAGGTTTCCCGTGACACACGCAACCTGTCCCCGCTGCGGCGGCCGGCTGGCCCGCGACAACGACAGTGGACGATGCGCCCCCTGCCAAGCCGCCGAGCGGAACCGGCTGAGTCAACCGCCGGTGGTGCCGGCCAACTTCTGGGAGCACGAGCCAGTACGGCGAGCGTTGGCCGCGCGGCACCTCGGGCGGGTGATCCGGGCCTTCCGCTGCCACCCCTACCACGGGCGTAACCCGCTGCCGCAGACCGCAGTCGCGGGATGGCTGGGCACGCAGACGAAGAACAGCCGGCCCACCAACCGACCGGCCCCCGGGACACCGCCGGACTGGCAACCCCCACCAGCCCCGGCAGATGCCGTCACCACGGCATCGGATGAAGGAGGTGGCACCACGGACCGCCGACAGTTCCACGCCCTCGCCGCCCTCGCGGGCATCGCCGCGACCGGCTCCCTCGACCTGCTCGCCACACCCACCAACACACCCAAGAACATCGACATGGAACAA
Organism: Micromonospora sp. MW-13; assembly: GCF_003434305.1. Taxonomy (GTDB): domain Bacteria; phylum Actinomycetota; class Actinomycetes; order Mycobacteriales; family Micromonosporaceae; genus Micromonospora. Next base: position 166,217 of record NZ_QKKX01000035.1, read on the forward strand.
GTACGCTTCGCCAGCTCGCTGGTCGACGATTTCCGTCGCGCCGACGCAGCCGTCAGAGCCGACCAGCTCTGCGACATCGCCATCCGAGTCCACGCCCACCTGACGTCCTGGGCCACGAAGGCCACCTACAGCCGAGAGGTCGGCGACGCCCTGCACACCGCACTCGCCGGACTCGCCTGCGAGGCCGCCTGGCTCACGATCGACGCCGAGCGACAGTCGGAGTCGAGGCCGTACCTCAACGAGGCGATCACACGAGCACGAATCGCCGACGACCCGCAGAGCGAAGTCACCGCATTGGACGGTCTCGCCCGGCTGCTTCGGGACGACCGGCCGCGAGAGTCGCTGCACTGCGCCGAAGCCGCCCTCCGGGTGTCCTCCGGCTGGCCACGCCCCGACTGACCACGCTGCTGCACCTGCGGAGGGCCCGCGCATACTCGGTCCTTGGCGATACGAGCGGATTCACCCGGGAGATGACGAAGGCGCGCCGCGAGTTCGAACGCGGCACTCATCAGGATGATCTGCCATTCCTTGGCTTCGTGACCGACCACGAGATGACTGGCGTCCAAGGCACGTCTTTCCTCGTCCTGGGCAACCCTGAACGCGCCGCCCAGTCCTTCCGCGCCATGACGATGGATCTCTCCCCATCGCACCGACGTAATCAGCTTTACTACACGACTCGGCTCGCGGAGGCGACATACAAACAGGGCGACGTGAACGAGGCAGCGCGCATCGGCATGAGCGTGCTGCCCGCCATCGGCCAGGTGAGCTCCGGGCGGGTGAGCCGTCACCTCGCGCAGCTCCGGTCGAACCTGGGACGGCCGCAAGGGTCGACGGCCACCACCCGCGAATTCGTCGACGCCTACGCGGCTGCTGCCGTTCGGCCGTAGGCACCCGGAAGGGCACCTACGGCCGAACAGACCGGTAAGGAATTGACCGTACGAGAAGTTTCTCTGTCGGCTCAGAGCCGGGTGATCCGTACGGCGTCGGCGACGACGTACCCCGACGTGCTGGTCCAGCGGCTGACCCCGACGATCTGGCGCGTACCCGCGACGAAGTCGTAGGTGCCCAGCACCCGCCACTGCCCGCCGCCGGTCCGCTGGTCGACCTTGGTCGTCACGGTCCCGTTGGCCGTCGCCACCAGGTACGGCGCGGCGCTGTTGTAGCCGGGGTCGGACGGGTACCAGACCTCGACCCGGTACGAGCCGGCGGCGGGCAGCGTCGCGCTGAACCAGGCCGGGTCGCTGACCGCCTGCGGGGTGACGAACCGGTAGTCGGCGCCGTACCGCGCGGAGGAGTACGACGACGTGCCCCAGGTGGCGGCGGCGGTGAAGCCGCCGACGGTGGCGTTGTCCACGATCACGCTGAACGTGCCGCCGGTGCCGGTGACCACCCGCGCGTTGCTGGCCGGGCTCTCGTGGTGCAGCCGGTCCAGGGCGGTCACCAGGTAGCGGTAGGTCGAGCCGGTCGCGGCGGTGGCGTCGACGAACGTCCCGGTGGTGCCCGAGGCACGGGCCGTGCCGAGCAGGTTACGGGCGTCGGTCAGGTCGCAGGGGTCGACCGCGCCGTCGCCGGGGAGCCGGTACACCGCGTACGCGGCCGTGCTACCGGTCGCGCCGCGCTGCCAGGTCAGGGTCACGCCGCCGGTGCCACGCACGGCAGAGGTGAGGGTCGGCGCGGCGGGCGCGACACCGCCCAGCCCGGCGGGCACCAGCGCCGGCCGGCGGTAGTGGTCGGCCGCCATCCGGGTGACGGCGCCGATCCGGTCGGCGCGGACGTCCTTGGCGCTGAAATGGATGTCGCCGGCGACCCGCGGGTAGACGCGGTTGGTTGTCAGGTGGTCGGTCAGTTCGGCCGGGTCCTGCCAGGCCGCGTCCTGCCCCGCCGCGCCGGCGCGGTAGGTGGCCTGCCCGACGAACAGTTGCACGTCGGTGCCGGTCACGGTCTCCGACCACCAGCGGACCAGCTCGGCGTAGTCGGCCGAAGGGTGGCCGATGTGCCAGTAGAGCTGCGGGGCGATGTAGTCGACCCAGCCCTGACGCACCCAGCGGCGGGTGTCGGCGTAGATCGCGTCGTACGACTGGAGGCCGGTGGTGCGCGAGCCGAGCGGGTCGGTGCCGGCGTTGCGCCAGATGCCGAACGGGCTCACGCCGAGCCTCACCCACGGCTTGACCGCCCGGATCCGGTCGTGCATCTCCTGGACCAGCAGGTTGACGTTGTTGCGCCGCCAGTCGGCGATGTCGCTGAAGCCGGCGCCGTACTGGGCGAAGGTGGCCTGGTCGGGGAAGGCCACCCCGCTGACCGGGTACGGGTAGAAGTAGTCGTCCCAGTGCACCGCGTCGATGTCGTAGCGGCGGACGGCGTCCATCATGGCGTCCTGCACGAAGGCGCGGACGGCGGGAATGCCGGGGTTGTAGTAGAGCTGGCCGTTGTAGGCAACGGCCCAGCCCGGGTTCTTGCGGGCCGGGTGGCTCGCCACGAGCTTGGTGAGATCGGTGTGGTTGGCGACCCGGTACGGGTTGAACCAGGCGTGGAACTCCAGGTTGCGGGCGTGCGCCTCGGCCACCATGAAGGCCAGCGGGTCGTAGCCGGGGTCACCGCCCTGGGTGCCGGTGAGCCAGTGCGACCAGGGCTCGTAGGTGGACGGCCAGAACGCGTCGGCGGTGGGGCGGATCTGCACGACGACGGCGTTCATCCGCCGCTGCTGGGCCAGGTCGAGCCAGCCCCGGTACTCCGCCTGCTGGGCGGCCGGGGTGAGCCCGGTGCGGCTGGGCCAGTCGATGTTGGCGACGCTCGCGATCCACATGCCGCGGAGCTGCCGTTTCGGGGTGGCCGGATCGGTCACGCAGGCCGCCTGGGCGGCCACCGGCACGGTGTCCGGCGTGGCGGGCGGGGAGGCGGTGGCACCCGTGGGGACGGCCACGCCGAGCGCCAGCGCCACCGTCAGCGCCGCGCCGGAAAGGAATCGACCATAATCTCTGCGCACGAAAAGAATGTTCGATGCTGCCGGTCTGTTGCGCAAGTATCCTTCACAACTTTCACCGACCGGGGTCAGGTGGTTCACTGGTGCGACCACCGAACGAGGTCAACACGTCACTCGGACTCGTACCTGGGAGGAACCTTCGTGCCCGCAAGCATCCCTCGGGAGAGAACGTCCAGGATCAGGGTCATCGCGGCCGGCATCGGCGTCGGCCTCGTCACGGCCGGAGGGGCCACCTCACTTCCCGCCGGGCCGGCGGTAGCGGCAGCGCGCTCGGCCCTCGCCGTCAACCTCGACTCCACCCCGCCCGGGGCACCCACCGTCTCCCACCCGGGAGACCTGACCACGACGGTGCACGTGCCGGCGACCTTCACCGTCGCCAAGAGCGCCACCGGCGACACCCCGAGCCAGTACGTCTACCAACTCAATGCCGGCCCGCCGGCCAATGTCGCGGCGGACGGCCAGGGCAACGCCACCATCGTGATCGCACCCACCCGATTCACCAACACCCTCACCGTGACCGGCGTCTCCGGCGGAAGCTTCGGCGAGTCCACCAACGTCACGTTCAACTCGAACCCCGCTCCCCCCGCCGTCGACGGCGACATGACCGGAGACGGGGCCGCCGACCTGCTCATCGTGGGCGCGGCGCACGGCCTGCCCTCCGGGCTCTGGCTGGCCCCCGGCAACACCGCCGGCTCCGCTCTCCCCGCGACCGACATCGGCGCCCTGGGCAACGGGGTCGGGAACAACACCTCCGCCGACTTCGACGGGGCGCAGGTCCTCACCGGCCGGTTCACCGGCACCGGGGTCCAGGACGTCCTCGTCTACTACCCCGCCGGCGTCAATCCAGGCGGCGCCAGCGTCCTGGCCGCCAACGGCGACGGCTCTGTCCTCCAGAGCCACCTCAGCGGCAACCAGTTCAGCATCTACTCCGGCCAACTCCTCGACCCCGACGGCAACATACCCCTCCAGTTGGCCAACGCCGGCGACACCCGCCGCATCGACGCCCCGGTCCCCGACCTCATCGGCATCAGCGGCAACGCCACCACCGGCCATCACCTGACCTATTACCCCAGCCTCGGTGCGCCCGCCGCATACTTCGGCGTCTTCCACACCACCGCCCTCACCCCCACCGGCGGCACCGACTGGAACAACTGGACGATCGCCACCGCCCAGCTCACCGGCGGCACCGCCATGTTCCTGTGGAACCGCACCACCGGCGCCCTGCACCTGTGGACCGACCTCACGGTCGACCCCGACACCGGCGCACTCAGCTACACCCCCTACGCGCTGTCCACGTCCTGGAACACCGGCGCGAACCTCACCCTGCGCGCCGCCGACGTCGGCAACGACGGCACGCCCGACCTGTGGACCGTCGGCGCCGGTGGCAGCACCGTCCTCTGGCGGGTAACCAACCTCACCGCAGGCACCCCCGGCACCGGCACCCTCGCCGCCGACCCGGCCCGGACCTTGATCACCAATTAGTCCTGACAGCTCAACGGTGCCGGCGGCGTCGCCCGCGACACCGCCAGTCGTGCCCGTCCGGCCGGGTCCCGTCGGAGCGCGCGGGACCGAATACCACCCCGGATCTTCTGACCCGGGGCCGGTCTCGGCGCACGCCGGGACCGGCCCCGGCCGCCGTGCCGGGAAGGCTCAGACCAGGCCGGCTTCGCGCAGCAGCTTCCACAGCCCCGCGCCGTCGGGGGCGGCGAGCCACTTCTGCCCCACCGGCCCGGACGACGAACTGCCGGACGGGGCGGGCAGGCTACCGGCCAGCACCGACTGGGTGGGCGAGAGGCGGCGGATCGCCACCCCGGCCACGTTGTCCGGGTGCCCGGCGGCGAACTCCCGGTAGATCTCCGGGTCGTGCTGGCCGTCGTCGCCGATCAGCAGCCAGCGCACGTCGGGGAACTCGCGGGACAGCCGGGCCAGGGTGGCCCGCTTGTGCTCCCGGCCGCTGCGGAACCACCGGTCGGCCGTCGGCCCCCAGTCGGTGAGCAGCAGCGGCCCAGCCGGGTAGAGGTGCCGGGACAGGAACCGGGTCAGGGTCGGCGCGACGTTCCACGCGCCGGTGGACAGGTAGAGGACCGGGGCCCCGGGGTGGGCGGTGACCAGCCGCTCGTAGAGCACGGCCATGCCGGGCACCGCGGTGCGGGCGTGCTCGTCGAGGACGAAGGTGTTCCACGCGGCCAGCAGCGGACGGGGCAGCGCCGTCACCATGACCGTGTCGTCGATGTCGGAGAGGATGCCGAACCGGACGTTCGGATCGAGGACGCGGATCAGCGCCTCCACCGGCTCGGCGTCGGCGACGCTCAACCGCACCGACGACCAGCCGGGCGTCAGGTTGGCCTCGACCACGGTGTCGACGAAGCCGCTGCGGTCGGCCTTCGCCTCGTGCGTCACCCCGCCGGCCTCGACGGTGACCGTCACGTGCTTCGCGGGCAGGGTGGCGAAGCTGCGCCAGCCGCGCACCTTCTCCAGGCGCTGCCCGGACCGGGTGTCGGGGCGGCCGAGCAGCACCCGGCACAGCACGCGCGCCCAGCCGGGGGCGCCGTACCCGGCGTACGCGACAATGTTGGTCTGCCACCCGGTGCGCCGCAGCCGGCGCTCCACGAGGTTGTGCACGGCATCCTCGATCCGCGCGGCCCGGTGCAGGTTCGGAACGGCCAGTTCGCCGGCGGGTGTCGGTGGCACGCTGCAACCCTGCCACACCTCGGCGGAGACGGCCACGCAAGGCGAGGAGCTGCCGGCTCCGCCCGATTCGCCCCGCTTGCACCCGACACGTGACATACTCCGGTCGGGACGACGACGGGGGCGTTGGTCGTGTCGACACGTGTGCGACTCCATGGGCGACGGCGCCCGGCGCTCGACCGGCCGGCGCTGGTCGCGCTGCTGCTCGGGCTGGCCGGGTTCGGTTACCGGCTGCTCCTCACGCTGCTCACCGTGCCCGTGTCGAACAGCGACGAGGCGACCTTCGGGCTGGCCGCGCTGCACGTCGCCGCCGGCCGGGAGCACCCCGTCTTCCTGTACGGGCAGCGTTACATGGGAACGGCGGAGTCGTACCTGGCGGCCCCGCTGGTGGCCGTCGCCGGCCCGAGCTGGCCGGTGCTGCGGCTGCCGGTGCTGGCGCTCTGGGCGGTCTTCGTCTGGCTGATGTACCGGCTGACCCGCCGGATCTGCGCGCCGTGGCACGCCGTGCTGGTCGTCGGCCTGCTCGCGCTGGGCCCCGAGCGGGTGCTCCGGGACCAGTTGATGGCGGTGGGCGGGCGGCCCGAGGTGAAACCGGCGGTGGTGCTGATCCTGCTGGTCGCCGTGGGGCTGGCCGACGGGCGGGTCCGGGCCCGGCGGCTCGCGGTGGGCGCGGCCGGACTGGTGGCCGGGCTGGCCGTGTGGTCGGACTGGCTGATCGTGCCGTACCTGGCCGTGGCCGGGCTGCTGCTGGTCTGGGTGCTGCGCCGAGAGCTGTTCGGCTGGTCCGGGGCGCTGCTGGCGGCCGGGTTCGCCGTCGGGACGGCGCCGTTGATCGTCGACAACCTGCGCGCGCCGCCCGGGCAGGACTCGCTGTCGGTGCTGCGGCGGATCAGCACGGTGACCGGCGCGGCCCCGCCCCTGCTCGATCGGCTGCGCGGCGGGCTCCTGGAGGGGGTGCCGCTGGCCACCGGGCTCTGCCCGGCCGACGGCTGCGCCCGCTGGCAGCAGTGGTTCGGGCTGCTCTACCCGGCGCTGCTGGCCGCCGCCGGGGCGCTCGCCCTGGTCGCGTACCGGCGGGCCGCCGCCGGCTCCTCCACGACCGCGACCGCCGGCGACCGGGGTCGGCCGACCGCCGACCGGGCCGGACCGGCCGCGCAGCTCGCCCTGGTCGCGGGTGCCGCCCTCACCCTGGCGACGTACGTCCGCAGCCCGCTGGCCGCCACCGACCCGCTGAACAACGCCCGCTACCTGTCGGTGCTCCAACTCTCGCTGCCGGTGGTGCTGTGGCCGCTGTGGCTGGCGGCGGTCGGCGTCTGGAGGGGCACGGCGGGGGCCGCCGGCCGGCTGGCCGGCGCGTCGGCCACCGCCGCGCTGGCCGGGCTGACCGCCACCGCGGTGGTCGCCACCGGCCTGTTCGTCGCCGGCGTCGGCCCGGTGCGCGCCGAGGAGCGGCGGGCCCGGGAGCTGGCCGACACGGTCCACCGGGCCGGACTGCGCGCGGTGTACGGCGAATACTGGACCTGCAACCGGCTGGTCTTCAACACCGCCGAGGCGGTGCTCTGCGGGGTGCTCGACGAGGAGCTGACCCCGGGGCAGAACCGGTACGGGCCGTACTGGCGGCAGGTGGGGCAGGCCGACCGCCCCGGGTACGTGCTGGCGGCCGACGGCCCCGCCGACCGGCGGCTGCGGGAGCTGCTGGGCGCGCGCGCCGCACCGGCGCTGATCGCCGAGGTGGGTGGCTTTCGCGTGTACCACCCGGAGACGGCCGTGCGGCCGTGGCGCTGACCCGGGCCGTACGCTGGCCGGACCGGCGCGCGCCGGCGCGCCGCCGCACCGAGGAGTCGTACCGAGATGCTCATCCTGCTGCCGCCCTCGGAGGGGAAGGCCGACGCCGGCACGGGCCGGCGGCTGGACCCGGCCCGGCTGTCCCTGCCCGAGCTGGCCCCGGCCCGCGCGCGGGTGCTGGCGGAACTGGTCGGCCTCTGCGCCGGGCCGGACGAGGCGGCGGCCCTGGACGCGCTGGGGCTGACCCCGGGGTTGGCCGGTGAGCTGCGCCGCAACGCCCGGCTGGAGCGGGCGGCCACCGCCCCGGCGGGCCGGATCTACACCGGCGTGCTCTACGAGGCCCTCGACCTGGCGACGCTGCCCCCCACGGCACAGCGGGCGGCCCGCCGTTCGGTGCTGATCAGCTCCGGCCTGTGGGGGGCGGTGCGGCTCACCGACCGCATCCCGCCGTACCGGTGCCCGATCGGGGCGCGGCTGCCCGGGGTGGGGGCGCTGTCGGCGTACTGGCGGCGGGAGCTGGCCCCGGCGTTGGACGCGGCGGCCGGCGGCGGCGCGGTGCTGGACCTGCGCTCGGGCGCGTACGCGGCGACCTGGACGCCGCGCGGCGAGCTGGCCGCACGGACGGTGACGGTGCGGGTGCTGCACGAGCGGGACACCCCGGACGGGCCGGTCCGGTCGGTGGTCAGCCACTTCAACAAGGCGACCAAGGGCCGGCTGGTCCGCGACCTGCTCGTCGCCGGCGCCCGGCCGCGCCGGGCCGGCGAGCTGGTGACCGCGCTGCGGGACCTGAAGTACACGGTCCTGGAACAGCCGGTGACCGCCGGCCGGCCCCGGACGGTGGACCTCGTGGTGACGCAGTTGTGACAGATCGCGCACGGGACACGTCGTCGTCGGCTACTGTCGCAAGATTTCCTCAAGGCTCGCGGCCACGGCTACCACCGGACCGCCCGGGAGGCCACGGTTAGGGGATCCCCGACGCCGACAAGGAGACTGTGGTGGCCCCCGAACCCACGCTGCTCGACCGGCCTCGTCCTCGCGCGACCCCGGCCCCGCTGGACTGGCTGACCCTCGCCGACGCGTTCGAGGTGGCCTGTCTGCTGCGCTGCACCTCCGCGCCGGCCGCCCCGGCCGGGGCGGGACGCCGGCCCCCGGGCCCCACCCACATCGGCCCGGCCGCCGAGTTCAACCGGGAGGACGCGGCGCACCGGATGCGCCTGCTCCTCGCCCGGCTGGAGATCCCCGTCGGGCACGACGTGGCCACCGGCGGCCTGCGCCGCCGCTACGAGCTGCACCGGCTCCAGGTGCCCCGCGAGCACCGGGCGACGTACGCGACATTGGTCGAGATCGGCTGGCGGCAGGGCCGCCGGGAGCTGCTCGGCGGGCCCGTCCCGGGCGCGTCCACGGCCCGCCGGACGTGGCGTCCCCGGCTGGCCGCCTCGGCCTGGCGGGCTGCGCTGCTGGCCGGCGGCCGGCACGTGCGCCGGCACATCCTCGGGATCCGGCTGACCGACCGGGAGCTGGCCGCCGTGCTGGTCCGGGGCGCCGCCCTGCTGGAGGTGCCGGCGCTGCTACGGCCCGGCGCGGGCTGCTTCGTGGTCAGCGTGGCCGACGGCCCGGACCGGGACCGCATCCTGCACAGCGTCGCCCTGGACCCGGCGACCGGGCCGGGGGTGGCCGCGGTCGGCTGAGCGCGGCCGGCCGGCGGGCTTGCGCCGGGAGCGCCGCACGGCGCAGAGTGCACCGGGTGAGCCGAAGCTGGTCTGTGCCACCGCGCGCCGCCGGCGTGGCGGTGCTGCTGTTGGTGCTGGTGGCGGCGTGGCCCGGGCTCGCCGCCTGCCAGGATTCGCCGAGCGAGCCGATCCCGATCCGGATCGCCACCGGCAGCCCCACCGCCGTCTACCACGCGTTCGGCGAGTCGCTGGCCGCCATCCTGAACCGGGAACTGCCCGGGGTGCGGGCGAGCGTGGTGGTCACCGCCGCGTCGGCGGAGAACATGCGGCTGCTCGGCACGGGGGACGCCGAGCTGGGCTTCACCCAGGCCGACGTGCTTCCCACCGACCGGGAGGAGCAGCCACGGGTGCTGGCCGTGGCCCGGGTCTACGACGACCTGCTGCACCTGGTCACCAGGGCCGACGGCCCGGTCCGCTCGGTGGCCGACCTGCGCGGCCGGCGGGTCTCCGTGGGGGCGCCCGGCTCCGGCACCGAGGTGACCGCCACCCGGCTGCTGGAGGTCGCCCGACTGGGCGGCACCGCGGTCCGTAGGGAGCGGCTGGGGCTGGACGGCTCGGTCGCCGCGCTGCGCGTCGGGCGGATCGACGCCTTCTTCTTCTCCGGCGGGCTCCCGGTGCGCGGCGTCGAGGAGCTGGCCTCGGACAGCGCCACCCGGATCGTCGACCTGGGCGAGTGGACGGAGCCGCTGCGGCGCAGCTACCGGGAGGTCTACGTGTCCCGGGACATTCCCCGCTCGGTGTACCTGGTCGAGCCGGTGACCACCGTGGCGAACCCGAACTACCTGGTCGTCCGGGCCGACCTGCCGGCGCCGCTGGTCCGGGAGGTGACCCGGCTGCTGATGGAACGCCGGGCCGAGCTGGCCGCGGCGCATCCCGCGGCGGGCCGGATGAGCCCCCGCTCGGCGATCGCCACCGCCCCGCTGCCGCTGCATCCCGGGGCCGCCGACTGGTACCGGTCGAACAAGCCCTGACCGTCAGCCGGCCGGCGCAGCCGCCCCGCCGGCCGGCGGGGCGTCCCGGCCCGGCGCGGCCCCACCGGCCGGCCCGGCGGTGCCCCCCGGAAGCCGGGCGGGGGCGGGGGCGGCCTCGGTCTCCGGGGCGGCCGGGAACCAGAGGCCGGCCACCAGGCCACGCGGCTGCGCCGGGCGCATGGTGAGCCGACCGTCGGAGGCGTCGACCAGGACCGCGACGATGGTCAGCCCCAGCCCGGCGCCGTCGACGTTCTGCACCTCGGGAGCCCGCCAGAACCGTTCGGTGGCCTGGTCGAGCTGGTCGAGGGTCATGCCGGGGCCGGTGTCGCGGACCTCCAGGGCCACCCCGTCGTCGGCCGGCCCGACGTCCACGGTCACCTCGCCGCCCGCGCCGCTGAACTTGACCGCGTTGTCGATCAGCGCGTCCAGCGCCTGGTCCACGGCGGTCGGCACGGTCCGGGCGTACACCGGGCCGGCGACCGGGGCCAGGCGCAGGGCGACCGACCGGTGCCGGGCCAGCGGCTGCCAGGCGGCCACCCGGGACGCGGCGACCGCCGCGGCGTCCACGGTGACCCGCTCGTTCTCCTCGCGCTCGGCGCGGGCCAGGGTGAGCAGGGCGTCCAGCAGCAGGGCCAGCCGGTCGGTCTCCTCCAGCGCCAGCCGGTGCTCGGCCCGCCCCTGCGGGTCGGTCAGGCTCGGCCCCAGCTCCTCCACCCGCAGCCGCAGCGCGGTCAGCGGGTTGCGTAGCTGGTGGCTCGCGTGCGCGACGAAGGCCCGTTGCCGGTCCATCACGTCCGACACCACGTCGGCCATGTTGTTGAAGCTCACCGCCAGGCGGCGCAGCTCCGGCGGGCCCAGCCGGTGCTGCACCCGGGCCCCCCGGTCCCCCTCGGCGATCTCGTGGGTGACCGCGTCCAGCTCGGTCACCGGGCGCAGCACCCAGCCGGCCAGCCCGAACGCGGTCAGCACGCAGGCCAGCACGGCGAAGATGCCGGTCGCGGCGAGCAGCAGCCACCACGCGGTGACGGTACGCCGGACCCCGTCCGCCGGGCTGGCGATCACCACCGCCCCGAGCACCTCACCGCCGTCGTTGATGGGCACCGCCACCACGACCGGCCCGCCGGTCCACGGCCACACCGACTCCGGGACGCTGAACTGCTGCCCGGACAGCGCGTTGTCCAGCGCCGCCTCGGTGCCCGGCCCGACCTGCCAGCGGCGCGAGGCCACCACCGTTCGGCGGTCCCGGTCGACCACGGCCGCGCCGATGCCGTACAGCTCGTCGTAGCTGCTCAGCTCGCCCCCGATCGGGCCGGGGACGCCGCCGCGCAGCACCGGCCCGGCCAGCGAGGCGAACCGGGTCGCGTCGGCCAGCCGGTCGGCGCGCACCTCGTCGGTCTCCCGGGTGGCCAGGGTGGTGGCGAGCGGCGTCTCCAGCGCGATGAGCACCAGCACCATCAGCAGCAGGTAGCTGATGACCAACCGACGGCGCACCGGCGCCTCACTCCCCGCGCAGCCGGTAGCCGACCCCGCGGACCGTCTCCACCAGCCGGGAGTCGCCCAGCTTGCCGCGCAGCGACCCGATGTGCACCTCGACGGTGTGCCGGTCCGCCCAGGTGGTGCCCCACACGTCGAGCAGGATCCGGTCCCGGGGCACCGCCGCCCCGAGCTGCCGGGCCAGCGAGAGCAGGATGTCGAACTCCTTGCGGGTGAGGGTCACCTCCCGGTCGTGCACGCTGACCGTCCGACCGGCGACGTCGATGCGGACCGGGCCGGCCTGGATCACGTCCCGCTCCGGGGCGGCGTGCGCGGCCCGGCGCAGCACCGCCTCGATCCGGGCCTGGAGCTCGACCATCGAGAACGGCTTCACCACGTAGTCGTCGGCGCCCAGCCGCAGGCCGAGGACCCGGTCGCGCTCCTCGCCCCGGGCGGTGACCGCGATGATGCCGAGCTGGGCGCTGCGCCGGCGCAGCGCCCGGCACAGGTCGGTGCCGTCGCCGTCGGGCAGGGTCAGGTCGAGCAGCACGAGGTCGCAGGGCGCGGCGGACAGCGCCGCGGCGACGGTGGCGGCGTGCTCCACCTCGTAGCCGCGGCGGGTCAGGGCGGACGACAGGGCGGCGGCCACCCGTCGGTCGTCCTCGACCAGCAGGATGCGCAACCCGGACCTCCGTTCCTCGTACTCGACCGTCGAATGGTCCCAGAAGTGCCGCCCGGACGGGAGGGCCGGCCGGTCAGACCCTCCCCGTCGTCGGAGGACGCCCGGGCCGGGCCGGTCCCGGGCGGCGGGGGCCACGGTCGCCGTAGGCTGCCGGGGTGATCTACAAGCTGCTGGCCACGGCCGAGTGGGACGCCGCCCGGGACGCCGGGCACTTCGCCGGTTCGGCGGTGGACCGCCAGGACGGCTTCATCCACCTCTCCGCCGCCGACCAGCTCGTCGAGACGGCCCGGCGGCACTTCGCCGGCGCCACCGGGCTCACCCTGCTCGCGGTGGACCCGGCGGCGCTCGGCGCGGCGCTGCGCTGGGAGCCGTCCCGGGGCGGGGCGCCGTTCCCGCACCTGTACGGGACGCTGCCGGTGGCCGCCGTGACCGCGGCCCACCCGCTGCCGGCGGACGTCCCGGCCGCCGACGCGGTGGCGCGACTGCTCCGCTGAGGGATCGCTATGCTCACCCGAGTCCGCGCGCCGGCCGGGGTGAGCGCAGCCCGCCGGCGGGCGCGGCAGTCCGATCCGCTCGGGCGGCCGGCACCCGCCGCCGGCCCGACGCGGCCACCCGCCGGCGCGACGGCGCGCCCCGAGCGATGCGAGCAGCGATGACTGACACCACCGACCGATCCGACGTCTTCGTCCACCCGAGCGCAGACGTGGAGGAGGGTGCCCGGGTGGGCGACGGCACCAAGGTCTGGCACCTGGCCCACATCCGGTCCAGCGCCCGGGTCGGCGCCGGCTGCGTGATCGGTCGCAACGTGTACGTCGACGCCGGTGTCACCGTCGGCGACCTCGTGAAGATCCAGAACAACGTCTCGGTCTACCAGGGCGTGACCATCGAGGACGAGGTCTTCGTCGGCCCGTGCGCCGTGTTCACCAACGACTTCCGCCCCCGGGCGCAGAACCCGGACTGGACCATCACCCCGACGCTCGTGCGCCGGGGCGCGTCGATCGGCGCGAACGCCACCCTGGTCTGCGGGATCGAGGTCGGCGAGTACGCGATGGTCGCCGCCGGTTCGGTGGTCACCCGGGACGTCGCGCCGTACCAGCTGGTCGCCGGCAATCCCGCCCGCCCCAAGGGCTGGGTGGACGCCAAGGGCGAGGTCGTCTCCCGCGACGTGGACAACCCGCCGCGCCGCGACTGAGCGCCGGCACGGCGAAGGGGGACGGCGGGTGCCGTCCCCCTTCCTCGTGCGGCGGGCGGGTCAGCCGCAGAGCCGGCCGATCTCCTGCCGGAACCGCTCCATCGGGTTCGGCTCGTCGGGGCCGAGCAGGTAGATCTTCAGCTCGCGGCGCGCCTCGGTCATCGGGTCGTCGCCGGCCCGGGTCAGGGCGACGATCTTCTCCAGCTCGCCGCAGTCCTTCGAGAGCAGGTACGCCCCCCGCGAGGTGGGGAAGTTGCGCCGGAACTCGTCCTCCGGCAGCCCGCTCGGGTTGGCCACCACGTACGGGCGCTGGCTCTGCACGAAGTCCGAGACCACGCTGGAGATGTCGCTGACCAGCAGGTCGGTCTGGTTGAAGCAGTCGAACAGCGCCGGGGTGCGGCCGGTGACCACCAGGTGGGCGGTGCCGTCCAGCGAGGTGGCGTCGGGGTCGCCGCCCGCCGCCCGGATCGCCGCGACCACCCGCTCGTGCACGGCGCGGGCCTCCTTGGCCCGGGTGCCGGTCAGCGGGTGCGGCTTGTAGATCAGCCGCACCGCCGGCCGGGCCGCCAGCAGCCCCTTGACGATCCGCTCCCCCATCAGCACCAGCGAGGTGTGGTACGGATCGTCGTCGAGCCACCCCTCCCAGGTCGGGGCGTAGAGCACGGTGAACGGCCGGTCGACCGACTCCGCGCCGAAGGTGTGCACGCCGGCGAGCTGGGGGCGGCCGATCTCCACGATGTCGGCGTCGAGCACCCCGACGCCGGCCCGGGCGTACCGCTCCCGCCCGGCGAGGCCGGCCACCCACACCTCGTCGTACACCTTGCTGTACGGGTTGACGCTGGCCTGCTTGTCGCTGTCGCCGTGCCCGACGAAGACGTGCTTCATGCCCGGTTCGCGCAGCATGTGGATGTTGGCGCCGACGTTGGCCGCGTACAGGGTCGCCCGGACGCTGCCCAGCTCCAGGTTCATGAAGTCCACGCCGGCCGGCACGCAGATCACCGGCAGCCGGGTGTCGGCCAGCTCCGCGAACGCCTCCCGGCTGCGCATCAGCACCACCGCCCGCCGCTGGAGGGCCTCGGTCGGGGCGAGCCACATGTTGGCCTGGTAGACGTCCTTGGCCGGGCCGGCGAAGTAGACGGCCACCTCCGGACGGTGGGTGTCCAGCCACCGCTGCACGGCGGGCAGCAGCGGGCTCTGGCCGGTGCCCCGGCCGCGCAGCCAGGTCAGCGCGACGATGCCGCCGGCCACCGCCGCGGAGAGCGCGGCGGCGGCGCCGCCGGCCAGCATCGGCGCGGCGTCGCCCCAGGCGGCCGAGAGCAGCGCCGCCGGCACCAGCAGCACGTTGACCATGGCGAGCCGCTCACCGGCGACCCCGGCCGCCCACTGCGGCGGGCTCGGCGCCGAGCGCATGGGGCCGAGGTCGATGTTGCGCACCAGCGCGGAGACCGGGTTACGCCGGTCGATCATCGTGTTCAGCGCCCCGGCGAAGACCGAGATCACCCAGACCACCGCCGGGAGCAGGAGGACCAGGGTGAGCTGCGCCGCGGTGAGGTCCACCGTGGCGGCCACCAGCAGCACGGCCGACAGGTCCCGGGCCAACTGCCGGTAGCCGAGGCCGAGGCCGACCTTCTCCAACAGGACTTCCGACGGCTTGGACCATCGGGCGAGCGCGAACTCGCCCAATGCCGCCGCCGCGCCGGAGACGGCGAACACGGCGGTCCAGCCCAACGTTCCGGCGGCGAGCATGACCAGATAGGACAACAGGAGCAGGGCGCCGCGGGCAGCGACCCCCACCCGCTGGAGCAACGAGCCGAACAAGGATCAGTCTCCCTATGAAGTCAACGACGGGCGGAGCCCGTTGGCCGGCGGCACTACTGGGCCCATCCGATGAGCTTCCGGCGGCGGGCCATGGTCGTGTTCCCGCTCGGCGACACCTGACGGGCCTGTCCCGCAGTGCTCCGGGGAGCCCCGCCCGGGTTGACCGCGCGGTCGGACGGTCGCGGCCCTGACGGGAGGCGGTCCACCACCATTCAGGTCACGTGCCATCTCGGTTTCCTGGATCCAGTCTGTCATCGCCGGCAGCCGAAACGTCGTTGCGACCTTAACGCGAGGGATCGGCACGCCCTCGCTCGGGTTAACCCATGACTTTCCGACCCATCGTCGCGAAAACGGTCAGCCGCCCGCTGAGGGACGAACCGGCACAGCCGGGGACGCCGCCCCCGCATCCGTGGCGGAGGCGCTCGGTCGGCCGCACGTCGGTTCCAGCTCTTTCCGATAGTGTTGCCGCCGAAATCGGCGTCGGCGACTGCCCGCCGGAAGGGGAACCTGTGTTGACCAGTCTCGTCGCCCTGGCCGTGGCCGTCCTACCCGGGGCTCTGCTCGGTTTCGTCGTGCCGCCCGGGCGCTACCGCTGGGCGGTGTGGGCGACGGCGCCGGCGCTGACCCTCGGCCTGACCACGATCGCGATGGGGTGGCTGCCCAAGCTGGGACTGCCCGACAGCGCCTCGGCAGTGCTGGTGGTGGAACTGCTGCTGGCCGGCGCGGCGGTGCTGGTCTCCCGGCTGTTCGGCCGGGGCTGGCCCGCTCCCGCCGGGGGCCGGGAGACCGGGGCCGAGGACGGCGGGGCGGCTCCGGCGTCCGCGCGCCGCGCCGCACTGCTCGCCCGCCTCCGGCAGCGTCCGGCACGTCCCGGCTGGGCGGACGTGCTCGGTCTGGCGGTCCCGTCGGTGCTCAGCGTGGCGTACGGGTGGCTGCTGCTCGGCCGGCTCATCGCGCCCCCCGGCTGGGACGCGATGAACCACGGCTACTTCACCCGGCGCATCCTGGACACCGGCCACGCGGCAATCGAGTCGGCGTGCAGCACCGGCTCCACCGAGCCAGCGGTCGGCTGTTCCTTCTACCCGCTGGCCACGAACGTCGCCTGGGCGCAGGCCACGGAGCTGACCGGCGGTCGGATCAGTGTCGCGATGACCGCCTGGTCGATCCTGGTCGGGCCGCTCGCCCTGGTCGCCGGGGTGTACGCCTGCGTCCGGGTGCTCGGCGGCCGCCCGGTCGTCGCGGCCTGCGCAGCGCTCGCCCCCACCTTCCTCGGCCCGCTGTGGTACTCGGTGGTCACCGGCCGGATCACCCAGCAGACCGGTCCGGCCATGGCGGTCGGGATCGCCCTGCTCGGCGCGCTCGCGTTGCGCGGCCCGCACCCGGTGCGGCTCGGTCTGCTGGCCGGCCTGTCCGGGGCCGGGTTGATCATGTCGCACACCTACGACGTCCTCGTCGTCGCCGTGCTGGCGCTGAGCCTGCTGGTGCTGCTGCGCCACCCGTTCTCGGTCCGCCACGCGGCCGCCGGCGTGGTGGCTGCGGTGGTCGGCGGCATCGGCGCGTTGATACCGTTCATCAACGCATTGACCAGCGCCAACGGCGAACGCGAGCAGAACGAGCCCGCCCTGCTCGGCAAGTGGGGCGAGGCGTTCGAGTACTGGGTCACCGACCAGCAGCGTTACGCTCTGCTGGGCTTTCCACCCCCGGGGGGCGCGGACTACCAGCTCAGCGTGCCGGCCATCCGGGTCGGCCTGATCATCACCCTTGCCTGCCTGATCGCCTCCCCGCTCTGCCTGGTGTTCCGTCAGCTGCGCTGGGCCCGACCGTGGCTGTTCACCGGTGTCCTGTTCACCGCCGTCGGGGTGTGGACCACCAGCTCCGACTCGGCGCCCGCGATGTTCGTGTCCGGCCTCTGGTACGGCGTACGGGAGCGGTTGCGCTCGATGATCCTGCCGGTGTACGGCCTGCTGGCGGTGGCCGGAGCGGTGGCCATCGGCCTGGCGATCCAGTGGCTGGCGACCCGCCTGGTGACGCGGGCGAGAACGCTGCGTGGGTCGACCGTGCCGGCCGCGGTGGCCGCCTCGGTCCTGCTGGTCACGCTGAGCGTGCTCGCCGTGCTGCCGGAGACCTGGCACCCGATCCGGGGCGAGTTCAAGCGCCGCGCCCCGGTCGGCGAGAACTACGTCCGCACGTACGAGTGGTTGGCGGCGAACACGCCGCAGGGCAAGGTCGTGGCGTATGACCGGCACCGGCAGTTCATGACCTGGTCGTACGTGGACTACGGCACGCCGGTGCTGTTCGGGCTGCCTCCTCTGCCCGTCTTTGACGTACAGAACTACAAGCGCCGCTGGGACGCCTGGAACTGGTTGGTCGACAACGAGGCGGCCATCCCGGCGGGGTGCGAGGTGGACCGGTTCGGCGTCGAGTACGTGGTCGTCGGCGGTGGCCGGGTGCTACCGGGCGGCTGGGAGAAGCACTACACCCCGGCCCGGCTGGACGCCAGTGGCCGGGTGAAACTGGTCCAGAGGTTCGGGAGTATCAACATCTACCAGGTCACCGACGAGGGACGCGCCTGCGCCAACCCCGGCGGATGACCGGCCGGTGACCCCGGCCCGGCCGGGGTCACCGTCGCCACCCCAGACGTGCTGAAGGGCGTCGCCGACGTCGTCGGCGACGCCCTTCAGCGTGGGACCGCTCAGTGACCCTTGTTGTCCCCGATGACAGCGGCCACCGCGCGGTGGGCGGGGAGCAGCCGCTGGCGCTCCACGTCCGCGTCGAGGCGCCCGTCGAGGATGTCGAGGAAGTGGTCGAGCTGGGCGGCCAGCGGCTCCCGGTTCGACACCAGCTCGGGCACCTCCATGATGCTCTGCTGCCGGTATCCGCGGCCGTCCGGCGTCGCCGCGTCCAGCGACACGTGCCGGTAGATCGTGACGTCCTTGCGGATCAGGTCCGCCTCGATCAGCCGGTCCACCTCGCTGATGACCAGCGTCCGCACCTTGCGCTGACCGATCCGGCTCGCCGAGATGTTGGCCAGTGCGGTGTTGCCGAAGGTCAGCACCGCCTCGGCGACGTCCTCCGCGCCCGCGACGGAGTCCGGGTGGAAGTATCCCAACGCGCCCCGCGTCGAGGTCGGCTCCTGGCCGCCGAACGCCTGGATCGCCAGGTCGACGTCGTGCACCAGCAGGTCCCACGCCACGCCGGTGCGGATGCGGGGAGCGTACGGGGAGTGCCGGGTTACGGTGAGGTGCACCGGGCGGTGGATGAGCGCGAACGCGGTCAGCACGGCCGGATTGAAGCGCTCCAGCAGACCGCAGAGCAGCGGCAGTCGCCGCTTCTCGGCGATCGCGACGATGTCCTCGGTCTCGTTCAGGCTGCCGCAGACCGGCTTCTCGATCAGCAGCGGCTTGTCCGCGCCGAGGACTTCCTCGGCGAGGCCACGGTGAAACTCGGTGGGGGCGGCGATGATCACCGCGTCGATGTCGGAGAGGTCGGACAGGTCCGGCGCCCAGGAGGCGCCGTACCGGTCGGCGATGTCCCGGCCTACCGTCTCCCGGGGCTCGATCACGCGGGCCAGCCTGGCCCGGGAGGACTGGGAGATGACCCGGGCGTGCAGGGAACCCATCACACCCGTGCCTACCAGGGCAAAACGCACAGGGGCGGTCACGCTCCCACCGCCTTGCGGACGGCCTCGACCACCCGGTCCACGTCGCCGTCGGCGAGGTGGTGGTGCACCGGGAGGGAGACGCACTGCCGGACCACCCGGTCGGCGACCGGGGCCGGGTCCGCGACCACCCGGGGGTGCTCGCGGTAGCAGTCGTAGTCGTAGACCGTCTTCGGGTAGTAGATCCCACAGCCCACGCCCTGCTCGGTCAGCCGGGCGACCACCTCGTCCCGGGTGACCGGCGCGGCGTCGGTGACCAGCACGGTGTACTGGTGCCAGACGTGCGAGCGGCCCGGCAGCTCGGTCGGCAGCCGCAGGCCAGGCACGTCCGCCAGACCGGCGGAGAGCCGGGTGGCGTTGTCCTTGCGGCGCTTGACGTTGTCCCCGTAGCTGGCGAGCTGCGGGATGCCGAGGGCCGCCTGGAGGTCGGTGAGCCGGTAGTTGTGGCCGGCCACCTCGTACTGGTAACGCTGCCGCATGCCCTGGTTGCGCAGCACGCGCAGCCGGTCGGCGAGGGTGGCGTCGTTGGTGGTGATCATCCCGCCCTCACCGGTGGTGAGGTTCTTCGTGGCGTAGAGAGAGAAGGTGCCCAGACCGAAGCTGCCGGCGCCGCGCCCGTCGATCGTCGCGCCGAGCGACTGCGCGGTGTCCTCGACCAGGCCCAGCCCATGCCGCTCGACCAGCGGCACGATCCCACCCATGTCGGCCGGCTGGCCGTACAGGTGTACCGGCATCACGACCTTCGTCCGCGGCCCGATCGCGGCGCCGAGGGCCTCGGGGTCGAGGCAGAAGTCCTCCTCGCGGATGTCGGCGAAGCGCGCGGTGGCACCGGCCTCAAGGATCGCGTTCAAGGTGGCGACGAAGGTGAACGGGCTGGTGACGACCTCGTCACCGGGCTTGAGGTCGAGCACCTCCAGGGCCGCGACCAGCGCGGTCGTACCGTTGTTGACGGCCACCGCGTGCTCCACTCCGACGACGTCGGCGAACTCGCGCTCCAGCCGGGCGACCATCGGACCCTGTGCCAACACTCCTGAACGGATCACCTCGACCGCCAGCTGTTCGGCCGCCTCGTCGAGTTTGACGACGGAAATGGGGATCACAGCGTCTCTCCTTGGGGGATCGGTGGCAGCGAGCAGACGGTAACAGCGGCGGACTTCGACGGGACAGGTGGTCCGTCGTCGACGGATTCCGCATCGAGCGCGCCGGGTGCCTACGGGCGCGCAGCCTGGGCTAGTGTAGTGCCTTGCTCTGACCACCCCATTCCGGCAACGGGTGAATGCGACGCGGAGGCAGGTAACGCATGGTAGAGACCGCCGCGCGGAAGGACGCCGCCGTCACGAACGCCCCGGCGTCCCCCGCCCCGTCGGCCCCGGTCAGCCCGCTGAAGGGCTGGCTGTCGCTGGGTGTACGGGTGGTCGTCATCGGGGCCATCGCCGCCGGGATGGTCTGGAGCGTCGTCGACCAGTGGCCCCAGGTCCGCTCCACCTGGCTCGGCCTGGCCTGGCAGTCGGTGGCGCTCTCCGTCCTGGCGGCCCTGCTGGGCATGGTCGCCAACACGATGGCCTGGCGGGCCGCCGTGGACGACCTGGAGCACCGGGTGTCCGTCACCGCCGCGCTGCGGATCTGCCTGGTCGGGCAGCTGGGCAAGTACGTGCCGGGCAGCGTCTGGGCGTACGTGCTCCAGATCGAGCTGAGCAAGCGGGCCGGCCTGCCCCGGGCCCGGGCCTTCCTGGCCACCCTGGTCACCGTCGGCCTCAGTGTGACCGCCGCGCTCGGCCTCGGGCTGCTGAGCCTGCCGGCGCTGCGGAACGCCGCCGGCGCCACCGACTCCAGCTACGCCGACTCGGTCCGGGTGGCGCTCTGGATCGTGGCGGGGCTGTTCCCGATCGCGCTGGTCTGCGCCGTGCCACGGGTGCTCACCATGCTCGTCCAGCTCGCCCTGAAGGTGCTGCGCCGGCCGCCCCTGGAGAACCGGCTCACCTGGCCGGGAGTGCTGCGCGTGGTCGGCTGGAGCGCCCTGGGCTACAGCCTGTTCGGGGTGCACCTGTGGCTGCTGGCCAACGCCCAGGCCGCCCCGGGGATGGAGGGCCTGCTGCGCAGCATCGGCTCCTTCGCGATCGCGATGACCGTGGGTATGTTCGCCTTCCTCTCCCCTTCCGGGCTCGGTGTGCGGGAGGCCGTGCTGGTCGCCGCGCTGGCGCCGTTCCTGGTCGGCAGCGGCGGCGTCGGCGCGGCCATGGGCATCGCACTGGCGTCCCGGCTCATCTTCACCATCGCCGACGTCATCGCCGCCGGCCTGGCCGCCCTGTCCGGGGTGCGTCAGCTGCGCCAGGGTGCCCCGGCGCAGGTGGCACCAGCCACCGAGTAGCACGACGCACGCACGAACGGGCCCGATCACTCCGGCGTGATCGGGCCCGTTCGTCGTCCGGCGGACTTCAGCGAGTGACGACGCTGGTGATGCGGGTGAACTCCCGCATCAGGTCGTACCCGTCCCAGGTGGCGGCGAAGTTCAGCGCGTCGCCCACCGGGACGATCCGGTCCACTCCGCGACCGCCGAGGGCCCGGGCGAAGGCGACCAGTTCCGCACTGCTGAACCCGAAGTGGGTGACGGTCTGGTCCCGCCGGACCACCACCGGCGCGAGGTCCACGAGGGCCTCCACCCGCGCCTGCGGGAACGTCCCGATGCCGAGCCAGCGACGCGGGATGGCCCCCGGCTCGGCCAGGTCGACGGTCGCCAGGTCGTTGCCGTCGAAGTGGATGGCCGTGGCCGCTCCCTCGACGGCCAGGCCATAGGTGGCCACCCGCTTCTCCACCGCCATCGCGGCGTCCACCTCCGGCCGCTTGTCGTTCAGCACCGTCCGCAGGCGGGCCAGCAGGTCTGCGCGGGCGGCCTCGGCCGTCGCCGGGTCGCCGACCCAGTACACCGTCCGGGGGGAGGCGCAGGCCGCCTGGTCGAACCAGTAGGAGTCGTTGTAGAAGCCGAGGGCGGCGGCGGCGCGGTCCCGCTCGTTCGCCGTGAGCCAGCCCGCCGCACCGATCACGGTGAACGAGGAGCGGTCCGGGAAGGTCAGGTCCCGGGCGTGCGGGGCGAGGGGGTGCCGGCGGATCTCTGTGACCGAACGGTCGCCGCCCCAGACAACCCGCAGGTCTGCGGCGGCGGAGAGCGCGGCGGTCACCGCGTCGTCGCGGCCGTAGGTGATCATCCGCTGGCTCTGCCGGACCGCCTCCGCAGCGTCGGCAAGGGTGTCGTTGAGCGCGTCGAGCACCACGTCGGCTGCCCCGGCCGAGCGGGACGAGATCCGGACGACGTTGGCGTTACCGGCCAGCGCGGACAACGCCCACGAGTAGACGAAGATGGTGTCCACGTTGGCCGGTGGGACGTGGAAGACCAGTCCCCGGGGGAAACGCAGCTGACCCGGCTCGTCAGCCACCCGGTGGAGTGCCTTGGCGATCTCCCCTCGACGTAGGAAGAAGCCGAGCGAGGCCAACTCCGGGTGCCGGCGGGCGACCGCCGGGCGGAGCAGCCGCCGGGCGAACGCCACCAGGAAGTCGACCACCCGTTCGTCGCCGACGGTCAGCGGACCACCGGCCGGGGCCGCGCGCAGGGCGGTGACCAGGTCGTCGACGGCGACCGCGCCGCCGGCCGGGAACCGCTCGATGACCTTGCTGCTCATGCCGCCTCCGCGAACGTGTCGCTGCAACCACGGGCCTCGGCACGGGGTAGCCGGCCCAGGATGGAGAAGCGCTTGCCGGGCCAGACGCCGTCGTCGATGCCGTGTATGACGCCCTGGTCCTCGGTGAGCAGGATGTGCCCCGGGTACGACCGGGGCATCGTGCTGATCACCTGGACCACGCCCGGGGTGCCGACCGGCACCTCCTCCCAGGTGCGCGGGTCCCGGACGATGATGTCGGAGAATTCGGGGCAGTAGAGCCCGCCGCCGTCCGGCCCTTCCAGGAAGGTCGTGCCGATCTGCTCGACCATTCCGTAGAAGCTGTGGATCCGGGTCAGGCCGGTGTCCTCGGTGAACCGGCGGCGGAACTCGGCGTTGTCCACCGCGCGGTCGACCAGCTTCTTCCAGCCGCCGCTGTGGATCAGGATGCCGTTGCTCAGGTCGAACTTGTTGTCCCGGGCCAGCTCGTAGAGGTAGAGCCAGGTCATGAAGGTGAAGCCGAAGATGAGGAACGGCTGGTCGCCGTGCTTGTCCAGGAAGACACGCACCGCGTCCAGGTCGGGCTGCTCCTGCTCGTCGAGGACGAAGGTGTGCTCCCGGCCGAAGTTCATCAGGCCGAGCACTCCGGCGCCGCGGGCCGAGAACGAGTTGCGGTTCTTGAACAGCGCCTTCGTGTCGACCAGCAGCATCGGCAGCCGCTTGGCCCCGATCACCGTGCTCAACGTGGCGGAGAGCATTTTCTGCTGGACCCCGGCGGCGTCCCTGTCCAGGTAGACACGGCTCACGTCTCCGGTGGTGCCGGACGAGGTGAGCACCTTGAAGACCTGGTCGTCGGGGATGCTCTTCAGCGTGTGGTGCTTGAACAGCCGCACCGGCAGCCAGGGCAGGTCGGCGATCCGGTCGTACCGACGGCCGGGCAGATGACCCAGGGCGGCGAGCAGCCGGGCGTACTCCCGACTGTTGGCCCGGTGGTGTTCGGTCAGCTCAACCAGCTCGGGCAGCAGCTTCGCCTCACGGGCCGCCTGGTCGAGGGTGAACAGAGTCATACCAGCGCCTCCAGGGAGCGGTAATCGATCTTGCCGTTGGGCAGCTGCGGCAACCGCTCGATGGCACGGATGTCGAAGCCGGACCGGTGCAGCTTGAGCCGCTCGGAGAACCGGCCGGCCAGCGCCCTGGCCGCGTCGTCGGTGAGCTGCTCGACGAAGACGACGACCTTGTCGGGACCGGAGACCGCCACCACTGGTCCCTGCTCGCGGGCCATCTCCTCGATGTCGTGCAGGTTGACCCGAATGCCGAAGATCTTGCCGAACCGCTTGAGACGACCGCGGAGCCAGACGAACCCGTCCTCGTCGAGGTGGCCGAGATCACCGGTACGCAGCGTCCCGCCCTGCTCGTCCCCCCGGGTGAGGTCAGCCGAGCTCTCGGCGTAACCCATCATCACGTTCGGGCCGCGGTAGACCAGCTCACCGACCACACCGGGGCGGTCGGTCTCCACACCGTCCTCGCCGAGCACGGCGAACGACCCGCCGTCCAGGGCCGGGCCGACCGAGCCGACCCGGTCGGGCAGGGCATCCGCCGGCAGGGTGCTCATCCGCGGCGCGGCCTCGGTGCAGCCCCACATGACGTGGAACCGGCCGCCGACCGCGGCGATCTTCTCGTGGTAGGCGAGGATCATCTCGTCGCGCAACTTGCCGCCGGCCTGGGTGAGGGTACGCAACGACGGGTACTTCGCCGGGCTCCACCGGATCCGGTGCAGCATCTCGTAGTTGTAGGGCACCCCGGCCAGCGACGTCGCGCCGTGGGTCTGCACGGCCTGCCAGAACTCGCGGGCCAGCACCCCGCCGTCGACCACCAGCACCGTCGCGCCGGCCGCCAGGTGGCTGTTCAGCACGGACATGCCGAAGCTGTAATACAGCGGCAGGCTGGTCGGGGCGATCTCGGCCGGGCCGATGGCCAACGCCCGCCCGATCGCGGCGGCGTTGGACTCCACCGCGCCCCGGGAGAGCCGGACGAACTTCGGGTCCCCGGTCGAGCCCGAGGTCGCCAGCAGCACCGCGAGGTCGGGGTGGGGCTGGTCGGTCGACGGCCGCTCGCGGACCCAGACCGACCCGAGGGCCGGGTCGTCGACGTGGCGGTACTGCTTGGGCCGCTCACCGGGGGTGGCACCGGCGCCGCCCTCGGCCAGGCCGACCACCACGGCCGGCTCGAAGCGCCGGACGAAGTCCGCCAGCACGGCCGGGTCCAGCGACGGGTCCAGCGGCGCCACCGGGCGGTCGGCGCGCAGCGCACCGACATACCGCAGCACCGCGGCCACCGAGGTGCCGCTGCGGGCGAAGACCACCCCGGGCGGAAGACCGGCGTACGCGGTGGCGTGCCGCTCCACCTGGGCGGCGAGGTCGTCACCCCCGAGGACGCCTCCGGTGGCGGCGTCGATCAGCCGAGCGGTCGGGGCGATCAGGTTCACGGCACGAGCCCTCCATCGACGCCGAGCACCTGACCCGTCACATACCGGGCCGCGTCGCCGGCGAGGAACCGGATGACGTCCGCCACCTCCTTCGGGTCGCCGAGGCGGCCGAGCGCGGCGGCTGACGCCTGCCGGTCCAGCACCTCCGCCGGTAGTGCCGCCGTGAGGTCGGTGCGGATGACCCCGGGCGCGACGGCGTTGACCCGGATCCCCCGGCTGCCCAACTCCCGAGCGGCGGAGCGGGCCAGCGCGGCCACGGCGGCCTTCGACGCCGCGTAGACCGACTGACCGGCCGCGCCGTACGTCCCGACGACCGAGGCGAGCAGCACGATGGAACCGCCCCGCCGCTCGGTGCCGTCTTCGGCCCTGCGCTTGCGGGCCATCGCCCGGCCGGCGGCCTGGACCGCCGCGACCGTTCCGGCCACGTTGACGTCGAGCGTGCGGCGCACGTCGTCGGCGCGCATCATCCCGAGCAGGCCGCTCTCCATGATCCCGGCGTTGGCGACCAGCACGTCCAGCCCGCCGTGCGCCGCGGTGACCTGCTTGACGGTGGCGCCGACCGCGTCGAAGTCCGCGACGTCCAGCCCTACGCCGTGCCCGCCGAACTCCTTGCCCACCTGCTCGGCCCGAGCGGCGTCGCGGCCGGTGACGACGACCGTGGCGCCCGCCTCGGCGAGCGCTCGGGCGGTGGCCAGGCCGATGCCGCGCGTACCACCGGTGACCAGGGCCACCCGGCCGGTCAGCTCACTCATCGACGCCGAGGCCCCGCAGCATGTCGAGGGCGACCTTGAAGCTGCTCATGTCGATGACCTGCTCGGTCTCGAGCTGCACGTCGAACTCGTCCTCGATGGCGGCGACCAGGGTCATGTGCCCCAGAGAGTCCCACTGCTCGATGCCGCGGTAGTTGAGGTTCTCCACGTCGGTGCCCTCGGGCACTTCCAGGGCGTCCACGAAGACGGTGCGCAGGCGGTCGTTGAGGGTCATGATCGCATTTTCTCCGTTGAATCAGTGAGGGTTGTCGTCACTGCCCGTCGCGGCGCCCGGCCGGCGAGCCCCAGACCGGGGTCTCTCCGCGCGCCTGCGCCTCCGCGCGGCGGGCGGCGTTCTCCGCCCGGACCCGTTCGGCCTCGGCCTGGATGTGCTTCTCGTCGTACCGCTGGAAGACCCGGGCCGGGTTACCCGATACCAGACTGTATGCCGGAACGTCCTTGGTCACCACCGACAGCGGGCTGACCGTGGCGCAGTCACCGATGGTGACCCCCATCATGATCACGCTGTTGCCGCCGATGAAGCAACCCTTGCCGATCCGCACCGGCTTGCGCTCGATGAGGTCGCTGCCGGAGTGGTTCTCCAGCATCATGTTCGCCAGCCAGCTGGAGTGGGTGAACACCAGACAGTTCAGGCCGATGCTGGTGTGCTCGCCGATCTCCAGGCCGCCGCTGGCGTCGAGGACCGTGTTCTCCCCGATCCAGCAGTGCTCGCCCATCACCAGGTTCTCCGGGCTGACGATCTTCGTCCGCTCGCGGATCCGGGTGGTCTCGGGCAGGCCGAGGTGCCGGGCCCGCTCCACGTCGTTGAGGAAGCCGCCGACGAAGTCGTTGAGGATGCCCGTGCGCAGGCGGTTGCTGCGCTCGTCGTCGGAGAACATCGTCACGCGCGCTCACCCACCATCCGCTCGAACACGTCCAGGTGCTTGCGAGTGACCACGTCCAGGGTGAAGTGCGAGTACACCAGGTCCCGCTGGCGCTTGGCGATCCACTCCCGCTCCTCCGGCTCGTCGAACAGCCGGATCACGGCGTCGGCGAGGTCGGCCGGGTCGTTCGGACGGACCAGCACGAAGTTCTCCCAGTTGCGCAGGTGCACGGCCGGGAAGTTGGTCTCGGTCACCGTGCCGATCGTCGCCCGGCCCGCCGCCATCGCCTCCAGGCTGGCGGTGCCGAAGCCACCGCCCTGCAGGTCGTGGGCCACCACGTCGGCAGCGGCGAAGTACGCCGGCACGTCCGCCGACGGCACCGCGCCGGTGGTGATGATCGCGTCGCTGACCCCCAGCTGCGCGGCCCTCCTCGCGAACGCGTCGAAGTAGACCCGACCAATGATCATGACCTTGGTGTCCGGGTGCTTCGCCAGGACGGTCGGCAGCGCCTCCACCAGGGCCAGCCGGTCCCGCAGCGGGATCACGTGCCCCAGGGAGACGATCAGCGGCACATCGCCAACGCCGTGCCGGGCACGCACGTCGGTCTCCGGCCTGCTGTCGAAGCGGCTCGGCTCCACCGCGACCGGAATGTAGTCGAAATCCGCCGTGGTCGCGCCGTAACGCTCCGCACAGTAACGGGCGGCCAGTTCGTCCATGATGACGTAGCGGGGCCGGAACCGGCGGATGATGGGCTTGACCATGAACCGGTCCAGCATCCGGAACAGCGCCGCGTACTTCGGGTCCGGGCTCTCCAGGCGGGTGTGGATGGAGAGCAGCACCGGGACCCGGTGGCGACGCGCGTACCAGCCGGAGATCCAGCTCAGGTCGAAGAACTGCCCGTGCTGGTGGATCACGTCCGGCTTGAACTCGGCCAGCAGCCGGGAGACCCGGCGCAGGTTGCCGGGGCGGGCCAGGGCGAAGGCCATGTCGAAGTCGATGGACAGACCGAGCTTCGGCATCGGCATCGCCGGCAGCCGGACAACCCGGTAACCGTCGCGCACCTCCTCGGCCGGCGTGTCCCGGTAGGCAGCCGTCAGGACGAGCACCTCGTGCCCGGCGGCGGCGTAGCGTTCCGCCAACGCCGCGGCGAGGTGGGAACTCCCGCCTGGTCGAGGGGGGAAGAAGTTGTTGACGACCGCGATCCGCACAGCGGTAACTCCTGTCGAGGTCGGTGTGGGGGGCGGGGGGTCCGGGCCCACCGGTGGATGGTACGGGCGGGCTGGGGGATCTGCCGGGAGGCGACGCCGGCCTACGCTACCGCAGCTCTGGAGGGATCGGCGACGGGCTCCGGTCGAGGTTGATCGACACGGGACGCGGCGGCGGCGCGCGTACGGCGGCCCACCCGTCCGCTTCAGGCCGGCCCGGCGGTCGACGCGCGACCCATGGACGCGCCGGTCCAAGCACCGGTCTCCGGGCATCGAACGCCGCCGCAGAACGGGTTCACCGGGAGCCCGTGCGACGACGGGCCCCCGGCGGACGGCGGCTGGGTCACGCCACCTCGGTCTTGATCAGATCCGTCATCCCGTCCCCGACGGCGATGGTCGGCTCCCAGCCGAGCACCTCGCGGGCCCGGGTGATGTCCGCCGCCCGGCGGCTGACCAGCACCTCGCGCGGGTTGAACTGCGGCTCCACGTCCACCCCGACCGCCTTGATCAGGATCTCGGCGAGGGCGGCGACCGAGGTGTCGAGGCCGGTGCCGATGTTGACCGGCACGTTGCCCTGCTCGGCCTCCATCGCGGCCACCACCGACCGGGCGATGTCGTGGACGTGGATGAAGTCCATCGACTGCTCGCCCTTGCCGTCGATGACCGGCGGCTCGCCGTTCTTCAGCCGCTTGACGAAGTGGTTGATCACCGAGGTGTAGTAGGCGGTCGGCTTCTGGCCGGGGCCGTAGACGTTGAAGAAGCGCAGGGCGATCCAGTTGAGGCCCTTGCTGCGCTGGTAGAAGGCGAGCAGGTCCTCGCCGGCCCGCTTGGAGATGCAGTACGGGGTGAGCGGGTCGAGCCGGTCGTCCTCGTGCATCGGCAGCTTCTGCGGGTCGCCGTACACCGAGGCGGAGGAGGCGAACACGAGCCGCTTCACCCCGTGGTCGGCGGCGGCGGCGAAGACGTTGTGGTTGCCGACCATGTTGATGTCGATCGACTCGTGCGGGTCGGCCTGGCTCTTGTTGATCGAGACGGCGGCCAGGTGGATGACGTACTCGCAGCCCTTCATGGCCGCGTGCACGGCGCCGCCGTAGCGGACGTCCTGGTCGATCAGCTCGACGTCGCCGGTGGCCACCAGCTCCGCGACGCGGTCCCGGTCGCCCCGGAACATGTTGTCGAAGATGCGGACCCGGTAGCCCTTCTCCAGCAACAACGGCACCACGTGCAGGCCGATGAAGCCCGCGCCTCCGGTGATGAAGACGGTCTGCTTCGACATGGCGGACAGTGTCCTTCCTGGGGGGATCAGCGGCCGGTGGCCGCGCTGGTGACGACGTCGACCAGGGTGGCGGCGACGGTCTCGACCTGGGCGTCGGTGAGGTTGGCGTGCATCGGGATGGCCAGGTGCCGGGCGAACAGGTCCGCCGACACCGGGCACGGGTCGGTCTGGCCGTAGAGCGGCTGCAGGTGCGAGGCGTACGTGCCGAAGGTGCACTGCACGCCGCGCTGGCGCAGCGCGAGGGCGACCGCGCCGCGGTCCACCGAGGGGTCGAGGGTGACCACGTACGACTGCCACGGGTGCTCGCGGTCCGGCGCCTCGTACGGGGTGGTGATCAGCTCGTGGTCCTTGAGCAGCTCGCCGTAGCGGGCGGCGGTGCGCCGCTTCGCGGCCAGCAGGTCCGGCAGCCGGTCGAGCTGGGCGATCATGATCGCCGCGGCCACGTCGGAGAGCCGGTAGTTGTAGCCGAGCTCGGTGAAGGTCGGGATCGGCAGGTGGGACAGCTCGGCGCGGGTGAGCGCGCCCTCCACCCCGTAGGTGTGCAGCTTGCGGGCGTGCGCGGCGAGGTCCTCGCGGTCGGTGACGTACGCCCCGCCCTCGCCGGCGGTGATGCCCTTGCGGCCGTGGAAGCTGAAGGTGGCCACGTCGGCCAGGCTGCCGGCGGGGCGGCCCTTGTAGGTCGCGCCGGCCGAGCAGGCGGCGTCCTCGACCAGGAACAGCCCGTGCCGGTCGGCGACGGCGCGCAGTTCGTCGTAGTCGGCGGGCTGGCCGAAGGCGTCGACGGCGATGATGCCGACGGTGCGTGGGGTGATCGCCGCCTCGACCGCGGCCGGGTCGACGGTCCAGATGTCCGGCCGGACGTCGGCGAAGACCGGCTTCGCGCCGGTCCACATCACCGAGTGGCCGGTGGCCGGGAACGTGTAGTCGCCGACGATCACCTCGTCGCCGGGCTTGACGCCGAGGGTGAGCAGCGCCAAGTGCAGCGCCGACCCGCAGTTGCTGGTGGCGAGCGCGTGCCGGGTGCCGACGGCGGCGGCGAAACGCTCCTCGAACCGCCGGCTGGTGGGACCGGAGCCCGCGAGCCAACCGGAGGCGAAGACCTCGGCGATGGCGGCGAGTTCGGCCTCACCGACCGTGGGCTGACCGAGCGCGATGACCTCAGACATGTGACTCCCCGAGAAATTGGACCCGCAGCAGTCTAGGCCACCTGTACGGGTCGGACGCGAATCGGGCGCGCCGGGCGACTTCGTTACCATCTGTGGCCGGCGCCCGGCAGGGGAGATGAGATGACAAGGTTCGTGGTCGTGGGTGGCGGCATCGTCGGCCTGGCGGTGGCGCACCGGCTGGTGACCGACCGCCCCGGCGACTCGGTGACCGTGCTGGAGAAGGAGCCCGGCTGGGCGGCGCACCAGACCGGCCACAACTCGGGCGTGATCCACGCCGGCGTCTACTACAAGCCGGGCAGCCTGAAGGCCACCATGTGCAAGGCCGGCAGCGCGTCGATGGTCGAGTTCTGCGCCGAACACGGGCTGACGTACGACATCTGCGGCAAGCTGATCGTCGCCACCGACCCGGCGGAGCTGCCCCGGCTGCACGCCCTGCACGAGCGGGCGAGCGCCAACGGCCTGCCGGTGCGGCTGGTCGACGCGGCCGAGGCCGCCGAGCACGAGCCGCACGTGGCCGCCGTCGCCGCCCTGCACGTCGCCTCGACCGGCATCGTCGACTTCGGCGCGGTCTGCCGCAAGCTCGCCGAGCTGCTCGCCGCCGGCGGGGCGGACCTGCGTACCCGTACCGAGGTGACCGGGGTGGCCAACCGGCCCGACGGGGTGGTGGTCACCACCACCACCGGCGAGGTGGTCGGCGACGTGCTGATCAACTGCGCGGGCCTGCACGCCGACCGGATCTCCCGACTGGCCGGGGTGCCCACGCCGGTGCGGATCGTGCCGTTCCGGGGCGAGTACTACGAGCTGACCCCGCGGCGGCGGGACCTGGTGCGGGGGCTGATCTACCCGGTGCCGGACCCGCAGTTCCCGTTCCTCGGGGTGCACCTGACCAAGATGATCGACGGCAGCGTGCACGCCGGTCCCAACGCCGTGCTGGCCACCGCCCGGGAGGGCTACTCGTGGGGCCGGGTCAGCCCGCGCGACGTCTGGGACGAGCTGTCCTACCGCGGGCTGTGGGCGCTGGCCCGCCGGCACTACCGGTACGGCCTGACCGAGGTGGCCCGGTCGCTGTCGAGGAAGAAGTTCGCCGCGAGCCTGGCCCGGCTGGTGCCGGAGCTGACCCCGGCGGACATCGTCCCGGCCGGCGCCGGGGTGCGCGCCCAGGCGATCCTGCCCGACGGCGGCCTGGTCGACGACTTCCTGATCGTCGAGGCGGACCGGCAGGTGCACGTGCTCAACGCCCCCTCCCCCGCCGCGACCAGCTCGCTGGAGATCGCCCGGCACATCGTCTCCCGGCTCCCGCTCGACGCCGGCCGCTGACCCCCGCCCGGCCCGCCGGAATCCCACACCGTCGGCTCGGGGCGGGCTCGCGGCCGGCGACCGGGGGCGGCGCGGGCGGCTCAGGCGGGGGTGGCCGGCAGGGCGGCGTCCCGCTGCCTCGGCACGGCCGGTGCCGCGCCGAGGCCGGCCGCCACGGCCTCCACCAGCACGTCGAGGTACGCCTGGGTCGGGGTGGACCGGGCGATCGCCAGCCGCCAGTAGAGCGGCCCGACGACGAGGTCCACGGCCGCGCCCGGATCGGTGCCGGCGGGCAGCTCGCCGCGCTGGACGGCCCGGGCGACCAGCGACCCGCCGATCTCCTGCTGCTTGGCCCGCAGCACCACCTGGAGGGTCTCGTCGATCTCGGGGTTGCGGGCCGCCTCGGCCAGCAGGTCCGGGATGATCTGCGAGGCCAGCGGGTGGCTCAGGGCGTGGGTGACCAGCTTGAACAGCAGGGTGAGGTCGCCGCGCAGGGTGCCGGTGTCCAGCGCCGGCAGCTTGCTGCCGGCCGCCGCGACGACGATCTCCAGAACCAGTTCCAGCTTGGAGCTCCACCGCCGGTAGATCGCCGTCTTGCTGACCCCGGCCCGGCGGGCGACCGCCTCGATGGAGAGCCGGCCGTAGCCGACCGCGGCGAGTTCCTGCATCAGCGCCCGGCGGATGGCCGTGGTGATCTCGCCCCGGAGCACCGCCGCGCCGGCCGGCGCCCGCCTCTTCTCGGTGCTCACGGCAGACTCTTCTCGGGTGTCACGGGAGACTCTTCTCGGCGGTCACGTGGGACAATGTACCGCAACGACGCTACGGTTGCGTCCCGACGTGTTTATGGACTACCTTCCACGCAGCGACGAGGCGGCGCTCCACGCACCGGCCACGCTCGATGAGTTCGAATCCCGTCGTCGCGCGCATCCCGTTGGTACGACAAGATCGGAGCGCCCATCCCATGGCCAACACCGCGCTGGCCGACCCCGACGCCGGCCTGTCCCAGGCACAGCTGGCCGCCCGGCACGGGCTGCGGGTCGCCGGCGAACGGCCGTCCCTGGCGGAGTACACCCGCCGCCTGTGGGCGTACCGGCACTTCATCGCCGCGTACTCCAACGCCAAGCTGGTCGCCTCGTTCAGCAACGCCCGGCTCGGGCAGCTCTGGCAGGTGCTCACCCCGCTGACCAACGCGGCGGTCTACTACCTGATCTTCGGACTGGTGCTGAAGCAGAACAGCATCCCGAACTTCATCGCGTACCTCACCGCCGGGCTGTTCATCTTCAACTTCACCCAGACCGCGGTGCAGAACGGCACCCAGTCGATCACCGGCAACCTGGGGCTGATCCGGGCGCTGCACTTCCCCCGGGCCTGCCTGCCGCTGGCCGTCATGCTCACCCAGTTCCAGCAGTTGCTGGCCTCGCTGGTGGTGCTCGTCGGCATCGTGCTGGTGACCGGCGAGCCGCTCACCGTCGAGTGGCTGCTGCTGGTGCCGGTGGTGCTGCTCCAGGCGCTGTTCAACGCCGGGCTCACCATGGCGGTGGCCCGGCTGGGGGCCAAGGTCGCCGACCTCAAGCAGGTGATGCCGTTCCTGCTGCGCACCTGGATGTACGGCTCCGGCGTGCTCTACAACGTGGCGCTGTTCGA
Source organism: Micromonospora sp. MW-13 (assembly GCF_003434305.1). Classification (GTDB taxonomy): domain Bacteria; phylum Actinomycetota; class Actinomycetes; order Mycobacteriales; family Micromonosporaceae; genus Micromonospora. Next base: position 199,549 of record NZ_QKKX01000035.1, read on the forward strand.
GGAGAACCTCCCCGGCTGGGCGACCAGGCTGGTCGAGGCGAACCCGATGCTGGTCTACATCGAGCTGGCCCGGCACGCCCTGCTGGAGGGGGCGCCGCTGCTCAACTCCTCGATGCCCCAGCTCTGGGCGTACGCGGTGGGCTGGGCGGTCGTGATGGGTGTGGGTGGTTTCATCTACTTCTGGCGCGGCGAACAGGAGTACGGCCGTGGTTGAGCACATCGAGGCGTCCAACGACGTCACCGTGACGCTGCCCAGGATCACCGAGCGCATCCCGACCGTGGTGGTCGACGACGCGCACGTGATCTACCGGGTGCACAAGGGCGCCAGCGGCGGCACCAGCCCGGTGGCCGCGCTGCGGCGGATCGCGTCCCGCGCCTCGGCGCCGAACATCCGCGAGGTGCACGCGGTCAAGGGGGTCAGCTTCACCGCGTACCGGGGCGAGGCGGTCGGGCTGATCGGCAGCAACGGCTCCGGCAAGTCCACCCTGCTGCGGGCCATCGCCGGCCTGCTGCCGGTGAACCGGGGTGCGGTCTACACCCAGGGTCAGCCGTCCCTGCTGGGCGTCAACGCCGCCCTGCTCAACGACCTCTCCGGTGAGCGGAACGTCACGCTGGGCTGCCTCGCCATGGGCATGCACCCCGACGACGTGCAGCGGCTGACCCCGGAGATCATCGAGTTCTCCGGGATCAACCAGCGCGGCGACTTCGCCTCGCTGCCGATGCGCACGTACTCCTCGGGCATGTCGGCCCGGCTGCGGTTCTCCATCGCGGCGGCCAAGAAGCACGACGTGCTGCTGATCGACGAGGCGCTCGCCACCGGCGACAAGGGGTTCCGCAAGCGCAGCGAGCAGCGGGTCCGCGAGCTGCGGGAGAGCGCCGGCACGGTGTTCCTGGTCAGCCACCAGCTCTCCTCGGTCCGGGACACGTGCGAGCGGACGATCTGGCTGGAATCGGGCGAGCTGCGGATGGACGGCCCGACCGACGAGGTGCTGCGCGCGTACGAGGACTTCTCCAACGGCAAGTAGGGTTCCGGCATCCGTACGGTGTCGTGCGGGTGCCGACCCACCGCGTCGTCCCTGGGGGGCGACGCGGTGGACGCGTTATGGTTCACCGGGCCGCCACGCGGCCGTCACCCATTGTTCTGGCATTCCCCGAGAGTGAGGATCGGCAATGACGCAGGACCACACCACTGGCCCGGACGCCGCACCGGAGACCCCGGTGCCCTGGCGGCCCTCGCGGACAGTGGCGGTGGTGCTGGCCGGCGGCACCGGGACCCGGCTCGGCCTGGGTATCCCGAAGCAACTGCTGAAGATCGCCGGCAAGCCGATCATCGAGCACACCCTGGCGGTCTTCGAGGCCGCCCCCGAGATCGACGAGATCATCGTGCTGATGGCCACCGGGCACGTCGCCGACGCCCAGCAGATCGTCGACAAGGCCGGCTTCCGCAAGGTCAGCAAGGTCATCGAGGGCGGCGACACCCGCAACGCCACCACCCGGATCGCCCTGGACGCCGTCGGCGAGGGCGACGTCAACATCCTCTTCCACGACGCGGTGCGCCCGCTGCTCAGCGGCCGGATCGTCCGGGAGTGCGTGAACGCGCTCTGGACCTACGCGGCGGTGGACGTGGCGATCCCCTCGGCCGACACGATCATCCAGGTCGACGAGAACGACTGCATCACCGACATCCCGGTCCGCTCCACCCTGCGCCGGGGCCAGACCCCGCAGGCGTTCCGCTCGGGCACCATCCGGGAGGCGTACCGGATCGCCGAGGGCGACGCGAACTTCGCCGCCACCGACGACTGCGGCGTGGTGCTGCGCTACCTGCCCGGCACCCCGATCAAGGTGATCGACGGCTCGGACGAGAACATCAAGGTCACCCACCCGGTCGACGTGCACCTCGCGGACAAGCTCTTCCAGCTCGCCGCCGCGCAGGCGCCCCGGCTGACCGACCACCGCGGCTACACCGAGGAGCTGACCGGCCGGACCGTCGTCGTCTTCGGCGGCAGCTACGGCATCGGCCACGAGCTGACCGAGCTGGCCCGAAGCTACGGCGCGCAGGTCTTCCCGTTCAGCCGCTCCACCACCGGCACCCACGTCGAGCGGGCCGCCGACGTCGAGGCCGCGCTGAAGACCGCCTTCGAGGCCACCGGCCGGATCGACCACGTGGTGGTCACCGCCGGCATCCTGGAGAAGGGCGAGCTGGCGGAGATGGACCAGGAGACCATGGACCGGGTCCTGCACGTCAACTTCGTCGGCCCGGTCACCATCGCCCGGCAGTCCCTGCCGTACCTCCAGCAGACCAAGGGCCAGCTCCTGCTCTACACCTCCAGCTCGTACACCCGGGGCCGGGCCCGTTACGCGCTCTACTCGGCCACCAAGGCCGCGCTGGTCAACCTGACCCAGGCGCTGTCCGACGAGTGGGCCGAGTTCGGCGTACGGGTCAACTGCATCAACCCGGAGCGCACCGCCACCCCGATGCGCACCAAGGCGTTCGGCGAGGAGCCGGAGCACACCCTGCTCGCCGCCGAGGCCGTCGCCCAGTCCTCGCTGGACGTGCTGGTCTCCGAGCTGACCGGGCAGGTCATCGACGTGCGCCGGGCGCCGGGCGAGATGCCCGCCGCGACCGTCCCCGGCCAGGTCGGCAGGCCGGCTGCCCCGGCGACGGCCGGCTGACGGGTTCGGCGGGCACCGACGCGGCGGGAGAAGCGGAAGCGACATGCGTGGTGACCTGGTCAGGAAACTGATCGCCCGGGCGGCGACCACCGGCCTGGCGGTGCTGGCGTTCCTCGTCCTCGCGCTGACCGGGGCGACCGGTTGGGGGCTGGCGCTCGCGGTGGCGGCGCTGGCCGCCGCCGGCTGGGAGCGCCGGGTCCGGCCGTCCGCCGACAGCACCGCCGAGTCGGTGCTGCTCGCGGCCGGCATCCTGGTCGGGTACGCCCGCCGGCTCGATGCCGGCTTCGACCCGGCGCTGGCCGCCACGGCCCTGGTGCTGCTGGGGCTGGTGCTGCTGGTGGGGCCGCTGCGGCAGGCCGGGGACCTGGAGATCCGGGCGGCCAACCTCCCGGTCCGGGCGTGGACCCCGCTGGTCGCCGGCCGGCTGGGCGACGCCCTGCTGGTGCTGCTCGCCGCGGTGGCGCTGGCCGCCGCGCTGGTGCTGCCGGCGTTCGTCGCCCTGCTGCTGGCGCTGGCCGTCGGGGCGGGCGCCGGCGCGGTGGCGCTGGACCTGGCCCGCCGGCGGCTCCGGCCGGGCGCCGGGGGCGGGGCGGTGGCCGGGGCGCTGCGGGCGCACCGGCCGGAGTTCCTGCTGCATTTCTCCGCCCCGCCGGGGTCGGAGTACCAGGTCACCATGTGGCTGCCGTACCTGGAGCGGATCGGCCGGCCGTTCCTGGTGATGGTGCGGGAGCCGGAGTTCCTCGCCCCGATCGCCGCGGCCACCACGGCCCCGGTGGTGTACTGCCCCACCCTGAAGGCGATGGACGAGGCGCTGGTGCCGAGCCTCAAGGTGGCGTTCTACGTCAACCACGGGGCGAAGAACAGTCACTGCATCCGGTTCACCCAGCTCACCCACGTGCAGATCCACCATGGCGACAGCGACAAGGCGCCCAGCGCCAACCCGGTCTCGGCGATCTTCGACCGGATCTTCGTGGCCGGTCCGGCCGCGATCGACCGGTACGCCCGCGCCGGGGTGGACATCCCGGCGGAGAAGTTCGTCGTCGTCGGCCGCCCGCAGGTCGAGTCGATCGAGGTACGCCGGGAGTCGACCCCCGGCCTGGCGAATCCGACGGTCCTCTACACCCCGACCTGGACCGGGCACCACGCCGACGCGAACTACTGCTCCCTGCCGGTGGGCGAGACGATCGTGCGCGGCCTGCTGGCCCGGGGCGCGACGGTGATCCTGCGCGCCCACCCGTACACCGGGCAGAACCCGGCGTCGGCGCGGCAGCTCGCCCGGCTCACGGAGCTGCTCGCCGCGGACCGGGCCCGCACCGGGCGGCAGCACGTCTGGGGCGCGGCGGCCAGCCGGGAGATGTCTCTGGTCGACTGCGTGAACCGCTCCGACGCGCTGGTCTCGGACGTCTCCGGGGTGATCTCGGACTACCTCTACTCCGGCAAGCCGTACGCGGTCACGGACATGGGCGGCGACGGCGACCGGTTCGTCGAGCGGTTCCCGCTGGCCGGCTCGGGCTACGTGCTGCGCCGCGACGCGGCCAACCTCGACGAGGTGCTGGGCAACCTGCTCGACACCGACCCGAGGGCATCGGCCCGCTGGGCCACCCGCTCCCGCTACCTGGGCGACTTCCCCGCGCAGCAGTACGCCGAGGCGTTCCTGGCGGCGGCCCGCCGAGAGCTGAACCCAGCCTGGACCCCCCCGTCCCCCCGCGCCACCCACCCCACCCCGTCGCGTTGATCAAGAAGTTTGCGTCAGGATCGCGCCCAGAGCCGACGGAAACCTCTTGATCAACGCGACGATCCTCCCCGTTAGAGGTGGGGGGTCAGGAGGGTCAGGACGGCGGCGGGGTTCTCGACGTGCGCGTGGTGGCCGAGGCCGGGCAGGGTGACCGTCGGGACGCCCAGCGCCCCGAGCTGGGCGTCGCTGACCATCGGGTCGCGCTCGCCCCTGGCCAGCACGACCGGGACGTCGACGTCGGACAGCAGGGCGGGCAGGTCCGGTGCGCCGACCCCGAAGGCCGCCGGGTCCATGGCCAGCCGCCACCGGCCGCCCTCCCGGCGCAGCCCGCCGTCCACGACGGGATCGTCCGGGGCGACCAGCCCGGCCAGGCCGGACACCCGCAGGTAGCGGCGGGCCGCCTCGTCCCGGGAGGCGAACCAGGCCACGGGGCGGGCCGCCAGCTCGCGGGCCCGGTCCAGCTCGGCGGCCGACCAGGCGGCCTTGATCCCGAGGCCGACCACCACGTCGACGGGCAGGCCCCGGCCGCGCGCGGCCAGCGCGAGGCCGACCACGCCGCCCAGCGAGTGTCCCAGGACCACGAGCCGGTCGCCGGGGCGCAGCACCTCGGCGACCCGGTCGGCGAGGCCGGCGAAGGTGTAGGCCGGCAGTGCCGGCGACCAGCCGTGGCCGGCCAGGTCGGGTGCCAGCCACCGGCCCGGCCAGCGGCTCTCCAGCAGCGGCGCGCAGGGCAGCCACACCTCTCCCGTGCCGCCCATGCCGTGCAGCAGCAGCGCCACGCGCCGGGTACCCGTGTCGTCGGTCATGCGGCGCAGTGTCGCACCGCGCGGCCCGCCGGGCGAGCGTCCGGACCGGGAGACGACACCGGACGACGATACCGACGGGCGACACCGGACGACACCGGACGATGACACCGACGGGCGACACCGGGCGGCGGCGGTACCGGACCGGGCGGGCGGCAGCGGTGCCGGGCCGGCGCGGGACGGCACCGGGCCCCGGCTCACGGGGAGAGCCGGGGCCCGGTGGGGGGAGGGTGATCAGGCCGAGTAGCCCCTGGTCGCCGCCCAGTGCGCCAGGGCGACAGTGCTGATCCAGTACGCCGGGACGGCGGGGTCGGCCGAGTCGGCGATCCGCACGGTGCGGCCGTCGTTGCGGTAGCCGACGACGGCGATGTAGTGGCCGCCGGGGAAGGAGTGCCAGCCGCCGTCGACGTCGGTGGCGTCGCCGGCGATGTTCACCACGACACCGCGCCCAGCGCCGACCGCCTGCACCACGTCGGCCTGGAGCCGGTCGATCTGGGCCGCGGTGGCGGCGCCACCCGGGATCATCCGGGTCCGGTACGGGTCGCCCTTGACCATCTCGTTGAGCACCCGGGTGGTGTCCGCGGCCGAGTTGGTGCCCATCTCGGTGGTGCCGAGGCGGCTGGCCAGCCCGTCCTGGTTACTCGCGACGCCGGTGGCGGAGAGCGCGTTGCGCACCGCCGCGGGGCCGCAGTAGTAGTAGGTGGTCTGCGCCTGGTAGTCGTAGTCGAGGAGCTTCGACGACGGCGGCTTCGGGGCGGCCGGCTTCGCCGTGGTCTGCTTCGGGGCCGCGTTGGTGGTCAGGTCGGGGTTCGGCGCGGCCGAGGCGGCGCTCGGCGACGGCGAGGCGCTGGGCGACCCGGTCGCGCCGACCCGGGCCTGGGCGCGGCTGGCCGCGCCGTCGAGGCGGGGTGCGATCTCGGCCACGGCGGCGTTGGTGGTCTGCCGCGGGGCGGGGGTGTCGTCGGCACCGGCCAGCAGCACGCCGGTGCCGGAGGCCAGCAGGAGCGCCGCGGCCGAGCCGGCGACGACCTGGTACGGACGCTCGGTGGCGAGACGTCGCAACTGCCGCTTGAGGTGGTCGTTCACGTGTTCCTCCACGGGGATGGGGGAGAGCGGGGGCACCCGGGCATGCGTCGTCGCACGGCGGTGCGGGCGAGACGCCCGCGGCCGGTGGGGACCGCTCTGGGAAGACGCCCGGTCAGCCGGGCGTACGGGTGGGTGCGCCGGTCAGCTCGTCAGCCCGGGGGCTACGGACGCGGGCACCACGGAACCGTGGTGGAGGAACAACCGAGGGGTGGGGGCATGCTGCACGAGGATGGCACTCCTTCCGACACCGCCTACCGGGTTAGCTGACGGATTCGGGCGGGAAGATCGCCCTACCACGGGCCGTGGCCCGCGGATTCACCCCACACGTGCACTGGGTCCCCGGTTCGTGATGGTCACGATTGAGCGGGTCGGCGCGGCGTCGCCTTGTTGCGAACGGGTACCGCACCGGACGGGCCGACATTACTGGCCGGCCTGAGCCCTGCCAACCCCATCCCACCTGCGTAAACCTTCCCCGAACAACTTTCTTGCAGCACATTCGGAACTGATGCGACTCAATGGGATTGCCGGCTGTCCCGGTGCCGGAGGTCGACAACCGGACGATCGGTCGTGATCGTCGGTGAGTTGTGTCGGCCGATCGGACGCAATGGGTCGACTGCCCGTTTGTGCGGCGACGTGACCGGCGTCACGAGGAAATTCGGGGCGGCTCTCGCTACCGGGCTGGACCGGGTTCAGCCGACCCGGGCCGGGCGCCAGCGGGCGGCCGGGACGGTGCGGCGGGCCGCCGCCGTCGCGGGCCGGGGGGCGGGCACCCGGACGGGGTTGGCCCGCTCCGCGGCGGCGTACGCCTCGGCGGCCAGTGCCCGGGCGGCCTCGGCGGCCAGCTCGGCGTCGCGCCAGGCGGCCCGTTCCCGGGCCACCGCCGCCCGGTGGCCGGCCTGCTTCCCGTCCCGCACCGCCCGGGCCAGCACGACCTCCTGCTGCACCGGGTGCAGGCGGGGGTCCCAGCCGCCCCGGTGCGCGAAGACGTCGCAGAGCTGCCGGATGGACAGCTCGCCGCGCAGGTGGGCGACCGTGGCGGCGTGGTGCAGCCAGCGCTCCCGGGCGGCGTACTCGGCGGGGGTGCGGGGGGTGCGCGGCGCAGGCAGGGCCCACCCGCCGGAGAACCGCCGCGCGGCGGCCTCCGCCTCGTCGTACGCCTGCCAGGCCCGGTCCAGGGCGCCCTGGGCGACCAGCCACGCGTCGCGCCGCCGGCGGGCGGTCTGGGCCGCCCCGGCGGCGGCCACCGCCACCTCCTCGGCGTACCGGCGTAGGTCGGCGGCCTCCTCGACGACCGGGTCGGCGGCGGGCGGGGCGGGGTCGACCGCCGGCCGGTCCCGCTGCGGGCGGGCGACCAGGAAGGTGAGCACGCCGAGGGCCACCACGAGCAGCACCGACCAGATGGCGACGGCCAGCGGCACCTCGACGAGGAACTGATAGAGAACGATGTCCATGGTCGGCACCTCACGGGGGTGGATGCGGGAAGCGGGCTCCGCGCGCCGCCGGGCGGGGCGCGGGCGCGCCACCGGGGCCGGACGGACGGGTGCGGTGGTGAGGTTCGCGGGACGGCGGTGTCGCGGGCGCGGGCGGGGTCAGCCGCGCGGCGGCGCGCGCGAACCGGCGGCCGCCGGGGCGGGGCCGAGGGGCATCCGGCGCGCCGGGGCCGGGTGGACCACGGACCACCCCGCCGGGCCGGCCGGGACCGCGTCGGTGTGCGCGGGGGCGGCCGGAGTGTCGACTGCGGCCCGGCCGGGGTCGGGTGCCCCGAGGACGGGCGGGCTGCCGGCCGGGGACCAGGCCGCCGCGGGCACGCCAGCGGCGGCGGCCCCGGCGGGCGACACGGCGTCGAACGACAGCGACCCGGCGCCCAGCGAGAAGGCGACCGCGACGGCCAGGCTGGTCAGCATCCGGGCGGTCCAGCGCGCGACCCACCACAGGGGACAGGTCGGCGCGACGGAGAGCACCCGTTCACGCTACCGAAGCCGGCCGCACGACGCACCGCTGCCGGGGCGTGTCGCGACGCCCCGATCGTCCGATTCTTCCCCGGCCCGCCGGCCGCCCGCCGCCGGCACGCGGGCCGCGCCCCGGCCGAACGGCGGGGCGGCGCGGGAACGGGCCGGTCAGCGCGGCTCGGCGCGGGGACGGGCCGTCGGGGGCCGGGCCGGTCAGCGCGGCTCGGGGATGGTGACGTACTCGCGGGAACGCTCGGGCGTGGGGGCGGCCGTCATCACCGGCCCGGGCGGATCGCCGGGGGTCGTCCCGCCGTCGGGGGCCGGCGGTCGGGGTCGGCGGGGCGGCCCGAGCCAGCGGGTCAGCGGCATCTCGACCCACCGGTGCAGCAGCCCGGCCAGTCCCAGGTTCACCAGCAGGAAGCCGACCGCCGCCAGCGGCCCCCACCAGCCGGGCAGCCCCGCGCCGAGTCGGTCGGCCAGCCGCAGCACGGTGACCATGACGAACACGTGCACCAGGTAGAAGGCGAACGAGACCTCGCCGAGCCAGACCATCGGCCGGGACCGCCACGGCGTCCGCGCGCCCCGCACGTCCGCGTCGGCGGCGGCGGCGATGACCAGCAGGTACGCCGCCGCGAGCAGCGCCGCCCACAGCTCGGCGCGGATCCACTGCGCGGCGACGACCCAGGTGGCCACGAAGATCAGGCTGGCCCCGGTGAGGCCGGGGCCCCGCCAGCGCCCCCGGCGCAGCAGCTCGGCCGCGGCGACGCCCATCCAGAACTCCAGGGACCGCACGACGGGGAAGATCTGGGTGAACCACCAGGTGCTCTCCTGCGGCACCAGGCGCTGGCCGGGCCAGAGCGCCACGATCAGCAGGGGCACCGCGACCACCACCGCCCACAGTGCCCCGGGCCGCGCCCGGCGTACCAGCGGCAGCGCGAACGGCAGGCAGAAGTAGAAGAACAGCTCGCAGGAGAGCGACCAGCTCACCGAGTTGACGCTGTAGAAGTAGCCGGGGGTCGGGTCCCAGGCCTGGAGCAGCAGGAGGTTCTCCACCGCGGCACGGACGTTGACCGGGTCGGCGAACACCCAGCCGCCGGTCAGCAGCACCACCGCCCACATCAGCACGTGGTTGGGGTAGATCTTGGCGAGCCGGCGGCGCCAGAAGTCGCGCCGGCGTTCCCCGTCGCGGGCCGACCAGACCAGCACGAAGCCACTGAGGATGAAGAAGAACTCCACCCCGGACAGGCCCAGGGTGAACAGCCAGTCGACGACCGCCTGGTAGTCGGGCTCGCCGACGATCCGCATGGTGCCGACGTGGTACCCGAAGACCAGCAGGGCGGCGACCCACCGCAGCCCGGTCAGCGACGGCAGCCGGCTCGCGGGCCGGGCCGGCGGCTCGGGGCGTACGACGGTCGGTGCGCTGGTCATGCCGGCGGCCCGTCCGTCCGCAGGGTCACCAGCACCGTGCCTCCTCGCCTCGTGTCGCGCCGGGGCGGCCGGCGCCGCCGCGGCGCGGCGGGCCGGTGGGTGCCGCCCGCCGGGCACCCTACCCGCTGTGCCCGCCCGGCCCCCGCGGCGGCGGCGGCCCGGTGACGCGAATGCCGAGCGCGGATGTCCGATGGCCTAATATCGCGGTCTCGGAACCAACATGCGTGCCTCCCGACCATGTCGGGCCAGGCCGGGTCGGCGCCCGCCGGCGCACCCCCGACGGGGCGGACACCACGAGAAGGACGGTACCGATGCACCAGCGGATCCTGCTCCGGGCCAAGAAGGGCCCGTTCGACGTCTACTCGCCGGAGGAGACGTTCGACCGCAACTGGATCGGCGACAACACCGGCAACCTGGTGTTCAGCCACTCGGCGCACAAGATCCTGCAGACCTCGACGGCGCGGATCACCTCGTCGGAGTTCCGGGCCAACCCGCGCGACGCGGACGAGATCAACGAGCGCTACGACGTCTTCGTGGTGCCGCTGGCGAACGCGTTCCGGCGCAGCTACGCCCACCGGCTGGTCACCATGACCCGGCTCATCGAACGGCTGAAGATCCCGGTGGTGGTGCTGGGCGTCGGCGCGCAGACCGACGTCAAGGGCGACCGGGAGTACCTGCGGCCGATCGACGACGCGGTGAAGGCGTTCGTGAAGGCGGTGCTCGACCGGTCGCACAGCATCGGCGTGCGCGGCGAGATCACCGAGGGGTACCTGCGCAGCCTCGGCTTCTCCGCGGTCGACGTGATCGGCTGCCCGTCGATGTTCCTGCACGGCGACAGCCTGCGGGTGGAGAAGCGCAAGGCGACGCTCACCGTCGAGGACCGGGTGGCGCTGACCGTGTCCCCGTACGTCAAGTCGATGGCGAAGGTGATCACCTCGCACCACCAGCGCTACCCGAACCTGCGCTACCTCCCGCAGGACCTGAAGACCCTCGGCACCCTGCTCTACGGCGACCTGCCGGAGGAGCGGGGCAAGAAGGCCGCCATCCCGATCCACACCTCGCACCCGCTCTTCGTCGAGGACAAGGTGCGGATGTTCGTCGACCCGTGGACCTGGATGGACTACCTGTCCGGGTTCGACTTCAACTTCGGCACCCGCATCCACGGCACCATCACGGCGCTGATCGCCGGCACCCCGGGCTACCTGTTCGCGCACGACTCGCGGACGCTGGAGCTGGCCCGGTACTTCGACATCCCGCACCGGATCATGAAGGACGTGTCGGCCGACGTGGACGCCGTGGCGCTCTACGACGAGGCGGACTACACCGCGCTGAACAACGGGCACAAGGCCCGGTTCGAGACGATGATGTCGTTCCTGGCCCGGCACGACCTCGGCCACTGCTTCGCCGACGGCGACAGCGCGGCGCGCTTCGACCGGCAGGTCGCCGAGACGAGCTATCCCCCGGCGGTCCGCCCCCAGACGGCCACCGACCCGGACGAGCTGATCACCCGGATCCAGTGGCTGCGCGACCGGAACCAGGAGCTCAGGGAGAACGTCGAGGAGCTGAACGCCCAGCGGTTGCGAACCCGGGTACGGGCGGCGGTGGGCGGCCGGATGCGCAAGATTCTCAACCGTTAACCCTGCGTCAGGGGGCTGTTCAGCGACCCCACGCCCGCCGGATACGTCAGGTTCCGGGGCCGGCCATCCGGGCGGTCGATCGTGTCGGGCGTGGTCAATGAGCCGACGCGGAGCCCACTGCTGAGCATCGTCGTCCCGGTGCACGGCGTCGAGGCGTACCTGTACCAGTGCCTGGAGTCGGTCCTCGGCGGGCTGCCCGCCGGGGTGGCGGACGAGGTCGAGCTGGTCGCCGTCGACGACGCCTCCCCGGACCGGTGCGGGGAGATGCTGCGCTCGTACGCGGCCGGGCGCCCCCAGGTGCGGGTCGTCGAACTGACCCGCAACGTCGGGCTCGGCCTGGCCCGCAACGCCGGTCTGGAGGCGGCGACGGGCCGGTACGTCTGGTTCGTCGACAGCGACGACTGGCTGCCCCCGGGCACCCTGCCGGCGGTGCTGGGGCGGCTGCGCCGCGACGAGCCGGACGTGCTGCTCGTGGACCACCTGCGGATGCACGAGACCGGCCGGGCGGAGGTCGACGCGAGCAGCCACCTGCTGCGCGGCGTCGACGGCTGCGTCCGGTTGGCCGACCGGCCGGAGCTGCTGCGGGTGCAGCACACCGCGTGGAACAAGGTGGTGCGCCGCGCGTTCCTCGACGAGCTGGGGCTGCGCTTCCACCCCGGCTGGTACGAGGACATCCCGTTCAGCCACCCGCTGCTGATCGGCGCGGACCGGATCGCCGTGCTGGACCGGGTCTGCTACCACTACCGGCAGGGCCGGCTCGGCGCGATCACCTCCACCCGCAGCGGCCGACACTTCGACGCCTTCGTGCAGTACGAGCGGCTGCAGGAGTGGATGCGGCGGCACGTCACCGAGGAGTGGATCAGGACCGACCTGTTCGGGCTGATGATCAACCACTACCTGGTGGTGGTGGGCAACGACGGCCGGGTGCACCCGCGGCTGCGCCGGGGCTTCTTCCGCCGGGTGGCCGCGCACTACCGCCGGTACCTGCCCTCGGGCGGCTACTCCCGGCCGGGCGGGGTGGCCGGGCTGAAGCACCGGCTCGTCGCCCGGGACAGCTACGTCGCGTACACCACCCTGCGTCGGGCCCACCGGATCGCCGGCGCCCTGCGCCCGGCCGCGACCGTCGGGGAGCCCGCCGGGGCCGGGCCGACGCCGCCCGGCCACGGCGGCACACCGGAGGCCGCCGAGCAGGGCAGCGCGCTGGCGGGAAAGGGATGAGCGGGGCCGCGAACCGGGCCGACGGCGGGCTGCGCGTGGCCCGGGACGCCGACTCGGAGACCCTCCGGCGCTGGCGCAACCACCCGCGGGTCCGCGCGGTCAGCTTCACCCGGCACGAGATCGGGCCGGCCGAGCACGCCGCCTGGTGGACGGCGGTACGCGCCGACCCGGATCGCCGGCTGTTGGTGCACGAGCACCTGGGCGTGCCCTGCGGGGTGGTCACCTTCTCCGGGGTGACCACCCCGGACAGGGCGCTGGCCTGGGGCTTCTACCTGGACGTCGAGGGCCTGGACGCGCGGCGGCAGCTCATGCCGGCGTGGCTGGCGCTGGAGCGGGCGGCCGTCGCGTACGCCTTCGACGTGCTCGGCGCGCGCACCCTCGGCGGGGAGACGCTGGCCACCAACCGGCCGGTGCTGGCGCTGCACCGGCGCCTCGGATTCGCGATCGTCCGGCGCTACGAGCGGGACGTCGACGGCACGCCGCACCAGGTGGTGTGGACGGAACTGAGCAGGGGAACATGACGACAGTCAAGATCGGCCCGCACGCGGTCGGCACCGGTGAGCGGCCCTTCCTGGTGGCCGAGATGTCCGGCAACCACAACGGCAGCCTGGACCGGGCGCTGGCGATCGTGGACGCGGTGGCGGCCAGCGGCGCGCACGCGCTGAAGCTCCAGACGTACACGCCGGACACGATCACCATCGACGTGGACACGCCCGGGTTCCGCATCTCCGGCGGCCACGAGCTGTGGGGCGGCGAGCGGCTGTACCAGCTCTTCGAGCGGGCCCACACCCCGTACGAGTGGCACGCCCCGATCTTCGAGCGGGCCCGCCGGCACGGCCTGACGGTCTTCTCGTCGCCGTTCGACCGTACGGCGGTGGAGCTGCTGGAGGAGCTGGACGCCCCGGCGTACAAGATCGCCTCGTCGGAGCTGGTCGACCTGCCGCTGATCCGGCTGGTGGCCGCCACCGGCAAGCCGCTGGTCATCTCCACCGGGATGGCCACGGTCGGCGAGATCGACGCGGCGGTCACGGCCGCCCGCGCGGCCGGGGCCGGCGGCATCGTGCTGCTGGCCTGCACGGCGTCGTACCCGGCGCCGCCGCGGGACAGCAACCTGCGCCGGCTGCCGGTGCTGGCCGACACCTTCGGGGTGCCGGTCGGCCTGTCCGACCACACCCCCGGCATCGGGGTGCCGGTCGCGGCCGTGGCGCTGGGCGCCTGCCTGATCGAGAAGCACGTGACGCTGCGCCGCTCCGACGGCGGGGTGGACTCGGACTTCTCGCTGGAGCCGGCCGAGCTGGCCGGGCTGCGGGTGGAGTCGGAGCGGGCGTGGGCGGCGATGGGGACCACGACCATCGGCCCCACCCCCACCGAGCGGGAGGGGCTGCGCTTCCGCCGGTCGCTGTACGTGGTGGCCGACGTCCGCGCCGGCGACCCGGTGACCGCGGCGAACGTCCGGTCGATCCGGCCGGCGGGCGGGCTGCCCCCGGCCGACCTGGACCGGGTGCTCGGCCGGACGTTCCGCCGGGACGTCCCGCGCGGCACCGCGCTGGACTGGGACCTGATCTGACGGGACGCGCCGGCGGGGTCGGCGACGTCGCCGTGCACGGCCAGGTGCGGCCCGCCGGGCAGGGCGGCGGCGACCTCGTCGGCGGAGCCGGGCAGCCGCCCGTGCACGGCGACGAGGTCGCCGGCGGCGGCGAGCCGGCGGGCCACCGCCCGGCCGATGCCCCGGCTGGACCCGGTCACCAGCACGTGCCGGGGCGGCCGGTCCTCGGCGGGGACCGGCCCGGCCCCGGCCGGGTCAGTCGGTGAGGACGACACCGTGCTTCTCCAGGATCTGCCGCGCCCGCTCGAACGAGCTGAGGTCGATCACCTCGTCGGTGTCCAGCATGACCCCGAACTCGTCCTCGATCGCGGCCACCAGCGACATGTGCGCGAGGGAGTCCCACTGCTCGACACCGCGGTATTCCAGGCTGTTCACCTGGACGCCATCCGGCAGTTCCAGTGCCGTCCGAAAAACGACACCGAGCCCTTCCAGATCCACCGTTTCTTCCTCCGTCTTTCGTCGGCACCAGAGCGGTGCCCGGCGAGCATAGCCGAAGATCCGGAGGCGGTCGCGGGGCTGTGAGCTGCTCGGAAACTGTTTCCCGGCAGGGTGTTCGGCATTCACCGGCTGCGCCTGGCGAGTTCACCGGGCGGCGTCAGGGAGTTAACCCGCCGCGCCTAGCGTCTCGATCCGACCGCTGGCCGAGGTCTGCGCCAAAAACCACTCACCACGGGAGCACCAATTGAGCGAACTGAATGGTTCGTCCATTCTGATCACCGGCGGGACGGGTTCCTTCGGCCGGGCCTTCCTGCGCCACGTCCTCACCACGGCCGACCCGGCCCGGGTGGTGGTGTTCTCCCGCGACGAGCTGAAGCAGTACGAGCTGCGCCAGCAACTCGGCGACGACCCGCGGCTGCGCTGGTTCATCGGTGACATCCGGGACCGGCACCGGCTCACCCGGGCGATGCACGGGGTGGACCACGTGGTGCACGCCGCCGCACTCAAGCAGGTGGACACCGCCGAGTACAACCCCTCGGAGTTCATCGCCACCAACATCACCGGCTCGCAGCACGTCGTCGACGCGGCGATCGAGGCCGGGGTGCGGAAGGTCATCGCGCTCTCCACCGACAAGGCGTCCAGCCCGATCAACCTGTACGGGGCCACCAAGCTGGTCGGCGACAAGCTGTTCGTCTCGGCCAACCACTACGCCGCCCACCACCCCACCCGTTTCTCCGTGGTGCGCTACGGCAACGTGGTGGGCAGCCGCGGCTCGGTGGTCCCGCTGTTCCGCCGGCTCGCCGCCGAGGGCAAGAGCCTGCCGGTCACCGACAAGCGGATGACCCGGTTCTGGATCACCCTGGACCAGGCCGTGCAGTTCGTGCTGGACTCGTTCGACCAGATGCAGGGCGGGGAACTGTTCGTCCCACGCATCCCGAGCATGCGGATCCTCGACCTGGTCGAGGCGGTCGCCCCGGACGCCACCACCCACGAGATCGGCATTCGGCCCGGCGAGAAGCTGCACGAGGAGATGATCGCCCCGGACGACAGCCGGCGGACCCTGCGCACCCCGGACCGGTTCATCGTCCAGCCGACCATCGCCACCTGGGGCTACCAGCCGCCGGCGCACTGCGAGCCGGTGCCGGACGGCTTCGCGTACCAGTCGGACGGCAACGACGAGTGGCTCGGCGTGGAGCAGCTTCGCGACATGCTCGGCATCGCCGCGTGATGGCGATGCTCCCGTACGGGCGGCAGTCCGTCACCGACGACGACGTCGCCGCCGTGGTCGCCGCCCTGCGCAGCGACTGGCTCACCACCGGCCCGCAGGTCGACGCGTTCGAGGCCGACCTCGCCGGCTGGACCGGCGGGGCCGGCTGCGCGGCCGTGTCCAACGGCACCGCCGCCCTGCACGTGGCGTACGCGGCGGCCGGGGTCGGCCCGGGCGACGAGGTGGTGGTGCCGCCGACGACCTTCGTGGCCACCGCGAGCACCGCCGTCGCCCTCGGCGCGCGGGTCGTCTTCGCCGACGTCGAGCCGGAGACGTACACGCTGGACCCGGCGGCGGTCGCCGCCGCGCTCACCGACCGGACGAAGGCGGTCACGGCGGTCGACTACGCCGGCCATCCGGCCGACTACGACGCGCTGCGCGCGGCCCTGGGCGGCCACGACGCGCTGCTGCTCGCCGACGCCGCCCACTCCATCGGCGCCGCCTACCACGGCCGGCCGGTGGGGTCGCTGGCCGACCTGACCACGTTCTCGTTCTTCCCGACCAAGAATCTGACCACCGCCGAGGGCGGCGCGGTCGCGGCCGTGAGCCCGGCGCTGCTGGAGCGGGCCCGCCGGTTCCGCAACCACGGCCTGGTACGCGACCGCGCCGGGCAGCGCTGGCCGGACGAGGGCGGCTGGCACCAGGAGGTGCACGAGTTCGGGCTGAACTACCGGCTGCCCGACGTGCTCTGCGCGCTGGGCCGCAGCCAGCTACGCCGGCTCGGCGACTTCCTCGACCGCCGCGCCCGGCTGGTCGCCCGGTACGACGAGGCCCTGGCCGACCTGCCCGGCGTCTCGGTCCCCGGCCGGCGGGCCTGGGCGGACCCGGCCTGGCACCTGTACCCGGTCCGGGTGCGCGAGGGCCGTCGCCGCGTCGTGTACGACGCGATGCGGGCCGCCGGGATCGGCGTGCAGGTCAACTACCTCCCGGCGCACTGGCACCCGGCCTTCGCCGACCTGGGCTACCGGCGCGGCTCCTGCCCGGTCGCCGAGGCGTTCTACGCCGAGCAGCTCTCCCTGCCGCTCTTTCCCGACCTGGGCGACGCCGACCAGGACCGGGTGGTCGACGCCCTGGCCGCCGCCCTGCACGCCGCCCCGGCGCGCGCCGCCGCCTGAGGGGAGCCGACCGGATGCACCACGCGAACCACTTCTACGGCCACGCGCACGTGCTGGCCCGCTACTGCGGGCTCGGCGACGGGCACCCGCCGCGGATCAACGGGTACCTGCAACACGGCTGGAACATCGGCGACGGGCTCGCCCCCGGCCACCCGTACGTCGAGGGCACGCCGAGCCTGCTGTGGTCGGAGCAGACCCGGCGGCGGGCCTGGTCGGTGGGGCGGCGCAACGTCGTGGTGACCGGCGCGCCCTTCGGCTACCTGCTGTCGCTGCGCCCCGAGGAGCCGCCGGCGCAGGAGCGGGAGGGCACCATCTGGTACCCGTTCCACGGCTGGGAGGGCCAGCACGTACGCGGCGACCACCGGGAGCTGATCGCCCGGATCCTGGACACCGAGCCCGGACCCGTCACCGTCTGCCTCTACTGGCACGAGCACCGGATGCGCCGGGTGCGCCGGCTCTACGAGCGGGCCGGGTTCCGGGTGATCTGCCACGGCTACCGGGGCCACTGGTGGTCCGACACCGACCCGCTGTTCCTCGACAGGCAGCTCACCGAGCTGCGCCGGCACCGCCGGGTGGCGTCCAACCGGCTGACCAGCGCGATCTTCTACGGCATCGCGGCCGGCTGCGAGCCCGCCGTCTACGGCGACCCGATGATCCTCGCCGACGAGGATCCGACGTTCGGCGGCACCGCCCGCATCCGCCGGCAGTGGCCGGAACTGCACGGCGAGTCGGTGCACCTGCCGACCGCCGTCGAGATCGCCCGCGCCGAACTCGGCACCGACCACCGTTGCACGCCGGCCGAGCTGCGCGAGCTGCTGGGTTGGGCGAACCTCCAGGAGGAAACCCGTTGACCACTGAGACCCCGCCCCGGATCGCCCTGCCCGGCGGGGAGATGCTGGCCTGGTCGGACCTGCCCGAGCGGCGGCTGCCCGACGGCGGCCCGCTGGTGGCGCTCGTCGCGCGGCTGGTGCCGGCCGGCGCGCGGGTGCTGCTCGCCGGCCCGCACGACCCCGCCCTGCTCGACCGGCTGGCCCACGCCGAGGTGACCTGGCTGCTGCGCAGCCTGCCGGACGGGGTGGCGCTGGCCGAGCGGGCCGGCGGTCGGTCGGTCGGCGTGCTGGTCGGCGGCCCGGGCGGGCTGCCCACCGGCAAGACGTTCGACGTGGTGGTGGCCGCCTCGGGGCTGGACGCCGTGGAGTCGGTGGAGGGGCCCCGAATCGGCTGGGACGGGCTGCTGGAGCGGCTGGCGGGCGTGCTCGCCCCGGGCGGGACCCTGCTGCTGCGGCTGGACAACCCGGCCGGGCTGACCCGGATGGTCTCCGCCACCCCCTGGTACGCCGGGCGCGGCGACGCCGAGTGGGCGGTCGGCGGGGCGCTGGACGTCGGCCGCCCGGCCAACCTGGACCAGCTCCGGGGCCGGCTGGCCGGGGTCGGGCTGCGCCCGGGCGGCTGCTTCGCCGCGTACCCGGACGCGGCGGCGCCGACGGCGCTGGTCGACGTCGCCGCGCTGGACGGGCGGCCCACCAGCGGGCTGCTCGACGCGATGCTGCACGGCGCGTGCGCCGGCGGTCACGCCGGCCGGCCGGTGCTCCAGGACCCGGCCCGGCTGGCGGTCGACGCGCTGCACTCCGGCCTGGCCGGCGCGCTCGCGCCGGGCTGGCTGGCGCTGGCCCACCGGGCCCCCGCCGACGCCGGCCGGCCGGCCGGGCCCGGACCGGCCGAACCGGGCGGGCCGGGCGGGCCGGGCGGGCTGCCGGTGGCGCTGGCGCAGACCGGGCCACCCGGGCTCGGCGTGGTGGAGGTGACGGCGGCGACGGACGGCTGGCGGTGGCGGGTCGCGGACCCGGTCGAGCCGGCGGCCGGCGCCCCGTTCGCCACCCGCGAGGCGGCCTGGCGGGACCCGGCCGCCCACACCGGCCCGGTGCCCGAGGGGCGGCTGCTGCGCACCGTACTGCTCGACGCCTGCCTGCGCCGCGACCTGGACACCCTGCGCCGGCTGCTGCGCGGCTACGCCGACTGGCTCGCCGGGCACGCCGACGCCGCCGGCCGGCTCGCCGGGGCGACCGCCCTGGCCAGCCCCGACAACGTGGTGGTCGCCGACACCGACGTGGTGGTCGCCGGCGCGGCCCCGGCCTTCGCGGTGCTCGACGCGAGTTGGCGGGCCAGCGACCCGTGGCCCGTCGACGTGACGCTGGCCCGGGGCCTGTGGCGATTCGCCGCCGCCCTGGCCACCGGCGGATACGCCCACCCGTGGTCGTCCACCCTCGACGTGGCCGGGCTGACCGTGGTGCTCGCCGGGGCGGCCGGCCACGACCTGGACCGGGCGACGGTGGCGGCGGCCGTGGACGCGGAGGCGGCGGTCGCCGCCGCGCTGCGCGGGCTGGACGGGGCCGCCCGCACCGCGCTCGCCGACGAGCTGCGCGCGGTCGAACCGACCGCGCCACCGCCCGGGTCGGACAGCCACCAGCAGCTACGCGAGGCGTGGCTGCGCCAGCGGGCCGAGCTGACCCGGTTGCAGGCCCTGCTGCGCTGGACCGAGGACCTGCTCACCTCGCGGGAGCGGGCGCTGCGCCGGGCCGACGCCACCATCAACCTGCTCAGCGGGTCGCTCAGCTACCGGGTCGGCCGGCTGGCCGTCACCCCGGCCCGGCTGGCCAGGCGGGGGGCCCGCGCGGCGAAACGGCGGGCCGCGGACGCGCTGCGGCCACGACCCACCGGGGAGGAGCGGCGGTGACCCGGATCGTGGGGATCGTGCAGGCCCGGATGGGCTCGTCGCGGCTGCCCGGGAAGGTGCTCCGGCCGCTGGCCGGGCGCTCGGTGCTCGGCCGGGTGGTACGGGCCGCCACCGACGGCGGGGTGCTGGCCGACCTGGTCGTGGCCACCAGCACCGACACGGTCGACGACGCGGTGGCCGCCGAGTGCGCGCGGCTCGGCGTGGCCTGCCACCGGGGGGCCGTGGACGACGTGCTCGACCGGTTCGCCGGGGCGCTGGCGGCGCACCCCGCAGACGCGGTCATGCGGTTCACCGCGGACTGTCCGCTGCTGGACCCGGAGGTCGTCCGGCTGGTCGCCGACGTGTACCGGGCCGTGCCCGGGCTGGACTACGCCAGCACCTCGATCGCCCGTACCCTGCCGCGCGGGCTGGACGTGGAGATCATCCGGGCCGACACGCTACGTACGCTGCACCGGATCGCCACCGGCCACCACCGGGTGCACGTAACCTCGTACGCGTACACCCACCCGGAGCTGTTCCGGGTGCTCGGGGTGACGCTCACCCCGGACCGGTCGGCCCTGCGGCTCACCCTCGACACCGAGGAGGACTGGGCGCTGGTTCGGGCGGTGACCGACCACTTCGGCGACGTCAGCGTCCCGCTGGCCAAGCTCGCCGACTGGCTGGACGGCCAACCGGCCCTGCGCGCCCTGAACGCCTCGGTACGGCAGAAGCGGCTGGAGGAATCCTGAGCACGGTACGCGTCGGGGTGCGCTGCGACGCCGGCCCGACCCGGGGAGTCGGGCACCTGGTGCGCTGCCTCGCCCTGGCCGAGGAGTTCCTCGCCCGGGGCGCCCGGGTCGAGTTCTTCGGCACGGTCGAGGGGGTCGGCTGGGCGCGGCGGCAGCTCGCCGACCGGGGCGTCCCGCTGCACCCCGGCCCCGAACGCCCCGAGGACCTGGTGGCGGCGGCGCGCCGGCACGATCTGGACGTGCTGGTGCTCGACTCGTACGAGCTGGACCCGGCCGGGGCGGGGGCGCTGCGGGCGGCGGGGGTCGTCACCCTCGCGGTCGTCGACGGCGACACCCGGGGGCAGGACGCCGACGTGTACCTCGACCAGAACCTGGGGGCGACGCACGGGGCGCTGCCCGGCCGGCTGCTCGCCGGGACGGCGTACCCCCTGCTGCGTGACGCCGTGGTGGCCGCGCGGCCGGCGGCGCCACGCCCGCCGACGCCGGCCGGCCGGCCCCGGGTGCTCGCCTTCTTCGGCGGCACCGACGCGTTCGGGGCCGCGCCGGTGCTGGCCCGGGTGCTGCTCGCCACCGGCCACCCGATGGACCTGACGGTGGTCGTCGGCCGCGCCGACGTGGAGGCGGAGCTGGCGGCGCTGATCCCGGGCCGGGGGCAGGCACTACGGCCCATCCCGCCCACCGACGACCTGCCCGCCCTGATCACCGCCGCCGACCTGGTGGTCAGCGCGGCCGGCACGTCCACCTGGGAGCTGTGCTGCCTGGGCGCGCCCGCGGCCCTGGTCTGCGTGGTGGACAACCAGCGCGAGTCGTACCACCGGGTGGTGGCCGAGGGAATCGTGGCCGGCCTGGGCGAGCTGCCCGCGCTGGCCGCCGCCGGCCTGCCCGGACGGGCGGCGCGGGCCGACGCCGCGCGGACCCTGCGCGCCCTGCTGGCCTCCCCGGAGCGCCGGGCCGCCCTGGCCGTCCGCGCCTGGTCCACCGTGGACGGCCACGGCCGCTCCCGCGTAGCCGACACCCTCCTGGCCCTCCTCCCCTCCCCCTCCCACCCCACCATCCCGCGTTGATCAAGAGGTTTGCGTCAGGAAACCGGCCTGGTGATGACACACAGCTCTTGATCACCTGAGCCACCGGGGCGGAGCAACGGGGGTGGGGTGGGTGGGTCAGTGCAGGGTTTGGGTGGTTACCCGGGGGCGCAGGTCGGGGCGGGCGGCGAGCAGGTCCTCGACGATCCGTGCGGCGGCCGGGTCGGCGGCGACGAACCGGACCGGGCCGGGCACCGCCTCGACCAGGGCCGCGGAACGCGCCGGTTCGGACAGCGGAAGCTGGTACACCGCCGGCCCGGACGCCCCCGCCGTGCCCTGCAGGGTCGACAGGAACAGGGTGGCCAGGTAGCCCTCGCGCCGGTGCGTGCTGACCACGACGGTGACCGCGCCGGGGCGCGGCGGCGCCTGGGCCAGGGCCCGCGCGGTCACGTCGGCCGGACGCGGCCGGTCCAGCAGCCCGCTCCACCAGGCCGCCGACCAGGTGGTGGTCCGGTCGCCGAACGGCTGGGCGAAGATCCCGGTGCCCCGGGGCAGGCCGGCCAGCCCGGCGCAGGCCGCCACCACCGCCGCCGCGACCAGGAACCGCGCCGGCCGGTCGAGCCCGTGCCACCGCCGGCCGGGCCGCCCGCCGGCACCGGCCCGCCCCGCCGCTGCGGCACCGGCCCGTCCGGGGGGCCGTCGCCATCCGGCCGGCAGCAGCAGGGTCAGCGCGCCCGCGCCGACGAGCAGCACCGCCAGCAGCAGGTGCAGGGTCTTGCCGTAGTAGTAGCGGGGGTCGGTGCCCAGCGCCCGGAAGTAGATCAGGAAACCGGCCGCGAAGGCCACGGCCGCGCCGAGCGCGCCGGCGTAACGCCGCCACACCGGCAGCCGCAGCCCGCCGCCGGCCAGGCCGGCCGCGACCAGGCCGCCGAGCGCCAGGAACGCGTCGTAGCGGGGGAAGACGCCCCCGCCGGTGGCCACGTTGTCCACCTGGTCGGTGTGCAGCAGGCCGCCGACGGCGGGCAGCGGGGTCAGCGCGACGGTCGCCAGCGCCACCGCCGCCAGCAGCAGCGGGTGGTGGCGCAGCCGGCCCCGGTCGCGGACCAGCCAGGCCAGCACCAGCGCCGCCACCACCGGAAGGAACATCAGGTACGCGAAGCCGACCGCGACGCAGAGCGCCCCGACGACGCACAACTGGGTACGGGTGCGGGCCAGCGGACGGCAGGTCACCGCCACCAGCACCACCGTCGCGGCCAGCCCGACGCTCTCGCCCGGGTAGCCGTAGACGACGAAGCGGGCCAGCTCGGAGCCGAGGCAGGCGGCGGTCACCGCGCCGGTCAGGGCCAGCGTCCCGGGCAGGTCGAGCCGCCGGCCGGCGAGCCGCAGGGCGGCCCAGAGCACGGCCAGGACCAGCGCCGCCCACGCCCCGATCGCCCAGCCGAGGTAGTGGTCCAGGGCGGTCACCGGGTCCGCGGGGGCACCGGAGCGCAGGAAGCCGTCCAGCAGCGCCGCCGTGAGGTGGAAGCCCTGCGGGTACCAGACCATCGCCTCCGGCGTGGTCCGGGCCGCCGCCTGCGGATCGGTGAAGAGGTAGCCGCCCACCGCCCCGATGCCCTGCACCGCGGCCAGGTGCCGGCTGTTGTCCTCGCCGGTCATCGCGTACGCGAGCCGCCCGGCGAGGTCGCCGGCGCGCAGGTAGGGCCCGGCCATGGCCAGCGCGGCCAGCACCGCCGCCCCGACCGCCAGCAGGTCGGCGGCCTCCGGGCGGGGCAGCCGGGGCCGTCGGCCGGTCGCCGCCGCCACCCCGAGCAGCCCGGTCAGCGCCGCGCCGGCCACCGGCACCGGATGCAGACCCCACGGCCAGGCCGAGATGAGCAGCCCGGCGGCGCAGACCGCGCCGAACAGCAACGCGCCGGCCAGCACCAGCCGGTCCAGCAGCGTACGGCCGGCCCGCAGCAGCCCGGCGGCCAGCCCGAACACCACCACCGGCAGCACCCCGGCGGCGCCGACGGCGTACGCCAGCAGTGGCCCCAGCCACGCGAGTGCCAGCCACCCGGCCAGCCGCAGGGCGGGCCGGACCGGCCGACGGGGCGGGGCGGCCCCCTCCGGCGCGGCGGCCGGGGCGGTGGTGAGCTGGCTCGGCACGGACGGTCTCCTCGCGGCGCCGGTGGTGCCCGGCCGGTGCCGGACGGAGCGGACCCACGCTAGGGCCGTTCCGGCGACGGACGGCGACGGACACGTGTGCCGCAGGTGACCGGCAGGTGACGGGACGCCACACTCGTACGGGTGTACGAACGCACCGCTAGGATGGGAGCATGTCCGGTGCCGCCTACCAGCCGTCCATGCTCGACCTCACCGCCGACGGGCCCGCGCTCGGCCCGCTCGCCGGGCGGCTGCGCCGGCACCGGCTCGACCGGGGCGCGTGGGTGGACCACCTGCCCGGCTGGGTCCTCGGCTCCGACCGGGTGCTGGACACCCTGCTCGCCGAGGTGCCGTGGCGGGCCGAGCGCCGCACGATGTACGACGCCGAGGTCGCCGTGCCCCGGCTGCTCTGCTGGTACGCCGCCCACCGGCCGCTCCCCCATCCGGTGCTCACCGCCGCGCGGGCCGCCCTGACCGCGCACTACGCGCCCGAGTTGGGCGAGCCGTTCGTGACCGCGGGAATGTGCCTCTACCGCGACGGGCGGGACAGCGTCGCCTGGCACGGCGACACCCAGGGCCGCTCCGCGCACACCGACACCATGGTGGCCATCGTGTCGTTCGGCTCGCCCCGGCCGCTGCTGCTGCGCCCGCGCGGGGGCGGCGCGAGCCTGCGCTTCCCGCTCGGGCACGGCGACCTGGTGGTGATGGGCGGCTCCTGCCAGCGCACCTGGGAGCACGCGATCCCGAAGACCAGCCGGCCCGTCGGGCCCCGGGTCAGCGTCCAGTTCCGCCCCGCCGGCGTCGCCTGAACCGCCGGCCGCGTCCGACGCCGTCGCGCCGGGTCCGCCCGGTGCCGCCCGGGTCCGCCCGCGCGCGGCCGGACCCGGTGCCCACGTCGCCAGGTCCGCCGGCCGGACAGGGAGCGGAGAGTACCGGGTCGGTTCCGCCGTGGCGGCCGTTCGGGCCAGGGGTCGCAGGGCCCGCGCGTCCCGCCGGCGCCCGGGCCGGTGGGGCGGACCAGAAACGTAACGTGGTCGCCCGGTTGCGAGTAACCATGGGCGTCCCGGACCGTGCTAGCTTGGCCGCGTTCGTTACTCTCCGCATTTCTCTGGAGCTTTTCGTGCTCGTTGGACGCCCGACCGCGCGGCGGGTGGGAGCCGCCCGCGCCCTCGCCGCCCTGCTGCGTCGCCACGTCGGGCTGGTCCTCCTGCTGGCCGCGGGGATCGCACTGCGCGTCACGGCCATGGTCGCCTACGCGCCGGCGCTGTGGTTCCAGGGCGACTCGGGCAGCTACGTCCGGATGTCCGGGGAGTGGCCCGCCATGCCCCCGCGCTGGACGTTCCCGTGGCTGCTCAAGGGCTTCGAGTGGACGGGCACCTTCGCCTCGGTGGTGGCGCTCCAGCACGTAGCCGGGGTCGCCCTGGGCGTCGCGGCGTACCTGCTGCTGCGCCGCCGCCTCGGGGTGGGGCCGTGGGTCGCCGCGCTGGCCACCGCGCCGGTGCTGCTCGACGCCACCCAGCTGACGCTGGAGCAGTACCTGCTCACCGAGACCCTCTTCACCACCACGCTGGCCGTCGCGGCGCTGCTGCTGGTCCGGCGGGAGCGGCCCGGGCCGCTCGCCGCGCTGGGCGCCGGGGTGGCGGTCGCCCTGGGCATGGCCACCCGCCCCACGGGCGTGGTCGCCGTCGGCGCGCTGCTGCTGTTCCTCCTGCTGCCCTGGCGCGGCTGGCGGGCCCCGACCGCGTACCTGCTGGGCATCGTCGCCGTGTTCGGGACGGTCTTCGCCGCCACCGGCACGGTCAAGGAGGCGTTCGGCGCGGAGGGCGGGAAGTTCCTGTACGGACGCACCGCGCAGATAGCCGACTGTGACCGGCTGGAGCTGCGCGCCGGGCTGCGCAAGCTCTGCCCGACACAGCCGCTGGGCCAGCGACCCGACCGGCCGGACTGGTTCATCTGGAACCGGGCCAGCCCGATCCACGCCGCCGAGCGGCCGGCGGACCTCGACGAGTTCGCCCGCGAGGTGCTCCGGCAGCAGCCGGGCGACTACCTGGCCGCCGTGGCGTCCGACACCGGCCGCTACTTCTGGCCGAGCCGGCTCGGCCCGACCGAGGCGTGCCTGGCCAGTCTGTGGCGCCCGCAGCCCGCCCCGACCGACTGGGCGGCCGACTACGACTGCGTGCCGCGCACCGCCGGTGACGGCTACCAGTGGCAGCCCGCGCCGTCGCGGGACGTCGAGCCCAACGCGGCCAGCCGGTTCCTGCACGCCTACGGCCGGCACGCCGTCACCCCGCCGCCAGCCGTGGCCGCCATGGTCCTGCTCGCGCTGGTCGGGGCGGCGTGGCCGCGCCGGGGCGGGCTGCGGCTGACCATGGTGGCGCTGCTGTACGCGGGGATCGGCGTCGGGATCATGGTCTTCTCGGTCGCCACCTCGATGTTCGACCTCCGCTACGGGCTGCCGGCGCTGGCGTTCCTGCCGATCGCCGCAGCGGCCGGCTGGCAGCGGCTGCGGTCGACCCCCACCCGGCCGGAGCGGCGCACGCCGGCCGACCGCGAGCCGGACCGGCTCGCACCCACCACGGCAGAGAGCAACGGGAAGCATGACGAACGAACGGGAGATCGAGGTCACGGTGCTGCTGCCGTGCCTCAACGAGGCTGAGACCCTGCAGACCTGCGTCCGCAAGGCGCTGCGTTCGCTGGACGAGTGCGGCGTCGTCGGCGAGGTGCTGGTCTCCGACAACGGCTCCACCGACGGTTCGCAGGAACTCGCCGAGCGGGCCGGCGCCCGGGTGGTGCACGCCCCGATCCGGGGCTACGGGGGAGCCCTGCTCAACGGCATCGACCAGGCCCGCGGGCGGTACGTCATCATGGCCGACGCCGACGACTCGTACGCGCTGTCGGATCTCGGCCCGTTCATCGCGAAGCTGCGCGCCGGGCACGACGTGGTGATGGGCAACCGGTTCCGGGGCGGGATCGCCCCCGGTGCCATGCCGCCCCTGCACCGTTGGCTGGGCAACCCGGTGCTGAGCTGGCTCGGGCGGCTGCTGTTCGGGCTGTCCGGCGTACGGGACTTCCACTGCGGCATGCGCGGCTTCAACGCCGAGCGGATCCGCGCCCTCGGCCTCTGCATGCCGGGCATGGAGTTCGCCTCCGAGCTGGTGGTGCGCGCCGCGCTGGCCGGGTACGACATCGTCGAGGTGCCGACCACCCTGTCGCCCGACGGCCGGTCCCGCCCGCCGCACCTGCGCACCTGGCGGGACGGCTGGCGGCACCTGCGCTTCCTGCTGGTGTTCGCCCCGCGCAAGACCCTGGTCCGACCGGGCGGGGCGCTGGCCCTGCTCGGGCTGGTCGGGGTGGGGGCGCTCACCCCCGGCCCGCTGGCCCTCGGCCCGGTCCGGCTCGACGTCGCCTCCCTGGTCTATGCCTGCCTGATGGTGCTGGTCGGGGCGCAGCTCGTGCTCTTCGGCGGCCTCGCCGAGATCTACGGACGGCAGGAAGGACTGGTCCCGCCGCGCGCCTCCGACCGGTGGGTCCGCCTGCTGCGGCTGGAGACCAGCGCCACCGTCGGCCTGCTGCTGCTCGCCGCGGGCGGCGCCGGCACCGGCGCGGCCGTCTGGCACTGGGGGCTGGACGGGTTCGGCGACCTGAACCCGCTCGCGACCCTCCGGGTGGTGCTGCCGTCGGCCACCGCCATCGCGCTCGGCGTGGTGGTGCTCTTCTCCGGGCTGGTCGGCAGCCTGCTCACGCTCCGCCCGACGCACCCGGCGCCGACCACCGTGCGGCAGCGCCGCCGGGATCCGGCGCTGCCCGCCACCGGCCGCCCCGACCAGCCCGACACCGCCCCGGATCCGGTGCTCGCCGGTGACTGACCCGGGTCGGTCCCGACGGCGGACAGCGCACCGCCGGGGCCGGCGCGCCCGCGGCCCCCGGGCGGGTGCCCTGCGGATACGCCGTCCGGCCGGACTCTGCTAGAAACAACTCCCAGGGTCGTCCACGCCCCCGTCAGCACCTCGACGCGAAGGGCGTCCCATGACCCAGTCCCCCACCGAGCCGCGCTCCCGCTGGTCTCCGTGGTCCCTGCACGGCGACGGCCGGTCCGTCCGTCCCGGCGACGTGGTCCACCCCGACGAGCGGCTCTCCTGGCCGCGTACCCTCGGGGTCGGCGTGCAGCACGTGGTGGCGATGTTCGGCGCCACCTTCACCGTGCCGCTGATCACCGGTTTCCCGCCGGCCACCACCCTGTTCTTCTCCGGCATCGGCACCCTGCTCTTCCTGCTGCTCACCGGCAACCGGCTGCCGTCGTACCTGGGTTCGTCGTTCGCCTTCATCGCCCCGGTGCTGGCCGCGAAGGCCGGCGGTGACATCGGCCCCGCGCTCGGCGGGATCGTGGTGGCCGGCGTCGCGCTGGCCGTGGTCGGCCTGGTCGTGCAGCTCGCCGGGGCACGCTGGATCGACGCGCTGATGCCGCCGGTGGTCACCGGCGCGATCGTCGCCCTGATCGGGCTGAACCTCGCCCCGGTGGCCTGGGACGGCGGCGGCAGCGGCACCGGCGTCAAGGCGCAGCCACTGATCGCGGTGATCACCCTGGTGGCGATCCTGCTCGCCACGGTGGCGTTCCGGGGCTTCCTGGCCCGGCTTTCCATCCTGCTCGGCGTGGTGGTCGGCTGGCTGCTCGCCGCCGCCCTCGGCGACCTGGACCCGAAGGCCGTCGACACCCTGCGCGAGGCGGCCTGGGTCGGCCTGCCCGACTTCCACGCGCCGCAGTTCAGCCTGCGCGCGGTCGTGCTGGTGATCCCGGTGATCCTGGTGCTGATCGCGGAGAACGCCGGACACGTCAAGGCGGTCGCCGCGATGACCGGCCGCAACCTGGACCGGGACATGGGCCGGGCGTTCCTCGGCGACGGCCTGGCCACCGTGCTCGCCGGCTCCGGCGGCGGCTCCGGCACCACCACGTACGCGGAGAACATCGGCGTGATGGCGGCGACCCGGGTGTACTCGACCGCCGCGTACTGGGTGGCCGGGGTGGCGGCGGTGCTGCTCGGGCTCAGCCCCAAGTTCGGCGCGCTGATCCTCACGGTGCCGGCCGGGGTGCTCGGCGGCGCGACGACCGCCCTGTACGGCCTGATCGCCGTCCTCGGCGCCCGGATCTGGATCGAGAGCCGAGTCGACTTCCACGACCCGGTCAACCTGATGACCGCCGCCGTGGCCCTCATCGTCGGCGCGGCGAACTACACCCTCACCGCCGGCGACCTCTCGTTCAACGGCATCGCCCTCGGCACCGCCGCCGCCCTGGTCATCTACCACGGCATGCGCCTGATCGCCCGCCTCCGCGGCACCACCCCGCAGCCCCGCCAAGCCCCCGAACCCGAACTCTGACCCCACCCGGCCGGTCACGCGCCACCCCCACAAGCAAAGTTGATCAAGAGGTTCGCGCCGCCCGGGAACGCCGGGCCGACGCGAACCTCTTGATCAACATGGACGTGCTGGGGTGGGGGTCAGTCGCGTTCGATCTGGTGGCCTATTACCGAGGGGCCGAGCATGACGGCGAAGCCACTGCCGTCTCGGCGGGGGTCCGCCGGGGGCAGCTCCACGGGGTCGCCGGTCGCCGTCGCGCCGACCGGGCGCGGCCCGACCCAGGCCACCACCAGGTCCGTCTCGCCCTTGAGGAACCGCTGCGCGCGCACCCCGCCGGTCGCCCGCCCCTTGGCCGGGTACGCCCCGAACGGCGTCACCTTCACCGTCGCGCCCGTGGAGGTGACCACCATCGGCTCGCCGTGCCCCGGGTCGTCGGTGCGGAGCGCGCCGAAGAAGACCACCCGGACCCCCTCCGGCAGGTTGATGCCGGCCATGCCGCCGCCCTTGGGCCCCTGCGGGCGCACCAGCGACGCGGCGAAACGCAGCAGCGACGCCTCGGAGGAGACGAAGGCGAGCGTCTCGGTGCCGTCGGCGAGCCAGCTCGCCCCGACCACCTCGTCGCCCTCGCGCAGGCCGATCACCTCGAACTCGTCCGAGCGGACCGGCCAGTCCGGCGCGCACACCTTCACCACGCCCTGCCGGGTGCCCAGCGCGAGCCCCGGCGCCCCCTCGGCCGTCGCCCCGAGCGGGGCCAGGCCGACCACCGTCTCGCCGGGCTCCAGCGGCACCAGCTCGGCGGCGGACATGCCGCCGCGCAGCGACACCGTGCCCGCCTGCTCGGGCAGCACCGGCAGCGGCAGCACGTCGATCTTGAACGCCCGGCCCGCGCTGGTCACCAGCAGCACCCGGCCCCGGGCCGTGGAGTGCGCGACCGCGCGTACCGCGTCGTGCTTGACCCGGCCGCTGCGGCGGCGCCCCTCGGACGCCTCCTCCGACTCGGCCGCGGTCCGGGCGACCAGCCCGGTGGCGGAGAGGATCACCTGGCACGGGTCGTCGGCCACTTCGAGGGGGCCGGCCGGCGCGGACGCGGCGAGCACCTCCTTGAGGTCGCCGTCGACCAGGGTGGTGCGCCGCTCGGTGCCGAACTGCTTCACCACGGCGGCCAGCTCGTCGGAGACGACCTTCCGCAGCACCTTCTCGTCGTCGAGGATGGTGGAGAGCTGGGCGATCTCCTTGCGGAGCTGCTCCTGCTCGGCCTCCAGCTCGATCCGGTCGAACTTCGTCAGCCGGCGCAGCGGCGTGTCCAGGATGTAGCCGGCCTGGATCTCGGACAGCTTGAACTGCCGCATCAGGCCGTCCTTGGCGGCCTGGGCGTCGTCGCTGCCCCGGATCAGCCGGACCACCTTGTCGATGTCCAGCAGCGCGATCAGCAGGCCGTCGACCAGGTGCAGCCGTTCCTCACGCTTGCGCCTGCGGTACGCGCTGCGCCGGGTCACCACGTCGTAGCGGTGCCGCAGGAACACCTCCAGCAGCGCCTTGAGCCCGAGCGTCCGGGGCTGGCCGTCCACCAGCACCAGGTTGTTCACGCCGAAGGACTGCTCCAGCGGGGTGAGCCGGTAGAGGTCGGCCAGCAACGCCTGCGGGTTCACCCCGACCTTGCACTCGACGACCAGCCGGGTGCCGTTCTCCCGGTCGGTGAGGTCCTTCACGTCGGCGATGCCGGTCAGCCGCTTGGTCTTGTTGACCTCGTTGGTGATCGCGGCGATGACCTTCTCGGCGCCCACGCCGTAGGGCAGCTCGACGACGGTGATCGCCTGCCGGCCCCGGCTGCCCTCCAGGGGGCCGATCTCCACCCGGCCGCGCATCCGGACCACGCCACGCCCGGTCTCGTACGCCCGGCGCACCTCGTCCAGGCCGAGCAGCACGCCGCCGGTCGGCAGGTCCGGCCCCGGGACGAACTCCATCAGCCTGTCCAGGTCGGCGTCCGGGTGGTTGATCAGCCACCGGGCGGCGGAGACGACCTCGCCCAGGTTGTGCGGGATCATGTTGGTGGCCATCCCGACCGCGATCCCGGAGGCCCCGTTGACCAGCAGGTTGGGGAACGCGGCCGGCAGCACCGTGGGCTGGGTGAGCGAGCCGTCGTAGTTGGGCTCGACGTCGACCGTGTCCTCGCCCAGCTCGCCGACGAGCAGCATCGCCTCCCGGGACATCCGGGCCTCGGTGTAGCGCGCGGCGGCCGGGCCGTCGTCGGGGCTGCCGAAGTTGCCGTGCCCGTCGATGAGCGGGACGTTGAGCGAGAAGTCCTGGGCCAGCCGGACCATCGCGTCGTAGATCGCGGTGTCGCCGTGCGGGTGGTACCGACCCATCACGTCGCCGACCACCCGGGCCGACTTCACGTGCGCCCGGTCGGGGCGGTGCCCCGCCTCGTGCATCGAGTAGAGGATGCGCCGGTGCACCGGCTTGAGGCCGTCCCGGGCGTCGGGCAGGGCCCGGGAGTGGATCACCGAGAAGGCGTACTCCAGGTAGGAGTCGGAGACCTCGGTGACCAGCGGGTTGTCGAAGACCCGCGCGCCGGCCTGGTCGAAGGCGGCCAGGTCCGCCCGGGGACCGGTGTTCTTACGGCGTGCCATGGTTCAGCTCTCTCCTCGGCGGGCCACGGTCGGGCGGCGCTGTCCCCGGGGGGCAGCGGTCGGGCGGCGGGCGGTCCTCATGCGTCGATCGCCTCCCGGTCGACCCGGTCGGCGGACTCGATCAGCCAGTTGCGGCGCGGCTCGACCTTCTCCCCCATCAGCAGTTCCAGGATCCGCTCGGCGGCGTCGACGTCGTCGAGGGTGATCCGGCGGACCGCCCGGGTGGCCGGGTTCATCGTGGTCTCCCACAGCTCGTCGGCGTCCATCTCGCCGAGGCCCTTGAACCGGGGGATCGGGGTGACGATCTGCTTGCCGGACTTCTCCAGCTTCCGGACCGTCGCCTCCATCTCCGCCTGGGTGTAGGTGTAGACGGTCTGCGGGTTGCGCCCCTTCGTGGTGATCTTGTGCAGGGGCGGCATCGCGGCGTAGAGCCGGCCGGCCTCGATCAGCGGGCGCATGTACCGGGCGAACAGCGTGATCAGCAGGGTGCGGATGTGCGCGCCGTCCACGTCGGCGTCGGCCATGATCAGGACCCGGCCGTACCGCATCGCCGACAGGTCGAAGGTGCGCCCGGAGCCGGCCCCGAGCACCTGGACGATCGCCGCGCACTCGGCGTTGTCCAGCACCTGCTGGAGGTTCGCCTTCTGCACGTTGAGGATCTTGCCACGAATGGGGAGAAGCGCCTGGTACTCGGCGGACCGGGCCAGTCTCCCCGTTCCGAGTGCGCTGTCCCCCTCCACGATGAACAGCTCACTGCGGTCGATGCCCGCCGCGCGACAGTCGACCAGCTTGGCCGGCATCGACGCCCCCTCCAGGGCGGTCTTGCGGCGAGCGGCGTCCTTCTGCTGCTTCTGGGTGAGCCGGACCCGGGCCGCGTCCACGATCTTCTGGAGCACCGTGCGGGCCTCGGCCTTGGTGCGGCGGTCCTCCAGCCACGCCTTCAGGTGCGCCTCGATCAGCCCCTGGAGCACCTTGGTGATGCCGGCGGTGGACAACTCGTCCTTAGTCTGCGAGGTGAACTGCGGCTCGGGGATCCGCACGTGCACCACGGCCGTCATCCCCTCCAGGACGTCGTCCAGGGTGGGCGTGTCCTCCTTGGGCCTGAGCAGCCCCCGGGCGTTGCGGGCCGCGTCGGCGAGGGTGCGGGCCAGGGCACGCTCGAAGCCCTTGCGGTGGGTGCCGCCGTGGGCGTTGCGGATGGTGTTGGTGAAGCACTCCACGGTGCGCTCGTAGCCGGTGCCCCAACGGAACGCCACCTCGACCTCGGCGCGCCGCTGCACGTTGGACTGCATGACGCCGTTGGCGTCGGCGGCGTTCTCCCGGTAGGTGCCCTCGCCGGTGACCAGCAGGGTGCCGGAGACCGGCCGGTCGCCGGCCGGGGCGAGGAACTCCACCATGTCGGTCAGGCCGGCGGGGAAGTGGAAGGACTCCTCGACCGGCTCCTCGCCGGTCTCGTCGCGCAGCAGGTAGCTCACGCCGGGGACGAGGAACGCGGTGTTGCGCAGCTTGAGCCGGACGGCCTCGGCGTCCAGTGCCGCGCCGGTCTCGAAGTACCGCGCGTCGTGCCAGTAGCGGATCGACGTGCCGGTGCGCGCGCCGCGCTTCATCGCGCCGGAGACCTGGAGGCCCGGGCCGGCGGTGAACGGGGCGTCGGGGCCGGGGCCGTCGAAGACCCCCGGCACCCCGTGCCGGAACGACATGGTGTGCGTCTTGCCGGCGCGGCGGACCGTGACGTCGAAGCGCCGGGACAGGGCGTTGACGGCGGAGGCGCCGACGCCGTGCAGGCCGCCGGAGGTCTTGTAGCCGGAGCCGCCGAACTTGCCGCCGGCGTGCAGCCGGGTGAGCACCAGCTCGACGCCCGAGATGCCGGACTTGGCGTGCACGTCGGTGGGGATGCCCCGGCCGTCGTCGTCGACCTGCACCGAGCCGTCGGCGTGCAGGATCACCTCGATCCGGGTGGCGTGACCCCCGACACCCTCGTCGGTGGAGTTGTCGAGGATCTCGTTGACGAGGTGACCCACGCCACGGCTGTCTGTGGAGCCGATGTACATGCCGGGGCGCTTGCGGACGGCGTCCAGGCCCTCCAGGTGGGTCAGGTCGTCGGCCCCGTAGAGCATCTCAGGCTGTGCGGTCAACTGGTCGTACTCCCAGGTCTCGGCGGTGTGGTGCCGCTCACCGGCTCGATCACCTCGCGTGGCGCGCCGCAGCGAGCCTAACCGGGAGGTGGGACAGGACGTCGGCACCCCGCAGTGCGGGGTCGCTCCGCCGCTGCCGGCTGCCCTGCCCGCGGGCGACCCGGAGGACACCCACGCCTGCGCCAACGCCGCCGGCCCCGGGAATCATCCCGCCCGGCCCCGCCCGCCCCGGGCCCGGCCCCCTGGCCCGACCGGACCCGCGGGCGCCCCCCGTCCGACCCGCGGAGGCATGGCTGGGCGTTGACGCCCGTCACACGCCCGTGATGTGATCACCGTCTCGAAGAAAGTTTCATATTTTTCCATGGATGGATGGAGGACGCTGATGTCCGTGTTCCGTCGTACCGCGCTCGCGGCGGCGCTGACCGTCGCGGCGGCGGCGCTGTCGACCGCCGTCGCGCCACCCGCCCCGGCGGTGGCCGGCCTCCCCACCGCCGCCGTGGCGCTCGGCGACAGCTTCATCAGCGGCGAGGGGGCCGGGGCGTACTCCCCGGTCGTCGACGTCAACGGCATCAGCCAGGGCTTCCCCGGCTGGACCGCGCCGAACAGCAACGCCTACTTCTGCCACCGGTCCCCCAACGCCTCGCTGTTCCAGGCCAACCTGCCGGGCATCCAGGACCGGTTCAACCTGGCCTGCTCGGGCGGGCAGCCGTACGACATCGCCAACGCGTCGGTCAACCGGACCAAGGGGCGCTCGGTCGCCTCCCAGCTCGACCAGCTCCGCGCGGTGGGCCAGACCCACGACATCGACCTGGTGCTGGTGGGCCTGGGCTCGAACAACAGCTCGTTCACCTTCGGCAGCGTGGCGGAGAAGTGCGCCAACCGGTTCATCGCCGACGCGTGGACCGGCTGGTGGGAGTTCTGGGCGTACCTCGGCGGGCCGGTGGAGCAGAAGCCGTGCAGCGACGCCGACCTGGCCACCCCGACGCAGCTCAGCGCCGCGACCGCGGAGACCACCGCGGCCGTACGGCAGATTCTCACCACCCTCGACCAGATCGACGCCGACGGCCAGCACCGGATCGTCTTCCAGGACTACACCAACCCGCTGCCGTTCGACCTCGCCTCGAACTACTGGGAGGAGGACGGCCGGCAGGACGACCGGGACAAGTTCCGGGACCTCGGGGCCGAGCGGTACGCGGCCGGCTGCCCGATCCACCGGGCCAGCCTGCTGCCCGGGCACCACTTCTCCTCCGGGCTGGGCAGCCTGGTCAGCTCGGTGCGCACCACGCTGGCCAGTGAGTTCCCGAGCGCCGACCTGGTCTACCTGAACGTGCAGCGGGCGTTCGACGGCGCCCGGCTCTGCGAGCAGCCGACCAGCCCGTCCGGCTCGCTCGCCACGCCGATCCGGCTCCAGGACGGCGCGACCGGCACCTTCGTCACCAGCCTCGCCGGCAAGGACAAGATCGCCATCCAGCGGATCGCCAACACCTGCGTGAGCTACTTCCAGACCTGCCAGGAGTCGTGGCACCCCAACGTGGCCGGGCACCAGGCGCTGGGCCGCTGCCTGACCGGGGCCGCCGCCACCAGCGCCCGCGCCGTGGCCTGCGTCCGCGCGGGAGACGGAACGATCAGCGTCGGCTGACCGCCGGCCGGCACCAGGGGCACCGCGTCCGTGGACGCGGTGCCCCTGGTCGTCTCCGCGACCGGCTCCGGCGGCGGCCTGACGACCGGCGACCCGCCCGGCGCACCCTTACTACCCGCCGGTAGCTTGCGGCCGTACGCTGGGCCGGTGAGCGCGACCGAGGAGTACACGCAGGAGTTCGTCGACGTCGACGGCGCCCGGCTCGGGGTGCAGGTGTATCCCGAGCCCGCCGGCCCGGCGGACGCCCCGGTGGTGGTGATCTGGCCCGCGATGGGGGTGCGGGCCCGCTACTACCGGCCGTTCGCCGCCGCGCTGCGGGCGGCCGGTCTCGCCGTGGTCGTCGCCGACCTGCGGGGCACCGGCGCGAGCACCCCGACCCCGAGCCGCGCCTGCCGGTACGGCTACGCGGAGCTGGCCGCCGACGTCGGCGCGGTGCTCGCGGCGCTGAAGCCGAGGCTGGACGGGCGGCCCACGGTCCTGCTCGGGCACTCCCTCGGCGGCCAGGCCGCCCTGCTGCACCTGGCCCTGCGCGGGACGGACGCCGTGGACGGGCTGGCCCTGGTCGCCGTCGGCATGCCGCACTGGCGCGAGTACCCGAGTCCCCGCAGGTACGGGGTGCTGCCGTACACCCAGGCGATCGCCGCGACCGCCCGGCTGCTCGGCGTCTGGCCGGGCTGGGGCTTCGGCGGCCGGCAGGCGCGCGGGGTGATCCGGGACTGGGCGCACACCGCCCGCACCGGCCGCTTCCCCGCCCTCGACGGGGTGGACGTCGAGGCGGCGCTGCGCACGCTGGACGTCCCGGTCCTCGCGGTGAGCGTGGACGACGACCAGTACACCCCGCACGCCACCCTGGACCACCTCTGCGGCAAGCTCGCCGCGGCCACCGTCGCGCGCGAGCGCTACACGACCGCGCAGGCCGGCGCCCCGCTCGACCACTTCGTCTGGGTACGCGCCGCCGCGCCGGTGGCCGCCCGGGTGGCCGCCTTCGCCGCCGGGCTCCCCCGCCGCGGCTGATCCCGCCCGGGCTGCGCCCGGCACCGGCTGGAACCCGCCGGCCAACCTGGTGACCCCGCTCGACGAGGTCCTGCGTCCGCTGGGATTCCCGCGCCACCGTTCACCCGATCCCGGGCGTACCTGCGGAATCGGTGGGTATGCCGCAGCACCCGTACGGTGGAAGGGGATCAGAT
This sequence comes from Micromonospora sp. MW-13, assembly GCF_003434305.1. GTDB lineage: Bacteria > Actinomycetota > Actinomycetes > Mycobacteriales > Micromonosporaceae > Micromonospora. The sequence continues at coordinate 236,073 of NZ_QKKX01000035.1, forward strand.
GTCCGAACGGCACACCGCACTGCGCTCGATGCACGACCTGGGCCTGGCCGCCTGGTTCGGCGGCTCCCTGATGGGGGCGCTCGGCGTCAACGGCGCGGCGACACAGATCAACGACTCGACCCAGCGACTGCCGGTGGCCTCGGCCGGGTGGGCCCGGTGGACCCCGGTCAACGCCGCGGCGATCGGCGCGCACCTGGCCGGCGCCGTCGGCGAGCTGACGACCGAGAGTCCCCGGGTGCTCACCCAGTCCGGGGTGGCCCGGATGAGCGCGGTGAAGACGGCTCTCACGGTCGGCGCGCTCGCGGTCACCGGGTACAGCCGGTTGCTCGGCATGCGGCTACAGCGGGCGGGCGGCCCGTCCGTCGAGGGGACGACCGAACCGAATCCGCAGACGCCGGCCAACGTGGCCTCCTGCCAGCGGCAGATGAAGATGCTCCAGTGGGCCATCCCGGCGCTCACCGGCGCGCTGGTGGTGGTCACCGCGTACATGGGTGAGCAGCAGAAGCCGGGGCAGGTCCTGCGGGGCATGCTCGGGCGCGTCGGTGGGCTGGCCAGCGCGCCCAGGACGATGGGGAAGGTGGCCGCCCTGGGCGCGGCCAGGCGGCACATGGCCATGTCCGGCCGCTGACCACCGCGCCGCCCGTGCCCGACCGGACCGGTGGGGCATGGGCGGCGCGCAGGCGGGCAATCAGCGCCCGTAGCACCGACCCGACCAGCGAGGTGGCCATGACGAGCAGGGACGGATCGACGACCGGCGGGGACGGACGCGGACCGGAGTCCGCCGCCCCGTTCGGCACCAGTGACGGGTTCGACGCCGATCCGCCGTGGGGTGCCGGCGAGGACTCCCCGATGGACGAGGGCAGCGAGGAGACCGCCGTGCCGCAGGGGAGCCTCGGCGACCGGCGGGCCGGCGCGCCCGCCGAACCCACCCCGCCCGCGGGACGCCACGGGTTCGGCACCGTCGAGGAGCGGCCGGTCGCCGAGGCGGGCCCGACGGCGCCGCCCGACCCGGCGCCGGCACGGCGCGCGTTCCCGAACGACAGCGCCGGCGGGGACCTGCCGGACAACGCGCTCGAGGAGGCGACCGGGATGCACCCGGAGGGGATCAGCCGGCGCGGCTGACCCGCGCCCCGCCGGCCGGCACGCCCGCCTCCGCCAGGATCTCCACCAGGCGGGCGGCGTCGCGCTGGGCCTGGTCGCCGCAGCAGTTGTTGAACAGCACGTGCAGTTCGTCGGCGGTGCCGGCCAGCTCGACCAGCAGCTTCGACCAGTTCCGCAGCTCGCGCTCGCCGTAGGCGTACCGGAACTTGTCCCGCTTGTCGCCGCGCTCCCAGGCGGCGCTGTGGCCGTGGAAGCGGACCACGGCCGGGTCGGCGGTGGCGACCAGGATCGGCGGCACCGACGAGACGAACCCCTGCGGCATGTCCACGCAGACGTAGGAGAGGTCGTGCTCCCGCAGCAGGGCCAGGGTGCCCAGGACGGCGTCCTCGGTGAACCACGAGCCGTGCCGCAGCTCCACGCTCACCCGCCAGGGCCGCAGCCGCGCGGCCGTGGCGACGATGCGCCGCTCGGCCGCCGCGCTGCGGGCCAGCCACGGTGGGAACTGGAGCAGCACCGCGCCGAGCTGGCCAGCCGCCGCGATCGGCTCCAGCGCCGCCCGGAACCGGCTCCACAGCTCGTCGTACGCCCCGGCCGACAGGTCCCGCCACCGGATCCGGGCCGGGCCGCCGGCCGGCCGCAGGTCCCGGGGCAGCGTCGTGACCGGGGTGGGATGGCCGGTGAAGAGGCTGAACGCCTTCACGTCGAAGGTGAACCCGGGCGGGGCGGCGGCCACCCAGCCGGCGGTCGTCTCCGGTGCCGGCACCGCGTAGTACGACGTGTCCACCTCGACCAGTCCGAACCGCTCGGCGTAGTGCCGGAGACGGCCGGCGGGGGTGTTGGCCGAGCGGGGGTACCAGCCGGAGCGGAGCAGCATCTGGTCGGCCCACGACGACGTGCCCACCCTGATCTCGCCCATGGGATCAGTGGACCGCGCCCCGGCCGGATCGGCAACCGGAGCCGGGCCGGGACCGCCCGCGACCGGGCGCGTGGGCCGAGGCTGTCGGTGGGCGGGCCTATGGTGGCACCGACCTCACCACGAAGGACGGTGGCATGACCCGTACCGAGCAGCTTCCCGCCGGCGAGCGGGCCGACCTGCTGCGCACCCTGCGCCAGCGCCGGGCGTTCCTGCGGCAGACCGTCGACGGCCTCACCGACGCGCAGGCCGCCGGGCGCAGCACCGTCAGCGAGCTCTGCCCCGGTGGCCTGGTCAAGCACGTCGCGGTCACCGAGCAGCGGTGGATGCTGTTCGCCGTCGGCGGCGCCGGGGCGATGCAGGCCACCCCGATCGACTGGGTCGACCATTTCCGGATGGCCGACGGGGAGACCCTGGCCGCCCTGCTCGACGACTACTCCCGGGTGGCCGCCACGACCGACGAGCTGGTGGCCACGCTGGACCTGGACGCGGCCCACCCGCTGCCGGAGGCGCCCTGGTTCGAGCCCGGGGCGAGCTGGTCGGTGCGCCAGGTGCTGCTGCACGTGATCGCCGAGACGGCCCAGCACGCCGGGCACGCCGACATCCTGCGCGAGGCGATCGACGGCGCGAAGACGATGGGCTGAGCCGCCGGGCTCACGCTGACCCACGGGCCGGCCGGGCGCTCCGATGTGACGCCCGGCCGGCCCGTGGCGCTGAGGGACACGAGATGAACGCACACCGGATGGACCAGGAAACCGTCGAGCGGTTGCTCGCCGGTTCCGCCGTCGGCCCCCAGGCGGGCCCCCAGGCGCTGGTCCGGCTCCTGGCGGCCGTCCGCGCCGCCCCGCGCCCCGAGGAACTGCGCGGCGAGGACGCCGCCCTGCGCGCCTTCCGGGTGGCCCACGGCACACCGGCCGTACCGGTTCCCGCCAGGGGTGCCCGGCGCACCGTGCTCACCGGCCTGCTCGGCGTGAAGGCCGTCCTCGCTGCGCTGGCCGTCGCCGCGACCGGCGGGGTCACGCTCGCCGCCGTGCACGGGGCGCTGCCCCCGTTGGCCGGGACGGTCGACCGGCCGGCGGCCCCCGCACCGGCGACCGGTCGACCCGTGCCGGACGGCGGACCGGCCACCCGGCCGTCCCCGGCCGGCACCCGCGCCCCGGAGGTGCCGCCCGCCCGGCTGCTCACCCTCTGCCGAGCGTTGCGGGACGAGGCCACGCAGGACCGGGCCCTGACCCAGACCCGGTACGCGCAGTTGGTGGAAGCCGCCGGCGGCCGGGACCGGGTGACGGGCTGGTGCGCCGAGGCGCTGGCGGAGGCGGGGCCGGACGCATCGACCGGGCCGGCCGGCACGGCGACCGCCCCGCCGGGTGGGCAGGGGCAGCCGGACGGCCCTCCCGGCCAGCCGTCGGAGCACCCGTCGCCGCCAGCGGTCCCGTCCCTGCCGGCGTCGCCGGCACTGCCGGCGACGCCGCCGCTGCCGGGCAGGCCGTCCGTGCCGGCGGTCCCCGCCGATCCCTCGCTGCCGGCCCGCCCCTCGCGGCCGGCCGATCCCTCGCCGCCGGCCGATTCGGCCGCGAGCACGGGGCCGGCCGGGCTCCCTGCTGGTAACTTGCCCCGATGAGTCTGCGGCGTCGACGCGTGGCGGTCGCCTTCCGGCTGGCCGTCGTGCTCAGCGTGCTGGCCGGTGTCGTGCTCACCGCCCTCGGCCCGGCCACGGTCACCGGGCTGCTGCCGTACTTCACGATCCAGAGCAACGTCGCGGTCGGCGTCCTCGCCGGCTACGCCGCCTGGCGGGCGGGGCACGGCCGACCCGACCCACCGTCGGTGCTCAAGGGCGCGGTCACGCTGTACATCACCATCACCGGGGTGGTGTACCACCTGGTGCTGGCCAACCCGGCCAGCCCGTTCGCCATGGTCCAGCCGGACCGCACGCTCGGCGAGGCGCTGGGCAACCAGTTCCTGCACACCGTCGTGCCGCTGTTGGCGGTCGCCGACTGGACGCTGTTCGACCCGCGCGGCCGGCTGCGAGCACGGTACGCCGCCTGGTGGCTGGCCTTCCCGCTGGCGTACCTGGGGTTCGCGCTGATCCGGGGCCTGGTGGTGCACCGGTACCCGTACCCGTTCGTCGACGCCGGCCAGCTCGGTTACGGCGGCGTCGCGCTCAACTCGCTGCTCTTCGCGTTCGTGTTCTGGCTGCTCGGGCTGCTCTTCGTGGGCGTCGACCGGGGCCTGTCCCGGCGGGCCCGACCCCGCGGCGACACCCCCGGCGGCGCGCCGCCGGCCACCGTGCCGGCCGGCCGCCTCTCCGGGTGAACGGCGGGCCCCGGGCGTCGACGGGGCCCGCTTTGGGTCAGCCCGGCCGGAGGCGGCTGCCCCGGCCGGCGAGCGCCCGGTCCCGGCCGTACGCGTCGGCGTGCCCCCAGCGGCCCGGGATGTCGAGCAGCTCGATCCGCCCGAACCCCTGCGGCAGCGCCGGGTCGACCAACAGGTTGTCCCCGCACGGCGACAGCCCGAGGGCGGTACCCAGCAGCATCAGCAGCGCCCCCGACGACCACGCCTGCGGCCGGCCGGCGTGCGGTAGCTGGACCGGGTACCGGGTCAGGTCGCGGCGGTAGCCGGCGATCGTCTCCGGGATCGGGCTGCCGAGCAGCCGCACGATGTCGAAGATCCCGGCGGTGATCCGGGCCGCTGCCTCGTCGCAGCCGTAGCGGCGCAGCCCGGCCGCGATGATCGCGTTGTCCGACGGCCACACGGCGCCGAGGTGCGCGCCGACGGGGTTGTAGGGTCGCTGCTCCTCGGCGTAGGTGCGCACCCCCCACCCGGAGAACAACCGCGGCCCGACCAGGTGCCGGGCCACCGCCTCGGCGCGGTCGGGTTCGACGATGCCGCTCCACAGCAGGTGCCCCATGTTGGAGGCGAGCGCGTCGACCGGCTCGCCGTCGGGGGTCAGGGCCAGCGCGTAGTACTCCCGGTGGGGCAGCCAGAAGTCCCGGTTGAACCGCTGCCGAAGCTCCGCGGCCTCCCGTTCCAGCCGGTCGGCGTACCCGGGGTCGCCCCAGAACTCGCGGGCCAGGCGCGCCCCACGCAGCTTCGCGTCGTACGCGTACCCCTGTAGTTCACAGGTGGCCCGGGGGAAGGCCGGCTGTCGGCCGGTGCGGTCGACGATCGCCTCCGGGGAGTTCTTCCAGCACTGGTTGACCAGCCCGTTGCGGGTGTTGCGCCGCTGGTAGCGCAGGTAGCCGTCGCCGGTCATGTCGCCGTACTCGTCGATCCAGTCCAGCGCCATCCGGGTCGGGTGGCGCAGCTCGCGCACCAGCTCGACGTCGCCGGACCAGCGCTCGTACTCGTCGAGCAGGATCACGAACAGCGGCGTGGTGTCGGCCGCCCCGAAGTACAACGAGGTGGCCGCCTCGCCGAACACACCGTTCTCGCCGTACCGGTTCTCGACCAGGATCTTGCCCGGCTCCTCGTCGTGCTGGTCGTCGAGCTGGCCGCCCTGAGCGAAGGCGAGCGTGCGCAGGGTGGCCGGCGTCAGCTCGGGGGTGAACGGCAGCGTCTCCAGGCAGGTGATCAGGGCGTCCCGGCCGTACAGGGTCATCGCCCACGGCAGGCCGCCCACCGGCAGCGGGGCGTCGTGCGCCAGCGGTGTGTACCGCAGCGCCGCGAGGTCGGCCAGGCTGCCCTCGTAGGCCCGGCGGAGGTCGTCGTGCTCGGCGACCAACTCCGGGGCGCGGGCCCGCCAGCGCTCCAGGTCCTCCCGCATGTCCCGGCTCACCCGCCTGCGGTGCGCCTCCAGGCTGGCCCGCAGGTCGCGGGCGGCGGCCCCCCGGATGAGCATGCCGACGTGCAGGTTGGTGGTCCACGAGCCGTTCGGCTCCACCCGGATCCGGAAGGTCATCCCGCGCTCGTCCACCTCGACGGGGGCGGTGGAGGAGACGACCGTCTCCCGGCAGAACCGGTCCCGCTGGTAGCGCAGCCGCAGCTCGCCCTCCTGCCCAAGCGGGGTGATCTCCACCCGGCGGGGCCTCGGCTGCCTGATCTCGGCCGTGTCGGCGAAGTCGCAGGCGATCTCCATCCGCACCGTGAACTCGGCCGGTCCGGCCGAGTGGTTGAGCACGGTGATCCGCTCGTTGTAGCTGTCGTCGAGGGACCGGTGCCGGATGACCGACACGTCGGCGTCGACGTAGTGGCTGGCGGTGCCGGGGACGAGCACGAACCGGGTCTCGAAGTAGGTCAGGTCGTCGCGGGACAGCGCGTGGAGCCGCTGCCCGTCGACGGTGAGCACCCAGCGGGACAGGAAGCGGGTGTCGAACGAGAAGAGCCCCACCGGCACCCGCGGGTCCGCCGTCATGTCGCCCTGGGCGTCGCCGAGCGCGAACGCGTTGCCGGCCATGACGTACACGTATTCCTGCATCATCGGGACGTGCCCCCGTCGAGCCAGTCCCGGCCGGCCGGCGGGAGGTGCCGGGGGTGGTGGGCGGCGGGCGGGCCCGGGAACAGCCGGCGCAGGGACATCAGCAGCCGCAGGTTCCCCTGCGCGGTGACGTCGTTGCGCAGCAGCGCCGAGGCGATGTGGGACCGCCCCGCCGCTAGGGCGTCGAACGCCGCCCGCGCCCCCGCCACGACCAGGTCCGCCGGCTCCCCCGACCGGGTCACCTCGACCCGCTGGTCGCGGATGGTGAGGTACCAGTGCTCGGTGCTGGCGCCGTCGCGCACGTCGAGACGCAGGGTGCCGCTGGTCGTCTCCGGCAGGTCGCCGTGCCGGCCCGCGACACACCGGCTCAGGTAGTCCGCCGCAGTCGCGGTCATCGGCCGCCCCCCTCCCGCACAGCACGTGTCAACCGCAGCGTCCCCCGGCCGGGGGTGAGCGGGACTCACCCGGTCCGGGTGAATCCCGCCCGGCCCGGAGCGGCCCCGGGCGGCCCGCCCCGGTGGGACCAGGGCCGGGACCGGCGGGGCCGCCGCACACCGGGCGGTCGCGGTCGTTTGCCCGGACGCTGAACGGGCAGCCGACCCGGGAAGACCGAAGCGGAGGAACAGGAGACACGGATGCGCGCGCTGCGGTTGCCGGGCTGGAAGTCCGAACCCGAGCTGGTCGAGGTGGCCGCGCCCACGCCGGGCCCCGGTCAGGTGGTGGTGAGGATCGGCGGTGCCGGCGCCTGCCACTCCGACCTGCACCTGATGCACGACTTCGAGGCCGGCGCGGTGCCCTGGAACCCGCCGTTCACCCTCGGCCACGAGAACGCCGGCTGGGTGCACGCCCTCGGCGCCGGGGTGACCGGCCTGGAGGTCGGCCAGCCGGTGGCCGTCTACGGCCCGTGGGGCTGCGGCACCTGTGCCCGCTGCCGGGTCGGCGTGGACCCGTACTGCGAGAACCTGGCCGGGGCGCCCGTGCCGGGCGGCGGCGGAGGGCTCGGCCTGGACGGCGGGATGGCCGAGTACGAGTTGGTCCCGGACGCCCGGCACGTGGTGCCGCTGCCCGACGGGCTCGACCCGGTGCAGGCGGCACCGCTGACCGACGCCGGCCTCACCCCGTACCACGCCATCCGGCGCTCGTGGCACAAGCTGCCGCCGGGCAGCACCGCCGTGGTCATCGGCGTCGGCGGACTCGGGCACGTCGGCGTGCAGATCCTCAAGGCCACCACGGCGGCCCGGGTGATCGCGGTGGACACCCGGGCCGACGCGCTGAAGCTGGCCGAGGGGTACGGGGCCGACCTGACGCTGCGCTCCGGCGAGCGGACCGCCGAGGAGATCAGGCAGGCCACCCCGGGCGGCCGGGGCGCGGACGTGGTCCTGGACTTCGTCGGCGGGGACGCCACGTTGGCGCTCGGCGCAGCCGCCGCCCGCACCGTCGGGGACCTCACCATCGTCGGCATCGGCGGCGGCACCCTGCCGGTCTCGTTCTTCTCCGTGCCGTACGAGGTCAGCATCCAGACCACGTACTGGGGCAGCCGACCCGAGCTGATCGAGGTGCTCGACCTCGGCGCGCGCGGACTGGTCCGGCCGAAGATCACCACGTTCGGGCTGGACGGCGCGGTCGACGCGTACCGGCAGATGCGGGACGGGTCCCTGGAGGGCCGCGCCGTCATCGTGCCGTGACCGGCGGCGGGGCCGCACGGCGTCGCGCGGCCCCGACCGGTCAGCCCGCCCCGAGCAGGCCGCGCACGTAGGCGGCCTGCCCGACGTGCTGAAGGTCGTCCTCGACGACGCTGACCAGCCGGACCCCGAGAGTCACCGGCGGGTCCCACGCCTCGTCGACCACCCGGTCCAGGTCGGCCGGCCGCAGCCCGGCGAGGAGCCCCCGGGTCCGCTGGGCGACCGCCTCGAAGTAGTCCAGCAGCGCCTGGGCACTCTCCGGCCGGACGGTGCCGACCTGCCCCGGGGTGTGCCCGAAGCCGACGTCGTCCGGGTCGGGGGACAGCCCGAACCGGCCCGCCCAGTCCCCGGTGACCCACACCTGCTCCACGTCGAGCAGGCCGGCCACATGGTGGTCCTGGATCCGGGTCAGGTGCCACACCAGCCAGCCCACCGGGTTAGCGCCGGTCGCCGGCGCCCGGCGTAGCTGCTCCGGCGACAGGCCGTCCACAGCGCCGCGGACCAGCCCGGGCAGCCGGTCGTAGGTCTCGGTCAGCACATCTCTCACGTCCACCCGGTCCTCCTCGACGCTGGACTCCCCAGGCGCAGTACCGCGTCAGCGGGCCGGCAAACCTCGGCCCTAGGGTGAACGGCGTGGTCGCGGCACTGGAGCTGTATCTGGACACCGACGCCACCCGGCGCATCCGGGTGCTGTGGGACGCGCTGGAGTCCGAGGGGGTGCAGAGCATGCGCTCCCTGCTGGAGCGGCGGCACCGGCCGCACGTGTCGCTGGCGGTGGCCCCGCGACTGGACCCGGAGCGGGTCGTCGCGGCCCTCGCCGGCACGGTGGTGGCGGCGCCGCTGCGGCTGACGTTCCAGCACGCCGGGCAGTTCGTCGGGCGGGTGCTGTGGCTCGGGCCCGCCCCCACCGCCGAGTTGCTGGCCCATCACGCGCTGGTGCACGACCGGCTCGCCGCCGCCGAGGTCGGGCTGGCCGACCACTACCGGCCGGGGCGCTGGGTGCCGCACTGCACGCTGTCCATGCGGGTGCCCAACGCCCTGATGGCCGCCGCGGTGCGGCGCTGCCTGGAGGTGCTGCCGCTGGAGGCGACCGTGGTCGGCGCGGCGGTCACCGACCACGCCCGGGGCGTCTGCCGGCCGCTGCCCTGACCGGCGCGGCCGGCCGCAGGCCCATCACCAGCAGGGCGATGCCCGCCGCTGACCCGCCCGCGCGGGCCCGGGCCGGGCCGGCGGGCCGCCACGGCACCCCGGACGGGAGATCTGCCATCATCGTCCGGTGCCCGCCAACCCGTCCGCGCCGACCGCCGACACCGCGGGCGCCCCGGCACGGGGCAGCGTGCTGGAGGCGGTGCTGGAACGCGTCACCTACACCAACGAGGAGACCGGGTACACCATCGCCCGGGTCGCCACCGACCGCTCCGGCGACGACCTGCTCACCGTGGTCGGCCCGCTGCCCGGCGCGCAGCCCGGGGAGCGGCTGCGGCTGGTCGGCCGGTGGGGCTCGCACCCGCGCTACGGGCGGCAGTTCGAGGTGCAGCACTGCACCACCGTGCTGCCGGCGACGGTGCAGGGCATCGAGCGCTACCTGGGCTCGGGGCTGATCAAGGGGATCGGCCCGAAGATGGCCGCCCGGATCGTCACCGCCTTCGGGGTGGACACCCTGCGGATCATCGAGGAGGAACCCGGCCGGCTGGTCGAGGTGCACGGCCTGGGCAGGAAGCGCACCGCGGCGATCGGCTTGGCGTGGCAGGAGCAGAAGGCCATCAAGGAGGTGATGGTCTTCCTCCAGGGCGTCGGCGTCTCCACCTCGCACGCCGTGCGCATCTTCAAGCAGTACGGCGACTCGTCGATCGCGGTGGTGCGCGACGACCCGTACCGGCTGGCCGCCGACGTCTGGGGCATCGGGTTCCGGACGGCCGACAGCATCGCCCAGGCCGTGGGCATCCCGCACGACAGCCCCCAGCGGGTGCGCGCCGGGATCCGGTACACCCTCTCCGAGGCGGCCGACGGCGGGCACTGTTACCTGCCCGGGCCGAACCTGGTCGCCGACGCCGCCGCGATCCTGGAGGTGCCGGCGGAACTGGTCGCCGCCGGCCTGGCCGACCTGGTGGCCACCGAGGACGGCGTGGTCCGGGAGGCGGTGCCGAACCCGAGCAGCGAGGGCGGCGTCATCCCGGCGGTCTATCTGGTGCCGTTCCACCGGGCCGAGTCGGCCCTCGCGGCGAGCCTGGTCCGGCTGCTGCGCGACCCGGTGGACCGGATGCCGGCGTTCGGCCGGGTGGACTGGACCCGGGCGCTGGCCTGGCTGCGGGCCCGCACGGGGGCCGAGCTGGCGCCGGAGCAGGAGCAGGCGGTGCGGCTGGCGCTGACCTCCCGGGTGGCCGTGCTGACGGGCGGCCCCGGCTGCGGCAAGTCGTTCACCGTGCGATCGATCATCGAGCTGGCCGCGGCGAAGAAGGCGAAGATCGTGCTGGCCGCGCCCACCGGCCGGGCGGCGAAACGGCTCACCGAGCTGACCGGGCACCCGGCCACCACCGTGCACCGGCTGCTCCAGCTTCGCCCCGGCGGGGACGCCACCTTCGACCGGGACAACCCGCTCGACGCCGACCTGATGGTGGTCGACGAGGCGTCCATGCTCGACCTGATCCTCGCCAACAAGCTGGTCAAGGCGGTCCCGCCCGGCGCGCACCTGCTGCTCGTCGGCGACGTCGACCAGCTCCCCTCGGTCGGTGCCGGCGAGGTGCTGCGCGACGTGCTGGCCGCCGACACCGTGCCCCGGGTCCGCCTCACCCGCATCTTCCGGCAGGCGCAGGAGTCCGGGGTGGTGGTCAACGCCCACCGGATCAACGCCGGGCAGGCCCCGGTGTTCGGCGAGCATCCCGACTTCTTCCTGTTCCCCAGCGACGAGCCGGAGGTCACCGCCGAGCAGGTGGTCGACATCGTGGCCCGGCGGATCCCACGCCGGTTCGGCCTGCGCCCCCGCGACGTGCAGGTGCTCACCCCGATGCTGCGCGGCCCCGCCGGCGCCGGCAACCTGAACACCCTGTTGCAGCAGGCGATCGCCCCGCACCGGGAGGGCGCCCCGGAGCGGCGGCACGGCGGGCGGGTGTTCCGGATCGGCGACAAGGTGATCCAGGTCCGCAACAACTACGACAAGGGCGCCGCCGGGGTGTTCAACGGCACGGTGGGGGTGGTCACCGCCCTGGACCTGGACGACCAGACGCTGACCGTGCGCACCGACGAGGACGAGGACATCGGCTACGAGTTCCACGAACTCGACGAGTTGCAGCACGCGTACGCCATCACCGTGCACCGGTCGCAGGGCAGCGAGTATCCGGCGGTGGTGCTGCCGGTGACCATGAGCGCGTACACGATGCTGCAACGCAATCTGCTGTACACCGCGGTCACCCGGGCCCGGAAGCTGGTGGTGCTGGCCGGGTCGCGCAAGGCCCTCGCCATCGCGGTGCGGACCGCGGGCACCGGACGGCGACACACCGCGCTCACCCACCGGCTCTCCCCCGACCGGCCCTGAGCCGCGGGCGGGCCGGGCGGCGGCCGGGCGGTGCCGGCCGCCGCCCGGCGCTACCCGGTGCGGGTCGCGCCGACGAGCACCCAGCGCTGCCCGGCGGGGTCCCGCAGCACCACCTCCGGCGACTCGGTGGCCGGCTCGACCTCGGCCCCGGCCGCCGGGGCCCGCTTGAGCACCAACTGCGGATCGGTCGGGGCGATGAAGACGTCGGTGTAGGAGGCGAGGGCTTCGGCCGTGTCGCTGACCGTGACGTGCGGGCCGAGCCGCGAATCCTGAACGCCCATCGGAACTGCTGCCTTCCGCTACTCGGCGATCCTGGTACGGCCGGTCCAGCGGAAGACCACGGGCAGTTCGTCGGCGCCCCTGACGGAGTCCCGTTCGAAGTGCTCGTACCCGCCGTAGTGGCGTACCTTGATCTTGTCCTCCGCCGGGGAGATCCGGCGGCTGCGCAGCTCGGTGGGGAGGTTGGTCGGGCCGCCCTCCAGCACCACGTCGATGATGCTGGCGGCGTCCCCGCCGATCGGCGCCTGCGCCGACCACATGCTCCGGTCGTCCTCGTTGACGATGCGGTCCGCCGTCCGGACACCGGTGGCGGAATCGGAAGAAACTGTCATCGCACGACCTCCGTCGCTTGTCGCTCCGCCCCGGACGCGTCAGTCGCCGGCGCGGGTCACCGACGGGGGCGACACCCCGTTCCGCGGCAACGGAACGGCTCGCGGGAGAACGCCCTCCCGCAGCCCCGGTGACGGCCCCCGTTCCCGTCGAACGTAATCCAGGTCACATTTTCCGAACACCCTTAGCGACCCCTAGCGGGGGCGGGGCGGGATCCGGGTCGGCGGCGACGGCGCGGGCACAGACGACGACGGGCCCTCCCCGCCATCCGGGCGGGAAGGGCCCTCGCTCGCGTCAACTCCGCCGGGCGCTCGTCACTCCCAGCGGAAGAAGCGGGTGGCCAGCACGGAGCCGAGCACGGCGGTGGCCGCCAGGACGAGGAGCTGCGGCACCGCGGGGCTCTCGCCGGCCCAGGCGGCGGCGAGGGTGTCCACCGTGGCCCCCAGCGGCGAGTAGTCGCCGATCCGGGCCAGCACCGTCGGCATCTGGTCGCGGGGCAGCCAGGCCCCGGCGAGGAAGAGCAGCGGGAAGAACAGCGCCGGACCGATGGACTGGGCCGCCCTTGCCGACGGCGCGAGCGCCGCGATGAGCAGGCCGATGGCGAACAGGCAGGCCACGCCGAGCAGGAAGGCCAGCACGAAGCCGGGCACGTTCGCCGGGGACGACTGGTCCAGCAGGAACCGGACGCCGATCGCGGTGACCACCGCGCCGGCCACCCCCATCACCAGGTTCACCACGACCTGCGCGACCAGCAGCAGTCCGGGGTGGACCGGGGTGGTGGCGAGCCGGCGCAGTACCCGCCGCTCGCGGTAGATGCCCAGCGCCATCGGCAGGGTGAACAGCGCCAGCATGCCGATGGTGAGGGCCAGGGCCAGCGCCGGCAGGAAGGTCAGCTCGCCGTGCTGCCCGGCGCTGCCGGTGTCCGATCCCCGCTGGGGCAGCCCGAAGACGAGCATCAGGCCGATCGGCAGCACGAAGACGAAGAACAGCGACACCGGTTCGCGCAGGAACAGCTTCGTCTCGACGGCGATGAGCTTGGTCAGGGCGTTCACGAGGACCTCTTGTCGGTCGGCGGCTGGGTGGCGGCGGCCCGACCGGCGTGGCGACCGGTGAGCGAGACGAAGGCGTCGTCCAGGGTGGGCTGCTCGACCCGGAGGGCGGCGTACCGGACCTTGTGCTCCGCCAGCGTCGCGAGCACCGACTGGAGCACCTGCTCGGGGCCGGTCACGGTCACCTCGTCGCCGCTGCGGCTGACCCCGGTCACCTCGGGCAGGGCGGCGAGCAGCGAGTCGTCCAGCTCGTCGAGCGGGCGGAAGTGCACCCGGTGCTCGGTGCCGACGCGGGTGAGCAGGCCGGATGGGGTGTCGATGGCGACGATGCGGCCGGTGTCGATGATGGCCAGCCGGTCGCAGAGCCGCTCCGCCTCCTCCATGAAGTGGGTGACCAGCACGACGGTGACGCCCCGGTCGCGGATCCGCTCCACCAGGTCCCAGGTGTCCCGCCGACCCTGCGGGTCCAGGCCGGTGGTCAGCTCGTCGAGGATGGCCACCTCGGGGCGTCCGACCAGCGCCAGGGCCACCGAGAGCCGCTGCTTCTGCCCACCGGAGAGCTTGTGGAAGGCAGTGTTGCGCTGTTCGGTCAGGCCCAGGTCGGCGAGCAGCTCGTCGATGTCGGCCTTCTGCCGGTAGAAGGAGCGGTAGAGGTCCAGCGCCTCGCGGACCCGCAGCTTGTCGGGGAGCTGGCTCTCCTGGAGCTGGGCGCCGACGCGCTGCCGTACCTCGGTGCGGTCCCGGATCGGGTCCAGGCCGAGCACCCGCACGGAGCCGCCGTCGGCGCGGCGCAGCCCCTGTACGCACTCGACGGTCGTCGTCTTGCCCGCCCCGTTCGGCCCGAGCACGCCGAAGATCTCGCCCTGCTCGACGGTGAAGGACACGTCGTCGACGGCCACCTTCTCCCCGTACCGCTTGTGCAGGTGCTCCACCTCGATGACCGGCATGGGCGTCGTCCTCCGTCACGTGCGGGTTGCCGTCGGGAGGGCGGGACCCTCTGGGATCGCGGCGTGTCTTGCAGTACGCGAAGTCGGTCCGCCCAGAGGGGCGACCGACGCCGGACATCATCCGGGGATCTGAGTCACGAATCAACCCATCGGCTGACGAACCGGGGTGTCGGACGGGACCGGCCCGCCCGACAGGGGTGCCGGACGGTCACCGCGCGTGTCCGTCGCCGCGCCGGACCGGCCGCCGGTCGGGCCGGTGGGCGACCCGGGACCGGGCGGCGGGCAGAGCGGCAGCAGGTCCGCCAAGCGGGACAGCACGACGTCGGGGCCGGCGGCGAGCAGGACGTCGGGGTCGGACTCGCCCCACAGCGCGGCGACCGGGGTCACTCCCGCGGCCCGGGCGCTGACCAGGTCGGCGGGCGCGTCGCCGAGCAGCACCGCCTCGCCGGGGCGTACCCCGAGCAGCTCCAGCGCCCGCCGCACGATGTCCGGGGCAGGCTTCGGTCGGGCCACCTCGTCCGCGCCGACGACGTGATCGACCAGCGACAGCAGGCCGAGCGCGCCGAGCAGGTCCCGGGCCCGCACCCCGCTGCGGCCGGTGGCAACGGCCAGGCCCAGCCCCCGCCCGCGCAGGACGCCCAGCAGCTCGACCACCCCGTCGACCGGGGTCACCCGGTGCGCCAGCCGGTTGCTCTCCCGAACGAACGGGCCGGCCATCGCCGCCGGCAGGCCCAGCAACGCCAGCACCTCGGGCAGGTACCGGCCCGGATGCCGGCAGTACTCCTCGACCGGCGCCACCCCGTCGCCGACCACCTCGGCGTACGCGAGGACGAACGCCTCCCGGGCCACGGCCAGGCTGTCCACCAGCACGCCGTCGAGGTCGAACACGACCGCCCGGACCGGGTCGGACGCGTTCCGCCGGCCTCCCGCCGCACCGGTCACCGGCGGCACCTCCCGGGGGACGTCGACGACACGGCCGGCGGCGGCCGGTAGGGGTGGCCGGGCCGGGGGCACCCCGACTACGGTCGGGTCGTCCCGGGACCCGCCGTGCCGGGCCTCCGGCGACGACGCGCACCGCACCGGCGCCCACGCGAACCCTACCGGCGACCCGGCCGGGCCGGCGGACCGGAGCCGGTCCGGCGTGGCGTCGGCGCCGGATCCGAGCCGCTGGAGAGGGGCCAGAGCATGCCGTTGCTGCGTTGGTTGGCAGAGTCCGACGACGAGCGCCCGGGGGCGGTGCGGGTCGACGACCGGGCGGTGTCCTGGGTCGAGCTGCGCCGCCGGGCCGCGGCGGTGGCCGACGAGCTGCGCGGCGTCGACCGGGTGGCCGTCGAGGCCACCGCCACCCTGGAGACGGTGGTCGCGGTGGTGGGCGCGTTGTCCGCCGGCGCGGCCGTCGTACCGGTGCCGCCGGACGCGGGGCCGATGGAGCGCGACCACATCCTGCGCGACTCGGGCGCGGCGGCGCTGCTCGTCCCGGCGGGCGGTGCGCAGCCGGTCGCCGCCGCCGGCCCGCCGGTGGTCCCGGTCGACCCGAACCGGGAGTCGGACACCGTCCACCCCGAGCCGGACCCGGCCGGCACGGCACTGATCCTCTACACCAGCGGCACCACCGGGGCCCCGAAGGGCGCGGTGATCTCCCGGGGAGCGGTCGCCGCCTGCCTGGACGGCCTCGCCGACGCCTGGTCCTGGACCCCGGACGACCTGCTGGTGCACGGCCTGCCGCTGTTCCACGTGCACGGGCTGGTGCTCGGCGTGCTCGGGCCGCTGCGGCTGGGCAGCCGGCTGCACCACGTGGGTCGGCCCCGCCCCGACCGGTACGCGGCGGCGGCCGGCTCCGTCTACTTCGGCGTGCCCACCGTCTGGTCCCGGATCGCCGCCGACGCCGACGCGGCGCGGGCGCTGCGCCCGGCGCGGCTGCTCGTCTCGGGCAGCGCGGCCCTGCCGGCGGCGGTCTTCGCCGACCTCGCCACGCTCACCGGACACCGGGTGGTCGAGCGGTACGGGATGACCGAGACGCTGATCACGGTGAGCGCCCGCGCGGACGGGCCCCGCCGGCCGGGCACGGTCGGGGTGCCGCTGCCCGGGGTACGCACCCGGCTGGTGGACGAGCACGGCACGCCGCTGCCGGCCGACGGCACCGCGATGGGCGAACTCCAGGTGTGCGGGCCCACCCTCTTCGACGGGTACCTCGACCGGCCGGACGCCGACGCGGCGACCCGGACCCCGGACGGCTGGTTCCGCACCGGGGACGTGGCCACCGTCGACCCGGACGGCTGGCACCGGATCGTCGGTCGGGCCGCCACCGACCTGATCAAGAGCGGCGGCTACCGGATCGGCGCGGGCGAGGTGGAGGACGCCCTGCTGGCGCACCCCGGCGTCCGGGAGGCCGCCGTGGTCGGCACCCCGCACCCGGACCTCGGCCAGCAGGTCACGGCGTACGTGGTGGGCGACGGGGTGAACGGGTCCGAGCTGATCGACTTCGTGGCCCGCCAACTGTCCGCACACAAGCGTCCCCGCGAGGTGCGGCTCGTCGACGCGCTGCCCCGCAACGCCCTCGGCAAGGTGCAGAAGACGAGGCTGACGGCCGACTGACCGGCCGGGCGGGCGGCCCCGCTCAGGCGGTGGGGGCCGGGATGCCGATCGCGGTGAGCACCAGACCCCGGCCCACCAGGAACCGGCCGGTGAAGGCGGTCACCGGTACGCCGCCCAGCACCGGGCCGGGCACCAGCAGCTCGGCCACGAAGGTCCCGGCCGGGTCGACGACGATGTCCGCCTCGGCGAAGTCCAGCCACCGGCCGGTGAGCGGGAACCACGCCTTGTACACCGACTCCTTGGCGCTGAACAGCAGGCGGTCCCAGCAGACCGACGGGCGGGCGGCGGTCAGCGCGGCCGTGCGGGTCCGCTCGGCCGGCAGGGCGATCGCGTCGAGCACCCCCTCGGGCAGCGGCGCGTGCGGCTCCGCGTCCACCCCGAGGGTGGCGAGCGCCGCGGCCCGGCCGAGGACCGCGGCCCGGTAGCCGTCGCAGTGGGTCATGCTGCCGACGATCCCGGCCGGCCAGACCGGGGCGCCGCGCGCGCCGGAGACGATCGGCGCCGGCTCGACGCCCAGCTCACCGAGCGCCCGGCGGGCGCAGTGCCGCACGGTGGTGAACTCCCGGCGCCGCTTCTGCACCGAGTTCGCGACGAGCGCCTCCTCCTCGGGAAACAGGGTCAGTCCGGCGGGATCGTCGAAGGACTCGGCCACGGCCACGGAGGGGGGCAGGATCTGCTCGATCACCCGCCGATGGTAGGTGGGCCGGATCGCCGCGCCGCCCCTCGGGCGGTCGATAGGGGTAAGGTACGGGTGCCCGCCACCCGGGTCGGCTGCCAGTCTGTGGGATACCGGCCCCGGTGGCCGAGGCGTGCGGAGTGGTCGGACGGATGCGGGAAAGCGATGCTCAGAGGCAAAGTGGTGCGGTTCGACGAGGTGCGGGGTTACGGGTTCATCGCCCCGGACGACGGCGGTGACGACGTGTTCGTCCACGCGAACACCGTGGACGGCGACAAGTGGACGATGGTGCCCGGCGTACCGGTGGAGTACGAGGCGGTGGACAGTGACCGCGGTCCGAAGGCGCTCACGGTGCGGGTGACCGGCGGCGCCCCCGAGCGGAGCGCCACGGCCGGCGCCGGGCGCGCCCGGGAGGTCGCGGCGGGCACGGAGGACGAGGAGGGCCTGTGCGACGTGCTCTCCGAGCGGACCTTCTTCGCGGAGACCACCGAGGCCCTGCTGACCGCCGTGCCGGACCTGACTGGCGCCCAGATCGTGGCGGTACGCGCCCGGATGCTGGCGCTGGCCCGGCGGCACGGCTGGGTGGAGGGCTGACGGTCCGTCGCATCGGCCGGGGCGCGGGTGCGCTCAGCCTGCGGCGATCAGCAGCGACTTCCTGATCCGGCCCTGCACGCTGCGCGGCAGCTCGTCGACGAAGTGCACCCGCCGGGGCCGCTGGCAGGCCGACAGGTACCGCCCGACGTGGTCGATGAGCGCCTGCGCGGTGAGCCCCTCGGCGGCGACGACGTACGCGGTGACCTGCTCGCCGAGGAGCCGGTGCGGGATGCCGACGACGGCGGCGTCGTGGACCCCGGGGTAGCTCAGCAGCACCTCCTCGACCTGGCCGGCGTACACGCTGCGGACCCGGCCGTGCACCACGTCGGTGCGGCGTCGTCCGATGATCCGGTGCGACCCGTCCGGCGTCACGCTCACCAGGTCGCCGGTGGCGTGCCACCCGTCGGTGCCGGTGCGCTGCCCGCTCCGGTCGACGTACCCGCTGAACAGGGTCGGCCCACGGATGCTCAGCTCGCCGACCGACTCGCCGTCGGCCGGCACCGGCAGGTCGTCCCGGCCCAGGACCCGGACCTCCACCCCGGGCAGGGGGGCGCCGACGGCGCCGGCGGCCGTCGGGGCGTCCGCCCGCCCGGCCAGCGCGATGAGGGTCTCCGTGGTGCCGTAGCCCTGGACGAGCGAGTGCGAGGTGAGCAGCCGGAGACGTTCGGTCACGGCGGGCGCGAGCGGGGCGTCCCCGGAGACCAGGAGCCGGGCGCCGGCGAGGGCGCGCGCCAAGGGCCGGTCCCGGGCGATCCTCGCCCACTGCCCGGGCACCGCGAGGTACAGGGTGCCGCCGGGGCCGGCGACGGCCTCCCGGTCGAGGTGGACGAAGCGGCTGCCCACCCGCAGCGCGCCGAGCAGCCCGACCACCAGGCCGTACGCCCGGAACAGCGGGGCGCCCTGGACCAGGACGTCGTCCCCGGTCCACCGCCACGCGTCGGCCAGCAGGTCCAGGCCGACGGCGACGGCCCGGCGCGAGATGCGCACGCCGCGCGGCGGGCCGCTGGTGCCTCCCGTGTAGAGGATCACCGCGTCGGCGTCCGGTTCCGGCTCGGGCTGCCGGGTCGAGGATCGCTGCCGCAGGTCGACCGGGACGGCCGGCAGGCCGAGGGCACCGGGGCGGGTCGGGCCGAGGACCACGGTCACCCCGGCCTCGCGCAGGATGCGACGGCGCTCCCGCTCGTCGGCGTCCGGCGGCACGGGCACCAGCGGCACTCCCGCGTGGACGGCGCCAACCATGCCGACAACCGCCTCCAGGCTGGGGGTCGCGTCGACGGCGACCGCGCCGGCGCCCCGGATCCGGTCGGCGACCGCGTTCACGCAGCCGAGCAGCGCTTCACTGGAGAGGCTCCGCCCGGCAACCCTGACCGCATCGGCCCGATCGGCACCGTGACCATACAGTGCCGGCAGCAGTGTCATCTCCGTTAACCCCTGTCGGGGACGTGGTGGAGTCTCGGCAGTGGCTGGGACATCACGGCCACAGAACCCTTCGCGTCATGGGTGCGCGTAGCCCCATATCCGGCCTTCCCCGCCGTCCGCGCGGGTGCTCCGAAATTAGGCTGCCCTTTCGCTTAACACAACCCCTAGCCGCGCCGGTCCGATGCGTCGCTGGCGGGCGGGGTGGCCGGGGGTTGAGGGGCCGATGGGCCAGGTAGGACGCGATCCGCGCCGGCCCGGGGGGCGGCGGCGGGGCCGGGGCCGGGCGGCGACGGGGCGAGGACGCGACGGTGACGTATTCCGTCGCGACGGACGGCCAAGAGAGCGCGATCCGGACCGGGTGGGAAATAATTGGCGACGAATGCCACAGTGGAATCCGTGAATCAGGTTCGGCCAAAATTCGGTATGTTGATCCGGGACGACTGACGGAATGCCTCGGCCCGCAACTCCGGTAACCGCGTGAACACGGCGCGCGGACAACCATTGAGGCCACATAATTCTTAATTAACGTCAATCTCACCTATCCGCTGTTAAAGGTTCGAATCGGGCAAGGACGCGGCGACGTCGCCGATGCGGATCCTTCCGTTCCACCCGCGGTTCGCCCCACCCTCGAACGCGGGCCGACCGGCACCCACCGCACACTCGCGAGGCGGCTGGCGGCCGACCGGAATGCGAATTCTTTTAGCCTTCTGTCGGCGGGGCGCGGGTCGTCCCGCACCGCGACAGGCGCACCGGGAGCGGCGGCGAGGGGCACGCCGACCACCGTCAGCCCGGGCCGGACCGGCGTCCGCGAGCGGCGCACCCGACCCGGCCCGCATCCGCCGCCCGCCTCGCCCCGCCGTCGCCGCAGCCCGCCATCGGGGCGCTGAACTGTGCCTACTTCGCGCTCGACGACGAGCCGCACCGGGGGGCCAGCCGGCTCGGACCACTGCCGGCCGCCCGAGATACGGGACGCGGATCCGGCCGGCCACCCCTCGCGCGAGCCGCCCGCCCCGCGCCGGCGCCCGGCGGGCGGGACGCCGGGCCAGCCGACCCGACGGCCACGTGGGCCCCGACACCGAACGCCGCGACACCTTCCCCAGCAATTTCGGCAAGCGCCGAAAGCGCCCGCGACCGACCCGCTTCCGCGAACCACATCACGTTACGAATTTGACCGGCGACTTTCCGTCGCGATTGACGCGTCGATGACGGGGGCCGCCCCGCCATCGACGCCAAACCGATGTTTGCCTATCCTTTACAACTTCCGGCTTGCCGCCCAATTCTGGGACTGCCATACTCCCAGCATGCACGGCGGTCGATAGCGAGGGGACGGGTCCGAGGGGGCGAGAATTGTCGATGACGCTGGTGGGGCCATGATTCGGTGGCGCCGGACAGTCAGGTTAATCGATGGCCCGCCCACTGCCTGAGATGATCGTCTATATTCGCCAATACGGGAATGGGTCGAAAATTGCCGGTCTCCGATTTCGTCAGGCCCCTCGGCAGCCCGGGGAAGGTGGCGCACCCGGTGCCGGCGGAGCCTGCGCTCCTGCCGAGGCCACGACCATGGAGCTGACCGAGCGGTGCACCCAGCTCGCCCTCCTGGAGCACCGGCTCGCCGACCTGCTCCGGCCAGCCGGCCGGCTCGCCGACGACCGGCCGTTGACCGTGCTGACCGGCCCGGTCGGCGGGGGCAAGACCACGCTCCTACAGGCGTTCGCCCGGCGGGTCGCCGGGTCCGGCGTCCGCTTCCTCGCCGCCAGCGCGTCCCGTGCCGAGCGCACCGTCCCGCTGGAGGTCATCCGTCAGCTCGTCCGGGCCGCGCCGCTGGGCAACGGCGACCGCGACCGCCTCGGCCGGCTGCTCGACCGGGGCACCCTCGCCTGGGGCGACGCCGACGACCAGGACCTGGAGGACCCCGCCCGGACCACCGCCGCGCTCGGCGGCGCGCTGGTCGAACTGGCCGGGCGGGCCCCCCTGGTCATCGCGGTCGACGACGTCCACCACGCCGACATGCCGTCACTGCGCTGCCTGGACTTCGTGGCGAGGCGGATCGCCGGCCTCCCCGTGCTGATCGTGCTCACCGAGTCGCCCCGCACCCGGCCGTGGCATCCCGAGGTGTACGCCGAGCTGCTGCAACCCGCGCGGCTGCACCGCATCCGCCTGCCCCTGCTCACCGCCGACGGGACGTACCGGCTCCTCGCCGCCCGGCTCGGCGCGCCCGTCGCCCGCAGCATCGCCGACGAGTGCCACGAGGTCACCGCCGGCAACCCGCTGCTGGTGCAGGCGCTCGGCGACGACCACCTGGCCGCCACCGAACGGCCACCGGACCGGCCGGTGGTGGGCGAGGCGTTCCGGGAGGCCGTGCTGAGCTGCCTCTACCGCTGCGAGCACCTGGTGCTCAAGGCCGCCCGGGCGCTCGCGGTGACCGGGGAGCCGCTGCACGGCAACCTGCTGTCCCACCTCGTCGACGTCCGGGCCGAGTCGGCGCTGCGGGCGATCGACGGGTCGACCAGCGGCGGCCTGATCACCGATGACGGGCTGCGCCATCCGGTGGTGGCCCAGGCCGTCCTCGACGGGATGACGGCCGAGGAGCGCGCCCGACTGCACCGGCAGGCCGCCTGCCTGCTGCACGAGGACGGCACCGCGCCGGAGCGCATCGCCCGCCACCTGGTCAGGACCGAGGAGCTGGGCGAGCCGTGGATGGCCCAGACCCTGCTGGACGCCGGCGAGCAGGCGCTGGTCGACGGCGACCCGGGCACCGCCCTGCGTTACCTGCGCCGGGCCAACCGCGACTGCACCGACGCCTGCCTGCGGGCCCGCATCCGCTCGGCCCTCGCCCGGGCCGAGTGGCGGCTCGACCCCCAGGCCGCGGTCCCCCACCTGCTCAGCGTCGCCTCAGCGGTCCGGGCGGGGCACCTGAGCAGCCGGCAGGCCGCCAGCCCCATCCAGTACCTGCTCTGGCACGGCCAGATCGACAAGGCCGTCGAGCTCGTCCACCACCTCGGTGAACGCGCCGACAGCGCCGACCCCGGCTCCGCCGCGGCCCTGGCGATCACCAAGGGGTGGATGTCCACCCTCTACCCCGGGGTGGGGGCCAACCGGCCGATGCCCTCGCCGGCCATCCGGGACCCGCTGACCCTGGCCAAGGTCAAGCGGCGGCTCCAGGGCGTGAGCCTGCTGACCGCCGTGCTCGAACGGGGCGACGCCGGGGTGATCGACGACGCCGAGCGGCTGCTGTCCACCAACAGGCTCGACGACGAGCGCAACATGTGGACCGCCATCTGCGCCCTCGTCGCGACGGTCTACGCGGACCGGCTGGAGCTGGCCGGCGACTGGTCCGAGAAGCTGGGCGGCACCCCGGCGGCGCACCGGCAGCCCACCCCGGCGGCGATGATCGCCGCCGTGAAGGCGGCGGTCGCCGGGCGCCTCGGCGACCTGTCCCGGGCCCGGGACCTCGCCGACGCCGCGCTGACCCAGCTCTCCCACAAGGGCTGGGGCGTGGTGATCGGGATACCGCTCGCCGTCCGGCTGCGGGCCCTCACCCTGATGGAGGAACTCGACGCCGCGGGCGGCTGCCTCCAGGTCCCGGTGCCGCAGACGATGTTCGAGACGCCCTTCGGGCTGCACTACCTACACGCGCGCGGCCTGTACGCCCTGGCCACCGGGAGCCCGGAGGCCGCCCTCGCCGACTTCCAACTCTGCGGTCAGCTGATGACGTCCTGGCGGCTGGACCTGCCCGCCCTCGTTCCGTGGCGGACCGAGTCGGCCCGGGCGCTGCTGCGGATGGGTCGCCGCGCGCAGGCCGAGAAGCTGGTCCGCGAGGAGCTGGCCCGGCTGCGGCCCACGCACGTGCGGTACCGGGGGCTCGCGTTGCGCGTCCTGGCCGCGGCGGGGGACGGGCCGGACCGGGTCCAGCACCTGCGCGCCGCCGTCCGGCTGCAGCGCCAGTGCGGGGACCGGGCGGAACTCGCGCACAGCCTCAGCGACCTCGGCCACGTCTACCAGGAGGCCGGCGACCTGCGCCAGGCGCGCGACGCCACCCGCGCGGCCCGCGCCCTCGCCCAGGAGTGCGGCATCCCGCTGCTGCGGCCCGGCCGCACCGCCGGGGGCGGCGGGCCCGGCGAGGCAGCCTCCGAGGCTGCGGTGGTGGACGGGCTCAGCGACGCGGAGTCCCGGGTGGCCACGATGGCCGCGCAGGGGCACACCAACCGGGAGATCGCCGAGAAGCTCTTCCTCACGGTCAGCACCATCGAGCAGCGGCTGACCCGGATCTACCGCAAGCTCGACGTCAGCTCCCGCAGCGACCTCGCCGTCCGGCTGCGCCTGGGCCGACCGGGCCCGGCCCCGACGGGGCACGGCGCCGCGCCGTCGACCCCGGACGAGCCGCCGCGCTAGCCCGCCGCCCCTCCCCCCTTTCTCGTCGGCCGGCCCCCCACGCGCCGGCGCATCGCTCGTCGCCCCGTCGACCCCTGCCGTTCGCCCACGGGTCACGTCTGGCAGGCGCCGGCGGCGGTGTGGCAACATCGAGCCACAGTGTCGTCGCGGACCGTCCATCATGTCGCGACCCCATCTCCCCACCCCGGCGGGACACCCCCTCACGGCCGTCACGCAACCCCTAACAACAATTGAGATCCGTAGGTTTACGCCGCGAACGATGGGGTCTCAAGGTCGTTGTCGCGCACCCGCCCCGCTGTCAGACTCGCCTGAGCATTCCGGATCGCTCGCTGGGGAGCGCGGTCCGGCAGGAGAATTCAGAGGTCCACCCGGCACGGCGGCCCGGTGCACCCCACCCCTACCCGGTGCGACGGGTGGGCGCGGTGAGGGGGCTGCTGTTCGGCTTGGGGGGGCGATGTCGGTCAGCACCGGTGATCCGGTTCGGCATCGCAGACGAGAGAGGCTGACACGAGTGTTGCTGGTGCAGCGGGACGAACAGATCGCCTTGCTCCGGAGGGCGTTCCGCGCCTGTGAGGAGCAGCAACGCGGACACGTGGCGCTGGTGACGGGCGCGGTGGGAAGCGGCAAGACCAGTCTGCTGGAGACGCTCGACGAGTGGGTGGTGGCCGCCGGGGGGCGGGTGCTCAACGCGGCCGGTTCGCGGGCGGAGCGCGGTCTCCGGCTGGGGGTGCTGGGGCAGCTGTTCCACAGCGCGCGGTTGGACCAGGAGTCGGCGAACCGGGTCGAGAAGCTGATGCGGGACGCCACCTTCGCCGTCCCGCTGCCAGAGCCCGGCGGCGAGGCGGCCGAGGGGGTCGCCTCCGGGGAGCAGGTCTGGGCGCCACTGCTGCACGGCCTGTTCACCGCGCTGCTCGACCTGACCAGGTCCGGGCCGCTGGTCCTCGCCGTCGACGACGTGCACCACGCGGACCCGGCCTCGCTGCACTGCCTGCTCTACGTCACCCGCCGGCTGCGGCACGCACGGATCATGATCGTGCTCGCCGAGGCGTCGACGCTGCGCCCGTCGCACCCGCTGTTCCGGGCGGAGCTGCTCAGCCAGCCGTACTTCTCCCGGATCAGCCTGCCGCCGCTGACCGTCGACGCCATCGCCCGGCTGGTCGGCGACGGCACCGATGCCGCGCCCGCCCGGGAGGCGGCCGAGCGCTACCTCAGCATGACCGGCGGCAACCCGCTGCTCACCCGGGCCCTGATCGACGAGCGGTGCCGGGCCGAGTCGGCTGACGGCCCGACCCCCGGCGACGGGTTCGACCAGGCCGTGCTCGGCTGCCTCTACCGGCACGAGCCGGGGGTGCGCCGGGTCGCCCAGGCGCTGGCGGTGCTGAACCGCCCGGCCCCGACGGAGCTGCTCGGTCACCTCCTCGACGTGGTGCCCGAGTCCGCCGTGCCGGCGGTACGGGTGCTGCGCACGTCCGGGCTGATGGAGACCGACCAGCTACGCCACCCGCGCATCCTGCGCTCGATCCTGGCCGACATGTCCCCCGAGGAGCGCCGGGCCCTGCACCAGCGCGCCGCCGAGGTGCTGCACGAGCACGGCGCCGAGCCGGGGGTGATCGCCGAGCACCTGGTCGCCGCCGGTTGGGCGGACGCCGCCTGGGTGGTGCCGGTGCTCCAGGACGCCGCCGGGCAGGCGCTGGCCTCGGGCCGCCCGGACCGCGCCGCCGCCTGCCTGCGCCTGGTCGGCCGCGCCGAGGTGGACGAGCAGCAGCGCAGCGCCACCACCGCGATGCTGGTGAACGCCCGGTGGCAGGTCAACCCGCTGACCGTCAACGGGCACCTCAACGAGCTGGTGCAGACCGCGCGGGCGGCCGGATGGTCCACCACCGCGGCCCTGTCCACCGTGCCGTACCTGCTCTGGCAGGGCCGGGTGGACGAGGCCACCGAGGCGGTCCGTGGCTTCTCTCCCGACGACGACCACGGCGCCGCCACCGGCACCGCCGGCCGGCTGCGGGCGATGCAGCTACTGGTCTCCCTCTCCCACCCCGACCACCTGGCCACCGTCCGGGAGACCCCGAGCACCTGGAGCCGGGCGGCGACCGCGCCGACGACGATCAGCCCGCAGTTGCAGGCGGTGACCGTGCTCGGCACGGCGCTGATGCCGACCGTCGAGAACGACACCGTGGCCACCGCCGAGCAACTGCTGCAACGGCACCACACCGACGACGGCGCGCTGGGCCTGCTCACCGCCCCGCTGCTGGCGCTGCTCTGGGCGGGCCGGTCCGACCGGGTGGCGGTCTGGGGGGACGTACTGCTCAACCGGCCGGCGGCCCGGCACGCCCCGGTGTGGCGGGCGATCGTGCGGGCGGTACGGGCCGAGGCGGCGCTGCGCCTGGGCGACCTGCCGGGCGCGGAGCACCAGGCCCGCACGGCGCTGGCGGACCTGCCCGCCCCGGCGTGGGGGGTGGCGGTCGCCGGCCCGCTGGCCACGCTGATCGGCTGCGCGACCGAGGCTGGCCGGTTCGCCGAGGCCGACCGGTGGCTGGCCCACCCCGTGCCGACCGGCATGCTCCGCACCCCGCTGGGCGTGCACTACCTGGCCGCCCGGGGCCGGCACCACCTGGCGATGGGCCGGCCGCACGCGGCGACCACCGACCTGCGCCGGTGCGGCGAGCTGATGCGCGCCTGGGGCGTCGACGTCGCCGGGCTGGCGCCGTGGCGGCTGGAGCTGGCCCGGGTGCAGCTCAGCGTCGGCAACAAGACGCAGGCCACCCAGCTGTTGCAGGAGCAGCTCCGGGTCGCCCACGGGGTCGACGACCGGACCCGGGGGCGGTCGCTGCGGCTGCTCGCCACGACCGCTGCCCCGGACCACCGGCGCAAGCTGCTCTCCGAGGCGGTGAACCTGCTACAGGCCTGCGGGGACCGGCTGGAACTCGTCCGGGCCCTCGGCGACACCGGCCAGACGCTGCAACGGGCCGGGGACTCGGCGCGGGCCCGGCTGCTGGTCCGCCGGGCGTACCAGCTGGCCCAGGACTGCGGGGCGTCGGTGCTGGCGCAGCGGTTGATCCGGCGGGAGCCGGGCGGCGGGCTGCCGGCGTACCAGGCGAGCCCCGAGGCGCAGGAGCCCGACGACGGGCTGAGCGAGGCCGAGCGGCGGGTGGCCGCGCTGGCCGCCCAGGGGCACACCAACCGGCAGATTTCCAGCAAGCTGTTCATCACGGTGAGCACCGTCGAGCAGCACCTGACCCGGGTCTACCGGAAGCTGGACGTCAAGCGGCGCACCGACCTGCCGGCCCGGCTCATCGCGTTCGCCGAGCCGCTGGCCGAGGAGACGCAGGGCGCGGCGTCCTGACCGGACGGTCGAAGGGGCGCCGGGCCGTCCCGGCCCGGCGCCCCTTCGACGCGTACCCGGGTCAGCCGGTGGCCGCCTCGGCGGCCCGCCGGTCGAGGTGCCGCAGCACCAGGTCGGCGGTTGCACCGACCCCGCCGGCCCGGTGCAACCGCCCGCGCCACAGGCCGGCCCGGTCCCGGAAGGACGGCTCGGCCAGCAGCCGGCGCAGCTTGTCCTCGATGTCCTCGACGTCGAGGACGTCGGCGTGCTCGACGGCGAGCGCGACGCCGGCGTCGACGGCCCGGACCGCGCCGTCGTAGCAGTCGAGCCAGAACGGCATCACCAGTTGTGGCACCCCGAACCAGGCCGCCTCGTGGATCGCGTTCGCGGCGGCGTGGTTGAAGCAGACCCGCACGTGCGGGTGGGACAGCACCTCGAGCTGCGAGGGCAGCCACGCCTCGATGCGCAGGTTCGCCGGCAGTTGCCCGGCCGGTGGCAGGAAGCGCTGGCTGGCGGCGGGCAGCTTCCACAGCACGTGGTGCTCCGGCGCGAGCCGCGCGACGACCTCGACCAGCGCGGCCACCTGGGCCTCCGACGGCCGCATGATGGTGCCGAACCCGATGTACACCACCGAGGGGTGCTCATCCAGCCAGGCGCGCACCTCGGCGCCGTCCGGGCCCGGGGTGAGTTCCCGGGGCACCATCGTGCCGACCATCCGCAGGTTCGCCGGCGCGGTGACGAATGGGTACTCCAGCCCGAAGACCGTGTACGCGACCAGCGCCTCGGCCGCCTCGGCGTACTGCGCGGGCCGCAGCTCGGGGTTTCTGATGCCCGCGGCCCGGCGCCGGTCGGCCTCGCCGGTGTTGCGGGCCAGCCGCTCCGGTGCCGTCAGGGCCCGCGCGATCGCCGCCCGGTGGCGGGCGTTCGCC
Source organism: Micromonospora sp. MW-13 (assembly GCF_003434305.1). Lineage (GTDB taxonomy): Bacteria > Actinomycetota > Actinomycetes > Mycobacteriales > Micromonosporaceae > Micromonospora. Next base: position 264,250 of record NZ_QKKX01000035.1, read on the forward strand.
GCCCGCTGGCTCGGGCCCATGTTCAGCGGCAGCCCGGACAGCGGCATCGGGTACGTCGGCGGGACGGTGTCGGGCAGGAAGTTCGACGGGGGCACCGAGACGCCGATGACGTACGGCACCCCCCGGACAGTCGCCGCGTCCATGCCGAACGTGGCGAACGAGTCGACCATGGCCAGCGCCGGGGTCACCTCGTCGACCAGGTCCAGGCAGCGCTCGTAGAGCTGGTGCAGGTAGTCGTAGTCGGTGGAGGCGTCGACGTAGGCCGCGAAGTTGTCGGCCCGGGAACCGGTGGTCATGCGCTGACGGGTCTCGTCGTCCCAGTCGTCGGGGCGCGCCTCGGGCCGGGCCGGCCCGAGCGACAGGAAGTGGAGTTCCCCGTCGCCGGGCACGGCCTCGATGTCGGCTCGACGTTCGTCCGTGCAGGCGAACCACATCCGCCGCACGGCGCGGCGCTTGAGTTCGCCGGCCAGGGTGACCAGCGGGTTGAACAGGCCGGAGCTGCCGGTACTGATGATCAGCAGCGCGTCCCTCGTTGCGGTGAGGTACTCGGCTGTCATCCGCGTGGCTAGTCCATCGAACGGCGCATGAAGCCGCGGGTCCCGATTGCGGTGGCGACGACGAACACCCCGGCGAGGATGGTCAGGTCCAGCCAGAGCGGCACCGACTCGACGCCGGGCGGGGCGACCAGCGACCGGGTGGCCTCGCTGACGTAGGTGAGCGGGTTGACCGAGCAGATCACCTGGAACCAGGGCAGGGAGTCCAGGGCCCGCAGCGGGAACTGGGTGGCGCCGGTGAACATCAGCGGGGTCATGATCACGGTGAACATGATCTGGATGCGGTGCGGCGGGACCAGGGTGCCGAACGTGAGGCCCAGGGCCGCGCCGACCAGCGCGCCGGCCGCCAGCACCACCATCACCTTGAGCGCCGTCAGCACGGGCCAGGTGACCCCCAGCATGAGCATGCCGATCGGGATCAGCACCAGGCCGGCGATCGTGCCGCGGATGGCCCCGAAGATGATCTTCTCGAAGGCGACCAGGGGGATCGACAGCGGCGAGAGCAGCCGGTCCTCGATCTCCCTGGTGAAGGAGAAGTCCATCACCAGGGGCAGGGCGGTGTTCTCCAGGCCGATCAGGAAGGCGTTCAGCGCGATGACGCCGGGCAGCAGCACGTTGGCGAAGTCGTTGCTGGCGTATCCCAGCTCGCCGAGCACCTTGCCGAAGATCAGCAGCATGAACAGCGGCTGGATGAAGACCTGGGCCAGGAACGCGCCCAGCTCGCGGCCGGTCACGAACAGGTCGCGGGCCAGCACCGCGCGGAACGTGGCGAGCTGGTCCAGCCCGCGCACCGAGCGGGGCGGCACGAACGCCGGCGTCGGCGCGGACGGGGTGGCGGGGGCGGTGACGCTCACCGAAGTTCCCTTCCGGTCAGGTGGATGAAGACGTCTTCCAGGCTGGGCTGGCCGATGCTGAGGTCGCGGACCTCGCAGCTCAGGTCGCTGAGGATCTTCAGCGCCATCGGCACGGCGTGGGCCGGCTGGGTGCCGGTGTAGACCCGGAAGGACAGGGTGGCGTCCGGGTCGGCCGGCGCCTCGGGCATCGGCATGGGCATCGGCGGCATCCCGGGGAACGCCGGCATACCGCCGCCCGCCCCGCCGCGCAACTGCTCCACCCGCTCCACGTCCGCGATGTTGCCGAGCGCGGCCTGCACCTCCTCGGCCGGCGCGCCGGCGCCGACCACGAGGGTCAGCGTGCTGCTGCCGGGCAGGGTACGGGTCAGCGCGGCGGGGGTGTCCAGGGTGAGCAGCTTGCCGTGGTCGATGATGCCGACCCGGTCGCAGAGCTTCTCCGCCTCGTCCATGTCGTGGGTGGTGACCACGACCGTGACCCCCTCGCGCTTCAGCTCGGCGATCCGGTCGTGCACGAACAGCCGCGACTGCGGGTCGAGGCCGCCGGAGGGCTCGTCGAGGAAGAGCACCTTCGGCGAGTGCATCAGCGCCCGGGCGATCATCGTGCGCTGCGCCAGGCCGCCGGAGAGGAAGTCGGTGCGCGCGTTGGCCATCTCCTTGAGGCCCATCTGCTCCAGCAGCTCGTCCGCCCGCCGGTTGCGTTCGGCCCGCGGCACCCGGTGGTACGCCGCGTGGAACACCAGGTTCTGCCGGACGGTCAACGCCCGGTCCAGGTTCACCCGCTGCGGCACGACCGCCAGCAACTGCCGGGCCACGGCCGGCGCGCCGATCACGTCCGCACCGCAGACCGTGGCCCGACCCGAGGTGGCCCGCACCCGCGTGGTCAGCACCCCGATCGTCGTCGTCTTGCCCGCGCCGTTCGGCCCGAGCAGACCGAAGACCTCGCCGGCGGCGACAGCGAAACTCAGTCCGTTAACCGCCGGCGGCATGTTGGGCTGGTACTGCTTGACCAGCTCCGTGACCACCACTGCCTCGTCCACTTCGTCATGCTCCCGTCCGGGTCATCTGTGGGACAGATATCTATCTTTGAATAGGGGGCGCTAGGGGGGCGGCAGGGGCACGGCGCCCTCAGAGGTCACGCCCGGTCAGCCACCCCTGCAGGGTCGCGGCGAGTTCCGGGCCCCGGTCGGCGACCATGCTGAAGTGGTCGCCGACCGCGTCCACCGTCTCGTGCGGGTACGGCCACCGGGACCGCCAGCCGTCGGGCTCCCCCGTCCACTGGCCCAGCGGCTCGCTGGCCCGCACCAGCAGGGTCGCCGACGTCATCGGGGCGGGCTGCCAGTCCAGGAACAGCGGCAGGTACCCGGCCCACGCGGTGGTCCGCCAGTCGTCCATCGGGGTGTACGCGCTGTCCCGGTCGGTCATCCCGTCGAGCAGCTCGGGCACCCAGCCGCCGAGCACCTCGCTGTCGGCGGGGTAGGTGTCCATCAGCATCACCGCGGCCGGCGGCCGGCCCTGGCGGTCCAGCTCGCGGGCGAGCACGTTGGCGACCATCGCACCGCCGGAGTGCCCGCCCAGCACGTACGGGCCGTCGCCGACGACGCGCAGCACCGTGTCGGCGTGCACCCGCAGCAGGGCGGCCAGGTCGGCGGGCAACTCCTCGCCCACCCCGAAGCCGGGGTTGGGCAGCGCCCACACGTCGCGCAGGCCACGGAAGCCGGACGCGAGCCGGGCGTACTCGTGCGCCCCGGAGAGCAGCGACATGGTGCAGCAGAGGACCAGTGGCGCGCCGGCCCCGCCCTCGGCCAGCCGGAGGATCCCGGCCGGCCGGGAGAGCTGCCCGGGGTCGGTGAAGGACGGCCGGAACTGGGCGAGCTTGACCAGCAGCTCGGCGTAACCGGCCGAGTCCGCGCGGGCCTTGGGCTGGCTGAACAGCCCGCCGAGCAACCCGCCGCCGCCCTCCCCGGCGCCCTCTCCCGCGTCGCCCGCCGCGCCCGCGCCGAGAAGCTGGCCGAGCAGGTGCCGGGCCAGCGCCGTCGGGGTGGGGTGGTCGAACAGCAGGGTGGCGGACAGCTCCGCCCCGGTCTCCTGGCGCAGCGCGTCGCGCAGCTCCAGTGCGGTCAGCGAGTCGAAGCCGAGCTCCAGGAAGTCCCGATCGGCCTCGATCGCCCCGGGCGAGGCATGCCCGAGCACCGTGGCCACCCGCGCCCGGACCAGGTCCAGCAGGATCCGCTGCCGGTCCGCGGCGGTGCTGCCGGTCAGCCGGGTCAGCAGCTCCCGGGCCGGGTCGCCGGCGTCGCCACCGGCCGGCCCGTCCGCCGCGGCGGCGGCCGTCGCCTCGGGGACGCCACGCAGCAGCGGACTGGGCCGTACCGCGGTGAAGGCCGGCACGAACGCGGGCCAGTCGATGTCGGCGACGGCGAGCTGGTCGTCGCCCCGGCCCACGGCCTGCTGCAACGCGGCGACGGCCAGCTCGGCGTCGAGCGGCCGGACGCCCCGGCGGCGGAGCTGACCCGGCTCGGCGACCTCGTCGGCCCACGGCACCCAGGCCAGCACGGTGGCCGGCCGGCCGGCGGCCCGGCGGCGCGCGGCCAGCGCCTCCAGGCCCGCGCCGACGGCGGCCGTGACCGCCGCGCCGCCGCCACCCCAGGTGGCAGCGGTGGAGGTGAAGACCACGAACTCGTCGACGGGCCGGTCGGCGCAGGCGGAGTCGAGCAGCTCCACGGCGGCGACGCGGGCGGCGACGGCGGCGGCCAGCTCCGCCGGATCCAGGCCGGCGACCGGCTCGCCCGCTCCGCCGGCGTCGGCGACGTGGACGACCGTGCGGACCGGGTGGCCGGCGGCGGCGAGCCGGTCCAGCAGGTCGGGCAGCTCGGCGGGTTCGCCGATCGGGGTGACCTCGACGCCCCGCGCGGTCAGCTCGGCCGCCGCCTCGGCGGGCAGGGCCGCCCCGGTGAGCAGCAGGTGCGGCGCGCCCCGGTCGGCGAGCCAGCGCAGCACGTGCGGTCCGCGCGCGCCGGCCGCGCCGTCGACCAGCACCGCTCCCCTGGGACGCCAGTCCTCGTCGGCGGCGGCGGGACCGGTCGGTGCGGGTTCCAGCCGTCGCGCGTACACCCCGGCGGGCCGGACCGCGAGCTGGTCCTCGTCGCCCCCGGCCGCGACGAGCCGGGCCAGCGCCGCGAGGGCGGCGTCGTCCGGCGCAGCCGGCAGGTCGACGAGGCCGCCCCACAGCCGAGGCATCTCCAGCGCGAGCACCCGGCCCAGACCCCAGACGTACGCCCCGGCGACGTCCGGCGCGGGGTCGTCCGGGTCGACGGCGACGGCGCCCCGGGTCACGCACCACACCGGCGCGCCGAGGTCGGCCGCGCCCAGGGCCCGGACCAGCGCGGCGGTGCCGGCCAGCGCGGCGGTGCCGGCCGAGCCGCCCGCCGCGAGCAGCGACACCACGGCCGACGGGGCGTCCCCGGCGGGCAGGACGAGATCACCGGGGTCGTCGCCCACGGGCACCAGCACCGGCGACAGGCCCTCGGCGCGCAGCGCGGCCAGCACCGCGTCCGGGTCCGCGCCGGTCGGGGCGACCACGAGGCAGGGGCCGGCCGGCGGGGCGGGGGCGGCTGGCGGGGCGATCCGCGCCCAGCCGGCCCGGTACCGCAGGCCGTCCAGCTCGGTGCGGCGGCGCTGCCGGCCCCGGTACGCCCCGAGGACGGGCAGCAGCTCGGCCAGGGCGGCGCTCCGGTCTCCGTCGAGGCCGAGGACAGCGGCCAGCGCGGCGGGCTCGTCGGCCTCGACGGCGGCCCAGAAGTCCCCGTCCACGGCGTCCTCCGCCGGGGGCGGGGCGAGGCGGAACCCGGGCGGCTCCGGCCAGTACCGCTCGTGGTGGAAGGCGTAGGTGGGCAGGTCGACGCGGGCGGCGTCGGTGCCGGTGAACAGGGCGGGCCAGTCCACCGCCGCGCCCCGCAGGTCCACCGCGGCGAGGGCGGCGAGCAGCCCGGCCGCCTCCGGCTGGTCCCGGCGGGCCACCGGCACGAAGGCCGCCGCGTCGGCGTCGGGCAGGCACTCCCGGCCCAGCGCGGTGAGCGCGGCGTCCGGGCCCAGCTCCAGGAAGGTGCCCACCCCGGCAATGGCCAGGGTGGTCACGCCGTCGTGGAAGCGCACCGTGTCCCGGACGTGGTCGACCCAGTAGCCGGGGTCGGTGGCCTGCTCGGCGGTGAGCGTGTCGCCGGTGCGGTCGGAGACGACCGGCAGCCTCGGCGGGTGCCAGGTGACCTTCTCGGCGACCACCCGGAAGTCGGCCAGCATGGCGTCCATCCGGGCGGAGTGGAACGCGTGGCTGACCCGCAGCCGGCGGGTCCGCCTGCCCTGCGCGGCGAGGCGTTCGCCGGCCGCGAGCACGGCGTCGGCGTCGCCGGAGAGCACCACCGACGCGGGGCCGTTCACGGCGGCCAGGGCGACCCGGTCGTCGAGCAGGGGCGCCACCTCGGCCTCGGACGCCCGGACCGCCAGCATCGCCCCGCCGTCGGGCAGGGCCTGCATCAGCCGGCCCCGGGCGGCCACCAGGGTCGCCGCGTCGGCCAGTGACAGCACCCCGGCGACGTGCGCCGCGGCCAGCTCACCGACGGAGTGCCCGAGCAGTTGCTGCGGGCGCAGCCCCCACGCGGTGACCAACCGGTACGCGGCCACCTCGTACGCGAACAGCGCCGGCTGGGTGAACTCGGTGCGGTCCAGCAGGGCCGCCTCGGGCGAGCCGGGGTCGGCGAAGACGACCTCGCGCAGCGGGCGGGCCAGGTGCCGGTCGAGTTCGGCGGCCACCTCGTCGAAGGCGGCGGCGAACACCGGGAACCGGCGGTGCAGCTCGGCGCCCATCCCGGGGCGCTGCGCGCCCTGGCCGGTGAAGAGGAAGGCGAGCTTGCCGGCCGGGCGGGCCACCCCCCGGGTCACGCCCGCGGCGGGCCGGTCCTCGGCGACGGCCCGCAGGCCGGCCCGCAGCGCGTCGGCGTCGGCGCCGGTCACGGCCGCCCGGTGCGGCAGCGCCGCCCGGGTGGTGACCAGCGAGTACGCCACGTCGGCCGGGGCCAGGTCGGGGTGGGCGGCCAGGTGCTCCAGCAGCCGCCCGGCCTGCCCCGCGAGGGCCGGCGCGGAGCGGGCGGAGACGATCCACGGCGCCGGTGGGGCGGGCGTCCCGGCCGGGACGGGGGGCGGCACGTCGGCGGGGTCGGGCTCCTCGATGATGGTGTGCGCGTTGGTGCCGCTGACCCCGAACGCGGACACCCCGGCACGGCGCGGCTGCCCGGTCGCCGGCCACGGGGTCGCCTCGGTGAGCAGGGACACCGCCCCGGCGGACCAGTCGACGTGCGGGGTGGGGCGGTCGACGTGCAGGGTGGGTGGCAGCGTGCCGTGCCGCATGGCGTGGACCATCTTGATGATGCCGGCGACGCCGGCGGCGGCCTGGGTGTGGCCGATGTTCGACTTCACCGAGCCGAGCAGCAGCGGCCGGTCCGCCGGCCGACCCTGCCCGTACGTGGCCAGCAGCGCCTGCGCCTCGATCGGGTCGCCGAGGGTGGTGCCGGTGCCGTGCGCCTCCACCACGTCGACCTGGTCGGCGGTCAGCCCGGCGTTGGCCAGGGCCTGCCTGATCACCCGGCGCTGGGAGGGGCCGTTGGGGGCGGTGAGCCCGCTGCTGGCCCCGTCCTGGTTGACCGCGCTGCCGCGTACCACGGCGAGGACCCGGTGGCCGTTGCGGCGGGCGTCGGAGAGCCGCTCGACGAGCAGCATGCCGACCCCCTCGGACCAGCCGGTGCCGTCGGCGGCGGCGGCGAACGACTTGCACCGCCCGTCGGTGGACAGGCCGCGCTGGCGGGAGAACTCCACGAAGACCGTCGGGGTGGCCATCACCGACACCCCGCCGGCCAGCGCCAGGGTGCACTCGCCCAGCCGCAGCGCCTGGCAGGCCAGGTGCAGGGCGACCAGCGACGACGAGCAGGCGGTGTCCACGGTGACCGCCGGGCCCTCCAGCCCGAGCGCGTACGAGATCCGGCCGCTGGCCACGGCGGCGGCGCTGCCGGTGCCGAGGTACCCCTCGACGCCGCCGCCGACCCCGGACAGCAGGGCCGCGTAGTCGCCCTGGCTGCTGGTCGCCGCGTACACGCCGGTGGGCGCGCCGCGCAGCGTGGTCGGGTCGATCCCGGCCCGCTCGAACGCCTCCCACGCGGCCTCCAGCAGCAGCCGCTGCTGCGGGTCCATGGCCAGCGCCTCGCGGGGGCTGATGCCGAAGAACGCGGGGTCGAAGTCGCCGGCGGAGTAGAGGAACCCGCCCTCCCGCACGTACGAGGTGCCCCGGCTGTCCGGGTCGGTGTCGTACAGGGCGTCGAGGTTCCACCCCCGGTCGTCGGGGAACGGCGCCATCGCGTCGGCCCCGGCGGCGACCAGGTCCCACAGCTGCTCCGGCGAGCGCACGCCGCCGGGGAACCGGCAGCTCATCCCGATGATCGCCACCGGTTCGCTGAGCGCGGCGGCGAGCTGCTGGTTCTGCTGCTTGAGCTTCTGGTTGTCGAGCAGGGACGCGCGCAGCGCGCTGACGACCTCGTCCAGTGAGACGCTCATCGGGGACTCCTTGCGGCCAGCCGGGTCACGAGTCGGAGCCTTCCAGGGCCATCCGGACCAGACCGGCGACGTCCAGTTCACGGATCTCGGCCTCCGGCGCGGCCGGGACGGCCACCGGCGTGCCGGCGACCGGTCCCGCGGCGTGGGCCAGCTGGAGAAGCTGGTCCAGCAGCCCGGCCTGGCGTAGCTGGTCCAGCGGGATCGCGGCCAGCGCCCGGCGGACGGACGCCTCGTCGCCGTCGCCGTCGCCGGCCGCCGCGCCGGCGTCGGGGAACAGCTCCTCGTGGAGGTGGTCGGCCAGGCCGGCCGGGGTCGGGTAGTCGAAGACGACCGTGGTGGGCAGCTCGTGCCCGGTCGCCGCGGTGAGCAGGTTGCGCAGCTCCACGGCGGTCAGCGAGTCGAAGCCGAGGTCGAGGAAGCCCCGGTCGGTCTCGATCACGTCGCCGGAGGAGTGGCCGAGCACCTTCGCCGCGTCCACCCGCACCATCTCCAGCAGTGCCGCCCGTCGCTCCTCGCCGGGCAGCGCGCGCAGCCCGGCGAGCAGGTCCCGGGTGGCCGGCGCGGCCGGGGCGGGGCCGTCGGCGACGGTCTCCGTCAAAGCCCGCACTGCCGGCAGGTCGGCCAGCAGCGGGCTGGGCCGCAGCGCGGTGAACAGCGGCTGGAAGGTGGCCCAGTCGACGTCGACGACGGTGACGCAGACGTCCCCGGCGGCGAGCGCGTGCCGCAGCCCGGCCATCGCCACGCCCGGCGGCATCACCCGCAGGCCCCGGCGGCGAAGCTGCTCCGGCGCCCCGTCGTCGAACATGCCCGACTCGGTCCACGGCCCCCACGCCACCGAGGTGGCCGGCAGGCCCCGGCCGCGCCGCTGCTCGGCCAGCGCGTCCAGGTACGCGTTGCCGGCGGCGTACGCGCCCTGCCCGCCGCTGCCCCACACCGCCGCGATCGACGAGAAGAGCACGAACGCGTCCAGCTCGACGCCGTCGAGCAACTCGTCGAGCAACTCGGTGCCGACCAGCTTCGGGGCGACGACGTACGCGAGGTCCTCCAGGGTGGTGTCGGCCAGCGGCACCACCTCGCTGACCCCGGCGGCGTGCACCACCGCGCGCAGCGGCGGGCCCTCCCGCCGCAGCTCGGCGACGAGGTCGGTCATGGCGACCCGGTCGGCGACGTCGCACCGGGCCACCCGGCCGGAGACGCCGAGGGCCTCCAGCTCGGCGAGCAGCTCGGCCGTGCCGGGGGTGTCTGCCCCGCGCCGGCTGGTCAGCACCACCCGCTCCGCGCCGGCGCCGGCCACCCAGCGGGCCAGGTGCCCGCCGAGCGCCCCGGTCCCGCCGGTGATCAGCACGGTGCCCCGGGGTTGCCACGGCGCGGGCTCCCCGGCGGTGACGGCCGGGGCGAGCCGGCGGACCAGCACGCCGGAGTCGCGGACGGCGAGCTGGTCCTCCGCCGCGCCGCCGGTGAGGATGCCGCCGAGGCGCATCGCCGTCCAGCTCTCCAGAGTGGCGGGCAGGTCGATCAGCCCAGCCCAGCGGGCGGGCTGCTCCAGCGCGGCCACCCGGCCCAGCCCCCACAGCATCGCCTGGCGGGGGTTGACCGGCACGTCGCCGTCGCCGACGCCGACCGCGCCCTGGGTCACGCACCACAACCGGGCCGCCGCGTCGGTGTCGGTGAGCTCCTGGAGGAGCTGCACGGTCGCCGCGAGGCCGCGGGGCAGCGCCGGGTGCTCGACGTGCGGGGCGTCGTCCAGGCCGAGGAAGGACAGGATCGACAGGGTCCCGGTGGCCCCGTCGAGCGCCTCGCCGAGCACGTCGGCGAGCTGGCCGCCCAGCTCGTCGGGGTCGGCGGCGGTGTCGACGGGCACGGTGGTCACGTCACCGCCGAGGGTCCAGGTGCAGGAGTTCAGGTCGGGGTCGTCGGCCCGGTCGGCGGGCAGCAGCACCAGCCAGGGGCCGCTGTCCTGCTCCGTCGGCGGGCCGGCGAGCGGTTCCCAGACCACCCGGTACCGGGCGCCGTCCACGAGGGAGCGTTCCCGGCCGCGCCGCCGCCACGCGGACAGGGCCGGCAGCACCGCCCCGAACGGCTGGTCGCGGTCCACGTCCAGCTCGCGGGTCAGCGACTCGAAGTCCTCGGCCTCGACCGCCGCCCAGAACCGGCGCTCGACCTCGGTGCTGTCGTCCTCGACGGCGGCCAGGGCGGCCCAGTCCGGCGGCTGCGGCCAGTAGCGCTGCCGGTCGAACACGTACGTGGGCAGGTCCATCGGCTGGGCGCCGGTGCCCTCGTACAGCACGGACCAGTCCGGGGAGACGCCGTGGGTGTGCAGCGCGGCGACGGCCCGCAGCAGGGCGGCCGGCTCCGGCCGGTCCCGCCGCAGGGTGGGCACGACCAGCGGGGCCCGGCCGCCGGCCGGGGCGTCCTCGGCGAGGACGGCCTGGGTGAGGGCGGTGAGCACCCCGTCCGGGCCGATCTCGACGTACCCGGTGCAGCCCTGGGCCCGCAGGGCCGTGACGGCGTCGGCGAAGCGCACGGCGTCGCGGGCGTGCCGCACCCAGTACGCCGGGGTGGCGAGTTCGGCCGGGTCGACCACCGCGCCGGTGACCGTGGAGACCATCGGCACGGTCGGGGTCCGCGGTTCCAGCCGGGCGGCGACGGCGGCGAGGTCGTCGAGCACCGGCTCCATCAGCGGGCTGTGGAACGCGTGGCTGACGGTCAGCCGCCGGATGCGTACGCCCCGGGCGGACCACTCGGCGGCCAGTTCCTCGACGGCGTCGCCGGCCCCGGAGAGCACCACGGCGGCGGGGCCGTTGACGGCGGCGACGGAGACCCGGTCGGCGCGGTCGCCGAGCGAGGCCAGCACGTCGGCCTCGGCGGCGGCGACGGCGAGCATCGCCCCGCCGTCCGGCAGCGCCTGCATGAGCCGGCCCCGGGCGGCGACCAGCTCGGCGGCCTCGGCCAGGGTGAGCAGCCCGGCGGCGTGGGCGGCGGCGAACTCGCCGATGGAGTGCCCGGCGACCACGTCGGGACGTACGCCCCACGCCTGCAACAGCCGGAACAGCGCCACCTCGACGGCGAACAGCGCCGGCTGGGTGTACTCGGTGCGGTCCAGCAGCTCCGCGTCGGCGGTGCCGGGCGAGGCGTTCAGCACCGGCCTCAGCGGCCCGGGCAGGTGCGGGTCGAGGACGGCGCAGGCCTCGTCGAGGGCGGCGGCGAAGGCCGGGAACGCGGCGGCCAGCTCGCGGCCCATTCCGGGCCGCTGCGCGCCCTGCCCGGAGAACAGGTACGCCACCTTCGGCCGGGGCGCGACCGCGCCGATGACCACCAGCGGCGACTCCTCGCCGGCGCCGAGGGCGCGCAGCCCGGTGCGCAGCGCGATCCGGTCGGTGGCGAGGACGACGGCCCGATGCTCCAGGGCGGCCCGGGACACCACGGACGACCAGCCGGCGTCGACCAGCGGCGGCGCCTCCGGCCCGGTGAGCCGGTCGGCCCACGGGCCGGCCTGGGCGGCCAGCGCGGACGCGGTGCGCGCCGACAGCAGCACCGGCACCACCGGCAGCCGGTCCGGGTCCCCGGCCGGCTCGGTCGGGACGGGCAGTTCGGGGGCCTGCTCCAGGATGGTGTGCGCGTTGGTGCCGCTGATCCCGAAGGAGGAGACGGCGGCCCGCCGGGGGCGGCCGGTGACCGGCCAGATCCGGCCCTCGTCGAGCAGCTCGACCGCGCCCACGCTCCAGTCCACCTGGTCGGTCGGCTCGTCGACGTGCAGGGTCTGCGGCAGGTAGCCGTACCGCAGGGCCAGGACCATCTTGATGATGCCGGCGACCCCGGCGGCGGCCTGGGTGTGCCCGATGTTCGACTTGATCGAGCCGAGCCAGAGCGGCTGGTCGGCCGGCCGCTCCCGGCCGTACGTGGCGAGCAGGGCCTGCGCCTCGATCGGGTCGCCGAGCCTGGTGCCGGTGCCGTGCGCCTCGACGGCGTCCACGTCGGCGGGGGTGAGGCCGGCGTTGGCCAGGGCCTGCCGGATCACCCGCTGCTGCGAGGGCCCGTTCGGGGCGGTGAGGCCGTTGGACGCGCCGTCCTGGTTGACGGCGCTGCCCCGGATCACCGCGAGCACGGGGTGGCCGTTGCGCTGGGCGTCGGAGAGCCGCTCGACCAGCAGCACGCCGAGGCCCTCGCCCCAGCTCGTGCCGTCGGCGGCGGAGGCGAACGCCTTGACCCGGCTGTCCGGGGCCAGCCCCCGCTGCCGGCTGAAGCCCACGAACACCCCGGGGGTGGACATCACGGTGACGCCACCGACGAGGGCGAGCGAGCACTCCGCCTGGCGCAGCGCCTGGCAGGCCCAGTGCAGCGCGACCAGCGACGAGGAGCAGGCGGTGTCCACCGAGACGGCGGGCCCCTCCAGGCCGAGGGTGTACGACACCCGGCCGGAGAGCACGCTGCCGGCGTTGCCGGTCATCAGGTGCCCCTCGGCGCCCTCGGCGCTGTACATCAGGTTCCGGTAGTCCTGGTAGTTGGTGCCGACGAAGACCCCCGTGGGGCTGCCGCGCAGCGCCTGCGGGTCGATGCCGGCCCGCTCGATGACCTCCCAGGACGCCTCCAGCAGCAGCCGCTGCTGCGGGTCCATGGCCAGGGCCTCGCGGGGGCTGATGCCGAAGAAGCCGGCGTCGAAGTCGGCGACCCCGGTGACGAAGCCGCCCTCGCTCGCGTAGCTGGTGCCCTCGTTCTCCGGGTCGGAGTCGAACAGCCGGTCGAGGTCCCAGCCCCGGTCGGTGGGGAACTCGCCGATCGCGTCGCCGCCCGCGGCGAGGAGCTGCCACAGCCGTTCCGGGTCGTCCGCCCCGCCGGGGAGGCGGCAGCTCATCGCCACGATGGCGATCGGGTCGTCGTCGACGCCCGGGGCGGCCGGGGCGGGGGTGGCCACGTCCGGCACGGCCCCGGTGAGCAGCTCGTCCAGGTGCGTGGCGAGCACCGTCGGGTTCGGGTAGTCGAAGGCGAGCGTCGCGGGCAGCCGCAGGTCGGTGGCGGTGGCCAGGAAGTTGCGCATGTCGACCGCGGTCAGCGAGTCCAGGCCCAGGTCCCGGAAGGGCCGGGTGGCCGGGATGTCGTCGGCCGCGCCGTAGCCCAGCGCGGTCGCGGCGCACTGGCGGACCAGTTCCAGCAGCGCCTCGGCACGCTCCGCCGGGGTGAGCCCGGCGAGCCGGCGGGCCAGCGCCCCCGACGGGGCGGCCGGCTCCTCCTCGGTGGCCTCCGGCGTGGCCTCCCGGGCCGCCTCGCGCACCTCGGCGAGGTCGCCGATCAGCGGGCTGGGCCGGACCAGGGTGAACGCGGGGGCGAACCGGCCCCAGTCGATGTCGGCGATCAGGGTGGTGGTCTCGTCCCGGCGCAGCGCCCGGGCCAGGGCCTCGACGGCCAGGTCGGGGTCCATGCCGACCATGCCGCCCCGGCGCAGCCGCTGCTGGGCGCGCTCGTTGTCGGCGGGCAGGCCGGCCCCGCTCCACGCGCCCCAGGCCACGGAGAGGGCGGGCCGGCCCTCGGCCCGGCGTCGCTCGGCGAGGGCGTCGAGGTAGGCGTTCGCGGCCCCGTACGCGCCCTGCCCGGCGTTGCCGGTGGTGCCGGCGACCGAGGAGAACAGCACGAAGGCGTCCAGGTCCAGGTCGCGGGTCAGCTCGTCCAGGTGGGCGGCGGCGAGGCACTTGGGGGCGGCGACGGTGTGCAGGCGCTGCGCGGTGGCGGTGTCCACGATGCCGTCGTCGAGGACGGCGGCGGTGTGCAGCACGGCGCTCAGCGGGGCGTCCCCGTCGACCGTGGCCACCAGGTCGGCGAGCTGCGCCCGGTCGGCGACGTCGCAGCGGGCCACGGTGACCCGTACGCCGAGGTCGGTCAGCTCCGCCTCCAGCTCGGCGGCGCCCGGCGCGTCCGGGCCGCGCCGGCTGGCCAGCAGGACGTGCGCGGCACCGGAGCGGGCCGCCCAGCGGGCCAGGTGCCCGCCCAGGCCGCCGGTGCCGCCGGTGATCAGCACGGTGCCGCGCAGCCGCCAGCCGTCGTCGGTCGGCTCGCCGGACGCGGTCGGCTCGGGCTCGGTGATCCGGGTGAGCCGGCGGGCGAAGACCCCGGAGTCGCGGACGGCGAGCTGGTCCTCGCCGCCGTTGTCGCCGAGCGCCGCGCAGAGCCGCACCCCGGTCCAGGGGTCGAGGAGGTCCGGCAGGTCGACCAGGCCGGCCCAGCGACCGGGGTGTTCGAGGGCGACCGCGCGACCGAGGCCCCAGACGGCGGCGGCGGCCGGGCTCGGCGCCGGGTCCCCGGCGTCGACGGCGACGGCCCGCCGGGTGGCGCACCACAGCGGCGCCTCGACGTCGAGCGATCCGAGCGCCTGCACCAGCAGGACCGTCCCGGTGACGCCCAGCGTGGTGGCGGGGTGGTCGGGGTGCGCCCGCTCGTCGAGGCCGAGCAGCGACAGCACCGAGGCGGGTCCCTCGTCGGGCAGCGCGTCGCGCAGCAGGTCGGCCAGTGCCGCCGCGTCGGCGGTGGTGTCCACCTCGACGGGTACGGCGTCCACGCCGACGCTGCCGAGCGCGGAGAGCACGTCCTGGACCAGCGGCTCCTCGTCCAGCCCGGCGGGAACCGGGACCAGCCAGGTGCCGGCGAGCCGGTCCAGCGGCAGGTCGGGCAGGGCGTTCCAGGTGACCCGGTAGCGCCACCGGTCGATGTCCGGCTCGTCGTCGGCGCGGGCGAGGAACAGCGGCGGCGCCGGCCAGTACCGGTGGTGGTCGAAGGCGTACGTGGGCAGGTCGACGGTGGCCGTGGCGGCGAGGACCTTCGTGAGGTCGACGGGCAGGCCGACGGCGTGCGCGGTGGCCAGGTTGGTCAGCAGCCGGGTCGCGTCGTCGTCGCCCCGGCGCAGGCTGCCCAGCGTGTGCCCGGTGGCGCCGGTGTCGTCGAGGATCGCCGTCACCGGCATGGTCAACACCGGATGCGGGCTGATCTCCACGAAGGCGCGGTGCCCGGCGGCGATCGCCACCCGCACCGCCGCGTCGAACTGCACGGTCTGCCGCAGGTTGTCGTACCAGTACTGCGCGCCCATCGAGGCCGGGTCGACCCAGTCCCCGGTCAGCGTGGACACCAGCCGGACGTCGCCGGCCCGCGGGGAAACGTCGGCCAGGTCGGCGCGCAACTGCTCGGCGACCTGCTGCACCGACGCGGAGTGCGACGCGTAGTCCACCGGGATCAGCCTTGCCCGGAGTCCCTCGTCGGTGCACGCCCGCACCAGGTCGGCCACCGGCTGCGGCGGCCCGGACACCACGACGGTCGCCGGGCCGTTCACCGCCGCCACCCCGACGCCGGGGAACTGCGCGAGGCGGGCGGTGACCGCCTCGGCGGACAGGTCCACCGAGGCCATCGTCCCCGTGCCCCGCAGCACCGCCAGGGCACGGGACCGCAGCGCCACCGTCTTCGCCGCGTCGTCCAGGGACAGGATCCCCGCGACGCAGGCCGCGCCGATCTCGCCCTGCGAGTGCCCGATGACCGCCTGCGGGACCACCCCCGCCTGCCGCCAGACGGCCGCCAGGGCGATGCCGACGGCCCACAGCACCGGCTGGACGACCTCGACCCGGTCCAGCCACGACTCGTCGTCGCCGGTCAGGACGGAGACGAGATCCACGTGCAGGTAGGGGGCCAGGGCCCGCTGGCACTCGGCCAGCTTCGCGTCGAACACCGGCGTCCGGCCGACCAGGCCGGCCGCCATCCGCGCCGACTGCGCACCCTGCCCGGGGAACACGAACACCGGTCCCGCGCCCGGACCCGCCGCCGCGCCGGAGACCACGTTGCCGGCCGGGGAACCGGCCGCGACGGCGTCCAGGCCGGCCAGCAGCTCCTCGACACTCGACCCGACCACGGCGGCCCGCTGCTCGAACGT
>NZ_QKKX01000036.1 GCF_003434305.1 Micromonospora sp. MW-13
GGAGACCGCGGCCCGCCGGGCCCGGCCCGTCTCGGGCCACGGCCGCGCCTCGGTGGTCAGCTCCACCGCACCGGCCGTCCAGTCGATGTGCGGGGACGGCTCGTCGACGTGCAGGGTGGCGGGCACGATCCCGTGCCGGATGGCCAGCACGACCTTGATCACCCCGGCGACCCCGGCGGCGGCCTGCGCGTGGCCGATGTTCGACTTCACGGAGCCGAGCAGCAACGGGCCGGTGTCGCCCCGGTCCTGCCCGTACGTGGCCAGCAGCGCCTGCGCCTCGATCGGGTCGCCCAGCGTGGTGCCCGTGCCGTGCGCCTCGACCACGTCCACGTCGGCCGTGGACAGCCGGGCCGAGGCGAGGGCCTGGCTGATCACCCGCTGCTGCGCCGGCCCGTTCGGCGCGGTCAGCCCGTTGGACGCGCCGTCCTGGTTGACGGCGGAGCCGCGGACCACGGCGAGGACCCGCCGGCCGTTGCGGCGGGCGTCCGACAGCCGCTCGACCATCAGCCAGCCGACGCCCTCGGAGAAACCGGCGCCGTCGGCAGCGGCGGCGAAGGACCGGCACCGCCCGTCCGGCGAGAGGGCGCGCTGCCGGCTGGAGCCGATGTAGAGCCCCGGGGTGGCCATCACGGTCACCCCGCCGGCCAGGGCCAGGTCGCACTCCCCCGCCCGCAGCGCCTGCACCGCGAGGTGCAGCGCCACGAGCGACGACGAGCAGGCCGTGTCGATGGAGACAGCCGGGCCCTCCAGCCCGAGGGTGTACGACACCCGGCCGGACGCGACGGCCGCCGCGCCACCGGTCATCGAGTGCCCCTCGTCGCCGTCCGGCGACATCATCAGCAGGGTGCCGTAGTCCTGCCCGTTGGTGCCGACGAACACCCCGGTCCGGCTGCCGCGCAGTGTGGCCGGGTCGATCCCGGCGGCCTCGACCGCCTCCCAGGACGTCTCCAGCAGCAGCCGCTGCTGAGGGTCCATGGTGAGCGCCTCGCGGGGCGAGATGCCGAAGAAGGCGGAGTCGAAGTCCCCGGCCCCGTCGACGAACCCGCCCTCCCGGGCGTACGAGGTGCCCGGGTGGTCGGGGTCGGGGTGGTAGAGCCGCTCCAGGTCCCAGCCCCGGTCGGCGGGGAAGGGGGCGACGGCGTCCCGGCCGTCCCGCAGCAGGTCCCACAGCTCGTCGGGGTTGCGCACCCCGCCGGGCAGCCGGCAGCTCATCGCCACGATCGCCACGGGCTCCAGTTCCTGGGACTGGACCTCGCTGAGCCGGCGGCGGGTGTCGTGGAGATCCGCCATGACCCGCTTGAGGTAGTCGCGGAGCTTGTCTTCATTGGCCATCGGAGTGCCGCTTCCTCGGGAGGGACGGGAGAGAGCCGGAGCGGGGTCAGGAAATGCCGAGGTCCTTGTCCACCATCGCGAACAGTTCGTCGTCGGTGGCGTCGTCGAGGTGCCGGCCGATGTCGGCGCCGCCGCTGTCCTGGCCGAGCCGGGAGAGCATCGCCTGGAGGCGTACGGTGGCCCGCACCCGCGCCGCCTCGTCGCGCGCCACCACGTCGAGGCTGTCGGCGATCCGGTCGAGGTCGTCGAGGAGGGCGGTCGGGGTGACCACGTCGTCGTGGGCGACCTCGGCGAAGAGGTACTCCGCCAGCGTCGTCGGGGTCGGGTAGTCGAAGACCAGGGTCACCGGCAGGGCCACCCCGGTGGCCGTGCCGAGGCGGTTGCGCAGCTCGACGGCGGTGACGGAGTCGAAGCCCAGCTCCCGGAACGCCCGGTGCTCGTCCACCGACTCGGCGGACGCGTAGTTGAGCACGGCGGCGACCTGGCTGCGCACCAGGCCGAGCAGCACGGCGAGCCGCTCGGCGGCGGGCAGCCCGGCGAGCCGGTCCTGCAACGTGTCCGGGCCGTCGCCGGCCGCCACGCCGGCGACCGTCTCGGCGGTGGCGAGCCGGCGGACGTCCGGCAGGTCGCCGATCAGCGGGCCGGGCCGGGTGGCGGTGAACGCGACGGCGAACCGCTCCCAGGCGATGTCGGCGATGGTGAGGAACGCCTCGCCGTGGTCCACGGCCTGGTGCAGCGCGGCGATGGCCGCCTCGGGGGTCATCTCCGGTACGCCGTGCCGGTGCAGCAGCTCGCCGAGCGGCCCGTCGGCCATGCCGCCGCCGGCCCAGGCGCCCCAGGCGATGGAGGTGGCGGGCAGGCCGAGGCCGCGCCGGTGCTGGGCGAGCGCGTCGAGGAACGCGTTGCTCGGGGCGTAGTTGCCGACGCCGGAGCTGGCCACGCTGCCCGCGAACGACGAGAACATGATGAACGCGGACAGGTCCAGGTCGAGGGTCAGTTCGTGCAGGTTGTACGCGACGTCGACCTTGGCCTGGAGCACCCGCTCGATCTGCTCCGGCCGGATGTCGTTGATCATGGCGTCGTCCAGCACGGCGGAGGCGTGCACGACCGTGGTGAGCGGGTACTCGGCGGGGATCGCGTCGATCAGGTCGGCCAGCGCGTCCCGGTCGGAGGCGTCGCACCCGACCACGGTGGCCTGGGCGCCCAGCTCGGTGAGGTCGTCGACGAGCTGCCGCGCGCCCGGCGCGGCCATGCCCCGCCGGCTGACGACGACGATGTTCTCCACGCCGCTGCGGGCCAGCCAGCGGGCGGCGTGCCCGCCGAGCGCGCCGGTGCCGCCGGTGACCAGGGCCGTGCCGAACGGCTGCCACGGGTTCGCGGGCTGGCTGTCGCCGAGCGGGACCCGGGTGAGCCGGCGGGCGAGCACGCCGCCGGGGCGTACCGCGATCTGGTCCTCCTCCCCGGCGGTGGTGAGGGCCGCGACCAGCAGGCCGGCGGAGCGCTCGTCGACGGCCTCGGGCAGGTCCACGAGGCCGCCCCAGCGCTGCGGGTGCTCCAGCGCGGCGACCCGGCCGAAGCCCCAGACCAGCGACTGCACCGGGGAGCGCAGCAGGTCGGCCCGGCCGACGGACGCGGCACCGGAGGTGACGCTCCACATCGGGGCGCGCAGGCCGACGTCGCCGAGGGCCTGGAACAGCGCGACGGTGGCGGCGAAGCCGCCGGGCACGGACGGGTACAGCGGGTGGATCAGCTCGTCGAAGGCGAGCAGCGAGACCACGCCGGCCACCTCGGCGGCCCCGCCGTCGCCGCCGGGCGCGGCGGCGAGCGCCTCCCGCAGCAACTTGCCGAGCAGGTCACGGTCGACGTCGGCGGTGGAGACGGGCACCGGGACGAGGGTCGCGCCGGCCGCGGTGAACGCCTCGACGCAGGCGTCCTGCCAGGGCTCGACGATGTCGCCGGTCGGCAGGACGACGACCCAGGTGCCGGTCATGCCCCGGTTGGCGACGCCGGTCAGCGGCTTCCAGGTGTCCTGGTAGCGCCAGCCGTCGATGTCGGACTGCCGGCGGCGCTGCCGGCGCCACGAGGTCAGCAGCGGCAGGGCCGGGAGCAGCGCGTCGAGGGCCTGGTCCGCCGGGGTGTCCTCGGTGGCGATGGTCTCGGCGAGGGCGGTGAGGTCACCGCGTTCCACGGCGGCCCAGAAGCTGGCGTCGCTCGGGTCGGCCGCCGCCTGCTGGAGCAGGCTCTCCAGGTCGGGGCCGCCGCTGCCGTCCAGCCAGAACCGCTGGTGGTCGAAGGCGTACGTGGGCAGCGGCGCCAGCCCGGTCTCGGCGAGGACGTTCGCCAGGTCGACGGGCAGGCCGACGGCGTGCGCGGTGGCCAGGTTGGTCAGCAGCCGGGTCGCGTCGTCGTCGCCCCGGCGCAGGCTGCCCAGCGTGTGCCCGGTGGTGCCCGTGTCGTCGAGGATCGCCGTCACCGGCATCGTCAACACCGGATGCGGGCTGATCTCCACGAAGGTGCTGTGCCCGGCGGCGATCGCGACACGCACGGCGGCGTCGAACTGCACGGTCCGGCGCAGGTTGTCGTACCAGTAGTCGGCGGTCATCGACGCCGGGTCGGCCCAGTCCCCGGTCAGCGTGGACACGAGACGGGTGTGCCCGGCCTGCGGTGACACGTCGGCCAGGTCGGTGCGCAACTGCTCGGCGACCTCCTGCACCGACGCGGAGTGCGACGCGTAGTCCACCGGGATGAGCCGGGCGCGGACGCCCTCGGCCTGGCATGCCTCGACCAGGTCGGCGACGGGCTGCGGCGGGCCGGACACCACGACGGTGGCCGGGCCGTTGACCGCCGCCACCCCGACTCCCGGGAAGGCCGCCAGGCGGGCGGTGACCGCGTCGGCGGACAGGTCCACCGACGCCATCGTCCCGGTGCCGCGCAGCACGGCGAGGGCGCGGGAGCGCAGGGCGACCGTCTTCGCCGCGTCGTCGAGGGTCAGGATGCCGGCGACGCAGGCGGCGCCGATCTCGCCCTGCGAGTGGCCGACGACGGCGTCCGGGACGACGCCGGCCGCGCGCCACACGGCGGCGAGGGCGATCCCGACGGCCCACAGCACCGGCTGGACGACCTCGACCCGGTCCAGCCACGACTCGTCGTCGCCGGTGAGCACCGCGACGAGGTCCACGTCGAGGTGGGGGGCGAGGGCCCGCTGGCACTCGGCGAGCCTGGCGTCGAACACGGGGGACCGGCCGACGAGGCCGGCGGCCATCCGCGCCGACTGGGCGCCCTGGCCGGGGAAGACGAAGACGGGACCGGCGCCGGAGCCGGTGACCGTACCGGTGACGAGGTTGCCGGCCGGCTGGCCGGCGGCCAGGGCGTCCAGCCCGGCCAGCAGTTCCCCGGCGGCCGTGCCGACCACGGCGGCGCGGTGGTCGAACGTGGACCGGGTGGTGGCCAGGGACCAGCCGACCGCCGCCGGGGCGAGGTCGCCGTGCTCGCGCACGTGCCGCGCGAGCCGGGCGGCCTGGCCGGCGAGGGCGGCCTTCGACCGGGCCGACACCGGCCAGACCGTCGCGTCGGAGGCGATCAGACCGGGCCGGTGCGCGGGCTCGACGGCGGTGGCCTCGACGGCCCCCTCCCCGTCGACGGTGTCCTGGCCGGCGACGCGGGGCCGGTACTCCTCCAGGATCACGTGGGCGTTGGTGCCGCTCACCCCGAACGAGGAGACGCCGCCACGGCGGGGCCGGTCCAGTTCCGGCCACGGCTTCGACTCGGTGAGCAGCGACACCGCCCCGGCGGTCCAGTCCACGTGCTGCGACGGCGCGTCGATGTGCAGGGTCTCCGGCATGACGCCGTTGCGCAGCGCCATCACCATCTTGACCATCCCGGCGACGCCGGCGGCGCTCTGCGTGTGGCCGATGTTCGACTTCACCGAGCCGAGCCACAGCGGCCGGTCGGCGGGGCGGTCCTGCCCGTACGTGGCGATGAGCGCCTGCGCCTCGATCGGGTCGCCGAGGGTGGTGCCGGTGCCGTGCGCCTCGACCATGTCGACGTCGGCGGCGCCGAGCCGGGCGTTGGCGAGGGCCTGCCGGATGACCCGCTGCTGGGAGGGGCCGTTGGGGGCGGTGAGGCCGTTGGACGCGCCGTCCTGGTTGAGGGCGCTGCCCCGGATCACGGCGAGGACCGGGTGGCCGTTGCGCTCGGCGTCGGCGAGCCGCTCCACGACGAGCACGCCGCCGCCCTCGCCCCAGCCGGTGCCGTCGGCGCCGTCCGCGAACGCCTTGCACCGGCCGTCGACGGACATGCCGCGCTGCCGGGAGAAGACGACGAAGACGCCGGGGGTGGCCATCACGGTGACGCCGCCGGCGATGGCGAGGTCGCACTCGCCCCGGCGCAGCGCGTTCACGGCGAGGTGCAGGGCGACCAGGGACGACGAGCAGGCGGTGTCCACCGTGACGGCCGGGCCGTTGAGGCCGAGGGTGAACGAGATCCGGCCGGACGCGACGCTGGTGGTGTTGCCGGTGCCGAGGTACATGTCGACGCCCTCGGGCACGTGCGGCAGCCCGATGCCGTAGTTGGAGGTGCTCAGCCCGACGAAGACGCCGGTGGAGCTGCCGCGCAGCGACAGCGGGTCGATGCCGGCCCGCTCGACGGCCTCCCAGGACGTCTCCAGCAGTAGCCGCTGCTGCGGGTCCATGGCCAGGGCCTCGCGCGGCGAGATGCCGAACAGGGTCGGGTCGAAGTCACCGGCGCCGTCGAGGAACCCGCCGACCCGGGTGTAGCTCTTGCCCGGCTTGTTCGGGTCCGGGTCGTAGAGCGCCTCCAGGTCCCAGCCCCGGTCGCCCGGGAACTCGGTGAGGGCGTCCCGGCCGTCGGCGACGAGCTCCCACAGGTCCTCAGGCGACCGGACGCCACCGGGGAAGCGGCAGCTCATCGAGACGATGGCCAGCGGCTCCTGGTCGCGCGCCTCGACGGTCTGCAGCCTGCGCTTGGTGTCGTGCAGGTCGGCGGTCACCCGCTTGAGGAAGTACCGCAGCTTGTCGTCGCTCATGAGGTCGCACCTGCCTCGATCCGGAACTCGGTCATCTCAGGAGATTCCAAACTCTTTGCTGATGAAGTCGAAGATCTCGTCGTCGCTGGCCGAGTCGAGATCGGGCCGGTCCTCGGCGGTGGCGGGCCCGGCGGCCACGTCGGACGCCTTGGCGAGCAGGTCCTGCATCCGGGCGGTGAACCGGTCCCGGGCCACCGGATCGAGCGGGATGGAGTTGAGCAGGCTCTCGACGGTGTCGATGCCCTGGAAGATGGGCTGCGTGGAGGGCGCCTCGTCGGCGGCGATCTCGCTGGTCAGCTTCTCGGCGAGCGCGGTCGGCGTCGGGTAGTCGAAGACCAGCGTCGCCGGCAGCCGCAGCCCGGACAGGGCGTTGAGCCGGTTGCGCAGGTCCACGGCGGTGAGCGAGTCGAAGCCCAGGTCGGTGAAGAGCCGGCCGGGGTCGACCGCGTCGGCGCCGGCGTGGCCGAGGACGGCGGCGATGTTCGCCCGGACCACGTCGAGCACCACCTTCAGCCGCTCCGGGCCGGCCAGTCCGGCCAGCCGCTGGCCGAGCGACACCCCGCCGGCGCGGGCGCCGGTGGCGTCGACGGAGCGCCGCAGCGGCACCCGGACCAGGGCGCGGAGCATCGGCGCGAGGGCGCCGGACTCCGCCTGCGCCCGCAGCGTCGGAACGTCCAGCCGCATCGGTACGACCACCGCCGCGTCCAGCCGCCAGGCGGCGTCGAAGAGGTCCAGCGCCTGCGCGGTGGCCAGGCCGGCGGCGCCCTGCTCGGTGATGCGCCGCACGTCGGCGTCGGCGAGGTGACCGGTCATGCCGCTGGCCTGCTCCCACAGGCCCCACGCGAGGGAGACGCCGGCGAGGCCCCGGGCCCGCCGGTGCGCGGCGAGGGCGTCGAGGAAGGCGTTGGCCGCCGCGTAGTTGGACTGGCCGGCGCTGCCCAGCGTGGCCGCCGCCGAGGAGAACAGCACGAACGCCGCGAGGCCGAGCCCCTCGGTGAGCCGGTGCAGGTGCCAGGCCGCGTCGATCTTCGGCACGGCCACCGCGTCGACGCGGTCGGGGGTCATCGACTCCAGCACCCCGTCGTCGAGGACGCCGGCGGCGTGCACCACGGCGGTGAGCGGGTGCGCGGCGGGAATCCCGGCGAGCAGCGCCGCCAGGGCGTACGGGTCGGCGGCGTCGCAGGCGGCGACGGTCACCTCCGTACCGTGGCCGGCGAGATCGGCGACCAGGTCGCCGATCCCCTCCGCCGAGGCGCCCCGCCGGCCGGCGAGCAGCAGGTGCCGCACGCCGTGGGTGGTGGCGAGGTGACGGGCCAGGATCCGGCCGAGAACGCCGGTGCCGCCGGTGATCAGCACGGTGCCGTCGGGGTCGATGCCGCCGGGCAGCAGCTCCGTCCCGGCCGGGACCCGCCCGAGGCGCGGGGTGCGGACCTGTCCGGCCCGCACGGCGAGCTGCGGCTCGCCGGAGGCGATCGCGGCGGCCAGCGCGGCGCGGCTGTCCGGCTCGTCGTCGAGGTCGATCAGCTGCAACCGGTCGGGGTGTTCGAGCTGGGCGGTGCGCAGCAGACCCCACACCGGGGCCTGCCGCAGGTTGATTGCCGGCTGCTCCCCCGCCGCGATCGCGTCGCGGGTGACCAGGACGAGCCGGGACCCGGCGAACCGGTCGTCGGCGAGCCAGGTCCGCAACGCGGCGAGGGTACGGTGCGCCGTGGCCCGCGTCTGGGTGGCGAGGACCGGGCCCACCTCGTCGTCGTCGGGGCCGCCGACCGGGACGACGACCGCCTCGGGCGCCGGCTCGCCCCCGGCGAGCAGCTTGCCGAGGGAGTCCAGGTCGATGTCGGTACGCACCCGCGCGCCCGCCGACTCGCAGGCTGCGCTGAGGGCGAGGTCGTCACCGCCGAGCACCACCCAGCGGGTGGCCGCCGGCACCGGGCCGGTGGGCACCGGCAGCGCCGGCCAGTCCACCTGGAACAGCGACTCGTGCCGGCCGGAGCGGGCCGCGCCGAGGGAGTCGCCGGAGACCCGCCGCATGATCAGCGAGTCGACGTGCAGCACCGGCGCGCCGGTGGCGTCGGCCACCTGGAAGGCCACCCCGACCTCGCCGGCCGCGGCGACCCGCACCCGCAGGGCGGTGGCCCCGGCGGCGAGCAGGGAGACCCCGGTCCAGGCGAACGGCAGCCGGGGCACGGTGGCGTCGGCGCCGTCGCCCATCCGGCCGAGGAAGCCGCCGATCGACATGGCCTGCAACGCGCCGTCGAGCAGCGCCGGGTGCACGCCGAACCGGCCCGCCTCGGCGTGGTGGTCGGCGGGCAGTTCCACCTCGGCGAAGACCTCGTCGCCGCGGGTCCAGGCGGCGCGCAGGCCGCGGAACGCCGGGCCGTACCCGAAGACGGTCGCCTCGATGCCCGAGTAGAAGTCGTCGGACTCGACGCGGGTCGCGCCGGGCGGCGGCCACACCCCCAGGTCGAAGGCGGGCGCGTCGGCCGACTGCGGGGCGAGTAGGCCGGTGGCGTGGCAGGTCCAGGCCACGTCGGCGAGGATCTCGTCCGAGCCGTCCCGGTAGGGCCGGGAGTAGAGCTGCACGCCGCGCCGGCCGTCGTCGTCCCGGTCGCCGACCATCAGCTGCACCTGGAGCGCGCCGAGTTCGGGCAGGACCAGCGGGGCGAGCAGGGTCAGCTCCTCCACGGTCGGGCAGCCGGCCTGCTCGCCGGCGTACGTCGCCAGCTCCACGAACGCGGTGCCGGGCAGCAGGATGTTGTTCATCACCCGGTGCTCGCCGAGCCACGGGTGGGTACGCACCGACAGCCGCCCGGTGAACACCATCCGCTCGCTGTCGGGGAAGGTGAGGGTGGCGCTGAGCAACGGGTGCCCGGCGTCCTGGAGGCCGGCGGAGGCGACGTCCTGCACCCGGTGCACGGGCGGGTCGACCCAGAACCGCTGGTGC
>NZ_QKKX01000037.1 GCF_003434305.1 Micromonospora sp. MW-13
TAGGCGCCCGCTGGCTGGTTCAGCCACGATGAGCACGCGGTCGCCGGCAGCAAGACCACACCATTGACGCACCACTGCCGGCAGTCGAACGTGGCCTTCTTTCGTCACCTTGAAGACGCCCTGACTATCGGCTGATACGACGATCAGCCCACGGCGCTCTCTTATGTGCAGTCGCAGTCCGGGACTCCACTGGAGTCCCTTCATCGCCGACCGGTCGGCGATCCGACCACGCGAATCGAGCGTCGCCACGCCATAGACAGCTGTACGGCTTCGGGGCACGGCAAGACTCGGAAGCGGCAGTGGAGGACGTCTCATTACCGTCGCGGAGGAGCCAGGAGCACCGCGCCTAGCGGTCGCCTGACCGGGCAGGGCAACGGCGGGGATCACTGACGAGCTGCCTCGTGTCGACGAAGGACTCGCCGCACGCCGCTCACTGAAAGTAGCGCCTGACGTGGCGCTGGAGGGAATTTTGCGGTGGTCAAGCATGCTCAACCACCGCTACGTCTACGTCGCACATATGAGACGTACTCGTGTCCGAGGGGGGACTTGAACCCCCACGCCCTATACGGGCACTAGCACCTCAAGCTAGCGCGTCTGCCATTCCGCCACCCGGACTTACTCGTTCAGCCTACCCTGTCGGCCGGGGTGGCTTCACCACCCGTCGACCGCCCTGGAGGGCCGCACGGGGGATTACTGTACACGGCGGCCGTGGATCATGCACACCACCTTCCCGGCGACCCGTTAGGCCAGGTCAGAGGGCTGACACCCACGACTGGGGCACGCCGACTCGATCGTGATCGGCAGGGCGGGTGGCGTCGAGCCACCTCCTCCGGGCAGCATGACTGACGTGTCACAGCCCTCTCCCCTGGCCGCCCTCCAGCACCGGGCGCTGGCCCAGCGCGCCTCCGGCGACCTCGCCGGGGCACGTCGGCTGCTGGCCGACGCGCTCGGACCGATCCGGGCCAGCTACGGCGAGGACCATCCGGAGGTACTGCGTACCGCGCACCTGTTGGCCCGCCTGCACCGCGAGACGGACGATCCGGCCGCCGCGCGGCGCGTACTGGAGGAATGCCTCGCGGCCGGCGAGCGCCGTTGGCATCCCGCCGACCCGCTGCTGCTCGCGCTCTCCCTGGACCTCGCCTCGGTCTCCGAGGAACTGGGCAACCGGCACGAGGCCCGCCGCCACTACTCCCGCGTCGCGAGCGCCGGGCCCGCCGTGCTCGGCGCGGACCACCCGGCGGTACGCGAGGCGCGGCACTACCTCGGCCCGGGCGCGCCCGGGGCGGCGCCCTCCGCTCCCGCGTACGACCCGTCCGCCGCCCAGCCCCAACCGATCACCCCCCAGCCCGGCCCGATCGTCCCCCAGCAGGGCCCGACGGCGCTCGATGGTCCGACCATGCCTCTCGCGCCCGTTCCGATGCCCCCGCCGCCGCGGCAGGCGCAGGCCGCCGCGCCGCGGCCCGGAGCCGCGCCGCCTCCGTCGGCGTCCGTCCCGCCCCGGCAGCCGTCGCCTCCGCCTCTGCCGCCGGTCCCGGCGCCGCAGCAGTACCTTCCGGCTCCGCCTCAGGTTCCAGCCCCGCCCCAGCAGCTTCCACCGCAGTTCCCGGCCCCGCCGCCGGCCGAGCCAGCACCAGCACCAGCACCAGCACCAGCACCAGCACAGCGAAGTCCCGAGCCGTCCCGTGCACCAACGGCGCAGGGGCCCCTGCCCGTACCCCCACTTCCCGCTCCCCCACAACAACGCACCACGCCGGTTGACGCGCCCGCCCAGCAGGCGGCCTCCCCGTGGTCACCGGCCCGGGTCGCCGCGCCGCCAGAGCCCCAGGCTCCGGCTCACCCGGCGCCGGCACCCCAGCCCCCGCCTTACCCGGCGCCGGCTTCCGGCACCCAGCCCGGGCCGCCGCATCGGACCTACCCTCCGCCGCCGGCCGTGCCGTCTCCGCGTACCGGGCCGCCCACGCCACCCCAACCACCGGCACCGGCCGCACCGACCTCCCCGTGGGCACCGCAGCCCACGTCGAGAGGCGCCCAGCCCACGTCCGCCCCACCGGCACTGGCCACGCCGCAGGCAGTGCCCGCGCCGCGTCCGCCCACCGGGCCGGCACCGCAACCGGCACCGCCGCCCGTCCCGGCGCTGGGCTGGGACAAGCCGACCATTCAGGTACGGCAGATCGACGCGCTGCTGCGGGAGGAGGCCACCCGCGGGGCCGGTACGCAGGCCGGGCCGGTCAGCGACGGTCCGGCGGCACCGGTGAGCAGCGCTCCGCCGGATGCCGGTGCTCCGATCAGCGCCCCGCCCGCCAGCGGTCCCCCGGCCATCCCGGTCAGCGCCCCGCCGACGAACGTACGACCGGTCAGCGGCACACCGGTCAACACGCCGCCCGTGACCGCGCCGCCGGTGGTCGGCACGCCGTTCATGTCACCGCCCGTAAGTGGGCCACCCGTAAGCGCACCACCGGTGAGCGGTACGCCGTACAGCGCACCGCCCTTCAGCGCACCACCACACAGCGCACCACCACACAGCGCACCACCCTTCAGCGCACCACCCTTCAGCGCACCACCCTTCAGCGCAACGCCGGTCAGTAGTCCGCCGGTCAGCGGGGCGCCCGTGCCGCCCTGGGGCATGACGGCGCCGCCGTGGAGCAGCGCCGCGCCGCCGCAGCCACTGGCTCCGACCGTCGACCCCGACCCGGCCCCGGACCTTGGGGACGGTTCCGACCGTTCCGCCGAGGAGCCGGACGGGCCGCCCGCCGACCGGCAGCCGGAGCCTGGCCCCGCGCCACCGCCACGGTCGCCCGGTCCGGAGCCGTCGGTGCCGGGGCTCGACGCGTCCGCCGTCGCGCCACCCCCGGTCCCGCCACCCCCGGGCCCGCCGCCCCCGCACCTGGACCACCGCTCCGGCGCCGCCGACCAGGGGCCGGCCGGGCAGGACTGGACGCGGCAGCGGGCGACCGACCCCGGGCCCGCCGAGCAGGGGCAGCAGGGGCAGGCCTGGCACGAGCAGGACGGCTGGCGGGCCGCCGACGACTACCCCTCGCCGCAGGATGCGTGGCAGACGACGTACCAGGAGGAGCCGACCGGACGCGGCCGGACGGTGGTCCTGGTCGCGGTGGTGGCGCTGGTGATCCTGGCGATCGTGGTCGGCGTCGCGGTGCTGGTGTTCGACCGCGACGAGGCGGCTCCCCCGGGCTCGGCACCGGTGTCGGCACCGGCGTCGGCGTCGGCCGTCCCGAAGGCGAGTGGCCCCCCGCCGGGTGACCTCAAGTTGCGCGACGACAGCAGCACGATCACCCTCACCTGGACGGATCCGTCCTCCGGCGCGGTGCCGTTCATGGTGGCCGGTGGACGGACCGGGCAGAAGCTGGGCGTGCTGGCCACCGTGGATCCGGGGCAGACCAGCTACACGGTCAACGGCCTCAACTCGCGGGTGGACTACTGCTTCACCGTGCTGGCGGTCTACTCCACCGACGCCTTCGCCACCTCCGGGCAGGTCTGCACCGCCCGGACGCCGGCCCCGACGGCGAGCTGACCCGCCGTCCACCCCGCACACGCTGGGTGTCCACAGGCGGACGGTGCGGGTTTCCCCTGCCTCAGGGTGGCCATATGATGGCACCCGGCTCGGGGAGGGTCGCCGGTCACCGGCGCGCCGACCGGCATGACGACACGGGGAGGCAGCCGCTTGTGGCCACCATCGACGACGCCGTGAGCACCGGGCCGGAGGTTCCCGGCCGCCGTTCCCGCTGGCGTGGCGGCCTGGTCACCATCGGCACGGTGGGGGCGCTGCTGGCCGCGATGGGCCTCACCGTCCTCGGGCTGGGCGCCGCCGACAACGCGGTGGCCAACTACGACGCCAGCAGTTGGCTGTGGAGCGCGGCGCGCAGCGAGATGGCCCGGGTCAACGGCATCACCGCGCGCGTGGACACCCGGGTGGAGGTCCCCGACGCCCGCCGGCACCCGATGCAGGTCATCCAGACCGACCGGCTGCTGGTCCTGCGTGACCTGAACACGGGGCAGGTCAGCTCGCTGGACCTGGCCACCCTCCAGATCACCGCCAGCACCCGGACCACCCCCGGCCTGGGCGTCAACGTCGCGCTGCACGAGGACGCCGCGTTCGTGGTGGACGCCGTGCAGGGCATCGTCCGGCAGCTCGACCCGCGCTCGCTGGCCCCCGTCGGCGAGCCGGTGCGCTACCCGCCGGGCATCACCGGCGGGGCGTTCGACGGGGAGGGCCGGCTCTGGATCGCCGTCCCGGCCGAGGGCACCGTCTCCGCGGTCACGGCGGCGGAGCTGCCGTCCGAGCCGGGCTCGGCCGCGCCGGCCGGCTCCGGCGTCAGCCCGAAGAAGGTCGAGACGTACGAGATCGCCGACCCCAGTCACGAGCTGGTCGTCTCCACGCTGGACGACGGGGTGGCGGTCCTCGACCGCACGGCCGGCGCGCTGGTGCGGGTGCAGCGCGGCGAGGTCACCCGGACGCAGTTGACGATGGCCGGGCCGGGTGCCCTGCCGGCGCGGACCAGCGGGCCGAAGGTGCCGGTGACGGTGCCCGGCGACCGGACGGTGCACGTGGTCGGCGCCAGCGGCGAGGAGCGTGCGTTCACCGTGCCTGGCCGGGGTGACGGGCTCAGCCCGGCCGTGGCCTGGGCGGACCGGTACTACTGCGCCGACGAGAGCACCGGCACGGTGTACTCCTTCGACGCCGGCGGGCAGCTCGTCGACACGATCGGAGGCAAGGGCTCGACCGGCCCGCTGGAGCTGGAGGTGCGGGAGAACCGGCTGTTCATCAACGCGCCGGACTCGTCGACCGCCCGGGTGGTCGACGACAAGCACCAGGTGCGCGAGGTCAACAAGTACGCCAACGACGTGCTCGGCGGCGACCCGCCGCCGGCGCCCCCGCCGCCCCCGCCGAAGAAGCCGAAGGTGAGCAAGCCGAGCGCGCCGCGCAGCGTCACCGCGTCGGCCGGCAACGCGCAGGCCCGGGTGAGCTGGCGACCGGCCGCCGCGAACGGCGCGGAGATCATCCGGTACGTGGTGGAGGGTGCCGGCCAGCGCCGGGAGGTGGGCGCGAACCAGCGGTCGGTGGAGATCACCGGCCTGACCAACGGCGAGACGTACCGGTTCTCGGTGCACGCGGTCAACGCCAAGGGCGACGGCCCGGCGCGGACCAGCAACCCGGTCACCCCGACCGCCGCGGTGCCGGACCCGCCGGCCAGCGTCACGGCCGAGGCCCGGCCGAACGGCACGGTACTGGTCAAGTGGCCGGCCGCCAACGGCCAGGGCAACACCATCACGAAGTACGCGGTGACGGCGACCTCGGCCGGCGCGACCGCCCCGGCCGGCGAGTCGGCGAAGACCGAGCTGGTGGTGCCGGCCGGCGAGCTGGAGTACGGCACGCAGTACGCGTTCACCGTCGTCGCGGTCAACGACCGGGGCGCCGGCTCGAAGGCCTCCCCGGTGAGCAACAGCGTGGTGCCGTTCGCGGCGCCCGACCAGCCGGTGGACCTGCGGGCGTCGACGGTGGCGGACCAGCCGGGCACCGTGGCGGTGCAGTGGTCCCCGGCGCCGGCCAACGGCCGGCCGGTCACGAAGTACCTGGTGGACGTCGGCGGCCGGGCCAGCGAGGTGACCGACACCCGGGCCACCGTGAACGGCCTGGGCGACGGGCAGAACGTCACCGTGAAGGTGAAGGCCGTCAACGAGGCCGGCCCGGGCCCGGAGGCCACCGCCACCGCCCGCACGGTCGCCCAGCCCCGGGTCACCGTCACCGGCTCGTCGGCGACGGCCACGGCCGTCACGGTCACCTTCACCGTGGACGCCGGGGGCGGGAAGGCGACCTGCACCGTCAGCGTCCCGGGCGAGGCGCCGGTGCAGGCGAGGAACTGCGCCAGCGCGACCGTGTCCGGCCTGACGCCGGGCACGAGGTACACGGCCACGGTGACGGCGAGCAACGCCGCCGGCAAGGGCACCGCGGACCGGGCCCAGGCCACCGATCCGCTGTACGGGATCGCGACCTGCAACAACGGGCCCGACGGCGACCAGCGGACGTACTGCGACCGGGACGTGGCCGGCCGCAACGGCAACGAGATCTTCCGGGTGCCCCGGCAGGACAACGACCAGCAGGCCGGCTGGGCCAAGCCGGGCCGGCGGCTGAAGGCGTACTGCAAGAGGCAGGGCGAGAACGTCGACTCCTGGATCTACAACAACCAGAAGCAGAGCACCTGGTGGGTGCAGGTCGAGTACAGCGGGAAGAACTACATCCCGTGGGCCTGGCTCAACCTCGAGGGCGAGGACAACATCAAAGTCCTGCCCACCTGCTGACCGCGCCACCAGGCAAGGAGCACCACCGTGAACACCAACGAACCGCTCACCCAGCCGGAGGTGCAGGGCTTCGCCGCCCTCGCCGCCCGGCTGGCGGAGAACGTCAACTCGGTGGTGCTGGGCAAGCCGCAGGTGGTCCGGCTGGCGCTGACGGCGCTGTTCGCGCAGGGACATGTGCTGCTGGAGGACGTGCCAGGGGTCGGCAAGACCACCCTGGCCCGGGCGATCGCCGCCACCGTGAAGGGGCAGTGGCGGCGCATCCAGTTCACCCCGGACCTGCTGCCCTCGGACGTGTCCGGGGTGACCATCTTCAACCAGGCCACCCGGGGCTTCGAGTTCCACCCGGGGCCGGTGTTCGCCAACATCGTCATCGCCGACGAGATCAACCGGGCGTCGCCGAAGACCCAGTCGGCGCTGCTGGAGGTGATGGAGGAGCGCACCGTCACCGTGGACGGGGTCCGGCACCCGGTGCCGCAGCCGTTCCTGGTGGTCGCCACGCAGAACCCGGTGGAGATGGACGGCACGTACCGGCTGCCGGAGGCGCAGCTCGACCGGTTCCTGGTGAAGCTCTCCGTCGGCTACCCCGACGAGGCGGTCGAGGTGGAGGTGCTGCGCGGGGCGACGGTCCGCTCCCCCGAGGCGCTGGCGGCGATCACCGACACCGACACCGTCGGGGAGATGGTGCGGATGGCGAGGCGGGTGCACATCGCCGAGCCGCTGTACGCGTACGCGGTCCGGCTGGCCGCCGCGACCCGCCACCACCCGCAGGTACGGGTGGGGGTGAGCCCCCGGGGGGTGATCGCGCTGACCCGGGCGGCGTGCGCGTACGCGCTGATCGACGGGCGGGGCTGGATCATGCCGGAGGACCTCAAGGCGCTCGCCGAGCCGGTGTTCGCGCACCGGCTGCTGCTCGGTTCGGACGCGCAGGTGCGGGGGGTGACCCCCGCCGAGGTGCTCCGTCAGGCGGTCGCCTCGGTGCCGGTGCCGCTGCCGTCGGGTCAGGTCGCCCCGGCCCCGGTTCAGGGCTGAGGCGGGCCGTACGGACGTGGGGATCACCGCCCGGGGCGCCGGGCTGCTCGTGGCCGCCGTGGCGCTGCTCGGCACCGGGTTCCGGTTCGCCTACCCGGAGCTGACACTGCTCGGCGCGGCGGCGGCCGTCGCGGTGGGGTACGCCCTGCTGGTGGCGCTGTGGCGGCCCCGGCTTGAGGTGACCCGGCACGCCGACCCGGACCGGGTGTCCCGGGGTGAGCCGGCGCGGATGGTGCTGACGGTGCGCAACGCCGGGCGGGTGCGGGCGGCGAACCTGCTGGCCGAGGACCGCTGCGGAGAGCGGGCGGTGCCGGTGCCGGTGCTGCGGCTGCGGCCCGGTCGGGACACCACGATCAGCTACGACGTGCCGACCGACCGGCGGGGCGTGGTGCCGGTCGGGCCGCTGCGGGTGACCCGGCGCGACCCGCTGGGGCTGGTGGCGCTGGCCCGCCCGTACTCGGGCACGGTGCCGGTGTGGGTGCACCCGCGCGTCCACCCGCTGACGGCGGTGCCGAGGGGGGCCGGGCGCAGCCTCGACGGCCGGGTGGACGGCGTGCCGCACGGGTCGATCACGTTCGACTCGTTGCGGGAGTACGTGGTCGGCGACGAACTGCGCCGGGTGCACTGGCGCACCAGCGCCCGGGTGGGCGAGCTGATGGTGCGGGAGAACGTGGACACCAGCCTGCCCCGGATCGTGGTGCTGCTGGACGACCGGGCCGCCGCCCATTCCGACCCGGAGTCGTTCGAGTCGGCCTGCGAGGCGGCGGCGTCGGTGGTCGCGGCGGCGCTGCGCGCCGACCTG
Source organism: Micromonospora sp. MW-13 (assembly GCF_003434305.1). Classification (GTDB taxonomy): domain Bacteria; phylum Actinomycetota; class Actinomycetes; order Mycobacteriales; family Micromonosporaceae; genus Micromonospora. Next base: position 8,147 of record NZ_QKKX01000037.1, read on the forward strand.
CCCGTGGCGCTGCTGCTGGTGGCCCCGAAGCAGCCCACCGACGACGGGCAGCCGGCGTCGGCCGGGGGCCGGTGGGCGGCCCGGGTCGTGGGCCGGCTGCGGGCCCGGCGCGCCGCGCCGCCGGCCAGCACGGCGGCGAGCGGGGCGGCCGAGGCCGGGGGCGGGCCGCTGGACCGGCTCGCCGCGGTCCGGCTGGACCCGGGGGACGCCGGTGCGGCGCTGCGCGCGGCGACGGCCCGGCTGCGTCAGCAGCGACTGGGCGACACGCTGGTCTTCCTCACCGGGCCGGGCGGCCGGGGCGACCTGGGGCACCTCGGCGCGCTGCGCGGGGCGTACCCGTCGGTGGTGGTGGGGGTGTTCGGGGCGGCGGAGCCGACGCCGCCCGGCGCGACCGGGATGGTGGTCGTGGACGCGGCCGACGGGGCCGCGTTCGCGGCCGAGTGGGACGGGGTCCGCCGGTGGTGAGGGTGCTGCGGGTACTGCGGGCGGCGCCGCTGCCGCTCGCGCTGGTCGCGCTGGTCGCGCTGACCGGGGTGGCGCTGGGCCGGGTGTACGCTCCGGGCCTGCTGCCCCGGCTGGTGATCGGCGCGGCGGTGGGTTCGGTGCTGGTCAGCGTGGCCGCCCGGCGGCTGCCGTCCTGGCTGGTCGCCCCGCTGTCGGTGGCCGGCCTGGCCGGGTACGCGGCGTGGTCGCTGCGGGTGGCCGCCGACGCGGCCGGACTGCCCGGCTCGCTGGCCGAGGTGACGGCGGACGCGGCGCGCAACGGCATTCCCCGGCTGCTGACCGCGATGATCCCGGTCGAGCCGACCCCGGACACCGTGCTGGTGCCGCTGGTCGCGGCGTGGCTGGCCGGGCTGGCCGGCGCGGAGGTGGCGCTGCGGGCCGGCCGGGTGCTGCTGGGGTACCTCCCACCGGCGCTGCTCTACGCCGGGGCGCTGTACGTGGTCGGGCCGAACGCGGACCCGGCGATCTGGCCGACGGTGGCGTTCGCGGCGGTCGCCGCGGTCGGGCTGGCCTTGCCGTCCCGGGGGCCGGGTCCGTCGGGTCCGGACCCGACCGTCGGTCTGGCCCCGGGGGTGCGGGCGGCGGTGCGGGTACGTCTCGCCGCCACCACCGCCGCCGGGCTGGTCGTGGTGGTGGGCCTGGCCGCCCTGCTCGGCCCGGTGGTGGCCGGGCGGGTCGACGACCGGCCGGTGGACCCGCGCCGGTACGTGGAGCCGCCGCAGGTGGAGTCGCTGGACGAGAATCCGCTGATCCGCATCTCCGGCTGGGCGTTGAACCCGCGGCAGAAGCTGCTGGACGTGACGACGCGCCGCCCCGGTACCCCGGCCGGAGCCCCGGATCCGGCGCGCACGCCGGCGGGGTCGACCGGCCCGGCGGACGGTGGCCGGCCGGACGCAGGTGCCTCGCCGGGCGAGAGCGCCGGGCCGGACAGCGGCGACGGGCCGGGCGACGGTGACGGGGGCCGGTCGGAGCGGATCCGGCTCGCGGTGCTCAGCGACTACGACGGGGTGACCTGGCGGGTCGGGGCGACGTACCGCAACGCCGGGCGGATCCTGCCGGCGACCGAGTCCGCCCCCGGGGCCACGGTGGAGACGGTCCGGCAGGAGATCACCGTGGCGGACCTGAGCGGGCGGCTGCTGCCCGCGGTGGCCACCCCGCGGGAGGTCAGCGGCGCCCGGGTCGCGTACGACCCGCAGACGGGGACGCTGATCCGGCCGGAGGGGCTGACGCCGGGGCTGCGGTACACGGTCACCTCGGCGGCGGAGCGGCCGGACAACAACCTGCTCGCCACGGCGGACGTGCCGGCCGGGGACGAGGTGGCCCGGGTCCTGCGGGTGGCCGACGGGGTGCCCGACCCGGTGCGCCGGCTCGCCGCCCAGCTCGCCGAGGACAACGGCGCCCCGTACGCGCGGGCGGCAGCGATCGAGCAGTTCCTCGCCGAGCACTACCGGGTGGTGGCGGACGCGCCGAGCGGACACGCGTACCCGAATCTGAACTTCTTCCTGTTCGGGCCGCGCAACGGCGGTGGCCAACGCGGCACGTCGGAGCAGTTCGCGGCGGCGTTCGCGGTGCTGGGCCGGCTGGTCGGCCTGCCCACCCGGGTGGTGGTCGGGTTCTCCTCCGGCGGGGACGGGCCGGTGCGCGCGGCGGACGCGTTCGCCTGGCCGGAGGTGCTCTTCTCCGGCCTGGGCTGGGTGCCGTTCGACCCGCTGCCCCGGCCCGACGACGAGCCGCGCCCGGTGGAGGAGGACTTCCGGCCGACGCCGGAGGACCCGCCGCCGTCGGAGGTGCCCGAACCGACCCTGGAGCCGACGGAGACCCCGCCGGCGCAGGCCGGGCCGGCCCGGCCGGTCGACTCCGGTGGCGTGTCGACGCCGGTGTTGGTCGGCGGCGGGGCCGGCGGTCTGCTGCTCGTCGTCGGGGCGGCGCTGGCGGTGCTGGTGGCGTTGCGCCGGGCGCGGTCCCGGGCCCGGCTGTCCACGGGCGACCCCGGCCGGCGGATCGCCGGCGCCTGGCGGGAGCTGACGGACGCGCTGCGGCTGGCCGGCCGGCCGGTGGGCGGGGACCTCGCCGCCACGGAGGTCGCCGAGCGGGCCCGGGCCGCCCTGGCCGAGGCCCGCGCCGGCCGCACCGGGGCCGGCACCGACCCGGTCCCCGCGCCGGTGCCCGCCGTCGACGAGCTGGCCGGCCTGCTCAACCAGGTCGCCTTCGCCCCGGGCAGCGCCAGCGAGGCACAGGCCGATTTGGCGGCGGCCCTGGCGACGGACTACGTCACGGCGCTACGCGCCGCCCGCCCCCGATGGCGCCGCCTCCTCTGGTCAGTCCACCCAGGCCCCCTCCACTGGCCCACCTAATCCCACCCCCACGCCCCCACCCCACCCGCCGCGTTGATCAAGAGGTTTGCGTCGGGGATCGGGCGCACCGGTGACGCAAACCTCTTGATCAACCGGGGTCAGCCGGCCGGGGGTGGGGCCGGGTGGGGTGGGGGTCAGGGGTGGAGGCGGCGGATCAGTTTGCGGAGGCCGGCCTGCCAGCCGTCGGGGTCCTCGGCACGGCGGCGGGCGTAGTTCGCGACCTCGGGGTGGGGCAGGATGAGGAACCGCTCCTCGGCCAGGCCGGCGATCACCGCGTCGGCCACCCGGTCGGGGTGCAGCACCGCGCCGGAGGCGGCGATCACCCGTGCCCCGAGGTGACCGGCGGCCAGTCCCTCGGCGAGCATCGGGGTGTCCACCCCCTGCGGGCACAGCGCGCTGACCCGGACGCCCTGGTCCCGGTAGGTGATCGCGAGCCACTCGGCCAGCCCGACCGCCGCGTGTTTCGTGGCGGTGTACGGGGCGTCGCCGACGGCGGTGAGCAGCCCGGCGGCCGAGCAGGTGTGCAGCAGGTACCCCTGGCCCCGGGCCAGCATGCCGGGCAGCACGGCCCGCGTCGAGTGCACGTGGGCGAGCACGTTGACCCGCCAGGCCCGCTCCCAGTCGGCGGCGGCGGCGTCCAGCCCCGCCTCGGTGGCGACCCCGGCGTTGGCGCAGAACAGGTCGATCCGGCCGTACCGTCGCTCGGTGTCGGCCACCAGGGCGCGGACCTGCTCCTCGGCGGTGACGTCGAGCTGCACGGCGTGGGCGACCGGGCCGACGTCCTCGGCGACGGCGCGGGCCCCGGCGGCGTCGAGGTCGGCCACCACGACGGCCGCCGCCCCCTCGGCGGCGAACCGGCGGGCGAGGGCGGCGCCGATGCCGCCGGCCCCGCCGGTGATCACCGCCACCCGGTCGGTGAGGTTCATGTCGGCTCCCTCCGTGGGCCCGGCTGGGCGGGTCAGGCCGGTCCCAGCCGGGCAATGAGGTCGGCCGGGTCGCCGGCCGGTTCCGGGGTCGGCAGCAGGGCCAGCACCGGTACGTCCACCCCGGCGTCGGCGTAGCGGCGCACCTGGTCGCGGCAGTGCTCGGGCGAGCCGTGCAGCACCAGCGTGTCGACCACCTCGTCGGGCACGGCGGCGCTCGCGCCGCGCCGGTCCCCCGCCGCCCAGGCCCGCCACATCGGCCCGAGCGTCTCCGCCCGGCCCAGCCACCGGTGGAACTCCGCGTACGCGGGCACGGTGAGGTAGCTGGTGATCAGCCGGCGGCCGAGGGCGCGGGCGTGTGTGACGTCTTCGGTGGGGCAGACGAAGATCCGGGCCACCACCTCGAACCCGTCCCGCCGCTGCCCCAACGCGCCGAGGGCGGTCGGCACGTCGTCGGCGGCGAGCCAGTTGAGGATCACCCCGTCGGCCTCGGCGCCGGCCAGCCGCAGCATTCCCGGACGCAGGGCGGCCAGCAGCAGCGGCGGCGGCACGGCCGGCGGCCGTTCCAGGGTGAACCGGCGCACCGCGAAGGTGTCGAACGCGCCGTCGACGGTCTGCCCGGCCAGGGCCGCCCGGACGAAGCGCAGCACGTCCCGGGTGCGCTTGAAGGGCTCGTCGAAGGGCACCGCGTTCCAGTCCCGCACCAGCACCGGCGAGGACGCGCCGATGCCCAGCGCGAACCGGCCGGGGGCGGCCTCGGCGAGCGCCGCAGCGTGCATCGCGAGCAGGCCCGGCCCCCGGGTGAAGGCCGGGGCGATGGCGGTGCCGAGGCGCAGCTCGGGCTGCCACGCGGCGGCCAGCGCCAACGGGGTGAACGCGTCGGCCCCGGCCACCTCGGACGACCAGAGGTCGGTGAACCCCGCCCCGTGCAGGGCCCCGTAGACAGCCGCGTGGTCGACCAGCGGAATGCCGCCGAGCGGCACGGTCATACCCCATCGGTTCGTCACCGGTCGATCCTCCCGCTGCCCGGGCCTTCCGGCAAGGCGCCGCCGGGCCGCGCCGCGCCCGCCCGCGGCGGGCCACGACTGCCAGTTGGGCGACCGGCGCGGACGACAGCGGCACCGGCCACCAGCGGCACGGGCAGCAGCAACACGGGCAGCAGCGCCACGGGCCCGGCGGTCCGGGGCGACAGCGGCGCCGGGCCCGGGCGACGCGCGGCGCGGCCCGGCGGTACGGGCGACGCGCGGCGCGGCCCGGCGGCGCTAACCTCCTCGGGTGACCTTCTCGATCGTGGGCCGCTCCGCCGACGGCCGGCAGCATGGTGTCGCCGTGGCCAGCAAGTTCCTCGCCGCCGGGGCGCTGGTGCCGGCCGCCGCGGCGGAGGTCGGCGCGCTGGCCACCCAGGCGCATCTCAACCTCGCCTACCGGGAGCAGGGGTTGGCGCTGCTGCGCACCGGGGTGGCCGCCGCCGACGTGGTCGCCGGGCTGGTGGCCGCCGACCCGGGTCGCGACGACCGTCAGCTCGGCGTGGTCGGGGCGAGCGGCGACGGGGCGACCTGGACCGGCCCGGGGTGCCACGGCTGGGCCGGCGGTCAGGCCGGGGACGGCTGGGCGGCCCAGGGCAACATCCTGGCCGGGCCGCACGTCATCGACGCCGTCCGGGACGCCTGGCTGGCCGGGGTGGCGCTGCCGCTGCCGGCCCGGCTGCTCGCCGCGCTACGCGCCGGCGACGAGGCCGGGGGCGACCGGCGGGGCCGGCAGAGCGCCGGCCTGTTCGTGGTCGAGCGGCGCGGCGGGTACGCGGGCACCGGCGACAGCCTGGTCGACCTGCGGGTCGACGACCATCCCGATCCGGTGGCGGAGCTGGGTCGGCTGCTCGACGCGCACACGCTGCTGTTCGGCAGGCCGGACCCGGCGACCTTGCTCGACCTGGCCGGCCCGCTGGCCGGGGAGGTCGCCGCGCTGCTGGCCGGCGCCGGGTATCCGGTCGGGGCGGCCGGGGTGTACGACGCGCTGGACTCCTGGGCGGGCGTGGAGAACCTGGAGCAACGCCTGGTTCCCGGCCGGATCGACCCGATCGTCCTGGCGCACCTGCGCCGCACCGCCCCCGACAGGGCCTGACCGGAGCCCGGCGATCCCACCGCCCGAGCCGAGTCGGACCAAGCCGAACCGGCGCGGGGCGGAGCGGGCGGGCCGGGGCGGGGCGGGCCGGGCTGGGCGGTCAACCACCGAAGGAGAGCCAGCGCACCCCGGCGGCGGTGAGCACGGCCCGTTCCCGGCCGGTGAGCGGCACCCGGCCGGTGGCCCTGCTCACCAGCGCGAGCCGGTCCCAGCCCAGCTCCGCCGGGACGTCCCGGCCACCGGTCAGCAGCGCCGCGACGACCTCGGCGGCGTCCGGGGTCAGCCACGGCGCGCGGCCCAGGGCGGCGGCCAGGTCGAGGCCGTGCACGCCGACCTCCACCACCCGGGTGAGCAGGAACTCGGACAGGGCCATGGCGTCGCCGTGCCGGGTGCGGACCACCCGGCCGGGCGGCTGGCGGCCCACCGCGTCGTCGGCCGCCTGCCAGGCGCGGTCGAACTCGGCCGCGACCGCCGCCGGGTCGGGCAGCTCGCGGGCCTCCCGGCGGGCGCTGTCGATCCGCGCCCGGTCGACTTCGGGGGTGAACTTCGCCGCGCCGAAGTAGCCGGCGGCGTCCACCTCGGCCCGGCCGGGTGTCGGCGCGGAGAGCATGCCGGCGAGGCGGCCGACGCCGGTGGAGACGTGGGCGACCAGCTCCCGTACCCGCCAGGGCGGGCAGCCGGTGGGCCGATCCAGATCGGCGGGGCCGAGGCCGCGCAGGACCCCGCCCAGCGTGGCGCACTCGTCGTGGAACGCCGCCCGTACCGCTCGCATGGGCCTCCCCGTCGTAGGTGAAGCCTCCAGTTTCGCAAACTCCGCTGGTCAGTTGCGGCCGGTTGCCGGGCCCCGGGCACCGAGGGTCTCACCCTCGACCAGTTCGCAGGGGAGCAGCCGTTGGTGGTCGCTGGTCCGGCCGTGCAGGATGTCGTCGAGCACTTCGATGGCCTGCCAGCCCATGTCCTCGCGGGGGATGCGGAAGCCGGTGAAGTCGAGGTCGGTCTCGGCCTGTTCGGTGGGATCGCCGAGCGCCAACAGGGACAGGTCACCGGGCACGGACAGGCCCCGGGCCCGCGCCGCCTCGGCCATCGCCACCGCCTCGACCAGTTCCTCGCAGAAGACGGCGGTGACCCGGGCCGAGCACAGTGCGTCGAGCAGTTCCGCCCGGGTCCGTCCGTCGGCCGGTTCGTGCCGACCGTCGACTCCGGTCTCCCGGACCGCAGCGGTGAAGCCGGCCAGTCGGTCGATGGCGGACTCGGGGCCGGCACCGGCGCCGACGTACGCCATCACCCGGTGCCCGAGGTCGACGGCGCGGCGGACGAGGGCGGCGGTGGCCTGGGCGTAGTCCGCACCGACATGTGGCACCGGACCGCCCTTGCCGGAGGGTAGATAGGCGTCGTCGCGTCGACCGACAGACACGAAGGGCATGTCCTCGGCGACCATCCGGGCCAACTCGTCGCGGGGAATCTCCCGACCGAGCAGAACACACCCGTCGGCGAGCCGGATGCGGTTGTTGTCGTGGAAGATCCGCCGGCTGCCGCCACTCACGGGGGCGCTAGTGAACAGCAACAGGTCGCACCCGATGCTCTCCGCGCACGCCTCGATGCCGGACAGGAACGGGTGGTAGAAGTTCACGCTGGTGCTCGGGAACACCGACTCGTAGGTGAACACGCCCAGGATCTGGTTGTGCTGCTGGAGCAGCCGCCGGGCGAGCGGGTCGGCGACGTAACCTGTCTCGCGGATGACGCGCAGCACTCGCTCCCGGGTCTCCGGGGCGATCCGCCAGGCCGCCTCACAACGGCCGTTGAGCACAAGGGACACCGTCGTCTGGCTCACCCCGGCCATCCGGGCGATCTCATTCTGCGTCAGCCTGCCCCGCCCTACGGACACGGACACCGGCCACCTTCCGAGGTGTAGGTATTGCCGACTGTTGTTGCGGAGGATGCTGCCCGGCCCGCGGAGCCAGTGTCAAGGGTGGACAGACGCAGTAATACGAATTACGGGCTCCGGCGCTCTTGACCCGGGGTTCCTGTTGATCCAAGACTCAGCGCACCGCCCGGCAACGCAAGGAGCCGAAATGCCTGATCATGCCCTGTCCCGACGTGGCCTTCTCCGGGCAGCAGGCCTCGCCGGTCTGACCGGCGCCGGCCTCGCCGCCCTCGGCCCCCCGGCTCACGCCCGGCCGAAGACCCCACGGCTCGGCGGTATCGCCCTTGTCCCCCTCGACGACCGGCCCTACACCTGGTACGCCCCGCAACAGATCGCCACCGGCGCCGGCTACGATACCCTGTTGCCGCCACGGAAGACCCTGGGTCGGCACTTCACCCCCGGCGACGGTCGCGCCGTCGGCCGGTGGCTCACCTCGTCCACCTCGTCGGCGGACGCGCTGGTCGTCGCCCTACCGATGCTCGCCTACGGTGGACTGCTCAACTCCCGCAACAGCTCCGTACCAGAGGCCGAGGTATTCGCCCGGCTGGCGGCGGTACGGACCGTCCGACGGCGCCGCCCGCACCGGCGGCTCTACGCCTTCGACACCATCATGCGGCTCACCCCCGAAGGGCCGTGGCGCAACGAACTGCGGGTCTGGGCGACGGTGAAGGACGAGGTCGACAACCTCGGAATGGTGGAGAAGCGCCCTCACCTCGACGAGCTGGAGTCCCAGATCCCGGCCGACGTGCGAAGCGACTATCTGTCCACCCGGGCCAGGAATCACCGGGTCAACCTGACGATGATCGAATGGGCTGCCGAAGGGATCTTCGACTTCCTCGTGGTGGGCCAGGACGACGCCACCGGCAACGGCCTGCACCGACCGGAGTCCCAGGCACTCGCCGCCCGCATCGCCGAACTGGGCGTCGGTGACCGGGTGGTGATCTACCCGGGTGCCGACGTGGTGGCCGCCCTGCTCATCGCCAAGATCGCCATCAGCGACGCCGGCGTGCGTCCCAAGGTGAGCATCGAATACTCCCGGGTGCCGGGTGATGCCTGGACCGCGCCCTTTCAGAACATCCCGTACGCCCAGCTCGTCCGGGGCTACGTCGACATCCTCGGCGGGACGGTCGTGGACCAGCCGGAGCAGTCCGACCTGGTCCTGATGGCCAACACAGGTGGCAGTTCCGCGTCGGTGGCGCCGTTCGCCGACCGTCTGGTGGCCCACGTCCGGGCCGGCCGCCCCGTGGCCCTTGGCGACGACGCGATCGCCGGACACTCCGACCGGCGACTACTGTCCCTGCTCAACGGCCGAATCCGGTACGTCGAGCTGGCTGGCTACTCCGGCTGGAACGTCGGGATCAGCCTTGCCCAGGCGATGTCCCGCTGGGCGCTGCGGCAACGATCGGTGTGTGGTGACCTGCCACCCGGCGCGCGGGCCACCGCCGGCGAGCCGGTGCTGGCCGCACGGCGGGCACTCCTGCACGACGCGGCCCGAGCCAGCATCGAACTGTCCGTCTCGGAACTGGTGCAGACCGACTCGTACCGCAACAACGTCCGCACCGCCACCACCGCCTACGCGTCCTCGCTGGGCGAGCCGGACCCGCAGATCATCAAGACCTACTTCTCCCAGATCAACGCGTACGCGGTCGACAACACCACCCCGTACGCGGAGAAGCTGTTCACCGACGAGTTCGCCGGGGCCACGCTCGCCCTCGGCAGCGATGGACGATCGCCGGTGACGGCCCGCGTGGACCGACTCGACGCCTGGCACATCTACCTACCCTGGGACCGCACCGGCGAGATAGCCGCCGAGCCCCGGATCGTCCTGACCTCGAATCGGGGGCACCGGTGAGGGCGCGGGCAGCGGCGTTGGTGGCCGCGCTCATCGTCGGCGTCGCGGCGCCGATCCCGGCCGCTCCGGCCGTCGCCGCCACCCCCGTCCCTCTCGTCGACAGCTACTTCGACTGGCTCCTGGCGTCGTACGACGGGGTACGCAACGGGTTGCGCCGGGACATCGAACACATCTACGGCAACCAGTTCACGGTAGCCGGCCGGCCCTGCTCCCCGGCGAGTCCGTGCACCGTCGGCGGACCGCGGCAGAGCACCGCCGCCTGCACCAGCCTCCAGTTCATCTCGGTCTACCTCGACCAGCGGGCCGCGTACGAGCAGCGGTCGCTGTCGAGCGTGGAGACCGGAATCATCGACGAGTTCGCCAACGCGGTGCTCGCCCACCGGCTGACCAAGAACCCGAACGCACCGAAGATCTTCGACGATGCGGTGGCCGGCACCACGGACGGCCAGATCCGCTACTTCACCTCGTTCGGCAACGCGGCGTGCGGAGAGGCTCTGCTGGCCGCCCACCAGGCGACCGGCACCCCCGGATACCTCGACGCGGCCACCGGCATCGGCGAGTTCCTGCTCCGTATGCAGGACCCGCGCGCCTACTACCTGTCCTACGGCATCCATCCGTTCGTCGACGGACTCGGCCAGCCCACCACCCCGCCGGGCGGCTACGTGGACCAGATCTCCAGTTGGAGCAACCTCTACTCGACGATCTCCATCTGGAATCTCACGGCGATCGCGTTCTTGCAGCGGTTGGAGACAGCCGTAGCGCCGTCGGACAACAGGTACGGCCTGTCGGCCGCCACCGCCCGGCAGTTCCTCAGCACGGGCCTCCAAGCCGGCGCGGACTGGTACACCTTCGACTTCGACTCCCCCACCACCAGCCAGAACCGGGTGGTCGCGCAGAGCGCGTACAGCGCGGACTGCCGTGACAACCAGTGGCACCGCAAGGGATCCTGCACCTACACCAACGGCCAGATCGCCGGCGGAACCCTGGGCACCGACATGATCGAGTACGGACTGGCCGGACTCTACGACCACGAACGCCAGCTCAACGGCGCCAGTTCCGCGGCCGCCGCCGTAGCGACCCTCTACACCACCTACACCAGCCTCCCGGGCTGGCACACCGCCTCGGCCAGCGACCCGCTCGACTGTGTCGACGACACCGCGTCCGGAGCCGTGGACCCGTACTACCCACCGGACAACCAGGGGGCGACGCCGTCGGGTGACGCGTGGGACTACGACCCGCACCTGTCCTTCGGTGGCTTCTTCCGCCTCACCTCGCCCAATGTGAACGCCGAGGCGAAGTACTACGACATCGTCGGCTTCGGCGTCCTCGCCGAGCTGCGCAAGGAACTGGTACCGGCCAAGTTCACGGCGGGTTACCAACGGTTGCAGCAGGCGGACCGGCAGGACGCGCTCTACGCCCTGCTCGACCGCTCACTGGTCGCGATGTTCCTACCCACCCGGGACACCAACGACCTCGACGGTGACACCGACACCACCGAATACCTGTGCAAGGGCACCCGGGGCACTCTCCCGATCGCCCACAACGGGCTCGGCATCCTCAAGGCGGTCGGCTACGCCGGCACCCGGTGACCCTCCCACCGACCGGCGACCTCCATCCCCCAGCACCGAACGAGAGAGAACCGATGCGTCGCATCAGACGACTCATACCCCGCACCCTCAGCATCGTCACCACCACCGCCGTCACCCTCACCCTCGCGGTCGCCCTACCGGGCGCTCCGGCCGCAGCCGCCCGGCCGCCGACCAACCTGGGCCAGCTCGCCGTCGTACCGCTGGACGACCGGCCGTTCACCGCGTACACGCCGGTCGCGGTCGCCGAGGCCGGCGGGCACCAGGCGCTGACACCACCGAAGAACCTGCTCGGCGAGTACTTCACCTATGGTCAGGCCGACGCGGTCGGCGCCTGGTGGCGGAAGTCCGCCGCCGGCGCGGTCGGCTCGGTCGTCGCGGCCCCGATGCTCGCCTACGGCGGCCTGGTCGCCTCCCGGTCCTGCGAAACCAGCCTGGCCGACGCGCGGGGGCGGCTCACCGTGCTGGACGAGGTGAAGCGGAAGAACCCCGACAAGCCCCTCTACGCGTTCGACGTGATCATGCGCCTCACCATCGAGCCGACCAGCAGCTATCCCGGCATGTACTCCGGTCCCATCCGGCGCTGGGCGATTCTGATGGACCAGGTGGAGAACCTCGGACAGGAGGAGCACCGGGCCGAGTACGAGCAGGTCGCCAACGAGATCCCCGAGGAGGTCAAGGCGGACTTCCGCTGTGCCCGGGCTCGGAACCACCAGATCAACCGAGACATGATCGAACGGGTCGCGAACGGCACCGTCGACTACCTGATCCTCGGCCAGGACGACGCCACCGAGTACGGCCCGCACCGCCTGGAGAAGGCCGGCCTGGCCGCGCTCACGGCGAAACTCGGGGTCCAGGACCGGGTCAAGATCTACCCGGGCGCGGACATCCTCGGCGCGCTGCTGGTGGCCAAGCACATCACCAAACGGCTCGGCGAATCCCCGACGGTCGACGTCGAGTGGTCCCGGACCCCCGGCGACCAGTGGGTCGCGCCCTATCAGGACGTCCCCTACGCCACCCTGGTCGACGAATACGTGCGTACCCTCGGTGCCCGCCCCTCTGACCGGCCCGACGCCGACATCCTGTTGATGGCGAACACGGCCGGGGGCGGAGACCTGGAACCCTTCGCCGACCGCATCCACGACGCGGTGGCCCGGGGCCGACTCGTCGCAGTCGGCGACGACGCGGTGGCCGGGAAGGTGGACAGCGAGCTGCGTTCACTGCTCGCCCCCCGAATCCGGTTCGGGGAACTGGCCGGTTGGTCCGGCTGGAACATCGGTCTGTCGATCTCCCAGTCGGTGGTCCGCGCGGCGCTGTTGCAGGCGAGCCGGACCGGACGACTGCCGGGCTTCCCGGGCAAGTCGAAGGGGCTTCCCTTCCAGAACGCACGCCAGGCCATCCTGCTGGGCGCCGCCACCGCACACGTCGAGTTGACGTTGCAGGAGCTGGCCCACACCGATGTCTACCGAAACCAGGTGCTCAGCCAGGTCCAGGCGTACGCCCGGGACAACGGCGACGATCCGCAGCACATGACGAAGGTGTTCGAGGGCGCCAACCAGATCGCGGTGGAGCGGACCAGGCTGCTGGCCGATCAGCTCTTCGCCGACGAGTTCGCCGGCACCCCGATCCGAGCCGGCGACGACGGCCGGTACGAGGTGAGCGCCGTCGTGCACCGGCTGAATTCCTGGGAGATGACGCTGGCCTGGTCGCGCTACCAGGAGCTGGAGGCCTTCCCCACACTCGCCCTGAGCACCGCCCCCACCGACCGCGGCGCGCTGCTCACCGTCTCGGCCCTGCCCGTGCGAACCACGGTTCGGCCGGACTCGGACGTGGACACCCGGATCACCGCGGTGCTCCGTAACGACGTCGACGTTCCGGTGACGGCAAAGCTCGGCGCCGTCGTCCCGCAGGGGTGGGCCAGCCCGGCCCCGGTCGAGGTACGGCTCGCCCCGTTCGCGGTGGTGGAGGTTCCGTTGACCGTGGGAGTCCGACAGCTCGCGGCCGAGCAGAGCGCCACCGTCACGGTCGACGCCCCACACGGCGTGCTGCCAAGCGGGTTCCGCCCGTTCACCGCGAGCGCCACCACGACCGTCAGCGCGGTGTGGCGCAACGTGGCGCTGGCGTCCGAAGGTGCCACGGCCACCGCGTCGGGCTGGTGGCAGAAGTACGTGCCAGCACACGTGATCGACGGCAACCGAGCCAGCGCCGGTAGTCGCTGGATCACCGATCCGGCCGGCAGCCACTGGCTCCAGGTGGGGTTCGCCGACCCGGAGCTGATCGACACCGTGCAGCTCCACCAGTACGGCGGGTACGAGCTGACCGCGTACCGGATCTCGGGCCTCGTCGACGGTGTCTGGCAGGTGCTCAGCGAGATCACCGGAAACACGACCCAGGTCACCACGCACACGTTCACGCCGGTCCGCGCAACCTCGGTCCGCCTCGACGTGCTCCACAGCCGGGACAGCCGGGCGCGGCTCTACGAGATCGAGGTGACCTGCCGGGCCGACTCCTGCGGCTGACCGTCCGCCCCACCGGGCCCACGGACCAGCGTCAACACCACCGCCCGCAGGTCCGGTTACCGGATGTTTCTCCACCGGTAACCGGACCTGCGGGCGGCCTGCGGGGTCCGCCGCACTCCGGGTGCGGGTAGGTCGCGGCTGGCACCAGGTGTCGTCGGGGCGGCCCGTTTCGCGCCGGCCCCGGCGGGTACGCGCGCCCCGGACGAAGGAGAGGGGTGCCCAGAGATGGCCGGCATCATGCTGCGCAGCACCGCGTTCAACGATCATGACCAGTTGCCCGGACGCTTCGCCCGTGACGACGCGAACGTCTCGCCGCCGTTGCAGTGGGCCGACGTGCCCGACTCGGCGCAGGAGCTGGTGCTGCTCGTCGAGGACCCCGATGCGGGCCGGGAGCCGTTCGTGCACTGGCTGGTCACGGGGATCACGCCGGAGAGCGACGGGGTGGCCGAGGGGGCGGTGCCCGACGGAGGGCGGGAGTGGCCGAACGGGTTCGGCGCGGCCGGCTGGGGTGGCCCGCGCCCGCCGCAGGGCGAGGATGCGCACCGCTACTTCTTCCGCCTGTACGCGCTGGACCGGCCGCTGGAGCTGCCCGCCGAGCCGTCCGCCGGGGACGTGCACCGGGCGTTGGCCGGCCGCGAGCTGGCCAGCGGCACCACGGTCGGCACCTACCGCCGCTGACCGGGCAGCCCTCCGGCCGCCGCGCCGGGTCAGCCCTTGATGCGGGGGACGAGCCGGTGCACGACGGCGAGCACCAGCGCCGCGACGATGGCCATGCTGCCGGCGATGCCGGCGGCGCTGCCCGCGTAGCCGACGAACAGCGACCGGCGGCCCATCTGGTCGGGGTCCAGCCGGGGCAGGTCGACCAGCCAGGACAGGGCCAGCCCCGAGCTGACCACGGCCAGGGCGCCGGCCAGGCCGAGCACCACGGCGGCGACGCGGTGGGCGTCGGCCGGCTCCACCTGGGCCTGTTCCCGCTGGGTGACCAGCAGTAGCAGCCCGGCCAGCGCCGCCCAGACCCCGACCACCAGGAACGCCGCCACGGCGTCGCTCGGGCGGTGCCAGCCGGCGGAGAGGGTGGCCACCCCGGCGACGGCCGCGTACCCGGCGCCGACGAACGCGCCGAGTACCCGCACGGTGCGCGGGAGCACCAGGATCAGCGCCAGGGCCACCGACGCCGCCACGGCGGTGTGCCCGCTGGGCAGGCTGTTGCCGGCGACGGCCCGTTCCGGGTCGATGCCGTACTCGGGCCGGTCCAGGACGTACTTGAGCAGTTGGGTGGTCGCGTTGGCCCCGGCGATCAGCAGGGTGGCCGTGATGGCCAGCGCGACCCGACGCCGGATCAGCGCGATGAAGCCGATCACCGCCGTGGCCACCAGCAGCGACAGCGCCGACATGGTGTTGAGGACGCGGTTGACCGGCTCGGCGATGCGGTCCTGGCCGATCCGGTTGCCGGTCAGCGCCACCGTGTCGACCCACTGGCCGAGTTCGGTGTGCAGGGCGGCGCGCCACACCACGACGAACGCGACCGCCTGGGCGAGGGCCAGTACGACCAACCAGACCGCCGTCCAACCCCTCGCCGCGCGCACCCGCACACCGTAGCGGCCCGTCCGGGCACGCCTCCTGGTGGCCCGCCGACACCCTGACGTTAGTTTGGAGCGGACCGACAGGAGGTGGCCGGTGACCGCCATGCCCGGGCCCGACGGGCCGTCCACCCGTGAGCCGCACCCGGCCGATCGACCGGAGTCGCTCGCGGACCTGCTCGGCGGCCGGCGGGGCGCGGTCGACGCCACGCTGCCGCCGGTGGCGTTCGCGGTCGGTTGGCTGGCCACCGGTCACTCGCTGGTCGGCGGGGTGGCCGCCGCGGTGCTGGCCGGGACGGCCGTGGCCGGCTGGCGGCTGCGCCGGGGGGACCGGCCGGGCTCGGTGCTGGTCGGCCTGCTCGCGGTCTGCGTGGCCGCGCTGATCGCGTTGCGCACCGGGCGGGCCACCGACTTCTTCCTGATCCAACTGCTGTCCAACGCGGCCAGCGCGCTGGCCTGGGTCGTCAGCATCGCGGTCCGCTGGCCGCTGCTGGGCGTCGTGGTGGGGGTGGCGCTGCGCCAGCGGGGGCGGTGGCGGCGCGACCCGGCGCTGCTGCGGGCGTACTCGCGGGGCAGTTGGGTGTGGGCGGCCACGTACGTGCTGCGGCTGGCGGTCTTCGTGCCGCTCTACCTCGGCGGTCAGGTGCTGGCGCTGGTGGTGGCGCGGGTCGCGCTGACCTGGCCGCTGGTGGCGACGGCGCTGGCGGTGAGCTGGCTGGTGATCCGCCGGTCGCTGCCGGCCGGGCACCCGGGGCTGCGGCACCCGGTCACCGTGCCCGGGCCGGCGGTGCGGGCCGGTGCGGACGACGTCAGCGGCGCGGGCCGAGCGGGCGGAGTCGGGACGGGTGCCTGAGCAGCGGGCGCGGCTGGCGGGCGCGGGCCGGGGCCAGGACGTAAAGGGAGAGGCCGCCACGGGGGGAGCGGCCTCTCCGGTGACGTACGTTACTCCGTCCACGACCGTCGCGTGATCCCTCGACGACCACTTTTTCCGGTGCTTTTTCGCGGCAACTTCGGTTTCGGGCGGTGGGACGGGCCGGCCGGTCCGCTGCGTCGACCGGACAGCCGGCCCGTCCCGGCCTGACCGTGGGAGTCAGGCCGCCGGCCGACCGGGCTCATAGTTCCCCCTGGCCGGGCCGGACTCCGGGCGGGCGGGCCGCGCCGCCCACCCGGAGGATCCGGGTCACCCGTTCGGGAACAGGTTCCCGTAGTCGGCGTACGCCATGGCGACGTCGGCCTGGGCCCAGAACCGGTGGTAGTTGAACGTCGGCTCCGGGCCGCCGTTGAGGTACGCCTGCACCTTCGGCCAGTCGGGGTCGTTCTTGTAGAAGGACCGGATGTCCAGGAAGCTCTTGCCGGCGGCGATGGCGTCGCCGTTGGGCATCTTCCCGGTCCAGCCCGGCGGGATGTACAGGCCCTGGCCGTCGGCGGCGTTGTAGACGTCGTCGAAGCGCTTGTAGTCGCCGCGCTTCTCCGGCATCGAGACGCCCTTGGCGTCGCTGGCCGCGTACAGCGCGTCGAGCAGGCCCTTGGCGGTGGTCTTGGCCGCCGCGTTGCCGGACTTCGCGGCGTACGCGATCAGGGTCCGGGCGTAGGCGGCGGCGACACCGACGTCCTGGCCCTTGACGGTGACCTCGACGTGCAGGTTGGTGTTGGGCTGCGGGCTGGCCGGGTTCCAGTTGGCGGGCTGGCCGGTCCACTTCATGTCCGACGGGATCGACCAGTTGGCGCCCACCGTGGTGTTGGCGATCGCCCACGGCACCCACTTGTCCAGCAGGGCCTTGGCCTTCGCGTTGCCGGTCTCCAGGTACAGCTCGGCGATGCGCTGCATCGACCACGCCTGCATGCCGAACCACTGGTTCGACGGCGGGTCGTTGTAGACCGGGTCGACGTCGTAGAACATGCCGTAGAAGGTGGCGGTGCCGGCCGGCGGGGTGCCGTAGTTGCCGTCCCAGCTGTTGGTGGCGCCACCGGCGATGCCGCCCTCGGCGGACTGGAGCCAGGTGTAGAACTCCAGCTGCCGGTCGAGGCTCTTCTGCCAGTCGGCGACGGCGGTCGGGGACTGCGGCTTGAGCTCGGCCACGTTGGTCAGCGCCCAGGCCGCGAACGGGTTCTGGTAGCCGAAGTGGTTGTGGCTGGAACCGATCCGCCACGACCAGTTCTGGTTGGCCTCGTACGCGCCGCCCCAGGCGTAGTACCAGGACATCAGGTAGTGCGCCGAGTCCTTGCCGGTGCCGGCCGGGCAGGCGCTGGCGCCGACGCAGTTGCCGATCTTCTTGAAGTACTTGTCGAACATCGCGTACCGCAGGTAGTCACCCATCTTCGCGGCCTTGGTCACGGTGGCGGCGACGTCGGCCTGCTTGCCCTGCGCCTTGGCCCAGGTCAGGGCCCAGTACGCGGCCTGCACGGCACGGGCGTCCGCGTCGGGGGCGTTGGTGTACTTCCACTGCTTGGCGGGGGCGTTGGCCTCCTTGACGAACAGGTCGAGGTAGCCGTACTGGCCGCCGTGCTTGAAGGTGTCGCAGGACGGCTGCGGCACGGTCTCCCACACCGACTCCTGGGTGCCCCGCTGGAAGGTGTTGATGTACGCCGGCCTGGTGGTGCCGTCACCGCAGTGGCCGTAGCCGTAGGTGTTGTCGACGTCCAGCAGCCAGTGCATGCCGTAGATGTCGCCGGTGCCGTAGGTGCTCTGCAACTCCGAGCGCAGCGGGTCCTGGCCGACCGGGACGTTCGGCTGGAGCTGCGACGGGTACTGGTTGGGCAGCGGCCACTCCGCGGCGTACTGCGGGGTGCCCGCGGCGCCGGCGGTCGCCTGGTCGGCGTGCGACGGGATGATGTACTTCTCCATCACCGTCCAGGAGTTGTTGAACGGGGCCCAGTTCTGGGTGACCCGGCCGTACTGGGCCTCCAGCCACAGCCAGAAGCTGAACGCCTCGGACGTGGTCTCGTGGCCGTGGTCGGGCGCCTCGACGATCAGCGTCTCGATCGAGTGGTACGGCACGCCCTCGGGACTGAAGTAGCCCGAGTTCTTGATCTTGCCGTACTGGTCGAGGAAGCGCTTGATGTAGGCGTTGTCCCCGCCCGGGGCGTCGTTGTCGATCTCCGTGGCGGTGACGGCCAGGGGGGCGACGCCGGCGCCGGAGGCGGTGATGGTGGCGGTGCCCCCGACGGTGTCGGCGTCCTCCGCGGCGGCCACGGTGACGGTGACGCCGGTGTTCCAGTTGGCGGTCGTCAGGGTGACCGAGGCCGGCGTGACGGTGATGTCGGCGTCGCCGGTGCGGGTCAGCGTCACCGGCACGTTGGCCGTCGGCGCCGCGCTGAGCTTGAGGTTGAACGTGGCGGTGCCGCCCTCGTTCACGCTGACCGCGGACGGGGTGGCCAGCAGCTTCGGGCCGGTGGCCGCGGCGACGGTGAACGCCTTCTCGTCGACGGCGATGCCGTTGGCGTTGTCGTATGCCTTGGCCTGGACGGTGTAGCTGCCGGCCGGCAGGTCCTCCAGGGTGTAGCCGTACGGGGCGGTGGTGTCGGTGTTGACCAGCAGGCCGTTGCGGTAGAACTCGACCTTGCTGATCGTCCCGTCCGAGTCACTGGCGGTGGCGGTCAGCGGCACGTCGGCCGGGGCCTCGAACGGGCCGGCCGGCACGCCGAGGGACACCGTCGGCGGCTGGTTGGCGGGGGTGCCGCCGCAGGCGACGCCGTTGAGGGCGAACGCGGTGGGCTTCGGGTTGCTGCCGGAGTAGCTGCCGTTGAAGCCGATGGTGGTCGACGCCCCGGTGCCGAGGCTGCCGTTGTACGACTCGTTGGTCGCGGTCACCTCGCTGCCGGTCTGGCTGTACTTCGCCGACCAGCCCTGGACCACCTTCTGGCTGCTGTCGGGGAACGTCCACCTGAGCGTCCAGCCGTTGACGGCGTCGCCCAGGTTCTTGATGGTGACGTTGGCGGTGAAGCCGCCGCCCCAGTCGTTGGTGGCGTAGACCACGTCGCAGGCCGGGGCGGCCTGCGCGGCGCCGGCCGGCAGGGCGACCCCGCCGACGGCCAACGTGGCGGCGGCGAGCATCGCCGTCCGGCGACGTCTTGCCATGAGTCTCATGTGCGCGGTGTCTCCTCGGACCAGGCCGGGGCGCGGGGCCCCGGCGGGGAGCGCCTCCACGTGCGGGTGGCACGGGGGGACGGAGGCGCTCGGGATGGTGGTCGTTCCGGCCCGGCCGGGTTCGCAGGACGGGGCGTCGTCGCTGGCAGACAGCGCCGTCCGTCCTCTCGGGTGCCGTCCGGAAACCGGATGCCCTCGGCGACCCGCGCTCACGCGAGCTGGCTCCTCGTCGCGGTAGGTCGACAGTGTGGCATGGAAGCGCTCCCACAACAAGGAGCAAGCATGGGGCGGCAGCTAGATGTTTCGATCTCGTTTTGGGTCTTTCACAAACCCGTGACGGGCGTTACAGTCGCTGCATCGTCGATGGGAGCGCTTCCATCGACGGAGATGCACAGAAGATGTTGACCGGGGTCGTCGTGCGCGACGCCCCCGGGACCCTGCCCGAAGGCTGACGGCGGGCCAGCCCGGACGCCGCCGCCAGCCACCACCCACCGACGACGGAGGGAGGTGGAACCAGAGCCACTCGCGTGGCCCGGCTCCCGCGCGACACGCACGGCAGGACGCCAATTCCACTCGTGCGTGTTTGCATCAAGGTGGGGACGGGGGTTGCCCTCCCCCGTCCCCACACTAAACCCCCTGCCACCATGGGAAAAGAGGCCGACGGGTCAGGCGTGTCATCGCCGCCCGGCCGGCCTCGCTCGCTATCGGCGTACGCCGGCGCACCCGCGCCCCCGATCGCCACCCCCGGCAGCGCCCCACCTGCGCATCCGCGCAACCGGCCGCGCACCGGACCATTCCGCACAGCAGAGCCGACCCGGCACAGTCGCGGTCGTCCGCCCCCGCCTGCCTTATGCTGGGAGCGCTCCCGGCCGGTAGCGGCGGGCACCCACCACAAGGAGAAGGCCCCATGTCGATGCTCACCCGGCGGCGGCTGCTCAGCCGCGCCGCACTTTCCGCCACCGCCGGGGCCGCCGGCGCCGGCCCGCGCACCGGCGCCCTCGCGGCCGCCGTCGCCGCGACCGCCGGCAGCCTGGCCGCCGGCTGCGGAACCGGGTCGGACCCCGACACCGACCCGACCGACCGGCCCCGGGGCGAGCGGCGCTTCCCGACCGGTTTCGGCTGGGGCGCGGCCACCTCGGCGTACCAGATCGAGGGCGCCGCCAAGGAGGACGGCCGGGGCGAGTCCGTCTGGGACACCTTCAGCCACACCCCCGGCCGGACCCGCAACGGCGACACCGGCGACGTGGCCGCCGACCACTACCACCGCTACGCCGACGACCTCGACCTGATGCGCGACCTGGGGCTGCGCAGCTACCGGTTCTCCATCTCCTGGCCGCGCATCCAGGCCGACGGCACCGGCGCGGTCAACCAGCGGGGCCTCGACTTCTACCGCCGGCTGGTCGACGGGCTGCACGAGCGGGGCATCTCGCCGATGGCCACCCTGTTCCACTGGGACCTGCCGCAGGCGTTGCAGGACGCCGGCGGCTGGGAGAACCGGGACACCGCGTACCGGTTCGCCGAGTACGCCGAGGCGGTCTTCCGCGGCCTCGGCGACCAGGTGCCGGCCTGGCTCACCATCAACGAGCCGAAGACCGTGGTGCAGAACGGCTACCTCTCCGGCCACCACGCCCCCGGCTTCCAGGACCCGCAGGCGGCGTACCTGGTCGCCCACCACCTCCAGCTCGCCCACGGGCTCGCCGTGCGGGCGCTGCGCGCCACCGGCGACGCCGGCCGGATCGGCCCCGCGCTCAACCTGCACCCCTGCTACCCCGCCGACGACAGCCCCGAGGCGACCCGCGCCGCGCACCTCTACGACGGGTACGAGAACCGCCTCTACCTCGACCCGGTCTTCAAGGGCAGCTACCCGGCCGACGTGCTCGCCGACCTCGGCGCCGACAGCCGGCTGGCCCGGGGCGTCGCCGACGGCGACCTGGAGATCATCTCCTCGCCGGTCGACCTGCTCGCCGTGCAGTACTACACCCCGTACTACGTCACCGGCGACGGCGGCACGGTCATGCGCTGGCCCACCTCGCAGGCGGACTGGCAGCAGATCTACCCGGACGGCATGTACGACACCCTGACCCGGGTCACCCGCGACTACGGCCCCATCCCGCTGACCGTCACCGAGAACGGCCTGCCCCAGGCGGACACCCTCTCCGCCGACGGCACGGTCGACGACGCCGGCCGGATCAGCTTCCTGCGCGACCACATGGCCGCCGCGCACCGGGCCATCTCCGACGGGGTGCCGCTGGAGAGCTACCACGTCTGGTCGCTGCTGGACAACTTCGAGTGGGCCGAGGGGTACGACCAGCGCTGGGGCCTGGTCTACGTGGACTACCCCACCCAGCGCCGGGTGCTCAAGCGCAGCGCGCACTGGTACCGCGAGGTGATCCGGAGCAACGGCCTCTAGCCCGACGGCGAGCCACCCGGACGGGCGCGGCCGTGCCGTGCCCGCCCGGGTGGCCTCCGGCGGACCCGTCGTCCCGGCCCCGCCGGGCGGGGCCGGGACGACGTGGTCAGCGGGGCAGCGCCTGCTGGAGTTCGGCCCGCAGCGCCGGGGTGAGCATCTCGCCGGCCTGCTTGGCCAGCCGGGCCATCTCGTACCCGACCACGCCGATGTCGGCGTCCCCGGCCGCCAGCGTGGCCAGGATCGAGCCGTCGCGCACCTGCATCACCAGGAAATAGCCGCGGCCCATCTCCACCACCGTCTGCTTGACGACGTCGTCGTCGAACATCTGCGCAGCCCCGGCGGTGATACTCATCAGGCCCGAGGTCACCGCGGCGAGCTTGTCGGCGTTGTCGCGGGGCAGGTGGTCGGAAACCGCCACCAGCAGCCCGTCGGACGAGACCACGATCGCGTGCGCCACGCCGGGCACCCGCTGCGCGAACCCGCTCACCAACCAGCTCAGGTCCCGGGCCTCCTGGCTCAACGTCATCACTGTTGTCCCCCTTCGGTGTTCCCGCCGGCCGGCGGCAGGAAAATCTCGGTGGTCTCCTCCGCCTCGGCCCGCCGCACCCCGCTGTACAGCCGGGACAGCATGCCGCCGACGGCCTCCGGGTCCAGGTCGTGCCGCGGCGGCCGGGCCGTGCCCGGTCGGGCGGATCGGGTCACGGCGGACAGCTGCGCCATCGGCACCCGCACCGGCAGGCCGCGCTCGTTGGTGCCCCCGGTGACCGGGACCGCCGGGGGCGCCGGGGCTGCCGGGGCGCCACCCTGGGCCGGGCCCTGCCGCGACCACCAGCCGCCCCCGCCGTCGGCGGGCACCCCGGCGGCCGGGGCGAGCACGTCCTCCGCCCGCACCGGCACCGGCCGGGACTGCCGCGGCGTGGTCCCGCTGCGCGGCCGGCGGCCGGCCACCGGCAGCTCGCCCGGGCCCGCCGGCCCGCCGCCGGTCCACCCCGCCACATCGCCGCCCGGCTGCGCGGACCCGGCGGCGACGAAGCCGTTCTGCGCGGACCCCGCGACGCCGGCCTGCCCGGACCCCGCGACGCCGGCCCATGCGGCAGCGGCACCGCCCGCGCGGGCCGTCCCGCCCAGCGCGGTGGTCAGCATCCGCCGCGACGGCGGCGGGTCGAGCTGGACCGGCGGGGCGGCGGTGAGCAGGGCCGCCGGGATCCGGACCAGGGCCACCAGGCCGTCCTCGCGGGGGTGCAGGCGCACCTGCACCGCGTGCCGGGCGGCCAGGTGGCTCACCACGAACAGGCCCATCCGCTCGGACGCCGCGACGTCGGCGGCCGGCGGGGACGTCAACACCTCGTTCGCCTCGGCCAACGCGGTCGGGCTCATCCCCAACCCCCGGTCGGTCAGCTCCACCAGGGCACCGGGGCCCTCAGGGCGGGCGGCGACCAGCACGACGGTGTCCGGCCGGGAGAACGTGGTCGCGTTCTCCAGCAGCTCGGCGAACAGGTGGACCAGGTCACCGATGACGTGCCCGACGACGTGCAGGTCGGCCGTCTGCTCGTGGCGCACCCGCTGATACTGCTCGATCTCGGCGCTCGCGGCCAGCAGCACGGCGGCGAGGCTCACCGGCCGGTTCCACCGCCGGGTCGACTCGCTGCCGGCGAGCACCAGCAGGCTCTCGTCGCTGCGCCGCAGCCGGGCGGCCAGGTGGTCGAGCCGGAACAGGTTCTCCAGCTGGTCCGGGTCGCTCTCCTCGCGTTCCAGGTCGTCGAGGAGTTCGAGCTGCCGCTCCACCAGCACCTGGCTGCGCCGGGCCAGGTTGACGAACATCAGGTTGACGTTGCGGCGCATGGTCGCCTGCTCCACCGCGACGCTGACCGCGCTGCGGTGCACCGCGACGAACGCCTCGGCCAGTTCGCCGATCTCGTCCAGCGAGCGGACCACCGCCGGCGGCACCTCGATGTCGGACACCCCACTGTTGACCTGCCGCAGCCGGTCCAGGGCGTCGGGCAGGTCGATCTGGGCGATCCGCAGCGCCTGGCCGCGCAGCAGCCGCATCGAGCGGGCGACGGACCGGCCGACCAGCACCGAGATCAGCAGGGCGACCAGCAGCACCGCGACGATCCCGCCGACCACCAGCAGGGTGGCCCGTAACTGGCCGGCGCTGGCGTCGTCGGCCCGGGTCACCGCGTCGTCGAGGACGGCGGTCTCCAACTGCCGCAGCCGCTCCTGGCGCTGCTCGCCGGCCGCCCACCACTGCCGGGCGTCCAGGACGCGAGGCGCGGCGCCGCCGATGGGCAGGCTCTGCTCCTCCAGCTTCGTGGCGGCGGCGAGGGCCGGCTCCTCCGACGCGGCGTCGTAGCGGCGGATCTGGTCGGTGGTGGCCACCACCCGGAACGCGCCGAGGGCGGTGAGCTGCTGGGCCCGCAGGTCGGTCAGCTCGACCTGGTCCTCCACTCCGAACCGGCCGGCACGGGCCGCGGCGTAGAGCTCGGCGCGGACCCGGGAGGACAGCTCCTTGACCCGGGCCAGCTGGACGTAGCGCAGCACGCTGTCGTTGAGCGCCCGCTGGCCCTCCCCCGGCGAGGGCTGGGCGAGCAGGGTCAGCAGCGCGTCGATCGCCCGGTGGTAGTTGCCGAGGATGGTGTCGTTGGCCAGCACCGCCGGGGGAACGGTCGCCCGGATGTAGATCACCTGGTCGTACGCCTCCAGCGTCTCCGAGTAGGCGACCTGCCAGGCGGCGCCGGCGTCGGCCAGCGGGCCGGCCGCCCGCCGCAGCTCCCGCACGGCGGCGTCACTGGCGGCATGCAACGGCCGCAGCGCGGCGATCGCGGCGTCCCGGTTCGCCCGGCCGCCGACCCGGCGCAGCTCGGCCAGCTCACCGGCGGTGCGGTCGCGTTCCCGCTGGAGCTGGTGCACCACGGCGGTGATCTCCCGGCCGATGCCGACCTGCTGGGCGAACTCGCTCAGCGCGGTGGTCTGCCCGACCAGCCCCCGGGTCTGCACCCCGGCCAGCACCAGGAACGCCACCGAGGGAATGACGAGCACCGTGACGAGCTTGGTCCCCATCCGCCAGTCCCGCAGCCGCAGCGGCGAGCGGCGGCGGTGCGGCACGACGCGGACGTCGAACCGACGCCGACGGTGGTTGGACACCCCGCTTCCCGCCGGGTCGGGACCTACGCCCACACAAGCCTCCTAGGCCCTCGCGTCCACCGCATCGGGGAGCGGGGTCCATCCAACCAGGCAGGCCGGCGCTGTCAACGGGCTCACCTGAGCGAAAGGTCAGGAAGGACACCGAGGGCCGCGCCGACCTGGCGGGGTCGGTGAGGGCACCTCATCCGTCCGGCCGATGTCGCGGAGCGCCACCGGCTCGTCCCACCGGCCCAGCGCCACCCGGGCCGCGCCGGTCGCGCCGATCTCCGGGTCGGGGCGGTAACGCACCCGCCGGGGTGCCAGGACGGCCGCGAACGACTCCCGCCACCACCCGGACGCGGCCAGCGCGCCGCCGCCCAGCACCACCTCGACCGGCCCGTCCACGGTGGACTCCAGCTCGGCCAGATCGGTGTCGACCAGCCGGCAGATCCCGGACATCAGTCCGGCGAGGACGTCGACCGCGCCCGTGCCGAAGCTCAGCCCACGCAGTTCGCCGGAGCCGGCCGGGGCGTGCCCGGGGGGCCGGTCGCCGCCGAAGCGCGGATTCGCCGGCACCCCGCCGCCCGGCGTGATCCGGGCCAGCGCGGCCTCCAGCTCGGCGCCCTCCGGCAGCCGCAGTTCCCGCCTGGCCCAGGCGAACAGGTTACCCCCGCTGGAGTACGCCGCCCCGGTGACCACGTGGTCGTGGTCGACCCGGTACCGCCACAGCCCGGCGGGCAGCGGCGGCAGCTCCGCGCCGGCCGGCACGGCCTGCACCAGCCGGACGGCCGCGGACGTGCCGACGGTCACCGCGGCCCGGCCCGGACCCACCGCGCCGGAGCCGACGTTCGAGGCGGCCCCGTCCCCCACCGGCGCCGACCAGGCCGCGCCGGCGAGCTGCGGCCAACGGCGGGCGTGCTCCGGCCGCAGCCGGCCCCGCCAGTCGGCGGGGGCCAGCTCGGGCAGCTCACCGGGGCCCGCGCCGGCCAGCTCGCACGCCTCGGCGTCCCAGGTCAGCGTGCTCAGGTCGAGCAGCCCGGTGCCGGAGGCCTCGGACACCGACATCGGGGCCGCGTCGAGCAGGGCGCCGAGCACGAACTCGGCCAGGCCGACGAAGCGGGCCGGCGGGGTCGAGGTGCGCTGCCGCAGCCAGGGCAGCCGGACCGACCAGTAGCAGCGGTGCCACCAGGTGCCGGTGCGCCGGTGGTAGGCGGCCTCGTCGGCCGGGCCGGTCGCGCCGGCCGAGGGCCCCGGCCGGGTGTCCAGCCAGGTGAGCACCGGGCCGAGCGGCTCGCCGGCCCGGTCCACCGGCAGCACCGAGTGCCACTGGGCGGAGACGGCGACCAGCCCGACGTCGCGCAGGTGACCGCCGGCGGCCAGCTCGTCCAGGCACTCGACGAGGCAGGCCAGGTAGGCGGGACCGTCCAGGGTGCCGGCGCCGGCGCCGTCGACGGTGAGGCGCACCTTGCGGCGGGCGAGCGCGCCGGGCCGGAGGGCCGCGTCGGCGTCCAGCACGAGGCCACGCACCGAGGAGGTGCCGAGGTCGAGGGCGAGAATGTCCATCGTCGATCACCGTACCCGGCGGCCGGCGTGGCGGCCCGGCGGTCCGCGTCGGCGCAGGTGGCCGGCGGCCGGTCCCGTACCCCGGGATCGGGTTACCGGCGGGCGGCGGCGCGCGTAGGGTGACTGCATGCCCGCGCACCTGACCTGCTGGTGGCCCGCCGACCCGGCGGCCCACCCCCGCGCGTAGCTTCCCACGCGGCCGCCCGAGAAGGCGGTCGCCGGTTTCTCTCCCCGGCCCGGGGCCGCCTCCGACGGCGCCGCCCGGCCACCAGGAGAAACCCCGATGACCAGCCCGCACGACCTGCTCGCCGCCGCCGCCCGCGGCGTCGACCCCGGCCCCTTCGCGCTCGTGCGCCGCGAGGGCGTCGACCACCTGGAGCTCTTCACCGGCACGGTACGCCCCGTCGACCGGCTCGCCGACGTCCCGCTGCCCGACGGGCCGCCCGGCCCACGCACCCTGGCCCTGGTGCCCTACCGGCAGGTCACCGAGCGCGGGTTCGCCTGCGTGGACGACGGCGTCCCGCTGGAGTGCCTGGAGATCACCGGGCAGGCCCGGTTGCCCCTGGCCGACGCGCTCGCCGCCCTG
>NZ_QKKX01000038.1 GCF_003434305.1 Micromonospora sp. MW-13
GCGCCGGTGGCCGCCGCCGACGCCGGGTTCGACATCGCCGACACCGAGTACGCCGACACCGTGGCCCGGGTGCTCGCCGAGGAGATCGGCCGGGGCGAGGGCGCGAACTTCGTGATCCACCGCACCCTGCGGGCCACGGTGCAGGGCTCCCCGCTGGTCGCCGCCCTGGCCGCGCTGCGCCGGCTGCTGCTACGCGAGCGCGGCGCGTACTGGACGTTCGTGGTGCACACCGGGACGCGGATCCTGGTCGGAGCCAGCCCGGAGCGGCACGTGAGCGTCGATGACGGCCTCGTCATGATGAACCCGATCAGCGGCACCTTCCGGCACGGCGGGACGGCGGACCGGGCGGGCCTGCTGCGCTTCCTCACCGACCCGAAGGAGGTCGACGAGCTGTACATGGTGCTCGACGAGGAGCTGAAGATGATGGCGACCGTCGCCGAACGCGGCGGACAGGTCGTCGGCCCGTACCTCAAGGAGATGTCCCACCTAACGCACACCGAGTACCTGCTGGCCGGGCGGGGCTGCCTGGACGTGCGGGCGGTGCTGCGGGAGACGATGTTCGCCCCGACCGTGACCGGCAGCCCGATGGAGAACGCCTGCCGGGTGATCGCCCGGCACGAGACGAGCGGACGGCGCTACTACGCCGGGGTGCTGGCCCTGCTGGGCCGCGACGACGCCGGCCGGCAGACCCTGGACGCGCCGATCCTGATCCGCACCGCCGAGATCTCCCCCGCCGGCGAGCTACGGGTGCCGGTCGGGGCGACCCTGGTACGCCACTCCACGCCCGAGTCAGAGGTGGCCGAGACCCACGCCAAGGCCGCCGGGGTGCTGGCCGCCCTCGGCCTGCGCCCGGACGCCCCCGACCCCGGGCCGGGACCGGCGCCGAGGCTGGCCGACGACCCGCAGGTACGCGCCGCGCTGGCTGCCCGCAACGCCCCGCTGGCCCGGTTCTGGCTGGACCAGCGGCCCCCCGGTGCGCTGGCGCTACCCGGGCTGGCCGGCCGCCGGGCACTGATCGTGGACGGCGAGGACACCTTCACCGGCATGCTGGCCCACCAGCTACGGGCCCTCGGTCTGACCGTCGAGCTGACCCCGTGGCACCGGCCCACCCCCGACGACGGGTACGACCTGGTGGTGGTCGGCCCCGGCCCGGGCGACCCGCGGGTCGTGGACCGGCCCAAGATGGCCGCGTTGCGCACGCTGCTCGCCGGGCGGCTCGCCGCCGGGGCGCCCACCCTGGCGGTGTGTCTGGGCCACCAGCTCCTGGCCGGGCTGCTCGGGCTGCCGCTGCACCGCCGGGACGTGCCCTACCAGGGGTTGCAGCGCGACGTGACGGTGTTCGGCGCGACCCGGCGGGTCGGCTTCTACTCCACCTTCACCGCGCTCGCCGACGCCGACCGGGTGGCCACCGCGTACGGGCCGGTGGAGCTGTCCCGGGACCCGGTCGACCGGGCGGTGCACGCGCTGCGCGGGCCCGGCTTCGCCGGGGTGCAGTTCCACCCCGAGTCGGTGCTCAGCCGCGACGGCCTGACGGTCCTGGCCGACCTGCTCGGGCACCTGCTGTCGGTGCCGCTGAGCCGGTCGCCGGCCGCCGCGCGCCCGGCGCCGGCGGGGCTGGCGCAGGGGCCGGCCGATCGGGCGTAGGGATGCCGCGACCGGCGGTCCGGACGGGGCGGGAGCCCTCGCCCGGGCCACCGGTCGCCCGACGAGGGGTCAGCCGGCGGCCATGCCCCTCTTCAGCGCCGTGCCGATCTGCACCGCCCGCCGCGCGGTCAGCGCCGTCGCGCCGAGCGCCACGGAGTCCGGCGCCACCTCGCCGTTGTTGCTGGTGTGCGAGGCGCCGTACGGGTTGCCGGCGACGAACTGGCTCGGATCGGTGTAGCCGGGGGTGACCACGATGCCACCCCAGTGGTAGAAGACCGTGAGCAACGACAGCAGGGTGGACTCCTGCCCGCCGTGCGACGTCGCCGTCGAGGTGAACGCGGCGTACACCTTGTTCGCCAGCGTGCCCTGCGCCCACAGCGGGCCGGTGGTGTCGATGAACTGCTTGAGCTGCGCGGCGACCATGCCGTACCGGGTCGGTGAACCGAAGATCACCACATCGGCCCAGGACAGGTCGTCCGGCTCGGCCTCCTCGACCTCCTGGGTCTCCAGGCGGTGCGCCTGCCACCCCGAGTTGGAGCGGATCGCCTCGTCCGGCGCCAGCTCACGCACCTTGCGCAGGCGGACCTCGGCTCCGGCCTCACCGGCGGCATCCGCAGCCGCCTGCGCCATCTGGTACGTGATGCCGGTCGCGCTGTAGTAGATCACCGCGACCTTGGTCTGGCCGTCCATCAGATCCTCCTCGGTTCGGGTCAGCTCCGACGACTACCCGTTACTTGCGGCGTCAAACGCCGGGTCGGTGCCGCCGCCCGGCCGCGCGCTGGCATTCTCGACGCATGGTGATCAGGGAGGCCAGCGCCGCAGACTGGCCCGGAATATGGCCGTTCCTGCGCCGGATCGTGGCCGCCGGTGAGACGTACACCTGGCCCCGGGACATCGACGAGTCGACCGGCCGGCGGCGGTGGCTGCCCGGCCCGCCCGCCCGCGTGGTCGTCGCCGTCGACGACACCGGGACGGTGCTCGGGACGGCGAAGCTGGCCCCCAACCAGCTCGGCCCCGGCGACCACGTGGCCAACGCCAGCTTCATGGTCTCCCCGGCCGCCGCCGGGCGCGGGGTGGGCCGGGCGCTGGGCGCGCACGTGCTGGACCTGGCCCGGGCCGAGGGCTACCGGGCGATGCAGTTCAACGCGGTGGTGGCCAGCAACGAACGGGCGGTGGCACTGTGGCGGTCCCTCGGCTTCACGGTGGTCGGCCGGATCCCCGAGGGCTTCCGGCACCCGAGCCAGGGGTACGTCGACCTGCTCGTCATGCACCGCGGGCTCTGACCGGACCTCTTCTACGCCTGGGCGGGCCGGCCGGTGGCCGACATCGTCGCCGACCTCAACGCCCGACACGACCTGACCATGCCGGTGGCGGCCGTCGCCGCCCGCCGGGAGGCCCTGTACCAGCAACTCCTGCCGACGGCGGCCGGCGTGCCCGGGGTGCTGCGGCACATCGACGACGCCCACGGACGGGTCCCGTTCGCCGTGGTCTCCGGCAGCACCCGCGAGTCCGTCACCGCCTCGCTGTCCGCGCTCGGCCTCCTCGACCGGTTCGACGTGCTGGTCTGCGCCGGGGACTACGCGCGACCCAAGCCCGACCCGGGAGACGTTCCTGCTCGCCGCCCGGCTGCTCGGCGTACCCCCGCGGTCCTGCCTGGTCTTCGAGGACGCCGACCTGGGCATTCGGGCCGCCACCGAGGCGGGGATGGTTCCGGTGCGCGTCCCGCAGCCGCGCCAGGGGTGACTGCTCAAGATTTGCGCAAGTTCCACGGTCGGCGGGCCCCGGCGGGGCGGGTAAGCGCCATCCTGAGCGGACCGGCGCCGGTGGCCTGGGGCCACGCGCCGGGCGACCTGAACGGGGGATCGCGCTCCGCCGGCGGCGGGCCGGCGTAGCGCGATCAGGGGCACCCCGCACGCAGCGCGCTCAGCGGACCAGGGCACCCAGCAGCTGGTCCAGCTCCGCCGCCGGCTGACCGTCGACCCGTCGAACCACAGCACCCGGGACGCCAGCGCGGTGGGGTGACATACCGGATCCCGGTGACCTGACGGAGCGCGAGCCCACCCTAGCCGGCACCCGGCCGAGGCCGCCCGGCCCTGCTCCTGTTCACGACCGTCGCGGCGAATGCGCCCCCGCCGCTCGGGTAGGCACGTCGTGACCCACGAGAGGAAGGACGAACCATGCGACTGACCGAACAGCAGGTCCGCTCGCTGTACGGGCAGGACGTCCAGGACCGCTCGGGTGCGAAGATCGGCAGCGTGGGCCAGGTGTGGGCCGACGCCGCCGGCGAGGCGACCTGGGTCAGCGTCCAGACCGGCACGACGGGCCGCCAGGAGTCGATGGCCCCGCTCCAGTCGGCCCAGGTGCGGCAGAACAACGTGACCCTGCCGTACGACAAGGCGACGGTGCGCGGGGCGCCCAGCGTCGAGACCGGCACCGACGAGCCGCTGAACGCGCAGCAACTCAGCCAGCTCTACGCGCACTACCAGCTCCAGCAGCCGGGCCAACGCCCGGAGGGGCCGGAGGTGACCCGCTCCGAGGAGCGGCTGCTGGTCGGCACCGAGAGCGAGCCGGCCGGAACCGCCAGGCTGCGCAAACACGTCGTCACCGAGGACGTGCACACCACCGTCCCCGTGGAGCACGACGAGGTGCGGATCGAACGCGAGCCGATCGCCCCGGGCGACCGCCGGGCGCGGGCCGGGATCGGCGACGAGCAGCGGGAGATCCCGCTGCGCGCCGAGCACCCCGTGACCAGCAAGGAGCAGGTTCCCGTCGAGCGGGTACGCCTGGCCAAGGACGAGGTGGTCGAGGACCGGCCCGTCGACGATCGGGTGCGCCGCGAACAGGTCGACGCGGACGTACCGGAACGGGCCCGTCGCCGCCGCTGACGCGACGACCGGCGCAGCCCTCGGGCGGGCGGACCTCGGTGGTCCGCCCGCCGACGCACGGGCCCGGCCGCTGTCGGTGCCCGGTCCTATGCTGGCCGTCGACCGGATGAAAGGCGGCTGACCAGTGGCAACGAGCGACGCGGGGAGACGGACATCGGCGGCACCGGCCGGGTCGGCGCGGCTGACCGGCCCGGAGGCGCTCGCGCTGCGGATGACCAGCCTGCTGCTGCGCCCACACCCCACCGCCCGGCCCACCGACGTGACCGGGGTGGTCGAGTGGTTCGGCGCGATGCAGGCGCAGGACGTGGCGAGCGGCCTGTGGTCGCTCGGGCTGCGGCTGCCCGGCTGGACGCAGGCCGACGTGCACCAGGCGCTGGAGCGCCGGGAGGCGCTGCGCACCTGGCCGATGCGCGGCACCGTGCACCTCGTGCCGTCCCGGGACGCCCGCTGGCTGCTGGAGGTGACCGGCGTGCGGGCCCTGGCCGGGGCGGAGCGGCGGCGGGCGTTCCTCGGGCTCACCGAGGCCGAGGCCGACCGGGCCGCCGACGTGCTCGGCGAGGCGCTGGCCGGCGGCCTCCGGATGACCCGGGCGGAATGCCTGGGCACGCTCAACGCGGCCGGCATCGAAACCACCGGCCAGCGCGGCTACCACCTGCTCTGGTACGCGGCCCAGCGTGGCGTCACCTGCATCGCCCCGCACATCGGCACCGAACAGACGTTCGCGCTGCTCGACGAGTGGGTGCCGGACCCGCACCGCCCCGACCGCGACGAGGCGCTCGGCATCCTGGCGCTGCGCTACTTCCGCAGCCACGGCCCGACCACCCGGCAGGACTTCGCCGGCTGGACGGGCCTGACCGCCGCCGACGCCAAGCGGGGCATCGCCGCCGCCGGGGCGGCGCTGACCACCGTGTCGGTGGACGGGGTGGAGGCGGTGGTCGACCCGGCCCTACTCGACGCGCCCCGGTCCCCGGTCGACGACGTGCACGCGCTGCCCGGCTTCGACGAGTACCTGCTGGGCTACAAGGACCGGTCGCTGATGCTCGACGAGGCGCACAAGCAGGCGATCATCCCCGGTGGCAACGGGGTGTTCCAGTCGACGGTGGTGTGCGGCGGGCGGGTGGTCGGCACCTGGAAGCGGACGCTGGGCAGGACCCGGGTGAAGGTGGCGGTTCGCCCACTGGCCGACGTCGACGCCGACAGCCGGGCGAGGGTGGGGGTGGCCCTGGAGGCGTACGCGACGTTCGTCGGGCTCCCGCTCGCCGTCGAGTGGGCCGCCCGCACTCCATGATCGCTCTCTTGATCGACTCGAGTTCACTGACGACGCGCTGTCCCGGCGACCCGAACCCGCCAGGTCAGTGACCTGGAGTCGATCAAGAGCGGCCGGGGTGCCGCGGCCCGCCCCGGTGCCCGCCGTCGGGCGACCGGGGCGGGCCCGAGCCAGCACGGTCAGTCGGCCAACGCGCCGGACGACCGCCCCTCGTGCAGGGTCAGGTTCCGGCCCGTCGACGGGTCGAACAGGTGGATCTTCTCCAGGTTGAACCAGACCCGCCGGCTCTCCCCCTCGCGTACGGCGGACTCGGCCGACAGCCGGGTGACCAGGCCGGCGCCGCCGCCGCTGAAGTCGGCCCCGGCGTCGGCCGCCAGCTCCTCCAGCTCGGCGGCGCTGGCCCGCTCCCCCTCGACCGTGAAGTAGACGTACTTGTCGGAGCCCATCGACTCGACGATGTCCACCGGTGCCTCGAACTCCAGCCCCCGGCGGCGGGTGTCGTCGTCGACCAGCTCGGCGTCCTCGAAGTGCTCGGGGCGGATGCCGAGGATCAGCTCGCGCGGGGCGTCGCCGGCCTCCAGCCCGCGGCGGATCCGGTCGCCGATCGGCACGTCGCCGACCGCCGTGCGCAGCTTTCCGTCCTGCACGGCGGCGTGCAGGAAGTTCATCGACGGGGAGCCGATGAAGCCCGCGACGAACAGATTGCGCGGGTGGTCGTACAACTCCTGCGGCGGCCCGACCTGCTGCACCGCGCCGCCCCGCATGATCACCACCCGGTCGCCGAGGGTCATCGCCTCGGTCTGGTCGTGGGTGACGTAGACAGTGGTGGTGCCGAGCTGCTTCTGGAGCCGGGACACCACCGTGCGCATCTGCACCCGCAGCTTCGCGTCCAGATTCGACAGCGGCTCATCCATCAGGAACGCCTTGGGCTGGCGGACGATCGCCCGGCCCATCGCCACCCGCTGCCGCTGGCCGCCGGAGAGGTTGGCGGGCCTACGGTCCAGCAACGGGGTCAGCTCCAGCACCTTGGCCGCCTCCTCGACCTTGGAGTTGATCGTCTCCTTGTCGAGCTTGGCCAGCCGCAGCGGGAACGCCATGTTCTCCCGGACGGTCATGTTCGGGTAGAGCGCGTACGACTGGAACACCATCGCGATGTCCCGGTCCCGGGGGGCCTTGTCGTTGACCCGCTGGCCGCCGATGCGCAGCTCACCGGAGCTGATGTCCTCCAGCCCGGCGATCATGTTGAGGGTGGTGGACTTCCCGCAGCCGGACGGGCCAACCAGGATGACGAACTCGCCGTCGGCGATCTCCAGGTCCACGTCGCGCACCGCGACGGTCCCGTCCGGGAACCGCTTGCCCACCTTGTCCAGCACGATGTCAGCCATGACTACACCACCTATCCCTTGACTGCGCCGGAGGTCAGGCCGGAGACGATGCGGCGCTGGAAGAAGAGCACGAACAGGATGATCGGAACGGTGATCACCACGGCGGCGGCGCAGATCGCCCCGGTGGGATCCTCGAACTGCGACTCGCCGGTGAAGAACGACAGCGCCACCGGCACCGTGCGGGCCCGTTCGGTGGAGGTGAGCGTGATGGCGAACAGGAAGTCGTTCCAGCAGAAGATGAAGACCAGGATCGCCGTGGTGAACAGCCCCGGCGCGGCCAGCGGGGCGATGACCCGCCGGAACGCCTGGCCCTGCGTCGCGCCGTCCATCTTCGCCGCCTTCTCCAGGTCCCACGGGATCTGCTTGAAGAACGCCGACAGCGTGTAGATCGCCAGCGGCAGCGCGAAGGTGATGTAGGGCAGGATCAGCCCCGGCCAGGTGTCGAACAGCCCGAGCTGCCGCTCGATCTCGAACAGCGGCGACACCAGCGACACCTGCGGGAACATCGCGATCAGCAGGGAGACACCGACGAGCAGCTTCTTGCCGGGGAAGTCCAGCCGGGAGATCGCGTACGCGGCCATCGCGCCGAGCACCACCGCGATCGCGGTGGCGATCAGGGCGATGCCGATCGAGTTGGCCAGGGCCCGGACGAACTGGTCCGTCTCGAAGATCGTCCGGTAGTTGTCCAGCGTCCACTCCCGGGGCCAGAACCTGCCGTCGGTGAGGGTGCCCGGGGTCTTGAACGACAGCGAGGCGATCCAGAGCACCGGGACCAGCGCGAAGACGACGACGATGACGTCCAGCAGGCCCCAGCGCAGCTTCGCCCGCGTGGTGGTCTCGGCCATGTCAGCGCCTCTCCGAGTCGTCACTGCCCGGAGCAGCGGTGCCGAACAGCTTCACGAAGACGAACGCGATGACCGCCACGGTGAGGAAGATCAACACCGACATCGTGGACCCGATGCCGAGGTTCAGCCCCCGGATCAGGTTGTTGTAGGCGAGCATCGACACCGACGAGGTCTCGTTGCCGCCGGCGGTCAGCACGAAGATGTTGTCGAAGACCCGGAACGCGTCCAGCGTGCGGAACAGCAGGGCGACCAGGATCGCCGGCTTCATCACCGGCAGCATCACCTTGGTGAACCGCTGCCACCCGGTCGCGCCGTCGGTGGAGGCCGCCTTCAGCAGGTCCTCCGGCACCAGCGCCAGGCCGGCCATCAGCAGCAGCGCCATGAACGGCGTGGTCTTCCAGATCTCCGCGAGCATGACGATCGCCAGCGAGCTGGCCCGCTCGGTCAGCGGCGCGCCGTCGCCGAACAGGTTCGCCAGGTAGCCGGTGCCCGGCGTCCAGGCGTACCGCCAGGAGAACGCGGCTACGACCGTGACGATCCCGTACGGGATCAGCGCCGCCGTGCGGACGATGCCCCGGCCGACCAGGGTCCGGTGCATGATCAGCGCCAGGCCCATGCCGAGCACCAGCTCGACCGCCACGGTGACCACCGTGATCAGCGCGGTCACGCCGAACGCCGTCCACCAGAACTCGTTGGTCAGCACGGTCACGTAGTTCTCCAGCCCGACGAACTCGCGCTGGTCGGGGAAGCGCAGGTCGAAGCGCTGCAACGACAGCCAGACCGAATAGCCGATCGGGTACGCCGTGACCAGCACCATGACCAGCGCGGCGGGGGCGCAGAGCAGCCAGCCGAGCCTGCGTTCGGCCTTCTTGTTCTCGCTCAGCGGTGCCCTGCCCCGGCGGCCGGCCCGCTGGGCGGGCACCTCCGGCCGCCGGCCGGTCCCGTCGGCCGCGGCCCGCGCCCCGGGCGCGGAAGCGTCGACGCTCACGGCAGCACCCCCTTCGACTCCAGCGCATCGGCGATGGCGTCACGCAGCTCGTCGGCCGTCCGCTCCGGCCTGATCGCCGACGGCGGCGACAGGATCGCCGACATCACGGTGGAGATGCTCTGGTACGCGGGGGTCAGCGGACGCGTCCCCGGCTCCTTCAGCTCCTCCAGGATGGTCTCCTTCATCGGGTACGCCTCGTCCATCTCCGGGTCGTCGTAGACCCGCTCGATGGTCGGCGGCACGCCGTCGTTGACCGCGGAGAACTTCTGGTTCGCGGCGTTGCGGACGCACCGGGCCGCCTCGAAGGACTCCGTCGGGTGCTTCGAGTACGCGCTGACGGCCAGGTTCACCCCGCCGATGGTGACCTTGCTCGGGGTGTCGGCGTCGATCCCCGGCACCCGGGCCCACTTCACCTTCTTCGCCAGCTCCGGGTCGGCCTCCTGCAACGCCGGATAGACGAAGGGCCAGTTGACCTGGAACGCGCCGTCGCCGGACTGGAACTCCAGCCGGACCGGGTCCTCCGTGGCGTTGCTGAACGACGGGGAGGTCACGCCGGAGGCGGCGAACCGCTGGAGCTGGTCCAGCGCCTTGACGGTGCCGGCGTCCATCACGGCCCTCTTGCCGTCGTCGCTGAGGATCTGCCCGCCGGCGCTCTCGGCCAGGGTGTTGTAGAGGACGACCAGGCCCTCGTACTGCGCCCCCATGGTGAGCACCTGGTACGGCTTGCCCTGGGCCTTCAGGTCCTGGGCGGCGCTGATCATCTCGTCCCAGGTCTTCGGCGGCTGCCGCACCAGGTCGGTGCGGTACCAGAGGAGCTGTACGTTGGTGTTCTTCGGCGCGCCGTACAGCCTGTCCCGGTAACGGGCGGTGTCGAGCGGCCCGGCGAGGGTGCCCTGCTCCACCTCGGCCCTGTCCTGCCCGGTCCACTCCCGGATCCAGTCGGCGCTGGCGAACTCCTGCGTCCAGGTGACGTCGAGGCCCAGCACGTCCATCCCGGTGTCCCCGGCGGCGAGCCGGCGGACGAGCTGCACCCGCTGGTCGTCGGCCTGTCGCGGCAGCACCCGGTACGCGATCTCGTAGCGCCCCCGGGCCTGGGCGTTGCAGTCGTCGACCACCTTCTGCAGGTTCTGCTCGGGCGGGTAGTACAGGTTGATGGTGGGCGTGCCGCCGTCGTCGCCGGAGCCGCACGCGGCCAGCGGCGCGACCAGCGTGAGCGCCGCGGTGGCCGCCGCCAGCCGGGCCACCGGTCGGCGCCGACGTCGGGCCGGATCTGTCATCGCCCTCCCCCTCTCTTCGGCGAACGGCCGGGGAAGCTCGCCCGTGCCCCGGCGCACGGCGGAACGGTCCGGAGCGGGCCACCACCGGCCCCGTCCCGGGCGCGCTTCGTGCCCGGAACACTGCCCGACCTGCGCAGCCGCGAAACCTGAGGGCGACGCCGCCGCCACGGAGCTGCTGGCGGCCGGAGCCCGGCTGGTCCGCGAGCCGGACGTGGAGGTGAGCTGGTGGGTGCTGGCCGACCCGGAGGGCAACGAGTTCTGCGCCTTCGCGCCGCGCCCGAGGTCCTGAGCGCCGGTCCGTCGCCCCGGCGCGCCGACACGTGACCGGCGATGCTACCCAGCGTCCGCCGGTTCGACTAGCGTTTCCCTGGCGTTCCCCCACTCCGCTGCCAGCGCGTCGCCGTCGAAGTCGATACGCCTCCGGCCGGACGCTGCCTGCCCGATCGGTGGGTAATCGAGCGAACCCCCGCCGCCGGTCCACCGGTTGGGCAGGATCGTTGACGACGAGGAGGTGCCGTCGTGCAGGACACCCGCGCTCTCGCCCTGACGTTCGAGGTGAGCGGCCTGCCACCGGTGAAGACCGAAGCCCTGTCCATCTTCGCCGCCGGGCACCGGCAGGCGGCGAGGGTCCGGACCCTGCTCCTGGCGGCCTGCTCGGCGGCCCAGCGCACCGGCTGGACCCCGCTGGACGGGTCGGTGGAGGTGGAGGTGACCCTGCGCTGTCCGCCGGGGCACCGCACCTCCGACGCCAGCACCCTGCTCGGCGGGATCTGCGCGGTGCTGCAGGACAAGAAGCGGGTCGCGACGATCGGCCTGACCCACCTCGGGGTCCTCGCCGACGTCGCCCTCTACACCGACGACCGGCAGATCCGCCGGCTGTCGTACCTGGAGGAGCCGGCGGAGGAGTTCTCCTACCAGGTACGGGTGGCCGCCCTGCCGGCCAGGGTTTGACCGACGTCCACGGTGGGGTACCGCGGACGCCGACGAAGGGAGCGCCGATGTCGGAGCCACATGTCACGCTCGACCCGAGCGGGCTCGACCCCGTGCAGCAGAAGCTGCGGGGTCCGCTGGAGGATCAGCTGACCTCGGCTCTACAGGCGGCCACCGAGCGGATCCGGGCCAGCTACGCGGGCGAACCGGTCGAGCAGGTCTGCCAGCGGCTGCTGGACGAGACGAGGTCCGGGCTGCACCCGGACATCGCCGCCGGCTTCCAGCCGGACATGGACGAGTTCTGCCGGGTCGCGGTGGCGATCGTCCGGGGCGAGATCTCCTGACCCGCGGTCGCGGGCGCCGGCCTGCCCGGGACCGGTGGCGTCGGCCCGACGGGCCGGCACGGGTCAGGACCGGGTCCGCAACTCCCCGGCCCTGACCCACCAGCCGTCCGGCATGGCAGCGGAATCCGCCGCGAGGAGCGCGTGGGCGCGGCACGCCGCCCACGCGCGGCTCAACGCGACGGGCCAGCCCGCTCGCACTCAGCTCCACGGTGCCCCACCGCCGGACTTCGGCGCGCTCGTGATTCACCCCGAAGAGCCGCGAGCGCCGGCCCAGGTTAGGCCCGTCGCCGCAGGTCGGACAAGGTTCTCCCGCTGCCCGGCGGGGTGATTGATGTCAAGGCTGAAAACCGGCATGTCCCCGTAACACGGTCAGCGCCCCCGGCGCTGTTCCCACCGGGAGCGGGTCCGTCCGGGGGAGTTCGCAAGGACCGGACGGCTGGCTCAGAAGTGCCGGAGCAGGTCCGGGAAGGTGGCCAGCCGGAGCACCCCGGTGTCCGTCGGGTCCAGGTCGTCGTGCTCCAGCACCCAGGTGTTCTCGTTGGGGATGAACACCGCCCGCATCCCGGCCGCCCGCGCCGGCAGGATGTCCGACCTCGGGGAATTGCCGATCATCCAGGCGTCGGCCGGATCGATGTCGTGCTCTCCGACCAGCCACCGGTAGGTCTCGGCGTCCTTCTCCCGCACGATGTGCGCGGCGTGGAAGTGGTGCAGCAGCCCGGACGCGTCCAGCTTGCGCTGCTGCTCCGCCAGGTCACCCTTGGTGAGCAGCAGCAGCCGGTGCCGCCCGGCCAGCGCGTCGAGCGTCTCGGCGACCCCGGGCATCAGCTCGACCCGGTGCGCGACGAGCGCCTCGGCCAGCAGGTCGATCTCCCGGCGCTCGGCGTCCGTGGTGGGGCGCTCGCGCAGCCGCTCCAGGCACTCACCCAGGCTGCGCAGGAAGACCTTGCTGCCGTACCCGTGGACGGCGGCGTTGGCCCGCTCCACGTCGTCGAGCACCTTCCGGATCTCGACCCGGTCGAGCGTGGGGTGGTCCAGCCAGTCGAGGTAGTCGTGGATCACCCGCTCGAACAGCACGTTGTTCTCCCACAGCGTGTCGTCGGCGTCGAAGACCAGCACCTGCGCGTCCCGGCGCTGCCCGGTGGCGTGTTCCATCGCTCTTCCCTTCCGCACGGCCCGGGACACCGTACTGCCGGCGCCTGGACGGGGGCCGGCGGGTCAGCGGCGCAGGGTGAGGATCAGGTCGGCGACCAGCGCCGTCCAGCCGGTCTGGTGCCACGCGCCCAGGCCCGCGCCGTTGTCGCCGTGGAAGTACTCGGGGAAGCAGATCAGGTCCCGCCAGTCCGGGTGGGTCTGGAAGAGCTGGGCGGCCCCGTAGATCGGCCGCCGGCCCCAGCCGTCCCGGGTGAACAGCGCGATCAGCCGGGCGGAGAGGTCGTCGGCGATCTCGTCGAGGGTGCGCTTCACCCCCGACCTGGTCGGGTACTCCACCTGGAGGTCGTCGCCGAAGAACGCGGCGTAGTCGCGCAGCGCGCTGATCAGCAGGAAGTTGGTCGGCATCCAGATCGGGCCGCGCCAGTTGGAGTTGCCGCCGAACAGGCCGCTGGTCGACTCGGCCGGCTCGTAGCCGACGCTGAACTCCTGCCCGCCGAGGGTGACGGTGAACGGCTTGTCCAGGTGGGCGCGGCTGAGCGTGCGCAGGCCGTACTCGGAGAGGAACTCGTCGGGGTCCAGCATCCGGGCCAACAGCCGGACCACCTGCTCGGGGCCGACCATGGACAGCAGCCGCTGCTGGCTGCCGTCCGGGCCGATCCGGCGGGTGCCGATCACGTCGGCGTACTCGGGGCGGTTGGTGAGGAACCAGCGCAGCCGGGCCCCCAGCTCGGGCAGCCGGCGCAGGGTCCGCGCGGTGAGCCGGGTGGTGGCGGCCAGCGGCAGCAGCCCGACCACCGAGCGCACCTTCAGCGGCACCTGGCTGCCGTCGGCCAGCCGCAGCACGTCGTAGAAGAACGCGTCCTCGTCGTCCCACAGCCCCTGCTCGTACGCGGCGGCGGCGATGTAGGCGAAGTGTTCGAAGAACTTGGTGGCGGTGTCGGCCCAGGTGCGGTCGTGCTCGGCCAGGACGACGGCGATGTCGAGCAGGTTGAGCGCGTACATGCCCATCCAGCCGGTGCCGTCGGACTGCTCCAGCACCCCGGCCACCGGCAACGCCGCCGAGCGGTCGAACGGGCCGACGTTGTCGAGCCCGAGGAAGCCGCCCTCGAAGACGTTGTTGCCGCCGGTGTCCTTGCGGTTGACCCACCAGGTGAAGTTGAGCAGCAGCTTGTGCATCACCCGGGCCAGGAACTCGTGGTCGCGGGAGCCGTCGATCTCGAAGACCTTCAGCGCGGCCCAGGCGTGCACCGGCGGGTTCACGTCGCCGAACGCCCACTCGTACGCGGGGATCTGCCCGTTGGGGTGCAGGTACCACTCGCGGAGCAGGAGCAGGACCTGCGACTTGGCGAAGCCCGGGTCGACCCGGGCGATGCTGACGCAGTGGAAGGCCAGGTCCCAGGCCGCGTACCAGGGGTACTCCCACGGATCCGGCATGGAGATCACGTCGAAGCTGGTCATGTGCCACCAGTGGCTGTTGCGCCCGTGCCGGCGGCCGGCCGGCGGGGGCGACGAGCCGGGGTCGCCCTCCAGCCACCGCTTGACGTCGAAGTGGTAGAACTGCTTGCCCCACATCAGCCCGGCGATGGCCTGCCGGGCCACGAGGGCCTCGTCGGCGGTGGCGGCGGCCGGGACGACACTGTCGAAGAACCGGTTCGCCTCGGCCCGCCGGGCCCACACCACCGCGTCGAAGCCGTCCCCGAGGTCGGCCCGGGGCGGCGTCGTGTCGCCGGGCGGCGGGGCGGTGCGGGTCAGCCGCAGCCGGATCTGACGCTGCCCGCCGGCCGGCACGTCGAACACGTAGTGCAGCGCGCCCTTGGTGCCGACCCGGTCCGGGTTGACCGTCGGCGCGCCGTCGACCACGTGGTCGTTGATCCCGTCCTTCGGGTACGCCGAGCGGCCGGGCAACCCCCACAGCCGCTCGGCGTTGGTGTCGTTGTCGCACAGCAGCGGGACCGGGTCGCCGTCGCCCTCCAGGAGGATCTGGCCGAGCACCCAGTGCTCGCCCACCAGCCGGGCGGCGGAGCCGGAGCCGGCGGCGGAGCCGACGATCCGGGGCACCCGGTCCCCGCCGGGCAGTCCCCACGCCCAGGTGTTGCGGAACCACAGCGACGGCAGCACGTGCAGCCGCTCGTCGGTGTCCCCCCGGTTGGCGACGGTCACCACGACGCACATGTCGGTCGGGGACGCCTTGGCGTAGTCGACGCTCACCGCCCAGTACCGGTCGTCGTCGAAGACGCCGGTGTCGACCAGCTCGTACTCCGTGTCGTCACGACCGCGCAGGGCGTTGACGGCGACCAGCTCGTCGTACGGGAAGGCGGCCTGGGGGTAGTGGTAGCGCCAGCGCATCCAGGAGTGGGTGGGCGTGGAGTCCAGATACCACCAGTAGTCCTTGACGTCCTCGCCGTGGTTGCCGCCGTCCCCGCCGAGGCCGAACATCCGCTCCTTGAGGATCGGGT
This sequence comes from Micromonospora sp. MW-13, assembly GCF_003434305.1. Lineage (GTDB taxonomy): Bacteria > Actinomycetota > Actinomycetes > Mycobacteriales > Micromonosporaceae > Micromonospora. Next base: position 15,174 of record NZ_QKKX01000038.1, read on the forward strand.
CCCGGCCGTTCCACAGGGCGAGCGCGAAGCAGAACGTCTGCCGGTCGTCGCAGACGCCCGCCATGCCGTCCTCGTTCCACCGGTAGGCTCTGGACCGCGCGTGGTCGTGGGGGAAGTAGTCCCACGCCGTACCGTGCTCGCTGTAGTCCTCCCGTACCGTCCCCCACGCCCGCTCGGACAGATAGGGACCCCATGCGCGCCAGTCCTGCTCCCCCGAGTCGGCCTGGGCCAGCCGGAGCCGTTCAGCGTCGGCTGCGGACGCGGTTGCGGGGGGCACGTCGGTGATCACGTGCCTATCTTCGACGCCGCCGGGGTACTTCACCACAGCGGCCATTCTCGTCGTGGCGTGTTACACCTCGCGGCTGGTGGAGGAAAGTTGATCGACATTCGTTTCGGCCCCCAGGTGTGCGGGGAGCTGACCGGCGGGGCCACCAGGGAGTGGCTGGTCCCGGACGGCCTGGGCGGGTACGCGATGGGCACCGTGAGCGGGCTGCGCACCCGGCGCTACCACGGGCTGCTGGTGATAGCCGGCCAGACACCGGCGTCCCGACGGATGGGACTGGTCAGCCTGGACCCGACGGTCACCCTCCCCTCCGGGGCGCGGCTGCGCCTCGGCGCGCACGAGTGGTCCTCCGGCGACGTCGACCCGCGCGGCTTCGAGCTGCTGGAACGCTTCGACCTGACCGACGGCCTGCCCCGCTGGCGGTGGCGCGTCGGCGATGTGGTGATCGAGCGCGAACTGGCCATGGCGTACGGGCGCTCGTGCGTGGCCGTGGTGCACCGGCTGGTCGCCGGCGGTCCGGTCCGGCTGGACCTGTCGGCGGCCTGCACCTGGCGGGACGCGCACGGCGAGCGGCGCGCGGACGGCCCGGCGCCCCGGGTCGAGCCGGTGGACGGCGGCGCCGTGGTGGAGGACGCGTTCCGGCTCGCCGGGCCGGGCTGGGCCCCGGAGGGCCAGTGGTGGGTCGGGGTGCACCACCGCGAGGAGGAGACCCGGGGCCTACACCCGGACGAGGACGTGTGGCACGCCGGCCGGTTCTCCGGTGCCCTGGAGCGCCCCGGCGACACGGTGTCGGTACTGGCCTGGGCCGGCGACCTGGCCGCCGAACCGCCCCCGGCGGAGGAGATCGTCGCGGCGGCCCGGCGGCGCAACCGGCGGGTGGTGGCGCGGGCCGCGCCCGCCGACGCGGTCGAGGCCACCCTCGCGCTGGCCGCCGACGCGTTCGTGGTGCGCACCGCCGCCGGCCCCGACGTGGTCGCCGGCTACCCCTGGTTCGGCGCCTGGTCGCGGGACACGATGACCTCCTACGAGGGGCTCTTCCTGAGCACCGACCGGGCCGACGAGGGGCGGGAGCTGCTGCGGGCGTACGCGGCGACCCTGTCGGAGGGGATGCTCGCCAACACCGCCGACACCGGGCGGGTGGAGTACAACACGGTCGACGCGACGCTGTGGTTCCTGCACGCGGTGAGCCGGCACGTCACCGTCACCGGCGACACCGACCTCGGCGACGAGCTGCTGCCCGCGCTGCGCGGGGTGGTCGACGCGCACCTGGCCGGCACCCGGTACGGCATCGCCGTCGACCCGGCCGACGGGCTGATCACCCAGGGCGGCACCCCGGACACGGCGCTGACCTGGATGGACGCCCGGGTGTACGGGGTGCCGGTCACCCCGCGCACCGGCAAGCCGGTGGAGGTCAACGCGCTGTGGGTCAACGGCCTCGCGGGGCTGGCCGAGCTGACCGAGCTGGCCGGCGCCGACGCCGACGGGCTGTGGCGGCTGCACGCCCGGGCCACCGCCTCGTTCGCCGCCCGCTTCCCCTCGCCGGCCGGCTGGCTGCACGACGTGGTGGACGCGCCCGCGCCCGCGTACCCGCTGGGTGGGGCGCCGCTGCACGACGACGACCTGCTGCGACCGAACCAGTTGCTGGCCTGGTCGCTGCCGTACGCGCCGCTGGAGCCGGACGAGTCGACCCTGCGCCGGGTGGCCGCCGGGCTGCTCACCCCGCTCGGGCCGCGCAGCCTCTCCCCCGACTGCCCCGGCTACGTCGGCCGGCACCGGGGCGGCCCGGCCGAGCGGGACGGCGGCTACCACCAGGGCACGGTGTGGCCGTGGCTGCTCGGGCCGTACGTGGACGCCGCCCGGCGGGCGAAGCTCGACGTCGACGGGTTGTTCGTGGGCGTCGACGCACACCTGACCGAGTACGGGCTGGGTTCGGTCAGCGAGACCGCCGACGGGGCGGCGCCGCACGGCGCGACCGGCTGCCCGTTCCAGGCGTGGTCGGTGGCCGAGGTGCTGCGCGCCCGGCGGGTCCGCCGGTAGCGCTCTGCATCCCGGCAACGGTGACGTCTCCGCTGGTTATCCGGCCGGGGGCCGGATTGGTCCCCGATCCAGGGCGCGTCGTCGGCATCCGGGCTGCGGGTGGTGATCGCCGGCGACGGCCCTGCCCGCACAGCGACCCGGACGCGCCCGCCGGCGCGGTCGACCGGCTCCTCCGGCGACGAGGTCTTCGCCCGCCGGGTGGCCCGCCGGGCCCGCACCATGGTCAGCGAGCGGTACGGCTGGGCGACCATCGCCGCCCACACCGCGAGCAGCTACGCCGCGGCCCGCCGCGAGCACGACACGTTCCAGGCCCGGCGGGCGGCGAGCCGGCTGGCCGCCGGGCGGGCCCGGATCGTCATCCCGGAGGGGAACCTGCTGACGGCCGGGCCCGCGGCCTGCTGACCGTTTCCCGGCCTGTCGTCCGATAGGTCGACGCCGATCCGCTGGCTATGGTGTACGTCGCGGCCAGCGGAGGAGAACGGTGCAGCAGGTAGTGATCGCCGGCCGGTACCTCCTGCTCGACCTCGTGGGTCGCGGCGGGATGGGCCGGGTGTGGCGGGCGAGAGACGACGTGCTGCACCGCGACGTCGCGGTCAAGCAGGTCGTCCCGCCGGCCTGGTTGTCCGACGACGAGCGCGACGAGCTGCGCCTGCGCACCCTGCGGGAGGGCCGGACGGCGGCCCGGCTGAACCACCCCAACGTGGTCCGGGTCTACGACGTGGTGTCGGTGGGCGACGACCCGTGGTTGATCATGGAGTACGTCCCGTCCCGGTCGTTGCAGAACGTGCTGGACAGTTCCGGGCCGGTGTCGCCCCGGCAGGCCGCGGTGATCGGGCTGGCGCTGCTGGCCGCGCTGCGCGCCGCGCACCACGCCGGGGTGCTGCACCGCGACGTGAAGCCGGCCAACGTGCTGATCGCCCACGACGGGCGGGTCATGCTCACCGACTTCGGGCTGGCCGTGTTCGACGGCGGGGACGGGGCGATGACCCGGCCGGGCCTGGTGCTCGGCTCGCCGCAGTTCGTCGCCCCGGAGCGGGCCGCCGAGGGGCGCTCCAGCGTGGAGGCGGATCTGTGGTCGCTCGGGGCGACCCTGCACTCGGCCGTCGAGGGCCGGTCCCCGTACGCCCGCAGCACCGCGATGGCGACGCTGAGCGCCCTGGCCACCCGGCCGCCCGACGCGGCGCCGCACGCCGGCCCGCTGCGCCCGGTCCTGGCCGGCCTGCTGCGCCGCGAGCCGCGCGACCGCACCGGCCACGACGAGACGCGGCGGCGGCTGGCCTCGGCCGCCACCGGGATCGGGCAGCCGTGCCCCCTGGCCCTCGCCGCGCCGGCCGCGGTGCTGCCACCGGACCTCCTCGACCCGGACAGCGTCCCCGGACCGTCCGGCCCCGCCGGCCCGGCGTCCGCCGGCGGGGGCCCCGACACCTTCGCCACCTGGGCCAGCGGCACCCCCGGCGCCGCTGGCCGGGGCACCGCCGGCCCAGGCACCGATGCGGCCGGATCGGGTGGCCGGCGCTGGCCGTTGGCCGTGGCGGCCGGGGCGTTCGCCGCGCTCGCCGCGGTCTCCACCGCGATCGCGCTCGGGCAACGCGAGCACGAGCGGGGGGCGCCGCCGGGGATCGGGGCCGGGCGACCGGGAGCCGAGCCCTGGGCGGGGCCGCCGCCCGACGGAGGCGTACCGCCCCCGCCCTTCCCCTGCCTGCGGCCCTACCCCGCCGGCAAACCCGCCCCCACCGTCTCCCCCGCCCGGGGCGAGCGGCTCCGGCTGCCGGTCGGTTGGCGCTGGTACGCCGACCCGGCCGGGTTCCGGCTCGCCGTGCCGCCCGGCTGGCGGCACTACCGGCAGGGGGTCGCGGTGTGCTTCCAGGACCCGACGGCCCGGCGGGTGCTGACCGTCGCCCCGGCGGGCGATCCCGCCGCCGCCGCACTGACCCGACTACGGTCGAACGAGTGGCGCGCGCTGGACGCGGGCGCCCTGCCCGGGTACGCCAGGATCCGGCTGGAGACGGTCGCCGGCCGGGGAGCGGAGTGGGAGGCCACCTGGGACGCCCCGTACGGGGCCCGGCTGCGCGCGGTGCAACTGATCCCACGCGAGGCCCGGGCGTGGTCGCTGGCCTGGAGCGGCCCCGACGCGGACTGGTCGGCCGGCGCGACCGAGCGGAACAGGGTGCGGGTCAGCTTCCGGCCCGGCGACCCGGGCTGAGCGCTGGTCCCTTGCCGAGATCCGCCCCCGGTTCGGGTGGGGCGCGCCGGACGGGGAAGTGTCGGATCCCCCCGGTACGGTGCCCAGGGAGGCGACGCGCACCCGCCGCAGCCCGACACCGTCCCCTGTGGACCGTCCGGGTGATTGCCCTCGGGCGGCGGCTCTGCCAGAGTGGCGTAGTTTGTCGATCAAGATCCCTGGGGAGGGCGAGGCGTCATGATGGGACCGTCCCACGCACTGTCCGGCGCGGCGGTGTGGCTGACCGGGTCCTGGGCGCTCGACCAGTTCGCCGACTACCACCAGTCGCCGCTGGCACTGGCGGTCGGCACCGCGGTCTGCGCGGGCGGGGCGCTCTTCCCCGACCTCGACCTGTCCGGCAAGGTGACCCGCAACCAGGGCGGCGCCACGGTGGCCCGCACGTTCGGGGTGTTCAGCCTCTTCGTCGCCGAGGTGATGGAGAAGATCTCGCTCGGCGTCTACTACGCCACGAAGCTGAGCAAGGACCCGCGGCGCAACAACGGCCACCGCACCCTGACCCACACCATCCCGTTCACCGTGCTGGTCGGCTGGGGCACCACCACGTTGTGCGCGGCGTACGGCAAGTGGGCCGTGGTCGGCATCCTGTTCTTCATGTTCGGGCTGGCCCTGCGCGGGCTGTTCGACCGGTGGGCCGAGCGTGCCGGCTGGGTGATCGTGACGCTGACCTCGGCCGCCGCCGCCTGGTACACCTTCGCCAACCTGCCCGGCGACCGGGGATACCCGCTGATCGGGCTGGCCGTCGGGGTGGGCTGCTTCGTGCACATCCTCGGCGACATGATCACCCGGGCCGGGGTGCCGATCCTCTGGCCGATCCCGATCAAGCGCCGGATGTGGACGATGGTCGGCCTGCCGAACAGCATCGCCCTGCGCACCGGCAGCAAGGCCGAGGTGATCGTGCTGCGCGCCGCGATGACCGCCGTCGCCGTGCTGGCCGCCGTAGGCCTGGTCGCCCCCTCGGTGCTGCGGAAGTTCAACATCGAGATCTGACCGCGCCCGGGCTCGCGTCGACGACCCGCCCGCCGAGGGCGGTGCCGCCCGCCGGTTCCCGGCGGCACCGCCCTCGGCCCGGGCGATCAGCCGGCCGTGTCGGACGCGGGCTCGGCGGCCTCCAACAGCGGCCCGCGTACGGATCGGCCGATGCGGTGGGCCTCGGCCAGGATGTGGGTGCGCCAGCGTCGCCACAGTGGGGTGAGCCGGGAGGTGATCAGGACGACGTCGACGGCGGCGTCGGGCAGGACGGTGCGGATGCCGATGGCGTGGTGGGTGGGGTGTGCCGGGTCGGTGGGCAGCCGTTGGCGCAGCGTCTCGTCGTAGTCGAACAGGTCGGCGGGCGGGAACCCGGCCGGCAGTTCGCCGCCGCAGCCGAACACGGCGACCCGGGTGCCCGGCGGCAGGGTGTCGCGCAGGTGGGCCAGCTCCGCCGTCACGTCCAGGCTGCGGGCCCGGTTGACCGCCCGGCGGACGGCGGGCAGTTCCAGCCTGACGTGCCAGTCGCGGGTGTCCTCAAGCTGGGGCAGGTGCTTGGAGTACCAGGCCCAGAGCAGTTCCAGCACCGGCTCGGGATGCTTGTGCAGGAACGTGAGCATGTTGCTGCGGTTGTCGCTGAGGTCCGGGTCCGACCGGCGCGGATGCGGCGAGTCCACCGCCCAGCCCTCGCGGCTGACCTCGAACGACAGGCCGTGCCGGTACAGGCGGAAGCCCAACTCCGTGTCCTCGGCGCCCCAGGAGCGGAAGTCCTCGTCGAAGCCGCCGACGGCCCAGAACTCCGCCGCCGGGACGGAACAGTTGCAGGTCCAGAACAGCTGCCACGGCAGCGCCGTACGGGCGAGGTAGAAGCGGGCGGTCGCGAAGAGGGAGTGCCGGGAGTCCTGGAATGCCGGGACGGCGCCGTAGTCGCGCACGACCTCCTCGGGGGTGTGCGTCCGGAGGATCTCCTCCAGTCCTGGTGTCGGGTGCTCGGGACGGAACCCGTAGGTGTAGCCGACCACCGCCCGGGCCGGGCCGGGCTCGCGGTGCGCGGCCAGGTGCCCGGTGACGAAGTCGGGGCCGGGGAGGATGCCGCTGTCCACGAAGGCCAGGATCGCGCCACGGGCGAGCCGGGCACCGGCGTTGCGGGCGGCGCCGGCGCGGAAGCCCAGGTCCTCCTGGAAGTGGTACCGCAGGCGGAGCCGGTCGGTGAAGTCCTCCACCGTCTGGCGGGTGTCGTCGGTCGACCCGTCGTCGGCGACGACGACCTCGAAGACGTCCGTCGATGCATGCTGGTCGGCCAGTGCCGTCAGCGTGCTGCGCAACAGACGGGAGCGGTTGTAGGTGGGAATAATGACGGAGATCATTGGCGTTGCGGCGCCAGAGGACATTGTGGCGACTCCGTGTGGTCGGGGCGTAACAACGTAGCTGTCGCCGAATGCCGGGGACCATCATCCATGAGGGTCATTCGTATTCCTCCCCGCGATCCGTCCCGACCGACTTCCACCGAGCGGGCGATTACGCATCGTCGGGCGTGATCCGCGCGGGGCGGGCCGATCACGCGGGTCGGGCCGGGCGGCGGGTCGCCGCAGCGCCGCTCACCGAGGGTGCCGCACCACCGGTGATCGAGGGGGCGGCCGGTCTGCCGAAACGCTTCGTCGAAGCGTTTCGACACAGCCCGCGAGGCTCGCCGGCCCACCGCTGGAGGAGGTGCGCGATGGCCACCATGCACGACGTCGCCCGCCTCGCGCGGGTCTCCGTCAGCACGGTGTCATGCTGCGCCGACTGCACGAGCGCGGCGCTCCTGACCGTCCCCACGCTGCGCAGCCGTCCGCGCGCTCCACAGCCGTCCCTCCGGGGCGGCGGCCGGCGCGCTCAGCGGAGCTGCTCGTCCGCCCAGCGGGCGAGCAGCTCCAGCACCGGCCGGCGGCCGGAGAACATCTCGATCTCGCCGCGCCGGTCGTAGCTCTGCACCGTGCCGCCCCCGGCCCGGCAGAGCATCAGCGGGGCCAGCCAGAAGTACTTCGCCGCCCCGGTGAGCCGGACCGCGCGGACGACCACGTCCGGGCTGACGGCCCCGGCCAGGCCGGCGGCGTACCGGTCGACGACCGTCGCCGCCACCTCGTCGAGCAGGGCGACGTCGACCAGCCCGTCGAGGAAGGTGTCCAGCACCAGGTTGGCGGCGTCCTCGCCGACCGGCCCGGGGCCGACGAACGACCAGTCCAGCAGCACCGGGCCGGCGTCGCCGAACACCAGGTTCATCGGCCAGCAGTCGTGGTGGCACAGGGTGCCCGGCAGCCCGTCGACGGCGGCCAGCAGCGCGTGCCGGTGGCCCCAGAGCCCGCGCAGGGCGGCGCGCAGCGGCGCGGGCCACGCGGCCACGGCGACCGGGTGGTCCCACGGCACCGGCTCGACGACCGGCCGGGTCAGGGTGTAGTCGCGCAGCCAGTCCCGGGCCAGCCAGTCGTAACCGGGCGACCGGCCGAGCCAGGCGGCGTGCCCGGCGCCGAGGCGGTGCGCGGCGTCACCGAGGTCGGCGACCGTGCCGGCGGGTCCGCCAGATGCCGCCGGTCACCGCGTTGAACGGGTTGTGGGTCAGTTCCTCGGCCGGCTCGTCGGCGGGCACCAGGTCGACGGGGGGACGGGGCACCCGTTCGACCCTACGTCCTGCCGACCCGCCCGTGGCACGGCACCCGTCGCCTTGATCACCCGGCCGGGGTGGGGGTGGGATGGGGTGGGGGTCAGGCGCCGATGCGTTGGGGTGGGACGGTCAGGCCGTACAGGGCCATCAGTTCGGGGGTGTCGACCCGGCTGCCGTCGGCCACCGAGTCGCAGGAGATGTCCACGATCTGGTCCTTGTGCGCCAGCAGATAGGGCCGGGCGCCGACGTCCGCGCTGGCCAGGGTGGCGATACCGGCCCAGTGCCGGCGGCCGAAGATCATCGGGTACCCGCGCAGCCCGCTGTAGGTGGCACAGGCCAGCACGTCGGGGTACGGCAGCGCGGCCACCCGCCGGACCGCTGCCGGCGTGAGCCCCGGCATGTCCACCGGCACCACCACCACCGCCTCGACCGCCTCGTCGGTCAGCGCGGCCAGGCCCGCCCGGATCGACGAGCCGACCCCGGTCCCCCACGCGCGGTTGACCACCACGGTGGCCCGGCTCAGGTCGGCGGTCTGCCGGACCTGGTCGGCCGCCGCGCCCAGCACCACCACGAGCTGTTCACAGCCCGCCTCGGTCATCGTGTCGATCATCCGGTCCACCAGGGATTGCTCGCCCTTGTGGAGCAATGCCTCGGGGCCGCCGAGGCGGCGTCCCCCGCCCGCCGCGATGATCATTCCTGCGATTCGCACACCGAAAGCAACGAGCGCCCGACAGATCAGTGTCGGGGCGAAACGGATATTTGCCCACATTCGCCCCGGGGGTCGGCTCAGCGACGGTATCAGCGACCTACTCGTCGGCCAGCGGCGGTTCGAGGACCGGGCGTCGGCGAGGAGCCGGAGCTGCTGGCCCAGTCGCAGGAGCAGGCCGGCGCCGCCGGGACGGCCGGCTGGCTGGCGGTCCCCGACCGCGCCGTCGCCCGGGGGCAGGCGCCGCCCGAGGCCCGACACCCCCGGTGGCCACGGTGGCCCTCCCGCTGCTGCGCGGGCGCGCGCACCCGGGAACCGCCTGACCGGCACAGCCCCACCGCGCCCGCCGGAGCCGGTCGCCGCTGCGGACGGGGCGGTGCGGCGGACCGGCGGCGGGGCGGGGCTGGCCGCAGGGCGGCGGTCAGGCGTCGGCGTAACAATCGACGACGGACAGGTCCAGCGGGAACCGGACCGGGGTGTCGCCGAACAGCAGCGCGGCGGCCCGCTCACCGCTGGCCCGGACCGCCGCGGCCACCGCGTCGGCCTGCGCCGCCGGGCAGTGCACGATCACCTCGTCGTGCTGGAAGAAGACCAGCTCGGCGTCGGTGCCGGCGAGCGCCGTCCGCAGGGTGGCCAGCAGGGTCGAGGCCCACTCGGCGGCCGTCGCCTGGATGACGAAGTTGCGGGTGAACCGGCCCCGGGAGCGGGCCGCCCGGGCCCTCGGCCCCTGCGGGTCGGCCGCCGCGTCCGGGTCGCCCCCGCCGTCGGCGCCGTCGGCGAACCCGGCCGTGCCGGGCGGGCACGTCCGGCCCAGCCAGGACCGGACCAGCCCGCCAGCCTCGCCGGTACGGGCCGCCGCCTCGACGTACGCGAAGGCGGTCGGGTAGTTGCGCCGCAGCACCGCGAGGGCGGGGACGGCCATCCCGCCGGTCTGCCCGTACATCGCGCCGAGCAGGGCCAGCTTGGCCCGGGCACGGTCGCCACCGAAGGAGTCCCGGGCGAGGGCGGCGTAGAGGTCGCCGGCCCCGCCGGCGGCGGCGAGCCGGGCGTCGCCGGAGACCGCGGCGAGCACCCTCGGTTCGAGCTGTCCGGCGTCGGCGACGACGAGCCGCCAGCCCGGGTCGGCCAGCACCGCCCGCCGGATCACCTTCGGGATCTGCAACGCTCCACCGCCCCTGGTGGCCCACCGGCCGGAGACCACCCCGCCGGGGACGTACTCCGGGTGGAACCGGCCGCCGCGCACCCAGGCGTCCCGCCAGGCCCAGCCGTGCGCCGTCCAGATCCGGTAGAGCTCCTTGTGCTCCAGCACCAGCGGCACCGCGGGGTGGTCGACCCCGCGCAGCACCCAGGCCCGGGTGTTGGGCAGCTCCACCCCGGCCCGGGCGAACGCCTTGAGCAGCTCGGCCGGGGAGTCGGCGTGCAGCCGGCGCAGCCCGAACGCCTCGGCGATCCGGGCGGCCAGCTCGGCCAGCCGGCGGGGCGGGCCGCCGACCGGGGACGGCTCGCCGAGCAGCTCGGTGAGGATCTCGTCGTGCACCTCGGCCCGCCAGGGCAGGCCGGTCGCACCCATCTCGGCCGCGATCAGCGCGCCGGCCGACTCGGCGGCCACCAGTAGGCGGAACCGGCCGGGGTGCTCGGTGGCGGCGATCCGGGCGAGCTGGTCGGCGTACACCCGGGTCAGGGCCTCGACGCCGGGGCCCGGCGGCCCTGGCAGCGCGTCGAAGAGCGCGCCCTGGCCGTGGCCCGGCGGCTCGGCCGGGCGGGGCGGCGGGTCGGGCGGCACCGGTGCCCCGCTGAGCCGGGCCCAGGCTGCGGCGAACGAGCGGGGCTCGCCCCAGCGGCCGGCGTGCCCGAGCAGCAGCGACTCGGTCAGCTCCACGTCGTGGCAGCGGTCGAGCCGGACCCCGGCGCGCAGCAGCGCCGGGTAACCGGCGGCGCCGCAGGCCCAGACCCAGCGCGGGTGCTCGGCGGCCTCCCGGGCGGCCACCGCGGCGGCGAGGTCGGCCACCGGCTCGGCGGGGGCGGTGGGCCGGCCGGCGGGGTCGAGGGGTTGCAGGACTCCCCCGCCCCGGTCATCCGACACCACCGCCACCAGCACGAACGTGATTCTGCCTCGCCCCTGTGACAGTCCGCGCCCCACCACCCGCCCTCCGGACGCCGTCGGGCTGGCCGCGCTCTTTCCCGGAAAGAGTGGCCATTCCGCGTCGAATGGCCACTCTTTCCGGGAATTCGCGCCCGCAGTAGGGGTGGGTGGGGGGTTACTTGCCTACGCCGGCGGTTAGGCCGGACTGGACCTGGCGTTGGAAGACGATGTAGACGATGAGCACCGGCAGCATCGCCATGGTCACCCCGGCGAACAGGCCGGACCAGTCGGACTTGTAGCCCTGGTTGACCGACAGCTCGATCAGCCCCTGGGAGATCACCTGGTTCTTGGGCTCGCCCGCCACCGACTGCATCAGCAGCGTCGGCAGGTACCACTGGTTCCACTGGCCCAGCACGTTGAAGATGCCGATGCTGATCAAACCGGGCTTGGACATCGGCAGCATGACGCTGAAGAACAGCCGGCTGTGCGAGGCCCCGTCGACCATCGCCGCCTCGGCGATCGAGTTCGGCAGCGTCCGGAAGAACGAGTGCATGAAGAAGATCGTGAACGACAGCGACCAGGCCACGTACACGAAGATCAGCATGAGGTGCTTGTTCGGGCCCAGCAGCGGGAACGCGATCCCCAGGTTGTAGACGCCCTTGAACAGCGGCACCGCGGCGAGGTAGATGGGCAGCGTCAGGCCCGACAGGAACATGTAGTAGATCAGCCGGTTGCCGGGGAACTCGTAGCGGGCCAGCACGTACGCGGCCATCGAGCCGAGCAGCATGGTCAGGAAGACGCTGCCGACCAGGACCAGCAGGGTGTTCAGGAAGAACGCCCCGAGGTGGCCCTCGCCCCAGGCCCGGCTGAAGTTGTCCCAGTGCAGCTCGTCGGGGATCAGCGACAGCGGCTCGCGGATGACCTGCGAGTCGTCCTTGAGCGCCGACATCACCACCCACAGCAGCGGGTAGATCACCATGACGGCCCAGACCGCCAGGAACACGTGCGAGAAACCGTTGAAGATGCGTCCGCCCAGCTCGCGGCCACGGCTCAGGACGCCGTCGGGCGTGGCGGGCGGCGGGGTGTGCCGCTTCGGGCTGGTCCGGTCACCGGACGGGTGGGTCACCGTGCTCATCGTCCAGCCTCCTCAGTACTCGATCCGCTCACGGCGGGTGATCCGGAGCTGGAGCGCGGCCAGCAGGATCGTGAAGATGGCCAGCGAGACACCCATCGCGCAGGCGTAACCGAACTGGCCCTTCTGGAACGCGGTGAAGTTGAGCACCGACGCGAAGATCTCACTGGCGTGGTTGGGCCCGCCCTGGCTGGGCGTCATGACGAAGACCAGGGCGTACATGTCCAGCGCGATGAAGCCCAGGTAGACCCAGGCCACGGAGATGGTGTCCCGCAGCAGCGGCAGGGTGATCCGGAAGAAGGTGTGGAACCGGCCCGCGCCGTCGAGGATGGCCGCCTCGTAGATGTCCTTCGGGATCGACTGCATCGCGGCGGAGAAGAGCACCATGTAGAAGCCGGCGCCGCTCCACACCGCGATCAACAGCAGCCACCAGAGCACCGCGGGCACGCCGAGGAAGGGCTCGGGGTCGGCGGTGAAGGCGATCGGGTTGTCCGCGTCGACCAGCCCGACCTTTATCAGCAGGCCGTTGATCAGGCCCTGCCCGTCGGACCGGTAGATCTGCTGCCACATCACGGCGATGACCACGAGTGACAGGACCTGCGGGAAGAAGAAGATGACCTTGTAGATCCCGGAGCCGAAGATGCCCCGGATGCCGGCCCTGTCCTCGCGTCCGCCCACGTTGAGCAGGAACGCGAGGAACAGGGCCAGCGCGATCGTGAACAGCGGCACGGTCACCAGGAAGAACACGTTGTGCCAGAACGCCTTCCTGATCAGTTCGTCGGAGAACAGCCGGACGTAGTTGTCCAACCCGACGAACTCCTGCTTGTCGGAGTAGCCTCCCCAGCTGGTCAGCGAGTATCCGGCTGCCTGGGCGAAGGGCCACACCACGTAGAAGAGGTACAGCGCGACGGGGAGGGCCAGGAAGCCCGTGACGAAGCGCGCGACACCGTGCCGCATTCCACTCACTCTCTCGTTCGGATCAGTGGTCCGTCGCCGCCATCAGGCGCGGGTCTGCTTCTTGATCGACGAGTCCTTGGCGACCTTGTCGGCGGCCGCCTGCATCTTGTCGACGAACTGCTGCGCGTTGAGCCGGCCGGCCATCAGCTCCTCGGAGAGGTTCTGGCTCTCCTTGTCCAGGTCGGCGTAGAAGTCGAAGAACTTGGCCTTGATCAGGTCCTTGGGCGCGTTCTTCATCAGCTCGTTGGCGGTGGACAGCGCCGAGTCCTGCACCCCGTCGCCGGAGCCCTTGGTGGAGGCGAGCGACTTGGTCAGCTCCGCGAACTTGGTGGAGCCGGACTTGGACAGCACGGCCCGCAGGAACTCCTTCGCCGCCGCCTTGTTCGGGGCCTTGCTCGGCACCACCAGGCCCTCGCCGGCACCGGCGAAGACGTCCTTGGGCGCCTTGTCGGTGGCGCCCAGGCCCCAGTAGTCCGACAGCTTCATCTCGAAGCCCGGCGGGATCGTCGCCGCCATCTCGTTCTTCAGCCAGGTGCCGACCTGGATGAACGCCGCCTTGCCGTCGAGCCACGCCTGCTGCGACTGGGTGTGGTTGAGGTTGCCCGGCAGGAGCAGCTTGTCCTTGACCAGCTTCTCCCACGCCTGCAGGGCGGGCAGGACACCGTCCGCCTTCCAGGCGTTCTCCTTCAGGTTGTCGATGTCGATGACGACCTGCCGACCGGCCGACTTCCAGATCGTCGCCATCAGCGCCCAGCGCGGGTAGTAGCCGTGCACCGCGTCGTGCACGTACGGGGCGATGCCCTTGGCCTTGATCTTCGGCGCCAGGGCGAAGAACTCGTCGAACGTCTTCGGCGGCTCCCAGCCCTCCTTGGTGAACAGCGCGCCGTTGTACCAGTTGCCCCAGACGGTGTAGGCCACGTTGACCACGAAGAACTTGCCCTGGAAGGTGCCGTCCTCGACGGTGCCCGGCAGCAGCGTGTCGGCGACGGTGCCCTCGCCGTCCCAGGCCGGGGCGGCGAGCAGGTCGTCCAGCGGCTCGATGGCGCCCTCGTTGACCAGGGTGCTGATGTCCATCATGTCCGCGCCCGAGTTCATCACGAGGTCGCTCGGCTGCGTCGACATCTTCGGCTGTTCTTCGGTCTTGATCTTCTGGGTGGAGCTCATGTTGACCGTCACGCCCGCGTGCTTGGCGTTGAAGACGGTCTTGTCCTCCTTGGCCCACTGGTCGCCGAGGCCGCCGTTGAAGATGACCACCTTGACGGCGCTGCCGTCCTTCAGGCCGAACGGGTTGTCCTTGCTCTTGGCGGCCCCGGAGTCGTCGGACTTGCTCGGCTCGCTGCCGGCGCAGGCGCTGAGCAGACCGGCGGCGGGAGTGACGAGCAGGCCCGCGGCGGCGGCGCGCCGCAGCAGGGTCCGGCGGCTCAGGTCGGCCGGGTGCTCGGGGGTAACCGACATCTTTTGTCTCTCCTTGTGGTGTCGAATCAGGCGGTACGCCGGAGACGCCCGGCGTACCTCGACTCGAGGGCGAGGTTGTGCTCGTCCCCACCGGGGACGTTGGCGGAGAGGTAGATAGGGGGTACCTCTCCGGCCTGGTGGAACCGTCGTACGACCTCGGCGGTCAGTAGCTGCGCCAGCAGCGCGGCGGTGACCGAGGAGACCGCACAGACCGCGCCGCCGCCCTCGAGCGGCAGCAGTGCGTCGCCGTACGGCGCGCCGTTGTCCAGCACGACGTCGGCGAGGTCGGCGAGCCGGTACCCCGACGGGTGCCGAGGGGCGACCCGCGCGGTGTGCTCGACGGACGTGACCGCGATCAGCGGGTGGCCGTTGCCCCTGACCAGCGTCGCCAGCTCGACCACCGAGCCGTTGATGCCGGACTGGGACGCGACCAGGAAGACGTCCCGCGGGTGCGGGGCGGCCAGGGCGTAGAGCTGGTGGGCGACGGCCGGGTCGCGTTCCAGCTTCGGATCGGCGAGCACGTCGCGGGGCGCGTCGCCGTGCAGCACGAGGTCGTGCAGGGTGAGCCGGTTGGTCGGGACCAGCCCGCCGGCCCGGGCCACCAGTTCGGCGGCGAACGCCTCGGAGTGGCCGGCGCCGAACGCCTGGAGCACCCCGCCGGCGCGCAGGCTGGCGACGATCAGGTCGGCGGCCCGGCCGACCGCCTCCGCCTGCGAGTCGACGACCCGGTCGAGGACGGGACGGACGGCGTCGGCGTACCCCTGTGCGCTGATCATGCGGTGGCCCCCTTCGCGGCCTTGTGCCCGTCGACGGCCTGGGCGGTGCGCCGGAAGGCCGCGTGGGCGCGGGCGTGGGTGCGCTGCGCCACCGCGATGTAGAGCAGGTCGAGCACGACGAGTTGCGGGTGCCGGGCGGACAGCGCGTCCGGCCGGAAGGTGGTGGCCTGGCTCGCGGTGAGCAGCACGATGTCCGCCAGTTCGGCCAGCGGCGAGCGGGGGAAGCCGGTGAGGGCGACGGTGCTCGCGCCCCGGCTGCCCGCCTCGGCGAGCATCTCGATGGTCTCCCGGGTCTGCCCGGTGTGCGAGATGCCCAGCGCCACGTCACCGGGGCCCAGCAGCGCGGCGCTGGCCAGCCCCTCGTGCACGTCGCTCCAGGCCCAGGCGGCCACCCCGATGCGGTGCAGACTGAACTGCATCTCCGCGCCGACGAGGGCGCTGCCGGAGGCGCCGAAGATGTTGACCCGGCTGGCGCCGGCGATGGCCACCGCCGCCCGCTCGACCTCGGTCAGGTCGAGCAGCGCCGCGGTGTCGTGCATGGCCCGGGTGTCGGCCGCCATGATCTGGCCGAGCACCCGCTCCAGGGGGTCGCCGGGCTGGATCTCCCGGCCGATGTCGACGGTCCAGCCGGCAGAGCGGGCCCGGCCGGTCTCGGCGGCGATGCCGAGGCGCAGGTCCGCGTACCCCTCGAAGCCCATCGCCCGGCAGAACCGGGTGATGGTGGCCGGGGAGGTGCCACTGCGCTCGGCCAGCTCGACGATGGTCGCCCGGGCGGCGGCCTCCGGGTCGCTGAGCACGTGCTCGGCGACCCGGCGGAGCGCCCCCGTCAGCTCCCCGACGCCGGCCCGGACCCGGACCAGCACACCGTCGGCGGGGATCCCACCCCGCCGGTCGGCCGTGTCGGCGTCGACCACGGCGGCCCCCGCGGGGGTGTCCACCTCGTGATCCACCATGGGACGCCTTTCGAGAAAGAGTGTTAACTGTTAGTGGTAAAAGTTCTTACTGAAGGGCCCTCCCTGTCAAGACCGTGGTCGAAGTTTTCAAACTGTTACCTGGCGCACAGCGCTGCCCGGGCCGGGAATCTTGCCTCGAGCAGCCGGGCCGACCAGCATGAACCCGCCCGCTCCACCCCGCAGCGCCCAGGAGGCCCAACGGATGTCCGACACCGTCGTGGTCGGTCTCGACGTCGGGGGTACGTCCACCCGGGCGCTCGCCGTCACCCTGTCCGGGAACCGCCTCGGCACGGGCCGGGCCGGCGGGGGCAACCCCACCAGCCACGGCGCCGAGCGGGCCGCCGGCGAACTGCTGGCCGCCCTGCGCGGCGCGCTGGCCGGCGTGGACCCGGCCCGGGTCCGGGCCGGCACGATCGGGCTGGCCGGGGCGGGCCGGCTGCTCGCCGACCCGGCCGGGCGGGCCGCGTTCGACCGGGCCTGGCGGGACGCCGGGCTACGCTGCCCGTACGCGGTGCACGGCGACGCCCTCGTCGCATACGCCTCGGGCACCGCCAGCACCGCCGGGACGGTGCTGATCGCCGGCACCGGGGCGATCGCGGCACAGGTCCGCGACCTGCGCCTGGACCGGATCGCGGACGGCCACGGCTGGCTGCTCGGCGACGCCGGCTCGGGCTTCTGGCTGGGCCGCGAGGCGGTCCGCCGGCTCCTGGCCGACCTGGACGCCGGCCGGGAGCCGGGCCCGCTGGGCCGGCGGGCGCTCGGCGAGCTGCTGGGCGGCGACGAGGTGGCCGACCGCCCCCGGGACACGGTGGACGCCGTGGTCCAGGCCGTCACCCGCCGTCCGCCGGTGGAGCTGGCCCGGCTCGCGCCGCTGGTGGTGACCTCCGCCGACGAGGGCGAACCGGTCGCCGCGGAGCTGATCGCGGAGGCCGCCGCGCACCTCGCGGAGAGCGTCGCGCGGATCCGGCCGGCCGGCGCGCAGGACCCGGTGGTCCTCGGGGGCGGCCTGCTCACGGCGGACACCCCGCTGGCCGTCGCGGTCCGGCGGGAGTTGGCCCGGCGGTGGCCGGGCGCGCCGCTGCGCGCGGCCGGCGACGGGGCCGCGGGGGCGGCCTGGCTCGCCGCCCGGGACCTGTCCGAGGTCACCGACCCGACGGCCCTTCATCCGCTGCTGGTGCCGCCGACGACATGACGACGCCGGCGCGGGCCGACGCACCTGACGGCGCAGCCGACCCGGGCCGGCGGTCGGCGCGGACCACGCCGCGACGGCGGTGCCGGCCGGCTCCGGCCGGTCCCGCGGGCGCGCGCCGGCCGCCGCCGAGCACGACCCACGTCCGCCGGCGCTCCCGCTGCTCCCCCGTCTCTCCGAGCAGCCGGAGCGACTCACCCACCACCGCAGGGGCTCACCCACCAGCGGACGCGGGCCGTCGATCACGCCCGGGTGCTGATGATCGACGGCCAGCACCGCCGATCCGAATCGGGACTGTCGCAGACCCCGAGCTTGACCAACCTGTCGGGTGAGTGCGGCGATCCGTCGATGGTGACATCCGGGCGCGGCAGCGCCCCGATTGTTGGACGTGCGTGGACGACCGTGGACGGCGCCTGGCAGGATGCGCGGGTGAGCGACAAGTCCCGTGACCGGTCCAGATTGGACAGCCGTGGGACCGAGCGGGAGTTGTTGGCGGAGCTGAACTCGCTACGGGTCCGCGCGGCCCGCCGACGCGGCAAGGCCAGGCTGTCGCTCCAGGATCTGACGGCGGCCACCGGCGTGCCCAAGAGCAGCCTGGCGAACTACCTGACCGGGCGCACCGCCATGCCCCTCGATGTCCTCGACCGGCTGCTGCTCGCCCTCGGGGTGGATCCGGTCGACGCGGGGGCCTGGGCGACGCGGTGGGAACGGCTCACCGGGGAGCGGCTGGGCAACCGGACAGCCGACAGCGGCCTGAGCCGCGCCGGGACCACCGAGGGCCGGCGGGGCGACGAGCCGGCACAGGGTCCGGACCCGACGGCCCCCGGAACCCCGGACCGGCCCGGTCCGGCGCTGCCGGTGCCCGCCCAGCTCCCACCCGCCTCGACCGCGTTCACCGGTCGGCAGCACGCCCTGGCGGGCCTCGACGAGCTGCTCGCCGAGGTCGACGGGAAGCCGGGCGCCCCGGTGATCGCGGTCGTCACCGGGACCGCCGGGGTGGGCAAGACCACCCTGGTGACCCACTGGGCACAGCGGGTCCGCGACCGTTTTCCGGACGGTCAGCTCCACGTCAACCTGCGGGGTTTCGATCCGGCGCGGGATCCGGTCCCGCCCGCCGAGGCGGTACGCGGCTTCCTGGACGCCTTCGACGTCCCCCGGCACCGGGTCCCGACCGGCATCGACGCGCAGATCAACCTGTTCCGCAGCCTGCTGACCGGCCGGCGGATGCTGCTGGTCCTCGACAACGCCCGGGACGCCGACCAGGTCCGCCCGCTGCTGCCGGGCTGCTCCGGCTGCATGGCGCTGATCACCAGCCGCAGCCAGCTACCCGGCCTGATCGCGGTCCAGGGCGCCCGGCCGATCGCCCTGGAACTGCTCGCCACCGAGGAGTCGACCGCGCTGCTGGCCCGCCGGCTCGGCGCCGGCCGGGTGGCGGCGGAACCGGCGGCGGTCGACGAGATCGTGCGGCACTGCGCCGGGCTGCCACTGGCCCTGGCGGTCGTCGCCGCCCGCGCCACCACCCGGCCGAGATTCCCGCTGGCGGCCATCGCCGCCGAGCTGCGCGAGGCCCCCCGGCGCCTCGACCCGCTCGCCGGCACCGAGCCCGGCATCGACGTCCGGGCCGTCCTCTCCTGGTCGTACGCCCAGGTCGGCGCGCCGGCCGCCCGGCTGTTCCGGCAGTTCGGGCTGGTCCCGGGGCCGGACATCGGGGTCGCCGCGCTGGCCAGCCTCGCCGGCGCGTCGGTGCCCGAGGTCCGGCAGCCGCTCGCCGAGTTGGTCGACGCGCACCTGGTCACCGAGCACCGGCCCGGCCGGTTCACCTGTCACGACCTGCTGCGCGCGTACGCCCGGGAGCTGGCCGACGCGGACCCGGAGCCCGACCGGCGGGCGGCGACCCGCCGGGTGCTCGACCACTACCTGCACGCCGCGCACGGCGCCGAACGGCCGTTGCAGCCGCCCCGGGGTCCGATCGCGCTCGCCGAGCCGGCGCCCGGGGTGACCCCGGAACGTCTCGACGACCGGGCCGCCGCGCTGGTCTGGTTCGCCGCGGAGCACCGGGCGCTCGCCGCCGCCGTCGAGCACGCGGCCGACACCGGCCACGACGGGCACGCCTGGCAGCTCGCCGCCGCCTGCGTCAGCTTCTTCGACCTGCGCGGGCACTGGCACGACTGGACCGGCACCCAGGAGATCGCGCTGGGCGCCGCCCGCCGGCTCGGCGACCGGGCCGCCGAGGCACACGCGCACCGTTTTCTCGGCGGCGCCGCCACCCGGCTCGGCCGGTTCGTGGCCGCCCACGCCCACCAGTCGCGCGCGCTGGAGCTGTTCGGCGAGCTGGGCGACCAGCTCAACCAGGCGTTCACGCACCGCAGCCTGGGCTGGATCGCCGAGCGGTCGGGCCAGCACGCCACCGCGCTGCGGCACGACCTGCGGGCCCTGGAGCTGTTCCGGCGCACCGGCCACCGCGTCCAGGAGGCGAGGACCCTCAACTCGGTCGGCTGGTGCCACGCCCAGCTCGGCGACCACCGGCAGGCGATCGCGGACTGCGAGCGGGCGCTGGCCCTGCTCGACGAGAAGGGCGACCTGGACGGCGTCGCCATGACCCTGGACAGCCTCGGCTACGTCCACCGGCTGCTCGGCGAGCACGCCCGGGCCGCCGAGCTGTACCGCCGGGCCCAGGAGCTGTTCGTGGCGCTCGGTGACCGGCACGGCGAGGCCGAGGCCGGGGCGAACCTCGGCGACACCCTGCGCGAGGCCGGCGACCCCGAGCGGGCCGCCGCCGCGTGGCGGCACGCGCTGGCCATCCTCGACGACGTCGACGACCCGAAGGCCGCCCGGGTCCGGGCCAGCCTCGACGAGCTGGTCTGCGCCGAGCTGGACCCGGACGGCCCCCGAACCGGCTGGCGGTCGGCTATTTGAGCTGGCCGGCGGTGAGGCCGGTCTGCACCTGACGCTGGAAGATCAGGTACACCAGCAGCACCGGAATCACGGCGATGGTGAGGCCGGCGAAGAGCTGGGCGTAGTCGCCGGCGTACCCCTGGCTGATCGACAGCGCGGCCAGGCCCTGGGCCAGCATCCACTTCGAGTCGTCGCCCTGGAGCAGCACCTGGGGCAGCAGGAACTGGTTCCAGTGGCTGAGGAAGTTGAAGATGGCGACGCTGACCAGTCCCGGCCGGGCCATCGGCAGCATCACCCGGAAGAACAGCCGGAAGTGGCCGCACCCGTCGACCAGCGCCGCCTCCGCGATCGAGGTGGGCAGGGTGCGGAAGAACGCGGTGAGGAAGAAGACCGTGAACGGCAGCGAGTACGCCGCGTAGACCAGCACCAGCCCGGTCCAGGTGCCGAAGAGCCCGGCGTTGCGGACTACGAAGAACAGCGGCACCAGGGCCAGGAAGACCGGGAACATCAGCCCGCCGACGAACAGGTAGTAGGCGAGCTGGCGGCCCCGGAACTCGTACCGGGCGAAGACGTACGCGGCGGTGGCCCCCATCAGCATGGTGAGGGCGACCGAGCCGGTGACCACGACCGCGCTGTTGAGGAAGTACCGGCCGATGTGCGCCTCTCCCCAGGCGCGGGCCCAGTTGTCGAACCGCAGCGCGCCGGGCAGCCCCCACGGGTCGGCGATGATCTCGGCGTTGCTCTTGAACGAGCTGAGGAACATCCACAGCAGCGGCAGCACGGTCAGCGCGCCCCAGAACAGCAGGAAGCCGTGCGAGAGGAAATTCACGACCCCCCGCTCGCGGCGCACCGGCCGGGATCCCCGGGCGTCCCGGTCACCGTCGACGGCCACGCCGGCGGGCCTGTCCAGAGCGGTCATGACAGCTCGATCCGTTCCCGCCGGCCGACCCGCAGGGCCAGCACGGCCACCGACAGGGTCAGGAAGAACATCACCACGCCGATCGCCGACGCGTAGCCGAACTTGGTCTCGCTGCCGAACGCGGTGTCGTACATCCGCACGCCGATCACGTCCGAGGAGAAGTTGGGGCCGCCGTTGGTCATGAGCTGCACCAGGATGAACCCGTCCAGCGCGGCCACGGCCAGGTAGATCCAGGCGACCTGCACGGTGTCCCAGAGCAGCGGGATGGTGATCCGGCACAGGGTGGTCCACCGGGAGGCGCCATCGAGCAGCACCGCCTCGTAGATCTCCCTCGGGATCGCCGACATGGCGGCGCCGAAGAGCACCACGTAGAACCCGACGTTGGCCCAGACCATCACCGCCAGCACGCACCAGAAGGCGGTGTCCGGGTCGCCGAGCCAGGCCGGCCCGGACACCCCCACCACCCTGAGGATGCCGTTGAGCAGACCGCTCGTCGGGTGGTAGGCCTCCTTCCACAGCGCCGCGATGATCACCACGGAGAGCACCTGGGGGAAGAAGTACACGGTGCGGTAGAACGCGCCGCCGCGTACCCCGGTGACCCCCGCCCGGCCCCGGCGCCCGCCCATGCTGAGCATGGTGGCGAAGAACAGCCCGAACGCGATGGTGAACACCGGCACCAGGGCGAGCAGGATCGCGTTGTTCTTCAGCGCGTTCCACACGTAGTCGTCGTGCCACAGGGCCCGGAAGTTGGCCAGGCCCACCGGGTTGGCCTCGGCGGAGTAGCCGAGCCAGTCGGTGGTGGAGATCTGGAACGCCTGGAGGTACGGCGACACGACGAAGACGACGTAGAGCAGCAGGGGCGGTACCAGGAAGGTGACGATCAGCGGGATCTTGCCGTGCTTCACGCCGACCGCTTGTACTTCTTGATCGAGGTGTCCGCGGCGATCGAGTCGGCGCCCTTCTGGCACTGGTCGAGGAACTCCGCCGGGCCGATCCGCCCGCTGAAGAACTCGCCGCACGCGGCGTCGACCAGGTTGCGCTCCAGCTTGCGGTAGTAGTTGTTGTAGACCCAGTTGAAGCCGTTGGCACCGGACGCCTCCAGGGCCTTGACCACGGTGGTCAGCCCGTACGGCAGCTCGACGCCCTCGGTGGCCCCGGCGACGACGGTCAGGCTGGCGACCTTCTTCGTGAAGTCCTGGGCGCCCTGCTTCGACAGCATGGTGCGGAAGTACTCCAGGCCGCCGGCGACGTTCTTCGCCTTGGCCGGCACCATGAACGGCTCGCCGGCGGTGCCCCGGACCGCCTCGAACGGCAGCTTGTCGCCGCCGCCCAGGCTCGGCGTGGGCGCGACGGTCATGTTGAACCCGGCCGGGGTGACCGACTTCTGCTCGCTCTCCAGCCAGGAGCCGCAGGAGATGAACGCGGCCTTGCCCTGGCACCACGCGGTCTGCGACTGGACGTGGTCCAGGCCGGGCGTGCCGTCGAGGATGAACTTGTCCTTGACGATCTGGTGCCAGGCGTCGGCGGCGGCCTTCATCGCGTCGGACTTCCAGGCGTTCGGCTCCAGGTTGTCGATCGCGGTGGCGACCGAGGTGCCGCCGAACTTGATCGCGGTGGAGATCACCGGCCAGCTCATGTAGCGGGGGTGCTTGCCAGCGTACGTCCAGGGGGCGATGCCCGCCGCCTTGATCTTCTTGCACAGGGCGATGTGCTCGTCCCAGGTCTTCGCGTACTCCCAGCCCCGGTCGGCGAAGAGCTTGGTGGAGTGCCAGATGCCGTAGACGGTGTAGGTGTAGTTCATCACCAGGAACCGACCGTCGTACGAGCCGACCTCGACCGCGCCCGGCAGCAGGGTGTCCTTGACGGTCTTGCCGGGGATGTCGAGGCTCGGCGCGGCCAGCAGCTCGCCCAGGTCGGCGAGGGCGTTCTGGGAGACCAGGCCGTTGAAGTCGATCTGCCCGGCGCCGGAGTTGTTCACCACGTCCGGCGGGGTGCCGTCGACGAAGCGGGGCTGGAGGGTCTTGCTGATCTCCGTGGTGGCCGAGTGCTGGATCTTGGCCTTCGGGTGGTTCGCGGTGTACATGGCCTCGTGGGCCTTGGCGTAGTCCTCGCCGAAGCCGCCGTTGAAGATCACCACCTCCAGCGGGGCGTCCTCGGCGACCCCGAGCGGGTTCTGCGCGGACTTGGTGCCCTGGTACGTCTTCGTGTCACCGGAGTCGCCGCCGCCACCGGTGGCGCAGCCGGCGAGCAGGCCGGCGGCGGGGGTGGCCAGCAGGCCGGCGGCGGCGCTGCGCCGCAGGATGTCACGCCTGTCCATCGTCACTCCTCGGATCGTCCCGGCGGATCTGTCGTTTCTCTTCATTTCATTGATCTTTGCTGAAGAATTTCTACGGCAGGAGCGCGTCGACTTCAAGACCTGGCCGCCGAACCGTTATCACCACCGGGCCGGCCGGGCTGGCATAGCCTGAGCCCATGCGCCGCCTCCGGCAGCTCGCCGAGCGCACGCCGGCAGGGCGCGAGCGCTACGTCGACCTGCTCCGGGCGGTCGCGATCGGGATGGTCGTCGTCGGGCACTGGGGCGTCACCGTGGTCGGCCGGGACGCGGCCGGGCGGCCCACCGGGCACTCGGCGCTCAGCGACCTGCCGTGGGCGTACCCGCTGACCTGGGTCGCCCAGGTGCTGCCGGTGTTCTTCCTGGTCGGCGGGTTCGCCAACGCCGCCTCGCTGGCCGCGCACCGCAGCCGGGGCGGCGACGCCACCGGCTGGCTGCTCGACCGCAGCGCCCGGCTGGTGCCGCCGACCACCGTCCTGCTGCTGGCCCTGGCCGTCGGCGCGGCGGGCGCCCACCTCTTCGGCGTCGGGGCGGCCCAGACCCGCCAGGTGGCCTGGTTCGCCACCATCCCACTGTGGTTCCTCGTGCCCTACCTGGCCGTCGTGGCCCTCACCCCGCCGATGCACGCGCTGCACCGTCGCTTCGGCCTGGCCGTGCCGGTGGCGCTGGCCGGGCTGGTGGCCCTCGGCGACCTGGGTCGGCTGACCGGTCCGGCGGCGCTGGCCACCGGCAACCAGCTCGCCGGCTGGCTCGCCATGCACCAGGTCGGCTTCGCCTGGTACGACGCCCGCGCCCGCCCCGCCGGGGACCCGGGACCCGACCGCGCCCGACACCCCCTGCCCACCTCGCGGCGGGCGGCGACGACCCTGCTGGCCGGCGGGTTCGGCGCGCTGCTGCTGCTCACCACGATCGGGCCGTACCCGGTCGCCATGCTGCACGTGCCCGGCGAGCGGCTGGAGAACGACGGCCCGCCCAGCCTGGCGCTGCTCGCCCTGGCCACCGCCCAGCTCGGGCTGATCCTGCTGCTGCGGCAACCGGCGCAGCCGTGGCTGCGCCGGCCCGGGCCGTGGCAGGCGGTGATCGCGGTCAACTCCGTGGTGCTGACCGTGTTCCTCTGGCACCTCACCGCCGCCCTGCTGCTGATCGGGCTGCTGGACGCGGTCGGCCTGCTGCCCACCCCGGCGGCGGGGACCGCGGCCTGGTACGCCTGGCGGGTGCCGTGGCTGCTGCTGCTCGCCGTGGTGCTGGCCGGCCTCGTCGCCGTCGTCGGGCCGGTCGAGGCCCGGGCCGGCCGGCACCGGCCGGCCGAGGGCCGGTCGACGGCCGCCCGGCCGGCCCGGTCGGCGCTGGTGGTCGCCGGGTACGCCGCGGTGATCGCGGGGCTGCTGGTCAACACCGTCACCCCGCAGAAGGCGCCCGCGCCGCTGGGGCTGCCCGCCCCGGCGCTGGTGGCGTACCTGGCCGGGGCGGGGCTGCTGCGGCTGCTCAGGTCTGGGTGGGGAACCCGAGGTTGACCCCGCCGTGGCGGGGATCCAGCCACCGGCTGGTGACCACCTTGCCGCGGGTGAAGAACGCCACCCCGTCGGCGCCGTGGGCGTGCAGGTCGCCGAAGAGGGACGCCTTCCAGCCGCCGAACGAGTAGTACGCCATCGGCACCGGGATCGGCACGTTGATCCCGACCATGCCGACCTCCACCTCGTGCTGGTAGCGCCGGGCCGCGCCGCCGTCGTTGGTGAAGATCGCCGTGCCGTTGCCGTACGGGTTGGCGTTGACCAGCTCCACCGCCTCGTCGTACGAGCCGACCCGCAGGACGCCGAGCACCGGGCCGAAGATCTCGTCGGTGTAGATCGACATGTCCGGGGTGACCCGGTCGAACAGCGTCGGGCCGAGCCAGAACCCGCCGGGGTCCCCGTCCTGGGCGACGTCCCGCCCGTCGACCACCGGGACCGCCCCGGCGGCCACCCCGGCCTCGACGTACCCGCGCACCTTCGCCGCGTGCGCGGCGGTCACCAGGGGACCCATGTCGCAGCCCCGCCGGCCGTCGCCGGTGCGCAGCCGGGCCATCCGCTCGGCGATCCGCGCCACCAGGGCGTCGGCGACCGGCTCCACCGCGACCAGCGCGGAGATCGCCATGCACCGCTCCCCCGCCGAGCCGAACCCGGCGTTGACCGCCGCGTCGGCGGCCAGGTCCAGGTCGGCGTCCGGGAGCACCACCATGTGGTTCTTCGCCCCGCCGAGGGCCTGCACCCGCTTGCCGGCGGCGGTGCCGCGCTGGTGCACGTGCCGGGCGACCGGGGTGGAGCCGACGAACGACACCGCCCGCACGTCGGGGTGGTCGAGCAGGGCGTCGACCGCCTCCGCGTCGCCGTTGACCACGTTGAGCACCCCGTCGGGCAGGCCGGCCTCGGCGAACCACTCGGCCAGCAGCAGCGCCGCGCCCGGGTCCTTCTCGCTCGGCTTGAGCACCACCGCGTTGCCGCAGGCCACCGCGATCGGGACGAACCACAGCGGCACCATCACCGGGAAGTTGAACGGGGAGATCACCGCGACCACCCCGAGCGGCTGGCGCAGGCTGTACGAGTCGACCTCGGTGGAGACGTTCTCGCTGAATCCGCCGCGCAGCGCCGAGGGGATGCCGCAGGCGTACTCGATGACCTCCAGGCCGCGCTGCACCTCGCCGGCGGCGTCGGCGAGCACCTTGCCGTGCTCGGCGGTGATCACCTCGGCGAGCCGGTCCCGGCGGGCGTTCACCAGCTCGCGGAAGGCGAACAGCACCGCCGTGCGCCTGGCCAGGGAGGTGTCCCGCCAGCTCCGCGCGGCCCGCCCGGCGGCCTGCACCGCAGCCGCCACGTCCGCGGCGCAGGCCAGCGCCACCTGCCCGGTACGCCGGCCGGTGGCCGGGTCGAAGACGTCCCCGAACCGGGTGGCCGTGCCGTCGACCCGCTTGCCGTCGACGAAGTGCCCGATCACCGTCGCGCTCACGCCGCCGTCTCCGCCGCCGCCACCGAGGCGCGGATCGCGTCGACCAGGATGGCCAGCCCCTCGCGGGCCTCGTCCTCGGTGAGGGTCAGCGGCGGGCCCATCCGCAGCACGTTGCCGTACAGGCCGCCCTTGCCGACCAGCAGGCCGCCGGCCCGGCACGCCTCGAACACGTGCGCGGTCAGCGTCGGGTCGGGCTCGACGCCGCCGGGGTGGACGAACTCGATGCCGAGCATCAGGCCCTTGCCGCGCACCTCCGCGACGCGGTCGAGGTCGCCCACGGCGGCGCGCAGGCCGTCGGCGAGGATCGCCCCGGTACGGGCGGCGTTGGCCTGGAGGTCGTGGTCGAGCAGATAGTCCAGGACGGCGTTGCCGGCGGCCGTGGAGACCGGGTTGCCGCCGAAGGTGGAGAAGCTGATCGCCGGCATCGCCTCCATGATCTCGGCCCGGCCGACCACCCCGGCCAGGGCGAAGCCGTTGCCGATGCCCTTGGCGAAGGTGAGCAGGTCCGGGGTGACGCCGTGCGCCTGGTACCCCCAGAAGTGCTCGCCGGTGCGCCCCCAGCCGGTCTGCACCTCGTCGGAGATCAGCAGGATGCCGTGGGCGTCGAGCTCCTTCTTCCACGCGGCGAACAGGCCGTCCGGGCCGTGCACGAAGCCGCCGACGCCCTGGATCGGCTCGGCGATCAGGCAGGCCACGTCGCCGGCGGTCTGGGTGGCGAGCACCTCGCGCAGGTCCTCCACCGCCGCGTCCACCCGGTCGGCCGGGTCGAGCCGGGACAGCAGGCCGCGCAGCCGCTCGCCGGAGTGCAGCCAGGCCACCTGGAGGGGGTTGAGCGCGCTGGCCGACCAGTTCCGGTTCCCGGTGATACCCATCGCCGCGTACGACCGGCCGTGGTAGCTGTTGCGCACCGCGAGGATCTGGTGCGAGCGGCGGTGGTTGGTGGCGGCCAGCAGGGCGGCCTCGTTGGCCTCGGTGCCGGAGTTGGTGAAGAACACCCGCGCGTCGGGGATGCCGGAGAGCCGGGCGACCTTCTCGGCCAGCTCGACCTGCTGGCGGATCAGGTAGAGCGTGGAGCTGTGCACGACGCCCGTGCGGAGCTGCCGCTCGACGGCCTCCCGGATCTCCGGGATGTCGTAGCCGATCATGTTGGTCAGTACGCCACCGAAGAAGTCCAGGTAGCTGCGCCCCCGCGCGTCGGTGACCCGGCGACCGGAGCCGGCGACCAGCTCGATCGGCTCGGCGTAGTAGAGCGGCATCCAGGACGGCAGCACGGCCCGGTGCCGGGCCAGCAGGTCGTCAGTCATTCGTCGCACCCTCCAAGACGTTGGCGGTCACCGCACGCTCCCATCCGGACGGCGCGGGGACAACTGCCACTGTGTAGCGCAGCGCCGACCGCCGCCTGACACCACGTCAACCACACACCACGATTTCCGGCGGCCTGCGGGCATCGGAGCTGCGTTTCCGGTGGTCAGAGCCGACCGATGCGACTCTTTCCGCAGCGGGTGGCCGGGCGGCACGCCGACGGAATCGGGTCGCCCGGGCGGGCGGCCGGGTGCCGGTACGATCCGGCGGGTGCCGATCATCCCGGACGACCCGTCGGCGCCGCGCCCGCGGCCCGTCGACGCCCACGTGGCGCTGCCCGGCGGCGGGGCGGGCACGAGCCCGCGGGAGATCGTCGACGGCGTGCGGTCCTGGGTGACCTCGCCGCCGCTGCGGGAGTTGGTGGCGCGCTTCGGCGGGGACTGGCCGGCCGGGGACCTGGCGGCGGTGCTGGCCTGGCTGGACGACTTCTCCGCCCGGCACTGGGACTTCCGGGGCGGCCGGGAACGCCCCGAGGCCCGGGAGCCGGCCCTCGACCCGCGCACCGCCGCGCTGGTGCTCGCCGCGGCGTCCGCCCTCGGCCTGGTCCGCCCGGTCCCGCCGGCCCGCCCCGGGTACGCCCACCTGGTCGTCCTCGGCGGGCTGGCGCACGCCTGCCTGCGCCGGGTCGGGTACGCCGCGCACTTGTTGCGCCACGGCACCCGGGTGGCCGGCGAGGTGGCCGTGCTGGGCAGCTTCCGTCCGCTGTCCGGGGCCGAACTGCGGGCGCTGGCCGAGGCGGGCGTGGCGGGCGGCGGCACCGAGGTGGACGCCCTGGACGCGGCGGTCCGGCTGGCGTTCCGGGTGGCCGGGCCGGCCGCGTCCGAGGGGGTGGACGCCGGGCACCCGGACCACTCCTGGTCCTCGCGGACCTACCGGCCGGCGGGGCTGCCCCCGGTGCGGGTGCTCGCCGCCCCGTCCAGCGAGCCGGACCGGCGGCGGGCGCACACGGCCGACACCCAGCGGTTCTGGGCCGAGCACGTGCGGCTCTCGCCGGGCGATCCGGTGCTGGTGGTCACCGCGCCGATCTACGTGCCGTTCCAGCACTGCGACGCGCTGCGCACCCTCACCGTGCCGTACGGGTGCGCGATCGAGACCGTCGGCGTCGACCCGGACGTGCCCGACCTGGCCCGGCTGCCCGAGCCGGCGCTCACCCCGGGCCGCCACCTCCAGGAGATCCGCTCGGCGATCCGGTCGATGCGCGCCCTGCACGCGAGTCTCGCCGGCGGCTGAGGCGGCGCGGGCCGGCGCCCGACGGGGGTGTCGGACGCCGACCCGGACCGGGCGCGCGGTCAGTTCACGTAGACGACCGGGCTGCCCGCCTGGGTGGTGTCCCGGACCGGGGAGTACGTCGCGCTGAAGTACGCGGTCCCGAAGCAGGTGCCCGGCCCGGCGGACTTGGTGAAGGGCTGGTTGACGAAGGCGATCGAGGTGGTGGCGTTGGACGCCGTCCCCTTCACGGTGTTGCCGTTGGCCTTATAGACGCAGGTGATGTTGCCGAGCAGGGTGCGCAGCGAGACGGTGCTCTGGATCGACCCGGTGAGGGTGACCGCGCCGGCGCTGGTGACGGAGACGGAGTACGGCAGGTTGTCGACGACCACGCTGTTCACCCCGAGCGTGCCGGCCACGTTGGTGGTGCAACTGGTGAAGCTCTGCGCGGTGAGGCTCTCGGTGGCGGTCCCCGGCGCGGCCGGGTTGGTCAGCACCTTGGCGCTGAAGCTGGACGCGGCGCACTTCACGCCGGTGGTGCCGGTGGCGGACGAGTAGAAGTTGGCGGTGGTGGTGGCCTTCAGGCTGGCCTGGAGGACGTCCCCGACCGCGACGGCGGTGCCGGCCGCGCTGCCGGTGGTGAGCACCGTGTTGGCGAGGGGGGCGGGCGGGGCGGCGGCAGCAGCGGGGGCCGCCGCGACGAGGGAGCCGAGCAGCGCGACGGCGGCGAGGCCGATGGCGGCGCGTCCGTACCTGGGCATGATGGGTCCTTTCGACGGTGGTGGTGCGACGGTGGCGGCCGGCCGGGGTCGACCGTGCCCGGCGTTGGACCGGGCCCGACCGGACGGCCGCCCGGGGACGGCCGCGGGGGGACGCCTCGCCGCCGGTGGACCCGTCGCCGGGGACGGTCGCGACGACGGGATGGGCGCCGCCGGGGCGGCGCGACGTGCGCGGATCGGTGGCTGGGCGACCGGTGCACCACCGGGCCTGGAGCCTTCCGACCGGTCAGCGGGCGGTGCGGGCTGGTGCACTGCGGCGCAGCCGCGTCACCTGCACCCTTCCGGCCTTGGGGGCGCGGGTGCGGTCAGCGATAATGGCGAACATCGAGCCCTCCCTCGGCGCTGCTCGGTGCGACCATCCGGCAAGAGATGACCA
The DNA here is from genome assembly GCF_003434305.1 of Micromonospora sp. MW-13. Classification (GTDB taxonomy): domain Bacteria; phylum Actinomycetota; class Actinomycetes; order Mycobacteriales; family Micromonosporaceae; genus Micromonospora. The sequence continues at coordinate 45,445 of NZ_QKKX01000038.1, forward strand.
TGAGTGACACGACCGGAACTCAACGTGGTGAAGTTGTAAACCCCGGAGGGTCGCAAAGTCAATCGTCGAGCCAGAGAGGTCGATGTCAATGTCGCTGGCACCCCACCCGGCAGCCGGGGCGACCCCCCTGCCCGGCGCCCGCCCCGGCCGCGACCCCGAACGGGCGATCAAACGCGGCCCGCGCCGCCTGTCCGCCGAGGTGGTGGCGGCGACCCAGCGCGACCGACTGTTCGACGGGCTCGTCCACGAGGTGGCGGCCAGGGGCTACGACAACGCCCGGGTCACCGACATCTGCCACGCGGCCGGGGTGACCCGCCCCGCCTTCTACGCCCTCTTCGCCGGCAAGGAGGACGCCTTCCTGGCCACCTACCGGCACGGCACCGCCGTCCTGCTGCGCCTGATGGACGACGCCTACGCCGCCGCCGGGCCGGACTGGGCGGGCGCCGCCCGGGCCACCCTGCGGACCCTGCTGGAGGTGCTGGCCAGCGTGCCCGCGTTCGCCCGGATGGCGCTGGTGGAGATCGACGCCGCCGGCCCGGCCGCCCGGGGCGAGCGGGACCTGCTGCTGGCGGAGTTCCACCGGTTCTTCCGCCCACCCCGCCCCCGCTCGCCGCTGACCGAAAAGGACGACGAACTGCTGGTCACCGCCGTGGTCGGCGGCATCCACACCACCGTCCGACAGCGGGTCGCCCAGGGGCGCACAGCGGAACTGCCCCAGCTCCTGCCGGCGCTGACGTACGCCATGACCGCGCCGTTCCTCGGCCCGGCCGCCGGCGGGCGGGCCGCCCGGACCGCCGGCGCGGACGCCAGCCCCGGCGTCACCGCCCCCTGCGCCGCCGACCCGGTCCGCCCGCCCCGCCGGGACGCCTGACCGATCCGCCGACCACGATCAGAAACCGCTGCGGTTTCTCACTATTGGCCGCATTTCGCAGATCGACCGATTCCCCCGGTCGTCAATCTTGACCGCCCCTTTACCCGGCGGTAACTTCGCGGTGCAGCGACCCGAACAGCACAACGCGCAGCCAATTCAGATCATCCCCATGATCCGCGGTGCGTTCTTCGCATTGTCGCGGACGAATCGATCTCGAAGAGGAGCCGTCATGTCGGACGACACCGTACCCATCGAGCCGGTCCCGCCCCAGGGCGGCGTGCGCTGGCGGCGGTTCGCGGCCAGCCTGGCCGTCGTCGGCGCCGGTGCCGCCGGCATGGTGGTGCTGACCGCCCAGGGGGTGCTCGGCGCGCAGTTCGCGATCTCCGGAATGCCCTTCGTGGTCACGGCCGACAAGCTGAGCGGGACCGGGTTCGAGCAGTTCGCCACCCTCGACCAGATGATCGAGGACAGCCCCAACGAGGGCGACACGGGCGGCCAGATCGTCGTGATCGTCTCAGCGGTCGACAGGGCCGAACTCACCAACCTGTGCCAGAGCATCAACCTCGGCGGCATGTACATGAAGCTCACCGCCGGCAACGACGGCAAGCCGGTCAGCGCCCGCACCCTGGTCGTGGACTCGGACGAGCTCTCCGGCAACGCCTCGTTCAAAAAGATCGACATCGGCCAGGACGCCAGCACGCTGGACCAGGTGCCCGGGGTGCGGGGCAACCCGGGAGTCTTCGGCCAGCAGGCCGACACGGTGACCATCACCGACCTGCGGCAGAACAACTACGCCACCACGGCGGCGGTCTTCACCCTGCCGAACCTGCGGATGCGGTTCACCTCCGAAGGGTGCTGAGATGGCCGACGGGGACGCCCCGGCACACGCCGGCCGGGCGACGGGGCCACCGGCGCGGCTGACCGGCGCGGGGCCGGGGGCGACGCGGCGGCGGTGGCGGGCCTGGCGGCGCAGCCGCCCCTTCTGGGGCGGGCTGCTGGTCGCCCTCGGCGGCGCCGAGATCCTGGTGACCCTGCGCGCCCCGCTGCCGGTGATCCTGCACATCGGGCCCCAGGGGCTGGCCGGCTACCTCGGGCCGGTCATCCTGCTGCTGTGCGGCGTGCTGCTGGTGGCCCACCCGCCCCAGCGGGTCTTCTACGCGCTGGTCTCCCTGGTGCTCGCCCTGGTCTCCTGGCTGACCTCCAACCTGGGCGGGTTCTTCGTCGGGATGCTGCTCGCGCTGGTGGGCGGCTGCCTGGCGTTCGCCTGGACCCCGGTCAGGAAGCCCCGCCCCGGCACCGCCCCGGCGACCCACCCCACCACGCCGCTGCCCGCCCCCGTGGCCGACGGGCGGCACCGGCGGGAGGTCGACCAGACGTAGTCGCGCCGCCGGGCGGCCGGCAGAACACCGGCGAGCGGGCCGGCCGGGACGGCTTTCCCGGGGACGCCGACCCCCGCGCCGTCCGGTGCGTAACCTGTGCCCTGATCGGGGTGGCCCTGCGGAACAGACCGGCCCCGCCGGGACGGGAGAAGCATGACCGACGTGCCCACACCAGGACGGGAGCCGTACGTACTGGGCCTGGTGGCTCATCCGCGCAACGACGTCAGCGAGTCGGTCGCCACGGTGACGCGGGCCGCCGCGCGTCACGGCTCACCCGTCGTGGCCCGCCCGAGCGACGCCGCCCGGCTGGGCGACGGCGTGCTGGCCATGGACGACCACGAGTTCGTCGAACGCGTCGACGCCGTGATCAGCCTCGGCGGGGACGGCACCATGCTCGGCGCCATGCGCCTGATGGCGGGGCGGCAGACCCCCGTGCTCGGCGTCAACCACGGCAACCTCGGGTTCCTCATCGAGGTCTCCCCGGCGCAACTGCCCGCGGCACTCGACGAGATGGTCAACGGCCGGTTCAGCCTCGAACCACACTGCTGCCTGGAGGTCGAGGGCGACGCGGGACCGACGACCGCGTTCAACGACATCGTGCTCGCCGGCGAACACCCGGGGACGACGGCGAACCTGGACTTGGAGATCAACGACGTCCGCCACGGCTACTACCGCTGCGACGCGGTGGTCGCGTGCACACCCACCGGTTCGACCGCCTACAACTACGCCGCCGGGGGCCCGATCATCTCCCCGTCGACCCCCGCGATCGGGCTGACCCCGGTCGCGCCCATGTCGGGCATCAGCCGCACCATCGTCCTCGGCGGCGAGGACGTCGTCACGCTCCGCAACCCCTCCGAGCGGGCGGCCCTGCGGATGTCCCTCGACGGCGCGGCCGTCCGCCGGGTCGAGCCCCGGGGCCACGTGACCCTGCGGCTGCGGCCGGACGTCGTCAACGTGGTCCGGTTCGACCCCGCCGCCCTCGGCCAGCGCAACCGCGTCAAGCTCAGCCTCCTCGACCTTCCACTGCGCCCGGACCAACTGCTCGAACTCGTGCCCGAGCACCTGCGCGAGCGGGCCAGGCAGCTACGGCGCGAGGGAACTCTCCTGAGCTAACCGGCGGCGGGGGTGGACTACCCGGCGGCGGTGTCCCGGACCGCCTCGGCGAAGACCTCGGAGCGGTGCTCGAAGTTGCGGAACCGCCCGTAGCTGGGCGCGGCCGGGGAGAGCAGCACCACCCCGTCGGCCGGGGTCAGCTCCCGGGCCCGGCGCACGGCGGCGACCAGGTCCTCGACCACCTCGGTACGCACCTGCGGCAGCCCGGCGAGGGCGCCCACGATCCGCTCCCCGCTGTCCGGGATGCCGAGCACGGTCAGCTCCCGCTCGGCCAGGTGATCGCGCAGCGGCGTGTAGTCCAGCCCCCGGTCGGTGCCCCCGACGATCACCGTCAACGGCCGCCCCTCGTACGCGTCGATCGCGTGCATCGCCGCGTACGGGCTGGTGGCCAGGGTGTCGTCGACGAAGGTCAACCCGGACGGGTCGGCGATCTCGGTGAGCCGGTGGGCCAGCCCCTGGAACCCGGCGACCGCCACCGCGAGGGTGTCCTTGCGGGCCACCACGTCCACGCCGAGGGCGTCGAGCACGGCCAGGGCGACGCACAGGTTGCCCTCGTTGTGCCGGCCCACCAGGGGCAGCACGGCGCGCGGGAACAGCGGCCGGTCGGCGAGGTGGAACCAGGGCGCGCCGTCCGGGCCGGGGGCCACCTGGGTGGTGTCCGGGGAGCCCGCCCGCACGGCCGGCCGGTCGCCCAGCTCGGCGAGGAGCCGCGGGTCGGCGCCGTTGACCACCACGGTCTCCGGGCCGTGCGCCAGCAGGTTGAGCTTGTCCCGGTAGTACTCCCGCTCGCCGCCGTGCGCGTCCAGGTGCTCGGGGAAGAGCGCGGTGACCACCGCCACCCGGGGCGAGTCGGTCAGGTCGGTGCACTGGTAGCTGGACAGCTCCAGCACGTACCGGTCGGCCTCGGGCAGGTCGAGCAGCGGCACCCCGATGTTGCCGCCGAAGACGTTCGGCCGGTCGACCGCGGTGAGCAGGTGGCTGATCAGGCTGGACGTGGTGGACTTGCCCTTGCTGCCGGTCACCCCGACGGTGCGCCGGGCGTGGTCGGCCATCCACAGTGCGCTGCCCTGGGTGACGGTGGCCCCCCGGCGGCGCAGCTCGACCATCCACGGGTGGGTGTTCGGCACCCCGGGCGAGCGGACCACCACGTCGGCGGCGGCCAGCCGGGCGAAGCCCTCCTCGCCGGTGACCAGCGGGGCCGCCTCGGCCAGCGGGCCGTCCCACGGCAGGGCGAGGAAGTTGGCGCTGTCGTCCACGGCGACCAGGCCGGCCGGGCCGTGCGCGGCGATCGCGGTCACCGCCGCCCGGCCCTCCCGACCGGTCCCCCAGACGGCGACGGTACGTCCGCGCAGGTCAGACAGTCGCACAGGTGTTCTCCTCGGGCTGGGGGTCGGTCGGCGGCCCGGTCCGGCGCAGCCGGACACGGCCGGACGAACCAGGGCCTAGTATGGCGTGTGCCCAACGAGCAGCTCCGGCGGATGGACGCCTTCACCTTCCCGTCCTACTCGATCGACCTCGCCACCGGCGAGGCGTTGTTCGACTACGCTCTGACCGGTCCGCGCGGCGAGCAGCGGTTCACCGAAGTGATCACCCTGCCGCTGCCGGCCGAACCGCCCTCGGACGAGACGGTGGCCACCCTGGGGCGCGTCCTGGAGCTGCTGCACGTCGTCGCCGGGGTCAGCTACTACAAGGCCGCCGCGCCGCCCCGGCTGGTGCTGCCGGCGCCGCTCGGCCCGGCCGCCGCCGAGCTGGTCACCGCCGTCTACACCAAGGGCCTCGCCGAGTACGCGTACCGCAACCAGCTCCCGCACGTGCTGGAGCTGGCCCCGGAGGTCCCGCCGGGCTCGGTGTCACCCGCCCGCGAGTACGACAACTCCGACCTGCGCCCGCTGTCAGCCGTCGGCGGCGGCAAGGACTCCATCGTCAGCCTGGAGGCGCTGCGCCGGGCCGGCCTCGACCCGGTGCCGTTCTCGGTGAACCCGAACCACGTCATCGTCTCGGTCAACGAGGCGTCCGGGCTGGCCCCCCTGGCCGCCCGGCGGCGGCTCGACCCGGTGCTGTTCGACCTCAACGCGGCCGGCGCACGCAACGGCCACATCCCGGTCACCGCGATCAACTCGCTGATCGCGGTCGCCACGGCGGTGCTCAACGGCCTCGGCCCGGTGGTGATGTCCAACGAGCGGTCCGCGTCCGACCCGAACCTGGTCTGGAACGGGCACGAGATCAACCACCAGTGGTCCAAGGGGGTCGAGGCGGAGGCGCTGCTGCGGGCGGCGCTGGCCGAGCACGCGGGGCTCACCGAGCCGTACTTCTCGCTGCTGCGGTCACTGTCCGAGCTGCACATCGCCCGGCTGTTCGCCGCGATCGACCGGTACGACGACGTGGTGACGAGCTGCAACGCCGCGTTCAAGCTGCGCGACGCGAGCGAGCGGTGGTGCCGCGACTGCCCGAAGTGCCGGTTCGTCTTCCTGGCCATGGCGCCGTTCATGCCGCGCGAGCGGATCATCCACATCTTCGGCGGGGACCTGCTGGCCGACGAGGCCCAGATCCCCGGGTACCGGGAGCTGCTGGGCGTGGACGGGCACAAGCCGTTCGAGTGCGTCGGCGAGGTCGAGGAGTCGGTGGTGGCGCTCAGCCTGCTGGCCGAGCAGGACCAGTGGCGCGCCGCCCCGGTGGTCCGCGCCCTGGTCGACGCGGTCCCGGAGACCGCCTGGTCGGCGGCGGCCAACTCGGACGTCTTCACTCCCGGCGGCCCCAACCACATCCCCCCGCCCTACGCCAAGTCCCTAACCGCGCTAACCTGACCCACCCCAACCCCCGGGCCCCGGCCCCTGGCGGGTCAGGGGGTGCGGACGGCGTCCAGGGCGAGCAGGGCGACGTGCAGCGAGAGGCATGCCTCCACGGAGTCGAGGTCGACGTCGAGGACGCGGGCGATGCGGGCCAGCCGCTCGTAGAAGGCGGGCCGGGACAGGTGCGCCGCGGCGGCCCCGGCCGACTTGTTCCGGCCCTGCTCCAGGTACGCCCGCAGGGTGCCGAGCAACTGCTCCCGGGGGTGCCGGGCGTCGTACGCCAGCAGGGCGCCCAGCTCACGCTCCACGAACGTCTGCAACCGCGGCTCGTCCCGCAGCAGGTGCAGCAGACCGGCCAGCCCGACGTGCGGCAGCCGGTAGATCGGCAGGTCCCGGCGGTCCCGGCGGGCCGCGTCGGCGACCTGCCGCGCCTCGACCAGCGAGCGACGGGCCTCCCGCAGGCTGCCCACCCCGGACCCGGCGGCGACGATCACCGCAGCCGGGCCGGCCGCGGTCCGGGCCGCCGGAGTCGGGCCGGGCCACGCCGGGGCGGGGGGACCTCCCGACCGGCCGGACCCGCCACCGGCGGCGCTGCGGGCCGGCGCGGAGTCGGGCGGCCGGGGCGGGCCGGCGTCCACCCGGTTGCGCCGCAGCGCGGCGGCGAACGCGTTCAGCGCCCGCTCCTCGGCCGCCGGGTCGGGCAGGGCCAGCAGCACGCCGACGGCCTGGTCGTCGACGGCGCTGCTCAGCCCGGTCAGCTTCGCCTCGCGCAGGGCCTGCCCGACCGCCTCGGACAGGTCCCGCAGCCGGGCCGGGCCGGCCTCCGGGTCGACCGGGCCGGGCTCGCCCGGCGCGCCCCCTTCGGCGGCCGGCTCGTCGGCCCGGTACCGCACCACCACGCCGACCAGGTGCCGGCGTTCCAGCGCCACCCCGAGCGCCCGGGCCCGCAGGGCCACCTCGTCGACCGGGCGGGAGTGGTCCAGCAGGGCGGTGAGCAGGGTCCGGTGGATCTGCCGCTCCAGCCCCTCGGCGTCGCGCCGGATCAGCCGGCCCAGCGCGAGCGCGGAGGCGGCCCGCTCGACGAGGATGGTCAGCCGGGTCGGCAGCGCGCCCGGCGGCGGGGCGGGGTGCCCCGGGTCCGGGTCCGACACCCCGTCGGGGACCGGCGTGGGGGTGGCCAGCTCGCCGCCGCCGGGCCAGCGCAGCAGCAGCCGACCCCAGTCCTGCCCCCGGGCCCCGACGGTGGTCACCAGCCAGCCGCTGTCCGGGTCGTACGCGGTGCGCCCGGCCGGGCTGATCCGCCGCGAGTGCTGCTCCCAGCCGTCCAGCAGCAGCTCGGCGCTCTCCCCCGCCGGGTCGTACGCGAGCACCTGGCGGGACAGGTTCTCCAGCACCACCGGGCAGCCGGACAGCTCGGCGGCCTGCCGGACCACCTCCGCCGGGCCGGCGCCCTCGACCGACAGCTCGGTGAACCGCTGGTGGATCTCCTCGGTCGCCCGCAGCTCGGTGAGCTGGGCGTCGACGATCAGCGCGTGCACGGCCTCGGTCACCCGGACGAACGGGGTGGCCCGGCGCAGCTCCACCAGCGGCAGACCGCGCCGCTCGGCGGCGGCGGCCATCACCCGGGGCACGCCGCTGACGTACCGGCGGCCCAGCTCGACCACCAGACCGGAGACCCCGACGTCGGCCAGCGCGCCGATGAACGCGCGCAGGCCGACGTCGTCGGCGGGCAGCCCGATGCCGGTGGTGAGCACCAACTCGCCGCCGCGCAGCAGGGTGGCGATGTCCGGCACCTCGGCCACGTGCACCCAGCGCACCGGCCGGTCCAGGCCGGCCTCCCCGGCGACCAGGCGGGGCGCGCCATGGCGGACCGGGTCCAGCGCGAGGACCTCACGGACGGTAGGAAACACGGGCGACACGCTACCGTCCGTGACGTCAATTCCGCACCGGCCCGCGCCGGCTCAGTCTCGGGCCCGCGCCCAGTTGAGGCAGCGCTCGTGCAGGTTGACGACGCGTTCGGGGTTGAGCTGGACGAGCTGGGCACGGGCCTCGGCCATCAGCCCGCTCAGGTAGATCAGCAGGCCGGTGCGGTCGCCCCGGTACTCCACCAGCAGGCCGAGCCGGGCCGGCTGGCAGGGCCACTCCGCGCCGCAGTTGCGGCACCGCCAGAGCGGGCGCATCGGTACGTGCGGGATCATCCGGTGCGTCATCGGCTCATCCGCAGGGCGATGGCGCGGGCCTCCTCGTGGCTCAGCGGCAGCCACCAGAGGAACCGCCGCACCACGTCGATCGGGTCGGGGCCGCCCGGCCGGCCGCGAAGGTCGCGGATCGCGGTGGTGATCAGGGTCGAGACCACCGGAAGCAGGTCGCGCGTCGCGAGGTTCGGCATCGCCCGCAGCTCGAGGCAGGGCCAGGGCTCCGCGCATCCCCGGCACCGCCAGTCGGGCGAGCCCGCCGCGTGGCCGGCGACCTGGACTGTCGTCGTCACGAGAGACGGCCTCTGTTCGCCCGCCACTACGGGGTCAGACCCCCGCCATGCCCCGGGTTTCCGCGCCGCCATCGGCCGGCTCGGCGGGAGCGACGACTCCGGCGGGAGCGACGACTCCGGCGGCCGGCGCATCGGCTCCGGCGGGCGCATCAGCTCCCGGTGGCGCGCGCCCGGCACGCGTCTGGGCAGGACGGGCAGCACCGCGAACACCCGCTGGTACCAGGGAACACACACGTCGGCCTCCATCGGCAGGGACGGGCCGCACGGAAGCGGGGCGGCCCGGAGGGCAGGACCCGCCCGAGCCCTCTCTGGCGACGGGCGGGTCCGCCTGCGTGACAGTCTGGTGAGTACGCGACTACCGTCGGAAAGCATTCAGCCCGGTCGTGGCCACACGTCGACGGCGGTGCGCCAAGCCGGATTCCCGAGTGGATCTCACGTGACCTTTGTGGAGGAACTGTGGAGGAAGCGACCACCGACCTGATTCGCACCCAGCTTCGCCGGCTGCGGATGAACGCCGGCCTGAGCCAGGAGGAGTTCGGCCGACTGGTGCACTACTCGGCGTCGCTGGTGTCCGCCGTGGAGACCGGCACCCGCCCGCTCGACCGGGTGTTCCTCGCCCGCGCGGACGAGGCGCTCAAGTCCGGCGACCTGCTCGTGGCGCTGCTCCGGATCGCCGAGCGGGACCGGGAGCCCTCGTGGTTCAAGCCGTGGCTGGAGGCCGAACGCGCCGCCAGGCAGCTCCGGTACTTCAACCCAGCTCTGATTCCCGGCCTGTTCCAGACGGAGAACTACGCCCGCGCCGTGCTGCGCTTCAACGACACCTTCTCCGAGGCCGAGGTCGAGCGGAAGTTGGCCGCGCGGCTGGCCCGGCAGGACGTCCTGACCCGGGAGGACCCGCCGCAGCTCGTCGTGGTCCTGGACGAGTCGGTGCTGAGCCGGACGGCCGAGGGGCTGAGCGGGATCATGGTGGAGCAGATCGGCCGGCTGATCGAGCTGGCCGAGCTGCCGCACGTCCACATCCACCTTGTCCCCAGGACCACCGGCCTGCACATCGGGTCGTCGGGCCCGTTCGCGCTGGCCCGCTCCGCCGACGGCGGGTGGGTCGGGCACCTGGAGCACCAGCTCGGCGGGGCCGTGGTCGACGACGAGGACGGGGTGGCTGCCCTCCTGGCGAGGTGGGAGAATGTCCGGACCGAGGCGCTGCCCCGCCGGCAGTCCATCGACCTGATGAAGGAAGTGCAGGCTCACCATGAACCTCAGTGACGCCACGTGGCGCAAGTCCACCCGCAGCGGGTCGAGCGGCGGCGAATGCGTCGAGGTCGCCGACAACCTGCCCGGCGTCGTCGCCATCCGCGACAGCAAGGACCCGGCAGGCCCGGCGCTCACCTTCGACCCGGCCGCCTGGACGGCGTTCCTCGGCCTCGCCAAGCGCGCCTGACCGACACCGACCCGAAGACCCTCGCGCCGAAGGTCTTCGTCGTCTTTCCGTACGGCGGCCTGGATCCTGTTCAACGACCCCAGTCCCGCTTGCCCTCTGCACGACCCTCGAACCGTCAAGCGAGTAGCCGCCCAGGAGACGATCTTGCACAGCAAAGTGAAGGAAAACCCGACTGTTGATCTTTAGAGCCCCAGGTCAGCAAGTCTGCTCCCCGCGCACGCGGGGGTGATCCGGTGTGCGCGGAAAAGTGGCTAGAGGAAAGGGGCTGCTCCCCGCGCACGCGGGGGTGATCCGGTCGTCCTGGCGTCCCTGGTCGGCGTCTTCGTCTGCTCCCCGCGCACGCGGGGGTGATCCAGACACGCATGTGGACCGACAATGGCGAGCCGACTGCTCCCCGCGCACGCGGGGGTGATCCCACCGGGCACGCAAGGACACCCGCGTTGTACCGCTGCTCCCCGCGCACGCGGGGGTGATCCGGCCGGGCATCGGCATGAGGTGCGGTACCGCTGCTGCTCCCCGCGCACGCGGGGGTGATCCCAGCGCGCTGGTGGGTACGCGCAGGGCGCGGGCCTGCTCCCCGCGCACGCGGGGATGATCCGCACACCCGGGACACCTCACGCAAGGAGTGTCCCTGCTCCCCGCGCACGCGGGGGTGATCCTCAAGGCAGGCATGACGCCGCCGAGCGATGGCGGCTGCTCCCCGCGTCGGGAAAGAAGAAGCTGGAACGGCCATGGTCGCCACAGCAGATTTCGGTATGGCAACGAAGACGGCACCCGATGTGTTTGCGGCGGCCTCGCGACCGGACTTCCTCACTGTGGCTGAAAGCCTGGCCGTGGCCGCCGACGATGCCGGAAAGGAGAGCACTCACTCCTTCCACTCCTAACGTATAGCGCACCGGGGGGCTTGCGGCAAGACCCGGGGCGTGCCGCAGAATCGCTGGCCGAGGCCAGGAACTGGGGAAATGGGAGCCGCGAAATGCGAGTGTTGTTGTCGACGTATGACTCGCGCGGGTGGGTCGAACCGCTGGCGGGCCTCGCGGTGCGGTTGCGGGCAGCCGGCGCGGAGGTGCTGGTGTGCGCGCCGCCCGGCGGGGAGTTCACGAAACGGCTGGCCGGCGTCGGCGTGGCGGTCGGCCGAGAAAGGCCGCCGGTGACCGCGTGAACCACGCGGAACCGTCGAGCCGGGACCCGGAACAAAAGAATCGGCGCGCAATGGGTTGCGAGCGACCCCAGATCGGAGCGGATGACGTGAACTCCCCGACTACCAGCGTGTTCGACATTCCTGACCGCCTCTCCCCCAAGGCCGACCCGACGCTGATCGCGCGCGACGAGCACCATTTCGCGGCCATCGCGGAGAGCCTCGAACGGTTGTCCGCCGACCTGTCCGACCGCCTCGACGCCGCGCGCAGGGCACCCGGCGGCAAAGGCCGGCAGGCGGTGGACCGGGACACGGAGGTCCGCCGGCTGACGGCTCGCCTCCGCACGCTGGGTCGCTTCGGGGTGGACCTGTGCCTCGGTCGCATGGTCAGCGCGGACAACCCCGAGCCCGTGTACGTCGGGCGACGTGGCCTCACCGACAGCGCGGGTCGTCGGTTGTTGCTCGACTGGCGCTCTCCTGCGGCTGAGCCGTTCTTCGGAGCGACCCATGCCAATCCGATGGGTCTGGCGAGTCGCCGCAGGTATCGCTGGACCCTCGGGCGGATCAGCGACTACTGGGATGAGGTGTTCGCCTCGGACGGGCTTGAGGGGCACGCCGCGCTCGACGACCAGTCCGCCTTCATCGCCAGCCTGGGCGGCAGCCGGTCGGCCCGGATGCGGGACGTGCTAGGCACGATCCAGGCCGACCAGGATGCCATCATCCGCGCGGGATCCCGCGGCGCTCTCGTCGTGGACGGTGGCCCGGGTACGGGGAAGACCGTCGTCGCCCTGCACCGCACCGCCTACCTCCTCTACTCCGATCCTCGCCTCGGTCAACGCCAGGGCGGCGTGCTGTTCGTCGGTCCGCACCAGCCCTACCTGGCCTACGTCGCCGACGTCCTGCCCAGCCTCGGAGAGGAGGAGGTGCAGACCTGCACCCTGCGGGACCTCGTCGCCGAGGGAGCTGCGGCAACCGTCGAGACCGACCCGACCGTGGCCCTCCTGAAGTCGTCCGCGGGCCTGGTGGAGGCGATCGAGGCGGCCGTCAGGTTCTACGAGGAGCCGCCGGCCGAACCGATGACGGTCACGACCGACGCGTCCGACATCGGGCTGAGCGCCGACGACTGGGCCGAGGCGTTCGGGGCGCCGGGGCCCGGTGCCCCGCACAACGAGGCGCGCGACGAGGTCTGGGAGGAACTGCTCACGATCCTGACGGACAAGTACGACGGCGACGAGCCGGATGACCTGGTCCGCAGGTCGCTGCTGCGGAACAGGGAGCTGCGCACGGCCTTCAACCGCGCCTGGCCGCTGCTCGACCCGGCCGACCTTGTCGGGGACCTGTGGTCGGTGCCCGCCTACCTGCGCAGGTGCGCTCCCTGGCTCAGCCCCGACGAGGTCCGCAAGCTACAGCGCGGCGACGCCCGGGCATGGACGGTGTCCGACCTGCCGCTCCTGGACGCGGCACGGCGGCGGCTCGGCGATCCGGAGGCGTCAGGGCGTAAGCGTCGACATGATGCCGCCATCGCCACCGAACGCGCGCGGATGGCCACGGTCGTCGACGAGCTGATCGAGGCCCACGCCTATGACGACGGTGAAGGTGTGCTGTCGAGCCTGCGCCAACTGGATCTCCAGGATGCCCTGGTCGACGAGGCCGCGCTGCCCGGCACCGATCCGGACCTGCTCGCCGGCCCGTTCGCGCACATCGTCGTGGACGAGGCTCAGGAACTGACCGACGCCGAGTGGCAGATGCTGCTGCTCCGCTGCCCGTCCCGGAGCTTCACCATCGTCGGGGACCGCGCCCAGGCCAGGCACGGGTTCACGGAGTCGTGGCAGGAACGGCTCGAACGGATCGGGCTCGCCCGGATCAACCTGGCCTCCCTGAGCGTCAACTACCGGACGCCGGAGGAGGTCATGGCGGAAGCCGAGCCGGTGATCCGGGCCGCGCTGCCGGACGCCAACGTGCCGACCTCCATCCGCAGCGGCGGCGTCCCCGTCATACACGGATCGGTCGCGGATCTGGGGTCGGTCCTGGACGCCTGGCTCGCCGCGCATGCCGACGGGATCGCCTGCGTCATCGGCGCTCCCACGTTCCGGGCGACGTCCCGGGTCCGGTCGCTGACCCCGGAACTGTCGAAGGGGCTCGAATTCGACCTGGTCGTCCTCGTCGACCCCGCGACGTTCGGCGACGGCATCGAAGGAGCGGTCGACCGCTATGTCGCGATGACCCGGGCGACCCAGCAGCTCGTCGTCCTCACGAGCTGCTGACGCCGGGATGCCCGTACCGGGAGGGCGACCGGCGGACGCGTACGGCCGGTCGGCGACGACGGCCGCGTTCGGGGCACGGCGATGGGCACGTGCCTGCCCGGCGAGCGTGGGGTTGCGGGGCAGGCCGCCCCGCAACCCCGCGGCTCTCAGTGTGCGGGTTGGTGTTCCGGCGTCGAGTCGCTGAGCGGGTGGGCGATCTCGTCCCGATGCAGGCCGGCGGCGACGATGGCGACGGCTGCCAGCGCGAGGGGCGCAAGCCCAGCGACGGAGAACAGAACGCCGGCCGACAGGTGCTCGGACAGGACACCGACGAGGGCGATCGACAGGGGCATGAAGGCGATGGAGATGAGGAAGTCCAGGCTCGCGATCCGGCCGATCATGTCGAGGGGGACGCGTTGCTGGAGCAGCGTCCCCCAGATGACCATACCGACGCCGGTGAGTGCTCCGTTGACGAACAGGGCGGCACCGATGGCCCAGAGCGAGCCCGTGACGGCCAGTGCGAGGATCGGAAGGCAGCCGAGTGCCCAACTTCCGATCATCGTGGTGAGGTAGCGGCGTGGCATGGTGATCGAGCCGGCGACGAGGGAGCCCACGAGGCCACCGACGCCCAGCGCGGCGACGAGGAGTCCGTAGGCGGAAGCGCCGTCGGCGTGCTGATTGCGGAGGGTGGCCGGGAGAATCACCTGGACAGGTCCGCTGACGACGAGTCCCATGACAGACGCGAAGGCGACGCTGGCGAGGATCCACGGGGTGCGGACGGCGTAGCGGAACCCGCTGACGAAGTCGTGGAGAGGATGTGCGCGTTCCGCGCCGCGGGTGACGGCGTCGGTGGGGAGGGCGAGCGAGCACAGCAGGGCGAGGCCGCACGCGGCGGCGATGAGGGCGGCACCGGCGCCGGGGACGACGGCGCCGATGACGGCGCCGACGGCAGCGGGGGCCAGTGCCTGCTGGACGGTGGGCCGGGTGGCGCCCTCCAGTCCGTTGACGGCCATCAGGTCCCCGGTAGGCACGACGTGGGGCACCAGGGCGGTGTAGGCGGGGAAGAGGAAGGCGGCCGTCGCGCCCATGACGAAGGCGGAGACGCTGAGCTGCCACAGGTGGACGTTCCCGGTGAACGAGAGGATCGCGATCACGAGGGCTGTCGCCAGGTTGAGGGTCAGCACGCCGACCAGGATCAGCTTCTTGGGCATGCGGTCCGCGACGACACCGCCGACGAGGGACATGGCGAGGAGCCCGATGCCGGTCCAGGTCACCACCGAGGACAGTGCGGACGCGGTGGCGTCGAGAGCCAGTGCTTCCAGGACGAGGTAGATGCTCCAGGCCCCGCTGGCGAACAGTTCGAGCACCATGGCCGCGAACAGGAGCCGGTAGTTGCGGTGTCGCAGCGGGGCGAGGACGGAGACGCGAGGACGCGTGGTGGTCATGACAGGTCCTTGCCGTCGGCGGAGAGCGGCAGGGTGGGCCATGCCGCGAGGTCGGTGAGCAGCTGACGGTCGTGGGTGGCGACGACGACCGCCGCTGGCGTCCTGAGCAGGGCGACGGTCAGCTCGTCGACCAGGGGCGCCGACAGGTGGTTGGTGGGTTCGTCGAGGATCAGCAGGTCAGGCAGCTCGGCCAGCCGCAGCGCGAGGGCCAGCCTGCGTTGCTGCCCCTGGGACATTCGCCCGACGGGGGTACGAAGGGCCTCCCCGTCGAGCAGGTTGGTCGCGGTCAGGGGCAGGACGTCCCGGTCGCCGAGCTGTCCCGCGGACCGGAGCCGGCCGACGTGCTGGTCGTACAACTCGTGGGCGAGCACGGTCGCCGGCCAGTCCGGGACTTCCTGCCCGAGGTGGGCCACGCGTGCCCGGGAGAGGTGCCGGACCTCCCCCGTCGACGGTTCGAGGTCTTCCGCCAGTACCGCGAGCAGTGTCGACTTGCCCGCCCCGTTCGGGCCGGTCACCAGCAGGCGGTCCCCGCCGTCGAGGGTGCACGTGACGGGTCGGTGGAGACGCCCGGTCACGGTGACGTCATGGCAGCGCAGGATGGGCAGTCCGGGACGGGTGCCGACGTCGGGCCAGCGCAGTGGCAGTGGCGGCTCCGGCACGGTTATCCGGTGCGCGTCGAGCGCCTCCTGCCGGCGGCGGAGCGCCTGGACGAGACCAGGGGCGCGGGACTGGCGCTGGTGTTTGCCGTGTCCCTTCTCCGGGCGCCAACCAGTGCTGAGTCGGCCCTGTGCCTCGTGCACCGCGCCGGCCAGCCGCTGTTGTTCGGCCTGTTGCGCCTCGTAGTCCCGGACCCAGCGCCCGCGGTCACGCAGACGCCCGTCCTGCCAGCCGGCGTACCCGCCGGCGAACAGGCGCGGTCGTCCGTCCGCACTCGGGTCGAGGTCCAGGAACTCCGCGGCCACGTCCCTGAGCAGGGCACGGTCGTGGGTCACGAGCACCACCCCGCCCGGGTGCTCACGCAGCCGTGCGGTGAGGAACGCCAGGCCGTCGGCGTCGAGATGATTGGTCGGCTCGTCCAGCATCAGCAGGTCGTAGCGGGCCCCCAGGAGGCACGCCAGGCGGACCCGGTAGCGCTGACCGACCGACAACGTCGACAGCGCACGCCCCCGGTCGGTACAGGCATCGAGTCCGGCCAACGCCATGTCGACCCGGCGCTCGGCGTCCCAGGCGTCCAGCCGGGTCGCCGCGTCGAGCGCGGTGGAGTACGCGGTGTCCGCGCCCGCCCTGCCCTCGGTCATCGCGGTCGCGGCGTCGTCGAGCGCCCGCAGGGCGCGCTGGGACTCCTGTGTCGCACCCGCGAGGAGGGTGCCCACCGTCTCGCCGCCGCGCGCTTCCAGGGCCTGCCGGGCAACGCCGATCGTGCCGATCCGTTCCACCGTGCCCTGGTCGGGCGAGAGTATGCCGGCCAGCACGTGGAGCAACGTCGTCTTGCCGCGGCCGTTCTCGCCGACGAAGGCCAGGCGGGCGGTGGCGGAGACGGTCACGCTGACACCGGACAGCACCACCCGTCCGCCCAGCACGACGCGTACGCCGTCAGCCCGGACATGTGCCCGGTCCCCGGCCGGCAGCCGGCCGTTCCAGGTGAGGTCAGGCCCCGCAGTCAGGTTCTGCGATGACGCTTGTTCAAGATTTTTCACTCTGCGCTCTTCGGCTCGTCATGGAGCCGGGCAGCACAAGGAGACCGCCCGGCGGGAACGCCAGGACGGCGGAGCAGAGCTACATCAGAGGAAGTCGGTCAACCCTGCCGCCGTCAGCGGAGGGACCAGGGCTTCATCATGCCGATACCTGAGTACATGTCGAGAACCATATCCGACGAGCCGGGTGCTCAAAAGCCGCGAGCCAGGGTTCCATGATGCGGCCGGCTCGGGCTGGCCAGCCCGATGGCTACCTTCTCGGCTCGTACCGCATCGCCACCGCCCCCGAGCCGAACTCCAGCCGGCTCACGAGCTTCAAGTCGACATGCTTCGATAGCCCCGCGAACAACGTCGGCCCGTGGCCCGCGAGCCTGGGCTGCACCACGAACTCGTACTCATCGATCAACCCCAGCTCCGTCAACGCCAGCGGGAGCTTCACGCCTCCCACGAACAGTCCCTTGCCCGACTCCCGCTTGAGCTTTTGAACGGCCTTGCCCAGATCCCCGCGCACGAGTTCCGCGTTCCAATCGACCCGCTCCAGGGTGCTCGACACGACGTACTTCTTTGCCGCGTTGATCGTCTGGGCGAAGGGTTCCGTCCAATCAGGTCTCGCTCCCGTCGGGGCTGACGGCCGCCACGCTGATTCCATCATTTCGTAAGTCACCCGGCCAAAGAGAAGCGCATCGGCCTGGTCGAGGTTCCCGACGTGGTGACGATGCA
This sequence comes from Micromonospora sp. MW-13, assembly GCF_003434305.1. Classification (GTDB taxonomy): domain Bacteria; phylum Actinomycetota; class Actinomycetes; order Mycobacteriales; family Micromonosporaceae; genus Micromonospora. The sequence goes on from NZ_QKKX01000038.1 coordinate 62,763, forward strand.
AGTCTTCGTCCGCGGGAATCGCACGATGAGGGCCTGTTCCCCTCCACCTCGGGCGAGGTGGAGGCGAACAGGCCCGGGCAGGACTACCGCCAATGTCAGCGCTCCGGTGCGGCGGCCGTCCGCACGGTGGGGCTGTCCGGCCGACCCCGGCCGGGTCGCCGGTACGGCACGGTCAGCCCTTCACCGTCAGGATGGGCTGGAGTTCGGCGACGGGCCGGGCGACGTCCGCTCGATGGAGGCTGTTGACGACCGGGCCGACGTCCTTGTACGCCCACGGCGCTTCCTGTTTGAGGTCACGGCGCCAGGCATCGATGATGTCCCGGCGGGCGGCCACGGCCGGGTCGCGGTGGTTGAGCGGGGTGACGACCCGGAACTCCCGGAGGAAGGCGTCCAGTTCGGCGTCGCTGCCACGGGCCGCCGCGCCGCGGGGAACCCGACGGCCAGCGCCGTGGCAGGCGCTACTCAGTGCGCGGGGTTCGCCGAGCCCGCGGAGCAGGTAGCTGGGTGCGCCCATGGAGCCGGGCACGATGACCGGCTCGCCCCACAGCTCGGGGCCCCGGTGCGCATGGCCGATGATTCCTCCCGCCGGGGTGGCACCCTTGCGGTGCAAGACGGTGCCGTCGTCGCCGGGCCAGAGCAGGTTATGCGGCGCGTCGTAGATCAGCCGAGCACCGGTCTCGCCGACCAAATCGGCAAGGCCGGCGCGCAGCATCAACGCCAGGAAGAACCGATTGCCGATGGCGAAGTTGGCCGCGTTGGCGAACGCGGTCAGGTACCGTTCCCGCCGCGACGCGCTCGGTTCGTCGAGCAGCAACGGCAGGATCCGGTTGTTCGGCATCGGTACACCGCGCGGCCAGGCTGCACGGGCCTGGTCCTGGCCGGTGGCGTTGGCCTGGTGCCCCAGCGACAGCGAGCCGCTGTGCACCATCAGCACCACCCGGCCGGGTACCAGGCCCCAGGCGTGCGCGGCCGCACCGTCATGGATGGCCGACACGTACTGCACTTCGGCGAAGTGATTGCCGCCGCCGACACTGCCGATCACGCTGTCGTAGCTCGTCCCGCCACCGCTGCTGATCCAGTCACGGAACCCGGACGCGGACGTGACCGGGAAGCCTGTCGCGTGGAGCCGTCCACTGAGGTCGGTCGTGTCATCCGGGCGGACCTGCCGCCACGCGCCGTCGGCGTCGGTCGGGACACCACTGTCGAGCAACCCAGGCAGCCCGTCGCGGAGCAATCCTTCGCGTTGCGTCGCGGTCAGGCCGATGCGGCGCCCGCCTTCGAAGAACAGGTGACGCAGCCGCCGCTCGAGTGTGTCCAGGTGTGGGCGCAGCCGGTCGACGGTGACCTCGGTGACCTCGACCCGCATCCCGCAGTTGATGTCGTTGCCGACCGCCTGCGGGATGAGCGCGCCGACCGTGTGCAGCACGGTGCCGATCGGGATACCGGCGCCCTTGTGGAAGTCCGGGGTGCACACCACCCGGTCGATGCGGGGTTCCACATCGAGGCCGGGCGTGGCCTTGGCCAACGCCCGCAACGTACTGGCGGTGTCCAGCACGGTGAGCAGTTCGTCGATCGCCGCGGATTCCAGCGGCACCTCGGGACCGGCGCAGATCTCCACCGGTACGTTCGCGGGGTTGGGCAGGGTGAGCCAGGAGTCGTCGGTGCGGACTAAACGGGGGTCTGGCCGCTGCGCAACGGGCATGGGGAAACCTTTCACATGCTGCCGAAAAAGGGGACGGGACACCGCCACGCGATCGTGGTCGCGTGGATCCGAGTCGAGCCGGAAGGTATCTGGTTGTGTGCCTGACGGTTCAGCAGCCGCGAGGTCGTGATCAGCATAGGCGGCAGCGGCCGCGACCCGCGAACCCTTTGTCAGCGCTGGCACCGCGGCGCTCGTCGGCCGTTTCGTCCGCACGCCCAGGGCGGAGTGCTGATCGAGGAGCCTGACTTCCAGGCGGAGAAATGTGGCCTGGCTGGAGGGTGACGCGGGGCAAGGCCTTGCGTTGTCGTGGGTGCGGTTTCCGGTCGGCGGGGAACGGTGGCCCAGGCGGAACTGTGGGCGGCGGCCGACGACGTGGGGGGCGGCGCCTATGGAGCTGAGTCGTTCACGTCATCACCGTCGGTCGGGCCACCACCGTTCGCGGTTACCACCACCCCGTCGGGTCGTGGCTGGCGGTCGCCGATGGCGGCGGGCGTGGCCGATGTCGTATTCGACTCAGCTCCATAGGCGCCGGAAGACACACCTGCTGTACAGCAGCGCCCACGTCCAGGAACCCCAGACTCCCTGACCAAAGCACTCCCGCCCGACATTCGCCACCACTGCGGGTGCCGAGAACGTGTCGGGCAGACTGTCTCCCCACGCATAGGGCTGTGGGGGCGGTAGCCGGTGAGTAGAAGGATCCGGCAAAGCGCTGCGGCGGGCGATCGTGGCGCTGTTCTCGTCGAGTTCGGTCACGTCACGGCGGTCAGCATCGAGACGATCCGACGTGTCCCGCACGAACGTGGGATGTCGTGGCAGGCTCTACTGATCCCGTCCCGAGGCGTCGCTCAGTCGACGCCGAGCTCCATCGCGGCGCGGTCGAGTGCCTCGTCGTCGGCGGAGGAGACGCCCCGGGAGGCGATGGCTTCCGCGCCGCCCTGTGGCATCGCACCGATCAGCCCGGTCGAGGCTGCCTGTGCAGCGCCGACCATCCGTGCAGGGGTCGGGCCGCCGACCATGCCAAGGGTGGCGTACTGCTCCAGCTTCGCCCGCGAGTCGGCGATGTCCAGGTTGCGCATGGTGAGCTGGCCGATCCGGTCCGACGGGCCGAACGCCGAGTCCTCGGTACGCTCCATCGACAGCTTGTCCGGGTGGTAGCTGAACGCCGGGCCGGTAGTGTCCAGGATCGAGTAGTCCTCGCCCCGGCGCAGCCGCAACGTCACCTCGCCGGTGACCGCCGTGCCGACCCAGCGCTGCAACGACTCGCGCAGCATCAGCGCCTGCGGGTCCAGCCAGCGCCCCTCGTACATCAGCCGACCGAGGCGGCGGCCCTCGTTGTGGTAGTTCGCCAGGGTGTCCTCGTTGTGGATGGCGTTGACCAGCCGTTCGTACGCGGCGTGCAGCAGCGCCATGCCGGGCGCCTCGTAGATGCCCCGGCTCTTGGCCTCGATGATCCGGTTCTCGATCTGGTCCGACATGCCCAGGCCGTGCCGGCCGCCGATGGCGTTGGCCTCCAGCACCAGATCGACGGGGCTGCCGAACTCCTTACCGTTGATCGTCACCGGACGACCCTGGTCGAAGCCGATCGTGACATCCTCGGTCGGGATCTCCACCGACGGGTCCCAGAACCGGACTCCCATGATCGGGTTGACCGTCTCGATGCCGGTGTCGAGGTGCTCCAGGGTCTTCGCCTCGTGCGTGGCGCCCCAGATGTTGGCGTCGGTGGAGTACGCCTTCTCGGCGCTGTCCCGGTACGGCAGGCCGCGTTCGAGCAGCCACTCCGACATCTCCTTACGCCCACCCAGTTCGGTGACGAAGTCGGTGTCGAGCCACGGCTTGTAGATGCGTAGCTGCGGGTTGGCCAGCAGGCCGTACCGGTAGAACCGCTCGATGTCGTTGCCCTTGAAGGTCGAGCCGTCGCCCCAGATCTGGACGTCGTCCGAGATCATCGCCCGCACCAGCAGGGTCCCCGTCACGGCCCGGCCCAGCGGGGTGGTGTTGAAGTACGCCCGCCCGCCCGAGCGGATGTGGAAGGCCCCGCAGGTCAACGCTGCCAGGCCCTCCTCGACCAGGGCGGCGCGGCAGTCGACCAGGCGGGCGACCTCGGCGCCGTAGCTGAGCGCGCGACCGGGCACCGAGACGATGTCGGGCTCGTCGTATTGGCCGATGTCAGCGGTGTAGGCGCAGGGAACGGCGCCCTTGTCGCGCATCCAGGCGACCGCGACCGAGGTGTCGAGGCCGCCGGAGAAGGCGATGCCGACACGCTCGCCGGTGGGCAGGGAGGTGAGAACCTTGGACACGAGGAAAATTATGCACTAGGCCGCATCATCATGCAAACCGAAGTGCTCGGCTGGACCGGCGTCAGCCCGGTGGGTCGTCGCGACCCAGTTCCCAGAACGCCACCGCCGCAGCGGCGGCGACGTTCAACGAGTCCACTCCGCGCCGCATCGGGATGACCACCCGTACGTCGCTGGCGGACTGGGCCGCCGCGGTGAGGCCGGGACCCTCGGCTCCCAGCAGCAGCGCTGCCCGCTCGCGCTGCGCCGGAGTCAACCGCTGGATCGGTACGGCGTCCGGAGCCGGCGTCATGGCAAGCACGGTGAAGCCCGCTTCCCGCACCTGGTCCAAACCCGCAGGCCAGCGATCGAGCTTGGCGTACGGAACCGCGAAGACCTCCCCCATGCTGACCCGCACGCTGCGCCGGTAGAGCGGGTCGGCGCAGGACGGCGACAGCAGCACCGCGTCGATGCCGAGCGCGGCGGCCCCCCGGAAAACCGCGCCGAGGTTGGTGTGGTTGTTGACGTCCTCCAGGATCACCACCCGCCGGGCGGCGGCGAGCACCTCGGCGGCGGCTGGCAGCGGCTTGCGCCGGAACGAGGCGAGCACCCCCCGGTGCACGTGGAAGCCGGTGGCCCGCTCCAGCACGTCCGGGGTGGCCGCGTACACCGGGGCGTCGCCGGTGTCGAGGTCGGCGAGCTGGTCGGCCCGCTTGGCGTCGACCAGGAACGACCGGGCGGGGTACCCGGCCCGCAGCGCCCGGCGCAGCACCAGCTCCCCCTCGGCGATGAACAGGCCGTGCGGCGGCTCCCACCGGGTGCGCAGCTCCACGTCGGTCAGGGCGCGGTAGTCGGCGATCCGGTCGTCGTCGGGGTCGGTGATCTGGTGGACGGGCACCCGGCGATTCTGCCGGACCGCGCCGCCGGCGCCGCACACCGGTAGGGTGCCGGCCGGTCGTGGTGCCCGGCGACGGCGACCCCGACGAGGTGGCCGCCGCGCTGGATCGGGCGGTCGCGCCACTGTTCGCCGGACGGGCCGGGCGGTGCTGACGGCGGGCCGGGCGGCGCGCCTCAGCCTCGGCCGCGGTTGAGCCAGCGGAGCACGTCCGGCGGGAGGTTCTGGTCCTGCTGCCGGCGCTGCTGCTGCGGGGGGCTCGGCTGCGGGGCCGGGCGGTGCACCTCGCCGGCCAGCGCCCGGCTGGGCGGGGTGAAGTCGCGCACCGGCTGGCCGGCGACGGCGGTGCGGATGGTCCGGGCCACCGCGTCGATCACCCGCGCCTGCACGGCCGAGCCGACCGGGTCGCTCGGGTCGTCCGGGTTGGCGGCGATGCCGGCCACCGCGACCTGCGGGGTGAAGCCGACGAACGTCTCGGTGGCGTTCTTCTCCGAGCTACCGGTCTTGCCGGCCACCGGGCGGCCGACGATCCGGTCCACCGAGGTCGCCGTGCCGCCGTCGCACTGGCCGAACGTGGTCTGCTGGCCGACCGGGCAACGCGCCGCGTCGGTGGCCGCCCGGGCCACGTCGGCGTCGAGCACCTGGCGGCAGGACGGCTCGCCGACCGGGACCGGGTCCCCGTCGGCGGTGGTCACCGAGACCACCGGCAGCGGGGCGCAGTACGTCCCCTCGGCGGCCACGGTCGCGTACGCGTTCGCGAGGTCGAGCGGGGTGGTGGCGGCCACGCCGAGGGTGAACGAGCCCCAGTTGGCCGCGTTGTCCTTCGCGAAGGCGGCGTCGGCGTCGGCCCGGAACGTGATGCCGAGGCGCTGGGCCATCTCCACCACCTTCGCCGGGCCGACCTGTTCGGCGAGCCAGACGAAGTACGTGTTCACCGAGCGGCCGAAGCCGTCCCACATGGTGCGGTAGCCGTCCATCCACTGCGGGTTGGCGTTCGCCGGGCACCATTTGCCGCCGCAGCTCGCCTCGCCCTCGGCGGCGTACCGGGTGGGCAGCCGGCTGGGCGCGTCGAAGCCGGTGGCGAGCTGCCTGCCGGACTCCAGGGCGGCGAGCATGGTGAACAGCTTGAACGTCGACCCGGCCTGGTACCCGTCGACGCCACCGCCACCGGAGACCAGCGGGTTGACGGTGTTGGGGCGGTTGACCTTCCCGTCCGGGTTGGGGTCCAGGCTGTAGTGCCGGTTGACCGCCATGGCCAGCACCCGGCCGGTGCCGGGCTGCACGGCCGCGATCGGCAGCGCGCGCTTGTTGTCGTACCCGTACACGGCGGTGGCCTGCTGCTGCGCCGTGGCCTGGAGCTTCGGGTCCAGGGAGGTGACCACGGTGTAGCCACCCCGGCGCAGCGCCTGCTCGCGCTCGGGGACGGTATCGCCGAAGGCGGGCTGGGTGAGCCACCACTGGCGCAGGTAGTCGCAGAAGAAGCCCCAGTCGTCGTGCCCCTGCGCCACGGCGGTGCAGCCGTTGGGCTGCCGGGTGGGGCTCAGCACCAGCTTCTCCGCCTTCGCCGCCGCGGCCTGCTCGGCGGTGACCGCGCCGGTGCCGGCCATCGCGTCGAGCACGTAGCCGCGCCGGGCCAGCGCCGCGTCGGCGTCACCGTCGATCGGGCTGTACGCGTCCGGCGACTGGACCAGGCCGGCGAGCAGGGCCGCCTCGGGCAGGGTCAGCTCGGCCGGGGACTTGGCGAAGTAGCGCTGGCTGGCCGCCGCGATGCCGTACGCGCCGGAGCCGAAGTACGCGATGTTGAGGTAGCGGTTGAGGATCTCGTCCTTGCTGAGCCGCTGCTCCAGCGCCGTGGCGTACCGGATCTCCTGGAGCTTGCGCCCGACGGTCTGCTCGGTGGCCGCCTGCCGCTCCTCGGCGGTGCGGTTCGGGTCGGTCTTGAGCACGTTGCGGACGTACTGCATGGTCAGCGTGGAGCCGCCCTGCTCGGTGCCGCCGCCGGTGACGTTGGCGACCAGGGCGCGGGCGAGGCCGCGCAGGTCGGCACCCCCGTGCGAGTAGAACCGCCGGTCCTCGGCCGCCACGATGGCCTGGCGCATCACCGGGGCGATCTCGGCCAGCGGCACGTCGGTGCGGTTGACGTCGTAGAACGTGGTGATCAGCGTCTCGCCGTCGTTGGCGTACAGGTACGACCGCTGTGGGGTGGTCGGGGTGCGCAGCGCCTCGGGCAGCGCGGCGTACGACCCGATCGCCGACTTCGCGGCGAACCCGAGCAGCAGGTTGCCCGGCAGCGCCGCGACCGCCAAGACCAGGCCGGCGAGCACGCCGGCGAGCAGCACGGTGAACAGCCGCGACAGCGGCGACCGGGGTGGCGGCATGAAGCCAAGGATTGCCATGAAAGCCGCGATCCGGCCAGCCCCGGGGCCGATTGTCAGGTAATTCACCGCGTCCTGCCAGGCGTTTCCCCACCTGGGCGGCAGGTTGCGGGACGAACCTCGCGACCGGCCCACGGGAGACCGGGTCAGCCGGCGGCGAGCGGCCCGCCGCCGGGCCCCGGGGTCGCGCCGCCGCCCGGGGCGGTGGCGGTGGCGACGCTGGCGCTGGCCGCGTCCCGGGCGATCGCGGCGGGTACCAGGCGGCCGGAGCGGTACCCGATGCCGATGCCGGCGATCAGCACGAAGATCGCCCCGAAGGTCTGCAACGACCCGATCAGCGCGCCGCCGATGCCGACCAGCGGGGCGGCGATCATCAGCATCGTTCCGTCGGCGATGCTGAACATGCCGGAGCGGGCCACCGCCCATCCGGTGAGGAACCAGCCGATCGTGTAGCAGGTGGCCCCGACCAGCACGAGCGTGCGGGCCGTGGTGCCGAAGACGGGCGCCTGCTCGGTCAGCCCGGCGAAGGGCAGCATGAGCACGGTGCCGGCGATGCTGACCAGCAGCCCGGCGGCGGCCACCCGGCGGCTTCGGGTGGCGGCGAGCAGGCCGGTCAGGGCCAGCAGGGCGAGCAGCCCGAGCCAGACGGCGGCGACCCAGCCGATCAGGTAGAGCTGCCCGCCGTCGGCCGGGTACGGGTCGTTGCCCACCCCGCCGTCGCTGGCCATCGCGACCACGCCGTACAGCACCGCGTACGCCGGCAGCAGCCACACGGCGGCGCGGCCGAAGCGGCGCAGCGACCAGGCCCAGGTGGCGTCGGTCGCGGGACGGGCGGGCGTCGGCTCGCCGACGAACGGCAGCACCCCGAACCCGCCCCCGGTGCGCCGGGTGCCGAGCGGCCCGGCCGGGTCGTGCGCCCCGGGCACCGGGGCACTGGAGAAAAGCCTGTCCGCAGGATCCTTCATGCGTCACCTCGCTGCGCTGGTCGGCGGAGCGGGACGCGCCGCGGCGCCCCGGCTCCTGGTCACCACCCGTCCTTCGGACCGATCGTGTCAGGTGCCGGAGCGCCGCATGAGGGTTATTCGCATTCCGGCCCGGGCCTCGCCCGGGCGGCCGTCAGCCCCGCTCGCGCTGGTCGGCCGGGTCGTTCAGCAGGCTCCCCGGGGACACCGGCTCGGGGGCCGGCAGCCCCTGCGGGCCCTTCCCGCCGGTGGCCTGCGCCTCGGCGACGCGTACCTCGTCGTGGATCTGCTGGGCGGCGGCGGCCGCGGCCCGGGCGGCCTCGGCGGCCTCCCGCTCCACCGCGCTCGCCCCGTCGGTGGCCTCCGGCGACGGCGCGTCGCCGACCATCTGGCTCAGCCCGCCCAGCGCGCCACCCATCCCCTCCAGGGCCTTGGTCAGCTCCGCCGGGACGATCCAGACCTTGTTGGCCGTGCCGTTGGCGATCTGCGGCAGCGCCTGGAGGTACTGGTAGGCGAGCACCTTCTGGCTCGGGTTGGCCTGGTGGATCGCGTCGAAGACCGTACGGATCGCCTTCGCCTGGCCCTCGGCCTGGAGGATCCGGGCCTGCCGGTCACCGTCGGCGCGCAGCACCGCGGACTGCTTCTCGCCCTCGGCGGTGAGGATCTGCGACTGCTTGTGCCCCTCGGCGTTCAGGATCGCCGCCCGGCGGTCCCGCTCGGCGCGCA
>NZ_QKKX01000039.1 GCF_003434305.1 Micromonospora sp. MW-13
GGGTCACCACGACGATCAACGCCACGGCGACCAACAGCACCGTCACAAATTCCATACCCTTCACCCTCTCGCTTCGGGCAGTTCGCCCGAGGTGGAAACGTCGTCATCCCACACCAGGGCCGTCGCGCCCTGGACCTTTATCACCCGCACCCGCCGGCCGGGGACGAAGCTCTGCGTCGCGTCGTACGACCGGGCGCTCCACAGCTCTCCGTCGATCTTGACCAGGCCCTGCTCGGCGTCGACCCGCTCCAGCACCAGGGCGGTGGACCCCTCGATCGCCTCCACCCCGAACGGCTGCTCGCCGCTGTCCCGGGCGGAACGGGCGTGCCGGCGGATCGCCGGCCGGGCCACCGCCACGCTGAGCGCCGAGACCGCCGCGAACACCAGCGCCTGCACGGCGGTCGGCGCGCCCAGGGCCGCGGCTCCGGCGGCGGCGAACGCGCCGACCGCGAACATGATCAGGAACAGCGTCGTCGTGAAGATCTCGGCGACCGCCAACACCACACCCAGTACGACCCAGAACACCGCGTCCACCCCCCAAGGGTGACACGTCGGAGCACGCGCGGCCCGCAGGCAAGATCAGTAAGCTCGGCGGCAGCCGTTTCCGCGAGGGCGCCGCCGGCGTCCCGAGAGCCAGTGGAGGAGCCGTGTCGCTGCCATCCGAGACCGCCCGAGGGGTCGACGCCGTGGTCGCCCGGGCGCAGTCCGCCGGGCGTACCCCGTCGCTCGTGCTCGGCGTGGTGCGCGAGGGTGAGTTGGCCCACGTCGCCGCCGCCGGGGAGCATCCCCGCCCGGACGCCGACCGGCAGTACCGGCTCGGCTCGATCACCAAGACGATGACCGCGGTGCTGGTCATGCAGCAGCGTGACGCCGGGACACTGGCCCTGCACGACCCCCTCGACGCGCACCTGCCCGGCACCGGGGTCGGCGCGCTCACCCTGCACCAGCTCCTCGGCCACGCCAGCGGCCTCCAGCGCGAACCGGACGGCCCCTGGTGGGAGCGGGCCGAGGTCGGCGACCTGGCGTCCGTGCTGGCCGGCGTGGGCGAACACAAGATCGCCTACCCGCCGCACCGGGTCTACCACTACTCCAACCTGGCGTACGGGCTGCTCGGCGGGGTGCTGGAGGCGGTCACCGGGACGGGCTGGTTCGACCTGCTCCGGCAGCGGATCCTGGCACCGCTGGGCATGACCCGCACCACCTACCAGGCCGCCGAGCCGTTCGCCCGGGGGTACGTGGTGCACCCGTGGCACGACACGCTGCGGGAGGAGCCGCGCACCGACACCGGGGCGATGGCCCCGGCCGGGCAGCTCTGGTCGACGATCACCGACCTCGGCCGGTGGGCGGCGTTCCTGGCCGACCCGGACCCGGCCGTTCTCGCCCCGGAGACGCTCGCCGAGATGTGCGCGCCGGTGGCGATCAGCGACCTCGACTCGTGGACCAGCGGGCACGGCCTCGGCGTCGAGCTGTACCGGGCCGGGGACCGGGTGTACGTCGGCCACGGCGGGTCGATGCCCGGGTACGTCGCCGGGCTGGCCGTGCACCGCCCCACCCGCACCGCCGTGGTCGGCTTCGCCAACTCGTACGGCCTCCGGGTCGGCCACGTCGGCGGCCTCGGGCGGGAGGTGCTGACCACCGTCCTGGACGCGCTGCCGGACCCGGTCGCGCCGTGGCGTCCGGCCGACGCCGCGCCCCCGGCCGAGCTGGCCGAGCTGACCGGCCGCTGGTGGTGGATGGGCACGGAGATCGAGTTCCGCGCCGACGCCGCCACCGGCGAGCTGCGGGCCGGCCCGATCGGGAACCCGGTCATGCGGTTCACCCGGGAGGGCCCGGACCGCTGGCGGGGCCGCTCCGGTCCGGAGGACGGCGAGATCCTCACCGTGCTCCGCGACGACGCGGGCCACCCGGTCGCCCTCGACGTAGCCACCTTCGTCTTCACCCGCACCCCCGACGAGGAACCCTAACCACCCCTGGGATGGCGGGTGCCGGCAAATTCACGGAAGGCGTGGTTATTCCTCGGCGAATGGCCACGCTTTCCGAGAATTTGCGCGGCCGGGGCAAGGGGGTGGGGTGGGGTTAGGGTGCCGGATCGGTGACGAAGTCGATCAGCCGTTCCATGGCGTTGATCAGCGGGGTCTCCACGTCGGCGAAGCTGTCCACCCGGGACAGGACGTGCCGCCACATGTCGGCCGGCTCGGCCACCCCGAGGGCCGCGCAGACCCCCTCCTTCCACGGCCGCCCCGGCGGCACCACCGGCCACGCCGCGATGCCCAGCGCGGCCGGCCTGACGGCCTGCCACACGTCGACGTAGGGGTGGCCGGTGACCAGCACGTGCGGGGAGTTCACCCGGGCCACGATCCGGCTCTCCTTCGAGCCGGGCACCAAGTGGTCGACCAGCACGCCGAGCCGCCGGCCCGGGCCGGGGGCGAAGTCGCGCACCTGCGCGGCGAGTTCGTCGATGCCGTCCAGCGGCTCCACCACCACGCCCTCGACGCGCAGGTCGTCGCCCCAGATCCGCTCCACCAGGGCCGCGTCGTGCACGCCCTCGACCCAGATCCGGCTGGCCTTGGCCACCTGCGCCCGCACGTCGCCGACCGCGATCGAGCCGGACGCGGTGCGCCGGCGGGCCGCCGGCACGGGCGCGCGGGCCGGCCGGCGCAGCGTGACCGGCCGGCCGTCGAGCAGGAACGCCGCCGGCAACAGCGGGAAGTTGCGCCGCCGGCCGTGCCGGTCCTCCAGCACCACCGCGCCGGACTCGAAGCCGACCACCGCGCCGCAGAACCCGGAGTCGGCGTCCTCGACCACGAGATCGGCTTCGGCGTCCACCTCGGGGATCACCTTCCGCCGCCGCCAGTCGCCCGCCAACACGTCCTCGCCGTACCGCCCCACCATCCCGCCACGCTAACCCCCGCCCGCCCCGGGGCGCGCCAGCCGCGCCGATCATGGAGTCGGGTGCCCCGCGAAAAGGTGCACGAGCGGAATATCCGGTCACCACGAGTCCATGATCGACGCTAACCGGGGCGGGGCAAGCGGCAGTCGAGACAGGGGTGGGGCGCAGCACGTACCCTCTCTTGCATGTCCTCCCCCGCAACGGGCGCGGTCACGCTCGCGCCCCGCCGGTCGAGCCGGTTCGTTGCCTGGGTGCGCGCGTGGCGCGCCGGGCTCGTGCCGTACGACGAAGTCGCCGAGGAGATCGCCGGCGACGAGGAGCACCTCGTCGCGGACGCCCCCGGCACCTGGACCGACGTCCCACTGCGGGACGCGCTGCCCACCCTCGCGAAGCTCTCCCCGGACGAGATCCGGCTGGTGCTGCCCGCACCCGGCGACCCACGGGGGCTGCCCGGTCCGGGCGACTTCGCGGGCACCGCGCTGGTCACCGGCGAGGCGGTGGTGGCCGGCGGGCTCGGGCTGATCCCGCAGGTGCGCACGCACACCTCCGGCTCGGGGATGACCTTCGAGACGGTGCTCTGGCGCTGCTACCCGCTGCCCGCCGACGCCCCGGCCGCCTCGCTGGCCTCGCCCGGCGCCGCCGAGGCGGAGGCGGAGCTGGCCATCGCGCTCGCCGAGACCACCGCCGCCCTGACCCGGCTCGACGTGGCCCAGTGGCGACCCGAGCTGGCCGGCGCACTGGCCGCGCTGCGCCGCCCCGACGGGACCACCGACCTGCCGCCGGGCTTCGACCCCCGGGCGCGGCGGCTGTTCGCCCGCGCGGCCGTGCTCGACCGGGTGCTGGCCCTGGCCGGGCACAGCGCGCCGGGCGGCGCGATCAACAACCACGAGGCCCAGCAGCGCGACGCCGCGCTCCGGCCGCTCACCACCGCCTGCCGGCAGGCCCTCGTCGCCGCCTGCAACGCCCCGCTACGCCCCTGACCCGCCCGCCTCAGCCGGGTCAGGGGCCACGAGCCCAGTCCGTACCCGGCGGCGGAACGGACCGGCCCGATCCGCGCGCGGGTCAACCGGTCCGGGCGAACCGCCGGGGCTCGCAGGCGTTCGGAACTGTTCCGAACGCCTGCCCGCATCAGGGCTGCCACCACCTCCTCTGCTGGCAGCGAAAGCCGGTCGAGCACGTTCACGGGGGGCGCTGCCCGGCGGAGCCGGGGTCAGATCTCGTCCATCAGGTCGGCCACGGAGTCGACGATCCGGGACGGGCGGTACGGGTACCGCTCGGCCTCGGTCCTGGTGCTGATCCCGGTCAGCACCAGGATGGTCTCCAGCCCGGCCTCCAGGCCGCACAGCACGTCGGTGTCCATCCGGTCGCCGATCATCGCGGTCGTCTCGGAGTGCGCGTCGATGGTGTTCAGCGCCGAGCGCATCATCATCGGGTTGGGCTTGCCGACGAAATAGGGCTCCACCCCGGTCGCCTTCGAGATCATCGCCGCGACCGAACCGGCGGCCGGCAGCGCGCCCTCGACCGACGGGCCGGTGACGTCCGGGTTGGTGCAGATGAACCGGGCCCCCTCGTTGATCAGCCGGACCGCCTTGGTGATCGCCTCGAAGCTGTACGTCCGGGTCTCCCCCAGCACCACGTAGTCGGGGGCGAAGTCGGTGAGCACGTAGCCGACCGCGTGCAGCGCGGTGGTCAGCCCGGCCTCCCCGATCGCGTACGCGGTGCCGCCCGGCCGCTGGTCGGCCAGGAACTGGGCGGTGGCCAGCGCCGCCGTCCAGATGGCGTGCTCGGGCACCTCGAAGCCCATCCGGGTCAGCCGGGCCTGCAGGTCGCGCGGGGTGTAGATGGAGTTGTTGGTCAGCACCAGGAACGGCTTTCCGGAGGCCCGCAGCTTGTTGATGAACTCCGGCGCGCCGGGCACCGGCTGGCCCTCGTGCACCAGCACGCCGTCCATGTCGGTCAGCCAGCTCTGCACCGGCTTTCGCTCGTACATTCGTCGTCCCAGGGGGTGTCGGGGCGGGGCCGCCGGACGGCGACCCGCACGGGTGTCGGAGGTGGCGGGCGGCGGGTCAGGGCCGGCGGGCCGGCACGCAGCACACCGTCGGGCAGGTGTCCCACAGCGCCAGCTCGCCGAGGCGGCGGCGCAGCCGCTGCCCGCCCGGCTCGGTGCGCTCGGCGACCAGTTCGCGCACCATGGCCACGAACCGCGGGTCGGTGCCCGGGGTGCCGGCCCGCACGTAGTCCAGGCCGAGCTCCTTGGCGGTCTCCAGCGCCTCGGTGTCCAGGTCCCACACCACCTCCAGGTGGTCGGAGACGAACCCGATCGGGCTGACCACCACGGCGGTGGTGCCGGCCTCGGCGACGGCGGCCAGGTGGTCGTTGACGTCCGGTTCCAGCCACGGCACCTGCGGCGGGCCGGAGCGGCTCTGCCACACCAGGTCGTACGGCAGGTCGGGGGCGGCGGTCGCGTGCACCAGCCGGGCCACCTCGGCGAGCTGGGCGGTGTACCGGCCGCCGTGCGGGCCGGCGTTGGCGGCCATCGACACGGGCACGGAGTGGGCGGTGAAGACGAGCCGGGTGCTGGCCCGCCGCGCCGGGTCGAGCTGGGCCAGGGCCGTCCTGACCGCGTCGACGTGCGGCTCGACGAAGCCCGGGTGGTCCCAGAACTGGCGCAGCTTGTCGATCACCGGGGCGTCCGGGCCGACCGCCGCGCGGGCCTTCGCGATGTCCTCCTGGTACTGCCGGCAGGAGGAGTAGCCGCCGTACGCGCTGGTCACGAACGCCAGGGCGGTGGTGATTCCGTCGTCGCGCATCCGCGCCACGGTGTCGGCGAGCATCGGGTCCCAGTTCCGGTTGCCCCAGTAGACCGGCAGGTCGATGCCGTGGGCGGCGAAGTCCGCCCGGACGGCGGCGAGCAGGTCCCGGCACTGCTGGTTGATCGGGGAGACCCCGCCGAAGTGCTGGTAGTGCTCGACGACCTCCGCCAGCCGCTCCGGGGGGACGCCCCGCCCCCGGGTCACGTTCTGGAGGAAGGGCAGCACGTCCTCGGGCCGCTCGGGGCCGCCGAAGGAGACCAGCACCAACGCGTCGTACGCCATGGGTCCATTCTTCCCCGCCCGCCGGTCGGCCGGGCGACGGCCCCTGGTCAGCTCGTTGAGCCGGGTGTCACGAGGTGGCCCCCGCCACACCTCGGAAGGTGGCCGGGGGCCGGTGGTCACACCTCAGGAGCCGATGGCGTGGTAGCCGCCGTCGACGTGCACGATCTCGCCGGTGGTGGCCGGGAACCAGTCCGACAGCAGCGCCAGGCAGGCCCGGGCGGCGGGCTCCTGGTCGGTGAGGCTCCAGCCCAGCGGGGCCCGCTCGGCCCAGGCGTCCTCGAACCGCTCGAAGCCGGGGATCGACTTCGCCGCGATGGTGCGCAGCGGGCCGGCGGCGACCAGGTTGCTGCGGATGCCCTGCTTGCCCAGGTGCAGCGCGAGGTAGCGGGACGCGGACTC
Organism: Micromonospora sp. MW-13; assembly: GCF_003434305.1. Classification (GTDB taxonomy): domain Bacteria; phylum Actinomycetota; class Actinomycetes; order Mycobacteriales; family Micromonosporaceae; genus Micromonospora. Next base: position 6,385 of record NZ_QKKX01000039.1, read on the forward strand.
CAGCCCGGCCTTGGCCACGCCCATCCAGTCGTAGACCGGCCACGCCTTGGTGGCGTCGAACGTGAGACCCACCACCGCGCCGCCCGGCGACATCAGCGGCAGCGCCGCCATGGCGAGGGACTTGTAGGAGTACGTCGAGACGTGCAGCGCGGTCGCCACGTCCTCCCACGGCGCGTCGAGGAACCCGCCGCCGAGGCAGCTCTGCGGGGCGAAGCCGATCGAGTGCACCACCCCGTCCAGGCCGTCGGCGTGCTCGCGGACCTTGTCGGCCAGACCGGCGAGGTGCTCGGCGTCGGTCACGTCCAGCTCGATCACCGGGGCCGGCTCGGGCAGCCGCCGGGCGATCCGCTCGACCAGGGAGAGCCGGCCGTAGCCGGTGAGCACGACCTGCGCGCCGTTCTCCTGGGCGAGCTTCGCCACGGAGAAGGCGATCGAGGCGTCGGTGATGACGCCGGTGACCAGCAGCCGCTTACCGGCCAGCAGTCCGGACATGTCGGGGTTCCTCCGTTGAGTCGGTGCGATGAGCAGCGTCAGTGGCCCATGCCCAGGCCGCCGTCGACCGGGATCACGGCGCCGGAGATGTAGCCGGCGGCGTCCGAGGCCAGCCAGGCGACCACCCCGGCGACCTCGTCGGGGGTGGCGAACCGACCGGCGGGGATGGACTTCAGGTACTCGGCCCGCCGGTCCTCGGGCAGCGCGGCGGTCATGTCGGTGTCGATGAAGCCGGGCGCGACGACGTTGGCGGTGATGTTGCGTCCGCCCAGCTCCCGGGTGATCGAGCGGGCCACACCGACCATGCCGGCCTTGCTCGCCGCGTAGTTGACCTGGCCGGGGCCGCCGTACAGGCCGACGACCGAGGAGATGAAGATCATCCGCCCCCAGCGGGCCCGGAGCATCTTCGTCGAGGCACGCTTGGCGCAGCGGAACGCACCGGTGAGGTTGGTGTCCAGCACCCGGGTGAACTGCTCCTCCGACATCCGCATGATCAGGGTGTCGTCGGTGATGCCGGCGTTGGCCACCAGCACCTCGACCGGGCCCAGCTCCGCCTCGATGGTGCCGAAGGCCGCGTCGACGGAGGCGGAGTCGGTCACGTCACAGGTGACGCCGAACAACCCCTCGGGGGCGTCGCCGCTACGGTGCGTCACCGCCACCCGGTCGCCCTGCTTGGCGAACGCCTGGGCGATGGCCAGGCCGATCCCCCGGTTTCCGCCGGTCACCAGCACGGTTCGGGCCACGGGTCCCCCTCTGCTCCGCTGATCCACGTCGGTGGGGAGCCTAGGCGTTACCGGCAGGTAAGCGCTAACGCGGGCGCGTCGCCCGCCCGTGCCGCTTTGGGCGGGCCCGGGGCCGGCGGCCGAATTCGGGCGGGCGACCCCCGGGTGTACGATGATCCACGTTCCGGACCAGGCCGACCGCAGGAGGTGATCGCTGTGCGAGATAGCGATCCTCCCAGTCGTGGCCGGGCCGATCGTCAGCCCCGCTGAGCCACGACTCAGCAGGTGAGCTGACCCAGCTCCGCTCCCCCCGCCGTCCACCCTCGCCTCCCCGGCGGGGCGACCGCGCCGTGCCGTCCGATGAGGACGACGCGGGGAGCCTCCCGGTCACGACTTCGTGTGCGCGTCCTGCCTACCCCTGCGGTCCCGCGACACCGCGGACCGTCCAGCCGCCACCGGAGCCTTCCCATGAGCCGTTACGTCGCCCCGCTGGGCTTCACCCTCGCCGCCGTCTGGGTGGCCGTCGTCTTCGTCCTCACCTCCGCCGGGCACTGACCGCCCCGCCCACGCCGACCGTCCACGGTCGACGCGGACGCGGGACGGGACCCGGTCAGATCAGGCGGGCCGACCACAGGAGACTGCTGGCGCCCGCGCAGAGGGCCAGCAGCAGCGCGATCCCGGCGTACCACTGGGTGACCTCGCGGGGCTCGGTGCGGAACCCGATCGAACTGCCCATGTCCTGGTAGACCTTCTTCAGCTCGCTGACCGAGGCGGCCTCGTAGAAGTACCCCTCGGTGGTCTCCGCCAACTCGGCCAGCGCCAGCCGGTCCACCGGCACCCGCTGGAGCTGCCCGCCGATGTCGACCTGGCCGGCGTCGGTGCCGAAGGCGATGGTGGAGACCGGCACATTGGCCGCCTGGGCGGCGGCAGCCGCCTCCTCCACCGACCGCCCGGAGGTGCGGAAGCCGTCGGAGAGCAGCACGATCCGGGCCGGCGGGATGCCCGCCGCACCGTCGGCCGGCACCGACCGGATCGCCTCCAGGCAGGTGAACACCGCCTCGCCGGTCGCCGTCGCCTCGGCCAGCACCAGCCCGTCGATCGCGCTGGTCACCGCGCCCCGGTCCTTGCCGGGCGGCACCAGCACGTTCGCCGACTTGGCGAACGAGACCAGGCCGAGGTTGTAGCTCTCCGGCAGCTCGCCGACGAACTGCTTGGCCGCCTCCTGGGCGGCCTCCAGCCGGTTCGGCGCCACGTCGTCGGCCTGCATGGACAGCGACACGTCGATGGCCAGCATGACGGTGGCCCGCTCCAGCGGCTCCTTGGTGTCCATCGCCGGCCGGGCCAGGGCGGTGGCCAGCACCAGCAGGCTGAGCAGGAACGCCACGGCCGGCACGTGCCGCCGCCAGCCCAGCCCCTTCGGCGCGAGCGTGCGCAGCAGGTCCACGTTGGTGAACCGCATCGCGTACGCCCGGCGGTGCAGTTGCCGCCACACGTACAGCGCGGCGAGGGCGAGCACCGGCAGCACGGCCAGCAGCCACCACGGTTGCAGAAAACGGATCATCGTGTCGTCCCCCGGGTGCGGGCGTGCCGCTGCGCGGCGACGAAGCGCACCATGTCGAGCAGCCAGTCGGTGTCGGTCCGCAGTCGCAGGTGGGCCGCGCCGGCGGCGCGGAGCTGGGCGGAGACCTCCGCCCGCTGGGCGGCGGCGGCCTCGGCGTAGCGGCGGCGCAGCCGCGGATCGGCGGTCTGCACCTCGTGCAGCTCCCCGGTCTCCGGGTCGACCACCGGCAGCACCCCCACGTCGGGCAGCTCCAGCTCGCGCGGGTCGACCACCTCGATCGCCAGCACGTCGTGCCGGACCCGCAGCTTACGCATCGGCCGCACCCACTGCTGCGGCGGCGCGAGGAAGTCGGAGATGACCACCGCGACCCCGCGCCGGCGGGGTGGCCGGTTCAGCATGTCGACCAGCGCGCCCAGGTCGCTGCGCCCGGGCCGGATCTCGGTGCCGGCGATCGCCCGCAGCAGCCCCTGCGCCTCCTTGCGCCCGGACCGGGCGGGCAGCCGGACGAGCCGCCCGGGTCCGGCCGGCGGCGGCGCGCCCCGCCGGCGGCCGGCCGGGGCGGCCGGCTCGGCGCCGCTGCCGACCACCGCCCCGATCCGGTTGCCGCCGCGTACGGTCAGGTGGGTCAGCGCGGCGGCGGCGGCCACCACCACGTCCCGCTTCAGCCACTGGCCGGTGCCGAAGTCCAGGCTCGCGGACAGGTCCACCGCGAGCCACGTCTCCAGCTCCCGGTCGGCGACGGTGCGCCGCACGTGCGGCGTCGTCGTGCGCGCGGTCACCGGCCAGTCCATCCGGCGTACGTCGTCGCCGGGGCGGTACTCGCGCGACTCCCCCGCCTCGCTGCCCGGGCCGGGCAGCAGCCCGGCGTAGTCGCCCTGGAGCAGGCCGTCGAGCTTGCGGGTGACCAGTAGCTGGAGCCGGGACAGCAGCGCCTCGCTGCGGGGGGCGGCGGCGGGTGAGGGCGACCACCGCGTACCCCCCAAGGGGGTGGGTGAGGTCACGGCCGCTGCCCGGGCCACCCGGCGGCGGCCGGCGCCGGGCCGGCCGGGGTGGCCTGCTGGCGCGGGGTCACCGACGGCAGCGGGATGGTCGACATCACCCGGTGCACCACGTGGTCGGCCGGCACGTCGTCGGCGAGCGCGTCGTAGCTGAGCACCAGCCGGTGGCGCAGGATGTCCGGTGCGATGTCCTGCACGTCCTGTGGGAGGGCGTAGTCCCGGCCGCGCAGCAGCGCCAGCGCCCGGGTGGCCCGGACCAGGCCGAGCGAGGCGCGCGGGCTGGCGCCGTACTGGATCAGCTGCGCGACGTCGGGCATGCCGTGCTCGGCGGGGGTACGCGTGGCCAGCACCAGCCGCACCGCGTAGTCGACCAGCGCGTTGTGCACGAAGACCTGGTCGGCCTTGCGTTGCAGCGCGATCAGGTCCTCGGTGTCGAAGACCCGCGCCGGCTCCGGCGGGGCCACCCCCATCCGGTACACGATCTCCCGCTCCTCGGCGTCGGTCGGATATCCGACGACGATCTTCATCAGGAAGCGGTCCCGCTGCGCCTCCGGCAACGGGTAGACGCCCTCCTGCTCGATCGGGTTCTGGGTGGCCATCACCAGGAACGGGTCCGGCACCCGGTGGGTCTGGCCGCCGATGGAAACCTGCCGCTCGCTCATCACCTCCAGCAGGGCCGACTGCACCTTGGCCGGGGCCCGGTTGATCTCGTCGGCGAGCAGGAAGTTGACGAAGACCGGGCCCAGTTCGACGTCGAACTTCTCGCTGGACTGCCGGTAGATCCGGGTGCCCATGATGTCGGCGGGGACCAGGTCCGGGGTGAACTGCACCCGGGCGAAGGATCCGCCGACCACCTTGGCGAGGGTCTCCACGGCGAGGGTCTTCGCCACCCCGGGCACCCCCTCCAGCAGGCAGTGCCCCCGGGCGAGCAGCGCCACGAACATCCGCTCGACCATCCGGTCCTGGCCGACGATCACCCGCTTGATCTCGAACAGCGCCCGCTCCAGCAGCGTCGCGTCCTGGGCCGGGGTGGTCGTCGGCGGCGCCGACGTCGGGAAAGTGTCCGGCGCGCTGCCGTTCGGCGTCGGGGTGTCGGGCGTGGTCGGCTGGGCCACCGGTCCTCCACAGCATGATCGGTTGTCGCGGCGTGGTGCGTATCAAGACTCGCATGCCCGGCTGAGTGCCGAGGCGGGGAGAAGCCGTTTTCCGCCACGCCGTCCCGCCGTCCCGAAACGCCGATCACGGGTTTACACCAGGGGGTCCGGCGTGTGTACCATTCACCCCGTCGCCGGGCGGCTCCCCCCGTGGCCGCCCGGCGCTCAGACTCCTCGCCGCGCGCCTAGACTGGCCCGGATGAGCGCCTCCCTCCCCGCCGACGCGGTGCCGATCTGCTCGGCCCGGGGCTGTCGCGCCCCAGCGGAGTGGGCGCTGCGCTGGAACAATCCCCGCCTGCACACCGCCGACCGGCGCAAGACCTGGCTCGCCTGCGCCGGGCACCGGTCCTCGCTCGGCGACTTCCTCGACGCACGCGGCTTCCTTCGGGAGGTCACGCAACTGGCCGGATCGCCTACGCTCGACTGGTGAGCGCGCAGAGCGGACCCTCCCGGTGACCGGCGACCCCGTCGGCGGCCCACCCCCACCCGGCCAGTCGGCCGGCCTGCCCGGGTCGCACCCCGCGCCGCCACCGGAGCCCTCCGGGCCGTACCCCTGTCCCGGCGGCCCGGAGTCGCCCGGCGCCGGTGCGGGATCGTTCGCGGCCGGACCGCCGCCGGCCCCGACCGGGGCGGCGCCGTTCCCGCCGGGCCCGCTGGAGCCGTGGCCGGACACCGTGCGGTGGCAGCCGGTGTCCCCCAACCTGATCTGGGTGGAGCTGCTGCGGCTGGCCGCGGTGCTCGGGGTGCTGCTGCTGGGTCTCGCCGTCGGCTGGGCGTTGAGCGGGCACTGGCTGTTCGGCGGTGCCCTCGGCGCGGTCGTGCTGGCCGGCGCGTGGCGGGTGGTCACCATCGTGCGCGCGGTGCACGCCTGGGGGTACGCCGAGCGTGAGAACGACCTGCTGGTGCGGCACGGGCTGCTGGTCCGCCGACTGTCCATCGTGCCGTACTCGCGGATGCAGTTCGTCGACGTCAGCGCCGGTCCGCTGGAACGGGCCTTCGACCTGGCCACGGTGCAGCTACACACCGCCGCCGCGGCCAGCGACGCCCGGGTGCCGGGGCTGCCCCCGGCGGAGGCGTCCCGGCTGCGCGACCGGCTCACCGCGCTCGGCGAGGACCGCGCGGAGGGCCTGTGAGCCAGGGCCAGCACAACACCGACCCCACCGGCGCCCCCCGCTCCCCGCAGTTCCCCCACCAGCAGGCCGGGGGCGGGGAGCCGCGGCAGCGGTTGCACCCGCTGAGTCCGGCGCTGCACGGGGCCAAGTCGCTGGTGGTGGTCATCGCCGGGCTGTCCTGGTCGACCCTGTCCCGGGTCGGCTTCGGCTGGTTCGCGGCGATGGTGACCGCGCTGGCCCTCGGCGCGACGGTGCTCGCGGTGGTCAGTTGGTACAACACCGGCTACCACGTGGTCGGCCGGGAACTGCGGGTGTACGAGGGCCTGCTCTGGCGGCGCACCAGGGCCATCCCGCTGGAGCGCCTCCAGGCCGTCGAGGTGGTCCGCCCGCTGCTCGCCCAGCTCACCGGGCTGGCCGAGCTGCGGCTGGAGGTGGTCGGCGGCGGGAAGACCGAGGCGCCGCTGGCGTACCTGGGGGTGGCCGAGGCCGCCGCCCTGCGGCAGCGGCTGCTCGCGCTCGCCGGTACCGGGGCCGCCCCCGGCCCCCGGGCGGCGACCCCGGCGGCGGCCGGGCCGGGGGTGGGACACGGGGCCTCGCCGGTCCCGCCGGGCCGGGCGCTGCACGACGTGGCCAACCGGGACCTGCTGGTCAGCCAACTGCTCACCCCGCAGGCGTTCCTGCTCCCCTTCGGCGTGGCCTTCGTCGCGGCCCAGTTCCTCTCCGAGGGCTCCTGGTCGTTCATCGCGGTGGCGAGCACGCTCACCGCGATGGCCGGCGTGCTGCTGCAACCGGTACGCCGCGTCCTCGACGACTGGAACTTCCGGCTGGCCCGGGACGAGGGCACCCTGCGGATCCGCAACGGCCTGCTGGAGACCCGGGCGCAGACCGTGCCGCTGAACCGGGTGCAGACGGTCGGGGTGACCTGGCCGCTGCTCTGGCGCGCCAAGGGCTGGCTGCGGCTGCGGCTTGAGGTGGCCGGCTACGCGGCCGGCGAGCCGGACGACCGGAACCGCCCCGACCGGCTGCTGCCGGTGGGTGACGCGGCCACCGGGGAACGGATCGTGGCGGAGGTGCTGCCGGGGGTCCGGCTGAGCGGGCTGGCGACGAGCCTCCCGCCGACCCGGGCCCGGTGGCTGCGCCCGCTGAGCCGCCGGGCCGTCGGCGCCGGGCTCGACGAACGGGTCTTCGCCGCCCGGTCCGGGCTGGTCACCCGGCAGCTCACCGTCGTGCCGTACGCCCGGATCCAGAGCGTGCGGGTGACCCAGGGCCCCGCGCAGCGGCGGCTGCGGCTGGCGACCGTGCACGCCGACACCGCGGGCGGCGCGGGCGCCGCCGCGCACGACCGCGACCTCGCCGAGGCGTGGTGGCTGGCGGCGGAACTGACCGCGCGGGCACAGGCCGCCCGCCACCTGCACAGGTGAGCGGTGACTTCGCTGGCCGGATCGGCGGCCAGGTGCCTCCCCGGAAGGTGGGTGGTCGAGCGCGGGTTCTCCTGGATCAACCGATTTCTTCGCTGTCGCTCAGGTCGTCGACCCGAACCGGTGTCCACCGGTGGAAAGTGACCGCGAGACCGTACGGGTGGCAGATGGGCAGCCGCCCGTCGGCGAAGCGAATGTGCCATTCGTCGAGGTAGAAGTTGAGCTCTGGGGAAGCCAGCGGGAATTCCTCGACGCGGAAGTCCCGGTAGGAGTCCAGCTCTGCCTCGGTAAGGCCGAACAGGGCCGGGTCGCTCAGGAGCGTCCGGTGCACGAAACGAAGCCCGGCCTCCAGGTAGTGGTCGACCCTGCCGAGCACCTCGACGATCAGGGGCAGATCAGCGCGGTCGAGGTCGTCCGTGCCGTCGAGCAGGATGTTGACCTCGACCGGTTCGGAGTACAGCGAGCTGTGCGGGGGTCGCTGCGCAGCCCACACGCGTAGGGCACCAGGTCCTCGGTCGAAGATCAGCGGCCCGATGCCAGGACGGGACACGGTCGAGGTCACGAGGGCCCCCCTTCAGGCGAGCAGCACGACGTGCTGGGACAAGGCGCTCAGCGGGTGGCCTGGACCGCCGGCGGCCCGTCGGCGGTGGTGATGGGACCGGCCGGTTCCGGCTCCGGCTCCGGCCCGCCCGTGGGGCCGTCGGCCGGCTCCGGCCCGACCGGCGTCCGGCGCGCCCGCCTGGCCGCCCACCAGCGCTCGGCCAGGCCGACCACGAGGAAGGTCATCCCCACGTACGCCCAGCCGACCAGCACGTCGATGACGTAGTGCTCACCGGAGTAGACCAGGGTGAAGGTCATCGCCAGCGGGTACGCCAGCAGCAGCGGCCACCACCGTCGGCGGGTCGCCCGCAGGAAGAACAGCACCACGAACAGCGCCCACGCGGTGTGCAGCGACGGCATCGCGGCCACCGGGTTGGAGGCGATCTGCCCGGCGTTGAGCAGGTTGCCCGCGCCGTGCATGCCGAACGCCTTCCAGCCCCGGGTGGAGATCCGGGCCACCTCGGTGAGCAGGCCGTTCTGCGCCGCCCACCAGGGCGGGGCGGCCGGGTAGAGGAAGTACGTGGCCAGCCCGGCCGCACAGAGGAACCCGAAGCGCCGCATGTACGCGGCCCACCGTTCCCGGTTCCGCATCCAGAGCACCCCGGCGGCGGCGAGGGTCACCACGAAGTGGGAGAAGTAGACCCAGCTCGCGAGCACGTCCCACCACTGCACGTCGGGCCGGTAGAGGTGCTCCTGCAACCAGACGGTGGGCACCTCGCCGCCGGTCGCCCAGCCGAACATGAACCGGTCGGCGACGATCAGCTCCATCGCGTGCGGGGTGGCCCCGTTGTCGGCGAACCCCCGGGACAGGTTGTAGGCCGCGAGGAGCAGCACCACCGGCACCCAGTCCCGGGCGAACAGCAGGTGGCTGCGCCACGGGCGGTGCGAGTTCCAGGCGACGGTGCCCGCCCAGATCCAGAGGAACGCGTACGCCGGGTCGGTGGGCAGGCCGATGCCGAGCCAGGCGGCCACGAAGGCCGCGGCCCAGACCGACATGGCGATCACCCGGCGGCGACCGCCGTCGGGTGGGGCGGGCGGTCCGGCGGGGGCGGGGGTCCGGGGGTCAGTCACGACGGCCATCGCCGTCCAGGTTAACGGCGGCACCGCGACCGGCCGACGCCGACCACCTAGGCTGGGCGCATGCAGGAGCAGTCGGAGCAACCCCTCGCGCCGGGCCTGTCGGCCCGGGTCGAGCTGACCGTGACCGACGCCGACACCGCGCGGGCCGTCGGCTCCGGCGACGTGCCGGTGCTGGGCACCCCCCGGGTGCTCGCCCTGGTCGAGGCGGCCACGGTCGCGGCCACCGCCGACGACATGCCGCCCGGCCGGACCACGGTCGGGCTCCGGGTCGAGCTGGACCACCTGGCCGCCACCCCGGTCGGCCGTACGGTGGCGGCGCACGCCCGGCTCGCCACGGTCGACGGGCGGCGGCTGCGGTTCGTGGTGAGCGTCACCGACGGCGCGGAGACGGTCGCCCGGGGGCTGGTGGACCGGGTGCTGGTCGACCGGCAGCGCTTCGTCGAGCGGGCCGGCGGGGCCCGGTCCGACGCCGCGGCCGGCGGTCGCCCGGCGGCGGCGTCATGACGCCGCGGTTCGTCGAGATCGCCGACCGGGTGCACGTGCTGCGGGAGCCGCTGCTCGACGTCAACGTCACGCTGGTCGTCGGCGACGGCGCGGCGCTGGTGGTGGACACCCTCTCCACCGCCGGGCAGGCCGCCGAGCTGGCCGCCGCGGCCCGGGCGGTGACCCCGCACCCGTGGACGGTGGTGAACACCCACCACCACTTCGACCACTGCTTCGGCAACGCCACCCTGGCCGCCGACCCGGCCCGACCGGTGTACGCGCACGAGGTCGCCGCCGCGGCGCTGCGCGAGCGCCCCGACGAGCTGCGCCGGGCGGCGTACGAGGAGGTGCGCGGCGAGCGGCCGGCGCTGGCCGCCGAGCTGGCCGGCACGGCGCTGCTGGCCCCCACGCACGTCGTACGCACGGAGACGGTGCTGGACGTCGGGGGCCGGCGGGTGCTGCTGCGCCACCCGGGGCACGGGCACACCGACGCCGACCTGGTGGTGCACGTGCCGGACGCGGACGTGCTGGTCGCCGGGGACCTGGTCGAGCAGGGCGGCCCACCGGCGTTCGAGGAGTCGTACCCGTTGCAGTGGCCGGACGCGGTGGCCGAGCTGCTGCGGCTGACCACCCCGGGCACGGTCGTCGTGCCCGGGCACGGCGAACTGGTCGACCCGGAGTTCGTCCGGGCCCAGCACGGCGAGCTGGTCGAGCTGGCCTGGCTGATCCGGGCCGGCCACACCGGCGGCGCCCCACCGGAGCGGGTGGCCGCCGAGGCCCCCTTCGGGGCCCGCGCCGCCCTGCTCGCGGCCCGCCGCGGCTACGCCGAACTCGACGGCACCGCCTGACCGCTCCCCGCCCCGGCTGCCGGCCGGACCGCCGGGTGTCGACGAACGTCGCGGCGTCCGCGGGGCGGCCGACGTCGGGGGCGGACCGACGCCCCCCTCGGTCAGCAACCGGGAGCGCGGGGACCCACGCGGTGGGAGTGGGTCAGTCGGCGGCCGTGATGAGGGCGGCCAGGGTGTCCAGGTGCGGCAGGGCCTCCACGAGGGCCCGACGGGCGGCCGGATCCAGGCCGGCGAGGGCGGCGGCGAGCAGCTCGGCGCGGTGCCGCTCGTAGTCGGCCATCCGCTGCCGCGCGGCGTCGGTGAGGCGCAGCCGGACCAGCCGCCGGTCGCCCGGATCCCGCTCGCGGTGCAGCAGCCCGGCGTCGACCAGGTCGCCGACCAGGGTGCTCACCGTGTTCGGCGCGGCGCACAGCCGCCGGGCCGTCTCCTTGACGCTGACGTCGGGGTGGGCCCGGACCACCAGCAGCAGTTCCACCTGTGCCTCGGCCAGCGCCGGCCGGTTGGCCCGCCGGGTGGTGCGGCGGCGCAGCAGCCGGTGCAGCTCCGCCACGGCGGCGCCGAGCCGGGCAGCGGTCTCGTCGGTCGACACCGGTCACCTACTTCACAGCGAAACATGTCTGAGAACAGAGCTAAGGTTACCCGGGACCGATCTTCTCTGGGGGGCCTCGTGGCGCGTGTGGTGCAGTCGACCGGCGGTGTGACGCCGGTTCCCGTTCCCCGCGGCGCCGGCCGGGCGGCCACGGCGGGCGGGCCGACCGACCGGGGCACCGGGGTCGGGCTGCTGGTGCTGCTCGGGGCGCTCACCGCGGTCGGCCCCCTCTCGCTGGACATGTACCTGCCGGCGTTCCCGGCGATGACCGACGAGCTGGGGCCAGCCAGGCCCAGATCCAGCTCTCGCTGACCACCTGCCTGATCGGCCTCGCCCTCGGCCAGCTCGTCACCGGCCCGCTGAGCGACCGGTGGGGCCGCCGCCGGCCGGTGCTCGTCGGGCTCGTCGGGTACGCGCTGCTGGCCCTGGTCTGCGCGGTCGCCCCGAACGCCGGCACGCTCGCCGCGGCCCGCTTCGTGCAGGGCTTCGCCGGCGGGACGGGCGTGGTGGTGGCCCGGGCCATCGTCCGCGACCTGTACGCCGGCCGGGCCGCCGCGAAGTACTTCTCCCGGCTCACCCTGGTCTTCGGGGTGGCCCCGGTGGCCGCGCCCGGCGTCGGCAGCCTGGTGCTGCGGTTCGGGTCCTGGCGGGCGGTCTTCGTCACCCTCGCGGTGATCGGCCTGCTGCTCGCCGCCGCGGCGGCCCGGTGGCTGCCCGAGACGCTTCCCGCCGAGCGACGCAGCACCGGCGGCCTGGCGGGCACCGCCCGGACCATGGGGTCGCTGCTGACCGACCGGGTCTACCTGGGATACGTGCTGACCCAGGGGCTGGCCTTCGCCGCCCTGTTCGCGTACATCTCCGGCTCGTCGTTCGTCTTCCAGGACGTGTTCGGCGTCTCCGGCGGCGCGTTCAGCCTGCTCTTCGGCCTCAACGCGCTCGCCCTGGTCGCCGCCGGGCAGGCCAACGCCCGGCTGCTCGACCGGTTCGGCCCGGGCGTCCTGCTGGTCGCCACGCTGCTGGTCGGCGCCGGGGCCGCCGTGGGCGTGCTGACCGGCGCGGTGGCCGGCAACCCGTGGCCGCTCGCCGTCGCGTTGTTCGTCTTCGTCGGCACGATCGGCATGGTGATGCCCAACAGCACGGCGCTGGCGCTGGACCGGCACGCCAGCCACGCCGGCACGGCCGCCGCGCTGCTGGGGGCGCTCCAGTCGGTGATCGGCGCGCTGGCCGCGCCGCTGGTCGGGCTGGGCGGCGAGGGCAGCGCCGTGCCGATGGCGGCCGTGCTGGCCGGCGCCGCCGTGCTCTCCCTGGCCGCCGTGCTCACCCTGGCCCGGCCCACCGACCGCTGACCCCCCGCGCCGACAGGCCCAGGGCCGGGCCGGGATCGGGCTGTTCCAGCATCCGGCCCGGACGGGGCTGGACGGACGGGCGGGTCAGCCGGCGAAGCGGCGCAGCACCTCGGCGCGGGTGGGCATGGCCACCGCACCGCCCGGCGTCTCGCACACCAGGCCGGCGACCCGCAGCGCGAACGCGACCCGCCGGTGCCAGTCGGCCGGGTCGGTCGGCTCGCCGTCGACCAGCAAATCGGCGATGAGCGCGCCCATCACCGAGTCGCCGGCGCCGGTGGCGTCCACCGCGCGCACCTTCGGCGCGGGCACGCGTACCGGATCGCCGCCGGCGGCGGCGACCACCGCCCCGGCCGGGCCGAGGGTGACCACCACGGTCGCCGCCCCCAGTTCGCGCAGGTAGGTGGCGACCCCCTCGACCGGCTCATCGGGGTAGAGCAGCTCGGCGTCGGCGGTGCTCAACCTGACCAGGTGGGCGGCGGCGGCGAACTCGGCCACCGTCGCGCGCAGCCCGGCCAGCGCGGCCGGCCCGTCGAGCAGCCGGGGCCGCACGTTCGGGTCGAAGACCCGCAGCCCGCCCGCGGCGGCCCAGGCCCGGCGGGCGGCGGCCAGCACGGCCGGGCGCAGCAGCACGATCGACCCGCAGTAGAGCACCTCGGCGCCCGCGACCAGGCCGACGTCCAGGTCGTCGGCGGTGAGCAGCCCGTACGACGGTGGCTCGCCGTAGAAGCGGAAGTCCGGCTCGGCGCCGCAGTGGGTGGCCACCGCGAGCGCGGTCGCCGCGGGCACGGTGACCGTCCCGTCGAGCCCGACCCCGGCGTCGGCCAGGAAGGCGCGGATCCGGTCGGCGAGCACGTCGTCGCCGAGCGAGCCGACGAACTGCACCCGCCCACCGAGCCGGGCCACCCCGACGGCCACGTTGAGCGGCCCGCCACCGATCTCCTGGCGGAACACCGGCCGGCCGTCGCACTCCGCGTCGAGCAGGTCGACCAGCGCCTCGCCGAGCACCACCGCGTATCCCATCGTGGGTCCCTCCGTCCGTCACCGCCGTACCCCGATCCTGTCGTACCGCCGGCCGGGAGCGCGGACGGACCCGGACTCCGCCGCGGACGACCCCGGAGCGCGGGCGACACTCATCGACAGGCGGCTATTGCGTGGGGCTGCCCCGGCGTGGTGAGATGGCGCTGCCGGTCGGTGCGGGGGCTGCCGCCCGCCGGCGACGGGAGAGAGCCAGCGCGAGGGCACGCCGGTCCGCCGAGGCGGACCGCCGGTGACCCGCGCTCCGTCCGCCCTGCGGGCCCTGGGCGCGGCGCCGCGATCGTCACATCCGCTCGTTCGCAGCGGGACGTCCGGTGCGGTCGTCCCGCGAGTCAGGAGAACCCCGTGACCCGTTCCCGTACGGCCGCGCTGCTCACCGCGGCCGCCACCCTCGCCGCGGGCGCCGTCGCCCTGACGGCCGGCCCCGACCGGGCCGCCGCCCACGGCGCCTCGATGACCCCCGGCGCCCGGACCTACCTCTGCTGGAAGGACGGCCTCACCAGCACCGGTGAGATCAAGCCGATCAACCCGGCCTGCACCGCGGCGGTCGCCGAGAGCGGGGCGAACTCGCTGTACAACTGGTTCAGCGTGCTGCGCTCCGACGCCGGCGGCCGGACCGTCGGTTTCATCCCCGACGGCAAGCTGTGCAGCGGCGGCAACCCCGGCTTCAGCGGGTACGACCAGGCCCGCACCGACTGGCCGCTGACCCACCTGACCGCCGGGGCCCGGCACGACTTCAAGTACAGCAACTGGGCGCACCACCCGGGCACCTTCTACTTCTACGTGACGAAGGACAGTTGGAGCCCGACCCGGCCGCTGGCCTGGAGCGACCTGGAGGAGCAGCCCTTCCTCACGGTGACCAACCCGCCGCAGAACGGCGGGGTGGGCACCAACGAGGGGCACTACTACTTCAGCGGCAACCTGCCGTCGAACAAGAGCGGCCGGCACATCATCTACTCGCGCTGGGTCCGCTCGGACAGCCAGGAGAACTTCTTCGGCTGCTCCGACGTGGCCTTCGACGGCGGCAACGGCGAGGTCACCGGGGTGGGCAACGGCGGCTCGCCCAACCCGACCACCCCGCCGCCGAACCCGACGACTCCCCCGCCGAACCCGACCACCCCGCCGCCCAGCCCCACCACGCCGCCGCCGAGCCCGACCACCCCGCCGCCGCACAGCGGGGACTGCATGGCGGTCTACAAGGTGGTCGGCACCTGGTCCGGCGGATTCCAGGGCGAGGTGACGATCATGAACCACGGCAGCACGTCGTTCGCCGGCTGGAAGGCGACGCTGACCTGGCCGAGCGGGCAGACGATCCAGAGCCTGTGGAACGGCTCGTACACCACGTCCGGGTCGACCACCACGGTGACCAACGCGGCCTGGAACGGCATGGTCGCCCCGGAGGGGACGACGACGTTCGGCTTCGTGGCCAGCAGCACCGGGACGAACGCCCTGCCCGCGGTGAGCTGCGCCCGGGCGTGACCCCGCCCGGGTGAGCGGAGGCCCCCTGCCACGCGCGGCGGCAGGGGGCCTCCGCACCGGCTCAGCGGACCATGGAGCCGACCACCGGCTTGGTCAGCAGCGCGGACTGGTTGCGCTGGATGCCCGGGTCGAGGGTCTTGGCCACGAAGATCGCGTGCCAGATGCAGAAGATCAGCACCGTCCACACCTTGCGGGAGTGGTCGGCCTCCTCCCGCTTGTGCTCCTCCAGCAGCCGCATCGCGTACGACAGGTCGATCAGGTCGCCGGCGCCGGAGTTGGACAGCACCCAGCGGGCCCACTCGTACATCTCGCCGCGCAACCACACCCGGGTCGGGGTCGGGAAGCCGAGCTTCTTCCGGTTGACGATGGCCGGCGGGACCACGCCCTGCAACGCCTGGCGCATGGCGTACTTGGTGGCGTCGGAGCGCGGCGGGAGCTTCAGGTCGACCGGGATGGTGGCCGCCACGTCGAACACCTCCCGGTCCAGGAACGGCACCCGGACCTCCAGCGAGTGCGCCATCGAGATCCGGTCGGCCTTGACCAGGATGTCGCCGCGCAGCCAGGTGTAGAGGTCGACGTACTGCATCTTGGTGACGTCGTCCAGCTCGGTGCACTCGGCGTAGATCGGCGCGGTGACGTCGGTGTAGCGCACCGAGGGGTCGTAGCGGCGCAGCAGGTGCTGCTTCTCCTCCTCGGTGAACATCCGGGCGTTGCCGTAGTAGCGCTGCTCGATCGGGGTGGTGCCGCGCTCCAGGAAGCTCTTGCCCTTCACCCCCTGCGGGATGGCCTTGGAGACCGCCCGCAGGCCCTTCTGCACCCCGCCCGGCAGGCCGTTGACCGTGCCGAGGGAGAGCGGCTCGCGGTAGATCGTGTACCCGCCGAAGAACTCGTCGGCGCCCTCACCGGAGAGGACCACGGTGACGTGCTCGGCGGCCTTCTTCGCCACGAAGTACAGCGGCACCAGGGCCGGGTCGGCCACCGGGTCGTCCAGGTGCCAGACGATCTTCGGCAGCGCGTCGATCATGTCCTGCGGCCCGATCTTCGTCGGGATGGTGGTCACGTCGAGGTGCCGGGCCGAGTCCTGGGCGACGTCGATCTCCGAGTACCCGGGGACGTCGTAGCCGACGGTGAAGGTGAGGATGTTCGGGTTGAACTCCCGGGCCAGCGCCACCACGGCGGTGGAGTCGATGCCGCTGGACAGGAACGAGCCGACCGGCACGTCCGAACGCATGTGCATCCGGACGCTCTCCCGCAGCGTCTCCCGGATCTGGTGGTAGAGGCGCTGCTCGTCGCTGACCGGGGCGGGCCGGAACACCGGCCGGTACCACCGGCGCACGTCGATCCGGCCGCCCGGGCTCCAGGTCAGGTACTCTCCCGACCCGATCCGGTTGATGCCCCGGTGCAGGGTGCCGGGCTCCGGGACGTACTGCAGGGTCAGGTAGTGGCTCAGGTTCGCCGGGTCGATCCCGGCGTCCCCGGCGTACGCGGACTGCGCGAACGGCAGCAGCGCCTTCTTCTCCGAGGCGAGGTAGAGCCCGTCGGCGGTCTCCAGGTAGTGCAGCGGCTTGATGCCGAAGTAGTCGCGTGCGCCGAACGCCCGGCGCTCCTGCCGGTCCCAGATCACGAACGCGAACATGCCGCGCAGCCGGGTGAGCACCTGCTCGCCCCAGAAGTGGAAGCCGGCGACGATGACCTCGCCGTCGCCGGCGGTGGCGAACTGGGCCCCGTAGGTGCGCACCAGTTCCTCGCGCAGCTCGATGTAGTTGTAGATCTCACCGTTGAACGTCAGCAGGTAGCGCCCGCCCGCGTACGGCAGCGGCTCGTGGCTGGACGCCACGTCGATGATCGCGAGTCGCTTGTGCCCGAACACCCCGTCCGCGTAGTGGCCGGTGGCGTCGCCGACCACCTCGACCCCTGTCTCGTCCGGTCCGCGGTGGTGCAGGCACTCCAACGCCCCCGCGATGTGGTCACGGTGGGCGGCGGCGTTGCCGTTCGCGCTGAAGAAGGCCAGGAGTCCGCACATGGTGGTCATCTTTCCACGCGGCCGGGACGCACGTCGCGGGCACCGCAGGCTCTCCACTTCCGCGCGCGCGGGGTACCGTCTGCACCAGCGACGCGGCGGAGGGAGCGGATCATGAGCGAGAAGCAGACCGGCGGCCAGCCGGACGGCACCGAGTCACACGACCCGGATTTCCCGGAGGCGTTCCTGTCGTTCATGCGTCAGGGCTGGCGGGACACCAATCTTCCGGTCGGCCCCCGGGTGGAGGTGCCGAACCACGCCAAGCGGCGGGCCGCGCTCTCCGCCGCCTTCCCGGGCGAGACGCTGGTGATCCCCACCGGCGGGGAGAAGGTGCGCGCCAACGACACCGAGTACCGGTTCCGGCCGGGCAGCGACTTCGCGTACCTGACCGGCGACCACGAGCCGGACAGCGTGCTGGTGCTGCGCCCCAACGGCTCGGGGCACGACGCCACCCTTTACATGCGACCCCGGTCCTCCCGGGACAACGACGAGTTCTTCCGCAGCCGACACGGCGAGCTGTGGGTGGGCCGGCGGCACACCCTGGCCGAGAAGTCGACCGAGCTGGGCCTGCCCACCGTCGACCTGACCGAGCTGGACGCGGCGCTGGCCGAGCTGGCGCCGGCGCGGACCCGGGTGCTGCGCGGCTTCGACGCCCGGGTGGACGCGGCCCTGCGCCCGTACGACGGGCCGCGGGCCGAGGGGCAGCCGGCCCGGGACCGCGAGCTGGCGATCACGATCTCCGAACTCAAGCTGGTCAAGGACGAGTGGGAGATCGCCCAGCTCCAGGACGCCGTCGACGCCACCGTGCGGGGCTTCGAGGACGTGGCCCGGGTGCTGCCGGCCGACCGGGCGGTCTCCGAGCGGCTGCTGGAGGGGATCTTCGCGCTGCGCGCCCGGCACGACGGCAACGAGGTCGGCTACGGCTCGATCGTCGGGGCCGGCGAGCACGCCACCATCCTGCACTGGGTGCACAACCACGGCGTCACCCGGCCGGGTGAGCTGCTGCTGATGGACATGGGCGTGGAGAACCGCAACCTCTACACCGCCGACGTGACCCGGGTGCTCCCGGTCGACGGCCGGTTCACCCCGTTGCAGCGGCAGGTCTACGACGTCGTGTACGCCTCGCAGCAGGCCGGGATCGACCTCATCCGGCCAGGAGCCAACTTCCGCGACGTCCACCTGACCTGCATGCGGGTGCTCGCCGAGGGCCTGCACGACCTTGGCCTGCTGCCGGTCAGCGTGGACGAGGCGATGGACGAGAAGTCGACGGTCTACCGCCGGTGGACGCTGCACGGCTTCGGGCACATGCTCGGCATCGACGTGCACGACTGCTCCAATGCCCGCAAGGAGACCTACCGCGACGGCGCACTCGGCGAGGGCTACGTGCTCACCGTCGAGCCGGGGCTGTACTTCCAGCCGGAGGACGAGCTGGTTCCCGAGGAGCTGCGCGGCATCGGCATCCGGATCGAGGACGACGTGCTGGTGACCGCGACCGGCGCGGTCAACCTCTCGGCCGGGCTGCCGCGCCGGGCCGACGAGGTGGAGACCTGGCTGGCCGAGCAGCGCGAGGCGGGTCCGCGCCTGCCCGGCTGATCCCCAGGTACGACCACGGCGGGCCCCGCCGCCGGTACGCGACGTTTCGACCGTCGACGCACCGGTGGCGGGGCCCGCCGCCGTTTCCGCCCCTGCGGCACCTTCGTGCCCGGCACCGTCCCGACTGCGGAGTCCTGCCCGTTCTGAGGACAATGCGGGGTTTTTTCGGATACGTCCTCCTCGCGAGGAACATTCTCATACGGTGGAGATCAGAAGGCTGCAACCGATTTGTAGCTGGTCGCACCCCCTCGGGCGGTGCGGTCCCGTCTGGTAGCAGGAAGGGCGGAAGGCTCTGATGTCCAACGACGAAACGACTCCCGACGGCGGGGTGCACACCACCCCGCCGGCGAAACGGCGACGGGCGCTCTGGGTCGCCACCGGCGTGGCCGGCCTGACCGGCGTCGTCGGCCTGGCAGCGCTCGGCGGGTTGGCCGCCCGCAACGACAAGTCCGACGACGCGAACCGGCTGTCGGACCAGCACTCGGCCACCTCGAAGCAGAACGTCAGCGACGCCGGCCGGGCCGACGAGGAGGGCGCCAAGGAAGACGACGGCCAGAAACCCGGCGAGCAGGACGACCGGAGCGACGGCGAGTGGTCCGGCCAGGACGAGTGGTCCGGCAAGGACGACTGGTCCGG
>NZ_QKKX01000040.1 GCF_003434305.1 Micromonospora sp. MW-13
CAAGGACCGGGACCGTCGGGGTGAGCGTGACGAGGAGGGCCGGGTCCGTGAGGTGCCCTGCGACGACGACGCGCTGGTCGAAGCGGTGGTACGGGCCAACAACGAGCTGGGCGGCACGCTGAAGCTGGCCCGGGACTGCAAGTACGAACTGGGCGACCACGACCGCAAGAACGGCTCGGCCCTGCCCACGATCCGCCAACGGATCACCATCAAGGGCGAAAAGTCCGTCATCAAGCGCGACTCCAAGGACGCCTTCCGCATCTTCACCGTCGGCGAGGGCGGCGAACTCACCCTCAAGGACGTCACCCTCAAGGACGGCAACGCCGCCCGCGAGAAGAAGCACGAACCCGAGCCCTGGCCCACCACACCCGGAGGCACCACCCCACCCACGGCCGCCAAGCCGGGGCCAGCCGCCGCGCCGGTGGCCGAAGGAGCCGCGCCGAGCACGCCAGGAACCAACCCGGTTGAGCCGGGGATGCCTGGCGGGCCGGGGATGCCTGGTGGGCCGGGGATGCCTGGTGGGCCGGGAATGCCTGGCGGGCCGGGTGGGGACTGGCCCGGAACCTACGACGAGGGCGCCGACGGCGGCGCACTGCTCGTCAAGCCCGGCGGCACCGCCATCCTCGAAGACAGCAACCTGTTCAACAACAACGCCAGCGGCAACGGCGGCGCCATCGCCAACTTCGGCCGCGTCCTGCTCGACCGCACCACCGTGGACAACAACCACGCCAAGGCCAACGGCGGCGCCATCTTCAACGCCGGCATCCTCAAACTCAAGGAAACCCGCATCGGCAACAACACCGCCGGCAAGAACGGCGGCGGCATCGCCAACGGCAACACCTACGAACCCAAGATCGCCATCGGCACCACCGCCACCGGCACCGTCGAAATCACCAAGAGCACCATCCACAACAACAAGGCCGACCACAACGGCGGCGGCATCTACACCGCCAACGGCTTCCTCGACATCACCTCCACCGACATCAAGGACAACACCGCCTGCCACAGCGGCGGCGGCGTCTACGCCACCAACACCAACCTCCACCTCCGCCACGTCACCATCGACAACAACAAAGCCAGCCAAGACGGCGGCGGCGTCTTCAACACCAGCACCACCAACAAGCCCAAGACCACCAACGAACACGACAACGACGACAACAACGACCGCGGCAGCGCCACCATCGACGACAGCGCCATCCGCGGCAACACCGCCGGCCGACGCGGCGGCGGCATCTTCAACGGCGACCCCGACCTCAAACCCGGCCCCAACAAAGACAACCGCGCCACCCTCACCCTCCGCAACAGCGAGGTCAAGGGCAACACCGCCGGCAACGGCGGCGGCATCTTCAACAACCGCGGCCGAGTCAACATCATCAACACCAAGGTCACCAAGAACACCGCCACCGACACCAACAAGCCCTACGACATCGCCGGCGGCATCGTCAACAACGACGGCACCGTCCGCCTCGACGACGAATCCATCGTCATCGACAACGACCCCACCAACTGCACCGGCCACATCCCCAACTGCTTCGCCTGA
>NZ_QKKX01000041.1 GCF_003434305.1 Micromonospora sp. MW-13
CGGCGGGCAGGGCTGGTAGCCGGCAACGGTGACACCGGCCACGGGGCAGTCCGCCGGCCCCGCTCGGGAAGGATCCGCACGGATCCCACCGGGCGGGGCCGGTGGCCGTCGCCGCTACGAACGTCCGGACCGCAGCCGGCCCCCATCCGCCAGGGCGGACGGGGCCGGCCGGTTCGACGGGCTACTTCTGGACGAAGACCGCCACACTGCGTGCCGGCACCGTGAAGGTGCCGGTGCCCCGGTCGAACGACGCGGTGCGCAGCACCGGGTCGGCGGAGGACCGCAGCACCGGGTGCAGCGCCACGTCCGCCCCGCGCAGCCCGGTGACCCGCTGCCGCGCCGCCTGCGGGGTGGCGTTGAAGACGACGGTCACCGACCGCCACTTCCCGTCCAGCCCGCGGGCGTCGAGGGTCATGGTGAGCACGCCCGGGGTCTCACCGGTGCCGGAGAGCGGGAAGGCGACCCGCTGCTGCACCTGGTCGGCGGTGGTCAGCCCGAACACCGGCGAGGACTCGCGGATCCGCAGCAGCTCCGCGTACCGGGCGTCGGCCAGGTCGATCGCCGCGCAGTCCGGCACCAGCGACGGATCGGCCAGCAGCGGCTTCGCGTACGACCACTTGTCCTGGTTGTCCGCCGCCGGCGGGAGGCCGGCCCCGAAGCCGTTGCCCTGGGCGCAGTCCCAGCGGATCTGGTTGAACCAGTCGCCGGAGTTGTACGAGTTGCGGTCCAGCGACTTGGAGCGCAGCCGCTCCGAGCCGGCCGTCACGAACCCGGTCCCCTGGCCCATCACCACGGTGGAGAGGGCGAGCACCTGCATCCGGGCCCGGTCCGCCGCCGAGGTGGCCTGCGGCAGCTTGTACGCCAGCGCGTCGTACAGGATCTCGTTGTCGTGCGCGTCGACGTAGGTGACCGCCTCCCCGGGCGCGGCGGTGTAGCCGGCGGGCGAGCCGTTGTAGTCGACCTGCCCGCCGGTGACCTGCCGGCCGGACGAGTCGGTGAACCGGTAGCCGCGCAGGTTGCCGGTCAGCCCGACCTTGATCTGGTCGTGGTGGTGCAGCAGGCGGGCCCGCTGCTCGGCCGTCGACCCGTTCACCGGGTCGCCGTTGGGGTCGGTGAACAGGCCCGACGCGAAGCCCTGGATGCGGGGGTTCGGGTCGAACGGCGTACCGCCGCGCACCGCGTCGCGGAGCCGGTCGTTGAACGTGCCGATGCCGGTGCCGGCCATGTTGGCCTGGGTGGCCTGCACGAACCGGGCGTCGTCGGCGACCTCGCCGAAGTTCCAGCCCTCGCCGTACAGCAGGATCTGCTTCCCGTCCACGCCGTCGCGGGCGGGGGTGAGCCTGTCGAGGGCGGCCCGCACGGCGAGGATGTTCTCCTTCGGATGGTGGCCCATCAGGTCGAACCGGAACCCGTCCACCTTGTACTGCTTCGCCCAGGTGACCAGGGAGTCCACCACCAGCTTGCCCATCATGGCGTGCTCGGGGGCGGTGTTGGCGCAGCAGGTGGAGTTGGCGACCGCCCCGTCGGGCAGCAGCCGGTGGTAGTAGCCGGGCACCACCTGGTCGAGCACCGACTTGCCGTCGGTGCCGGCGGCCGACGTGTGGTTGTAGACCACGTCCATGACCACCCGCAGGCCGGCGCCGTTGACCCCGGCGACCATCTGCCGGAACTCGGTGGTCCGCTTCGCCCCGGCCGGGTCGACGGCGTAGCCGCCCTCCGGCACGGTGTAGTGCAGCGGGTCGTACCCCCAGTTGTAGCCGTCGGTGTCGGCCACCGCCGCCACGCACCTCTGCTGCTCGTCGGAGTCCGGGGCCAGCTTCGCCAGGTCGCAGGCCGGCTGCCGCTGGTCGGCGCGGCGCTCGGGGATGGTGGCGAAGTCGAACGCCGGCAGCAGGTGCAGGTAGTCGACCCCGGCGCCGCCGAGCGCCCTCAGGTGCCTCATCCCGGCCGTGTCCGGGTCGGTGAAGGCGAGGTAGGTCCCGCGCCGCTCGGCCGGCACGGTGCTGTCGGCGATGGAGAAGTCCCGGACGGAGACCTCCTGGATCTGCGCCTTCGCGGCCGGCGGTGCGGCCGGCTTGCGCAGGTTCGCCCAGCCCTTCGGGGCCAGCGCCGGGTCGGCCAGGTCGACGATCTGGCTGTGCGTGGAGTCCGGCGCGAGCGCCACCGAGTACGGGTCGGTCACCGAGGCGGTGACCACCTTCTGCGCCGCCGGCTGCCACGCCGCGACCCGGTACCGGTAGTACTTGCCGGTCCAGCCCCGGTCGCCGCGCGCGGACCAGACGCCGGTGCGGTCGTCGCGGCGCATCGCCACGGTGCGCGGCGCGGCGGTCGGCGAGTCGGACAGCTCCAGCGCCACCGTCCGCGCGGTGGGCGCCCACACCGCGAGGGTGGGCACCCCGCCGGCGAAGGTCGCCCCGAGCCGCGCGCCGGTGGCGGCGGCGTAGACGTCGTCGAGCACGCCCGGGACCTGCACCCCGGTCGCGCCGAGCAGCACGCCCTGCGCGTCCCGCTCGGTCACCACGAGCTGCCCGCGCAGCGCCGCCGGGACCTTCGCCAGGTCGGCCCGGTCCAGGCTGAACGCCTGGTACGCCCACAGGTGCGGGTACTTCGCGCGCTGGGCCTCGGTGAGCCCGTTGCGCTGCGCCCGCAACGGCAGCGTGGTGTACGTCCCGGACAGCTCCCCGTCGACGACGCTCAGCCCGCCGGTCGGGGCCACCACCAGGGCGTACGCCCGGCCGTCGGTGGGCCCGGCCTGCCAGGCGACGGTGGACCGGTCGATCCACTGCGCCTGCTGCCTGGTGATGTCCACGTCCCTGGACACCCCGGACGAGGTCGACGGCAGCAACCGGCCCGGGGTGGCGGCGAGCAGCCACACCTCCCGGCCGGCGGTGGCGAAGTCCAGCCGCTGGTCGTTCGGCAGGTCCTTGGTGTCGCCGTTGTGGATGAGGTAGCTCAGCCCGGTGGCCCCGGCCGCCAGCGGCACCCGGAAGACCGCGCCAAACGCGTCGGTCCGCTCCGGCCTCAGCGGGGCGGACCAGTCGGTCGGATCGGCCGCGCCGTCCCACAGGTGCAGGCCCCAGCCGTCGTAGTTGTTGTCGGCCCGGCGGTAGTGGATCAGCGCGGTGTCCCCGGCGACGGGCGGGTCCGGCTCGCCGGTGGCGGCCTGCCTGCTCGGGTAGAGCGCGGCGTCGCCCTGCTTCACCCACACCTCGCCGGTCTGCGTGACGTCGACGGTCCGGTCATTGGCGACGTCCTTGTTGCCGGCGGAGTCGACCACCAGGAAGCCGACCGACTTCGCGCCCGGCTTCAGCTTCACCCAGGCGAACCGGCCGAACGAGTCCTCCCCGGCGAACGGCTGCCCCTTGGGCCACTCCGTGGCGTACGCGGGGTCGATGTCGCCCCAGGCGTACAGGCCCCAGTCGTCGTAGCCGCCGGCCGGGCGCTGGTAGTGCACCACCGCCCAGTCCCGCGACGCGCTCTGCGTCGGGGTGCCGACGGTGGCGGTGGAGCGGGTGCTCGCGGTGCGCCCCCTGCCGTCGCGGACGACGGCCTTGTACTCGATCCCCGTCCCGCCGGCCAGGCCGGTCAGGTCGTGGTGCACCGTGTACGGGGCCCGGTGGGCGCTGCCCAGCAGGGTCCATTTACCGCCGGCGACCCGGGCGGCGACGGCGACGGTGGCCAGCGGGTCGCCGGTGACCTGGGCGGTGACGGCGGCACGGGTGGCGACCGGGGCGTCCGGGGCGGGGGCGGTGACGCTGATCGACGGCTTCGCGTCGGCCTGCGGGATCGCCCGGCCGGCCCGGTACACCACGGCGGACGTCGCCGGCACGGTCACGGTCAGCTTGCCGTCGGCCCCGGCGGTCGGGGTGTCCGCGCCGCCGTAGATCCCGGCGAACGCGGCCCCGGCCGACCAGGTGTCCACGGTGACGGTCTGCGCGGTGCCGGCGTTGTTCACGGCGACGACGTACTCGGTGCGCTGCCTCGGGTCGATCCGGGAGAAGGCGAAGACGCCTGGGCCGTCGGCGGCGTACCGGGTGACCTGGACGCCGTCGCGCAGCGCCGGGTGGGCCTGCCGGAGCCGGCCCAACTCGGCGATGGTGCGGTAGAGCGGGTGCGTCGGGTCGTACTGGTCGCCGGCGTGGGTGCGGTCGGTGCCGATCAGGTCGTCGTCGAGGTAGTCGGGCACCTTCGAGGCGAACATGTCCTGCCGGGCGTCCTTGTCGCCGCCGGGGCCGGTGAAGCCCTGCTCGTCGCCGGAGTACACCACCGGCTGGCCTCGGGTGAGGAACATGAGCTGGTGGGCGAGCTGGTCGCGGCGTAGCTGCGCGGCGTCGTCCCCGCCGGCGGCAGCGATGAACGAGCCGATCCGGCCCATGTCGTGGTTGCCGAGGAAGGTGGTCAGTCGGTTGGCGTCGGTGTCCCGGGAGGCGTAGAGGTCGTCGCGGGCGTACACGTCGGCGAGCGCCTTCGCGGAGCCGTCGGCGGCGGTGTAGCCGCGGGCGGCCTCCTGGAACGCGAAGTCGAGGGTGGCCGGCAGGCCGCCGCGCCGCACGTAGCTGGAGGTGATCTCCGGGTCGGCGCTGTAGACCTCGCCGAACATGAAGAAGTCCTTCTTGCCGGCCCGCTCGGCGGCCCGCTCGATGCCCCGGCTGAACTGCGGCCAGAACTCCATGTTGGTGTGCTTGACGGTGTCCAGCCGGAACCCGTCGACGCCGGTGCCGCCGATCCAGTCGCCGTAGACCCTGGTCAGACCCTCGACCACCTCGGGGCGCTCGGTCCACAGGTCGTCCAGGCCGTAGAAGTCGCCGTACTCGCTGTTCTCGCCGGAGAAGGTCGAGTCGCCCCGGTTGTGGTACATGGTGGCGTCGTTGAGCCACGCCGGGACCTTGACCTTCGCGTCGGCCGGGGTGTCGAAGATCGGGGTGTACGGGGAGGACTCGGCGTTCACCTTCGGGAAGTCCCGGGTCCCGTCGGCGTAGTTGCGGTCCTCGAAGGCCCGCCCCCGCGCGTCGGTGTACGGCGCGGTCTTCTTGTCGATGTACGCGTACTTGCCCTCGGCGTACTTGATGACGTCGGCGGTGTGGTTGACGATGACGTCGAGGTACACCTTGATGCCCCGCTGGTGCGAGAGCTTGACCAGCCTCTTCAGCTCCTCGTTGGTGCCGAAGTGCGGGTCGACCTGGGTGAAGTCGGTGATCCAGTAGCCGTGGTAGCCGGCCGAGACGTCCGCGCCGGCGCCCTGCACGGGCCGGTTCTTGAAGATCGGGGCGAGCCAGATCGCCGTGCTGCCGAGCCCCTGGATGTAGTCGAGCTTGTCCATCACCCCCTTGAGGTCGCCGCCGTGGTAGAAGCCCTTGTCCTTCGGGTCCAGGCCGGTGACGAGCCGGTCCCCGGTGAGCCCGCCGGAGTCGTTGCGCGGGTCGCCGTTGGCGAACCGGTCCGGCAGGACGAAGTAGAACTGCTCGGCACGGGCGTCGCCGGAGCCGGCCTTGAGCAGGTCCTCGACGGAGGGCTCGGAGCGCCACTGCACCGCGCCGGCGGCGGCGAGGGGGTCGGTGCCGGCGGGCCTCGGGGCCGCGGCGGCGGCGACCTGGTGCACGGCGACGGGGGCGCCGACGAGGGCGAGAGTGAGGGTGGAGACCAAGGCGAGCAACGCCTTACGGGACATCGGCGGGGGTTTCATCGACGGCCTTCCTCTGGTCGTGATTCGCCCGCACGCTAGCTCTTGCCGAAACATTCTGCAATACCTTGCAAACCAGGTCGCAACAAAGCAGTCATCTTGCGAAACGCAGGCTCACGCGGGGAGCGGACCACGCAGCCATGGTCGGCACCGACCGAGGGACGGGTCAGCCGACGCCGGAGCAGCCGACGCCGTCCACCGTGCACGTCGTCGGCCGGGTGGCGGGGGTCTGCTCGAAGTGGAACCGCAGCGGCACCACACCGTCCGGGGGCAGGGCGCCGCCGCCGGTGAAGGTCCAGGTGTCGCCCGACCGGCTGGTCCGGGCCTCCGGGGCGCCCGCGACCCAGACGGCGACCAGCCGAGCGCCGGGGAACGTCAGCCGGACCGCCCAGCCCTGATCGGACCGGGAGACGTTGCGGACCAGCACCTCGCCGATGAAGGCGTCGTCGTACGTGCTCAGCACCCGGTACGCGCCGGTGAGCGCGGGCGGGTCGACGGGCGTCGACGCGAGCGGGGCAGGCGGCGACGCGGAGGTCCCGGCACCGGTCGGGGTGGGGCCGCCGGTCGACGCGGCGGGGCGCGTCGGGCCGGGCGACGGGGTCGAGCGCGGCGAGCGGCCCGGCGGCACGGGCGCGGGCGGCCCGGTCGCGGCGCGGCTCGCCGTCGGCGGCGACGTCGGCAGGGGCACGGTCACGTCCGGACCGGGCAGCGCCCCACCGGCGGGGCCCCGGCTGCGGTACGTGCCCAGCGCGACCAGCAGCAGCACCACCATGACGATCACCCCGACCGACACCAGGATCCAGGGCGAGGAGGCGATGGCGGCGCTGGCGGCGCTGGTGGCGGGGGCGGGTCGCGCGCGACGTGTGCCGGACATGCCCCTCCCCCATCGGTCCCGCCCGGAAGCGTAGCGATCGACGGCACTGCCGGAAACTGTCCGGACCGGCACCGAACCTGGCCGCGCCGGCCGATGCCGTCCGCCCTGGTCGACGCCCACCGGTAGCGCTCAGCGTGGCGGGATGCTTACCTCGATCTCGGCGCCGAGCTGGGCGCCGGCGGCCAGGCCGAGGTCGTCGCCGCTCCAGAACCGGCCCGGGTCGTACCAGTTCGGCCGGCGGCCGGCCGGCAGCAGGCCCATCGCCTCGTAGGTCACCGCCACCACCTCGGCGCAGTACGCCGTCTCCAGCGCGCGGTCCCGCACCGCGCCGCCGCCGGCCGGCTCCGCCGTGGCCGCGTCACCGGGCCGCGCGCCCGGCCGGCGCAGCCCGGGCAGCCGCACCTGGGGCACCCGGCCCCGGGCCCAGCGCCAGGCGAGCTGGGTGGTGGACGGGAATGGGGTGCCGTCCAGGCGGGCGACGGTACGCAGCACCGCCTTCTCCATCTCCGCGTCGGCGGGCGGTTCGAGTTGGCGCAACCAGGCCCGCTGGCCGTACCGGTTGGCCCAGACGCAGACCGCGTCCCGCAGGACGTGCAGCTGCACCCCGCGCTGGTGGGTTCCGGTCCACATGTCCGGCAGCGACCGGCCCAGCTCGGCGTGCCACATCAGCGGCGGCATGTCGTCCAGCACCACCGCCATCCCGACGTGGTTGACCGGGCTGTTGGTGGTCAACTGGATGGCCCGGTCGGGCCCGCTGCGGCCCCGGAACACCCACACGTCACCGGTGCGGGTCAGCTCCACGGCCTCGTCCAGGCTGATGCTCATGCCCTCACCCCGTCGCCGCCGGCGCTCTGCTCGCTCATGGGGGTCTACCCTAGGCGGATGCGGCAACGGATGCGGTGGTGGAAGGTGCTCGGGCTGGCCGGACTCGCGGGGGTCGCCGCGACCGGGGTGGTCGTCGCCCGGGCGGAGCGGCGGCGTCGGGCGTACACCCCGGAGGAGATCCGGGCCCGGCTGCGCGACCGGCACGCGGAGGCCACCGCTGCCGACGGGGTGGGCTCCGCGCCGGCCGGCGACCCGGCCTGAGCCCCGGCGGGCCGCCGCCGTCCCCGGGGCGGACTCAGCCGGGTGGACGCAGCGGGAGGGTGGCGACCACCCGCCAGCGCGACCCGTCGGACCGGCCGTGGCGCAGCGTCCCGCCGTGCGCCTCGACGTCGACGGCGAGGCTGCGCAGGCCGAAGCCCGCACCGCGCGGGGCGGGACCGCCGGTGGCCCGGCCCGCGCTGCTGGTGAGGGCCACGGTCAGCGCGTCGTCGTCCCGGTCGACGGCGATGTCCAGGCGGCTGCCGACGCCGTCGTGCCGCAGGGCGTTCGTGGCGGTCTCCCCGATGAGCCGGTGGGCGAGCGCCCGCGCCGGGGCCGGCAGGTCGTCGAGCCCGTCAGGCAGCGCCGGGGGCAGGCGCAGACCGGCTTCGCGCAGCGCCCGGAGCCGGTCCGCGAGCGTGGCGGCCGGGTCCGCCTCGGCCTGGTCGGCCAGCGCTGCGCGGACGTCCGCGAGGGCCTCCCGACCCGCGGCCAGCACCCGGTCGAGGCGGTCCCGGTCGGCCGGGGCCAGCGAGGCGGTCGACCGCAGCGCCTCGGCCTGCACCAGCATGACGGTGACGGTGTGCGCGAGGGTGTCGTGCAGTCGCCGGCTCAGCCGTTCCCGCGCCTGCGCGGCGGCGGCGGTCTGCCGCGCGGCCGTCTGCTCCCAGCGCAGCCGGGTGTTCTCGGCGGCGTACGCGGTGCGTTCGCGTACGTGTTCGCCCCGCTCGACGCCGGCGAGCCAGGCGACGACGCACACGACGACGGCGAGCAGGCCGCCCTCGACGGGCCCGTGCCGCAGCCCGCTGGCGGCGACGACCACCGCCGTGGCCGTGCCGCACGTCCCCCAGCGGATCCACGGGGACCGGTGGGCCGCCGCCGAGTACAGGGCCAGCGTCACCGGCAGGAAGCCGACCGACCGGGACATGCCGGCGAGGGTGTGCGCGGCCGTGGCTCCCCCGACCAGCGCCAGCACCACCTGGGGCGCGTGTCGGCGCCAGGCGAGGGGCAGCAGTTGCGCCACGGCGAGCGGGACCGAGACCACCGCGCCGGAGACCAGGAAGATGGTGGCCAGGGCGGCGCCGAGGGCGACGTCGACCGCGCGCTGCCAGTGGGCACCGCCCCACCAGGTCATGCTGTCTCCTCGACTTATCATGGGCCGATGATCCGGCTCGTCATCGTCGACGATCAGGCACTGGTGCGGGAGGGCATGGGCCTGATCCTCGGCACGCAGCCGGACATCGAGGTCGTGGCCGAACTGCCGGACGGCGGGGCGCTGCTCGACCTGCTCGCCCGGTGTCCCGACGCCGCGGACGTGGTCCTGCTCGACCTGTACCTGCCCGGCTGCGACGGCGTCCGGATCCTACGGCAGCTACGCGACCGGCATCCGGAGCCCGGCGTCCGGGTGCTGATGCTCACCACGGTCGGGCGCGCGGAGGAAATTCACCGGGCGCTGGCGGCCGGCGCGGACGGGTTCGTGCTCAAGGACGCCACCGGAGAGGAACTCGCCGCCGCGGTGCGCGGCGCGCACGCCGGGGTCACGGCGCTCAGCGCGTCGGCGGCGCAGGCGCTGTGGCCGGCGACCCGGCCGCCACGGGCCGGCCACCGGCCGGACGGCAACGCCCGGCTGGCCACGCTCACCCCCCGGGAACGGGAGGTGCTCACCCTCATCGGCCGCGGGATGGCGAACCAGGACATCGCCCGGGCGCTCACACTGGCCGAACGCACGGTCAAGACCCACGTCAGCAACCTGCTGGCCAAGCTGGAGGTCACCAGCCGCACCCAGGCCGCGCTGCTCGTCCGGGAGCTGACGGAGCAGGTTTGAACGGCACCGGCGGTGGCCGCCGGTTGAGCGGCGCGGTACCAAAGACCGACAGCGGCTACGTCCTTCGCCACTTCCGGCCACCCGCGCGACGCTGTCAGGCTGCCCCGGTGACCGAACACGGGATGGACCCGCCGAAGGGCCGCCGGCGTCGACGCCGGCTGGCCGGCGCCGCGCTCGCCGTCGTGCTGCTCGCCACCGCCGGCCTGTACCTCGGCAACAGCTCCGCGCTGGCCGACGTGCCGGACGGCCGGCCGTTCCTGATGGCCCACCGCGGGCTGGCCCAGACCTTCGACCTGGCCGGCGTCACCAACGACACCTGCACCGCCGAGCGCATCCACCGGCCGGAGCACCCGTACCTGGAGAACACCCTCGCCTCGATGCGGGCGGCCTTCGCCGCGGGCGCCGACCTGGTGGAGTTCGACGTGCAGGCCACCCGGGACGGCCGGCTGGCCGTCTTCCACGACGCGACGTTGCAGTGCCGGACCGACGGCACCGGGGCCGTCCGCGACCACACCCTCGACGAGCTGCGCAGGCTCGACCTCGGGTACCGCTACACCAGCGACGGCGGAGCGACCTTCCCGTTCCGGGGCAGGGGGATCGGCCTGCTGCCGACCGTCGACGAGGTGGTGACCGCGTTCCCCGGCCGGGAACTGCTGCTCCACGTCAAGGGCGACCAGCCCGCCGAGGGTGAGGCGCTGGCGGGCTACCTGGCGACGCTGCCGGCCGAGCAGCGCCGGACGCTGACCGTGTACGGCGGCGATCGGGCGGTGGCCGCGTTCGCCGACCGGCTGCCCGACGTCCGGGTCACCTCGAAGAAGATCATGCAGGACTGCCTCGTGCCGTACCTCGCGGGCGGCTGGACCGGCCACGTCCCGGACGCCTGCCGCCACCGGCAGCTACACCTGCCGGAGCGTTACGGACGGCTGCTGTGGGGGTGGCCGAACCGGTTCGTCGCCCGGATGCGGGAGGCGGACACCCGGGTGATCCTGGTCAACGGCTCGGGCGAGTTCTCGGAGGGCTTCGACGACCCGGCCGACGTCGACGCGCTGCCCGCGGGCTGGACGGGCGGGGTCTGGACCAACCGGATCGACGTGGTCGCGCCCCTGCTGGACGGGTGACCGCAGATGATCGAGGCACGTCAGCTCAGCCGGACCTACGGCGGGCGCCCGGTCGTGGACCGGGTGACGTTCACCGCCGAGCCCGGCCGGGTCACCGGTTTCCTCGGGCTCAACGGCTCGGGCAAGACGACCACCCTGCGCATGCTGCTCGGACTGGTCCGGCCCACGTCCGGGCTGGCGCTGATCAGCGGCCGGCCGTACCGGGAACTCACCCGCCCGCTGCGCCAGGTCGGCGCGGTGGTCGAGCAGGACGCGTGCCACCCCGGCCAGACCGGGCGGGCACACCTGCGTACCCAGGCGATCCTCGCCGGCGCCGGCCGGGGCCGGGTGGACCTGCTGCTCGACCAGGTGGGCCTGGCCGAGGCCGCCGACCAACGCACCGGCGGCTACTCCCTCGGCATGCGACAGCGGCTCTGCATCGCGACCGCCCTGCTCGGCGAGCCGCCGGTGCTGGTGCTCGACGAGCCCGCCAACGGCCTTGACCCGGCCGGCGTCGCCTGGCTGCGCGGGCTGCTGCGGGCCCACGCCCGGGCCGGCGGCACCGTGCTGGTCTCCAGCCACCTGCTGGCCGAGGTCGCGCAGCTCGTCGACGACGTGGTGGTGATCGCGCGGGGCCGCGTGCTGCGGCAGGCGCCGCTGGAACGCTTCACCCGGGCCGCCGCGCCCCGCGTCCGGGTACGCGGCCGGGACCCGCAGCGGCTGTGGCACGTCTTCCGGTCCGCCGGAGCGACGGTCACGGGCGCCGACGAGGCGCTGGAGGTGGTGGGCCTGCCCGCCGAGCGGCTGGGCGAGCTGGCGTTCCAGGCGGGGGTGCCGCTGCACGAGCTCACGCCGCTCACCCGGGACGTCGAGCAGGTGTTCCTGGACCTGGTGGGAGCGGCGTGACGGCCGTCCTGCGCGGCGAGCTGCACCGGCTCGCGACGATCCGGTCGGGCCGGGTCTCGGTGCTCGTCCTCACCGGCCTCGGGCTGTTCCTCGGGGCGTTCGACGAGGCGTCCTGGGCGCTGCTCGTCGGCCTGTCCACGTTCGCGCTGAGCGTCGTCGGCACGTCGCAGCACTTCCAGCACCGTACCGTCGTCCTGCTGTACCTGGGCCAGCCGCACCGGCTGCGGACACTGGCCGGCCAGGCGCTGGCGTACGCGCTCACCGCGTTGGCCGTCGCGGCGCTCAGCGGCGTCGTGGTCGTGGCCGGCGCGGCCGACACGTACCTCGCGACGCTCGTCGCGGTGCCGGTGATGGCGGCCTTCGGCGTCGCGAACGCCACGGTCGTCCGGCGCCCGACCTGGCTGTTCCTCGGTTGGGCGGGCTGGCTGGTGTTCGTCGAGGGGCTGGTGGGCAAGCTGCGCGCGCCGCTGCCGTTCTCCGCGTTCCTGGACGGCACCGCCGGGGAACGCGCCGGCCTGCTGGTTCTCGCCGGGTGGACGGCGCTGGCGCTCGTCGTCGCCGGGCTCACGGCGGGCCGGGACGTGACCGGCGAATGACCAGGGCCGGACCCCGGCCGCGTCGCCGACGAGCGCGTGGGGCTTCCGGCGGGGCAGCCGAGCTGCACCCTGCGGGCTAACATCCCGGCATGGCCGCACCGATCGAACAGAGGCCGTTCGTCCTTTCGCCGCCGCTCGCGCCCGTGGAGCGACACGGCCGGGTGGACCTGCACCTGCCGGCCGCCGACACCCCCCGCCCCGCCGTCGTGCTGGTGCACGGCGCCCCGCTCCCGCCCGACTCTGGCGATCCCCGCGACTGGCTGCTCTACTGCGGCTACGGGGCACTGCTGGCCGAACAGGGACTGGTCGCCGCCGTCGTCAGCTACCGCGTCGACGACCTGGCGGACGTCCCGGTCGCGGCGGACCAGATCGCGGCGGCGGTCGAGCAGGTCCGCGCCGACCCCCGGGTGGACGCCGACCGGCTGGTGCTCTGGTTCTTCTCCGGCGGCGGGCTGCTGTCGGCCGACTGGCTGCGGGCGACTCCGCCCTGGCTGTGCGGCCTGGTCTGCACGTATCCGCTGCTCACGCCGCCGCAGGAGTGGCCGATCGACGACCGGTTCCACCCGGTCGACGCCCTCGACTCCACCGGCGACCTGCCAATCGTGCTGACCCGGGCGGGGCTGGACATGCCGATGGTCCAGGTCGGGATCGACGCGTTCGTCGCGAAGGCAGCGGATCTCGGGCGACCGGTGCAGATCATCGACGTCCCGAACGGTCGGCACGGCTTCGACGTGCTGGACCACACGGACGAGTCCCGCGACGCGGTACGTACGGCCCGGGACGCCGTGCTACGGCTACTGACCCCCTGAACCCCTCACCCATCCCCACCCAGCCCCATTGATCAAGCCGCGTTGATCAACGCGGCTGGGGCGCCGGGTGCTGTCCGGTTTGGGATTCGATGGGTGGTTTGGGCTGGACGGCCCTGTGGGTGGGGTCACGCTGGTGGTGGAATCCGGGCCGGGGCGGGGGCGTTGTACATGGTTCACCCGGGCGCACCCCGGCCCGGGCAGGGCCCCGGCCCCCGCCGTGGAATCGTCGTGGAATGCGGGGCCGGTCGGGATCGTTACATCCCCCCGGACGCCCGAGCAGGCCCCCCGGCCGCCGGGCCGATCCCCCCGATCCGAGCTTTCTCGCGGCAGCCGCTACCCCTGGGCCGTCGCACATCCCCCTGAGCAGAGGAGCACGCCATCATGCGTACCGATCTGATCCGTAAGACCGCCCTGACCGCCGCTGGTATCGCTGCCACCGCCACCGGTATCGCTGCCCCCGCCATCGCCGCCCACGCCGCCCCCGCCACCGCCGCGGTCAAGACCACGGCCGTGCACGGTGACCGTAAGCCCGCTGGCGA
>NZ_QKKX01000042.1 GCF_003434305.1 Micromonospora sp. MW-13
GACAAAGGGCCGGCCCCCACCGGGGCCGGCCCTTTCGTCTGCTCGGCAGGGGCGGGTCAGCGGTCGGTGCCCGCGCCGACCGGCTCGGACGCGCCGGTCCCGTCCGGCCCGTCGCCCGCGCTCACCGGCTCCAGCCGGCGGGCCCGGCGGCGCAGCCACCAGGTGCTGCCCAGGCCGGCGAGCACCGCGAGGACCAGCCCGGCCCAGGAGATGTCCTTGAGCCAGTGCTCGGCCGCCCGGCCGACGGAGTACAGCAGGTACGTGGTGCCGAAGGCCCAGACCAGACCGCCAGCCGCGTTGGCCAGCAGGAACCGCCGGTACGGCACGTGCAGCGCCCCGGCGAGGGGACCGGCGAGGATCCGCAGCAACGCCACGAACCGGCCGAAGAAGACCGCCCACACCCCGTGCCGGGCGAAGCTCTGCTCGGCGCGGGCGAGGTGTGCGGGACCGAGGTGTTTCGGGAAGCGCCGGCCCAGCCTGGCCAGCAGCGGCCGACCGCCCCGGCGGCCCACCGCGTACCCGATCGAGTCGCCGACGATGGCGCCGAACGCCGCGGCGGTGGCCACCCACTGCGGCTCCACCACCCCGGCGGCGGCGAGCAGGGCGGAGCTGACCAGGACGATCTCGCCGGGCAGCGGAACGCCCATGCTCTCCACGCCGATCACCCCGGCGACGATCAGGTACACCGCGACCGGTGGCAGCGCGGACAGCCAGTGCTGTACGTCGATCACGGCCAATCCCCTTCAGGTCCGGCCTCGAACCCTACCCGCGCCGCCGGGGCGCCGCGGACCCTCGCCGCCGATACCACCCTCTGGCACCGGTCGAACCGGGGTGACGTGGGCCGTGCGGGCGGGACGGAGGTCGGCGGTGACCGCCGAGGTGCGGCTCGGCGCCGGACCCGGTCAGCCAGCGACCGTCGCGGGCGGCGGGGGACCAGCGGCCCTGCTTCTCGGCCAGGCCGGCAGCCCGCCGTGGAACGCCCGGGACGCGGCCTCGGAGCCGGGTGGTCGGGCGAGCCGGACGTGATGGATCATGGGGCATCTCCCCGTCCCGGAGCCTGGCACGAGGTTGCGCCGATAGCAAGACGGACGTACGGTTTTGTAGGAAGCGGTTATCACGGTAAGTGTCACCTAACCGGGGCGTGCTCCCGGCCGGTGCGACAGACTGCTCAGGACTACTCACGGTCGCTGGTGTGAAGGAGTACGACGTGGCGAGCCTCGACACCTTCGGTGCGAAGACCCAGCTACGCGTCGGAGACGCGAGCTACGAGATTTTCAAGATCAGTAAGGTGGAGGGGCAGGAGCGGCTCCCCTACAGCCTGAAGATCCTGCTGGAGAACCTGCTGCGGACCGAGGACGGCGCGAACATCACCGCCGACCACATCCGCCAGCTCGGCGGCTGGGACGCGTCGGCCGACCCGAGCGTGGAGATCCAGTTCACCCCGGCGCGGGTGCTCATGCAGGACTTCACCGGCGTGCCCTGCGTGGTCGACCTGGCCACCATGCGCGAGGCGGTCCGCGACCTCGGCGGCGACGCCACCAAGGTCAACCCGCTCGCCCCGGCCGAGCTGGTCATCGACCACTCGGTCATCGCCGACCTGTTCGGCCGTGAGGACGCCTTCGAGCGCAACGTCGAGCTGGAGTACGAGCGCAACAAGGAGCGCTACCAGTTCCTGCGCTGGGGCCAGACCGCGTTCAACGAGTTCAAGGTCGTCCCGCCGGGCACCGGCATCGTGCACCAGGTCAACATCGAGTACCTGGCCCGCACGATCATGGAGCGCAACGGCCAGGCGTACCCGGACACCGTGGTCGGCACCGACTCGCACACCACGATGGTCAACGGCCTGGGCGTGCTGGGCTGGGGCGTCGGCGGCATCGAGGCCGAGGCCGCCATGCTCGGCCAGCCGGTCAGCATGCTGATCCCCCGGGTCGTCGGCTTCAAGCTCTCCGGTGAGATGCCGGCCGGCACCACCGCCACCGACCTGGTGCTCACCATCACCGAGATGCTGCGCAAGCACGGCGTGGTCGGCAAGTTCGTCGAGTTCTACGGCCCCGGCGTGAGCGCCGTGCCGCTGGCCAACCGGGCCACCATCGGCAACATGTCCCCGGAGTACGGCTCCACCGTCGCGATCTTCCCGATCGACGCCGAGACCGTCCGCTACCTGGAGCTGACCGGCCGGGACCCGCAGCAGGTCGCGCTCGTCGAGGCGTACGCCAAGGAGCAGGGCCTCTGGCACGACCCGGCCGCCGAGCCGGAGTACTCCGAGCGGCTGGAGCTCGACCTGGGCACCATCGAGCCGTCCCTGGCCGGCCCGAAGCGCCCGCAGGACCGGGTGCCGCTGGGCAGCGCCAAGACCCTGTTCCGCTCCGCGCTGACCGACTACGTGGCCGACGGCTCCGCCGGCGAGCGGGACCTCAAGCCGGGCGTCGCCCGCGAACAGCTCCCCCGGGGCGCCAACGGCCCGGCCGACGAGGCCAGCGCCGAGTCGTTCCCGGCGAGCGACCCGCCGGCCAACGACTTCAGCGACCCGGCCGACGAGCCGCGCGACCTGGAGACCGCGGCCGTTGGCTCCGGCGGCCGGGCCAGCAACCCGGTCCGGGTGACCAGCGCCGACGGTGTCGAGTACGAGCTGGACCACGGCGCGGTGGTGATCGCGGCGATCACCTCCTGCACCAACACCTCGAACCCGCAGGTGATGATCGGGGCGGCGCTGCTGGCCCGCAACGCGGTCGACAAGGGCCTGTCCCGCAAGCCGTGGGTGAAGACCACCCTCGCGCCGGGCTCCAAGGTCGTCATGGACTACTACGACCGCGCCGGCCTCACCCCGTACCTGGAGAAGCTCGGCTTCAACCTGGTCGGCTACGGCTGCACCACCTGCATCGGCAACTCCGGCCCGCTGCCGGAGGAGGTCTCCGCCGCGGTCAACGAGGGCGACCTCGCCGTCGTCTCGGTGCTGTCCGGCAACCGGAACTTCGAGGGCCGGATCAACCCGGACGTCAAGATGAACTACCTGGCGTCCCCGCCGCTGGTGGTGGCGTACGCGCTCGCCGGCACGATGGACATCGACCTGGCCAACGAGCCGATCGGCGAGGACAGCGCGGGCGCGCCGGTCTTCCTGCGCGACATCTGGCCGAACAGCGCCGAGATCCAGGACGTCATCGCCCAGGCGATCGGCGCGACCGGGTTCAGCGCGGCGTACGCGGACGTGTTCTCCGGCGACGAGCGGTGGCAGTCGCTGCCGACCCCGACCGGTGACACCTTCGCCTGGGAGGGCGAGAGCACCTACGTGCGCAAGCCCCCGTACTTCGAGGGCATGGAGCGGGAGCCGAAGGCGGTCGTCGACATCGCCGGCGCACGCGTGCTGGCCAAGCTGGGCGACTCGGTGACCACCGACCACATCTCCCCGGCCGGCTCGATCAAGGCCGACTCCCCCGCCGGTACGTACCTCGCCGAGCACGGCGTGCCGCGCCACGAGTTCAACTCGTACGGCTCGCGCCGGGGCAACCACGAGGTGATGATCCGGGGCACGTTCGCCAACATCCGGCTGCGCAACCAGCTCGTCCCGGGCGTGGAGGGCGGCTTCACGGTGAACCACCTGACCGGCGAGCAGACCTCGATCTACGACGCCTCCACCGCCTACCAGGAGGCGGGCGTGCCGCTGGTCATCCTGGCCGGCAAGGAGTACGGCTCCGGCTCGTCGCGGGACTGGGCGGCCAAGGGCACCATGCTGCTCGGCGTCCGGGCGGTCATCGCCGAGTCGTACGAGCGGATCCACCGCTCGAACCTGATCGGCATGGGCGTCCTGCCGTTGCAGTTCCCGGTCGACGCCACCGCCGAGTCGCTGGGCCTCACCGGAACCGAGACCTTCTCGATCACCGGCGTGACCGCGCTGAACGACGGCGAGACCCCGCGCACCGTGAAGGTCACCACCGACACCGGCGTCGAGTTCGACGCCGTGGTCCGGATCGACACGCCCGGTGAGGCGGACTACTACCGCCACGGCGGCATCCTGCAGTACGTCCTGCGCCGCATGATCGCCGGCTGACGCGCCCAGCCACGACGAGGCCCCCTGCCGTGCCCGGCAGGGGGCCTCGTCGTCCGGTCAGCGGTGGCCGGGACCGGCTGCACCGCCCGGCCGGGGGCCGCTGTCGGCGTAGCCGCCGGGCTACTCGGCCGACGCCGCCCGGCGGCGGGACTCGCGGGTCTTCATGGCGTGCTCCATCAGCGTGATGAGCACCTCCTTGCTCGACTCCCGCTGCCGGGCGTCGCAGAGCAGCACCGGCACCCCCGGGTCGAGGTTGAGCGCCGCCTGCACCTCGTCCAGCCGGTACTGGCGGGCCCCCTCGAAGCAGTTCACCGCCACCACGAACGGGGTGCCCCGCCCCTCGAAGTAGTCGATCGAGGGGAAGCAGTCGGCCAGCCGGCGGGTGTCGGCGAGCACCACCGCGCCGAGCGCGCCGAGCGCCAGTTCGTCCCAGACGAACCAGAAGCGGTCCTGCCCGGGCGTGCCGAACAGGTAGAGCACCAGGTCGTCGCTGATGGTGATCCGGCCGAAGTCCATCGCGACCGTGGTGGTGGTCTTGCCCTCCACCCCCGACAGGTCGTCGATGCCGACCCCGGTCTCGGTCAGCACCTCCTCGGTCCGCAGCGGCCGGGTCTCGCTGACCGCGCCGACCATGGTGGTCTTGCCGACGCCGAAACCGCCCGCGATCAGGATCTTGATCGCGGTGGGCAGCGGTACGGCATCCGCCGGCCGTTCAGAGTGCCCGTAGTCCATTGATAACCGCCTCGAAAATGCTGTCGTCGGGAAGACCTGCGGTGACCCGTGGCTCGCGCACCTCGACCAGGTCACGGGCCACCAGGTCGCCGAGCAGGACCCGGATGGTGCCCACCGGAAGGTCCAGGTGGGCGGCGACCTCGGCGACGGACTGGAGCCGCTGGCAGAGCGCGACGATGGCCAGGTGCTCGGGGCCCAGCCCGACCTCCGGTGACGCCTCCGCGCGGGTGGCCGTCACCAGGGAGATCAGGTCGAACGTGCCGGTGACCGGCCGGGCCCGGCCACGCGTCACCGCGTACGGGCGGACCACCGGGCCGGCATGGTCGTCGACCCACTGTTCCTCCGTGGACTCCCCTGGGGCCGTCATCGCGGCTACTTCTCGCCGACCGGCTGCTCGGGAAGCCGGGTCGGGGAGGCCACGTACTTGCCCACCCGGGTGACCAGCATGGCCATCTCGTACGCGATGAGCCCGACGTCGGCGTCCTCGGAGGCCAGCACCGCGAGGCAGGCGTTGCGGCCCGCGGCTGTGACGAAGAGGAACGACGACTGCATCTCGATGATGGTCTGCTGGACCTGCCCGCCGCCGAACCGCTTCCCCGCGCCCCGGGCCAGGCTCTGGATCCCGGCCGCCATCGCCGCGAGGTGCTCGCCGTCGTCCCGGCCCAGCTCCCGCGACGACGCCATCAGCAGGCCGTCTGTGGAGAGCGCGACAGCGTGTTCGGCCTGCTTCACCCGGCCGACCAGATCATCCAGCAACCACGTCAGGTCGGCACTCGATGCCGTCTTCTGGCCCACTCGTCGTCCTCTTCTTCCCGGCTGGTGTCGCCGTTGTCGTCTGGGACCTGCCGTCCCGCCAAGGGCGCGGTTCGTCCGCGCCACCCCTCAGGTCG
Source organism: Micromonospora sp. MW-13 (assembly GCF_003434305.1). Classification (GTDB taxonomy): domain Bacteria; phylum Actinomycetota; class Actinomycetes; order Mycobacteriales; family Micromonosporaceae; genus Micromonospora. The sequence continues at coordinate 5,668 of NZ_QKKX01000042.1, forward strand.
CCTCGTGCCCACCGGCGTCGGTGTCGTCGGCGGGCTCCGTCCCGTCGGTTTCGCCGGCACCGCCGAGCAGCCGGGCCGCGTCGGTGCGGCCACGGCGGGTGCCGGTCTGGTAGGAGCTCATCATCCGGCGGACCTGCTCCGGCGGCCGGATCGTGTCCTCGTCGTCGTCCATCTGCTGCCCGGACGGGTCCTCCCGCAGCTCGGGCACGATGTTGGCCTGCCGGACCCGCACCGGCAGGCCGGAGCCGGTCCGCTGCACCGGTACCGGCGACGCCGCCAGGGCCGGCCCGGCCGACGTGTCCGGGGCGTCCGCGCTGTCCGGGTTCGGCGGGGCGGCCGGGGCGACCCCGTCCGCGACCGGCCGGGGCGTGGTCACCGGGAACCCGCCCGGCACGGTCGGCGCGTCCAGCGCCGACTGCCCCACCGGGCGGCGGGGGCGTACCGGCAGCCCGGTGCCCTCCCCGGCCGGGGCGTCCGGGGACGCCGGGACCGTGCGCGGGCGCGCGCGGGTGGGCAGGGCCGGTCCGCCGTCGACCGGGTCGGCCTCCGGGGCCGGCGGCGCGACGGGGGCCGGCACGAGCTCCGCCAGCGCGACCGGCGCGGCCGGCCGGGCCGCCGACTGGTCGGCCGGCGGGGCCACCGCGACCGGCGCGGAGGTCCTCGGCAGGCCGGGGCGCTCCGTGGCCTCGCCGTCGCCGCCCGGGTCGGCGACCAGGTCCGGCGGGATCAGCACGACCGCGGTGGTGCCGCCGTACGCCGACTCCTTGAGCTGCACCCGGACGCCGTGCCGCTCGGTGAGCCGGCTGACCACGTAGAGCCCGAGCCGGGCGGCGTTGGCCAGGTTCAGCTCGGACCGGTCCACGATCCGGTAGTTCGCGGCGGCGAGGTCGTCCTCGCTCATCCCGAGGCCCCGGTCCTCGATCTCGATCGCGAAGCCGTTGGCCACCATCTGGCCGCGCACCTCGACGGTGGTGTGCGGGGGCGAGAACGACAGGCCGTTCTCGATCAGCTCGGCCAGCAGGTGGATGATGTCGCCGACAGCCCGGCCGGCCAGCGACACCGCCCCCAGCGGCAGCACGTTGACCCGGGTGTAGTCCTCCACCTCGGCGACCGCGCCGCGCACCACGTCGACCATCGGCACGTTGCGTCGCCAGGCCCGGCCCGGGGTGGAGCCGGAGAGCACGATCAGGTTCTCGGCGTTGCGCCGCATCCGGGTGGCGAGGTGGTCGACCCGGAACAGGTCCTCCAACTCCTCGGCGTCGTGCTCGCGGCGTTCCATCGTGTCGAGCAGGGTGAGCTGGCGGTGCACCAGGGCCTGGGTGCGCCGGGCCAGGCTGAGGAAGACCTCGCGGACGTTGCGACGCAGCTCGGCCTGCTCGACGGCGGTGCGCAGCGCGGTCTCCTGGACCACGTTGAACGCCTTGCCCACCTGCCCGACCTCGTCGTCGCCGAACTCCAGCGGCGGCGCCTCGGTGGCGACGTCCACCTCCTCGCCGTGTCCCAGCCGCTCCACCACGCTGGGCAGCCGGTCGTTGGCGAGCGTGAATGCCGCCTCGCGCAGTCGTTCGAGCTGCCCCAGCAGCGTCCGGGCGGTGGTGATCGACACGATGACCGACGCGATGACGGCGAGCAGGCCCAGGCCGGTGGCGAGCACCAGCCGGATCATCACCATGACGGCGACCGGGGTGGCCCGCTCCACGACGTCGTCGCCGCCTTCGAGCACCACCTCACCCCACCGAGCCAGCGCCGGCGCCACGGCCCCGTCCCACTCGGCCGCCTCGAACCCCAGCCGGGGGTCGCTGCCCCGGCCCTGGAGGATGCCGTCCTCCAGGGCGCGCAGCTTCTCGAACGCCGCACCGTCGACCATGGCGTCGTAACGCTGGCGGTCGGCGGCCGGCAGCCGGCTCACCGCGAGGTCGGCGGCGAACCGCTGCGCGCCGATGATCTGGGCGACCTGGGCCCGCTCGGCCTCGGTCACCCGGCCCGCCGCGAGCACGCCGGTGAGCAGGGCGTCCTCCTGGGAGAGCAGCTCGCGGGCGCGGTTGAGCTCGATCAGCGCGGTGGTGTCCTCGGCGACCTGCGGGTCGTCGAGCAGACCGAGGGCCGTGTAGACGTCGAAGATGGACCGCACCACGCCGCCGTACGTGGTGAAGGTGGACGAGCGGTCCGCGCTGCGGGCATCCACCTCGGAGCGGGCCTGCCCCAGCCGGGACAGTTGCCCGTAGGCCGCGTCGAGCCGCTGTTCCAGGGTGTCGCTGGCGGCCACGGCGGTGCGCCAGCCGCTGGCCGACTCGCGGAACGCCGCCGCCAGCTCGTCGGTGCGCCGCCGCTCCGCGCCCAGCGCCTCCCGCCGCGCCTCGTCCGGCCGCCCGAGGTACGCCAGCGACGTCCGGCGTTCCCGCTGCAACTGGAGCACCAGCGTCTCGCTCGGCTCGGACACCGACTCGTTGAGTGTCTGCACGCCGAGGAGGTTGAACCCGTCCCGCACGGTAACCCACGCCGCGAAGGCCCAGAGCGCGACGAGCGACGCCAACAGGGCGACGACTTTGGTACGGAGATTCGTACTGCGGGAACGCATCACACCGTCCTGGCCGGGTGTTCGAGGGGGGTGCCGGAGCCCATGTGACCGGTACACCGTCGGCCACGGGCGCACGCTAGCAGTGTCCGATTGTTCACTCAAGCGGCACTGATCAAGGGGGCCGTCCGGTTCGCGGGTCCCTCGGCGGCGCCGTGACCGGCCCCGGCGCGGACGAGATGGCGGGCGGCGACGACGGCGGCACGGACGATCACGGCGGGCCGGTAGAGGTCCTTGTCGTGCCAGAGCGCGGGCTCCCCGTCGCGTCCCTCCATGGTGGTCAGGTAGCGCCGCGCGCGCCCGAGCGCCGCCCCGACGCCGGCCGGCGCGGCCGGCCCGGCGGCGTGCAGGGCGTGCACGGCGTACGCGGTCTCCTCGACCGTGCCGCCCCAGCGCCCCCAGGAGCCGTCGGCGCGCTGCCCCGCCAGCACCCACCCGGCCGCCCGGGTCACCGCGCCCACCACGGCCGTCCCCTGGCCGTAGCGGGCCAGGGCGAGCACCGCGCAGCTCGTGGCGTAGTACGGCGAGGCGTGCCAGCGGTCGGTCCACCGTCCGTCGGGTTGCTGCCGGCCGACGAGCCAGTCGGTGAGCCGCCGCACCACCGCGACGAGGCGGGCGTCGGCCGGCGCCCGGTGCCCCAGGTGCCAGCCGAACGCGTCGAGCACGTGGGCGTTGGTGGTGACCGAGGCCCCGTCCTCCCCCTGCCAGGTGCAGAAGTGCTCGCCGGTGTCGTACCCCCAGAGGCTGTCCGGGTCGACCGGGTGGCCGAGCCGGGCCAACGCGTACAGGGTCACCGCGGTGGTGTCGGCGTCGGCGGGCAGGCCGGGGGCGGTGGGGGTGCCGGCGGGACCGACCGTCGCCACCAGGCCGGCCAGCAGCCGGGGCGGGACCGGCAGCGCCATGCCGGCCCGGCTCATCGTGCTCAGCGCCCAGGCCCGCTCGAACACGGTGATCGGGGTGGCGCAGGGCACCGGCCCGCCCTGCTGGCGGGCCACGTCCTCCAGGTACGACACCGCCGCGGCCACGCCGGCCCCGGGGACGGGCACGCCGAGCCAGGCCGCGGTGGCCGCCGGCGAGGCGCCGACGGTACCCGGGCCCACCGGGGCCACCTCGGCGGCGCGGTGGGCCGCCGGGCCGCCGACCTCCAGGGCGTGCAGCAGCTTCTCCGGCAGCGGCCGGCCGGCGGTGAGCAGCGCGCGGACCCGGGCGAGCCGGGCGCCGTCCAGCCCCGACGGCAGCGGCAGCGGGCGGGCGTCGCGCCAGGCGGTCAGGCCGGGCGGCGGGTCGGCACGCAGCGCGTCGAGGTGCGTGTTGAGCGAGTCGACCAGCGCCGGGACGGTCAGGTCGGTGGCCGGCAGGTCGGGCAGCTCGGGGCCGGCCGGGTCGGTGAGCCGGGCGTACAGGACTCGCAGGCCGCCGTTGACGGCGCGGGCCAGCCGCTCGGCGGCGCGGGCCTCGCGCAGCCAGGCGGCGTCGCCGCGGCGCAGGGCGGTGAGCAGCGCCTCGGTGGCGCTCAGCGTCGGCACCAGGGCGTAGCCTTCCGGGCCGCCCCACGCCCCGTCCGGGCGCTGGACGGCCAGCAGGTACCCGATCCGCTCCACGTGGTGGGTCAGCCACGGCGCGAGGCCGACCAGGCGGGCGGTCTCGTATACCGACGGGGAGGACTGCCCCGAGGAGGCGAGGGTCATCGCGGCCACCAGCTCGCGGGCGTCGGCCGCGGACTCCGGGTCCCGCCGCGGCGGATGGGCGGTGCCGGCGGGCGGGCCGTCGCCGGCGGCCCGCGGGGCCCGGTGGGCGTCGCCGCCGGACCCGCCGGCGCGGCCGACCCGCGACCGGACGGCCGTCACCGTTCCCCCCAGAAGTCGGTCGACCGGTAGAAGCCGCTGCTGAAGCCGATCTGCCGGGCCAGGTACGCCGCCTGCAACGGGCAGCCGCCGGTCAGCGGGGCGAGCAGTTCATTGCACCGCTCGACCAGCTCGACGATGCGCTGGTCCACCTCGGCGCGGTCGGCGACGAGCAGCAGGGCGTTCAGATCCCCCCACTGGAGGTCCCGCTCGTAGCTGGCCAGGTCGTTGACCAGCCGCAGCACCCGCTGCACCTCGTCGCTGACCGTGACCAGCCGGTCGAGCCGCCGGTGCGTCTCGGCGTCCCCGGTCCAGATCCAGTGCGCGACGTTGACCACGGTGCAGGCGAGGTTGTCGGCGTTGTCGAGGTACTCGGCGAAGCTGGGCAACGGCGCGCCGTCGCGCTCCCGGGCGGTCTTCCAGTCCCACTCGCGGGCCATCGCGGTGACCGTCCGGTGTACCGCCCCGCGCCAGGCGTCGCCGAGTTCGGCGAAGGCCGGGACTCCGGCCAGCTCGTCGCGCAGCTCGGCGAGCAGGCGGCCGAGCGGGTCGTCGGCGTCCGGGCTGGCGCCGTCGGCGACCGCCAGGGCACCGGCCACCACCCGGTCGACGTCCGCCCGGGACTTCGCCAGGTAGTCGATCCGCCAGTCCAGGGCGAACCCCCACAGCACCGCCCGGTTGGTCAGCCGTAGCTGCTCGGCGGTGCACCAGGGCGCCCCGAAGGCGATGGCCAGGGCGATGTTGCTGAACAGGGCGCCGTCGAATGGCCGGCCGGAGAAGAGGTCCGGGTAGCGGGCGGCGTGCCGTTGCAGGTCCCGCTGTCCCTTCGCGGCGAGCGCGCAGATCCGGCCCTGCTCGGCGGCGGCGGAGAGCTGGTCGGGCAGCACCGCCGAGGGGCGGGTGGAGACGTTCACGCGGCAGCCGCCGGGTGGGCCGGGCGCAGGTCGAGTTCCACGCGGTCCTTGGCGCGCAGCGCGGCGGCGAGTTGCAGGGCGGGCAGGCGCGAGCCGCGCATCCGCAGCCGGTAGCGGCTGAGCACGTTGGCCACGATCAGTTGTGCCTCCAGATAGAACAGGTGAATCCCCAGGCACTGGTGCGGCCCGCCGCCGAAGGGGAAGAACGCGTACCGGTGCCGGGCCCGGACCCGGTCCGGGGCGAACCGGTCCGGGTCGAAGACCCCGGGTCGCTCCCAGTAGCGTTCCAGCCGCTGGGTGATCAGCGGGCTGACCAGCAGGGTCGCCCCGGCCTCCAGCTCCACCCCGCCGAGGGAGACCGGCCGGACCACCTGCCGGGGGGCCAGCCAGGCCACCGGGTAGAGCCGGATCAGCTCGTCCAGCACCATCCGGGTGTAGGTCAGCCGCGGCAGGTGTTCCGGGCCGACCCGGTCGCCGCCGACCACCTGGTCGATCTCCTCCTGCAGCCGGGCGGCGACCTCGGGCGAGCGTTCCAGGTGCGGCCAGAGCCAGGTCAGCACGTTGATGGTCGTCTCGGTGGTCACCGCGACCATCGCGACGGTGTCGTTGCGCACCTGCCGCTCGTCCATCGGCCGCCCGTCGTCCCTGGTCCCCCGCCACAGGGTGGAGATGACGTCGTCGCCGTGCGCGGCGGTGTCCCGCGCCGACCGGACGATGGGCACCAGCACGTCGTCGATCCGCCGGACGGCGTCGCGGAAGGTCCGGTCGCCCGGCATGGGCAGCGCCAACGGGGCGAACGGCACCAGCACCCGGGGGATGACCGAGGTGGCGATCGCGTCCTGGGCCTCGATGACGCGCAGCGCGTCGGGCACCGAGATGCGGTCGGCGAAGAACGCTTTCATGATCGCCTGGCAGACGATCCGGGCCTGCTCGGCGCCGATGTCCACCGGGCGGCCGGCCCGGGCCGGGGCGTCCAACTCGGCGACCGCGTCGGCGACCGTGTCGGCGATCCCGCCCATCATCGCCTCGACCCGCCTGGCCGTGAACAGGGGTTGGAGGATGCGCCGACTGTCCGACCACACCGGACCGTCGCCGAGGATGCCGTCGCCGAACAGCCGGCGCAGCGGGCCCCAGAACGGGCCGTCGCCGGCGCGGCCGAAGTTGTCGGCCCGGTCGCCCAGCACCTGCTGCACGTGGGCCGGGTCGGTCACCAGGTAGGGACGGAACGAGCCGAGGTTGAGCCGCACGACCTCGCCGGCGGCGCGCTCGCCGAACCCGAGCAGGGCTCGGACCGGGTCTCGTGCCAGGCCCGGCAGCACGTGCCACAGCGGAACGGATCTCGCTCGCCGGGCGCGGGCCGGGACGGTGTGCGGGGTTGCCACGGGTGGTTGAGCTCCCATTGTCGCAGTGCGTCGCGGGACGACTGTGCAAAGTCACGGTCCGCCCGAGCATGCCATTGAGCAGGTCAACTTCTCCAGAGGCAAGGGGAGAAATTTTCGCGGGCGAAATTTGTGAGCTCCACAAGGGATCCGGCGCGGGCCTCCTACCAGGGCAGATCCCGCCGGCAGCGCCACTGGTCGGCGACCGGCCGGAAGCCGAGCCAGGCGTTGAGGCCGAGCATCGCGTCGTTGCCGGCGTCGTTGACCGTCACCGCGTGGCGGAACCCGGCCGCCCGAGCCCTGGTCAGCGCGGTGTGCTTGACGAGCCGGGCCAGGCCACGCCGCCGGCACGCCCGCCGGGTGCCGGTCATCCCGCACTGGTACCGGCCCCGGCCGTCGGTCAGCGCCACGGTGAACGCGGCCACCTCGCCGTCCACCACGGCCACCGTGGTCAGCGCCCGGTCCAGGTCGGGGCGGTCCCAGTAGGCGACCAACCAGTCGGCGTACCCGATCTCGTCCATCCCGACCTCGCCCGGCTCGTCGCGCGCCGCGTCCAGGTCGGCCGCGTACAGCGGGCGCGGGTCGGGCAGGTCGGCGGCGCTGAGCACCCGGACGCCCCGCGCCGGTACCGGCGCCGGGGGCAGCGGTGCCGCCAGGTCACGGACCAGCAGCCGGGAGCGCCGGCCCGGCCGGTAGCCGCGCCGACCGGCGAAGGCCAGGTCCGCCGGCACGTCGGCGACCGTCGCGTACGCCGTCCGGACGCCGAGCCCGGCCAGCCGACGCTCGGCGGTGGCGAGCAGGGCCGACCCGGCCCCCCGACCCCGCCGCTCCGGCCGCACCGCCAGGTTGACGAACCCCAGCCCGGGCTCGGCGCTCTCGGACAGCAGCCCGGTACGCGCCAGCCCGACCGGCACGCCGTCGACCTCGGCCACCAAAGCGCCGAACCGCTCGGCGGCCCGGACACCGCTGACCTGCCAGCGGATCAGCTCAGGGGTGGCCACCAGGTGCGGCTGGGTCACCCGGAGCACCTCGACGGCGGCGCCGGTGTCGGCGTCGGCGAACGGCCGGACGGTGAGCGTCATGGCGTGGCAACGTACCGCAGCAGCCCGGCCGGCGCGACAGCTTTCGGCGGGCCGGCGCGCGGGAGAAGCGGGCGCGCCCCCAGCCGCTGTGCCAGGCTCAGGGCATGGACGACAAGACCATCCTGAACCGGATCTCCGAGCTGGTCGACGAGGAGCACCGGCTCCGCTCGACCGCGCAGGCCCGCGAGTCCGGCACCGAGGGCGACCAGGACCGGCTGCGCGAGCTGGAGGAGTCCCTGGACCAGTGCTGGGACCTGCTGCGCCGGCGGCGGGCCGCGCGCGAGACCCACGGCGACCCCGACGCCCAGGGGGTACGCCCCAGGCCGGAGGTGGAGCGGTACCTGCAGTAGCCGACGCCGGGGACGGACGGCGCACCGCCCGTCCCCGGGCCGACGGCCGGCTCAGCGGATGCCGGCCTCGCGCAGCAGCAGCCCGGTCAGGGCGGCCGGGTCGGTTCGCTCCGCCGGCAGGCCGCGTGCCGTGAACCAGGTCGCCACCACCCGGACGTCCCGGGCCAGGAACTCCGGGCCCTGCGGGTTGGCCACCACGTCCACCACCTGCGGCAGGTCGATCATGACCAGCCGCCCGTCGTGCACCAGCAGGTTGTACGGGGACAGGTCACCGTGGGCGTGCCCGGCCCGGGCCAGCACCACCAGGGCGTCGACCAGTTGCTCCCACAGGGAGCGCAGCTCGGCCGGCTCGGGGCGGCACTGGGCCAGCCGGGGCGCCGCCCGCCCCTCGGCCGGGTCCCCCACGAACTCCAGCATCAGCTCGGTGCCGATCAGCTGCACCGGGTACGGCACGGCGATCCGGCCGTGCGCCGCGCCGATCTCCCAGAGCCGGGACAGGGCGGCGAACTCGGCGGCGGCCCACTGCCCGGCGATCATCTGCCGGCCGAACGCGGTCCGCCCGGCCATCGCCCGGTTCTCCCGGGACCGGCGCACCCGGCGGCCCTCCAGGTAGCCCGCGTCCCGGTGGAACAGCCGGTGCTGGGCGTCCCGGTAGCGCTTGACCGCCAGCAGGCAGGACCGGTCGGTCTCCGGCACGGCACGGCGGACCAGGTGGACGTCCGCCTCCTTGCCGGTCTTGAGCACGCCCAGCTCGGTGTCCCGGGCGGCCAGCTCGGTGACCAGCCAGGCCGGGTGCGGCTCGGGGCCGTGCACCGCCCGGTCCCAGCTCGACCAGGCGTCGTTCGGGGCGTGGTCGCCGGAGGCGTCGTCGTCGGGGGTGTTCTCCGGGTCGGTCAGGACCGGCTCGGCGGGCCGGCCCCGCTTCAGGAACTGCGGTTCGTCGTCGTCGAAGCGGCTCTTGCCGCGGGTCCGGCGCCCGCGCGCCGGGAAGTCATCGTCACGCACTGTGCTGGTGATCCCTTGATCGAGGCTGGTGGAGGCAGGTGGAAACGCCCTGCAAAGACGGCCATGACCGACCTCCTTCTCCTCGACCGGGAGCACCCGGCTGCGCACTCGCGCGGCACCATGCTCGACCGCGCCGACCCGGCCCGCAACCGATTTACCCGCCCGCCACCGCTACGCGACGACCGCCGGCGCGTCCGCGCCGGCGCGGCGCGGGGCTCAGGCGGCGAGCACCGCGGCGACGGCGGCGATCAGGCCGTCGACCGTGTACGTCGGGGCGAAGCGGCTGTCCGTCCAGGCCCGGCCCCGGTGCAGCCAGACGCTGGGCAGGCCCACCGCCGCCGCCCCGCCGATGTCCGCCTCCGGGCTGTCCCCCACCACCCAGGCGCCGCGCAACGGCATCCGGACCCGCCGGGCCGCCAGCGCGAAGATCCTCGGGTTGGGCTTGCTGACCCCGGCCTCCTCGGAGATCACCCAGTCGGCGACGTACCGGTCCAGGCCGGTGCGGCGGATCATCGCGTCCTGCTGGCGCACGGCCCCGTTGCTGACCACCACCGGCACCCAGCCGGCCCCGTCGGCGATGCGCAGCGCGCAGGCCACCAGCGGGTCGAGCCGGCTGTTGGCCAGCACCCCGGCGTGCAGTTCCTCCACCAGGTCGATCGAGGGGATGAGCAGCCCGTACCGGTCCCGGATCGCGTCCGCGACGTCCCAGCGTTCGGTCAGCCCGTCGGCGTCGATGGAGAGCAGCCAGTCGATGTCGGTGGCCGGGGCGCCGACGCCGTCGAGAAAGCGCTCGCCCCAGGCGCGGAACGGACCGGCCCGGTCGAGCAGGGTGTTGTCCAGGTCCAGCAGGAGCAGCGACACTCGGGCACCTTAAGGCAGACGAGCCGCCGTCCGACAGGGCCAGCCCACGACGACCTCGACCAGAGTCAGCCGCGCAGCGCCGCGCGGGCCGCCCCGGCGTCGGCGGGACGGTCGACCAACATCGAGTGCGCCGCCCGGGTGGCCGCGAGCACCGCCGGGTCGAGAACGGCCACCAGCACGTCCTCACCGGTGTCCGCACCCCTGGCCAGCGGCTGGCCCTGCGGGTCGTAGACCGCCGCGCCGCCGTTGAACCGCCACGGGTCCGCGCCGTCGACGGCGTTGGCGAACACGACGAACATGGTGTTGTCCAGGGCCCGGGCCGCGTAGTAGAGGTCCCTGCGGTGCGCGGAGCCGGCGAGGTAAGCGCTCGGGCAGAGGTAGCCGTGCGCCCCGTCGGACGCGGCGGCGCGGCCGTGCTCGGGGAAGCAGCCGTCGTAGCAGATGCCCAGGCCGAACCGCCAGTCGTCGACCAGCAGGGTCGCCCCGCGCCGGCCGGGCTGGAACAACTCGCGCTCGTCGCCCCAGAGCTGCTGCTTGTCGTACGCCGCGTGGGCGACGCCGGCGCGGTCGACGACCAGGGCGCAGATGGTCCGCCGGCCGTCCGGGTGCCGGACCGCCGCGCCGACCACCACGACCGCCGCGCCGTCTCGGGCGGCGGCCCGCAGCGGGTCGAGCCGGGCGTCGGGCACCGTGCCGTCCCCGGCCGCCGCGAGGTCGGTGCCGGCCGGATCGGCGGCCAGCGCCGGCAGATGGTACCCGGGCAGGAACAGCTCAGGCAGCACCACCACCCGCGCGCCCTCGGCGACGGCCCGGCCGGTGAGCCGGGCGGCGGCGACGGCGTTGCCGGCGACGTCCCCGGGCACCGGGTCGGCCTGGACGGCCGCCACGGTCAGCGGCGCGGCGGGCGGGGCGGGGGTGGTGGGCGGTGTCACCGGGCGATCGTAGCCGGCCACCGGGCGGCCGATCACCGCGTGCCGCCCCGCCGGGACCGGTCGCCGCAGCCGGTGCCGTCCCGACACGGGTTCCAAGCCGTACGTACGGTTTGCAGAGCGTCCGGGCACCTGACACGATCGTGCTGTGCCCAGAGTAAGTCAGGACCAGCTCGACGCCCGCCGGCAGGAGATCCTCGCCGCCGCCCGGGCGTGTTTCGCCCGGCACGGGTACGAGGGCGCCACGGTGCGGCGGCTGGAGGAGGCCACCGGACTCTCCCGGGGCGCCATCTTCCACCACTTCCGGGACAAGGACTCGCTCTTCCTGGCCGTGGCCGAGGACGACGCGGCGGCGATGGTGGAGACGGTTGCCCGCAACGGCCTGGTCCAGGTGATGCGGGACCTGCTGGCCCGGGCCGTCTCGCCCGACACCACCGGCTGGCTGGGCAGCCAGTTGGAGGTGTCCCGGCGGCTGCGCACCGACCCCGCGTTCGCCCGGCGCTGGGCCGAGCGTTCCGCCGCCATCGCCGAGGCCACCCGGGAGCGGCTGGCCCGCCAGCGGGAGGCCGGCGTGCTCCGCGAGGACGTACCGATCGACGTGCTGGCCCAGTTCCTCGAACTCGCCTACGACGGCCTGGTGCTGCACCTGGCGATGGGGCGCCCGGCCGGCGACCTGGGCCCGGTGCTCGACCTGGTCGAGGAGGCCGTCCGCCGCCGCTGACCGGTGCCCGCCCGACCCGTCTCGGTCCGGTAACTGCGCCCCCGGCCGTGGCCCGGCGTGGCGAGCCTGTTCCACAATGGGTTCGCGTTCCCCTCGCGCGACAGGAGAGCAGCATGACCGTCCTCGCGGCGCCCGGCGACACCTGGGGCATCTCCGGACCCACCTTCCTCAGGGTCTACCTGCTGGCGGCCCTCGTCGTCGTCGCCGGCTCGATCATGCACCGGCGCCGGCTCCTCGCCGGGCCCCCGGCCACCAGCGTCGGCCAGCTCGGCCCCCAGCAGGTGGCCTTCCTCAACGGCGGCAACCAGCTCGCGATCTGGACCTCGCTCGGCGGGCTGCGCGGCACCGGGGTCGTCGGCGTCAAACCCGACCGGCGGCTGGCGGTCGGCGGCCAACTGCCGGCCGGGGCCACCCCGCTGGACCGGGCGGTCCACCACGCCGCCAGCCGCAACCTGTACGCCCGCGAGCTGGGCCGCGACGGGTGGGTGCTGCGGGCCCTCGAACAGCTTCGCGACGACCTGCAGCGGCAGGGCCTGGCGCTGACGCCGGCGCAGCGGTTCTCCGCCCGGCGCGGGTCGTTCATGCTGCTCTCGCTCGTCCTGCTCGGCGTGGTCCGGGTCGTCGCCGGGCTGGCCAACGACCGCCCGGTCGGCTTCCTGATCCTCGCCCTTGCCCCACTGGCGGTCGCCGCCGTGCTGATCGCCCGGGTGCCCTGGCGGACCCGGGCCGCCGACGTCGCCCTGCGCGAGCTGCGCCGGCGCAACCTGCACCTCGCCCCCACGTCCGCTCCCGCCTACGCCACCTACGGAGCAGCCGGCGCGGCGCTGGGCGTCGCCCTGTTCGGCACCGCCTCGCTCTGGGCGATGGACCCGGGCTTCGCCGAGCAGGCCGAGATCCAGCGGCAGGCGCTCTCCAGCGGCGGCACCTCCAGCGGCGGCACCTCGTGCGGCGGCGGCTCCAGTGGCGGCGGGGACGGCGGCGGGGGCGGATGCGGCGGCGGAGGCGGGGGCGGATGCGGCGGCGGGTGCGGGGGCGGATGCGGCGGATGACCGGCCCGGGAACCGCCACGACCGGCCCGGATGCCGGGGCTGCCGGCGCGGGCCGGGCCGGGGCCGGCGCGGGCGAGGTGGCCGGGGCCAGCCCGGGTCCGGCCGGGGTCGGCATCGGCTGGCGGCCGGAGATCGGCGGCTTCGTCGCCGACCTGCCGGGGCTGCGGTTCGTCGAGGTGGTGGCGGAGACCCTCGCACCGCACGGGCCGCCGCCGGCCGGGCTCGCCGAGCTGGTCGAACGCGGTGTCACCGTCGTACCGCACGGGGTGAAGCTCTCCCTCGGCGGCGCGGAGCCGGTCGATCCGGCCCGGGTGTCCCACCTGGCGCGGGTGGCCGAGCTGGTCGGGGCGCCGCTGGTCAGCGAGCACATCGCCTTCGTCCGGGCCGGCGGGGTGGAGGCCGGTCACCTGCTGCCGCTGCCGCGCAGCCGGGAGGCCGTCGCCGCGGTGGTGGCCAACGTCCGCCGGGCGCAGGCCGAGCTACCGGTGCCGCTGGCGCTGGAGCCGATCGCGGCACTGTTCGACTGGCCGGACGACGAGCTGGACGAGGCGGACTTCCTCACCGAGATCCTGGACGCCACCGGCGCGACGCTGCTGCTGGACATCGCCAACGTGCACGCCAACGCGCGCAACCGGGGCACGGACCCGCTCGCCCTGCTGGACCGGCTGCCACTGGGCCGGGTCGCGTACGTGCACGTCGCCGGCGGCGCCGAGCAGGGCGGCTTCTACCACGACACGCACACTCACCCGGTGCCGCCGGTCGTGCTCGACCTGGTCGGCGAGTTGTGCGCCCGGCACCGTCCGCCGGCGCTGCTGCTGGAGCGCGACGGCCACTGGCCGCCCGCGCCGGAGCTGCGCGCCGAGCTGGACGCGATCGCCGCCGCCTCCGGGTACCCGGTGGTGACGTGAGCGACGACCGGGGCCACCCCGCCCCGTCCGGCCGGTCCGGCGAGCTGGCCGCCCGGCAGGCCGAGCTGGTGGCGACCCTGGTCGCCGGCGGGCCGCTGCCTCCCGGGTTCGCCCCGGGGCCGGTCGACGCCGCCCGCCGGGCCCTGCTGCGCAAGCGGGCCGGCGACGTGGCCCGGCACTGGCCGCTGCTCGCCGCCGGCCTCGGCGCGGCCTGGCCGGCCACGTTCACCGGGTGGGCGGCGGGCCGGCCCACCAACGGCTCGCTGCGCGACGGCTGGGACCTGGCCCGGGAGCTGCGCGAGCGGGGCGAGCTGCCGCCGTTGGGCGCCGAGGAGTTGGCCTGCCGGGAGGCGGCCAGCCGCTACGACGGCGCGGGCGCGCCGCGCCGCCGCCGGCTGCCGGCCCTGGCCCGCACCGGCGGCGCCGTCGCGGTACAGCTCGCCGGCCGGGTACGCCTGCTGCGCCCGGCCCGCCGCTGACCGCGTCCCGCGCCGTGCGGCAGGATCGGTCTTATGGACTTGGGACTCACCGACCGGGTGTACGTGCTGACCGGCGCCTCGCGTGGGCTGGGCTTCGCCACCGCCGAGTGTCTCGTCGCCGACGGGGCGCGGGTGGTCGTCTCCGCCCGGGCCCCCGAGCGGGTGGCCGAGGCGGTGCAGCGGCTCGGCGGCCCGGAACGGGCCATCGGACTGGCCGCCGACCTGGCCGACCCGGCCACCCCCGAGCGGCTGGTCGCCGCCGCCCGGGAGCACTTCGGCCGGCTCGACGGCGCGCTGGTGTCGGTCGGCGGCCCGCCCCGGGGCACCGCGGCCGAGGCGACCGACGCGCAGTGGCGCGAGTCCTTCGAGACCGTCTTCCTCGGCACCGTCCGCACCGCCCGGACGGTCGCCGCCGGGCTGTCCGACGGAGGCGCGATCGGGCTGGTCCTGTCCAGCTCGGCGCGCAGCCCGCTGGCCGGACTGGGCATCTCCAACGGGCTACGGCCGGGGCTGGCCGGGGTGGCCAAGGACATGGCCGACGAGTACGGCCCCCGGGGCGTGCGGGTCGTCGGCCTGCTGCCGGGGCGGATCATGACCGACCGGAACCGGGAGCTGCTCGCGGCCACCGGGGACGCGGGGCGGGCCCGGGCCGAGGCCGAGGCCGGCATCCCGCTGCGCCGCATCGGCGAGCCGGCGGAGTTCGGCCGGATCGCCGCGTTCGTCCTCTCCCCCGCCGCCGGCTACCTGACCGGGATCACCCTCCCCGTCGACGGCGGCGCGCTGCGCGGCCTCTGATGGCCGCCCACCGCCGGGAGCCGAGGACGGCCTCCCCGGCACCGACCGGGCCGGCCCAGACCCGAGCGGCCCAGACCCGAGCGACTCCGACCAGCGCGGCCCAGACCGGAGCGACACCGACCGGAGCGACACCGACCGGAGCGACACCGAGCCGGTCCGGCGGGGCGGACCGGGATCGGCGGCCGACGCGGGAGGAACTGGCCGCCGCGGCGGACCGGACCATCCCCGACGTCATCGCGCCCGGGCTGACCGTGCTCTTCGTCGGGATCAACCCCGGGCTCTGGTCGGCCGCGACCGGCCGGCACTTCGCCCGGCCCGGCAACCGGTTCTGGCCGGCCCTGCACCGGGGCGGCTTCACCCCTCACCGGCTGCACCCGAGTGAGCAGGACACGCTGCCCGGGTACGGGCTGGGCATCACCAACATGGTGGACCGGGCCAGCGCCCGGGCCGACGAGCTGACCGCCGCCGAGCTGGTCGAGGGGGCGGAGGTCCTGGCCGACAAGGTACGGCGGCACCGGCCCGCGTGGGTAGCGGTGGTCGGGGTGACCGCGTACCGGATCGGGTTCGGCCGGCCGAAGGCGGCCTTCGGCCCGCAGCCGGAGCTGCTCGGCGACGCCCGGCTGTGGGTGCTGCCCAACCCGAGCGGGCTGAACGCCCACTTCACGGCGGAGACCCTGGGCGCGGCCTTCGGCGAGCTGCGCGCCGCGACCGCCGGCCCGGCCTGACCCGGCACCGACGCCGGCAGGGCCAGCAGGGCCGGGCCGGGCCGGTCAGTTGGCGGCGGCCGGGGGCATCGCCTCGTCGGCGACGTAGGTGGCCATCGGCATGGTGATCACGGTCTCCGGCCCGGTCGCGTCCACGTACGGGGCGGGCGAGTCGGCCACCGCGAACTGGGTGCGGTACAACTCGGCGTAGAGCCCGCCGACGGCGACCAACTCCTCGTGCCGGCCCCGCTCGACGATCCGCCCCTCGTCGAGGACCAGGATCTGGTCGGCGTCCCGGACGGTGGAGAGCCGGTGTGCGATCACCAGCGCGGTACGCCCGGTCAGCGCCACCGACAGGGCCCGCTGCACCGCCGCCTCGCTCTCCGAGTCCAGGTGCGCGGTCGCCTCGTCGAGGATCACGATCGACGGGGCCTTGAGCAGCAGCCGGGCGATCGCGATGCGCTGCTTCTCGCCGCCGGAGAAGCGGTACCCCCGCTCGCCGACGGTGGTCTCCAGCCCGTCGGGCAGCGACCGGACCAGGTCGGCGACCTGCGCCCCGGCGAGGGCCGCCCAGATCTCGTCGTCGGTGGCGTCCGGTTTGGCGTAGCGCAGGTTCTCGGCGATCGTCTCGTGGAACAGGTGGGAGTCCTGGGTGACCACGCCGATCTCGTCGCGCAGCGAGGCGAGCGTGGCGTCCCGGACGTCGACCCCGCCGACCAGCACCTGGCCGTCGCTGACGTCGTAGATCCGGGAGATCAGCATGGACAGGGTGGACTTGCCGGCGCCGGACGGGCCGACCAGGGCCACCATCTGGCCCGGCTCGACGACGAACGAGACGCCCTTGAGCACCGGCTCGTTGACGGTGCGGTCCAGCGTGGTGACCTCCTCCAGGGAGGCCAGCGACACCTCGGCGGCGCTCGGGTAGCGGAACCGGACGTCGTGGAACTCGACCCGGCCGTTGCCGCGCGGCACGGCGACCGCGGCCGGCTTCTCCTCGATGCCGGGGCGCAGGTCGAGCACCTCGAAGACCCGGTCGAAGGAGACCAGCGCGCTCATCACGTCCACCCGGACGTTGGACAGCGCGGTCAGCGGGCCGTAGAGGCGGGTGAGCAGGAGCGCCAGCGTCACCACCGTGCCGGCGCTGACGCTGCCGGTGACCGCGAGCCAGCCGCCGAGGCCGTAGGTGAGCGCCTGGGCCAGCGAGGCGACCAGCAGCATCGCCACGAAGAACGTCCGGGAGTACATGGCGGACTGGATGCCGATGTCGCGGACCCGCTCGGCCCGGCCGGCGAACCGGCGCGCCTCCACGTCGGGCGAACCGAACAGCTTGACCAGCAGCGCCCCGGACACCCCGAACCGCTCGGTCATCGTGGCGCTCATCTTGGCGTTGAGGTCGTACGACTCGCGGGTGATGTCGGCCAGCCGCCGGCCGACCCGGCGGGCCGGGATGATGAAGATCGGCAGCAGGATGAGCGACAGGACGGTGATCTGCCAGGACAGGGTCAGCATCACCGCGGCGGTGAGCACGAGCTGGATGACGTTGCTGACCACCCCGGAGAGGGTGGAGGTGAACGCCCGCTGGGCCCCCATCACGTCGTTGTTGAGCCGGCTGACCAGCGCGCCGGTCTGGGTGCGGGTGAAGAACTGCAGTGGCATCCGCTGGACGTGGTCGTAGACCCGGGTCCGCAAGTCGAGGATGATCCCCTCGCCGATCCGGGCCGAGTACCACCGCTGGGCCAGTGAGAAGAGCGCGTCGGCGACCGCCAGGGCGGCGATGACCAGGGCCAGCCGGACCACGGTCGACCCGGCGTCCGGGCCGCTGCGGCTGATCGCGTTGATCACGTCACCGGCGAGCACCGGGGTGGCGACGCCGATCACCGCGGCGATCACCACGGTGACCAGGAAGACCACCATGTCCCGCCGGTAGGGACGGGCGAACTCGACGATCCGCCGGGCGGTGCCCCGCTTGAGCCGGTGGGCGGAGATCTCGTCCCGGTTGCGCATCGACCGGATCATGTTCCAGCCGCCCATGCCGCCGTCAGACATCGCGCGTCACCTCCGGGTCGTGGGCGGACTCGTGCCGTCGGGTCGATTCTCCCGACGCCTACGACAACCTCGGCCGTAACCCGGTTTCTTCCCGGACAGTCCTTACCGTTGCGCCCCGGTTGGCGAGGCCGTTCCGCCCCGGTTTGGCGAGGCTATTCGCCCCGGCCGGCGAGGTCGCGTAGGCGACGGGTCTGTGCCTCGCGCTCGGCCCGCTGCTGCTCGGCGTGGGACCGGCCGGCGGCGCCGGCGAGCAGGGCCTTGATCTCCGTCACGGCGTTCCGGTCGTTGGCGAGCAGACCGGCGGTGAGGTCGCGCACGGCGGCGTCCAGCTCGGCGTTCGGCACCACCAGGGTGGCCAGCCCGAGCCGGTCGGCCTCCGCGGCGTCCATCCGCCGGCCGGTGGCGCAGATCTCCAGGGCACGGGCGTAGCCGACCAGCTCGACCAGCCGTCTGGTGCCGGCCAGGTCGGGGACGAGCCCCAGGGTCACCTCGGCCATGGAGAGCTTGGCGTCGGCCGCCAGCACCCGCAGGTCGCAGGCGAGCGCGAGCTGGAGGCCGGCGCCGATGGCGTGCCCCTGCACGGCCGCCACCGAGATCACGTCCGGCCGGTGTAGCCAGGTGAAGCCGCCCTGGAACTCCGCGATCCGGTCGGCGCACTCCTGCTCGGGCAGGGTGGCCAGCTCGGCGAAGGAGCCCGGGCCGGAGGAGCCGGCCACCGACAGGTCGAGGCCGGCGGAGAACGCCCGACCCTCGCCGCGCACGACGACGACACGCACGTCGCCGGGCAGGTCCCGCGAGTAGTCGCTCATCGCGCGCCACATCGCCGGGGTCTGGGCGTTGAGCACGTCGGGCCGGCACAACGTGACCGTCGCGACCGGCCCGTCGCAGTCGAGTCGTACCCCGGCCGCGCCGGGGGTCACCGGGCCGTCCGGGGGACGGCGCTGGTGGACGACGTCGGTGGGCGGGTCACGCCTTCTTGCGACGCCGGGCGCCACCGCGCTGACGCAACTGCACGCCGGACTCGGTCAGCACCCGGTGAATGAACCCGTAGGAACGCCCGGTGGAGGCCGCGAGCGCACGGATGCTCTCCCCCGAGGTGTACCGCTTTACCAGGTCCTTGGCGAGCGTCTGACGCTCGGCTCCGACGATCCGGCGACCCTTCTCAGTGCTGGTGGCTGTGCCAGTGGCTGCCATGCTGATTCCTCACGTCCCAGACTGTGCGGTTCGGATACGGTCCCACCTATTAGACCGCCTCGAACGATCATGCGCCAGATATCAACTATTCGCCAACCGACACGCTATGCAGTGTCGGTTACCCGATAGGGTGACGACGACGGCCGGCTGACGGCGCCACCACGGCGCCGGGCCCCGGCCGGGCCGGGCGCGGCGGCCGTACCCTGCCTGGCGTGACCGACCTGATCGCGACCGCAGCCGGCGCGGCGCTGGTGTTCGCCGCCACCAACGTCGACGACGTCATCGTGCTGACCCTGCTCTTCGTGGCCGCCCGGAGCACCGGGAGCCCCCGGCCGTGGCACATCGTCGGTGGCCAGTACCTGGGCATCGGCGCGCTGGTCGTCGCCGCCGTGGTGGCCGCCGCCGGGCTGCTCGTGGTGCCCGACCCGTGGACCGGCCTGCTCGGCCTGCTGCCGATCGCGCTCGGCGTGCGCGCCCTGCTGGCCCGGCGCGACGACGCCGAGCCGCCGGTCGTGGTCGGCGGGCTGCTCGGGGTGGTGGGGGTGACGATCGCCAACGGCGCCGACAACATCGCCGTGTACGTGCCGGTGTTCCGCGCCCTCGACCCGGTCGACGGACTGGTCTGGCTGGTGGTGTTCGCGGTGCTGGTCGGGCTGTGGTGCGCGGTCGCCGCCGGCCTCGGCGGCCACCCGGCGGTGGTCCGGCTGGTCGACCGGGCCGGTCACTGGCTGGTCCCGGCCGTCTTCGTCGCGATCGGCGTGGTGATCCTGGTCAGCTCCGGCGTACTGACCCACCTGGCCACCTGAACCCGCCGCCCCGCCCCGGTGGACACGGAATCCGTGCCGCTTCGCGAAAGGTGCATGAAGTCGCATTCCGCCCGACACGGCCCCGTGGTCGACCCGGCGCGGGCGGACTCAGGCCAGCTCGACCAGTTCGAGCAGGTCGTCGCTCCAGGCGTCCTCGTCGCCGTCGGGGAGCAGGATCGCCCGGTCCGGCTTGAGCGCCAGCACCGCGCCCGGGTCGTGGGTGACCAGCACGATCGCGCCCGGGTAGTTCGCGATGGCGTCGAGCACCTGCTCCCGGCTGACCGGGTCGAGGTTGTTCGTCGGCTCGTCGAGCAGCAGCACGTTCGCGCCGGAGCAGACCAGGGTGGACAGGGCCAGCCGGGTCTTCTCCCCGCCGGAGAGGACCCCGGCCGGCTTGTTCACGTCCTCGCCGGAGAACAGGAACGCGCCGAGGATCTTCCGCAGCTCGGTGTCGGTCTGCTCGATGGCGGCGGCGCGCATGTTCTCCAGCACCGTCCGGTCCACGTCCAGGGTCTCGTGCTCCTGGGCGTAGTAGCCCAGCCGCAGCCCGTGCCCGGCGTGCACCTCGCCGGTGTCCGGCTTGAGCAGGCCGCCGAGCATCCGCAGCAGGGTGGTCTTGCCGGCGCCGTTGAGGCCGAGGATGGCCACCCGGGAGCCCCGGTCCACCGCCACGTTGACGTCGGTGAAGATCTCCAGCGAGCCGTACGACTTGGACAGGCCGGACGCGGTGAGCGGCGTCTTGCCGCACGGGGCGGGGCTCGGGAAGCGAACCTTGGCCACCTTGTCGGAGACCCGGACCTCCTCCAGTCCGGAGATCAGCTTCTCGGCCCGGCGGGCCATGTTCTGCGCGGCGACGGTCTTGGTGGCCTTGGCCCGCATCTTGTCGGCCTGGGCCATCAGCGCGCCGGCCTTCTTCTCGGCGTTGGCCCGCTCCCGGCGGCGGCGCCGCTCGTCGGTCTCCCGCGCCTCCAGGTACGCCTTCCAGCCCAGGTTGTAGACGTCGACCACCGAGCGGGTGGCGTCGAGGAACCAGACCTTGTTGACCACCGACTCCAGCAGCGCGCCGTCGTGGGAGATCACGATCAGCCCGCCCTTGTGGTTGGCGAGGAACCCGCGCAGCCAGGTGATCGAGTCGGCGTCGAGGTGGTTGGTCGGCTCGTCGAGCAGCAGGATGCCGCCGCCGTTCTCGCCGGCGTCGCGGAACAGGATCCGGGCCAGCTCGATGCGGCGGCGCTGACCGCCGGAGAGGGTGCCGATGGTCTGGGCGAGGGCCCGGTCCGGCAGGCCGAGGTTGGCGCAGATCCGGGCGGCTTCGGCCTCGGCCGCGTACCCGCCGAGGGAGGCGAACTGGTCCTCCAACGCGCCGTAGCGGCGGACCAGCTTGTCGTCGGCGCCGTCGGCCAGCCGGGCCTCGATCTCCTGCATCTGGGCCATCAGCACGTCCAGGCCCCGGGCCGAGAGCACCCGGTCGCGGCCGGTGACCTCCAGGTCGCCGGTGCGCGGGTCCTGCGGCAGGTAGCCGATGGCGCTGCGCCGGTCGAGCTGACCGGCGTACGGCTGCCCCTCCCCCGCCAGCACCTTCAGGGTGGTGGTCTTGCCGGCGCCGTTGCGGCCGACCAGGCCGATGCGGTCGCCCGGCTGCACCCGCAGGGTGGTGTCGGACAGCAGGATCCGGGCGCCGGCGCGCAACTCCAGGCCGGTGGCAGTGATCATGTCGAAGGCTCGCTCTCGGGGTCTGGAAGGGCTGACTCAGGGCACGCGAAAGCGCCGGCGGGTCGGTGGTTCCCGTCGGCGCGGGGCGGTTCAGCCTTCGCAGAGCAGCACGCCGCAATTGTACCGGGCGCCCCGGAGCGCGCCGCCCGGATTACCAGGCAAGATCATCGGGTACCGAAAACGGCGTCCGGACCGGTCCGGTACCGCAACCGCCAAACGTGATGAATCGTGATCGGGGTCAACATGGAGCTGAACGAGAACGCGCAGGTCGACACCAGTCAGGTGGACGATCGGCGGGGGTCCGGGGGAGGCGGCGGCCTGGGTGGCATCCCCATCCCGATCGGCGGTGGGCGCGGCGGCCTCGTCGGCATCATCGTCGCGGTGCTGATCGCCCTGGTCGGCGGCGGCGTCGGACTCAACGCGATGACCGGGGGCGACGACGCCAGCCAGGGCGACAACACCTCGCTGGAGCAGAAGTGTTCGGCCGACGACGCGCTGAAGCAGCTCGACTGCCGCAACACCCTGTACGTCAACTCGATCCAGGCGTACTGGCGCAGCGCGCTGCCCGAGGTCTTCGGCGAGCAGTACCAGCCCTCGAAGACCGTCTTCTTCAGCCGGGGCGTCAACACCGGCTGCGGCCAGGCGGACTCCGGCGTCGGGCCGTTCTACTGCCCCGCCGACGACCTGGTCTACATCGACCTGACCTTCTACCAGCAGCTCGCCGGCCAACTCGGCGCGAAGGGCGAGTTCGCCCAGCCGTACGTGCTGGCCCACGAGTACGGCCACCACGTGCAGGACCTGCTCGGCACCGAGGCCCAGATGCGTCGCGAACAGCAGCGCGACCCGGGCAACGCGAACGCGCTCTCGGTGAAGTTGGAGTTGCAGGCCGACTGCTACGCCGGCGCCTGGGCCAAGAACGCCACCGGCACCGCCGACGAGCAGGGCCAGAAGATCTTCACCAGCATCACCGAACAGGACATCCAGCAGGCCGTCGACACCGCGGAGAAGATCGGCGACGACGCCATCCAGCAGCGCTCCGGCCGGCCGGTGAACCCGGACGAGTTCACCCACGGCACGTCGCAGCAGCGCAGGCAGTGGTTCACCAAGGGGTACGACACCGGGGACCCGAAGTCCTGCGACACCTTCGGCGGTGGCGCCTGACCTCCACGCCGAACCCGGCCGCCCGGGTAGCGGCTACAGGAGGCCGTGCCTCCGGGCGAAAGCCGGGAATTCTGCTCCGGTACAGGGCAGACGAGCACCGGCGCCTCTCAGCGCCTCGATGAGGTTTCCGGCAGCCGTCTCGGTCTGTTTGCCCTCCCGACAGGCTCCAGCGAGTAGCCAGATCGCGCCATGCACCCGTGCCTCATAACTACGAGCCACCTGGGTCGCGTTCCGGTCGTCCGTGATGGCGACACCGCCGCGCAACTCTGCCGCCGCCAGAACGGACGCTTCGCCGAGGTCGCGTTCGCCCGAACCGAGCCGCATGGCCCACTTGGTGAAACACCGGATCTCGTCGAGCGTGTCCAGTTGGGCGATACTCAACCAACCCGTGTCGCAGGCAGCGGTGATCTGAGGATGAACCGGCGAGCCCGTCCGCAGTTCCTCCATGACCACCTGCGTCGTCCAGCAATCGGCGTCGAGCAGAAGGTCCCGCAGAACGTCGAGCCGATCAGCGAGGGCGAAGTGGTTGAGAACCATCGTGTCGAGCACCAGAACGGAGGTGGTCTGCGCCAGCAGGCTCACGGCGCGATCTCCAGGTCGTCGTCCCCCGGTAGGTCCGCCTCAACGATCTGGCCGTGCATCAACTCGACGGCTCTGACCCGGGTGATCCGGGAGGTCCGCAGTGCCTCCATCACCGCATGTGCGTAGGCCGGCGGCACCCGCACCGACGCGAGGTCCGGCTGCGGCACCCAACCGAGCGCCTCCATGAACTCCACGTGCGTCGGTCGGGCCTGACTCCACGCCTTGCGGGTCGCTGCGTCGATGTACCCGGCCAGCTCGGCCTGCCGCAATGCCAGCACCCAGGAGGTACGGAATCGAGCCGCGTAGCCCACGAGCAGATCCCGGCTCGCCGACCCGTTCGCGCCCGTGGCGGCTATCGCCTGCACAGGCAGCAGCAGCTCCGCAGCGAAGGCGTCGATCACGGCCTCCCGGCCCGCCCGGGAGGCGCTCACACCAAGGTCGGTCGAGTACTCATCGCCGATGATCAAATGGCCCAGCTCATGGGCCGCGGTGGCCCGGCGGCGGCCGGGATCACCCTTGGTGCTGACCACAGCAGCGGCGATGCCTCCCTCGACGAGGGAAGCGCCGTCACCCGGTAGGTCGGTGACCAGGATCCACTGACCCGCACGTTCGCAGACATCCATGATGCTGCCGATCGGTTCGTCGCCGAGACCGAACTGCTGCCGCAACCATCGTGCCGCCTCGCGGGCATCCGCTTCGCACGTCACGGCGTGCGGATATCGAAGCGGCGGGCGGGTACGCAGAATCCCGAGGTCGAGCAACTGCTGCACGTTGCGCAGCCACTCGACCAGGACGATCTCCAAGCGCTCGGACGAACGGGCTGCCTCGGTGTCCGTTTCCTCGGTCAGTGGTGCCGCCCGCCGCGAGAGCACCGCCGGCCTAGGCTGAATCAGATACTCCATCGACACGTTGAGCGCCCGGGAAACCCGGGCCAACTCCAAACCGTCCAAGCGGCGGGTACCGGCCTCGATCTTGGCCAGCATGGTGCGGTCGAGGCCCGTCCTCGCGGCGAGGTCCTGTTGCGAGAGGCCCGCAGACAGGCGGGCCTGTCGCACCTGCTCCCCGACGATCGGCCAGTCCACGCCATCAGCCATAGTGCGATAATCGCACACTGACGTGCGGAATGGGTCAACGCACGAGTTCACGGCTTCCACATCCAGGCGTCCTGCGGCACCTTCGGCGCTGGCCGTTGAGCCGCCCCAGACCGCAGCCGGCAGGCAGACGGGCCCGGTCGCCTCGGCGGCCGGGCCCGTCTGGTCCTCGGGAAGCGGGCGGGTTCAGACCCGCTGCCAGAGGGCGGGGACGGTGGGCGGTTCCCAACCCGCCTGGGCGGTGTGCGCCTGAAGGCACCGGTACGACTGGCCGCCGTAGGTCACCGTCGCCCCGGCGGCGTACGGGGTGCCCGCCTGCCAGGTCGTGTCACCAGGCGGATTGCCGGTGCCGGTGGGGGTGGGCGTCGGGTCCGGGCCGCCGCCGGAGGTGATCAGGCTCAGCCCGTAGGCGGCCAGGATCGGGTTGACCGGCTGGAAGTACATGGTGCCGCCGCTGGTGCAGTTGCCCGAGCCGCCGGAGGTGACCCCCTGGGCCTGGGCGCCGGCCAGCCAGGAGCCGCCCGAGTCGCCCGGCTCGGCGCAGGCGTTGCTGCGGGTCAGGCCCGAGACGGTGCCCTCCGGGTAGGTGACGGAGGCGTTCTTCTGCTGGATGGTGCCGCAGCGCCAGCCGGTGGTGGAGCCGGACCGGCAGACCGCCGCGCCGACGGCGGCCTCCGTGCTGCCGGCCACGGCGACCGTGCCGCCGTTGTACTGGTTGACCAGGCCGCGCGGGGTGTTGCCGGCGTCCACCTGCACCCAGGCGTAGTCGCGGCCGGGGAAGGTGGAGCCCCGGAACGTGCCGCCCGGCTGGGAGGTCCGGGCGCCCGTCCGGCCACAGTGCCCGGCCGTGACGAACCCGCCCTGCACGGAGAAGCCGACCGAGCAGCGGCTGCTGCCGATGTAGTACGCGTTGCCGCCGATCACGTCGGCGTACGGCCGGGGGTTCTCCGTGCTGGCCTGGACCCGGACGGTGCCGGCCGGCGCCCCGGCGGCGAACGCCTCGGCGGCGGCGCCGCCCCCGGGGCGGGCCAGCACCACGACGCTGTTCGTGGGCAGGTCGGCGTACCAGCCGACCACCGCCTCGGGCGCGGCCTCCGCCCGCTGGTTCAGCCGGTCCACGACCGCCGTCAGGGCCTGCTCGCCGTGCCGCACCCGGACCGGGACGACGCCGAGAGCACGCGCGGTCGCCGCGTCGGCGGCGGTGGTCACGCCGGCGGCGACAGCGCCGTCGCCCGCCACCCAGGTTCCGCCGTAACGGCTGCCGAGGGTCGCGCTCAGCACCTGCTGGGCGCGGCCGGCCCGGGCGTCGGCGTCGAGTCGGGCACGGGCCTGGGCCGGGGTCAGCCGCAGGTCCCGCTGGAGCGCGGCGAACATCTCGGGCGCGATGCCGTCGGGGGCGACGGCGGCGGCCGGGCCGCCGGGGGCCGAACCGGCACCGGGGGCGGCCTGCGCGGCCAGGGTGAAGGTGAGCACCGTGGCGGCGGCACCCAGGAGGGTGGCGGCCAGGGTGGCTGGTCGTCGGCGCATGGGGGATCTCCTCGCGGACAGGGGGAGGGACCGGGCTGCGGCGACGGGCGCGGTCGCCCGCCCACCGCGCTACCGGCGAGCTAACATTTGTTGTTAACTCTGTTGCCAGTACGGTAAGTGAGGCATACCCATGCGTCAATAAGCCCGCCGGTCAGCCGCATCCGACTGCCACGACCGCCTGGAGTGGCCGTTGTCCACCTCGCCCCGACCCGGCCCGGCCCGCCGCCGGGCAACCCCCGGCCCGCCACCGGAGCTGCCCCGGCACGCGCTGGACGTCCCCGCGCCCGACGAGCTGCCGCTCGCCGTCGGCTCCTTCGCCGAGATCGGGCCGCTGTCGCGCGCCGACTTCCCGCACCGGCACACCTTCTACGAGCTGGCGTACGTGACCCACGGGCGCGCCACCCACGTCGTCGACCTCGTCGCGTACGCCGTCCGGCCGCCCCAGCTCTTCCTCGTCACCCCCGGCCAGGTGCACCACTGGCGCGACGCGGACGACCTGCGGGGGCACGTCGTGCTGTGCACCCCCGAGTTCCTGCTGACCGACCCGGCCGACCGGGACGCGCTGCACCGCTCGGGCCAGCGCTCGTGGCACCCACGCGACGCCGCGCACGCGGCCCGGATCCGGTCGCTGCTGGACCGGATGACCGGGGAACGACGCCGGGCCGAGCCGGGCTGCCGCAGCGTGCTGCGGGCGTACCTGCACATCCTCATCGCCGAGGTGGGCCGGTCGACGCCGGCCGGGCCGGCGGGCCACCCGGCCGGGGACACCCACGCCCCCACCGGCCGGGCCGTGGCGGTGGCCCGCCGCTTCGACGCGCTGCTCGCCGAGCCGGCCCTGCTCGGCGAGCCGCCCCGCGCCTACGCGCGCCGCCTCGGCGTCTCGGTGCGGCACCTCAACGAGGCGGTCCCCCGGGCCACCGGCGCCACCCCGGCCCAGCTCATCCGCCAGGCCCGGGTGCTGGAGGCCAAGCGGCTGCTGGTGCAGACCGACCTCACCGTGGCCCGGATCGCCGACCGGCTGGGCTTCGCCGACGCCGCCTACTTCTGCCGGTTCTTCCGCCGCGAGGTCGGCGACACCCCCGGCGGCTTCCGCCGGCACGGCGGAAAACACCACGACCCGGGCGCCGAACACATCGACGCTGACGGATAGTCATCCCTAGGGTCGGGGCAGCGGGGCCGGCCCGGCCGGGTCGGCCCCGGATTCCCCCTCCGAGCGACAAGGAGCTGCCATGACCGGCGCATCCACCGGCGCGGACGAGCCCCGCGACACCAGCGGTGTCACCCGCAAGACCGTGCTGAGGGCCGTGGCCCTCACCCTGCCCGCGCCCCTGCTGATCGGCGGCGCGGCGCGGGCGCTGGCGACGGCCGGCGGCCCCGCCGGACCGGCGCTGACGCCCACCCCGATGTGCGACGACGGCGACGACCCGACGCCGCCGCAGATCGAGGGCCCCTACTTCAAGCCCAACTCGCCGCGCCGCACCTCGCTGATCGAGGCCGGCACCGTCGGCACCCGGCTGACCCTCAGCGGCTACGTCTTCGGCCTGGGTTGCCAGGCGATCCCGAACGTGTTGCTGGACTTCTGGCAGGCCGACACGAACGGCGGCTACGACAACACCGGCTACCGGATGCGCGGGCACCAGTTCACCGACGCGTCCGGCGGGTACCGGTTGACCACGATCGTGCCGGGCCTCTACCCCGGACGGACCCGGCACATCCACGTCAAGGTCCAGGCCCCGGGCCGGCCGGTGCTCACCACCCAGCTCTACTTCCCCGGCGAGCCCCGCAACAACACCGACTCGCTGTTCGACCCGGCCCTGCTGATGACCGTGCGGACGGTGGACGGCGGCCGGGAGGCCAGCTTCGACTTCGTGCTCAACGTGCCGCAGACCCCCGGACCCACCACCAGCCCCACCGGCACCCCGCCGCCGACGGGCACCTGGGCGGTGGGTACCGCGTACCAGGCCGGCAACCGGGTGACGTACGGCGGGGCCGGCTACCGCTGCCTCCAGCCGCACACCGCCCAGGTGGGCTGGGAGCCGCCGAACACGCCCGCGCTCTGGGCCCGCGACTGAGCGGCCCGCCCGCCGGGGCGGGGCACGGCGGGCGGCATGGGCCCTGATCACAGGGTCAGCGCGGCGGGCGGCCCGCCACACCCGGGAGCAGACGGTGGATGGGCGTCAGGTGGCCGGGCGCACCGCCGAGGGTGGGCGCTCACCGAGCCGTTCCACCTCGCGCAGCCCCTCGCGCATCAGGTCCAGCGCCTCGGCGGGCCGGCCGGCGCGGGCGAGGTGGTCGGCCAGCGCCAGCACGGTGCCGGCCAGCTCGCGCCGCCGGCCGGCGGCGCGGAACCCCTCGACCGCCGCCCGCAGGTACCGCTCGGCCCCGGGCCCGTCGCCGGCGTCCGCGCGGAGCAGTCCGCGCACCCGCGCCGCCCGGGCCGCGCCGGGGCCCTCCCCCTCCCGGTCCAGCACCTCCCCCACCAGCGCGTCCGCCGTCGCCGGCCGCCCGAGCGCCCGGTACGCCTCGGCCAGTTCGACCGCGGCCTCCCCGGCCAGCCCCGGCTGGCCGGCGGCGCGCAGCGCGTCGTACGCGGTGGTGAGGTCGGCCAGTGCGCCCGGGACGTCCCCGGCGGCCCACCGGCCGCGCCCACGCGCCCGGTGGCACGACGCCAACTCGACGTGCAGCGTGGCCTGCCGGGCGGCCTGCCGGGCCTGTTCCACCGCCGTGGCCGCCTCCGCCGTGCGGGCGCGCGCCAGCAGGCTGGCCGCCACCGTCAGGTGCAGCCCGGCCACCCGGACCGGCTCGGCCAGCACCGCCAGGGCCAGGGCCCCCGCCGCCGCCTCCGCCGCCGCCGGCTCGTCGTCGAGCTGGAGGTGGCAGACCGCCAGCTCCGCGTGCAGGGTCAGCAGCGCGGCGGGGTCCGGGTAGCCGTCCCGCACCAGCCCGTCCCGGGCCGACGCCAGCAGGTACGTCGCGTACCGCAGGTCGCCGCCGCGGCCCACCAGCACCGCGCGGACGGCGGTCGCCTCGGCGCGGAGGTGCGGTGCCGCCTCCGTCAACAGTTCCTCGGCCCGGTCCACCTGCGCCGCCGCCTCGCCGGTGTCCCCCCGCCGCAGGGCGAGGCCGGCGAGGCCGAGCCGGGCCCGGGCGACCAGGACCGGGGCGTCCAGCGGCGCGGCGGCCGAGATCACCTCCTGGTAGCCCGCGCCGGCCCCGGCGGGATCGGCCGGCCCGGCGCAGTCGGCCTCGACCAGCCGCAGGTGCAGGCGCACCACCTCGGCCGGGGAGCGGCCGGTGGTCAGGTCGGCCGGGGTGACCCCGAGCCGCTCGGCGAAGTGGGCAACGGCGTCGGCCGAGGGGGTCCGCCGGCCGCTCTCCACGGCGGAGACGTAGGCCGGGGTGTAGCGCGGCTGCGCCAGGGCGCGCTGGGTGAGCCCCCGGGCGACGCGCAGCCGCGCGACGCGGGCGCCCACCTCGTCCCGCCGCGGCGTCACCGCCGCCGCCCCGCCGCGCGCCGGCCGCTCAGCTCGGTCGCTCCGCGGCACCCCGCCGC
Source organism: Micromonospora sp. MW-13 (assembly GCF_003434305.1). Taxonomy (GTDB): domain Bacteria; phylum Actinomycetota; class Actinomycetes; order Mycobacteriales; family Micromonosporaceae; genus Micromonospora. Next base: position 34,936 of record NZ_QKKX01000042.1, read on the forward strand.
GCGTAGACCACTCACGTCAGTCGCTCCGCCGCGCGCAGGCCCCGGCGCAGCACCTCGGCCGCCCCCGCGCGGTCCCCCTCGGTGAGCAGCGACTCGCCGAGGTGCCGGCAGGCGACGACGACCTCCCCCATCAGCCCGGCCTGCTCGTACCGGTCGGCCGCGCGGGACAGCAGCCGGCGGGCGTCGGCGCCGGCGCCCCGGGCCGCGCGGACCAGGCCGAGCACGAGGTCGGCCTCCGCCATCAGCTCCCGGTGCCGGCACTCGGCCGCCGTCCGGGCGGCCTCCCCGGCCAGCTCCTCCGCCTCGTCCAGGGCACCCTCGCGGCGGCGGGACTCGGCCAGCTCCAGGGTCGCCCCCGTGTGGTCGAGCACCGCGCCGACCGCGCCGAGCATCTCCCGGGCCCGGCGCAGCTCCGGAGCGGCCTCGGCGGGGCGCCCGGCCCGGCGCAGGACGTACCCCCGGGCCCAGTGACACAACGCGATCTCCCGGGTGAGCCCCAGCTCGGCGTAGCGGCGGACCGCCTCGCGCAGGTAGCGGTCGGCCTCGGCCAGCTCGCCGTCGCGCCGGAGCTGGCCCGCGACGGCGTAGAACTGGGCCACCCACTCGCCCCGGGTGGCCCGGCTCAACAACGGCAGCGCGTCCCGCTCCAGCCGGCGGGCCCGGTGCCGCCAGCTCAGCTCGAGGAACGTGTACATCAACGCGTTGGTCAGCCGCAGCTCGGCGTCGGGATCCACCGGCGGCGCCGCCCGCAACGCCCGCAGCCCGTCCTCCAGGACGGCCACCGCTCGGGGGGCGTCCCCGTCGACAAGCAGGCAGTAGGACTGCCGGGCGAGCACCGCGGCACGCAGCGCCGGGCAGTGCGCCGGCGGCTGCGCCGCCAGCCGCGCGTAGCCGGCCGCGGCGGCCGGGGCCAGGCCCCGGTGCAGATCCGCCTCCGCCGCGTAGTACCGCGCCCAGCCGCCCAGCTCCGGCAGGTGGTAGTCGTCGGCCCGACGGCGGATGTCGGCGAGCGCGCGGCCGGCGGCGTCGAGGTCGCCGGCCGACAGGGCGCGCCGGGCGGTCGCCAGCTCCCCCGCCAGCCGGGCCGCCGCCTCGGCCGGCCGCCCGTGGCGCAGGTCGTCCACCGGCAGCCCGAGCCGGTCGGCGACGTGGGCCAGCGCCTCCGGGCTGGGGGTACGGGTGCCCGACTCGATCGCGCCGAGGAACGCCCGGGTGTACCGGGGCTCGGCGACCTGCTGCTGGGTCAGCCCCCGGGCCGTGCGCAGGCGGCGGATCCGGTCACCGAGACGCTCCCCGTCCGGGCCGGCGCCACCGGCGACGCCGTCCGTCGCCTCCATCCCGACCCCCTTCGCGCGCTGTCGCCAGCCTAGCGGCCCGGGCACGCGCGTCGATCGGTCAGGGTGCGGCCGGTCCGGGATCCCGGACCAGGACCCGCACGGCGCGGGCCGCGTCCACCGCGGCGACCAGCACCGCGTGCCGGGGCTCCGGCACGTCGAGCAGCCGGTCGGCGCGCAGCGCGGCCAGCGGGGCCAGCCGCCGGTCCGCCAGCACGGTGTCCACCGCCCGCCGGTCGCCCCCGCCGACCAGGGCGGTGAGCGTGGCCGCCGCGGGCAGCAGCAGCCGGACGGCCAGCTCGGCCGCGTCGCCCAGCGCCGCCCTCGCCTGGTTGTCGCGGCGGCGGGCGAACCGCTGCTGGGACCAGCCACCGGCGGCGGTGCGCCCCTGCACGTACCGGGTGTCGACCTTCGACACGACGAGGTCGCCGCCCTCGGCGATCCCGACCGCCACCGCGCCCTTGCGGGCGAGCAGCAGCCCGATCCGGCGCGGCGCGGCGACGGCGGTCACGAACCCGGCGAGGTCGACGACCGGGGGTACGCCCGGCGGGCCGTGCAGCTCCGCGGTCGCCCCGTCCGGGGCCGCGAGCAGCAGGCCGTACTCCTGGGGGGTGGTGGTCGGCGGGCCGTGCCGGTCGGCGAAGCCCTCGACCCAGCGGGCGACGCGGGCCGGGTCGACCTCGACCCACCGGCCGCCCCCGGCTGCGGGTCGGCTGGTCACCGTTCGACCGTACGGCACGACCGGGTCGCGCCGGGACCGGCCTTCGGTCCGATCGAGGCCCGCGACCGGTCGGGCGACAGCGGATCACTTCCCTGGTGCGAACCCCGGTCAGCGCACGAACAGCACGACGGCCGCGAGCGCACCGATGATCGCGCTGGAGACCAGGGCGGTCACCAGCCGGCCCCGGGGCCCGGTCAGCGCCCGGCCGACCAGTGTCCCACCGCCGGCGATCAGCAGCTGCCAGCTCGCCGAGGCGAGGAACGCCCCGGCCACGAAGAGGGCGGCGGCCGGGCGGTCCGGGCCGGCGGCCTCGCCGCGGCCGAGCACTAGCGCCGCGAAGTAGACCACCGTCGCCGGGTTGAGCAGGGTCAGCGTCAGCACCCCGGCGAAGGCCCGCCCGGGGGTGCCGAGGCCCCGGCGTTCACCCGCGTCGGCGGACGGGGGGCGCGGGCGCAGCGCCCGCCACGCGGTGTGCCCGGCGAGGACGAACAGCACGGCCGCCGCCACCAGCCGCAGTGGCCCGGCGACCGGGGTCACCAGTTCGGCGACCGCCGCCCCGCCGAGCACGGCGACGGCGGCGTAGAGGCCGTCGGCGGTCGCCACGCCGAGCGCGGCGGCGGCGCCGACCCGGAACGACGTCCGCGCGCTGAGCCCCAGGATCAGCACGGCGATCGCGCCGACGGGCACGGCGACGCCGTAGCCGGCCACCAGGCCGGCCAGGAAGGCCCCGGTCACGACGTTCTGGAGCGGGCCGAGCCGGACCGGGGAACCACCCGCTGTCGCCCCGTGGCCACGGTCGCGGCAACAGGGGCGATGGGCATCCGGCACGTCTCGATCACGCGCCCATCCTGCCCCGCGGCCCCCTCCCCCACCACCGCTTTTCGGCCCCGCCTCCCGCCCGCTACGGACAGTGCGGCGGCGCGAAGGAGCGACCGGCGGACCACGCACCGGGGCAGGGGCAGGGGCGGTCGGGCCGGCCTGGGACCGAACTACGCAGCGGGGCCGCTTCGGCCGGCGGCGGGGCGGGAGACACGTCGAGCGCGTCGCCCCGGTGCGGGGCGACGCGCTCGACGGTTGCCGGCGCGGGGCCGGTGTCAGACGTTGAAGCCGAGGGAACGGAGCTGGTCGCGCCCCTCGTCGGTGATCTTGTCGGGGCCCCACGGGGGCAGCCAGACCCAGTTGATCCGGATGTCGTCGACCAGTCCCCCGCCGGGGCCGGTGGTCAGCGCCTGCCGGGCCTGGTCCTCGATGACGTCGGTCAGCGGGCAGGCCGCCGACGTCAGCGTCATGTCCAGGGTGGCGACGTTGTCGTCGCCGACGTGGACGCCGTACACCAGGCCGAGGTCGACCACGTTGATGCCCAGCTCCGGGTCGACGACGTCCTTCATCGCCTCCTCGACGTCGGCGACGGCGGCCTTGCCACCGGCCGCCGCGCCGGTGGCCGCCGACGTGGCCGTGTCCTCGGTGGCCGGAGCCGAACCGTCGGTCGCCACGGCGCCGGTGCCCGGCGTGCTGGCGGTTTCCTCGCTGCTCATGCCGTCCCCTCGCTTCGCTCGGCACCGGCATGAGCTGTGCCGGCGCTGTGCCGATGATCCGCTCGCTGACGCTCGCTCATGCCTTCACCTCCGGGCTCGCGCCCACCCCGGCGCGTGCCGCGGCGTCCTTGAACGCCATCCACGGCAGCAACGCGCACTTGACCCGGGCGGGGTAGCGCGCGACACCCGCGAACGCCACCCCGTCACCGAGCACGTCCTCGTCCGGCGTGACCTGGCCACGACCGGACATCAACTCGACGAACGCCTCGTGCACCGCGAACGCCTCACCCGCGCCCCGACCGCGCAGCAGCTCGTGCAGCACGCTCGCCGACGCCTGGCTGATCGAGCAGCCCATGCCGTCGTACGAGATGTCGTGCAGCACTTCGCCGTCGGTGGCGACCCGGACGGTCACCTCGTCGCCGCAGGTCGGGTTGACGTGGTGCGCCTCGGCGACCTGGTCGGCCGGGTCGTCGGCGTCGCGCAGGCCACGGCCGTGCGGGTGCTTGTAGTGGTCCAGGATGATCTCCTGGTAGAGCTGGTCGAGCTGCATCAGTCGAACACCTTCCGCGCCTGCTCCAGACCACCCACCAGGGCGTCGATCTCCTCGGTGGTGGTGTACAGGTAGAACGAGGCCCGCGTCATGGCCGGCACGCCGAACCGGGTGCACACCGGCTTGGCGCAGTGGTGGCCGACGCGCACCTGGACGCCGAGCGAGTCGAGCACCTGACCCACGTCGTGCGGGTGGATGTCGCCGAGCGCGAACGAGATCGTCCCGCCCCGGCCCACCGGCACGGTCGGCCCGAAGATCCGCAGGCCGGGCACGGTGGCGAGGGCGTCCAGCGCGTACGCCGTCAGCTCCTTCTCGTGCCACTGGATGGCCCGCATGCCGATCCCGGCGAGGTAGTCCACGGCCGCGCCGAGCGCCACGGCCTCGGCGATCGGCGGGGTGCCGGCCTCGAACCGGGCCGGCGGGGCGGCGAACGTCGACCGGGCCATGGTGACCGTCTCGATCATCGAGCCGCCGCCGAGCACCGGCGGCATGGCCGCGAGCAGCTCGCCCCGGCCCCAGAGCACGCCGATGCCGGTGGGGCCGCACATCTTGTGCCCGGTGAAGACGATGAAGTCGGCGTCGAGGTCGACCACGTCGATCGGCAGGTGCGGCACCGACTGCGAGCAGTCGAGCAGCAGCAGCGCCCCCACCTCGCGGACCCGATCGGCGATCCGGGCGGTGGCGTTGACGGTGCCGAGGATGTTCGACATGTGCACCAGCGAGACGATCTTCGTCCGCTCGGTGACCAGGTCGTCCAGCCCTGACTCGTCGAGCCGGCCGGTGTCGGTGACCGGGAACCAGCGCAGGGTCGCGCCGGTACGCTCGGCCAGCAGCTGCCACGGGACGATGTTCGAGTGGTGCTCCATCTCGGAGATCACGATCTCGTCGCCGGGGCCGAGCCGGAAGCGCTCGTCGGCGTCGGGCCGCAGCGAGGCGTTGGAGAACGCGTACGCCACGATGTTGATCGCCTCGGTGGAGTTCTTGGTGAACACCACCTCGTCCGCGCTCGGCGCGTTGACGAACGCGGCGATCTTCGCCCGCGCGCCCTCGTACGCCTCGGTCGCCTCGGTGCCCAGCGTGTGCACCGAGCGCGACACGTTGGCGTTGTGCCTCGCGTAGTGCTCGGTGAGCACGTCGAGCACCTGGCGCGGCTTGTGCGAGGTGTTCGCGCTGTCGAGATAGACCAGCGGGTGCCCGTTGACCTCCCGGTCGAGGATCGGGAAGTCCGCGCGCACCGCCGCCACGTCGAAGCGCGGCACGTCGTCGAACTGCGGCATCCCCTCGGGGATCGTGATGGTGGTCATCTGCGTGACCGGCCCCTTCCTCAGGCCCGCGCCGAGCCGGCCCCGGCGGCGTACCGCTCGTAGCCCTCGTCCTCGAGCTTGTCGGCCAGCTCCGGGCCGCCCTGCTCGACGATCCGGCCGGCGACGAACACGTGCACGAAGTCCGGCTTGATGTAGCGCAGGATGCGCGTGTAGTGGGTGATCAGCAGCAGGCCCGTGTCGCCGTTGTCGCGGACCCGGTTCACGCCCTCGCTGACCACCCGCAGCGCATCGACGTCGAGGCCGGAGTCGGTCTCGTCGAGGATCGCGATCTTCGGCTTGAGCAGTTCGAGCTGCACGATCTCGTGCCGCTTCTTCTCGCCACCGGAGAAGCCCTCGTTGACGTTGCGCTGGGCGAACGCCGGGTCCATCTGGAGGCGCTCCATCGCGCCGCGCAGCTCGCCGCCCCAGGTGCGCAGCTTCGGCGCCTCCCCGTCGATCGCGGTCTTGGCGGTACGCAGGAAGTTGGCCACCGAGACGCCGGGGACCTCGACCGGGTACTGCATGGCCAGGAACAGCCCGGCGCGGGCCCGCTCGTCGACGGACATGGCGAGCACGTCGGAGCCGTCCAGGGTCACCGAGCCGCCGGTGATCTCGTACTTCGGGTGGCCGGCGATGGAGTACGCCAGGGTGGACTTGCCGGAGCCGTTCGGGCCCATGATGGCGTGCGTCTCACCCGAGCGCACGGTCAGGTCGACGCCGGCCAGGATCGGCTTGAGCTCACCCTCGGGCAGCTTGACCGACACCTTCAGGTCGCGGATCTCCAGGGTGCTCATTATCGGGTCACTCCATTGCTCGGCGTCAGACTGACGTAGATGTCGCCGTCGCGGACTTCGACGGGGTAGACGGGTACGGGTTCGGTGGCGGGCAGCCCGGTCGGCTCACCGGTACGCAGGTCGAAACGGGAGCCGTGCAGCCAGCATTCCAGCGTGCAGCCCTCGACCTCGCCCTCGGAGAGGGCGACCGCGGCGTGCGAGCACTCGTCGTGCACGGCGTAGAACTGGTCGTCCTCACCGTGCACGAGGGCGATCTGCGTGCCGTCGACGTCGGCGCTGATCACCGTGCCCTTCGGCACGTCCTCGATGGCACAGATCCGGATCATCAGGCCCCCGCCCTGGCCAGCCGGGCCTCGATCGCGTCGCCGAGCCGCTCGCGCAGTTCCTCGACCGGGATCTTGTTGATCAGCTCGGCGAAGAAGCCGCGGACCACCAGTCGGCGGGCCTCGCCCTCCGGGATGCCCCGGGCCATCAGGTAGAAAAGCTGCTCGTCGTCGAAGCGGCCGGTCGCGCTGGCGTGCCCGGCACCGGCGATCTCGCCGGTCTCGATCTCCAGGTTCGGCACGGAGTCGGCGCGGGCGCCGTCGCTGAGCAGCAGGTTCCGGTTGATCTCGTACGTGTCGGTGCCGGTCGCCTCGGCCCGGATCAGCACGTCACCCACCCAGACCGTGTGCGCGTCCGCGCCCTGCAACGCGCCCCGGTAGCCGACGTAGCTGCGGCAGTCGGGCACGTTGTGGTCGACGAGCTGGCGGTGTTCCAGGTGCTGGCCGCCGTCGGCGAAGTAGACGCCGTACAGCTCGGCCTCGCCGCCCCGGCCGGTGTACTCCACCGAGGTGTACTGCCGGACCAGGTCGCCACCCAGGCTGACCTGGATGTGCACCACCTTGGCGTCCCGGCCGAGCTTCACCCGCAGGTGCTGGGCCTGCACCGCGTCGGCGGCCCAGTCGGCCACGGTGACCAGGGTCAGCTTCGCCCCGTCGGCCACCGACACCTCGACGTTGTCGGCCAGTGTCGCCGAGCCGACGTGCTCCAGCACCAGGGTCACCTCGGCGAACCGGCCCACGTCGACGACGGTGTGCCCGAACGCCAGAGCCTCGGCGCCGGCGCCGAGGACCCGCAGGCTCACCGGCGCGCCGACCACCGCGTCGCGGGCGACCTCGACCAGCAGCGCATCGCCGGCCCCGCCGTACGCCAGGGCGCTGACCCGGTCGACCGGGGTGAGCACGCTGCCCACCCGGGGATCGTCCCTGGTGATCCGGGAGACGGTGACGCCGGAGGGCAGGTCACCGTACTCGTGCCGGACCGTGCCGGTCGCGGCCTGGGCCCCGCCGACCAGCCCACGCAGCCGCTTGAGCGGGGTGAAGCGCCACTCCTCCTCCAGGCCGGTGAGGGCCGGGAAGTCGGCGACGTCGTACGAGCGGAGCGCCTGCGACTTGGTGCTGGGCGGCGCGGAAGCCTGGATAGTCATCTCTTCCTTGGTCTGTTCTGCGACGACGGTGTCATTGATCGGAGGGCGGGCCGGGGTTCGCGCGGCCCGGCCCGACGGGTCCGGGTTCGCGGTCGGGGTCAGCCGACCGCGCCCTCCATCTGGAGCTCGATCAGGCGGTTCAGCTCCAGGGCGTACTCCATCGGGAGCTCCTTGGCGACCGGCTCGATGAAGCCGCGCACGATCATCGCCATCGCCTCGTCCTCGCTCAGCCCCCGGCTCATCAGGTAGAAGAGCTGGTCATCGCTGATCTTGGAAACGGTCGCCTCGTGCCCCATCGACACGTCGTCCTCGCGGATGTCGACGTACGGGTAGGTGTCCGACCGGGAGATGGTGTCGACCAGCAGCGCGTCGCACTTGACGGTGCTGCGGCTGTGGTGCGAGCCCTCCAGCACCTGCACCAGGCCCCGGTACGAGGTCCGGCCGCCGCCCCGGGCGATCGACTTCGACACGATGGTGGAGGAGGTGTGCGGCGCGGCGTGCACCATCTTGGCGCCGGCGTCCTGGTGCTGGCCCTCGCCGGCCATCGCCACCGAGAGCACCTCGCCCTTGGCGTGCTCGCCGGTCATGTAGACCGCCGGGTACTTCATGGTGACCTTGGAGCCGATGTTGCCGTCGACCCACTCCATGGTCGCGCCCTCGTGGCACACGGCCCGCTTGGTGACCAGGTTGTAGACGTTGTTCGACCAGTTCTGGATGGTGGTGTAGCGGCACCGGGCGTTCTTCTTGACGATGATCTCCACGACCGCGCTGTGCAGCGAGTCGGAGGAGTACAGCGGCGCGGTGCAGCCCTCGACGTAGTGCACGTACGCGCCCTCGTCGACGATGATCAGGGTCCGCTCGAACTGGCCCATGTTCTCGGTGTTGATCCGGAAGTACGCCTGGAGCGGGATCTCCACGTGCACGCCCTTCGGCACGTAGATGAACGAGCCGCCGGACCACACGGAGGTGTTCAGCGCGGCGAACTTGTTGTCGCCGACCGGGATCACCGTGCCGAAGTACTCCTTGAAGATGTCCTCGTGCTCGCGCAGCGCGGTGTCCGTGTCCAGGAAGACGACGCCCTGTTCCTCAAGGTCCTCGCGGATCTTGTGGTAGACGACCTCGGACTCGTACTGCGCCGCGACACCGGCGACCAGCCGCTGCTTCTCCGCCTCGGGGATGCCCAGCCGGTCGTAGGTGTTCTTGATGTCCTCGGGCAGGTCCTCCCAGCTCGCGGCCTGCTTCTCGGTGGACCGGACGAAGTACTTGATGTTGTCGAAGTCGATCCCGGTAAGGTCCGCGCCCCAGGCCGGCATCGGCTTGCGGCCGAACAGCCGCAGGCCCTTCAGCCGCAGGTCGAGCATCCAGGCCGGCTCGTTCTTCTTCGCCGAGATGTCCCGCACCACCGCCTCGTTGAGGCCGCGCTGGGCGGTGGCCCCGGCAACGTCGGGGTCGGCCCAGCCGTACTCGTAGCGACCGAGGGCGGCGAGCTGCTCCTCCTGGGTCAGGGGCTGGACGATCTGCTCGGTCATATATCTGTCCTCACAGTGGTGACGGTCTTACCGGACTGGGCGCGCCCCGGCTGGGCGGGGATGTGCGTGGTGCACACCCCGTCGCCGTGCGCGATGGTGGCCAGGCGCTGTACGTGGGTGCCGACCAGACGGGAGATCACCGCGGTCTCGGCCTCGCACAGCTGGGGGAACTCGGCGGCCACGTGCGCCACCGGGCAGTGGTGCTGGCAGAGCTGACCGCCGGAGGCGATCGTGGACGCGTTGGCAGCGTAGCCCTCGGCGGTCAGCGCCCCGGCGAGTGCCTCGGCCCGTGCCAGGGGGTCGTCGCCGGCGTCCTCCATGGCGGCCCGGCAGCGGTCCTCCAGGGCGACGACCTGGTCGGTCGCGAACGCCTCCACCGCCTCGGAACCGCCGCTGCGGGCGATCCAGCGCAGGGCGGCGGTGGCGATGTTGTCGTAGTGGTGGGTGCCGCAGCGGCCCCGGGCCGCGTCGGTCAGCACGAAGACCTTCGCGGGGCGGCCCCGTCCCCGGCTGCCCCGCACGGTCTGCTCACGGGCGACCACGTCGCCGTCGACGAGCATTGCGTCGAGGTGCCGGCGGATCGCCGCCGGGCTGAGCCCGAGCGCCGAGCCGAGCTGCGCGGCGGTGGTCGCCCCCCGCTCCAGCAGCAGCTTGGTCACCCGGTCACGGGTGGAGAGGTCGGTCGCGGCGGAACCGGCGGACGCCACCGGGACGGCGGCCACTGGCGCACCGGCGGGCACGGACGCACCGGCGACCGGACCGGTCGCCGGCTGTCGCCCGGACAGCGCCGCCGCGTTTTTCACAACGGCAACGTTACGTAATTCGCCGGGGGCCCGCAATCCGGGTACCGGTGATCCGAGCCACCGGCACGGCGGGAGTCACCCGATCGGGCTCCACTACGTTGCGTAGGATTTGGCCCGTGAAGCGATCCGTCCGGTTCCCGGTCTCCACCACCCTGCTGCGCCGCCTGGCGCTCGCCTCGATCATCGCGAACGTGGGCATCGTCGTCACCGGCGGGGCGGTCCGGCTGACCGCGTCCGGCCTCGGCTGCCCCACCTGGCCCAGGTGCACCGACGCGTCGTACAGGACGACGGCCGAGATGGGCGTGCACGGCGTCATCGAGTTCGGCAACCGGCTGCTCACCTTCGCCGTCGGCGCGATCGCGCTGCTCGTGGTGGTGGGCGTGCTGCTGCACGGCGCGCGGCGGCGGGCCCTGCTGCCGCTCTCGATCGGGGTGCTGTTCGGCATCCCCGCGCAGGCGGTGGTCGGCGGCTTCACCGTGCTGACCAACCTGAACCCGTGGGTGGTCGGCCTGCACTTCCTCGCCTCGATGGCGGTGATCGCGGTCGCGTACGCGCTCTGGCGACGCATCGGCGAGCCGGACGGCCCGGCGGTGCCCACGGTGCCGGGGCCGCTACGGGCGCTGACGCTGGTCACCACCGTGGTGAGCGTCGCGGTGCTGGTGATCGGCACCTGGGTCACCGGCAGCGGCCCGCACGCGGGCGACCAGGGCGCGGCCCGCAACGGCCTCGACCCGGAGTCGATCTCGCAGGTGCACGCCGACGGGGTGTTCCTGCTGATCGGACTCTCGGTGGCGCTGGTCTTCGCGTTCCGCGCGGTCGGCGCCCGGCGGGCCGAACGGGCCGCCCTGGTGCTGGTCGCGGTGGAGCTGAGCCAGGGCCTGATCGGCTTCGTCCAGTACTTCACCCACCTGCCGGCGGTGCTGGTCGCCCTGCACATGCTCGGCTCGTGCCTGGTCCTGCTGGCCACCCTCGGGGTGCAGTGGTCAACCCGGCAGCCCCACCCGCCCCACCCGCCGTCGACGGCGCCCCCGGCCCTGACCGAGCCCCCCGTCCCGGCCACCGCCTAACCACCACCCACCCCACCCCCGCCGCGCAAACCGATTCTCGGAATTTGCACGGCGGGGCACGGCGGGACGGGGACGGTGGGGTCAGCGGGGTAGGTGGGTGACGATCGCTTCGGCCAGGCGCTCGGGGGCGCCGTCGGCGTACCCGAGGAACAGGGACGGCTCGGTCAGTTCCAGCTCGACCAGCACGGGCGACCCGTCGGGGCCCGGGATGAGGTCGACCCGGGCGTAGAGCAGGCGCTCCGGCCCGCCCGGCACCGCCGCCAGCGTCCGCTCGGCGACGGCGAGCTGGTCGGAGACGGCCGCCCGGGAGCTGATCTCCTCGGCCTTGTACAGCCCGTCGACGCCCAGGTCGGGGCCGGTCAGCATCGGACCCTTGCGGATCGCGTGGCTGAACCGGAGCCCGTCCGGCCCGGCCAGGTACAGCAGCGCGGTCTCCCCGGCGGTGTCCACCGCCGCCAGGTACGGCTGGACCATGGTCACCCGGCCGGCCCCCGCCAGTCGCCGCACGTGGGCCGTGGCCAGCTCGCGGTGCCCGGGGTCGGCCAGGTCGTACCGGCCGGTGTCCTGGCTGCCGGCGCTGACCGCCGGCTTGATGACGTACTCGCCGTGGGTGGCGGGCGGCTCCCAGCTCTCCCCCGGCAGGACCCAGCGGGTCGGCACGGTGGGGACGCCGGCGGCCGAAAGTTCGCCGAGGTAGCGCTTGTCGGTGTTCCAGCGCACCACGTCGGCCGGGTTGACCAGCCGGGGGACGGTGTCGGCCCAGGCCACGAACTCGTCGCGGCGCAGCGCGTAGTCCCAGGGCGAGCGGATCACGACCAGGTCGTACGCGGCCCAGTCGACCGCCGGGTCGTCCCAGGCGGCGGCGGCCACCCGGACGCCGTGCCCGGTGAGCGGGGCGAGCAGGAGCCGGTCGTCCGGGTCGAGGTCGGACAGCTCGGCGCAGGTGACGAGAGCGACCCGGGGTTCCCCCCGGGTCGACTGGTGGTGTTCGGTCATCTATGTGTCAACGGGCCATCGTGCGCCGGGCCATCGACCGCCAGAGGTCGTTGCTGGGACGCATCTGGTCCATCAGTTCACGCTCCCAGGCGTTCTCGACGGCGACACCTGCCTGGGCACAGGCCTCCCGCGCGACCACGGTGTCGTCCGCGAACTGGTCGCCCCAGGCCCCGTCGGAACCCACGAGGACGATGCGCGCGCCGCGCTTGCCGACGTACTCGATGACCGCCTTCGCCCCGCCGTGCCCGTCGGCGAACGACCTGATGCCCGCGACCAGGCCGTTGGGGGCCTGCGCGGCGACGGTCTGGTCGGCCGTCAGCGTCGTATCGGAACCATCTGCCATGACGCGAAGCCTAAGCAGACTTCCCTCGGGACGTGCGAGAACCATGAACTATTTGTGATGCCCGTTACCCGACTGTTTAAGGAGAACCACAGGTGATTCGCCCTGACTTATCCGGCTTTTCCGGCCAAAGCCACCGGGCAAAGTTACTCGTTGTCACCCAGGTTGAGCGAACCCGACTCAGGATGAAATTCTTTCCGATGGGTCGCCAAAGACGGACAACTCATCAACGATGATGATTTGTCGGGGCAGCCGGGGAGGCGGTGGACCAAGTGGGCGTTGCGGGCGGGGGGGCCGGACCGCCGGATCCACGGGCGGGGCGGCAACCGGCGCGGGCCGGGAAGCTGGAGGGGGCGGGAACCCGCGCGGGAGGGGACCGACGGCCCCGGCCGCGGCTTGCGGAGACCCCGTCAGATCAGGGCGTCCACGGCGACGGCGGCGAACAGGATGGTCAGGTAGACGTACGACCAGTGGAACAGCCGCATCGGCCTGACCGCCCCGCCCCGGGCCACCTGGCGGCACAGCTTGTGCGCCTCGTACACGAAGACCCCGCCGGACACCAGCGCCGTGACGCCGTAGATGGCGCTCATCCCGAGCGGCCAGACGGCCAGCGAGGAGAGCAGCGTCAGCCAGGCGAAGCCGATGATCTCCGCGTTGACCCGGCGGGTGGAGGCGACCACCGGCAGCATGGGGATGCCGGCGCGGGCGTAGTCGGCCTTGTACTTCATGGCGAGGGGGTAGAAGTGCGGCATCTGCCAGAAGAAGACCACCGCGAACAACGCCCACGCCGCCGGGGCCAGCGAGCCGGTCACCGCGGCCCAGCCGATCAGCACCGGGGCCGCCCCGCAGGCGCCGCCCCAGAAGGTGTTCTGCGCCGTGGTCCGCTTCAGCCAGAGCGTGTAGACCAGGTCGTAGTAGACGATCGCGGCCAGGGTCAGCCCGGCGGCCAGCAGGTTGGTGAACGCGGCCATCAGGGCCACCGAGACCACCGCCAGCACCAGCCCGAAGACCAGCGCGCTGCGCGGCGAGACGGTGTGCGTCGGCAGCGGGCGGCGCTTGGTGCGCCGCATGACCTGGTCGATGTCCCGGTCGATGTAGCAGTTGAGCACGCTGGCCGCGCCCGCGGCGAGCGAGCCGCCCACCAGCACCACCGCCATCAGCCACAGCGACGGCAGCCCGCCCTGGGCCAGCATCATCGCCGGAACGGTGGTGACGAGCAGCAGCTCCACGATGCGCGGCTTGGTCAGCGAGACGTACGCCGAGACCACCGCCCGGACGTCCCGCCGGGGCGAGGCCGGCGCCTCGGTCACCGTGCGCACCGGCGGCTGCCCGGCAGAGTTGCTGACGGGGCGCTCGGTGATCATGCTCACGGATTGCCACCTTCCGGCGTCGGCAGGGGGGGTCGGGTCGGTCGGACCCGTCCGGGCCCACGCACCGACCCACACACTACGCGTTGTCGTTTTGGCTGCCCGCGCGACCCGACAACGGTGCGGGCCGTCACACCCAGGTGGAACGGCCGATCCGGTCGGACCCGCACAGACCAGCATGCAGAGATCCCTGGGCGCACGTTTAGTGCCGCTCGATAGGGTCATCACTGAGGGTTCCGCCCAACTGCCGAGGAGCACAACCATCGTGGCTGCCAACCGACCCGAGCAACCCGCACTCAACTGGTCCGACCTCGACCGCCGGGCCGTCGACCTCGTCCGTGTGCTGGCCATGGACGCCGTGGAGAAATCCGGCAACGGCCACCCCGGCACCGCGATGAGCCTCGCGCCCGCGGCGTACCTGCTTTTCAACCGGGTGATCCGGCACAACCCGACCGACCCCAACTGGGCGGGTCGGGACCGGTTCGTGCTGTCCGCCGGCCACTCCAGCCTGACCCTCTACATCCAGCTCTTCCTCTCCGGGTACCCGCTGGCCCTCGACGACCTCAAGGCGCTGCGGCAGTGGGGCTCGCTCACCCCGGGCCACCCGGAGCACGGGCACACCCCGGGCGTGGAGACCACCACCGGCCCGCTCGGCCAGGGCCTGGGCAACGCGGTCGGCATGGCGATGGCGGCCCGCCGCGAGCGCGGCCTGTTCGACCCGGAGTCCGAGGCCGGCGCGTCGGTCTTCGACCACGACATCTGGTGCATCGCCTCGGACGGCGACATCGAGGAGGGCATCAGCCACGAGGTCAGCGCGCTCGCCGGGCACCAGCAGCTCGGCAACCTCACGGTGATCTACGACGACAACGAGATCTCGATCGAGGACGACACCCGCATCGCCAAGAGCGAGGACGTCGCGGCCCGCTACGAGGCGTACGGCTGGCACGTGCAGACCGTCGACTGGCGCACCGGCGACGCCGACCAGGGCGACTACCACGAGGACGTCGAGGCGCTGCACCGGGCGCTGCTGGCGGCGAAGGCCGAGACCGGCCGTCCCTCCTTCGTCGCGCTGCGCACCATCATCGGCTGGCCCGCCCCCAACAAGCAGAACACCGGCAAGATCCACGGCTCGGCGCTGGGCGCCGACGAGGTGGCCGCCACCAAGCAGCTCCTCGGCTTCGACCCAGCGCAGAGCTTCGAGGTCGACGAGGAGGTCCTGCGCCACGCCCGCCGGGTGCTGGAGCGCGGCGCGCAGGCCCAGCAGGAGTGGGAGAAGGCGTACGCGGACTGGGCGAAGGCCAACCCGGAGCGCAAGGCGCTGTGGGACCGGATGTCCCGGCGGGTACTGCCGCAGGGCTGGACCGAGGCGCTGCCGACCTTCCCGGCTGACGCCAAGGGCGTCGCCACCCGGGCCGCGTCCGGCAAGGTGCTGGAGGCCCTCGCCCCGGTGCTGCCCGAGCTGTGGGGCGGCTCGGCCGACCTGGCGGAGAGCAACAACACCACCATGAAGGGCGAGCCGTCGTTCGTCCCGGCGGTGCACGCGACCAAGGACTTCCCGGGCCACGAGTACGGCCGCACGCTGCACTTCGGCATCCGCGAGCACGCCATGGGCGCGATCCTCAACGGCATCTCCCTGCACGGCGGCACCCGCCCGTACGGCGGCACCTTCCTGGTGTTCAGCGACTACATGCGCCCGTCGGTGCGGCTCGCCGCGCTGATGAAGCTGCCGGTGGTCTACGTCTGGACGCACGACTCGATCGGCCTCGGCGAGGACGGCCCGACCCACCAGCCGGTGGAGCACCTGACCGCGCTGCGGGCCATCCCCGGCCTGGACGTGGTCCGGCCGGCCGACGCCAACGAGACCGCCTGGGCGTGGCGGCAGGCCCTGGAGCACACCGACCGGCCGACCGCGCTGGCGCTGAGCCGGCAGCCGCTGCCGACCTTGGACCGGTCGACCCTGGCCAGCGCCGAGGGCGTCACCAAGGGCGGCTACGTGCTGGCCGAGGCGTCCACCGGCAAGCCGCAGGTGATCATCGTCGGCACGGGCTCCGAGGTGCAGCTCTGCCTCACCGCCCGGGAGCGGCTGGAGGCCGACGGCACCCCCACCCGGGTGGTGTCGATGCCGTGCCAGGAGTGGTTCTTCGCGCAGGACGAGGCGTACCGGGACTCGGTCCTGCCCCGCGGGGTAAAGGCACGGGTGAGCGTGGAGGCGGGCATCGGCATGTCCTGGCGCGGGATCGTCGGCGACTCCGGCGAGAGCGTCAGCCTGGAGCACTACGGCGCGAGCGCCCCGCACTCCGTGCTCTTCGAGCAGTTCGGGTTCACCCCCGACCGGATCGTCGCCGCCGCCCACGCGGTGCTGACCCGGGTGGGCGACATCACCGGTTTCGCGACCGGCAACTGAGGGGAGCGTGGACGGCATGACGGACAGGCTTAGCGAGCTCACCGCCGCCGGGGTGGCGGTCTGGCTCGACGATCTCTCCCGGGTACGGCTGAGCTCCGGCGGACTGGACCAGCTCCGCCGGGAGAAGCACGTGGTCGGGGTGACCACCAATCCGACGATCTTCGCCAAGGCGCTCGCCGACGCCGACGAGTACGACTGGCAGCTCCGTGACCTCGCCACCCGGGGAGTGGAGGTGGAGGAGGCGGTGCGCATGCTCACCACGTACGACGTGCGGTGGGCGTGCGACGTGATGCGCCCGTCGCACGACGGCAGCCAGGGCGTCGACGGCCGGGTCTCCATCGAGGTGGACCCCCGGCTGGCCCACGAGACCGACAAGACGGTCGCCGAGGCCAAGGCGCTGTGGTGGCTGGTCGACCGGCCGAACCTGTTCATCAAGATCCCGGCCACCGAGGCGGGCCTGCCGGCGATCACCGCGACCCTGGCCGAGGGGATCAGCGTCAACGTCACGCTGATCTTCGGCCTGGACCGCTACTCGCAGGTGATGGAGGCGTTCCTCGCGGGCCTGGAGCAGGCGCGGGCGAACGGCCACGACCTGTCCAAGATCGGCTCGGTGGCGTCGTTCTTCGTCTCCCGGGTCGACTCCGAGGTCGACAAGCGGCTGGAGAAGATCGGCTCGGCCGAGGCCAAGGCGCTGCGCGGCAAGGCCGCCGTGGCCAACGCCCAGCTCGCGTACGAGCGCTACGGCGAGGTCTTCTCCTCCGACCGGTGGCAGGCCCTGGCCGACGCGGGCGCCCACCCGCAGCGCCCGCTGTGGGCGTCCACCTCGACGAAGAACCCGGACTACCGGGACGTCATCTACGTCGAGGAGCTGATCGCTCCCGGCACGGTCAACACGATGCCGGAGTCGGTCATCCACGCGTACGCCGACCACGGCGAGACCCGTGCCGACACCATCACCGGCGCGTACGACGCGGCCCGCGGGGTCTTCACCGACCTGGAGTCGGTCGGCGTCGACATGTCCGACGTGATCGCCACCCTGGAGCGGGAGGGCGTGGAGAAGTTCGAGGCGAGCTGGCTGGAGCTGCTCGACGGGGTGCGCAAGTCGCTCGCCGCGGCGGGCCGGGGCACCGGGCGGCCCGGCCAGGCCGCCGAGGGCAACGCGCAGGCCGCCCAGCATGCCGGCGGCAACGCGTGACCGACGCTCGCGGACGCGCCCCGGGGCACCGCCCCGGGGCGTCCCGTGCCGCCGGTCGGCGGTACGGGACGGCCCCGTGAGCGACCTGCTCGCCGGCCCAGCGGACGCGTCCGCCGGGCTGGTCGTGCACGGCGCGGACGCGGTCGACCGGTCCGCACCCGCGTCGACCCGGGACGCCCTGGTCAGCCGGGGCGTCCCGGCGAGACTGGCCGCGAAGGACCCCACGCTGTGGGGGCCGGCGGCCGAGGCCGAGGCGGCGACCCGGCTCGGCTGGCTGGACACCCACCGGCGCAGCCGGGAGCTGCTCCCCCAGCTCGCCGAGCTGACCGCCGAGCTGGCGGACCTGGACCACGTGGTGCTCGCCGGGATGGGCGGCTCGTCGCTGGCCCCCGAGGTGATCACCCGCACCCTGGGCCGGCCGCTGACCGTGCTGGACACCACCGACCCGGGCCAGGTCCGGGCGGCGCTGGCCGACCGGCTGGAGCGCACCGTGGTGGTGCTGGCCAGCAAGTCCGGCGGCACGGTGGAGACCGACAGCCACCGGCGGGCGTACCTGCGGGCGTTCCTCGACGCCGGGATGACCGAGGCGGAGGCCGGCCGGCACTTCGTGGTGGTCACCGACCCGGGCTCCCCGCTGGAGTCCGTCGCCGCCGAGCTGGGCGCGGTCACCGTGCTCGCCGACCCGCGGGTGGGCGGCCGGTACTCGGCGCTGACCGCGTTCGGGCTGGTGCCCGCGGCGCTGGCCGGGGTCGAGGTGACCGAGCTGCTCGACCAGGCCGAGGCGCTGTCGGAGTCACTGGCCCGGGACACCGACAACCCCGGCCTGGCGCTGGGCGCGGCCCTCGGCGCGGCGGCCACCGGGGGTCGGGACAAGGTCGCCCTGATCGGCGACGGCACCGGCATCGACGGGCTCGGCGACTGGATCGAGCAGTTGCTCGCCGAGTCCACCGGCAAGTCCGGCCTCGGCATCCTGCCGGTCGTGCTGGAGTCCCCCGACGCCCCCGGCGGCACCGGCCCGGACGTGCTCACCGTCAGCTACGGCGGGGCGCTGTCCCCCGGGGCCGTTCCCGGCGGCGGCTGTGTGCCGGACGTCGCGGTCAACGGTCCGCTGGGCGCCCAGTTCCTGACCTGGGAGTACGCCACGGCGGTGGCCGGCGCGGTGCTCGGGGTGAACCCGTTCGACCAGCCGGACGTCACCGAGAGCAAGGAGAACACCGCCCGCATCCTGGCCTCGACCGCGCCGGCGGAGCCACCGTCGTCGACCGCGGACGCGATCGAGGTGTACGCCCCGGCGGGCAGCCCCGGCGACCTGGCCGGCGCGCTGCGCCACCTGCTCGACGGCGTCGGCGACGGCTACCTCGCCGTGCTGGCGTACCTGGACCGGTTCGCCGACGCCGACGCGGCCCGGCTGCGTCCGCTGCTCGCCGGGGCGGCCGGGCGGCCGGTCACCTTCGGCTGGGGGCCGCGCTTGCTGCACTCCACCGGCCAATACCACAAGGGCGGTCCTCAGGTGGGCCGTTACCTCCAGGTGACCGGTACCGTCGACAATGATCTGCATGTGCCCGGGAAGCCGTACTCCTTCGGTGAACTCCAGGCGGCCCAGGCCGCGGGCGACCGGCAGGCCCTGGCCGGCCGGGGTCGCCCGGTGCTGCGGCTGCACCTGACCGACCGGGTGGCGGGAGTGGCCCAGCTGCTCGACGCGGTCCGGCAACTACGAACCTGACGATGGACGACGTGACACCAGCGGAGCGAGGAGGCGGCGTGAACCCGCTGCGCGACGCACAGGACCGGCGGCTGCCGCGGATCCCGGAGCCCTGCGCTCTGGTGATCTTCGGGGTGACCGGTGACCTGGCGCGGAAGAAGCTGCTACCGGCGGTCTACGACCTGGCGAACCGGGGGCTGCTGCCACCCGGTTTCGTGGTCCTGGGCTTCGCCCGGCGTGACTGGGGCGACGGCGACTTCGAGTCGGTGGCCCACGAGGCGGCCAAGCAACACGCCCGGACACCCTGGCGGGAGGAGGTCTGGGCCCGGCTGGCCGGCAACATCAAGTTCGTCGGCGGCTCGTTCGACGACGACGCCGCCTTCGACCAGCTCAACCGGACCCTGGACGAGCTGCGTGGCACCCACGGCATCCACGGCAACGCGGCGTTCTACTTCTCCATCCCCCCGGCGGCGTTCCCCGTCGTGCTCAAGCAGCTCGCCCGCACCGGGATGGCCGACAACGACAAGTGCGGCGGCTGGCGCCGGGTGGTGGTGGAGAAGCCGTTCGGGCACGACCTGCCCTCGGCGAAGGAACTCAACGACCTCGTCGACGACGTGTTCACCCGGCAGGACGTCTTCCGGATCGACCACTACCTGGGCAAGGAGACCGTCCAGAACATCCTGGCCCTGCGGTTCGCCAACAGCCTGTTCGAGCCGCTGTGGAACTCCAAGTACGTCGACTCGGTGCAGATCACCATGGCCGAGGACGTCGGCATCGGCACCCGGGCCGGCTTCTACGACTCGGTCGGCACCGCCCGCGACGTGCTCCAGAACCACCTGCTCCAGCTCCTGGCGCTGGTGGCGATGGAGGAGCCGACCAGCTTCGACGCCGACGAGATCCGGGCCGAGAAGCTGAAGGTGCTCAAGGCGATCACCCTGCCGAAGGACGTCTCCGAGGGCACCGTGCGCGGGCAGTACCTGCCCGGCTGGGTCGGCGGGCAGCGGGCAGTCGGCTACCTCGACGAGGAGGGCGTCCCGGCGGACTCCACCACGGAGACGTACGTGGCCGTGGAGCTGGGCATCCAGAACCGCCGCTGGGCGGGGGTGCCGTTCTACATCCGGGCCGGCAAGCGGCTGCCCCGGCGGGTGACCGAGGTCGCCATCATGTTCAAGAAGGCCCCACACCTGCCGTTCGACGAGGCCGACATGGAGATGCTCGGCAACAACCAGCTCGTCATCCGGGTGCAGCCGGACGAGGGCGTGGTGCTGAAGTTCGGCTCGAAGGTGCCGGGCACCACGATGGAGGTCCGCGACATCGCGATGGACTTCCAGTACGGCGAGGCGTTCACCGAGTCCAGCCCCGAGGCGTACGAGCGGCTGGTGCTTGACGTGCTGATCGGCGACCGTACCCTCTTCCCCGACGCCGCCGAGGTCGAGCAGAGCTGGGCGGTGGTGGACCCGCTGGAGCACGCCTGGGAGGGCACGAAGCCGGAGCCGTACCGGGCCGGCGAGTGGGGGCCCCGGGCCGCCGACGAGATGCTGGCCCGCGAGGGCCGGGCGTGGCGGAGAGCGTGAGCGAGCACAGCGAGCGAACCAGGAGGTTCCATTGATCGGGCTGTGGGACACCACCGGCAACGAGGTGGTCAAGGCGCTCGCCGCCGAGCGGCGCAGCGCGGGCGGGGTGGCCAGCGGCATGGCGCTCACCCTGATCGTGGTGGTCGACGAGAAGCGGGTCCGCGAGGCGGAGGCGGCGGCGACCATCGCCGCCGCCGCCCACCCGTGCCGGCTGCTCGTGGTGGTCCGCACCGACGTCGAGCGCGACCGCAACCGGCTGGACGCGGAGATCGTCGTCGGCGGCCGGCTCGGCCCGTGCGAGGCGGTGGTCACCCGGATGTACGGCCGGCTGGCGCTGCACGCCGAGTCGGTGGTGATGCCGCTGCTGGTGCCGGACGTGCCGGTGGTGACGTGGTGGCACGGCGAGCCGCCGGCGGAGATCGCGACGGACTTCCTCGGCGTGGTCGCCGACCGGCGGATCACCGACACGGCGCAGGCCGTCGACCCGATCGAGGCGCTGCGCCAGCGGGCCCGGGACTACGCCCCGGGGGACACCGACCTGGCGTGGACCCGGATCACCCCGTGGCGGACCCTGGTGGCCGGCGCGTTCGACACCACCCAGGCACGGGTCACCGAGGCCCGGGTGGTGGCCCCGCCGACCGACCCGACGGCCGCGCTGATGTGCGGCTGGCTGGGCAGCCGGCTCGGGATCACCCCGCGCTGGGAGCCCAGCGACGAGTCCCCCCGGATGCGGGAGGTGCAGCTGAGCTGCGCCAACGGCGACGTGCTCACCCTCACCCGGGAGGACAGCCTGGCCACGTTCCGGCGCACCGGGCAGGACGACCGCCAGTTGCCGTTGGTCCGCCGGCCGCTCGGCGACGAGCTGGCCGAGGAGCTGCGCCGGCTGGACGCCGACCAGGTCTACGCCGAGGCGCTGGGCGCGATGGCCGGCGTCTCCGGGCTGGACGAGCGGCCCGGCCAGCGGGTGCACGTCTGGAAGGACCCGGCGACCGCGAAGCGGGCCGAGGCGGGGGTCACTGCCCACGCCGGTACCAGCGCGACGCCCTGACGACGGCGCCGGCGGGCCGGGTCCGGCCCGCCGGCCCGTCCACCGGGCCGCGCGACGGAGGGCCGCCGGCCCCCGGGCACGACGAACAGGGGACCGCGCGGGCGGTCCGGAGACGAAGGCACAACACATGAGCGAGGCGAGTGTCGCCGTCCACGCCGACGCCGACCTGCTGGCGCAGGCGGTGGCGGCCCGGTTGCTGGTGAAGCTGCTCGACGCGCAGGCGGACCGCGGGCAGGCATCGGTGGTGCTGACCGGCGGTCGGATCGCCGCGGCCGTGTACCGGGCGGTGGCCGCGCTGCCGGCGCGGGACGCGGTCGACTGGTCCCGGGTCGACGTCTGGTGGGGCGACGAGCGGTTCCTGCCCGCCGGGGACCCGGAGCGCAACGAGACGCAGGCCCGGGCGGCGCTGCTGGACGCGATGCCGCTGGACCCGGCCCGGGTGCACCCGATGCCGGCGTCCGACGGCCCGGCCGGGGCCGACCCGGAGGCCGCCGCCGCCGGGTACGCCGCCGAGCTGGCCCGGGCGGCCCGCCCCGGGAACGCCGCGCTACCCCACTTCGACGTGCTGATGCTCGGCGTGGGCGAGGACGGGCACGTCGCCTCGGTCTTCCCGGAGCACCCCGTGCACCACGACAGCCGGCCGGTCAGCGCCGTGCGGGGCAGCCCCAAGCCGCCGCCGGTGCGCACCACGCTCACCCTCCCGGCGATCAACACCGCCGAGGAGGTCTGGCTGGTCGCCAGCGGCGCCGACAAGGCCCGCGCGGTCGGCATGGCCCTGACCGGGGCCGGGCCGGTGCAGCTCCCGGCGGCCGGGGTGCAGGGCGTCGGGCGCACCCTCTGGCTGCTGGACCGGGCGGCGGCGGCCGACGTCCCGCCCCGGCTGCGCAGCCTGCGCTGAGGCGTACGCAAGGGCCCCCGCCGGCCGCGGGGGCTTTTTTGCGCGTGTCCGGGCGGGCGGGTCCCCGTACCCGGCTGCGCTCAGGCCCCGCCCCGGCGACGGTGCAGGGCGGCCAGGGCCTCAGCCAGCAGGGCCTCCCCCTCCTCCGGGGTGCGCCGCTCCTTCACGTACGCCAGGTGGGTCTTGTAGGGCTCCGGGCGCGCCCGGCCCGGCGGGTTGCCCGGGTCCCGGCCGGCCGGGACCCCGCAGTGGGGGCAGTCCCACAGCGGCGGGGGCTCGGCCTCCGCCGCGATCGGGACGTCGATCCGGTGGTCGTTGCGGCACCAGTAGGTGACCGACCGGCGCGGGGCCGGCGCGTGCCGCTCGTTGAAGCGTTCCGGGCCGGATCCGGTCCGGGCGCCCCGGATCAGGTTGCCACTCGCCACGGCTGCTCGCTCCTGTCGTCGGAGGGGACCGCCGCTCGGGCGGGCGGCGGGCGACGCGGTGCAGCGGGAAAACACCTGCGCGCGGCCCGTCGGTGACGGACCGCGCGCAGATTGTACGACTCGGCGGGCTCGCCCTCAGGCCCCGCTGCCGAGCTGGAGGCGCAGCCACAGCCCCAGCCCGACGATGCAGGCGAACCAGACGATGCCCACCAGGACCGTGTAGCGGTCGAGGTTCTTCTCGGCCACCGAGGAGCCGGCGAGGCTTGAGCTGACCCCACCGCCAAACATGCTCGACATCCCACCGCCCTTACCGCGGTGCAGCAGGATGAGCATGGTGAGCATGACGCTCGTGATCGTCAGCAACACGATCAACGTGTATGCGAACCAGATCGGCATGGCTGGGGTCAGTCCTCTCGTAGCGATCCTCGCCCGGACAGGTCGGGCACTGCGGCACCGACCGACGGACGGGCGGAGTCAAGGATAGCGACCGGTCAGCGGCTGAGGTGCTCCGGGAACCGGCAGATCTTGGCGAATTCCTCGGCGTCCAGGCTCGCGCCGCCGACCAGGGCCCCGTCCACGTCCGGCTGGGCCATGATCGAGGCGACGTTCGAGGATTTCACCGACCCGCCGTAGAGGATCCGGACCTGGTCCGCGGTCGCCTGGTCGAAGGTCTCGACCAGCCGCTTGCGGACCTCCCCGCACACCTCCTGGGCGTCCTCGGGGGTGGCCGTCTTGCCCGTCCCGATCGCCCAGACCGGCTCGTACGCCACGACGACCTTGGTGACCTGCTCGCGGGTGAGCCCCCGCAGCGCGCCGTCGAGCTGGTCGCAGCAGTGCGGCACGTGCCGGAGCTGCTCGCGGACCTCCAGCCCCTCCCCGATGCACAGGATCGGGGTGAGCCCGTTGGCCAGCGCGGCGGCCACCTTGTCGTTGACCAGCGCGTCGTCCTCGTGGTGGTACTGCCGCCGCTCGGAGTGCCCGACCACCACGTACGTGCAGCCGAGCTTCGCCAGCATCGCCCCGGAGATCTCCCCGGTGTACGCCCCCGACTGGTACGGCGACACGTCCTGCCCGCCGTAGCCGATCAGCAGCTTGTCGCCGTCCACCGCGGTCTGCACGGTGCGCAGGTCGGTGAAGGGCGGCAGCACGACGCACTCGACGTCGGTGAGCTGCTTCTCGGTCAGGCTCGCGGCCAGCTTCTGCACCAGCAGGTTGGCCTCGAGGTGGTTGAGGTTCATCTTCCAGTTGCCGGCCATCAGCGGCCGGCGGGTGATCGCCGCCATCAGTCCTCCAGCGCCGCGATGCCGGGGAGGGTCTTGCCCTCCAGGTACTCCAGGGAGGCGCCGCCGCCGGTGGAGATGTGCCCGAAGGACGACTCGTCCAGCCCGAGGGCGCGCACCGCCGCGGCGGAGTCGCCGCCGCCGACCACGCTGAACGCGTCGGTCTTGGTGATCGCCTCGGCGACGCCGCGGGTGCCGTTGGCGAAGGCCGGCATCTCGAACACGCCCATCGGCCCGTTCCAGAAGATCGTCTTCGCCTCGGACAGGGCCGCCGCGAAACCGGCCACCGTCTCCGGGCCGATGTCCAGGCCCAGCCGGTGGCTGGGGATGCCGTCGGCGCGGACCGTGTCGTGCGCCGCGTCGGGGGCGAAGGCGTCCGCCACCACCACGTCGACCGGGAGCATGATCTTGCCCGCGGACCGCTCCAGGAGGTTGCGGCAGGTCTCCACCATCTCCCCCTCCAGCAGCGAGGTGCCCACCTCGTGGCCCTGGGCCTTGAGGAAGGTGAAGCACATCCCGCCGCCGATGAGCAGCCGGTCGACCTTCGGCAGCAGCGCCTCGATCACCGCGAGCTTGTCGGAGACCTTGGAGCCGCCCAGCACCACCACGTATGGCCGCTCCGGCTCGCCGGCGAGCTTCGCCAGCACCTCCACCTCGCGCAGCACCAGCCGGCCCGCGACGTGCGGCAGCCGGGCCGGCACGTCGAAGACGCTGGCGTGCTTGCGGTGCACCGCGCCGAACGCGTCGTCGACGTACGCCTCGCCGAGGGCGGCGAGCTGGTCGGCGAACGCGCCCCGCTCGGCGTCGTCCTTGCTGGTCTCCCCCTTGTTGAAGCGGAGGTTCTCCAGCAGGGCGACCTCGCCGTCGGCGAGCGCGTCGACCGCGGACCGGGCGGAGTCGCCGACGGTGTCCTCGGCGAACCGGACCTGCGCGCCGAGCAGCTCGCCGAGGCGGGCCGCGACCGGGCGGAGGCTGAACTGCGGGTCCGGC
The DNA here is from genome assembly GCF_003434305.1 of Micromonospora sp. MW-13. Taxonomy (GTDB): domain Bacteria; phylum Actinomycetota; class Actinomycetes; order Mycobacteriales; family Micromonosporaceae; genus Micromonospora. The sequence goes on from NZ_QKKX01000042.1 coordinate 60,260, forward strand.
GCGCCCTTCGGGCGGCCCAGGTGCGAGAAGACCACCACCTTCGCGCCGGCCCCGGTCAGGGCGGTCAGCGTCGGCAGCACCGCGCGGATCCGGCCATCATCCGTGATGGCGCCGGTCTGCTTGTCGAGCGGGACGTTCAGGTCGGCGCGCACCAGCACGCGCCGACCCGACACCCCCTCGGCGAGCAGGTCGTCGAGGTTGCGGATGGTCACAGCGACTGACCCACCAGCTTGACCAGGTCGACCAGGCGGTTCGAGTAGCCCCACTCGTTGTCGTACCAGCCGACGACCTTGACCTGGTTGCCGACGACCTTGGTCAGCGGCGCGTCGAAGATGCAGGACGCCGGGTCGGTGACGATGTCCGAGGAGACGATCGGGTCCTCGTTGTAGACCAGGATGCCCTTGAGCGGGCCCTCGGCGGCGGCCTTCAGCGCGGCGTTGACCTCGTCCACCGTGGTCTCCCGGTTGACGTTGACCGTGAGGTCGGTGGTCGAGCCGGTCGGGATCGGCACCCGCAGCGCGTACCCGTCGAGCTTGCCCTTCAGCTCCGGCAGCACCAGGCCGATGGCCTTCGCGGCGCCGGTGGAGGTCGGGACGATGTTCAGCGCGGCGGCCCGGGCGCGGCGCAGGTCCGAGTGCGGCGCGTCCTGGAGGTTCTGGTCCTGGGTGTACGCGTGGATGGTCGTCATCAGGCCGTGCTGGATGCCGAACGTGTCGTGCAGCACCTTCGCCATCGGGGCGAGGCAGTTGGTGGTGCAGGAGGCGTTCGAGATGATCGTGTGCTTGGCCGGGTCGTACTGGTCCTGGTTGACGCCCATGACGACCGTGACGTCCTCGTTCTTCGCCGGGGCGGAGATGATGACCTTCTTGGCCCCGCCGGCGACGTGCGCCTTCGCCTTGGTGGCGTCGGTGAAGAAGCCCGTGGACTCGATGACCACGTCCACGCCGGCCTCGCCCCAGGGCAGCTTCGCCGGGTCCCTCTCGGCGTACGCCTTGATGGTGTGGCCGCCCACGGTGATCTCGTCGTCGGTCGCCTTGACCTCCTGCGGGAGGCGGCCCAGGATGCTGTCGTACTTGAGCAGGTGGGCGAGCGTCGCGTTGTCGGTCAGGTCGTTGACGGCCACGACCTCGATGTCCGCGCCGGACGCCAGCACGGCCCGGAAGAAGTTGCGGCCGATGCGGCCGAAGCCGTTGATGCCAACCCGGATGGTCACAGGTCCCGTCTCCTCGCGTTCTGATCCGCCGGCGTCAGCTTCGGGCCGGCGAGGTGATGTGCGCCGGCCGTTGCAGCCGGCCGTTGCCAGTTCATGTCGGCCACCCCGCCGCGGTCGGCAAGACCCTGACCGCCGGAGGCGGTGTGCACGGCGAGGAGTGCCTGTGCCGGCCCCCTTGCCGTACCCAGCGACCCTATCCGAGCACGCGGCGGCGCGCTGCGGCGGGTGGTGATCCGCTTCGCGTCACCGGGCCGGCGCCCGACCGGACGACGGTCGGCGGGACGGGCCGACGCCCGCCGCCGCGCGCGCCGCCGTCCGCCTACCGCCACCGTCCTATCAGACCACGAGCATGTCGGGCGTGACGGCCGCTTCGGTATCAGGGATGCCCAGGTCACGGGCCCGCTTGTCGGCCAGCGCCAGCAGCCGGCGGATCCGCCCGGCGATGGCGTCCTTGGTCAGCGGCGGGTCGGCGAGCGCGCCCAGCTCCTCCAGGGACGCCTGCCGGTGCTCCAGGCGCAGCCGGCCGGCGGAGGTGAGGTGGTTCGGGGCGTCCTCGGCGAGGATCTCCAGGGCCCGGGTCACCCGGGCGGCGGCGGCCACCGCGGCCCGCGCGGAGCGGCGCAGGTTGGCGTCGTCGAAGTTGGCCAGCCGGTTGGCCGTCGCCCGCACCTCGCGGCGCACCCGGCGCTCCTCCCAGGCCAGCACGCTGGAGTGTGCTCCTATCCGGGTGAGCAGCGCGGCGATGGCGTCGCCGTCCTTGACCACCACCCGGTCCACGCCGCGCACCTCGCGGTTCTTCGCGGTGATGCCGATCCGGCGGGCCGCGCCGACCAGCGCCAGCGCCGACTCCGGACCGGGGCAGGTGATCTCCAGGGCGCTGGAGCGGCCCGGCTCGGTCAATGAGCCGTGCGCCATGAACGCCCCCCGCCACGCGGACACCGCGCAGCAGACGTTGGCCGCCACCACGTGCGGCGGCAGCCCCCGCACCGGCCGGCCCCGGACGTCGAGCAGGCCGGTCTGCCGGGCCAGGGCCTCGCCGTCCTTGACCACCCGGACGATGAAGTGGCTGCCCTTGCGCAGCCCGCCGGAGGCGAGCACGTGGATCTCGCTGGGATAGCCGTAGACCTCGGCGATCTCCCGGCGCAGCCGCCGGGCCACCGCCCCGGTGTCGAGTTCGGCCTCCACGACCACCCGACCGGAGACGATGTGCAGCCCGCCGGCGAAGCGCAGCAGCGCCGCCATCTCCGCCCGCCGGCAGCAGGGCTTGGGCACGTCGACCCGGCTCAGCTCGTCCTTGACCGCAGCCGTCATCGCCATTGTGCGCCCCCTCACGGACCGGTTCCGGCGTGTCGCCGGAGATTACGTACGTGCTTAACGATCGGCGCCCAGGACAGGCACCAGCGCGGCGCCCAGGGCGGCCGGATCGTGACGGGGCTCGCCGTCGGTGACGGCGACCGGGGCGAGGACCAGCCGGGCACCAAGCGATTCTGCCGCACGCTCGACGGGCCCGGGATCGCCCACCGCCTTGGAGTCCGCCAGCACGGCGTCCACCATCAACTCGGGCAGATAGTGCCGCAGGGTGTCCAGATGGTCGGCCAGGGAGAGCCCGAGGGTCTCCTTCTCCGCCGCCAGGTTGAGGGTGACCAGCCGACGGGCCGGGCTGTCCACGATGGCGGCGGCCAGCCCCGGCACCAGCAGGTGCGGCAGCACGCTGGTGTACCAGCTACCCGGTCCGAAGATCAACCAGTCCGCCTCGGCGGTGGCCGCCACGACCTCCGCGCAGGCCGCCGGGGTGGCCGGGGTGAGCCGGAGCGACTCCACCCGCCCGGTGGTGACCGCCACCTGGTGCTGCCCGCGCACCGTGCGCACCTCGTCCGGGCAGGCCGGGTCGGCGCCGCGCACCCGGGCCTCGATGCCGACCGGCTGGCGGGACATCGGCAGCACCCGGCCCACCGCGCCGAGCATCGCCCCGGCGTGCTCCAGGGCGGTGACCGGGTCGCCGAGCAGCTCGATCAGCCCGCACAGGACCAGGTTGCCGACCGCGTGCCCGGCCAGCCCGTCTTCGGTGTCCGGCGGGTCACCGGGGGTGCCGGCGAAGCGGTGCTGAAAGAGCCCCGCACTGCGCCGGGTGGCCGGGTGGTCGCCGGCGAGGGCCACCAACGCCTGACGCAGGTCGCCCGGCGGCAGCCCGCCGCGCCGGGCCCGCAGCCGGCCGCTGGAACCGCCGTCGTCGCCGACGGTGACCACGGCGGTGATGTCCAGGTCGAGCTCGGGCGCGCAGCGGCGCAGCGCCCGCAGGGACACCGACAGGCCGTGCCCGCCGCCGAACGCGACCACCCGCGTCGGCGTCATTCCCGCCCCAGGTCGCGGTGCTGGGCCTTGGCGGCGAGGCCGGCGTGGCGCAGCCGGGCGGCCAACTCCTCGGCGATGGCGACGCTGCGGTGCTTGCCGCCGGTGCAGCCGACCGCCACGGTGAGGTAGCGCTTGCCCTCCCGCTCGAAGCCGACGGTGGTGGCGTTGACCAGGTCCGCGTACGCGCCGACGAAGGCCTCCGCGCCCTCCTGGCCGAGCACGTACGCGCTGACGGCCTCCTCCCGGCCGGTGTGCTCGCGCAACTCGGGCACCCAGTACGGGTTCGGCAGGAACCGGGCGTCGAGGACGAAGTCGGCGTCGGGCGGGAGGCCGTACTTGAAGCCGAAGGAGAGCACGGTGACCCGCAGCCGGCGGCTGTCCTCGCCGCCGAACAGCTCCTCGATCCGGCGGCGGAGCTGGTTGACGTTCAGGTGGCTGGTGTCGATGATCACGTCGGCCTGGTCCCGGGCCTCCTCCAGCAGGCCCCGCTCCACGGCGATGCCGTCGGCGAGCCGCCCGTCGCCCTGCAACGGGTGCGAGCGCCGGACGCTCTCGAACCGGCGGATCAGCACCTCGTCGTCGGCGTCGACGAAGACCACCCGGGGCGAGAAGCCCCGGTCCTTCAGCTCCCGGATCGCCCCGACCAGGTCGGTGGAGAAGGCGCGCGAGCGCACGTCCAGCACCATCGCGGTACGCCGGGCCGCGCCGCCGGCCTTGACGGCCAGCTCGGCCATGTCGAGCATCAGCGCCTGGGGCAGATTGTCGACCACGTAGTAGCCGACGTTCTCCAGCGCCCGCGCCACGGTGCTGCGGCCCCCGCCGGACACGCCGGTCACCACGACCAGGGTGGTCTCCGACTCCGACACCGCCGGTGTCGGGCCGCCGGTCGGAGCCTCGGGCGTCCGCGCCTCGTTCACTGCTCTACTCCCCACGGGTGAGCCACGGTCGAGACGACCGGGCATGGCCGATCTGCGACTCTATCCCGCCACCCCCCACCAGCCGGCGCACCCCGCCCAACCCCCACTCCACCCCACTCCACCCCGCGCTGACCCACGCCCCGCCCGCGCCGCGCCGCCCGCGCCGCGCCGCCCGCGCCGCGCCGCGCTGATCTTGCACTTACGGCCCGGGCAAAGAGCGCAGGAGGGGCATATCGACGTCCGTAAATGCAAGATCGCGGAAACGGGGGCGGCGGGGCGGGCAATTGGGCACGATGGAAGAAGTCAGTCGGCGAAAGTCCCGCCACACTGCGGTTGGACATTGATCCGTGTAAATCAACTGCGTGCAGCGGGTTGGCGGGCGCGTCCACGCGGCCGGCGGTCACCGGCCTCCCGGTCCGGGCGTCGTCGCCAGTGTCGCCGCCGCGCCCGCGCCCGGGTCTCGTCCCCCCAGCGTGAGGAGCGCAGCGTGACGCAGACCCACAATTCCCCCCGACGGCCCAGGGTGCCGGTCGAGATCCGGCCTGACGCCGGGCGGGAGGGGACGTCCACCTTCGTCAACGGGCACTTCCCCCGGCGGCGGGCGCTGATCGTCCTGCTCAGCGTGCTCGGCGGTTTCCTGCTGACCGTGATCTGGTCGGCGGAGTTCGTGGACCAGACCATCGGCGACAACGTCGCCAACACCCTCCTCGGCCATGACGCCAAGGAGACGCCGATCCAGGGGATCGCGGCGGGCATCGTGTTCGCCTTCGTCTCCGGGATCGCCGGCACGTTCACCGCCTGCAACATCGCCGCCTTCGGTGCCCTCGCCCCGCTGACCGGCACCACCACCGGGAGCAGGTTCAGCAGACTCGTCCAGCCGCTGAAGCCGCTGGGCTGGATGTCGGTGGGCATGATCGCGGTGTCGGCCGTCTACGGCGCGATCGTCGGCATCGTCGGCACCTCGATGCCGCAGTTCTCCACCGCCCCCACCACGCCCGGCGGCCTGTCGCCGAGGAGCATCCAGTCGATGGTCGTCTTCGGCGTGATCGGGCTGGTGATGGTCTATCTCGGGCTGGCCTCGATCGGCGTGGTGCGGGACCCCTTCGCCCGGATCGCCCGCCGCTACCCCAACGCCCCGATGATCTTCATGGGCGCGCTGATCGCCGGCTTCCTGATCGGTCGGCCGTTCGCGCTGTTCCGGCAGATGTTCCGCGACGCCGCGGAGAGCGGCAACCCGCTGTACGGGGCGGCGGCGTTCACGCTCCAGTCCCTCGGCAACATCGTCATCATGGCGGTGCTGTTCCTGCTGATGGCCTGGCTCGCCGGCTCCCGCCTGCAACGGTGGTTCACCGAGCGGCCGACCCGCCTGGCGGTGCTGACCGCGGTCGCGTTCATCGTCGCCGGCGCGTTCACGTTCCTCTACTGGGACGTACGGCTGCTCGCCCGCCGCGAGATCATCCCCTGGTACCCGCTGGCCCCCTGGGCCTGACCCGCGACACCGCCGCTGGTGACCGTGTCCCGATCACCAGCGGCGGTTCCGCAGCGTCTTGACGCGGTCACGGCCGAGCACGCCGAGGTAGTCCCACGGCTCGTCAAGGCAGGAGTCGACCTCGGCTGATCCGATGATCTCGGCCAGCCGGGCGGCCAGTTCGTCGGGGTCCGGCTGCACCTGCTCGCAGAGCTGGACGTGGGCCGCCCGCAACGCGCCGCCGATCTCGCCCGGCTCGTCCTCGTACGTCTCCCAGGCGTCGTAGAGGTAACCCGCAAGGCCGTCCCAGGCGCGGGCGGCCCGCTCGACCACCAGCAGGGTTCCCTCCGTCGCCGGCCGCTCGGCCAGCACCCGCACCTCTTCGACGAGCGCCCGGCCGGCCTTCTCGACGTCGTGCAGGTCCCAACGATCACCGCTGGTTGCCTCATGGGCGATGTTGTCGATGGTCCGGCGGGCGTCATCCAGCTCTGCGGCGGTGAGGGTTGATAGCCGGCCCGTGTACGCCAGCAGCCTGTTCTCCAACACGCGATCCGTGGCCGCCCACTCGGCGACCAGCAACGCCAGCCGCCGGGCGGGGATGCTGCGCGCGAGTTCGGCCAGCCCGGCGAGCCCGGGGTCGATTTCCACGGCTGACGGCGGGGTGGCCGCCGAGGACCACGCCAGTCCGTCTGCCAGGGCAGCGGCGGTGAGGGCCACCGCGTGCCCGCACAGGTCCGCACCGGCTGGGCAGTCGCACTCGGTGGTGAAGCCGTCCGCCGTGACCCCCACCCAGACCTCGTACGGCGGCTGCCCGGCCTCCCGGATCACGCAGGACGCTCCCCCGCCGACCGCCATGATCTCCACCGGCTGACCGGCTGCCTGGAACTTGTCCGCCGCTTCACAGGCGACGAACCCGGCCGCGTCCCGGAGGGCTTCGATGTCGATGCGTACCGCCATCCGGCCATCTAACCGGGCGTGGGTGATGCCGCCGACATCAGGGCGGCGACCAACTCGCCAGGGCGTCAGTCGAGCGGGCCGCGCCGAAGGCCGACGACGAACGACGACCAGGCGTCCCGATCGAAGAGGAGCGCAGGCCCCTCCGGGTCCTTGGAGTCCCGGACGGCCAACGCGTCGGTCAGCTCGGCCACCTCGACACAGTTGGAGCCGCTTGCGCTGCTCCGGCTGCTCTTCCGCCACTTCCCTGCGTGAACGACCGGAGCAGTCATCGGTCAGGCTCCTTGAGTGCTAGTCAGTACTCATCAGCCACCCGGGCCAGGAAGCCAGCCGACTCGTCAGGGTCGAGTGCCTTGGCCATGAGGTGATCGAACATGAGTCTATATCGGGCGACATGCCTCTCCTCCTCCAGCAGGAGCGTGCTGGAGTCGTTGTCGAGATAGACGACGGTGGGGTCCAAAGCCGGATCGGCATAGTCGAGCAGGGTGAACGGGCCGCCCATGGCTGCGTGTGCGCCAGCAGCGAAGGGAAGGATCTGGATCTCGACGGTAGGCAGCTCGCAAGCTTCGATCAAACGCGCGAGCTGCGCTCGCATCACCTTCGGGCCACCCACAACTCGGCGGACGGATGCCTCATCGAGCACCAACCACAACCTCGGCGGCGCGTCTCGCGAGAGCAGGACCTTGCGGCCGAGGCGAGCCGCTACGCGCCGATCGATCTCGTCCTGATCGGCGGTACTGCGCCCCGCCCTGACGATCGCGCGGACGTACTCCTCCGTCTGCAACAGGCCGGGCACGTACAGACTCTCGAACGTGCTGATCGCTGCGGCCTCGGCCTCGAAGCCGACGTAGTCGTCCGGCAGCACGTCGCCGTACGCGCTCCACCAACCCTTCTGTCGGGACTGCCGCAGCAGCGCGGTCAGCGACTCCCGCTCCTCCTCAGAGGCGTCGTAGAGGTCGAGCAGCGGCGGCATGTCCTTGGGCATCACCCGGGAGTGCCCGAGTTCGAAGCGGATGACCTTGGTCCGGTGCCAGCCGAGGATCTTGGCCACCTCCTCGGCTGTGTGTCCGGTGCGGTCCCGCAGCCGACGCAACTCACGCCGGAGACGGCGGGCTCTGATCGTCGGACTTGGCACCTGCGCCATCTCCACCTCACCTCCACTGCGAGTAGTCAATCCTCGCCGAAGAGCAACCGAAGATCAAGCACTCGTCAGAGAAAAGTACAACGTTGCGTTTCCAGCCCAAGTAGTCCAGTCTCTTAGCAATCACTCGCTTACGGAGAGGCAGTGCCGGTGACTGGCAATCGATCGCCGCGGTGGGAGCAGCCCGAGTCCGACTTCCACCACGACCTGGCCGCCGTGCTCGACGGTGCCGACGTGTCCGAGCGGGTCCGGGCCGCCATCGCGCACGCGCTGGCGAAGCCCGACGCCCTCTCCTCGTACGTCAACTCCCTGGTCACCCGCTACACGACGAGCGCGAGCGGCGGTCGGGGCGCAACGGGCCGCCCGCCGGGGCGTACGAGATGCCCCGCCGCTGGACGCTGCACCTGACCTACCTGGCGACCGACCTGCGGGAGGCCCGGGACCAGGCGGTCGTCTACACGGAAGGGCTCACGATCCTGCGCCCCGAGCTGGCCGCGAGCGCCGCGCTGCTGTCCCGGGCCGACGCCTGGAACCACGTGGAGCCGGTCTTCTGCGGACGGATCGGCCCCGACAACGAGGCCTGCATGGACGTCACCGGGCACCCCGGCTTCCACAGCGCGGCCGGCATCGGCGGGCTCTGCTGGGGCGACGGGGACGGCGTGGCGGAGCGGTGACAGGCCCGACCGATCCTGGTCGAGGACGTCGACCAGGCTCGGCGGGCTGATCTGCACCGCCCTGGGGTGACGCGGGGCAGGGCCATTGCCTGGTCGTGGGTGCGGTCCCCGGCCGGCGGGGAAACGGTGACCCAGGCGGGACTGTGGGCGGCGGTCGATGACGTGGGCGGCGGTGCCTATGGAGCTGAATCGTTCACGTCATCACCGTCGGT
>NZ_QKKX01000043.1 GCF_003434305.1 Micromonospora sp. MW-13
AAGCTGTGGGGGTGGTGGCCGGTGGGTAGAAGGGTCCGGCTAAAGCGCTGCGGCGGGCGACCGTGGCGCTGTCGAAGGAGACCGAGGACCCGGCCGGCCGTCCTCCTGCTGGCCGCCTGCCAGGCTGTGCGACTACCTCGTCGAGGTCGGCTACGTCACGGCGATCAGCATCGAGACGATCCGACGTGTCCCGCACGAACGTGGGATGTCGTGGCAGGCCACCAAGACGTGGAAGGCCAGCCGCCTGGCGCACCGCCAACCAGCCTGGCGCACCGCCGACCAGGCCGAACTGACCACCGGATTCGCCACCGAATCCAAGATCCGGCACCCGGATTACCCGTTCAAGGCTGCATGACGGGGCAGTAGCTTGCACACCAGGCTGAGCACGACGGCCACCCGCCTCCTGTGGGTGGCCTGGCGGGCCGCGTCGCCGAGGGTGCCCGTTTGGCGGGCGGATCGGCGAGGGCGATCACGGAATGGGCGACAGTAGCCAGGACACCGATCGCGCCGGCGCCGGTGTGCAAACCGGGAATGTCCACACCCGACATCTTCGAGACAGATCACTAGGCGTCACTGAGCGTGTCTGCCTCGGGTGTCGCGGAGGCCAGTGTGGCCGGGGGCGGGTTGAGCGCGGCGGTGATCGCCTCGGCGGTGCGCCGGCCGACGCCGGGAACCTCGGTGATCTCCTCCACCGACGCCGCCGCGAGCCGCTTGAGCGAGCCGAAGTGGCGCAGCAGCGCCTTGCGCCGCACCTCGCCGAGGCCGGGCACGCCGTCCAGCGCCGACTCCGTCATCCGCTTGGACCGGCGCTCCCGGTGGAACGTGATGGCGAACCGGTGCGCCTCGTCACGCACCCGTTGCAGCAGGTAGAGCCCCTCGGAGGTGCGCGGCAGGATGACCGGGAACTCGTCGTCGGGCAGCCACACCTCCTCCAGCCGCTTGGCCAGGCCGCACAGCGCCACGTCGTCGATGCCCAGCTCCGCGAGGGCCTGGGCCGCCGCCGCGACCTGCGGCGCGCCGCCGTCGACCACCACCAACTGCGGCGGGTACGCGAACTTTCGTGGCCGCCCGGTCGTCGGGTCGATGCCCGGCCGGTCCGGGTCGGACGCGGTCTCCTCCCCCAGCTCGCCGGTCTCGGCGCGGGCCTCCAGGTAGCGGGCGAAGCGGCGGCGCAGCACCTCCGACATGGCGGACAGGTCGTCGGTGGCGCCCCGGACGATGAACCGGCGGTACTCGCCCTTGCGGGGCAGGCCGTCCTCGAAGACGACCATGCTGGCCACCACGTCGGTGCCCTGGATCTGGGAGACGTCGAAGCACTCGATGCGCAGCGGCGCGGTGCGCATGCCGAGCGCGTCGCTGATCTCGTCGAGCGCCTGGCTGCGGGTGGTCAGGTCGCCCGCCCGTTTGAGCTTGTGCCGGGCCAGCGCGTCCTTGGCGTTGCGCTCCACCGTCTCCAGCAGGGACCGCTTGTCGCCGCGCTGCGGCACCCGCAGGGACACCCGGCTGCCCCGGCGGCCCGACAGCCAGTCGGCCAGCGCGTCGGCGTCGGCGGGCAGGGCGGGCACCAGCAGCTCGCGGGGCACGTCGGCCTCGCCCTGCTCTCCGCCGTACACCTGGGTGCAGAAGTGGTGCACCAGGTCGCCGGTGGTCAGGTCCTCGGTCTTCTCCACCACCCAGCCGCGCTGGCCCCGGACCCGGCCGTCGCGGACGTGGAAGACCTGGACGGCGGCCTCCAGGGGGTCGTCGGCGAACGCGACCACGTCGGCGTCGGTGCCGTCGCCGAGGACCACGGTCTGCTTCTCCATGGCCCGGCGCAGCGCCGCGACGTCGTCGCGCAGCCGGGCGGCCTTCTCGAACTCCAGCGCCTCGCTCGCCTCGGTCATCTCGCGTTCGAGGCGGCGGACCATGGTGTCGGTGCGCCCGCCCATGAAGTCGCAGAAGCCGTCGACGATGTGCCGGTGCTCCTCGGCGGAGACGCTGCCCACGCAGGGGGCGGAGCACTTGCCGATGTAGCCCAGCAGGCAGGGGCGGCCGACCTGGCCGGCGCGCTTGAACACCCCGGCCGAGCAGGTGCGTGCCGGGAAGACCCGCAGCAGCAGGTCGAGGGTCTCGCGGATGGCCCAGGCGTGCGAGTACGGCCCGAAGTAGCGCACCCCCTTGCGCTTGGCGCCGCGCATCACCTGGAGCCGGGGGAACTCCTCGTCGACGGTGACGGCGAGGTACGGGTACGACTTGTCGTCGCGGTAGCGGACGTTGAACCGGGGGTCGTACTGCTTGATCCAGGTGTATTCGAGCTGGAGGGCCTCGACCTCGGTGCCGACGGTGACCCAGTCGACCGCCTCGGCGGTGGTGACCATCTGCTGGGTGCGCTGGTGCAGCCCCCACAGGTCGGCGAAGTAGGAGCTGAGCCGGCTGCGCAGGTTCTTCGCCTTGCCGACGTAGATCACTCGGCCGGTGCCGTCGCGGAACCGGTAGACCCCAGGGGACTCGGGGATCGTGCCGGGCGCGGGGCGGTAGGTGGAGGGATCAGCCACGCCTGAAGACTAGTCGCTGGGCCCGACAGCCCAGATCACGCCGAGCTGGTCGACCTCGCTCCCGGCGCGGCCGAAGAAGCCGGCGGACGGCCGGCGGGTGACATGTCGATTGACGTCTTCCAATACCGAGGCGCGGAGGTTACCATCCGGTAACTGAATGTTCTTCACGTAATGATCGGCACCCGTCCCGCACCATGATCCCCACCCCCCGGAGGATCACCATGCCCCGTCCCACCACCACGCGCCGCCTGCTGGCCGGCGCGACCGCCGCCGTCGGAGTCGCGGCCCTGCTGGTCGCCTCCCCCGCCCCGCCCCCCGCCGTGGGCGCGCCGGCCACCGCCGCCGCCACCGCGTTCGCCGCCAACGACTACTGCCTGGGCGAGTGCGGCGACATCGTGCCGCCCGGCCAGAACGGCGACGCCACCCTGGTCGAGATCCTCGCCAACCAGACGCTGGGCACCCTGCCCCGGCACTCCGCCGACCAGCTCGGCCGTTACGCCGACCTGGTCTACGGCTACGCCGGGCTGCGCGAGGACCAGATCGGCAACTTCTTCAACGACGCCTCGTTCGGCGTCCCGGCCGGACAGGTCGAACGCGACTACTCGCCCCGCTCCGACGTGCGCATCGTCCGGGACAGGGCCACCGGCGTGCCGCACGTCACCGGCACCACGCGCGGCGGCACCATGTACGGCGCCGGGTACGCCGGCGCCGAGGACCGGCTGTTCACCATGGACCTGCTGCGCCACGTCGGCCGGGGCACCCTCACCCCGTTCGCCGGCGGGGCGCCGGGCAACCGGGCCCTGGAGCAGAGCGTCTGGCGCAACTCGCCGTACACCGACGCGGACCTGCAGACCCAGGTCGACGCGCTGCGCGCGAAGGGCCCGCGCGGCGAGCAGCTCTACGCCGACGTGCAGGAGTACATCGCCGGCATCAACGCCTACATCGGCGTCTGCATGGCCAACCGCAACTGCCCCGGCGAGTACGTGCTGACCGGGCACCTCGACGCGATCACCAACGAGGGCGGACCCGAGCCGTTCCGGATGACCGACCTGATCGCCATCGCCGGCGTGGTCGGCGGCCTGTTCGGCGGCGGGGGCGGCACCGAGATGCAGTCCGCGCTGGTGCGGATCGCCGCCCGGGCCCGCTACGGCCCCGCCGAGGGCGACAAGGTGTGGTCGGCCTTCCGCAACCAGAACGACCCGGAGGCGGTGCTCACCCTGCACGACGGGCAGAGCTTCCCGTACGGGTCGGCCTCCCCGGACGCGGCCAGCGTGGCGCTGCCCGACGCCGGGTCCGCCAGGGTCGAGCCGATCTTCACCGACCCCACCGGCTCCGCCACCAGCACGGCCACCGCCGGCCGCGGCTCCGAGCTGGCCGCCGCGCTGTCCGGGCTGACCATCGACCCCGCGCACCGGGGCATGTCCAACGCGGCCCTGGTCTCCGGCGCCCATTCCGCGACCGGCCACCCGGTCGCCGTGTTCGGCCCGCAGACCGGCTACTTCTCCCCCCAGCTCCTGATGATCCAGGAGTTGCAGGGGCCCGGGATCAGCGCCCGGGGGGCCGCGTTCGCCGGCCTGAACCTCTACGTGCTGCTCGGCCGGGGCCAGGACTACGCCTGGAGCGCCACCTCGTCGACCCACGACATCACCGACACGTACGCGGTGCCGCTGTGCACCACCGACGGCAGCGCGCCCACCCTCACCGGCGACCACTACCTGTACCGGGGCCAGTGCCTGGCGATGGAGCAGCTCGCGCACACCAACAAGTGGAGCCCGACGGCGGCCGACAGCACGCCCGTCGGGTCGTACAAGCTCACCGCCTGGCGCACGAAGCTCGGCCTGGTCGCCTGGCGCGGCACCGTCGGCGGCCGGCCGCACGCGTTCACCCAGCTCCGCTCCACCTACCGGCACGAGGCCGACTCCGCGATCGGCTTCCAGATGTTCAACGACCCCACCCAGATGGGCTCCGCCGACGCCTTCACCGCCTCGGCGAACAACGTCGAGTACGCGTTCAACTGGTTCTACGTGAACTCCACCCAGTCGGCGTACTTCAACTCCGGGCTCAACCCCGTGCGGGCCGCCGGGTCGAACCCGAACCTGCCGATGAAGGCCGAGGCCGCGTACGAGTGGCAGGGCTACCAGCCGGCGACGAACACCGCGACGTACGCCCCGCTGGCCGCCCATCCCCGGTCGGTGAACCAGGACTACTACGTGAGCTGGAACAACAAGCAGGCCAAGGACTTCGGGGCGGCCGACGGCAACTTCAGCTTCGGCGCGGTGCACCGGGGCAACCTGCTCGACCGGCCGCTCAAGGCGGCCATCGCGACGGGGAAGAAGTTCGACCGGGCGTCGCTGACCAGCCTCGTGGAGCAGGCCGGGCTGACCGACCTGCGCGGGGTCGAGGTGCTCGACGAGCTGATCCGGGTGCTGGAGAGCCAGCCCGTCGGCGACGCCGCGCTGGCCGCCGAGATCGGCCGGCTGAAGGCGTGGCGGCAGGACGGCGCGCTGCGGGTCGAGACGGCCAAGGGCTCGAAGGTGTACCGGCACGCCGACGCGATCCGCACGTTCGACGCCTGGTGGCCGCTGCTGGTCCGGGGGATGTTCTCCGCGCCGCTCGGCCCGGACCTCTACCAGGCACTGGTCAACACCCTCCAGATCAACGAGTCCCCGTCCGGGCACCAGCAGGGCGACGTGTCGAGCCTGGCCACGTCGGCCAGCGAGGCCCAGTCACACAAGGGCTCGTCGTTCCAGTACGGCTGGTGGGGCTACGTGGACAAGGACCTGCGCGCGGTGCTCGGCGACCCGGTCGCCGGCGGCCTCGGCCGCACGTACTGCGGCGGCGGCACCCTCGCCGGGTGCCGGCAGCTACTGCTCGACACGCTGCGCGGCGCGGCGGCCACCCCGGCCGCACAGGTCTACCCCGGCGACGCCACCTGCTCGGCCGGCGACCAGTGGTGCGCCGACGCGATCGTCCAGTCGCCGCTGGGCGGGATCAAGCACGCCACGATCGCCTGGCAGAACCGGCCCACCTTCCAGCAGGTGGTCTCGTTCCCCGCGAAGCGCGGCGACGACGTGACCAACCTCGCCGCCGGCCGGTCGGTGGCCGCGTCGAGCAGCCAGTTCGGCTACGCCGCCGCGAAGGCCGTCGACGGGGACCTCGGCACCCGGTGGGCCAGCTCCTGGAACGACGACCAGACGCTCACCGTCGACCTGGGCTCCGCCCGAGCGGTGGGCCGGGTGGTGCTGGCCTGGGAGTCGGCATACGCCCGGTCGTACCGGATCGAGGTGTCCGCCGACGGGACCACCTGGCGCACGGCCTGGTCGACCACGGCCGGCGACGGCGGCACCGACGTGGCGGCGTTCCCGACCGAGACCGCCCGGTACGTACGGATGCGCGGCCTGACCCGGGCCACCACCTACGGCTTCTCGCTGTGGGAGATGTCGGTGTACGCCCACTGACCCCCTGCGACGGCGGCCGGCACGGGCGATCCGTGCCGGCCGTCGCCGTCAGGCGAGGCTGATCTGGTCGCCGTCGACCTTGATCTCCTTGGCCGCCAGCGGCTTCGTCGCCGGACCCTGCCTCACCGAGCCGTCGGTGATGGAGAACCTGCTGTTGTGGCAGGTGCAGTTGATGGTGCCGCCGTCGACGTTCGACACCGGGCAGCCCTGGTGGGTGCAGATCGGGTCGAAGCCCTTGAACGTGCCGGCCTCGGGCTGGGTGATCACCACACCCTTGCTGGCGTACACCGCGCCGCCGCCGACCGGGATGTCGGCGGTGCGGGCCAGCGGGGCCGACGAGTCCCGGTTGCCGCCCTCGGCGTCGCCCGTGCCGGTCGCGCCCGGTCCGCCGCTGGTCGGGGCCGAGCCGCCGTCGGTGTCGTCGGCGCTCCCGCAGGCCGACAGGACGACCGCCGCGCCCACCGCGCCGGCACCGGCGAGGAGGGTGCGGCGCGTCCGCGTGCCCGGAGGAGTCTGCGCCTGCTCGTCACTCATGTCTGGCCTCTCTCTCGACTGCCGCCGCCCACCAGCCGCGGCCACACCAGCTGTCCACGGACCACGGTGCCTGCCGGTTCAACGAATCGACCACCGTGATCGCTCCGGGCCGGCCGCCGCCGGCGGACCCGACGAGATCGCCGTCGCCGGCCCCGCCCGACTCACCTGCGGCGGTCGCCCGTCGCCGGGAGTCCGCCGCGCCGCCGGGCCGGGCCGGGGGGTCAGCGGGTCCCGGCTGTGGCCTTCCGGCCCGACCGGGGGCGGGTGGTGCCGTTGGCCTTCGCGGCCCGGCCGGTGGCCGCCTTCGCGCCCTTGGCCTCGCCGTCGAGCCTGAGCACCTGGCGCAGGAACTGGCCGGTGTGGCTCTCGGGCACCTCGGCGACCTCCTCCGGGGTGCCGGTGGCCAGCACGGTGCCGCCCCGGTGGCCGCCCTCGGGGCCCATGTCGATCAGCCAGTCGGCCGTCTTGATCACATCGAGGTTGTGCTCGATGGTGATGACGGTGTTGCCCTTGTCGACCAGGCCCTCCAGGACCATCAGCAGCTTGCGGATGTCCTCGAAGTGCAGGCCGGTGGTCGGCTCGTCCAGCACGTAGACCGTCCGGCCGGTGGAGCGCTTCTGCAGCTCGGAGGCGAGCTTGACCCGCTGCGCCTCGCCGCCGGACAGCGTCGGCGCGGGCTGGCCCAGCCGGACGTAGCCCAGGCCCACGTCGACCAGCGTCCTGAGGTGCCGGTGGATGGCCGGGATGGCGGAGAAGAACTCCGCGGCCTCCTCGATCGGCATCTCCAGCACGTCGGAGACGGTCCTGCCCTTGTAGTGCACCTCCAGGGTCTCCCGGTTGTACCGGGCGCCCTTGCAGACCTCGCACGGGACGTACACGTCGGGCAGGAAGTTCATCTCGATCTTGATGGTGCCGTCGCCAGAGCACGCCTCGCACCGGCCGCCCTTGACGTTGAACGAGAACCGGCCCGGCCCGTACCCCCGGACCTTGGCCTCGGTGGTCTCGGCGAACAGCTTGCGCACGTGGTCCCAGACCCCGGTGTAGGTGGCCGGGTTGGAGCGTGGGGTGCGGCCGATCGGCGACTGGTCGACGCCGACGACCTTGTCCACGTGCTCCAGGCCGGTGATCCGGGTGTGCCGGCCCGGCACGTGCCGGGCGCCGTTGATCTGGTTGGCCAGCACCGCGTGCAGGATGTCGTTGACCAGCGTCGACTTGCCCGAGCCGCTGACCCCAGTGACCGCGATGAGCTGGCCGAGCGGGAACGACACGGTCAGGTTGCGCAGGTTGTGCTCCCGGGCCCCGTGCACCACCAGCTCCCGCTCCGGCGTCTGCGGCCGGCGCCGGCTCGGCGTCGGGATCTGCCTGCGCCCCGACAGGTACGCCCCGGTGACCGACTCCGGGTTCTCCAGCAGGGCGGGCACCGAGCCGGAGTGCACGATCCGGCCGCCGTGCTCGCCCGCGCCCGGGCCGATGTCGACGATCCAGTCGGCGGTGCGGATGGTGTCCTCGTCGTGCTCGACCACGATCAGCGTGTTGCCCAGGCCGCGCAGCCGCACCAGGGTCTCGATCAGCCGGTGGTTGTCCCGCTGGTGCAGGCCGATGGACGGCTCGTCGAGCACGTAGAGCACGCCGACCAGGCCGGAGCCGATCTGGGTGGCCAGCCGGATGCGTTGCGCCTCGCCGCCGGAGAGGGTGCCGGCCGGACGGTCCAGGGAGAGGTAGTCCAGCCCGACGTCGAGCAGGAACGTCAGCCGGGCGTTGATCTCCTTGAGCACCCGCTCGGCGATCATCTTCTGCCGGTCGGTCAGCTCGATGCCGGCCAGCAGGTCCGCGCACTCGCCCACGGACAGGTTGCAGACCTCGGCGATGCTCTTGCCGGCCAGGGTGACCGCGAGCACCTCCGGCTTGAGCCGGGCGCCGCCGCAGGCCGCGCAGGGCACGTCGCGCATGTAGCCCTCGTACTTCTCCCGCGACCACTCCGACTCGGTGTCGGTGTGCCGGCGCTCGATCCACTGCACCACGCCCTCGAAGCCGGTGTAGTAGGAGCGCTCGCGGCCGAACTTGTTGCGGTAGCGCACGTGCACCTGGTCGCCGGAGCCGTGCAGGATGGTCTTCTGCGCCCGCGCCGGCAGCGCCCGCCACGGGGTGTCCACGTCGAAGTGCTCGGCCTCGCCGAGGGCCTCCAGCAGGCGCAGGAAGTACTCCAGGTTGTGCCCGGTGGACCAGGGCTGGATCGCGCCCTCGCGCAGGCTGCGCTCCGGGTCGGGGACGACCAGTTCCGGGTCGACCTCCTTCTTGGTGCCCAGGCCGGTGCACTCCGGGCAGGCGCCGTACGGGGCGTTGAAGGAGAAGACCCGGGGCTCCAGGTCCTCGATCGCCAGGGGGTGGTCGTTGGGGCAGGCCAGGTGCTCGGAGTAGCGGCGCTCGCGGTCGGGGTCGTCCTCGGCGAGGTCGACGAAGTCGAGCAGCACCAGGCCGCCGGAGAGCCCGAGCGCGGCCTCGACCGAGTCGGTCAACCGCCGCTTGGCGCTGGGCTTGACAGTGAGCCGGTCGATCACCACCTCGATGGTGTGCTTCTCCTGCTTCTTGAGCTTCGGCGGCTCGGTCAGCGGGTGCACCACGCCGTCGATCCGGGCCCGGGCGTACCCCTTGCCCTGGAGCTCGGCGAACAGGTCGACGTACTCGCCCTTGCGGCCCCGCACGACCGGGGCGAGCACCATGAACTTGGTGCCCTCGGCCATCGCCAGGACCCGGTCGACGATCTGCTGCGGGCTCTGCCTGGAGATCCGCTCCCCGCAGACCGGGCAGTGCGGCTCGCCGACCCGGGCGTAGAGCAGCCGCAGGTAGTCGTAGACCTCGGTGATGGTGCCGACGGTCGAGCGCGGGTTGCGCGAGGTGGACTTCTGGTCGATGGACACGGCGGGGCTGAGGCCCTCGATGAAGTCGACGTCCGGCTTGTCCATCTGGCCGAGGAACTGCCGGGCGTACGAGGAGAGCGACTCCACGTACCGGCGCTGCCCCTCGGCGAAGATCGTGTCGAAGGCCAGGCTCGACTTGCCGGAGCCGGAGAGCCCGGTGAAGACGATCAGGGCGTCCCGGGGCAGGTCGAGACTGACGTCACGCAGGTTGTGCTCGCGCGCGCCACGGATGATCAGTCGGTCGGCCACGGTCCGTGTACTCCCGGGAGAAGAAGGCGAGGAGGATCTGTCCGCTCCGGGGCGGTCCGGGCGGTTCCGGGACGGCCCTGAGCGGTTGTGCGAGCGCAGAAGAAGCGCCTCGGCAACTCTAGCCCCGGGGTACGACAACTTTCCGCGCCCACACATTCCCCCAGCTCACACCGGTCGCGCTGGACGCCTCTCGGGCCGCCGGTGGGCCGCCAGCGACCGGGTGCCCGCCGGTGGGCCCCCGCTGAGGCGACCGGTGGCGCGCCCCGCCCACCCGCGCCGGTGGGCGACACCACGACAACTGTGCGTCACGGCAACCCGCCACCGCTCGCATGATCGACTTTTTGTCGGTGACATGGCGGTGTTCAGGCCACGGGAGGCCCCGATGTCACGGATCCGAAGTCGATCATGCGAGCGGGCAACGACCGATCCTCGACGCGGCCAGGGCGTAGCCCTCGACGCGCCAGGGCGTTGCGGGGCAGGGACGGCCGTCCGCCGGCGCCCGCCGCGCCAGCCGCCCCGGCGCTAGTTCAGGGACGGCCCGTCCGGCGGCGCCCGCCACGCCAGCCGCCCCGGCGCTCGGCGGCCAGCCGGGTCTCCCGGCGCCGGCTCTCGACGGCGATCTCCCGCTGCAGCTTGCGCCAGCTGTCGTACCGGCGGCCGGTCAGCTCCCCGGCGGCGAGTGCGTCGCGGACCGCGCAGCCCGGCTCGGCGTCGTGCGCGCAGTCGGCGTACCGGCAGCCGGTGGCCAGCTCGGCGATGTCGGCGAAGGCCCGGTCCAGCCCGACCGCGCCGTCGAGCAGGCCGACCGCCCGCACCCCCGGGGTGTCCAGCACCGCTCCGCCGCCGGGGACCGGGACCAGCGCCCGCCAGGTGGTGGTGTGCCGGCCCTTGCCGTCGACCCGGCGGATCGCCTGGGTGGGCATCACCACCGCCCCGGCCAGGGCGTTGACGATGCTCGACTTGCCGGCCCCGGACGGCCCGAGCAGGGCCAGGGTGCGGCCCGGGACGACGTGGGCGCGCAGCGGGTCGAGGCCGGTGCCCCGCTCGGCGCTGACCGCCAGCACCGGCACCCCGGGCGCGACCCCGGCGAGCTGCCGGGCGATCGCCGCCGGGTCGGCGGCGAGGTCGGCCTTGGTGAGCACCACCAGCGGGGTGGCGCCCGACTCGTGGGCCAGGGCGAGCAGCCGCTCGATGCGGGCGACATCCGGCTCCGGGTGCACCGGCTCGACGACGGCGGCGGCGTCCAGGTTGGCGGCGAGCACCTGCCCGCTGGCGTCCTTGCCGGCGGTCCGGCGCACCAGCGCGGTGCGCCGGGGCAGCACGGCCTCGACGGTGACCGGCCCGTCCGGCCAGGTGTGCAGGAGCACCCAGTCCCCCGCGCAGGGCAGCCGGGTCAGGTCGCGGGCGGCGGCGGCCAGCACCGCCGCGCCCAGGGTGGCGCGGACCGGGCCGTCCGCGCCGAGCACGGTGCACACGCCGCGGTCGACCCGGGCCACCCGGCCCGGCCGCTGGTGGGTGCGGTTACGTACGTGGGCCGCCCGCTCGGCGTCCCAGCCGAGGGCGGTCAGATCGATGGTCATCGGAACCTCTCCGGTGTCGGGGTGAACCATGGCGCGACTGGCGTGCTAGGACCGGCATGGGCACCACCTCCTCCGACGTCCCGGGTGCCGCGTACGACGCCGACGGTAAGGGGCGGGCCGACGCGCCGAAAGCGAATTCCACGGCGACGCCGGGGGCCACCGACCGCTAGGGTCGGAGCGTGACCGCGGATCCGCTGCTGCTGACCGGTGACCTCGACGACGCCACGGCCCGCCTGCTGCGCACCGCGGCCGACCTCGGCAGTGCGGACGTCGCCGCGCCGTCCCTGCTGCCCGGCTGGACCCGGGGGCACGTGCTGACCCACCTGGCCCGCAACGCCGACGGCTTCGTCAACCTGCTCACCGCCGCCCGCACCGGCGAGCACATCCCGATGTACGCCAGCAGCGCGGCCCGCGCCGCCGACATCTCCGCCGGCGCGTTCCGCCCGCCCGCCGCCCACCTGGACGACCTGCGCCGCTCGGCGGAGCGGTTCGCCGAGGCGGTCGCCGCCATGCCGGTGCAGGCGTGGGCGGCCACGGTGCAGGCCCGGCGCGGCCCGTGGCCGGCCGCCATGCTGGTCTGGGGGCGGCTGCGCGAGATCGAGGTGCACCACGTGGACCTCGCCGCCGGTTACCGGCCGACCGACTGGCCGGAGGCGTTCGCCCAGCGGCTGCTGCACGAGGTCACGACCGGCCTGTCCGGCCGGCCCGACGCGCCGGCGATGGTGTTGCGCTTCGACGGCAGCCAGCACGAGCTGGTCGTCGGCGGCTCGGGGGCGGCGCCCACGATCACCGGCCCCGCCGCCGAGCTCGCCGCCTGGCTGACCGGCCGCGGCGTCGGCGGGACGCTCGCCGTCACCCCCGACGGTCCCCTGCCGAACCCACCGGAATGGATGTAGAACCATGACCTACAGCGGAGACGTCAGCCCCGGCGGCCCTCCGGCCGTCCGCGAACTCGACGGGCTCACCATCACGAAGGTGTCGGTGGGGCCGATGGACAACAACGCCTACCTGCTGCGGTGCACCGGCACCGGCGAGCAGTTGCTGATCGACGCCGCCAACGAGGCCCCCCGGCTGCTGGAGCTGGTCGGCGACGCCGGCCTGGCCACCGTGGTCACCACCCACCAGCACATGGACCACTGGGTGGCCCTGGAGGAGGTGGTCGCCAAGACCGGCGCCCGGCCGCTGGTGCACGCCGCCGACGCCGCCGGCCTGCCGATCGAGGCGGACACCCTCGCCGACGGCGACACCGTGACCGTGGGCGAACGCGAGCTGGAGGTGATCCACCTGCGGGGGCACACCCCGGGCTCGATCGCCCTGCTCTACCGCGACCCGGCCGGCACCCCGCACCTGTTCACCGGGGACTCGCTTTTCCCTGGGGGTCCTGGGAGGACAACAAGCCCGGAGGAGTTTTCGCAGCTCATGGGCGATTTGGAGGCACGGCTGTTCGACGTGCTACCGGACGAGACGTGGTTCTATCCGGGACACGGGAAGGACTCGACCATCGGCACGGAACGCCCGTCGCTGGGCCAGTGGCGGGCGCGCGGCTGGTAGCGAACGCGTTTCACGACGCCCGGGGTTGGCTTTCGCCAGTCCCGGGCGTCGCCCTTTCCGGCCCCGCTTTGATCGAGCCGGTTGGCACACGGCTGGCGTTGCTGTCGGACGATGACGCGAAGCGGCTACGCCGCAAGTACGAACGCGCCCGTGCTGTGCTGCTCGGCCCCGCCGTCTCCCGCGGCTGCCCCCTGACCACGGAGGAGACCAGCACCGTTCGAAGTTGTTCGGGTTCGTTCGAACAGCTTCCATCGTCGATGTTCGACGACGACAATTGTCGATGACGACCATTCCGGTCGTCATCGATGGAGGTGTGCGGATGATTCGGAAGAAGTCACGCTGGTTCGGGGGTGTGCTGATGGCGATGGTGCTCACGGTCACCGGCCTGGTGGCGTCCCCGGCCGCCGCCCAGGCGGCGTCAGGCTGGTATGCCGAGTCGCTCGACGATTACAGCAACGGCTACGGGTTTGCGACGTGGAGCAACACCGGGCAGTACTCGTCGTTCCAGGTCTGCGATGCCGGGGCTGGTGACGCCCGCCGCGCCGTCGGCTACATCTGGTGGCAGGACGGAGGGACCATCGAACGGCATGCCGCTGGCGGCAGCGGCACCTGCTCCACACCGGTCAATGTCTACGTTCCAGCGGGCAAGTGGGTCTCGATGGAGGTGTGCGAACGAAAGGGGGCGGACGGCATCGACGAGAAGTGTGGCGCCCTGGTCCACGGCATCGCGGGTTCATAAGCCCGCCCGGCCGGCCGGAGGTGTTCACCTTCGGCCGGCCTGCCTGGCAACCGTCTGGTGCTTCCACCTCGCGAAGTTGTCGGTGACCGCCTTCCCGCCCTGCTCAGCGGTGCGCTTGTCCTCGCTGCCCCCGTCGATGATGTGACGGAACCAGAACGGCCCCCCACACCTGGTGCTCCTGCGTGACGCCGCTGCCAGCCCGGGCCGGGGGTCGTTCCTTGTCGTCGCGGATGGTGCCGCGAATCCAGTCGTACGTTCGACCTCCCGCGGCCCGGTCAGCTTCACCACCAACAGCCCCGGGTCCGGCGTCCGCTTCATGTCGACTGTCACTTCCAGCGCGGGTCGCATCTCCCGATGCCGGCGACGTGCCTCGGCTTCGGCGGGCCCGCGGCTGGTGACTTCCGGTTCCGGCGCGCCGCCCCGTGCCGGCACGCCGGAACCCCACCCCCGGCCGGCCCGGCCCGGGCGGCGGCTCAGGCCGCCGGGGCCGCTGCGGTGGCGGCGCGCAGCCCGCGCCGGGTCACGAGCAGCACCACGCCCGCCAGGAGCAGCCCGACCGCCATGGTGACCAGCATCGGCGAGGCGCTGCCGGGCAGCAGCCCGGCCAGCGACCGGGAGACCGTGCCGACGGCCACGTACAGGCCGGCCCAGAGCGCGGCGCCGGCCGCCGCGCAGGCCAGGAACCGCCGGTACGACATCCGCAGCCCGCCCGCGGCCAGCGGCAGCAGCGCGTTGAGCACCGGCAGGAAGGGTGCGACCAGCACCATCCGGCCGCCGCCGCGGCGCAGGACCGCCTCGGCCACCGCCCACCGGTCCTCGCCGATCCAGCCGCCGACGCGGCTGTGCCGCAGCCGGTCGCCGTACCGCCGGCCGGCGAGGAAGCTCAGCGACCAGCCGGCCAGGCAGCCGGCCACCACGGCGGCGACGGTGGCCGCCCCGGTCGCCGGCCGCCCGACGCCGACCGCGGCGAGGACCGCGACGTCGCCGGGGACCAGCACCCCCAGCAGCGGTACGGCGTCGAGGAGCATCACCGCCCCGAGCGCCCCCAGCAGACCGATGGTGGGAAGCTCCCCGACCTGTGCCGTCCAGTCCACCATGCCCGTACGCTACGACCCCCGGTCCGGTGGGGCATCGGGTCCGATCCCCCACCGACCCCTGATCCCCTTCTCGGGGTAGGCCCCGAGAAGGCGGCGTCAGCGGGGGCGGAGCACCTCGACGCGGCGCACCGGGGTGTCGACGGCGGGTTCGGTGGTGGGCACCCGGTAGCTGGCCACCAGGTCCAGCCGGTCGCGGGGCAGGTGGCCGCGGCCGGGGTCGCCGACCAGCACCTGGCTGCCCCGGGCGGCGGCGCGGCGCAGGAACGGCAGCACCCGCCCGGCCAGTTCCCCGTCGTAGAAGACGTCCCCGGCGAGCAGCAGGTCCGCGTCGCCGGCATCGGAGTCGAGCAGGTCCTCGCCGGTGGCGGCGACGCTGACCCGGTTGGCCCGGGCGTTGAGCGTGACGGCGGCGACGGCGTACGGGTCGATGTCGTTGGCCACGACCCGGGATGCGCCGGCCAGCGCGGCGGCGATCGCCACCACGCCCGAGCCGGCGGCCAGGTCCAGCACGCGGCGGCCGGCCGCGAGTTCCGGGTGGTCGAGCAGGTGCCGGGCGAGGGCCTGCCCGCCGGCCCAGACCGACGCCCAGTACGGCGGCGGCAGGGCGTGCCCGGAAGCGGCCTCCATCCGGGCCCACCAGACGATGGCGTCCTCGGCGAGGTGCAGCCGAATCTCGGGGACGAAAGGGGCCGCGACCAGCCGGAGCCGGTCCAGTCCGTCCCCGGGCGCACCGACCTCGCGTTCCAGCTCGGACAGCGCGGCGGCTGCGGGTCCCCTCACCGGGCAAGCATGCCGGAGCGCCCCGCGCTCCGGGCGGGTTTCCCCCCGGCGTGGCCGGTGGAAGTTTTTTGCCGGCACGCCCTGCGGCACTTCGACCAGCAGATCGGGGTTTCGCCGGTTACTGTCGGGGAGGTACAGGGCGATCATCGGCCGGCGGTCGGTGGTCTCCCGCTTTGAACAGGGAGAGATGCATGGCTACCGGCACGGTCAAGTGGTTCAACTCGGAAAAGGGCTTCGGCTTCATCGAGCAGGACGGCGGAGGTCCGGACGTGTTCGTCCACTACTCGGCCATCGCGACGAGCGGCTACCGGGAACTCAACGAGGGCCAGAAGGTCGAGTTCGAGGTGACCCAGGGGCAGAAGGGCCCGCAGGCGGACAACGTCCGTCCGATCTAGCTCCGTGCCGGTGGCGGCGGCCGGGTGGACCCGGCCGCCGCCACAGCGCGCGCCGGCCCGGGATCGCCCGCCCCGGTGCCGCCGGTGTCTCCGGGCCCGTCCACCGCCGGTGGCCTCAGGCCGCCAACCGCCGGGCGATCTCGTCGGCCACCTGTCGCGCCAGGCTGGGCGGCAGGGCGGCGGCGATCTTCTCCGGGGTCAGTGACGCGAGCACGCCGGCCACGATCGCCGGCTCGTCGGTGAAGTCCCGGTTGGACAGGGCGACGAGCTGCGAGAGCACCGTGTCGAGGCGGTACATGGTGTAGTCCAGTTTGGCCACGACGCTGTTGGACTCCGGGTCGGGGCCGGGTCCGTCCGGGTCTACCCGGCGGCCCATGCTGGACCCGCCGTTGAACACGGCGTTGAAGAGGCTGTTGATCTGGCTTTCGGCCTGGGCGCTCATGTCGTCCTCCTTCAGGAGACCGATGGTGGTCAGGTAACGGCGGAACAGCGGGGTCTGGTCCCGCCCCGCCTTGGTCGAGTCGCGGAAGAAGCTGAAGTGGGTGTGCCACAGGTGGCTCGCGTCGCCGGTGCTGCGCCGCCCGAGCCGGTCCCACCGTCGGACCGTGGTCCCGTCCGGGGAGTAGATGATCTCGCGGATGTCCCGGGTGTCGTCCGTTCCGGCGACGCACCGCGCGACGCACCAGACGGAGAAGGAACGCAGGTCGTGGACGGCTCCGCCCGAGGTGACGGAGAAACCGCCGACGTCCAGCGCGGACGCGTCGAGGGTGAGCCCCGTGGCGTCCCGGGGCGACTCGACCACCGAGTAGTCGCCGGCGACGACGCGGTCGGAGCCGCAGTGGTAGCCGCCGGCGTGGTCGGCGTCGCCGACGATGCCGACCTCGGCCGGTTCGAGGTCCTGTGGTCGTGCGGCGTCGGGATCGAGATCGAGGTGGGCCAGCAGGAGACTTCGGACGGCCAGCAGGTTCGTCGGGGCCCGGGTCATGGCGCCCCCTTCCGGTAGCGGGGTGGCCGAGCCGCGGTGACCCGTGGTCCTGGGTCCGGGTGAGCCCGGCCGGGTGGTGCACGGCGTCGGGCAGGTGGCTCGAAGGTAGCCGGACATCCGGGTGTTTTACCAGGTCGGGGGCCTGTTTTCCCGAATGGGGGACGATCCGCCCGGCCGGGCGGAGACGTCCCGTCACCCCGGTACCGGCCGGGCGCCGGTGGGAGTCGGGACGGTCAGCCGGCCGGGCGCCGGGCGGTGTCGGGGCGGGCGGCGCGCACGGCGTCGCGGTGCTCCCGCATCGCGGTGACCATCGTCGCCATGAAGCGGTGCACGGTCTCCAACTCGTCGTCGCTGAAGTCGGCCATCGCCTGGTCGGTCCGCCGGCCCAGCGGCTGGAAGAACGACATGGCCAGCGCGGCGCCCCGGTCGGCGTAGCGCAGGAACACCTTGCGCCGGTCGGCGGTGTCCCGGTCCCGCCGGATGTGGCCGGCCCGCTCCAGGCGGTCGACCAGCGCGGTGACCGAGCCGGAGGAGAGTTGTAGCTGCTCACCCAGCCGCCCCGGGGTGATCGGCGTGCCGAGCAGCTCGGCGTCCATGACGGCGATCAGGGCGTGCAGGTCGGTGGGGTTGAGCCCGTGCAGCCCGGCGAAGGCGTGCCCGATGTGCTGGGCGTCGACGGAGTACCGGCGCAGGTCGTTGGCGATCTCGGCGACGAGCTGGTCGCGGCGGCTCTCGCGTCGCCGATACATGCCGTGCGCTGTCACGCCGTCGTTTCCCCCCGCCGTCCCGGTTCCGCTTGCAGCATAGATGAGCGACGGATAATCTCGCCTGTCAAGATACTCGACAGGCACGCTATTCGTGACCGGCGCGTCGGCCCGTCGAGGCGCACTGCCGTACCGGGACCTCGTCCCGGCAACCCTGAGGAAGCCCGATGTCTGTGTTCACCCGCGTCGCCCGGGGCCGGCTCGCCGCCTGGCTCACCGTGGCCGTGGCGATCGTCCTCGGCGCGGCCGTCTTCGGGTTCCCGAAGCCGGACAACCCCGCCCCCGTCTCGGCCACCGGCCTGTCCGTGCAGTGGCAGTCGACCCAGGTCGAACGGCTCCAGGACGAGCTGCCCGCCAGCGGGGTCCAGCCGGCGGTCGTCGTCGTCAGCCGCGCCGACGGTGGGCCGCTCACCGAGCCGGACCGCGCCGCGGTCACCGGCGCCTCGGGCGAGCTGGGCCGGTTCGCCGCCGGCGGGCGGGTCAGCCCGCCGCAGACCTCTCCGGACGGCACCGTGGCGCTCGTCGCCGTCCCGCTGTCCACCGCCGGCGGCCACGCCACCGTCGCGACGACGGTGGCCGACCTCCGCGCGGCCCTCGACGGCCTGCCCGACGGGCTCACCGCCGAGGTGACCGGCGCGCCGGCGTTCACCGCGGACCTGACGAAGGTCTTCGACGGCGCGGACATCACGTTGCTCGCCGTCACCGCCGGCGTCGTCGCCCTGCTGCTGCTGATCACCTACCGCAGCCCGTTCCTGTGGATCGTGCCGCTCGTCGTCGTCGCGGCCACCGAGCAGCTCACCCTGCGCGCCGTGGACACCATCGTCCCGGCCGTCGGCATCCACCTCCAGGAGGGCCAGGTCACCGGCATCGCCAGCGTCCTGGTCTTCGGCGCCGCCACGGACTACGCCCTGCTGCTCATCGCCCGCTACCGGGAGGAGCTGCGCCGCGAGGAGGACCGTTTCGCCGCCATGCGCGCCGCCCTGCGCCGCACCGCCGAACCCATCCTGGCCAGCGGCGGCACCGTGGTCCTCGGCGTGCTCACCCTGCTGCTGTCGGAGCAGGAGACCAACCGGGCCCTGGCGGTGGCCTGCGCCACCGGCGTGGTGTTCGCCATGCTGTCGGCGCTGTTCGTCCTCCCCGCCGTGCTGGTGATCTTCGGCCGGGGGCTGTTCTGGCCGTTCGTGCCCCGGGTCGGCGGCCCCGTCCGCGAGGGCCGGCTCTGGGGCCGGCTCGGCGCCGCCGTCGTCCGCCGGCCCGTGCTGGTCGCGGCCCTCGCGACGCTGCTGCTCGCCGGGCTCGCCCTCGGTGGGCTCGGCATCCGCACCGGGCTGTCGGAGACCGAGCAGTTCCGGGTCAAACCCGAGGCGGTGGCCGGCGCGGAGACCCTCGCGAAGGCATTCCCCGCCGGCACGACCCAACCGGTCGCCGTACTCACCACCCCCGCCGCCGTGGCGGCCGTCACCGACGCCGCCGCGGGCGTCCCCGGCGTGGCCTCGGCCCGGCCGGGAAACGCGGGCGCGACCGTCGCCCAGGTCGACGTGGTGCTGGCAGCCGAGCCGGGCACCGCCGCCGCGGACCGGGCGGTCGAGGCGCTGCGGGACGCCGTCGCGGCGGTCCCCGGCTCCGCGCCGCCGCCCGTCGAGGGCGCCGACCCGTTCACCGGTGCCGTGGTCGGCGGCACGGTCGCCGCCACCTACGACTCCGACCAGGCCGACGCCAAGGACCTGTGGCTGATCCTGCCGATCATCCTGCTGCTCGTCGGCGCGGTGCTCGTGCTGCTGCTGCGCGGTCTGGTCGCGCCGCTGCTGCTGGTGCTCACCGTGATCGCGTCGTTCTTCGCCAGCCTCGGCGCGGCGTGGCTGCTGTTCGACCACGTTCTCGGCCTCCCGGCGCTGGACAGCGGCGTCCTGCTGCTCGCCTTCGTGTTCCTGGTGGCCCTCGGCGTGGACTACAACATCTTCCTGGTCACCCGGGCCCGCGAGGACGCCCGGCGCACCGGCACCCGGGACGGCATGCTGTCGGCGCTGCGCGTCACCGGCGGCGTGATCACCAGCGCCGGCGTCCTGCTCGCCGCGGTCTTCGCCGTCCTCGGCGTCCTGCCGCTGATCACGCTGACCCAGATCGGGGTCATCGTGTGCATCGGGGTGCTGCTCGACACCCTGCTGGTACGCACGGTGCTCGTGCCGGCGCTCGCGCTCGTGCTCGGCGACCGCTTCTGGTGGCCGGGTCGGATCGACCGGACGCCCGAGGACGCCCCGGCGGACCGGGACCGCGGGCCGGCCGAGCCGGCCGTCACCCGCGGCTGACCGCCCCACCCGCGCCGACGCGGGGGGATCGCGGCGGGCCGCCGTGCCCCCGCCCCCGTCCCCCGGCCCCTGCCCGCGTCCCTACCCCGGGCCGACGCGGCGGCCCGGCCGAGCCCCGTCGTCGGCCGTCGGCGGGGTAAGCCCGTCGTCGGCCGCCGGTGGCGGCCCCGCCTCGGGCGTCGCCGCGCCCGGTCCGCCGCCGCCCGCCGCCCGGTCCCGGGTCGCCCAGGCGACCATGAACAGCGCCGTCCAGGCCGAACCGAGCAGCACCGAGGTGACGGTGCCGCTGGCGCTGCTCAACCCGAGGTAGAGCCGGGCACCGCCGATCGCCGACACCCCGGCCGCGGCCACCGTCCAGGCGGCCACCGCCACCGGCCAACGCGCGCCCCGGGACAGCAGCCAGGCCAGCGTGCACAGGCTCGCCGCAACGACGGCGTTCTGCGTCGGAAACAGCGCGCTCTCCTGCTCCCCCGACGCCGCCCGTCCCGGCGCGGCCAGGTCGGTGACCACGGCGAGGACCACCAGCGGCAGGAACGCCCCGACCGAGCCCACCACGCTGAGCAGGTCGGCCCGCCACGGCCGCTGCCGCCAGGCCAGCACGGCGGCCAGCACGGCGACCAGCGCGATCAGCGTCGAGCCACGCAGCACCGAGACGAGGGTGAACGCGACGTCGACCGTGCCGGGGGTGCGCCGCTCGGTGAACCAGCCGGCGATCGCGTCGTCGACCGCGGCCAGCCCGCTCCACCGCATCGCCGCCCCGAGCAACCAGGCGACGGCGAGCCCGGCGGCGAAGAGCAGCGCGAGCCCCGCCGCGAGGTTGATCAACAACGTCCAGGCCGGGCCGACCCGCATGGCCAGCAGGAAGAACAGCACGCCGTACCGGGCGGCGAGCCAGCGCACCGGCGGCAGCGCGGCCACCCGGGCCAGCAGCGCCCGCGCCGGGTCGGGGTGCCGGCCCAGCCAGCGGCCGACCAGCACCACGGCCAGCACCCCGCCGAGCAGCACCAGCACCGCCCCGGTGGCCCGCCCGAGCAGCCGGGACACCGTCTCGTACGACTCCCCGGCCACGTTGCCCAGCAGCACCGACCCGCCCACCCAGGTCACCACCCCGGCGAGGTTCCACGGCGCGAACCGGCGGTAGGACATGCCGGCGGCCCCGGCCAGCCGGGGCGCCAGGGTCCGGGCGAAGGCGACCCAGCGGGCGGCCAGGACCCCCCGCCCGCCGAGCCGCTCCAGCAGCTCGTCCGCCCGCCGCCAGCGGCCCGGCCCCACCCGGGCGCCCAGGCCCGAGGCCCGCAGCCGGGGCCCGTACCGGCGACCCGCGCGGAACGCCACCGCGTCGCCGGCCACCGCTGCGACAATCATCACCAACAGCGCCGGCCCCAACCGAAGGGCACCGGTGTACGTAAGGAAGCCGACCAGCAGCAGGGTCGCCTCCCCGGGCACCAGCAGCCCGACGATCACCGCGGTCTCGCCGGCTACGATGGCCGCGGCGACCAGGTAGACCAGCAGGGGCGGCAGGTCCCGCACCGAGTTCAGCAGATCGTGCACGACAGCCCCCGGATCACGGCGGCCAGCATGCCAGCCGGGGCAAGCAGGGCGACAGCGGTTCCGGCACAGATCCGGGTAGCGCCGGGGTGACCCCGACGCCGCCCCTGATCCGCACAGGCAGGAGGATGGAACCCATGCAGCTTCGCACCGACCTCCGCAACGTCGCCATCATCGCTCACGTCGACCACGGCAAGACCACCCTGGTCGACGCCATGTTGCGGCAGGCCGGAGCCTACGGCGCCCGCGGTGAGACGACCGAGCGGGTGATGGACTCGGGGGACCTGGAACGGGAAAAGGGCATCACCATCCTGGCCAAGAACACCGGCGTGCGGTACCTGCCGGCGGACGGCTCCGACCCGGTCACCATCAACATCATCGACACTCCCGGGCACGCCGACTTCGGCGGCGAGGTGGAGCGGGGCCTCACCATGGTCGACGGCGTGGTGCTGCTCGTCGACGCCAGCGAGGGCCCGCTGCCGCAGACCCGCTTCGTGCTGCGCAAGGCGCTGCGCGCCCGGATGCCGATCATCCTGGTGATCAACAAGGTGGACCGCCCCGACGCCCGGATCAAGGAGGTCGTGGACGACACCTACGAGCTCTTCCTCGACCTGGACGCCGACGAGGAGCAGATCGACTTCCCGATCGTCTACGCCTGCGCCCGCGACGGCATCGCCTCGCTCACCCAGCCCGCCGACGGCTCGGTCCCCCAGGACAGCCAGAGCCTGGAGCCGCTGTTCCGCACCCTGCTCGACACCATCCCGCCGCCCGCATACGACGAGGACGCGCCGCTCCAGGCGCACGTGACCAACCTCGACGCCTCGCCGTTCCTCGGCCGGCTGGCGCTGTGCCGGGTCCGACAGGGCACCATCGCCAAGGGCCAGACCGTCGCCTGGTGTCGCACCGACGGCACCAACCAGCGGGTCCGCATCTCCGAGATGCTGATGACCGAGGGCCTGGAGCGCAAGCCGGCCGAGTCGGCCGGACCGGGCGACATCATCGCGGTCGCCGGCATCCCGGAGATCATGATCGGCGAGACCCTGGCCGACGCCGAGAACCCGGTCGCGCTGCCGCTGATCACCGTCGACGAGCCGGCCATCTCGATGACCATCGGCACCAACACCTCGCCGCTGGTCGGCCGGGTCAAGGGCGCCAAGGTCACCGCCCGGATGGTCAAGGACCGCCTCGACAAGGAGCTGGTCGGCAACGTCTCCCTGCGGGTGCTGCCCACCGAACGGCCCGACGCCTGGGAGGTGCAGGGCCGCGGCGAGCTGGCCCTGGCCATCCTGGTCGAGCAGATGCGCCGCGAGTCCTACGAGCTGACCGTCGGCAAGCCGCAGGTGGTCACCAGGGAGATCGACGGGAAGACCTGCGAGCCGGTGGAGCGGCTGACCATCGACGCCCCCGACGAGTACCTGGGCGCCATCACCCAGCTTCTGGCCACCCGCAAGGGTCGGATGGAGCAGCTGGTCAACCACGGCACCGGCTGGATCCGGATGGAGTGGCTGGTGCCCGCGCGCGGGCTGATCGGCTTCCGCACCGAGTTCCTCACCGACACCCGGGGCACCGGCATCCTGCACCACGTCTTCGAGTCGTACGAGCCGTGGTTCGGCGAGCTGCGCACCCGCAACAACGGCTCGCTGGTCGCCGACCGGGCCGGCGCGGTCACCTCGTTCGCCATGATCAACCTTCAGGAGCGCGGCCAGCTCTTCGTCGAGCCGACCACCGAGGTGTACGAGGGCATGATCGTCGGCGAGAACTCCCGCTCCGACGACATGGACGTCAACATCACCAAGGAGAAGAAGCTCACCAACATGCGGGCCTCGACCTCCGACGAGACCGAGAAGCTGATCCCGCCGCGCAGGCTGTCCCTGGAGCAGGCCCTGGAGTTCTGCCGCGAGGACGAGTGCGTCGAGGTGACCCCGGCGGCCGTGCGCATCCGCAAGGTCGTCCTCGACCAGACGCAGCGCGCCCGCACGGTGGCCCGCCGCAAGCACGCCGGCTGACGGCCGAGCACCACGCGCCGCGCGGGCCGGGAGGGACCACCTCCCGGCCCGCGCCGCACCCGGCCCGCCGGGGACGTCCGGATCCGCTACGGTCACCGGCATGATCTGGGACGACCTCGACGCCCAACTGGACCCGCTGCCGGGCACCATCTCGGCGTACCTGGGCCGGCTCGACGCCGCCCCCACCTGGACCCGCCACCCCGACGCCACCCACTACGCGGCCAGCACCATGAAGGTCGCCGTGCTGCTGGCCCTGCACCGGGCGGCCGAGGCCGGCGCCCTCGACCTGGCCACCCACGTCGACGTATGCAACGAGTTCGACTCCGCCCAGCCCGGCACACCCCGGTTCTCCTGCGCCCGGCACTACGACAACGACGAGGCCGTCTGGCAGCGGGAAGGCCACGGCGCGCCCCTGCGCTGGCTCGCCGAGCGGATGATCGTGCGCTCCAGCAACCTGGCCACCAACCTCTGCCTCGCCCACGTCGGGCTGCCCGCCGTGGCCGACGCCTGGGCCCTCGCCGGCGCCCGGCACAGCGTCACCGGGCGCGGCATCGAGGACTTCGCCGCCCGGGAGGCCGGGATCACCAACCTGGTCACCGCCGCCGACCTGGCGGCCCTGCTCGGCGGGCTGGCCGCCGGGGCGACCCGGCCCGGCCCGCTCGCCTCCCCCGCCGGCTGCGCCGCCATGCTCGACGTCCTGTTCGCCCAGGAGCTCCGCGAGGACCTCGCCGCCGGGCTACCCGAAGGGGTCCGCATCGCCCACAAGAACGGCTGGGTACGCGGCGTCCGGCACGGCGCCGGGGTGGTCTACCCGCCCGACGCCCCGCCGTACGTGCTGGTGGTCTGCACCACCACCGACCTCGCCGACGGCGGCGCCACCGGCGACGAGCCCACCGACGACGCCTGCCGGCTGCTCGCCGACATCTCCGCCCGGGCCTGGGCCGCCCGCCACGACCTGCGCCCCGCCGGCTAGCCCGCCGCCCCCCGGGTGGGCCCGCTGGCGGGCCCACCCGGGGTCGACCCGGCGCGCGCCCCGCCGGTGCCGGCCTCAGTCCAGCAGGTTGTCCCGTAGCGCCGCCAGGTGCGCGTCGGTCAGCCCCAGCCCGTCGCGCAGGTACCGGTCGAACGAGCCGTGCACCCGCCGGACCTCGTCGTACGCGGCGTCCAGGTACGCACCGCGCACCTCCATCAGCGGCCGGATCGCCGCCTCCGCCAGCTCCGGCTGCCGGGCCCGCATGGCCTGGAGGACAACCTCCCGGAGGCTCTCCGTCTGCGAGTTGGTCCGCAGGTAGTCGGCCCGAATCGCCGCCTCGTCCACCCCGACCGCCGTGAGCAGGACCACCGACAGCCAGCCCGTGCGGTCCTTGCCGGCCGAACAGTGGAACAGCAGCGGCAGGCTCCCCACGTCGGCGGCCAGCCGGGCCGCCGCGCCGAAGCCCGCCCGGGCCGCCTCCCCGGTGACGAACCACCGGTAGATCCCCGCCATCGCCGCCGGGCTGCCCTGCATGGCCAGCTTCGCCTCCGCGCCCAGGTCGTGCCCGAGCAGCACCTCCGACACCGCCGTGAACACCGGGTGGGCCGCGTCGTACACCGGCAGGCGCACCACCCGGGGCTCACCGGCCAACCGGTTCGGCGGGGCCGCCACGATCTCCGAGTCGCCGCGCAGGTCCACCACGCAGGCCGGGGCGATCCGCGCCAGCGTCGACAGGTCCTCGTCGGTCAACCGGCCCAGCGCCGGGGTGCGGATCAACCGGCCCGTTCGCACCCGCCGCCCGCCCGCGCCCAGCATGCCGCCGAGGTCCCGCGCGTTCGGCGCGCCCACCAGCTCCCAGTCCTGCCCCGTCATCCGGCCTCCCCAGTCGTCGTGCAATGCCGTATAGGGTGCCGCACATGACGATCGCCGCGGTACACACCCACCGGCTTTCCGCACCCCTGCACACCCCGTTCGTGACGGCGCTGCGCCGTACCACCACCGTGGACACCCTGATCGTGGAGCTGGTCGACGACGACGGGCGGTCCGGGTTCGGCGAGGCGCCGCAGGTGTGGCAGGTGACCGGGGCGTCGCTGGCCGGCGCCGAGGCGTGCGTCCGGGAGATGCTCGCGCCCGGCCTGCTCGGGCGGGACGCCGACGACCTGGTGGCCCGCTGCACCGAGGTGCAGCGCCTGGTGGTCGGCAACGAGGCCGCCAAGGCGGCGGTGGACACCGCGCTGCACGACCTGGCCGCGCGCCGGCTCGGCGTACCCCTGGTGCGGTTGCTCGGCGGCACGGCCCTGCGGGTGCCGACGGACGTCACCCTGGCCGCGGGCGACGCCACCGACCTGGCCACGGCCGCGCGGCAGCGGCGGGCCGAGGGGTTCACCGTGCTGAAGCTGAAGGTGGGCACCGACGCGGCGGGCGACCTGGAACGGGTCCGCGCGGTCCGCGCCGCCGTCGGCCCGCAGGTGCAGATCCGGCTCGACGCCAACCAGGGCTGGACGCCCCGCGAGGCCGTCCGGGTGATCCGCGGCATCGAGGACGCGGGGCTGGACGTGGAGCTGGTGGAGCAGCCGGTGGCCCGCTGGGACCTCGACGGGCTGGCCTGGGTCAGCGACCGGGTCGGCGTGCCGATCCTGGCCGACGAGTCGGTGTTCGGGGTTCGCGACCTGGTCGAGGTGATCCGGCGCCGGGCCGCCGACATGGTCAACGTCAAGCTGGCCAAGTGCGGGGGCCTGCACGCGGCGCGCACGCTGCTCGACCTGGCCACCGCGCACGGCGTCGGCACCGTGGTCGGCTCGATGATGGAGAGCCAGGTCGGGCTGGGGGCCGCGGCCAGCCTGGTGGCCGCGTACCGGACCACCGCCGTCTCCGACCTCGACGCCGCCTGGTGGCTGGCCCGGTCGCCGGTGCGCGGCGGCATCCGGTACGACGGGGCGACGGTGCTGCTGCCGGACGCACCCGGTCTCGGCATCACCTCCGTGTCTGTAGCAAACATGCAGCCACATGGTTGATGCTTGGCGCTTTTTTTCATAGGGTCACGGCAGGGGTCGCCGCGAGCTGGGGGTGGACGTGGAACTGCAACCGGGCCGCGAGGCCGTCGTCCGGGTCGCGGTCGCGACCCTGTGGTCCTGCCCCGAGGCGGTACGCCCCGTCGACCGCCCCGCCCTCGACCCGCACGCCGACGTCGCCGCCTGGATCTCCGGCATGGACCCCGACCAGCAGGTGGGTGACTGCGTCCTGAGCCAACTGCTGTTCGGGGAACGGGTGCTGGTCACCACGCTGCGCCCGGACGGCTGGGCGCACGTGGTGGCCGTCGAGCAGCCCGCCGCGACCTTGGACCCGCGCGGCTACCCGGGCTGGCTGCCGACCGCCCAGCTCGCTCCCCTGGCGGCCGACGACCCGCGGGGGGAGGCCGCCCCCTGGGTCGTCGACGCGACCGTCACCGCCCTGCGGGCCGCCCCGGCCGGCGAGCCGGTCGTCGCCGGCGTCGTCCTCGGCACCCGGCTGGCCCCGGCGGGCCCGCCGGCCGACGGCTGGCGCCCCGTGCACGCCCCCGGGCACGACCGGCCGCTCTGGCTGCCCGACAACCACCTCGTGCCCCTGCCCACCGAGCCCCCGCCCGCCCGGGACGTGCTGGCCGTCGCCACCCGGCTGCGCGACGTGATCTACGTCTGGGGCGGGGTGTCGGCGTACGGGATCGACTGCTCCGGCCTGGTGCACCTGGCCTGGCGGCGGTTCGGCGTGCTGCTGCCCCGCGACGCCGCCGACCAGGCCCTGGCGACCACCCCGCTGCCGCTGGGTGCCGAGCGGCCCGGCGACCTGTACTTCTTCGCCCGGCCCGGCCGGCGGATCCACCACATCGGCTTCGTCAGCGCCGAGCCGGACGCCGACGCGGACCGGCGCCTGCTGCACGCCTGCTACCAGCACCGACGGGTGCTGGAGGAGGTGATGCCGGCCGACCGGACCGCCACCCTGGTCGGCGTGCACCGGGTCTGACCCGTCGGCGTGCACCTGGCCTGACCCGCAATCGCCCGGCCCGGCGCCACGACTCCACCGGAGCCTCACCCGACCGGCCCGGTTCAGCCGCGAAGCGCGCTCCCGGTACCGGGAGCGCGCTTCGGTTGCCGTTCGAGCGGTTGAGCCTCGTCGGGGTTGGGCCGTCAGCCTCGGGCGCCGGCCAGCTCGCGCCGCCGGTCCCGGGCCGACTTGATCAGGCTGGCCACGGTCGCCACCAGCAGGGTGCCGAGGATGACCACCAGGGAGAGCCAGATCGGGATGTGCGGGGCCCAGCCCACCGGCTCCCCACCGTTGACGAACGGCAGGTTGTTGTCCGCCAGGGCCTCCAGCACCAGCTTCACGCCGATGAATCCGAGCACCACGGACAACCCGACAGTCAGGTAGACCAGCCGGTCCAGCAGCCCGCCCAGCAGGAAGTAGAGCTGGCGCAGCCCCATCAACGCGAACACGTTCGCGGTGAAGACCAGGTACGGCTCCTGGGTGATACCGAAGATCGCCGGGATCGAGTCCAGCGCGAAGATCAGGTCGGTGGTGCCGATCGCGATCATGACGACCAGCATCGGGGTGAACAGTCGGCGAGCGCCCTCGTGCGTGGTCATCTTCGCGCCGTCGTAGTCCCGGGAGATCGGCAGCGCCCGCCGGCTCCACCGGATCAGCAGGTTCTCGGAGAAGTCGTCCTCGCTCGGCTCACCCTGGCGGAAGAAGTTGATCGCCGTGTAGATGAGGAACGCGCCGAACAGGTAGAAGACCCAGGAGAACTGCGAGATCAGCGCCGCGCCGGCGGCGATGAACCCGCCGCGCATGACCAGTGCCAGCACGATGCCGACGAGCAGCACCTTCTGCTGGTACTGCCGGGGCACCCCGAAGCGGGCCATGATGATCACGAAGACGAAGAGGTTGTCCACCGAGAGGCTGTACTCGGTGAGCCAACCGGTGTAGAACTCACCGGCCACGCCGGGGCCGGCGGTGAGCCAGAGCCCCACGCCGAAGATCAGGGCCAGCCCGACGTAGAAGCCGACCCAGAGGCTCGACTCGCGGATGCTCGGCTCGTGTGGCCGACGACCGATGATCAACAGGTCGACGACCAGGACCGCTGTCAGTGCGACGAGGGTCCCCGCCCACACCAATCCGGACACGTTCAATCCAATCCTCCGGCAGACACGCGGCGTCGGGCACACCGTACGCCCCGTGCGGGCGGGCGGGGTGCGGCAACGCGGACACTGGTGACTGTCGGAGGTCTCTTCCGCCACCGGCCCACGAGTGGACCGGTGACCGACGGAGCCGGGTCGCGCCACCGGGGGCCGGTGGTCGACCGTGCTGACGACTCCGTCGCGGGGGAATACTCCCCTCCTTCGTCGCCATTCTTCACCATCGAGGCCTCCGACCGCATCTTCGGGTCCGCACATCGACGATCCCACCACGCCCGTCGTGACGGAAGTCTCTACCGA
Organism: Micromonospora sp. MW-13; assembly: GCF_003434305.1. GTDB lineage: Bacteria > Actinomycetota > Actinomycetes > Mycobacteriales > Micromonosporaceae > Micromonospora. The sequence goes on from NZ_QKKX01000043.1 coordinate 28,887, forward strand.
CAGACCTTCCTAGGAGACCACCCCACCCACGCCCGACCCGCTGCCGCCCCGCCTCCGGCGACCAAGATCCTCCTGCAAATTCACGGAACGAGTGGCCATGCGGCGGTCCGAGGCCACTCATTCCGTGAATTTGCACGTCTTGGCGGGCGGGGCGGGCGGGGGTGCGTCCGGTTGGCGGGACGGTCAGCCCGCGTCGTCCGGGCCGGCCGGGGACGTGGCAGGCTCGGGGGCATGGTGCTTGAGGTCGCGCTCATCGACGTGACGCCCGGACATGAGGACGCGTTCACCGCCGCGTACGCGCGGGGTCACGAGATCCTCGCCACGACGCCGGGCTGCCGCTCGGTGCGGATGACCCGCGGCGTCGAGTCGCCGTCGCGGTTCGTGCTGCTGGTCGAGTGGGACTCCGTCGAGGCGCACGAGGCGAACTTCCGGGGCACCGAGCGGTTCACCCGGTGGCGGGAGCTGATCGGCCCGCACTTCGCCGGTCCGCCGCTGGTCGAGCACTTCGTCGACGTCCCGGCCTGAGCGGCACCGGCAGCACCGGGTACGCCCGCCCGCAGCGGTCGGTCGCAGCGCCCCGCCCACACCGGTCGATCGTCGATGTCGTACCCCTCGCCTATTGTGCGCCTGACGCGTCGGCCACCGGTCCCGGCGGGCTCGGGGCCGCCGGGCCCGGTGGGCGCGCGGCGATAGTCGCTGGTCGACCAGGTGATCGACTCCGCGAGCGGTTTCAACCGGCACCAGTGAGCCGCGCGCCCACCACCGGTGGGCGCCCGCGCCGGGCCCAGCCCTGTGGCGGCCGGGGTCGGGGCGGGTTCAGTCCTGCGGCGGCCGGGGCCGGGGCAGCACCGGCACCGCCTCCGGCCGCACCCCGGAGGCCAGCGGGTGGCCGCCCGGACCGGTCGACGACGGCAGCGCCGGGTCGTCGGCCAGCCGGGTCAGCAGCGCCGTCGTCTCGGCCGCCGAGAGGGCGGCGTCGAGCAGCCGGTCGACCACCGCGTCGTACCAGGCGAGGTCGGCGGCGGTGACCAGCCGGACGTCGGTGGTCAACGCCTCGATCATCACCGTGCGGGGGTCTGCCGGGTCGGGGAAGGAGTACCGGGAGAACGGGGTCAGCGGGTGGGCGCCGCCGGTCGTGACGCCGGGCGGCATCACCCTGATCGTCACGTTCGGCTTGCGGGACAGGACGACCAGGTGGCGGAGCTGCTCGCGCCAGACTCCGGCCGGCACCCCGACCGGGTCGCAGGCGGTGAGTTCCAACAGGGCCGTGTAGCGCGGCGGCTCGGCGCGGTGCAGAACCTCCTGCCGGACCAGTCGGGCCCGCACGTCGGCCTCCACGTCGACGTCGGGGTGCAGCCGCCGGGCGCCCCCGAGACACAGTTGGGCGTACGCCGGGGTCTGCAACAGGCCCGGCACGACGGCCGGCTGGTACTCCACCACGGTCGCCGCCCCGGCCTCCAGCTCGGCGTACGCGCGCTGGCGCTCGCCCATCCCGCCGAGCGTCTTCCACCAGCCGCGACCGGTGGCCGCGTCCCGGGCGATGACGATCAGTGCGTCGCGTTCCTCGGCGGCGACCCGGTAGACGTCCAGCAGGTCGAGCACGTCGGCGAGATCCGGTCGGCTCTGGCCCAGCTCGATGCGGGACAGCTTGGAGGTCGACGCCCAGCCCAGCCGCTCGCACACCTGCTCAAGGGTGAGTTCCTCCCGCCTGCGTAGCTGGCGCAACTCGGCACCGAGTCGCGCACGTCGAATCACCGGACTCGTTGGCAACGGCATCCCCGCCTCCCAGGACGGAGAGTACGCAGATCGATCACACTCTGCAATACCTTGCTCGCCGTCCGCAACGGGCACGGGTGTCTCGCCCGTGGCCGCCGCCCGCATCCGCCGATGTCAGGGGCGGTAGGTGCCGAACGACGAGACGTTGCCCGCCGGGGCCGGGCGGCGCAGTCCCGGGCGTGGTCGGTGTCGAACGGCGCGCGGGCGCAGGGGGCTCGGTCACTTCACGCCAGCCGCGTCCATCCCCCGTAGCTCCTTCTTGAGGTCGGCGACCTCGTCGCGGATGCGGGCGGCCAGCTCGAACTGCAACTCCCGGGCGGCGGCCAGCATCTGGTCGTTGAGTTCCTGGATGAGCTGGGCCAGGTCGGCCCGGGCCATCCCCTCGCGGGACGGGCCCGCCGCGCCGATCCGGCTGCGGCTGCGGGTCTCCTTGACCGGCGCCTTGCCCCGGGAGAGCTGCCGCGCCGCCCCGCCGACCCGGGAGGTCTCGGTGTCCTCCGCCTCCCGGTAGATGTCGTCGAGGATGTCGTGGATCTTCTTGCGCAGCGGCTCGGGGCTGATGCCGTGTGCCTCGTTGTGGGCGATCTGCTTGTCCCGGCGCCGGTTGGTCTCCTCGATCGCCTCCGCCATCGACGGAGTGATCTTGTCTGCGTACATGTGCACCTGGCCGGAGACGTTCCGGGCGGCCCGGCCGATGGTCTGGATCAACGACCGGCCGCTGCGCAGGAAGCCCTCCTTGTCGGCGTCGAGGATCGCCACGAGGGACACCTCGGGCAGGTCGAGGCCCTCTCGGAGCAGGTTGATGCCGACCAGCACGTCGTAGTCGCCCTTGCGCAGCTCGCGCAGCAGCTCCACCCGGCGCAGGGTGTCCACCTCGGAGTGCAGGTAGCGCACCCGGATGCCGTTCTCCAACAGGTAGTCGGAAAGGTCCTCGGCCATCTTCTTGGTCAGCGTGGTGACCAGCACCCGCTCGTCGCGCTCGGTGCGCAGCTTGATCTCGTGCATGAGGTCGTCGATCTGGCCCCTGGTGGGCTTCACCACCACCTCGGGGTCGATCAGGCCGGTCGGGCGGATCACCTGCTCGACGAACTCGCCCTGGGCGCGCTCCAGCTCCCACGGCCCGGGGGTGGCGGAGAGGAAGACCAGCTGGCCGACCCGCTCCAGGAACTCGTCGAAGCGTAGCGGCCGGTTGTCGGCGGCGCTGGGCAGCCGGAAGCCGTGGTCGATGAGCATCCGCTTGCGGGAGGCGTCGCCCTCGTACATGCCGCCGATCTGGGGGATCGTCACGTGCGACTCGTCGATGACCGTGAGGAAGTCGTCCGGGAAGTAGTCGAGCAGGCAGTGCGGCGGGCTGCCGGGCAGCCGCCCGTCGATGTGCATGGAGTAGTTCTCGATGCCGGAGCAGAAGCCGACCTGACGCATCATCTCCAGATCGTAGGTGGTGCGCATCCGCAGCCGCTGCGCCTCCAGCAGCCTGCCCTGCCGCTCCAGCTCGGCGAGCCGCTCGGCCAGCTCGGTCTCGATGTCGCGGGTGGCCCGCTCCATCCGCTCCGGGCCGGCGGCGTAGTGCGTGGCCGGGAAGATCATCAAGCTGTCGACCTCACGCACCACGTCACCGGTGAGCGGGTTGAGGTAGTAGAGCTTCTCCACCTCGTCGCCGAACAGCTCGACCCGGACGGCCAACTCCTCGTACGCCGGGATGATCTCCAGCGTGTCGCCGCGCACCCGGAACGTGCCCCGCTGGAAGGACATGTCGTTGCGGGTGTACTGGATGTCGACGAGGCGACGCAGCAGTTGGTCGCGGTCGAGCTCCTGCCCGACGGCGACCCGGACGGCCCGGTCGAGATACTCCTCCGGGGTGCCCAGGCCGTAGATCGCCGAGACCGTGGCCACCACGACCACGTCGCGGCGGGTGAGCAGCGACATGGTCGCCGAGTGCCGCAGCCGCTCGACCTCCTCGTTGATCGAGGAGTCCTTCTCGATGTAGGTGTCGGTCTGCGGAATGTACGCCTCAGGCTGGTAGTAGTCGTAGTAGGAGACGAAGTACTCCACCGCGTTGTGCGGCAGCAGCTCGCCGAACTCCTTCGCCAACTGGGCGCAGAGCGTCTTGTTGGGGGCGAGCACCAGGGTCGGGCGCTGCAACCGCTCGATGAGCCAGGCCGTGGTGGCGCTCTTTCCCGTGCCGGTCGCGCCGAGCAGGACGGTGTTGCGGTCGCCACGCCGCACCCGGCGCTCCAGGTCGTCGATGGCTGCCGGCTGGTCGCCGGCCGGCTGGAACTCGCTGACCACCTGGAAGCGGCCGTCGAGTCGGGGAATGTCGAGCGCCATGACCCCAACGGTACGCCGGGGGTCCGACACGCTGCGGCGACTACCGTGAGTCAGTGATCGGCTTCAATATTCGCATTGTGTGGCACATCTCACCACGCTAGGGTATGGGCCGTAGGCCGCTCGCGGCGGCCGTCCGGGCCGGCGGCCTGGCCACAACGGCCGACACGCCCCCGGCACAGGGGGTCGCAGCACCCGGACATCACCGGCGTGCGCACCCGAGGTGGTCGCGCGATGCGCAGACCGGCCGCCGCGAGCGCCCCCGACAGGGGGCGATTCGGGCGTCACCTGTCACGCGCGCCGGACGTTCATCCTGCCGTGGACAACTCCCCCGCGCCGACGCCCCGACCCGACCGGGACCGTCGCCCACCGGGTGCCGGCGCCGGACCCGACCGGATGCCGCGCAGGCCGGGCGCCACCGCCGTACCCGGCCTGGACCGTCGTCCTCCGGCAACCGGCGCCGGACCCGACCGGAACCCGACCGGACCGGGCGCCGGCGCCGGGCCCGGCCGGCGCGACGACGGGCGTCGGCGTACCACCGTGGTCGTCCTCGGTGTGATTGCCGTCGCCTCCGCCGTGGGCCTGGCCGCCGGTCTGCTGACCTGGGCGCCGACGGCCGCGGAACCGGCCCGGCCACTGACCCCCGCCGAGGCGGAGCGGCTCGCCGCCGTGCGGGTCACCAACCACCGGGACGTCCGCTCCGGCCTGCGGATCACGATCGGCACCGCCGCCGCCCGCACCGACGTGGTGGGCTGGGTGGACTGGTCCCGGCCGCTGGCCTACCTGGACGTCGGCGGCCCGGGTGCCGGGCCGGGCCGGGGCCTGCTCCAGGCCACCCCCGGGCTGCTGATGACCCGGCCCGACCCCACGGCGGTGCCGGCCCCGGCACCCCCGCCGCTGGTGCCCCCGGTCGACGGATGGCGGATCGCCGACCGGCCCGTCGACCAGCCCCTGCGCCCCGCCCTCGACCTGATCTTCGCGCTCGCCGCGTCGCGAACCGAGCCCGCCGGGGCGTTCCCTGCCGGTACCGCCCGGTGGCTGGCCCGGGCCGAGGCGGGCGGGCAGCCGGTGGACGTGCTCCAGGCCCCGCTGCCCGACGACGCCGGCCGGCGAGGACGCCAGGACGCCCCGGGAGGCGGTCGACCTGCCACGTCGGGCACGCCCAGCGGCCCAGCCGCCCGCACCGCCTCCCCCGGCGCGTCCCGGACAACCGGCGCGCCCCGAACGACCCGGACAACCGGCACCGCCCGGACAACCGGCGCGCCCCGAGCGCCCCAGGCAACCGCTGCGCCCCGAGCGACCCGGGCAACCGGTGCGACCGGTGCGACGGAACGCCGCTCCCCCCGGGGGGCGACCGCCACGTCGGCCCGCACCGTCTCCCACCCGCCCGGCACGGCGGGCTGGCCCGGCCCGGCGGTGAGCCTGCCGGCCGCAGCCGCGCGGCCCGCCGGCACCGCGCTCCTCGACGGGGCCGCGCGCTGGTGGATCGACCGGGACGCCCGGCTGCACCGGTTGGAGGGACGACTGCCCGGCGGCGTGCCGGTGACGCTGGAGCTGCAACGGGCCAACCGGCCGATGCTGTGGCCGGTGGCGGCGCTGGGCGGCCGGGCGGGGCTGCCCCGAGCGCTCACCGGCCCCGAGGAGGACCGGTTCGCGCGAACGGCGGCCCGGACACGCGCCGAGGGTGGCGCCACCGCGACCCTCACCGCGCCCGTCGCCCCAGGCGTCACCCTGCGCGGCACCGGCTGGATCAGCTGGACCGAGCGGGCGGCGTACCTGTCGGTCGGCGCACGCGACGCGCCCGTCGGGCAGACCCTGCGCCGCTACGACGCCACCGGGGTCTGGTCGGCGCCGTACGCCGAGGACAGCCTCGTCGCACCGCCGCTACCGCCCCCACGCACCGGGTACACCTGGCAACGCGACGGGACCGGGGGCGACGACGTCGACGCGCTGCTGGCCGTCGCGCTGCGGGCCGGCTCGACGGCCGGTACGCCCCGGCCAGCCACCCGGATCCGTGGGGACCGCCTCGCCGACCGGACCGTCGACGTCATCGAGGTGGACGCCCGGCCCGGCCGGCTGCGCTACTGGACCGACCGGGCCGGCCTGCTCCGCCGGCTGGAGCTGCGCACCCGGCTCGGCACGTACGCCCAGCTCGACCTCGTGCCGGGGCGGGTGCCGGCGCTGCCGTCGCCCGTCCCGTCCGCCCGCGAGCCGCGGCGCTGACGGTCCGTCGCCGCACTGCTCCCCCATCGCCCAGGCGGACCCCGTCGGGCGGCCCGGAACGACGGGTCAGGGCCGCCAGCCGGTCTGCGCGGCCCACTCCTCGGCGCGGTGGTGCTCCTCGTCGAACCACGGGTCCTTGGCGGTGGTGTACGTGACGGTGTCCGGCGCGCTGGCCGCCAACTCCCGCTTGACCGCCAGGTACGCCGCCCGCTGGTCCGGGTCCGCGCGCAGGTGGTCCCGCATCAGCAGGGCGTAGCGCCAGCCGGGCGAACCCTCCGGCCGCAGGTGCAGGTTCACCGGCCGGCCCGGGTCGGCGCTGCCGTGCAGACGCTTCTCCCACCGGTCGCTGCCCGCCGGCCGGGGAGTGTCCCACCACTGGCCGGGCACCCGGGGAAACCCCGCGGTTGCGAGGCGGTCCGCCAGCGAACCGTCCGCCTCGGCCAGGTTCGACACCGTGAGCTGGATGTCGATGACGTCCTTGGCCGCCAGGCCGGACACGGCGGTCGACCCGATGTGGTCGATCCGCAGGTCGGCGGGGGCGATCGCGTGCCGGATCCGGGCGGCCAGCCGGGCGTACTGCTGGGGCCAGGTGGGGTCGGGGTCGGTCAGCCGCACCCGCTCGGGCCGGACCGCGCGCCCGTCGCGCACGTTCGCCTCGTACGGCAGCAGCCGGTCCCGCCACAACCGGTCCACCGCGGCGTGCAGCTCGTCGAGGGTGCCGTCGTTGGACAGCACCACGTCGGCCGCCGCCCGGCGGCGGGCGTCGTCGGCCTGCGTGGCGATCCGCCGCTCGGCCTCCGCCCGGTCCATGCCCCGGCCGCGCGCCAGCCGGGCCAGCCGGATCGAGACCTCCGTCTGCACCACGACCACGAGGTGGTACGTCGGCGCCAGCCCGACCTCGACCAGCAGCGGCACGTCGTTGACGACGACCGCGTCCGGGGCCGCCGCCGCGACGAGCGCGGCGCTCCGCGCCCGGATCCGGGGATGGGTGATCGCCTCCAGCCGGCGGCGGGCCGCCTCGTCGGCGAACACCACCGCACCGAGGGCGGCCCGGTCCAGTGCGCCGTCGGGGCCGAGCACCTGGTCGGAGAAGGCGGCGACGATCTCCGCCAGTCCCCCGCTGCCCGGGGCGACCACCTCCCGGGAGAGCCGGTCCGAGTCGATCACCACTGCGCCGAGCGCGGCCAGCCGCGCCGAGACAGCGCTCTTGCCGGACGCGATTCCGCCGGTCAGTCCCACCATCAACACCGGACCAGTCAACCGGATCCCGCGCGCCGAGCCAAACCCGGCTCGGCGACCGGTGCCGACGCCGGGTACCGACACCGGCGATGGCCCGTGATTCTGCTCGACCCAGGGATCCGGTGGCCTCGCCGCGGACCGGATGCCACCGGATCCTGGACCGGGCCGGCCCCGGTCGGCCGGACCGAGCGACGCGGGCAGGCACGGACACGGGCAGGCACGGACACGGGCAGGCACGGGCACGGGCAGGCACGGACAAGGGACATGGACCGGGCACGCCGCACGGGCCGGTGCACGGTTCACCGCCGGTGCACGGCGAGGGCCCCGCCCCCGATCGACCCGGTGGAACCGGATCGGCGGGGACGGGGCCCGTCGTCGTCAGCGGGTCACTTGCCGCCGGCGAGCTTCTCCCGCAGAGCGGCGAGCGCCTCGTCGGTGGCCAGGGTGCCGGCCGGCTCCTCGGCCTGCCGGCTCGGGGCCGAGCTGGTCGAGGTGGTGGTGCCGCCGCCGGACACGGCCGGAGCCGGGTTGGCAGCAGCCTCGGCGTCGGCGGCGCGGGAGGTCTGCACCTGCTTGGTGTGGGCCTCCCAGCGCTGACGGGCCTCGGCGTACTGGTTCTCCCAGGTCTCGCGCTGCTTGTCGTACCCCTCGAGCCACTCGCCCGTCTCCGGGTCGAAGCCCTCCGGGTAGATGTAGTTGCCCTCGGTGTCGTAGGTCGCGGCCATGCCGTAGAGGGTCGGGTCGAAGTGCTCCTCGCCCTCGACGAAGCCCTCGTTGGCCTGCTTGAGCGACAGCGAGATCCGGCGGCGCTCCAGGTCGATGTCGATGACCTTGACCATGACCTCGGAGCCGACCTGGACGACCTGCTCCGGGATCTCCACGTGGCGCTCGGCCAGCTCGGAGATGTGGACCAGGCCCTCGATGCCGTCGTCCACCCGGACGAAGGCGCCGAACGGCACCAGCTTGGTGACCTTACCCGGCACGATCTGCTGGATCGCGTGGGTGCGGGCGAACTGCCGCCACGGGTCCTCCTGGGTCGCCTTCAGCGACAGCGAGACCCGCTCGCGGTCCAGGTCGACGTCCAGGACCTCGACCTCGACCTCCTGGCCGACCTCGACGACCTCGGACGGGTGGTCGATGTGCTTCCAGGACAGCTCCGAGACGTGCACCAGGCCGTCCACGCCACCCAGGTCGACGAACGCGCCGAAGTTGACGATCGAGGACACGACGCCCTTGCGGACCTGGCCCTTCTGCAGCTTGTTGAGGAACTCGGTGCGCACCTCGGACTGCGTCTGCTCCAGCCAGGCCCGGCGGGACAGGACCACGTTGTTGCGGTTCTTGTCCAGCTCGATGATCTTGGCTTCGAGCTCGCGGCCGACGTACGGCTGCAGGTCGCGCACCCGCCGCATCTCGACCAGGGACGCGGGCAGGAAGCCGCGGAGCCCGATGTCGAGGATGAGACCACCCTTGACGACCTCGATGACCGAGCCGCGGACGACGCCGTCCTCGTCCTTGATCTTCTCGATCGTGCCCCAGGCCCGCTCGTACTGCGCCCGCTTCTTGGAGAGGATCAGACGACCCTCCTTGTCCTCCTTCTGGAGGACCAGGGCCTCGATGTGGTCACCGACCGAAACGACCTCGGCCGGGTCCACGTCGTGCTTGATCGACAACTCACGAGAGGGGATGACACCCTCGGTCTTGTAGCCGATGTCGAGCAGGACCTCGTCCCGATCGACCTTGACGACGGTGCCTTCGACAATGTCGCCGTCGTTGAAGTACTTGATGGTCTCGTCGATCGCGGCGAGGAAAGCCTCCTCGGAACCGAGATCGTCGTGGGTGACCCGGGTGGCGCTCGAGGGGGCCTCGATGCTGCTCGTCATGTGGGCGGTTGCTCCGGTCGGATGGGTTGTCACAGCAGGCTGGTGTCGCGGTGACCTGTTCGCGCCAGCGGATCCGTCGCCGGGCACACCGCATGATCGCTGAATGAGATCCTGATGTGACTCCGTCTGTGACTCCGTCGACCGCACGCCTTCTCCCTGCCGAGGCACGCGACCCGCGAGCGCATCGTCTAGCCTACCGTGTGCATTACCACAGCGTGCAAGCCCCGGGGTAAGTGATCCAGCCCGCTTTCGCGGTGCACCGTCACTTACGTCCCGACAAGCGGCGCTTTGCGCGGCCGGCCGGCTCCGCGCCACCCGCGGACCACCGCGACGGGCCGCGACCTGGCACGCGAACCCGACCGCGACCTGGCACCGCCTGGGGCCGGGCCGGTCGTCCGGGAGGCGGGTGCCGCTCCGGGCGCCGGGCCGGCCACGGCGCGGAACCGGGGAGCGGCCGGGATGGCCACTAGACTGCCGCGATGACCGACGACCGGGCGGGTAGCGCCACCTACGCCGACCACGCCGACCCGCCCGGCGTGCTGCGGCGCCCGGTCACCGACGCGGAGAGCCGCCGGGCCAACCGCGGCTGGTGGGACGCGGACGCCGACGACTACCAGGCCGAGCACGGCGCGTTCCTCGGCGACGTGGAGTTCGTCTGGTGCCCCGAGGGGCTGCGGGAGGCCGATGTCCGGCTGCTCGGCGACGTCGCCGGACGGCGGGTGCTGGAGGTGGGCGCCGGGGCGGCGGCTGCCGCCCGCTGGCTGGCCACGGCGGGGGCGAGGCCGGTCGCGCTGGACCTCTCCGCCGGCATGCTGCGGCACGCGACGGCCGCCGCCGACCGCTCGGGTGTCCGGGTACCGCTGGTGCAGGCCGACGCGCTCGCACTGCCCTTCGCGGACGCGGCGTTCGACACCGCGTGCACGGCGTTCGGGGCGATCCCGTTCGTGGCCGACTCGGCGGCGGTGATGCGCGAGGTGTACCGGGTACTGCGGCCCGGCGGCCGTTGGGTGTTCTCGGTGACCCACCCGATGCGCTGGGTCTTCCTCGACGACCCGGGCCAGGGCGGCCTGACGGCCGTGCACTCGTACTTCGACCGCTCCCCGTACGTGGAGCAGGACGCGTCCGGGGCGGCGACGTACGTCGAGCAGCACCGCACCCTCGGCGACCGGATCCGCGAGCTGGTCGGTGCCGGGTTCCGGCTGGTCGACCTGGTGGAGCCGGAGTGGCCGGAGGGACACGAGGGGATCTGGGGACAGTGGAGCCCGCTGCGCGGCCGGCTCTTCCCCGGCACCGCCATCTTCGTGGCCGAGAAGCCGGCGGACTGAGCCGGCCGCCGGCCGCGCCGCAGCGGGGCGCGCGGTGGCGCAGCGGGGCGCGCGGTGGCGCAGCCGTACCCCCGGGCCGGGCGCCACCCGAACGGGGCGGCGTCGTTTCCGGCCGCGCCGAGGGGGTACCCGCACGGCATGGCCGAGAAGAAGTTTCGCAGGGGTGACCACGTCTCCTGGGCCAGCCACAGCGGTCGGGCCCACGGGGTGGTACAGGAGGAACTGACCGAGCGGACGCACGTGCGCGGGCACACCGTGAACGCGTCGCAGGACGAGCCGCAGTACCGCATCCGCAACGACGACTCGGGGCGGGACGTCGCCCACCGGCCGGAGGTGCTGCGCCGTGAGCAGGGCTGAGCGGGGACGCGACACCTACCGGGAGTTCACCGAGGCCGTGAACATGAGGCCGGGCGAGCTGTCGACGTGGCTGGAGACCGACGAGTCGAAGCAGGTCGGCTGGCGCCGGGGCGGCCGGGCGGGCGGCGGCGAATCGGTCGGGCACGAGTCCGGCCGGAAGATCATCAACCTGCTGCGACGCAGACGGGCCGAGCTCTCCGAGGCCGACTACCAGCACATGCGCAAGGTCGTCGGGTACGTCCGCCGGCACATGGCGCAACGCCCGTCCGGGGCCGTGCGCGACACGAAGTGGCGGTGGTCGCTGATGAACTGGGGCCACGACCCGCTCAAGTGAACGGGCCGCGGCCCCGGTGCGCGGCGGCCGGTCGCTGCGCCGGCCGGCGCAGCGTCAGTGGTCGGCGCTGTTCCAGTCGCGGCCCTCGCCGACGGAGACCTCCAGCGGCACCGACAGCGGGTACGCCCCGCCCATCTCCTTGCGCACCAGCGCCTCCAGGACCTCCCGCTCGCCCGGGGCCACCTCGAAGACCAGCTCGTCGTGCACCTGGAGCAGCATCCGCGAGCGCAGGCCGGCGGCGCGCAGCGCCGCGTCGACGTGCAGCATGGCGACCTTGATGATGTCGGCGGCCGAGCCCTGGATCGGGGCGTTCAGCGCCATCCGCTCGGCCATCTCCCGGCGCTGCCGGTTGTCGCTGACCAGGTCGGGAAGGTACCGCCGGCGGCCCAGGACGGTGGAGGTGTAGCCGTCGTGCCGGGCCCGGGCGACGACCTCGTTGAGGTAGTCGCGGACCCCGCCGAAGCCGGCGAAGTAGTTCTCCATCAGCCCGCGCGCCTCCTCGGCGGTGATCCCGAGCTGCTGGGACAGGCCGAACGCGCTCAGCCCGTACGCCAGGCCGTAGTTCATCGCCTTGATCTTGCGCCGCTGGTCGGCGGTGACCTCCGCCACCGGCACCCCGAACACGGAGGAGGCGGTGGCGGCGTGGAAGTCGTGACCGGAGTTGAACGCCTCGATCAGCGCGTCGTCCGACGACAGGTGCGCCATGATCCGCATCTCGATCTGGCTGTAGTCGGCGGTGAGCAGGCAGTCGTACCCCTGCCCCACCACGAAGGCCCGGCGGATCCGCCGGCCCTCGGCCGTGCGGATCGGGATGTTCTGCAGGTTGGGCTCGGTGGAGGAGAGCCGGCCGGTGGCCGCCACGGTCTGGTTGAACGTGGTGTGGATGCGGTCGTCGTCGGAGACCGACTTGAGCAGGCCGTCGACGGTCGACTTCAGCTTGGCCACGTCGCGGTGGCGCAGCAGGTGCGCCAGCACCGGGTGCGGGTTCTGCGCGTAGAGCCACTGGAGGGCGTCGGCGTCCGTCGTGTAGCCGGTCTTGATCTTCTTGGTCTTGGGCAGGTTCAGCTCGCCGAAGAGGATCTCCTGGAGCTGCTTGGGCGAGCCGAGGTTGAACTCGCGCCCGATCTCGGCGTACGCGCCCTGCGCGGCGGCCTTCACCTCGCCGGCGAAGTGCGCCTCCAGTTCGTGCAGGTAGTCGGTGTCGGCGGCGATGCCGACCCGCTCCATGCCGGCGAGGACCCGCATCAGCGGCAGCTCCACCCCGGCCATCAGCCGGGCCGACTGCTCGCCGTCGCGGGACAGCTCCGCGTCGATCGCGTCGGCCAGGTCGAGGGTAGCCCGGGCCTGGAGCATCAGGTTCTGCTCGGCCTCGCCGTCGCCGCCCAGCCCCTCGAAGGTGAGCTGGCCGGTGTCGGGGACGTCGACCCGCAGCTCCCGGTGCAGGTAGCGCAGCGCCAGGTCGGTCAGGTCGTAGGACCGCTGGTCGGGGCGGGCCAGGTAGGCCGCGATCTGGGTGTCGCGGGCGATCCCCTCCAGCGCCCAGCCGTGCGCGGCGAACGCGAGCACCGCCGGCTTGCTGTCGTGCAGCACCTTGGGCCGCGCCGGGTCGGCGAGCCAGCCGGCCAGCGCCGCCTCGTCGGCCGCCTCCAGGCGGGCCGGGTCGACCCAGGCCGCCGCGCCGCCGGCGGTGGCCAGCGCCAGGCCGAGCACCGCGGCGGTGTGCCGCCGGTTGACGCCGGTGTCGAGCTTGACCGCCAGCCCGACCGGGGCGCCGGCCGCGTGCGCGGCGAGCCAGCCGGCCAGCGCCCCGGGCTCGGTGAGCACCTCGCCGGCCAGGTCGAACCCGGACTCGGCCTCCGGCTCGACGGCCTCCAGGTACTGGTAGAGCCGGTCGCGCAGGATACGGAACTCGAGGGTGTCGAAGACCTGGTGCACGGCCTCCCGGTCCCAGCCCTCCCAGCGCGCGGCCTCGGGGCGGAGCGGCAGCTCCAGGTCGGAGACCAGGCAGTTGATCTCGTAGTTGCGGATCACGTCGGCCAGCCGCTCGCGCAGGCTCTCGCCGGCCTTGCCCTTGATCTCGTCGGCCCGGGCCACGACCCCCTCGACCCCGCCGTACAGGTTGATCCACTTCGCGGCCGTCTTCGGCCCCACGCCCGGCACGCCGGGGAGGTTGTCGCTGGTCTCGCCGACCAGGGCGGCCAGGTCGCGGTAGCGCTGCGGGCCGACGCCGTACTTCGCCTCGACGGCCGCAGGGTCCATCCGGGCCAGGTCGGAGACGCCCTTACGCGGGTAGAGCACCGTGATGTTGTCGTCGACGAGCTGGAAGGCGTCCCGGTCGCCGGAGGTGATCAGCACCGACATGCCCTGGTCGCGGGCCTGGCAGGCGAGGGTGGCGATGACGTCGTCGGCCTCGTAGCCCTCCCTCTCCACCACCGGGATCTGCAGCGCGGCCAGCACCTCCTTGACCAGGCTGACCTGGCCCTTGAAGTCGGCCGGGGTCTCGCTGCGGCCCGCCTTGTACTCGGCGTACCGGTCGGTGCGGAACGAGTGGCGGGAGACGTCGAAGGCGACGACGATGTGGGTCGGCCGCTCGTCGCGCAGCACGTTGATCAGCATGGAGGTGAAGCCGTAGACGGCGTTTGTCGGCTGGCCCGTCGTGGTGGAGAAGTTCTCGACCGGCAGGGCGAAGAACGCCCGGTATGCCAGGGAGTGTCCGTCGACGAGGAGCAGGCGCGGCGTCGTAGCTGTCACGCAGGCGACTCTAGTCCGCGGCTGTGACAACCCGGGACACCGGCACGTCCCCGGCGCGGGCGTCCGCCCGCGCCGGGGCGCCGATCAGAGCACCTTCGCCAGGAAGGACTTGGTCCGCTCGTGGCGGGGGTTCGCGATCACCTCGCGGGGGTTGCCGGACTCCACCACCACGCCGCCGTCCATGAAGATCAGCGAGTCGCCGACCTCCCGGGCGAAGCCGATCTCGTGGGTCACCACGATCATCGTCATGCCGTCGCGGGCCAGGTCCTTCATCACGTCCAGGACCTCGCCCACCAGCTCCGGGTCCAGCGCGCTGGTCGGCTCGTCGAAGAGCATCAGCTTCGGCTGCATCGCCAGGGCCCGGGCGATCGCCACCCGCTGCTGCTGGCCGCCGGAGAGCTGGGCGGGGTACGCGCCCAGCTTGTCGCCCAGCCCGACCCGGTCCAGCAGCGCCGCCGCCCGCTCCCGGGCCGCGGCCTTCTTCTCCCGCCCCAGCAGCACCGGCGCCTCGACGACGTTCTGGAGGACCGTCATGTGCGGGAACAGGTTGAACCGCTGGAACACCATGCCGATGGCGCGGCGCTGCGCGGCCACCTCCCGCTCCCGCAGCTCGTGCAGCTTCCCGCCGCGCTCCCGGTAGCCGATCAGATCGCCGTCGACCCAGATCCGACCGGCGTCGATCTTCTCCAGGTGGTTGATGCAGCGCAGGAACGTCGACTTGCCGGACCCGGACGGGCCCAGCAGGCAGCACACCTCCCCGGCGCGGACCTCCAGGTCGATGCCCTGGAGCACCTCCAGCGGCCCGAACGACTTGTGCACCTGCTCGGCCCGGACCATCACGTCCGACTCGGCGGCCGGCGCGTCGGCCTGGGCGGGGACGACCAGCTCGGTCACGGCTCCACCTTCCCCGGGTTCCCGCCGGTCTCCGCGGCCATCCCGCGCAGCCGCAGCCGGGCCCGCCCGGCGCTGCCGTACCCCCTGCCGAAGTGCCGCTCCAGGAAGTACTGGCCGACCAGCAGGATGCTGGTCAGGAACAGATACCACAGGCACGCCGCGACGTACATCGGGAAGATCTGGAACGTCCGCTTGCCGACCGCGTCGAGCTGGAAGAACAGCTCGACGCTCACCGGCACGTACAGCAGCAGCGAGGTGTCCTTGAGCATGGCGATCGTCTCGTTGCCGGTCGGCGGGATGATCATCCGCATCGCCTGCGGCAGCACCACCCGGCGCAGCAACTGGCCCCGGCCCATGCCCAACGCCTGGGCCGCCTCGGTCTGCCCGGGGTCCACCGACTGGATGCCGGCCCGGACGATCTCGGCCATGTACGCCGCCTCGGACAGCGCGAGCCCCAGCAGGCCGGCCATGAACCCGGTGAGGATATCCCGGGAGGAGAAGCCGAACAGCCGGAGCTGCAGGTTGTCGATGCCGAAGAGCTGGCCCAGTTGGGTGTCGAACGGCACCCCGAACTCGATCCGGCTCCACAGGATGCCGATGTTGCCGAAGACCGCCAGCAGCACCAGCCGGGGAACCGCGCGGAAGAACCAGGTGTAGAGCCATCCGACCCCGCGCAGGATCGGGTTGTCGGACAGCCGCATCACGGCGATGACCACGCCGAGCACGACGCCGATCAGCATCGCGCACACCGTCATCAGCACGGTGCCACGCAGCAGGCCCTCGATGATCGGCGGGCGGAACATCTTGTCCACCATGAACGACCAGTTGAAGGCGTCGTTGGTGGCCAGCAGGTGGACGAACATCGCGGTGAGCACGGCCAGCACGGCCACCGCGACCCAGCGCCCCGGGTGCCGTACGGGCACGGCGCGGATCGGCTCCGCCCGTGCCCGTACGGTTGTCGCTTTGTCGGTCGTCATGTCGTGTTACGGGTTGACCGCGGGGTCCGTGAGGGCGCCGTCGGCCACCTTCCACTTGTCCAGCACCGTCTTGTACGAGCCGTCGGCGATCAGCGCCTTCGTGGCGTCCCGGACGGCCTCGGCGAACGCCGCCTGGTCCTTGCTCACCACGTAGCCGTACGGCGCGGCCTCGTACTGCTTGTCGAGCAGGTCGAGGGCCCCGTTGGACTGGGTGACCGCGTACACCCCGACCGGGTAGTCGGCGAGCATGGCGTCGTCCTTGCCGGAGGCCACCGCGGCGGTCGCGGCGTCCTGGCCCGGGAACTGCTCCACGGTGATCGCCGGCTTGCCGGCGTCGGTGCACGCCTTGGACCGCTTCTGGATGTCCTCGACCTGGACGGTGTCCTTCTGCACGGCGATCTTCTTGCCGCAGGCGTTCTCGATGGTGACGCCGGCCGGGTTGCCCTTCTTGGTCACCCACTGGGTGCCCACCTGGAAGTAGCTGACCATGTTGGCCTGCTGCTTGCGCTCGGGGTTGATGGTGAACGAGGAGACGCCGACCTCGTACTTGCCGGTGTTGACGCCGGAGATGATGTCGCCGAACGGCGCCGAGACGAACTCCGCCTTCAGGCCGAGCTTCTGGGCCACCGCCGAGAACAGCTCCACGTCGAAGCCGATCACCGTCTTGCCGTCGGAGTCGAGGAACTCCGCCGGGGCGTACGTCGAGTCGGTGCCCACGACGATCTTGCCGTCGGACTTGATCGCGGCCGGCACCTTGTCGGCCAGGGACGAGTCCGCGGAGGCGCTGACCGAGGGGCCGGCACCGGGCTGTTCGGTGCTCTCCTCCTCGCCGCACGCGGCGAGGGAGATCAGGAGCACGGCCGCGCCGGCGGCGCCGAGCGCCGCCCGCCGACCACCGTTGAGCTGGAACATGAGGGGAAACTCCTTACTGAGGGGTCGGTCGGTCAGGCTACGCCGAGGTACGCCTCTTTGACCGACGGGTCGTGCAGCAGTTCGGCGCCCGTGCCGGACTTGACGATCCGGCCGGTCTCCAGCACGTACGCCCGGTGGGCGCGGGCCAGCGCCTGCTGGGCGTTCTGCTCCACCAGCAGGATCGTGGTGCCCTGCTGGTTGATCTCGGTGATGATGGTGAAGATCTGCTGGATCAGCATCGGCGCCAGCCCCATCGAGGGCTCGTCGAGCAGCAGCAGCTTCGGCCGGCTCATCAGCGCCCGGCCGACCGCGAGCATCTGCTGCTCGCCGCCGGAGAGGGTGCCGCCGGGCTGCTTGCGCCGCTCGGCCAACCGGGGGAACAGCTCCAGCACCCGGTCGAGGTCCTGGGCGATGCCGGCCCGGTCCCGCCGGGTGTACGCCCCCATGTCGAGGTTGTCCAGCACCGTCATGCCGGGGAAGATGCCCCGGCCCTCGGGCGCCTGGCACAGCCCGCGCCGGACCCGCAGGTCCGCGCGGAGGTTGGAGATGTCCTCGCCGTTGAACCGGATGGCGCCGGAGGCGATCGGCCGGATGCCGGAGATCGCCCGCATGGTGGTCGACTTGCCGGCGCCGTTCGCGCCGATCAGGGCGACGATCTCGCCCTCGTCCACGGTCAGGCTGATGCCGTGCAGCGCCTGGATTCGCCCGTAGAGCAGGCTCACGTCCTCGATCTCAAGCAGCATCGTCCGGCACCCCCAGGTACGCCGCGATCACCCTCGGGTTGTCCCGCACCTCGGCGGGCAGCCCTTCGGCGATCTTCTTCCCGAACTCCAGCACCACGATCCGGTCGGTCACGCCCATCACCAGCCGCATGTCGTGCTCGATCAGCAGCACGGTGATGCCGGTGTCGCGGATCTGCCGGATGAGCTGGAGCAGTTCCTCCTTCTCCGCCGGGTTGAAGCCGGCGGCGGGCTCGTCCAGGCACAGCAGCACCGGATCGGTGGCCAGCGCGCGGGCGATCTCCAGGCGGCGCTGCTCGCCGTACGAGAGGTTGCGGGCGAACTCGTGCATCCGGTGCCGGATGCCGACGAACTCCAGCAGGCGCTCGGCCTTCTCCCGGCCCTCGCGCTCCTCCCTCCAGTACCGCGGCAGCCGGAACAGCGCGGCGATCACGCTGGTCTTGTGGTGCGCGTCCGCGCCGACCTGGACGTTCTCCAGCGCGGTCATCTCCGGGAAGAGGCGGATGTTCTGGAACGTCCGCGCCATGCCCATCTTGGTGATCTGGTGCCGCTTCTTGCCGCTGATCTTCTGGCCGCGGAACCGGATCTGCCCCTCGGTGGGCTGGTAGATCCCGGTCATCGCGTTGAAGCAGGTGGTCTTGCCGGCGCCGTTCGGCCCGATCAGGCCGAGGATCTCCCCCTTGTAGAGGGTGAAGTCCACGTCGTTCAGCGCCACGACGCCGCCGAAGCGCAGCGTCACGTGGTCGACCTCCAGCAGCGGCTCGCGCCGCGACACCGTCTCGACGGCGGGCGCACCCGCCTGGGCCGGAACGGCCGGGGTCTGCTCGGTGTCACTCACCGACGATCACCTCCTTGCGACGGTCCTTGAACTCCGCCGCCCGTCGTCGGTTCGGGATGAGGCCCTGCGGCCGGAAGATCATCATCACCACGAGGACCAGGCCGAAGAAGAGGAACCGGTACTCGTAGAGCTCGACGCCGAACAGCTCGATGCCGCGGAACCGCTCGATCATGTACGCCACCAGGCCGCCGCCGACGATCGCGCCGACGATGTTGCCCGACCCGCCGAAGATCACCGCGGCGAGAATGATGATCGAGTTGAGCAGCTCGAAGTTCTGCGAGTTCACGAAGTTCTGCTTGCCCGCGAAGAGCGCGCCGGCCAGGCCGGCGATCGCCGCGCCCGAGGCGAACGCCCACAGCTTGAACTTGAACGTCGGCACGCCCATGAGCTGGGCCGCGTCCTCGTCCTCCCGGATCGAGATCCAGGCCCGGCCCACCCGACTGTGGGTCAGGTTCCGCACCCCGATCACCACCAGGATGATCAGCGTGAGCACCAGCCAGTAGTACGGCCGGGCGTCGAGCACGCCGAAGAACGGCTTGCCGTCGGCGTACTTGCCGGGCGGGTGCGGGATCTGGTTGAAGCCCCGCTGCCCCTTGAGGAACGCCGAGCTGGTCGCCGAGATGCGGATCATCTCGGCGAAGCCGAGGGTCACCAGCGCCAGGTAGTCGCCGCGCAGCCGCAGGGTCGGCGTGCCGAGCATGACACCGGAGACCATGGTCAGGGCGATCGCGAGCGGCACCACCAGCAGCCACGGCCACAGCGTCTTGATGTTGCTGCTCGGCGAGGTCAGCACCGCCACGGTGTACGCGCCGACGGCGAAGAAGCCGAAGTAGCCCAGGTCGAGCAGGCCGGCGAAGCCGACCACGATGTTCAGCCCGACCGCCAGCAGCACGTAGATCGAGACGGTGAACAGCACCTGGGTGAAGTTCGCGCCCGGGGTCGGGATCGGCCCCAGGTACTGGTAGAACTCTCTGTTCGGCAGCGCGTAGAAGAACACGATCATCGCGGCCAGCAGCACCCAGCGCACCCAGCGCGGGGCGTGGTGCCAGCGCTCGCCGACCGCCTCGCGGCCGGAACGCACCTTCTCCAGGACGGTCGTCATGCCCGTGCCCTCCCCAGCGATTCACCCAGCAGACCGGTCGGCCGGAACATCAGCAGCACCACCAGGACGGCGAAGGCGGCGAAGTCCTTCCACTGGCTGCCGAACAGGCCCGAGGCGTAGTTCTCCACCACGCCCAGCAGCAGGCCGCCCACCAGCGCGCCACGCAGGTTGCCGATGCCGCCGAGCACCGCGGCGGTGAACGCCTTGAGCCCCAGCAGGAAGCCCACGCTGTAGGTCAGGGTCTGGATCCGCACGTCGTAGAGCAGGCCCGCCACGCCGGCCATGCTGCCGCCGGCGATGAAGACCATGAGGATGATCCGGTCCTTGTTCACGCCCATCAGCGCGGCGGTGTTGGGGTCCTGGGCCACCGCCCGGATGCCCCGCCCGGTCCGGCTGCGGTTGATGAACAGGTCGAGGCCGATCATCATCGCCAGCGCGGCGCCGATGGTGAGTAGCTGCACTCCGTCGATCGGCACCCCGAACAGGTGGAACAGCGGCTTGGGGCTGACCAGTTGGGGGGCGCCCTGCGGCAGGCGGCGGGTGTAGACGCCGAACGCCTCGGAGATCGCGATGGAGGCGCCGATCGCGGTGATCAGGAAGGCCAACGGCGGCGCGTTGCGCTTGCGCAGCGGCCGGTACGCCACCCGCTCGATCACCGTCGCGGTGCCCGCCGATGCGATCGCCGCGACGATCATGGCCACCAGCAGGTAGAACAGGATCGACCCGAGCCCGGTCACCGACGAGTCCTGGTCCAGGCCGAACCCGTTCCAGGTCCAGATCGCGGCGAACGCGCCGGCGATGAAGACCTCGGAGTGGGCGAAGTTGATGAGTCTGAGCACGCCGTAGACCAGCGTGTAGCCGAGCGCTACCAGGGCGTAGATCGCGCCCTGCGTCAGTCCGGTCGTGGTCAGGGTGCCGATGTTCGAAAAGAGTCCGTCGAAGTCCAAGGGAGGGACGCTCCGTCAGGTGTGGAGAAAAAGAGGGTGCGGCCGGGAGCGAGCTCCCGGCCGCACCCGCGATCACTACTCAATCGCTTGTCGCAGCGACCGGCTTCAGGACTTGGGGATCTCCTGGTCCGGGACGACCTTGCCGCCCGTCACCTTGAACGCCCAGACCTTGACCTGCGCCGGGTCCAGCTCCCCGCCCTCGACGAACTTGTAGCTGGCGGCGACGCCCTCGCCGCTGTAGCCCTTCACGAACTCCAGCAGCCCCTCGCGGGTGGTCTTGCCGGCCTTGATCCCGGCGAGCAGGATGTTCGCCGCGTCGTAGGCGGTGTCGCTGTAGGTGCCCGGGTCCGTGCCGTTGAGGGCCTTGTAGTCCGCGGCGAAGCTGCCCCGGGCCTCGGTGGACGGCTGGCACGGGCAGGTCAGGATGGTGCCCTCGGCGGCGGCCTGGCCGGCGGAGGTGATGTACGCACCGTCGTTGACGCCGTCGCCGGCGATCAGCGGCGCGGTGACCCCGGCAGCGGTGAGCTGCTTACGGATCAGACCGGCCTCCTGGTAGTAGCCGCCGTAGAAGATGGCCTTCACGTTGGCGGCCTTGACCTTGGTGACCACGGCGGAGAAGTCGGTCTGCTTGCCCTCGCCCTGGACCTTGTCCGAGCCGGCGACCGCCGAGCCGAGGACCTTCTTGACCTCGTCGGCCAGGCCCGCGCCGTACGCCGACTGGTCGTCGATGACGTAGGCCTTGTCGGCCTTGAGGACGTTCTTGATGTAGCTACCGGCCGCCGGGCCCTGGCTCAGGTCGTTGCCGACCGCCCGGAAGAAGGTCTTCCACTTCTGCTGGGCCAGCTTCGGGTTGGTCGCGGAGGCGGTGATGGTGACCAGACCGGCCTCGTTGAACAGCGGGCCGGCGGCCTCGGACTCACCCGAGTAGGCCGGGCCGACGACGCCGAGGATCTTGGTGTCGTCGATCGCCTTCTGGGCCAGCCCCGGGGCCTGGTCCGGGCTGCCCTGCGAGTCCAGCTCGGCGAGCTCGACCTTGCAGTCCGCGTTCTCCTTGTTGTACTTGTCGACCGCGAGCTTGACGCCGTTCTTCTCGTTGATGCCCAGCGCGGCCGAGCTGCCAGTCAGGGCGCCGAAGAACGCGATCTTGCTGCCGCAGGCGCTGCCTCCGGCCTCCTCCTCGTCGCTGCCGCTGGAGCAAGCGGTGCCACCGGCGACGAGCGCCAGCATGGCGACGCCACCGATCACGCGTGCGAGCTTCTGCCTCAAGGCCCGAACCCTCCTCCGTCCCATGGCCCGAACCACCCGCTGCCTATTGGCTCTTGCGGGGGCGGACGAACCAGACCGTCGTCGCCGGTCTGGGGCGGGACGTTATCCCACCGGGAAGCTGCGACGTAAGCCCTGGGCAGCGGGGTTGACCGAACCGTTACACGCCGTGGCGGATCGGAGACGATCACTGTAAGAAAGTTGTATTCTGAAATGTCTTCACCTGTGCTTCATCGGTAACGGGCACCGTCCGGGACCACCCGCTACCGATCGGTCAGCGGCGGCGGCGCCCACCAGGCATGGGACGCCCCACCGTCGTCCGCCAGCAACAACAGTCGATCTTCCCCACCGGCCACCGTTAGCGCCGTGTCCCCGCTGTCCGGCACCGCCGCCGGCCCCGGCAGCGTCACCGCCCGCCACGACGCGCCACCGTCCGCCGAGGCCCACAACCGCCGGCCGGCCCCGTCGCCGGTCACCGCCACCAGCCGCCGCCCCACCGCCGCCAGGCCGACCACCGACAGCACTCCCGGACCGGCCGCCCCGAACCCGCCGACCCGCCGCCACTGCGCCGCCCGGCCCGATCCGGCGGGCGGCCCCGACGGGCTCGACTCCCCCACCGGCCCGGCCGCCGCCGGCCGCCAGGCCGCGAAGCCGTCCCGCACCGGACCCACCGCCACCGGCTCGCCGTCGAGCAGGACCACCCGCTGCGCCCGGCCCCGCCCGTCCGGGGTGGGCAACTCGGCCCGCCGCCAGGCCCGCCCGTCCGCCGACGTCCACGCCAGCGGGGCCAACGCCGCGCCACCGGCCGGCAGCAGCGAGCCCACCACCAGCCACCCGGACGGCCCCGCCACCGCGTCGTACGCCGCCGTGCGGCCCCGGCCGTCGCCCGCCAACTCCGGCACGCCCTCCAGGATCACGAACCCGGACGCGTCCGGCGACGTCCACACCGCCGCCCCGTCCACCCGCGCCCCGGCGATCAACCAGCCGCCCGGCCCCGCCGCCAGCCGGCTCGCCGCCACCGCCCGCTGCCCGCCGAACAGCTCGAACCCCGCCGGCACCTCGCGCACCGACCCGTCCGGCCGCTGCACCCAGGTGCCCGTGCGCGGGTTGCCGTGCACCCCGCCGTTCTTCGCCCCCAGCGCCGCGATCCGGCCGTCCCGGCAGGCGACCGCGTACAGCACGTGCTGGCGGCCGTAGAACGACTCGCCCCGCACCGGCAGCGCCGACCAGGAGACCCCGTCCACGCTGGACCACGCCGCCGGCCGGGTCCCACCCGCCGCGTCGGCCACCGCGCCCACCACGAACCACCGCCCGCCGCAGGCCGCAGCGTCCCGCAGCACCAGCCGGCCGGCGGCGCCCGGCGGCACCGGCAGGGTCACCTCCCGCCAGTCGGGGCGCACCGGCCCGGGGGCGGGCGCGGGGCGCTCAGGCGACCGGCAGCCGGCCAGCAGCACCGCGAGCCCGGCGACCACACCGAGCACCGCGCACGGGCGCCGAGGAAGCATGCATCCGATCGTATCGATCGATCGGGGGCGACAGGGCCCCGCGACGCGCCGGGCCCGGCCGCCGCCGTCAGGAGGCCGGCTGGGCCACCTCGCCGCCGGCGGTCTCGGCGAGGATCCGCTCGGCGACCTCCTTCATGGTCATCCGGTGGTCCATCGCCGTGCGCTGGATCCACTTGAACGCCTGCGGCTCCGTCATCCCGTACGTGGTCATCAGCGCGCCCTTGGCCCGCTCCACCGTCTTGCGGATCTCCAGCCGGTCGGTCAGGCCGGCGACCTCGGCCTCCAGCGCGGCGACCTCCGAGTACCGGGACAGCGCGATCTCCACGGCCGGCACCAGGTCGCTCTTCTGGAACGGCTTCACCAGGTACGCCATCGCGCCGGCCGCCCGGGCCCGCTCCACCAGGTCCCGCTGGCTGAACGCGGTCAGGATGATCACCGGGGCGATCCGGGCGCCGGCGATCCGCTCGGCGGCGGCCAGCCCGTCCATGATCGGCATCTTGATGTCGAGAATGACCAGGTCGGGCTTCAGCTCCTCGGCGAGCCGGACGGCCGTCTCGCCGTCGCCGGCCTCGCCGACCACCTCGTAGCCCTCCTCGACCAGCATCTCCGCCAGGTCCAGCCGGATGAGCGCCTCGTCCTCGGCGATCAACACCCGCCTGCGCTCGGCATCCGTCTGCGTCTCGGCCACGAGCCACTCCCACCATCGATCATCGAACCGGCTACCACCCATGTTCCCGCAGAAGCCTAGTCCGGTACAGTTGGGCACACCCGCCGGGATGGTGGAACGGCATACACGGAAGTCTCAAACACTTCTGCCCGAAAGGGCTTGCGGGTTCGAATCCCGCTCCCGGCACTTTTGTCATACACCTGTTCAACCATGTGAGCGTGCGTCCTCCCGAGATGCGGGCTCGGGCCCGCGAGCTTCGCGCCGAAAGGCCACAACATCCGGTCGGTGGCTTGGTCACTCTCGCTGCCCTACAAGACCGTGTGGCACTGGTGCGTCGATCGCCCTGAACCGGCCGTCGTCGGCACGGCGAAACGCTGCTTCCGCTGCTCACCAGTGGTCAGTTACCTGACAGACCCGACGGCCTACGCCTAGCTGCTCGGCCTGTACCTGGGCGACGGGCACCTGGTCACGTCCGCGAAGGCACCGGTTCTTCGGGTCGCCTCCACCACCGCCTGTCGGTGGCCCGCCGCGAGGCGGTCGCCGCCCTGGACCGGCACGTCGGCCCGAAGTCCTGACCCGCGCCGTCAGTCGATCGCGGCGAGCGCCTGCTCCAGGTCCGCGCGCAGGTCCTCCGGGTCCTCCAGGCCGACGGAGATACGCAGCAGCCCGCCGACCGGCTTGGCGTCGGCGGCGACCGGCCGGTGGGTGAGCGAGGCGGGATGCTGGATCAGCGTGTCCACCCCGCCGAGGGAGACGGCGTGGGTGATCAGCCGGCACGCCCCGGCGACGGCTGCGGCGGCGGGCGCGCCGCCGCGTACCTCGAAGGCGAGCAGGCTGCCGGTGCCGGCCATCTGCCGGCCGACGAGCCCGGCGGGGTCGTCGATGCCGGGGTGGTGCACGCGGGCGACGGCGGGGTGGCGGGCGAGCCAGCCGGCGAGCTTCTCGGCGCCGGCGGACTGGGCGCGGACCCGCACGGGCAGGGTCTGCAGGCCACGGTGCAGCAGGTACGCGCCGAGGGGGTGCAGGATCGCGCCGGTGAGGGCGCGGACCTGGCGCAGCCGGGCGGCCCACTGGTCGTCGCAGGCGACGACGCCGGCGAGGACGTCGCCGTGGCCGCCGATGCTCTTGGTGGCGCTGTGCAGGACGAGCGCGGCGCCGTGCCGGGCGGGTTGCTGGAGCACGGGGGTGGCGACGGTGTTGTCGACGAGCAGGGGCACGTCGCCGGCGGCGGTGGCGAGGGCGGCGATGTCGACGAGGTCGAGGGTGGGGTTGGCGGGGGTCTCGACGATGACCAGGGCGGTGTCGGGGCGGACGGCGGCGGCGACGCCGTCGGGGCGGGCCCAGGTGACCTCGGTGCCGAGCAGGCCGGTGGCGAGGACGTGGTCGGTGCCGCCGTAGAGGGGGCGGACGGCGACGACGTGGCGCTTCCCGTCCCGGGTGGCGGCGAGGAGGGTGGCGGTGAGGGCGGCCATGCCGCTGGCGAAGGCGACGGCGGCGGCGGTGCCCTCCAGCTCGGCGAGGGCGGTCTCGAACCGGGCCACGGTGGGGTTCCAGAGGCGCTGGTAGACGGCGTTGCCGCCGGGCGGGAGGGTGCCGCCGGTGGCGAGCAGCTCGTACGCGTCGCCGCCGTCGGTGACCGACGGCAGGGGGTTGGTGGTGGACAGGTCGATGGGTGGGACGTGGACGCCGAGGGCGGCGAGGTCGGCGCGGCCGGCGTGCACTGCTCTGGTGTCCACGGTCGTCATGACCGGAAGCGTCGAACATCAGGGCAACCATCGGCAAGAGCGCCGCAGAAGATTCTGTTCGATGGTCTTTGACAACGCGATGATTCGGAGCAGGATGGTCGAATGCCCCTCGCACCGAATGATGTGCGGCCCTTCGCCGCCCTGGACGACGTCGACCGCGCGATCCTGACCGAGCTGGCCGCGGACGGCCGGCTGCCGAACAACGCCCTGGCGGATCGGGTGGGGGTGGCGGCGTCGACGTGCCTGACCCGGACCCGGGCGCTGCGGGAGTGCGGGGCGATCCGGGGGTTCCACGCGGAGGTGGACCCGGCGGCGGTGGGGTTGCCGTTGCAGGCGCTGGTGTCGGTGCGGTTGACGGCGCACGAGCGGGCGGCGGTGGACGCGTTCCGGGCCCGGTCGGTGCGGCTGCCCGGGGTGGTGTCGGTGTTCCACGTGGCGGGCGCGGAGGACTACGTGCTGCACGTGCGGGCGGCGTCGGGAGACGCGTTGCGGGACTTCGTGCTGGACCATCTCGCGGTGGACCCGGCGGTGCAGCACACCCAGACCAGCCTGATCTTCGAGCAGGCGCGCGGGATGGGTTGAGCCACACGTACCCGGCGAGGGGAACAATTCCGGCGCGGGGCGGGTTGCGTGCTCGCGTGATCGACGTACCGATGTCTGTTCTTGATCTTGCCCCGGTCGCGGCCGGCACCACCGCCGGCGCGGCCCTGCGGCACACCACCGAGCTGGCCCGGCGCACGGAGGAACTGGGCTTCCGCCGGTTCTGGGTGGCCGAGCACCACAACATGCCGGCGATCGCCAGCTCCGCGCCGGCGGTGCTGCTCGCGCACCTGGCGGCGAACACCTCGACGATCCGGCTGGGCTCGGGCGGGGTGATGCTGCCCAACCACGCCCCGCTGGTGGTGGCCGAGCAGTTCGGCACCCTCGAAGCGCTGCACCCGGGCCGGATCGACCTGGGCATCGGCCGGGCGCCGGGGACCGACCAGGTGACCGCGCTGGCGCTGCGCCGGACGATGGAGGGGCTGTCGGCCGAGGGGTTCCCCCGGGAGCTGGCGGACCTGATGAACTACTTCAGCGGGGAACGCCCGGGGCCGATCACGGCCACGCCGGGGCGGGGTGAGCAGCCGGCGGTCTGGCTGCTGGGGTCCAGCGGGTTCAGCGCGCAGCTCGCCGGGCTGCTGGGGCTGCCGTTCTCGTTCGCGCACCACTTCAGCGCGCGGCACACGCTGCCGGCGCTGGCGCTGTACCGGCAGCACTTCCGGCCGTCGCGGTTCCTGGAGAAGCCGTACGCGATGGTGGCGGTGAACGCGGTGTGCGCGGACACCGACGAGCGGGCGGAGTGGCTGGCGGGGCCGAGCGCGCTGTCGTTCCTGAGGTTGCGCTCGGGGCGGCCGGAGCCCCTCGCCACGCCGGACGAGGCGGCGGCGTACCCGTACACGGAGGCGGAGCGGGAGTTCGCGCTCGCCCGGCGGGAGGGGCAGGCGCTGGGGTCGCCGGAGACGGTGCGCCGGCAGCTCACCGACCTGCTGGCCCGCACCGGCGCGGACGAGCTGATGCTGACCACGTTGGTGTACGACGTGGCCGACCGGGTGCGCTCGTACGAGCTGATCGCGGACCGGGTGGCGGGCGGGCTGCGCCGGGACGGGTGAACCCGTTGGAAACGCCCGAAACACGATCTTCATAACGGCGTCACCCCCGCGTTGCGGACGCCGCGTAGCTTTGGTTCCGGTGGTGGTACGGCACTCCCCGGTCGGGACGGGTCGGGGGTGCTGCGGTGTGGTGCACCGGGCCGGAGCTGTGCGGATTCCGCGGCTGCGGCCCGGTGCCTGCCACCCTGCCGATGGCGCTCGGCGCAGGTGCTCTCCCAGAGGCAACCGCCGCGGGGCGCGGCCCGGTGAAGGGTCTTGCCTGCGGCGATGGGTTTTGATCGACTCGGCGGATGGCTGAGCACATGGACCCCGAGGAGTTCCGCCGGGCCGGGCACGCGGCGGTGGACTGGATCGCGGACTACTGGGCGACACTCGGGCAGCGCCCGGTCACCTCGCACGATCCGCCGGGGGCGCTGGCCGACGCGCTGCCGACCGGCCCGACCGCGCACGGCGAGCCGGTCGAGGCCCTGCTCGCCGACCTGGAAGCGCTGGTCACCCCGCGACTGACCCACTGGCAGCACCCCGGCTTCTTCGGCTACTTCCCGGCGAACACCTCCGGCCCGAGCGTGCTGGGCGACCTGATCAGCTCCGGGCTCGGCGTGCAGGGCATGCTGTGGGCAACCGGCCCGGCCTGCACCGAGCTGGAGACGGTGGTGCTGGACTGGCTGGCCGGACTGCTCGACCTGCCGGAGCGGTTCCGTTCCACCGGCAGCGGCGGCGGGGTGATCCAGGACTCGGCCTCCTCGGCGACCCTGGTGGCCACCCTCGCCGCGCTGCACCGCGCCAGCGGGGGCCGCTGGCGCGACGTCGGGGTGGACCGCCGCTACCGCGTCTACACCTCCACCCAGGGCCACTCGTCGATCGAGAAGGCCGCCCGGATCGCCGGCCTCGGCCTCGACGGGGTACGGCCGGTCGAGGTCGACCCGGAGACCCTGGCCATGCAACCCGACGCGCTGCGCGAGGCGATCCGGACGGACCTCGCCGCCGGCGACGTGCCCGCGATCGTGGTGGCCACCATCGGCACCACCTCCACCACCGCCGTCGACCCGCTTCCCGAGATCGGCGCGATCTGTGCGGAGCACGGCGTCTGGCTGCACGTCGACGCCGCGTACGCCGGGGCGGCGGCAGTCTGCCCGGAGCTGCGCTGGTCGCACGCCGGCCTGCAGTACGCCGACTCGTACTGCTTCGACCCGCACAAGTGGCTGCTCACCGGCTTCGACTGCGACGCCTTCTGGGTGGCCGACCGGGGCGAGCTGATCGAGGCGCTGACGGTGCTGCCGGAATACCTGCGCAACGCGGCGACCGAGACCGGCGCGGTGATCGACTACCGGGACTGGCAGGTGCCGCTGGGTCGCCGGTTCCGCGCCCTGAAGCTGTGGTTCGTACTGCGCTGGTACGGGGTGGAGGGACTGCGCGCGCACATCCGCTCCGGGGTGGCCCTCGCCGACCGGTTCGCCGCCCGAGTCCGGGCCGACGACCGCTTCGCGCTCGCCGCGCCGTACCCCTTCTCGCTGGTCTGCTTCCGGCTCACCGCCGGCGACGAGGCCAGCGCCGAACTGCTGTCCAGGGTCAACGCCACGGGCCGGGTGTTCCTCACCCACACCCGGATCGCCGGCCGGTACACGCTGCGCCTGGCGGTCGGCTCGCCGCTGACCACGCAGGCACACGTGGACGAGGCCTGGGAGTTGCTGAGCGAGGCGGCCGGGAAGCTGTCGACCTCCCGCGAGTGACCCCGGCCGGCCCGCGTGCGTCCCGCGCCCGGGACCAGTCGGGCCCGACATCGGCCTCCTGGGCCGGGCGACGTCAGACCCCCTGGGCCGAGCGACGTCAGGCCAGCGCCACGTCAGGCCAGCGCCACGTCAGGCCCGGCGCGACATCGGGCCCAGCGCAACATCGGGCCCAGCGCGACGTCAGGCCCCTGGGCGGAGGGCTGCTCGGGAGGCTTTGGAGCTGCCTCGTTGACGACATCAGCGGGACAGTTGGCCCTGAGTCGTTCGCGCCATCAGCTCCAAAGCGCGGCGGTACCGGCCGCTCCCCCGGCCTCGAACCAGGCCGGACCGGTGAGGAAGGCCGGGCCGGGCCAGGGCGGGGCAGGGCAGGCACGGTGGAGCGGAGCAGGGCAGGGTGGAGCGGAGCAGGGTGGAGCGGAGCAGGGTAGGCACGGTAGGGCCGGCGGGCGCGGCAGGGCGGGACCCGGGCAGGCGAGCCTTGCGGGTCTGTCAGCGCTCGACGGTGGCCAGCGGGAGGGACTCCTCCGGGGTGGCGTACCCCGGGGTCGCCGGCACCTGCGACCCGGTGGTGGCCTGGGCCGTGGCGCGGGCGCGGCGGACGCGGCGCAGTGCGCGGACGGCCAGGACGATCGCGGCGAGCCAACCGGCGGCGAGGAGCCCGTAGACCAGCCACTGGGCCCCGCCGGGGAGGCCGCCGGCGCGGACCAGGGTGCGGGCGTTGGTCAGCACGATCACGCCGCCGATGGTGGCGCCGAGGAGTTGGGCGGGGACGATCCGGACCAGCCAGGCGGCGATCGGGGCGGCGATCAGGCCGCCGATCAGCAGGGCCGCGACGGTCGGCAGCAGGAAACCCTCGGTGCCGAGGCCGATGAGGAAGCCGGCGCTGGCCGCGCCCGCCACCACGAACTCGGCGGTGTCGACCGAGCCGATGACCTTGCGGGGCTCCATCCGGCCGGAGACCAGCAGCGCCGGCGTGGCGACCGGGCCCCAGCCCCCGCCGCCGGTCGCATCGACGAACCCGGCGACCAGGCCGAGCGGGCCGAGAAACCGGACACGCAGCCCGCCGGCGGCGCGGTTGGCGCGCAGCGGCCGGGAGAAGCGCACCAGCAGGTACGCGCCGAGGGTGAACAGGATCGCGGCCATCCACGGCGCGGCGGCCTTGGTGGAGATGGCGCTGAGGAAGGTGGCGCCGGCGAACGCGCCGAGCGCGCCCGGGACGGCGATGCGGGCCACCACCCGCCAGTCGACGTTGCCGAACCGCCAGTGGGCCACCCCGGCGGCGAGCGTGGTGCCGATCTCGGCCAGGTGCACCGAGGCCGACGCGGCGGCCGGGGCGACCCCGGCGACGAGCAGCAGGGTGGACGAGGTCAGCCCGTAGGCCATGCCGAGCGAGCCGTCGACCAGTTGCGCGACGAGCCCGACCAGGGCGAGGACCAGCAGCTTGCGCACGAGCGCCCCCTGACTTTTCGGTATCTCCTATCGACTTGGTCGACAATGCGGCACGGGTCGGCCCGGGTCAAGTCCCCGATCGGCTGGTGGGACGCGTCGGACGGCCGCAACCCGTGACGCGACCGCCGAGTCGTGGCGAGGGGCCACGGGCCGGCCTGGCGAGGGGCCGAGTTGCGGTGGGGCGGAGTGGCGGTGGGCGACGGGCCGGTCAGCTCCAGGCGCGCGGGTCGGCGGCCAGCTCACTGACCCGCGCGGGCAGGGTGCTGTTGGCCACGTCGGCGACGGTGACCAGTTCGAGGATCTCCCGCTCACTGGCCCGCAGGGCGATCCACACGTCCTGCAACGCCCGGGCGGCGCCCTGGTAGCCGAGCTGCTCCGGGCGCTGCCCCCGGACGTGCGCCAGCGGCCCGTCGATCACCCGGATCACCTCGGCGAGGGAAATCTCGCCGGCCGGCCGGGCAAGCCAGTAGCCGCCCTCGGGGCCGCGCTGGGCGTGCACGATGCCGCCCCGGCGCAGTTGGAGCAGGATGCTCTCCAGGAACTTCGGCGGGATCTCCTGCGCCTTGGCGATCTGCTCGGCGGTCACCGGGCGGGTGCGCCCGGCGCTGGCACCGTCGGCGACGGCCGCGAGTTCGGCGGTCGCGCGGAGGGCGTAGTCGACCCGGGCGGAGAGGCGCATGCCGGCCAGGTTAGTCGGCTTGCCGACCGGCCGGGCTGCCGCCCCTCGGCCGAACGGTCGAACCGGTGTCGTCCCGCCGCCCGGCCGGGCGGCTCTCGTCGGTGGCGCGATCGTGGCACCATACCGGTGTCGTCGCGCGATGGGGGACCCGACGACGAACCAGCGCGCAGAGCGGAAGACAGCCAGGCCGATAGGGGCAGCGACAGCGATGCCGGAGATGACGCCGCTGGGTCCGTGGGATCCTGACCGGACGGGCCCCTACGAGCTGCTCAGCCGACTCGGCGCGGGCGGCCAGGGCGTGGTCTACCTGGGCCGCGACCAGGAGGGCACGCTGGTCGCCGTCAAGATGATCAACCTCGACCTGCACCTCAACCCGCGGGCCAAGAACCAGTTCGCCAAGGAGATCGCCGCCGCCCGGCGGGTGGCGCCGTTCTGCACCGCGCAGATCCTCTTCGCCGACGTGGACAGCGACCCGCCGTACGTGGTGAGCGAGTACATCGAGGGCCCGACCCTGCAACGGCACGTCCGCGAGCACGGCCCGATCACCGGCAACGCCCTGCACCGGCTGGCCGTGGGCACCGCCACGGCGCTCACCGCGATCCACCAGTCCGACGTGGTGCACTGCGACCTCAAGCCCGACAACGTCGTCCTCGGCGCGGACGGGCCCCGGGTCATCGACTTCGGCATCGCCCGGGCCCTCGACGTCACCGAGACGATGACCAGCAGGATCATGGGCACCGCGCCGTACATGGCGCCGGAACGGTTCCGCGACGACGAGGTGGGCCCGGCCAGCGACGTGTTCGCCTGGGCGGCGACCATCGCGTTCGCCGCGGCGGGCCAGCCGCCGTTCGGCACCGGGACGGTCGTGGCGGTGATGAACCGGGTACTGCACGACCCGCCCGAGCTGGCCGGGCTCTCCGGCCCGCTCGCCGAACTGGTCGCGCAGTGCCTGGACAAGGACCACCGGGCCCGGCCACCGGCCGAACAGGTCCTGCTGCGGCTGCTGGGGCACACCTCACGCGCCGGGGCCCCGGTGCCGATCCAGACGGCGCTGCGGGCGGGCACCGACGCGGCGGCCACCCAGCTGGTCCCACGCCAGCCGGTGACGCACGAGCCGGTCCCGTACCCGCCGACGACGCACCAGCCGGTCCCGTACCCGCCGACGGCGCACCAGCCGGCTACGTACCAGTCGACGGGACACCCGCCGGCCACGTACCAGCCGGCTACGTACCAGCCGGCCGCGCATGGGCCGATCGCGCACCCGCCGGCAACGCAGGAGCCGCTGGCACCCCCGCCGGCCGCGTACCCGCCGGTGGCAACCGGGCCGGCGCGGGACACGTGGTCGCGGCGGGTGCGCCGGCAGTACGCCGATCCCTGGGGAATCTCGGCCGCCATCTTCCTGGGCGCGGCCGGCGGGGCCGCCGGGTACGTGGCGACCACCATCGCGGGCACCGCCGCCGCGGTGGGGGCGGTGACCTTCGTCGTGGTCTACGGTGTCCGTCTACTCGTCGCCACCGCGCTGCCCGGAGCCGCCGCACCGGACGAGCCGGGGGCGGCGCCCGCGCCCGACCGCGGCGGGCCCTCGGCCCGCCCCGGCACCTGAACCCGCGAACCCGCGAACCCGCGAACCCCTGGAGGATCCGATGGCCACCGGTCAGCCTTCCGCCCGACCGTGGTTGCCGTACACGGTGGCCGTCGTCGCCGGGCTCGCGGTCATCGCCGCGGCGTACCTGCTCGTCCGGCCGACGCCCGGCGCGGACCGCTCCTCGTGCGTGGCGCTGGAAGTGAACTCCTCGACGGAGAAGGACCTGCTGCTCGGCCAGCTCGCCGCGCGGTACAACGACAGCGACCGGCGCTTCGGCGGGCGCTGCGCCCAGGTGAGTGTGCACGGTCTCAACTCGGGCAAGGCGATGGAGGCGCTGGCCGGCGGCTGGGCCGGACGGCAGCCGGCGATCCCGGCGCCGCAGGTGTGGCTGCCGACGTCGTCGCTGTGGACCGGCCGGCTGCGCGTGCTGGACGAGAAGGCCGGCCGCCCGGCGCGGATCACCGAGCCCCGGTACCCGTCGATCGCGAACAGCCCGCTGGTCATCGCCATGCCCAGGGAGAAGGGCGAGCTGGTGCAGCAGCGCGGCCCGCTCGGCTGGGAGGACATCCTCGGGCTGTCCGGCGACGCCGGCTGGGCGACGTTCGGCCGGCCCGAGTGGGGCCGGTTCACCTTCGGCAAGGACAACCCCAACCTGTCCACCTCGGGGCTGGCGGCCACCATCGCGACCTACTACGCGGCGGTGCAGCGGTCCAGCGACCTGATCGAGGAGGACCTGGCGAAGCCCAATGTGACCCAGTTCGTCCGCCGGATCGAGGCGAACGTCTCGCACTACAGCGACGACTCGGTGGACCTGCTGCGCGATCTCGCCGAGGCGGACCTGGGCGGGGCCGGCGACGCGCGGACGCGGGACATGAGCGCGGTCGTGGTGCAGGAGGAGCTGGTCTACCAGTACAACCAGGGGCAGCTCAGCCCGACCCCGGGCACGAAGCCCCGGGTCCCGCTGGTGGCGGTGCACCCGAAGGAGGGCACCTTCAACCTCGACCACCCGTACGTGGTGCTGCCCTCGGCCGACGAGGCGCAGCGCGCGGCGGCGCAGGACTTCCTGACCTTCCTCCAGGACGCCCCGCAACAGCGCAGCTTCGCCGACCTCGGCTTCCGTGACCACGAGCGCCGGCCCTCGGACGAGCTGGTCGCCGCCGTGCGGGGCGGATCCGCCGGGGAGCTCACCTACTTCGACCCGCCGGAGCCCGAGGTGGTCGACGCGATCCTGCGCGGGTGGAGCACGCTGCGCAAGAAGGCGAACATCCTGTTCGCCGTGGACGTCTCCGGCTCGATGACCAAGAAGGTCGGCGGCCGGTCCCGGCTCCAGGTCGCCACCGGCGCCGCGGGCAAGGCGGTGGGCCTGCTCAACTCGGCCGACCAGGTCGCGCTCTGGTCGTTCTCCTCCGAGACGGAGCAACGGCCGAAGACGCCGTACGGCGAGGAGATCCGGCTCGCGCCGTTCAACCAGGCCGGGTTCACCCGCAAGCTCGCCGGCCTGCGGGCCGCCGGCAACACGGCGCTCTACGCGACGGTCCGCGCCGCGCACCGTCAACTGCTCGAGGACTACGACCCGGACCGGATCAACGCGGTCGTGGTCCTCACCGACGGCAAGAACGAGTACCCGAAGGACAACGACCTCGCCCGGCTGCTCAAGGACATCGCGCTGGACCCGGAACGGCCGGTGAAGGTCTTCTGCGTCGCCTTCGACCAGGAGTCCGACCTCGCCTCCCTCGACAAGATCGCCAAGGCCAGCGCCGGCAAGGCGTTCGACGCCACCGACCCGGCGACGATCGACGAGGCGTTCGTGAAGCTGGTCAGCAGCTTCTGATCAGGTGCCGACCCGGCGCAGCAGGCCCTCCTGCACGGCGCTGGCGACGTGCCGGCCGCCGGTGGTGAACATCCGACCGGTGGCCAGCCCTCGGGCCCCGGAGGCGGACGGGCTCCAGCAGTCGTACAGGAACCACTCGTCGGCCCGGAACGGCCGGTGGAACCACAGGGCGTGGTCGAGGCTGGCGCCGACCACCCCGCCGGGCCCCCACACCTCGCCGTGCACCGACAGCACCGAGTCCAGCAGGGTGAGGTCGGAGGCGTACGTCAGGGCGCAGGCGTGCAGCAGCGGGTCGTCGGGCAGCTTGCCGTCGAAGCGCATCCAGACCCGCTGGTGCGGGTCGGCGGGGCGGTCGCCGGGGCGGACCCAGCCGGGCTCGCCGACGTAGCGCACGTCGATCGGGCGCGGGATCTGCCCCCAGACGCCCAGCCGCTCCGGGTAGCGGGACAGCCGGTCGGCCATCGTGGGCACGTCGTCCGGAGCGGGTACGTCCGGCGGGGTGGGGGCCTGGTGGTCCAGGCCCTCCTCGGTCCGGTGGAACGACGCCGACATGAAGAAGATCGGCTTGTCGTGCTGGAGCGCCACCGAGCGACGTACGGAGAACGACCGGCCGTCGCGGACGTTCTCCACCTGGTACTCGATCGGCTCGGACGGGTCACCGGGCCGGACGAAGTAGCCGTGCAGCGAGTGCACGAACCGCTCCGGGTCGACGGTGCGGCCGGCGGCGACCAGGGCCTGGCCGGCGACCTGGCCGCCGTACACCCGCTGCGGGCCGACCGGGGGGCTCATCCCCCGGAAGGCCGTCTCGCCGGTCTGCTCCAGGTCGAGAACCTGGAGCAGCTCGTCGACGGCAGCCTGGCCGACGGCGGCCGGGTCGGTCACTGCAACGCCCTCGCGGACGCCGCGTCGACCAGCGAGCCGAGCTGGTGCACCCGCAGGGTGTTGGTGGAGCCGGGGGTGCCGGGCGGGCTGCCGGCGACGATCACCACGTAGTCGCCGGGGTTGGCCCGGTTGAGCCCGAGCAGCGCCTGGTCGACCTGGCGGAACATGTCGTCGGTGTGCTCGACGAACGGCATCAGGAACGTCTGCACGCCCCAGGAGAGGGCGAGCTGGCTGCGCACCTCCGGCACGGGGGTGAAGGCCAGCAGCGGCAGGTCGCAGTGCAGCCGGCTGAGCCGCCGCACGGTGTCGCCGGTCTGCGAGAACGCGACCAGGGCCTTCGCGCCGATGGCCCGGGCGATCGAGGACGCGGCGACGGTGAGCGCCCCGCCGTGGGTGCGCGGGTCGTGCTGGAGCCGGGGCACCCCGATCGAGCCGGCCTCGGTGGTGGTGACGATCTTGGCCATGGTGCTGACGGTGAGCACCGGGTACTTGCCGACGCTGGTCTCGCCGGAGAGCATCACCGCGTCGGCGCCGTCGAGCACCGCGTTGGCCACGTCCGAGGCCTCGGCGCGGGTCGGCCGCGAGTTCTCGATCATCGAGTCGAGCATCTGGGTGGCCACGATGACCGGCTTGGCGTTCTCCCGGCAGAGCTGCACGGCGCGCTTCTGCACCAGGGGGACCTGGTCCAGCGGCATCTCGACGCCGAGGTCGCCGCGGGCGACCATGACGCCGTCGAAGGCCAGCACGATCGCCTCCAGGTGGTCGACCGCCTCCGGCTTCTCGACCTTGGCCAGCACCGGCCGGTACACGCCCTCCTCGGCCATGATGTTGTGCACCAGCTTGATGTCCTCCGCCGAGCGGACGAAGGAGAGCGCGACCAGGTCGACGCCGAGGCCGAGGGCGAAGCGCAGGTCCTCGGCGTCCTTGTCGGACAGGGCCGGGACGCTGACGGCCACGTTGGGCAGCGAGACGCCCTTGTTGTTGGAGACCGGGCCGCCCTCGGTGACCAGGCAGCGGATGTCGTTGCCGACCACGTCGCTGACCTCGACGGCCACCCGACCGTCGTCGATCAGCAACCGGTCGCCGGCCTTCACCTCCTGCGGGAGCTTGCGGTAGGTGCAGGAGACCCGGTCCTTCGTGCCGAGGACGTCGTCCCCGGTGATCACCACGGAGTCGCCGGTGCGCCACTCGTGCGGGCCGTCGGCGAACCGGCCGAGCCGGATCTTCGGGCCCTGGAGGTCGGCGAGCACGGCCACCGGCCGGCCGGTGGCGTCGGAGGCCTCGCGGACGAGTCGGTAGACCGCCTCGTGGTCCGCGTGGCTGCCGTGGCTGAAGTTGAGTCTCGCCACGTTCATGCCCGCCTCGACGAGCCCCCGGATACGCTCCGGGGAAGAGGTGGCGGGACCAAGAGTGCAGACGATCTTCGCGCGGCGTGTCACGCCCATCAGGCTAGTCTCTCCTCCGGGTCGGTCTACGGGCCGACCCCTTTCGGATTGCGGATCAGTTCTGCTACGACGCGCCACGCCCACGCACCTGGCGGGCGGAATCGCACCCGGAGCTGTCGTCCGGAATCGTCGTGTCGGCGGGCATCGGCGACCGCGCGCCGGGAATCGTACCGCCCGGCGTCACCTCCCGTTGGGTGCGCTCCCCAGCCGTCCGGCGACGGTACCAGCGGGCAGCCGCCGGCCGCCGTCACGATGCCGACACCCCGCCGGCCGCCCGGCGGTCAGCTCTCCGTCTTGGCCAGGGGAAACTCCACCGCGCCGGCCGGACAGAGGAACGTCATCACGTCCACCCGGTAGAGCCCGGCCTGCACCGCGGGGTCGGCCTCCATGACGCTGCGCACGTCGTCCACCGAGCCGGTGCGGGCCAGCCCGAAGCCGATGGGCGGGTCGGGCTCGCGGGCGGGGCCGTCGATCGAACCGGCGACCAGCACGATGCCCCGCCGTTGCAGCGCCCCCATGTGCTCGGTGTGTTCGGCCTGCAACCGCTGGACCGTCTCGTCGGGCAGGGCCCGCCCGGCGGGCCCCGGGTAGAGCACGATGCACTCGTAGGTGTCGAGCGCGAAGTCGACCTGCGGCATCCCCGTCATGGCGCTCCTCCCCCGTTCCCGCGCGTCCCGCGCCGGGCCGGACGGCTCCGGCCCAGCGTCGCACGGGGCGGGCCGGCGGCGGGGCCGCTCGGCGCAATCGCCCCGCCTCTTTCCCCTCGGTGATCGAGCAACTACCTTCTGAGTGGTTCTCGTATCGTCGAGCGGGGGGCCCGCGTGCAGGAGTACGACTACGTCGTGGTGGGCGCGGGCGCCGCCGGGTGCGTGCTGGCGAACCGGCTGAGCGAGGACCCGACGACCCGGGTGCTGCTGGTCGAGGCGGGCGGCTGGGACCGCAGCCCCTTCGTCCGGGTGCCGAAGGGGTTCAGCCGGCTGATGGACGACCGGCGCACCGCCTGGCACTACCCGGCGGAGGCGGCCCCCGCGCGGCGCGAGGTGTGGCAGCGCGGCCGGCTGGTCGGCGGGTCCAGCTCGATCAACGGCATGGTGTACGGCCGGGGCGACCGGGTCGACTGGGACGGGCTGGAGCGGCTCGGCAACCCCGGCTGGGGCTGGGACACCATGCTGCCGATCTTCAAGCGGTTGGAGGACCACCCGCTGGGGGCCTCCGAGGTGCGCGGCGCCGGCGGGCCGCTGCGGCTGTCCTCGGCGACCGGCACCGACGAGCTGTGCGAGGCGACG
The DNA here is from genome assembly GCF_003434305.1 of Micromonospora sp. MW-13. Lineage (GTDB taxonomy): Bacteria > Actinomycetota > Actinomycetes > Mycobacteriales > Micromonosporaceae > Micromonospora. The sequence continues at coordinate 67,223 of NZ_QKKX01000043.1, forward strand.
ATCGGCGCCGGGGAGGCGCTGGGCTGGCGCCGGGTGGACGACCTGAACGCCGAGGACGACGAGCGGATCGGCTACCTCACCGCGACGATCCGCGACGGGCGTCGGGTCAGCGCCGCCGACGCGTTCCTGCACCCGGTCCGGGACCGGCCCAACCTGACCGTGGCGGTGGAGACGGAGGTGCTGCGGGTCCTCGTCCACGCCGGCCGGGCCATCGGGGTGCGGGCCCGCCGCCGGGGCCGGACGGTCGACTACGCCGCCTCGGCCGAGGTGGTCCTCGCCGCCGGGGCGATCGCCAGCCCGCACCTGTTGCAGGTCTCCGGCATCGGGCCGGCGGACACACTGCGCCGGGCCGGGGTGGACGTGCTGCTGGACCGGCCCCGGGTGGGGCGCGGGCTGCGCGAGCACCGGTCGACGCCGGTGCAGTTCCGGCTGGTCGGCAACGGCGGCTACAACCACATGCTGGGCAGCGTGCTCGGGCAGGGGCTGGCCGCGCTGCGGTACGCGCTGACCCGGCGCGGCCCGCTCAGCCTGCCCGTGCACGACGTCGGGGCGCACTTCCGCAGCACCCCGGACGTCGATCGTCCCGACGCGCAACTGCTGGTCGCGCCCTTCTCGGCGGCCCCGCGCCGGCCGGGCCGCGCGCTGGAGCTGGAGGCCGAGCCGGGGATGATGGGCTTGTGCACGGTCACCCGGCCGGACAGCGAGGGCAGCCTCACCATCACCTCGGCCGACCCGTCGGATCCGCCCCGGATCGTCGCCAACTACCTCGACACCCCGCACGACCGGCGGGTCGCCGTGAACGCCTTCCGGCGGATGCGGGAGCTGTTCGCGACCGACCCGGTCGCCGGGCGGCTCGCGGTGGAGACCGTGCCCGGCCCGGACGTGCGCGACGACCGGGAGATCGTCGAGGCGGCGCTGGCGCTGGGCTACTGCGGGTACCACGCGGTGGGCACCTGCGCGATGGGGCCGGGCGACGAGCACGTCGTCGACCCCGAGCTGCGGGTGCGCGGGGTGGACGGGCTGCGGGTGGTGGACGCCTCGGTGCTGCCGGTGCTGGTGTCGGGCTACCTCAACGCCCCGGTGATGGCGCTGGCCTGGCGGGCGGCGGACCTGATCCTGGGCCGGGTGACGCAGCCGACGGGGGTCGGACCGGCGGCGTAGCGTCCGGGGGCACGGGAACGGGCTGTCAGCGCACTCTGGCGCGCCCGATCGCGCGGCTGACGCCGGCGGGCCCCACCGCCCAGGTCGGAGCCGTTACCCTCCGGTGCGAGGCCGTCGCCGGCCCGGCGCTCGTCGTGGAGCGGCGGCGCGCACCGCACGAGGCGAGGAGGCAACGCGTGACGGCACGGGAACAGGACGAGACCGTCGAGGACAGCCCGGTCGGCTGGGTGGCCGACCACGTACGGCGGTACGTGGCGACCGACGGCGTCGACGGCTCCTCGTTCCATGGCTACGACGCGCTGCTGGTCACCACCCGGGGCCGCAGGTCGGGCAAGCTGCGGCGGACCGCGTTGATCTACGGCCGGGACGGCGACCGGGTGGTGCTAATCGCCTCCAACGGGGGCTCGGTGACGCACCCGAGCTGGTACCTGAACCTCGTCGACGATCCCGAGGTGGAGGTGCAGATCGGCGCCGAGCGCTTCCGGGGCCGGGCCCGGACGGCGTCCGCGCAGGAGCGGCCCGGGCTGTGGGAGATGATGACGAAGGTCTTCCCCCCAGTACGCCGGCTACCAGCGGGACACCGACCGGGAGATCCCGGTCGTGGTGGTCGAGCGGGCCTGACCACCGGGACCGTCAGAGGGCGAAGCAGTCGGGGCGGACCGGGGAGTCGGTGAGCGCGCCCCGGATCACGGTGTAGATGGTGCCGTCGAGGACGAGGCCGAGGTGCCCGACGACCCGCAGCGGGCACCAGGACTGGACGAGCACATTGGTCACGCCGTCGGCGAGGGCGGCGTTCTCCGTCGGGCGGACCAGCTCGTCCTGGAGGGTCCGCACGGTCGTCCAGCGCACGTCGCCGGGGGTGTCGTCGCCGTCGTTGAGGTCGGCGAGGAAGCCGGACCCGATCGTCATCTGCTGGCAGGCGAGGATGCCGAGGCAGCTACCGACGCCGAGGAACTGCACGATGTTGGCGACGTAGGTGCCGTAGTGCGGTGAGCCGAGGCTGACGTACCGGCCCACCTTGGCGGCACCGCCGAGGTTCTTGACGAACCAGCGGGAGACCAGGCCGCCCTCGGAGTGGGCGACGAGGTCGACCCGGGCCGCGGCGGTGGCGGCGCGCACCTGGTCGACGTACGCGCTGAAGGCCCGGGCCGAGTCGGTGATGTCGCCGAGGCCGAGGTTGGGCAGTTGGTAGATCGACACCCGGTAGCCGTCGGCGCGCAGCCGGGCGGCGAGGGGCTCGTACGCGACGGCGACGCCGCTGAGCCCGCCGACGACGATCACGGGATTGGCAGCGGCGCTTTTCGCGACGGCGGGGGTGGGTCCGGCGGCGGCCGGGGACCCGACGGCCAGCACGGCGGTGGCCGCCACGGCGAGGGCGGCAAGGATCTTTCGGAGCAGCATGGCTGCACCTCCTGGTGGGATGTCCCGGGGAGGCCGGGAGGAGGCGAGAGGCGTTCCGATCGATCGTGGGACGATGATGGTCTTAGCAATCCAGAAACGTCAATGACAAGTTACGGCTGGGTAACACGTTGGCGCACAAGGGGCGTGTTCCGGCATATCGGGCCGACGACGCGAAGGGCCGGCCGCAGGATCGCGGCCGGCCCTCGGTCCGGGGCGTCGCTCAGGTCGCCGGCCCTGGTGTCGATCAGGCCGCCGGGCCCGCTTCGTCCCCTCCGGCGGCCGGCGGCAGCGCCCGGCCGGGCCCATCGGCCGCCTCCGCCGCCCCGGCCGCCTCGCGCAGCGCCCGGGTGGCCTGGTCGATCAGCTTCGTCGCGTCCGTGCGGCCGTTGACCTGGATCTCCACCTCGGACTCCCCCGCCTGCACCCGCACGGTGACCTCGGTGCGCTGCTGGTCGACCCAGCTCTGCAACAGGCCGAACAGCCCCGGCAGCAGCGCCTGGGCCACCACCGCGGTGATCACCGCGTCGCTGAACCCGGGTCGCCCGCCGGCCCGGCCGCCGGAGTCCCGCACCCCGGCGCGCAACTCGGGGCGCTGGTGCAGCCAGGACAGCAGCGGCATCTGGGGCGGTCGGGCGGTGCGCGGCACGAGCACCAGCCGCACCGCTTGCCGCCCCCCGGTCGAGGTCTCGGTCACGTGGTCCTCTCCTTCACTCGTCTGCTCACCCGCGCCACCACGCGCGGGACGGCCCGGTCATCGCCGGTCCGACTTCATTCGCCGGGCTGGAACGTCAGCTTGCCGTCCACCAACGACAGGACGCCGGTGACGTCGAACGTGTCGTCGTCGGTGAACGGGCTGCTGGTTCCGTAGTAGCCCTCGGTGGTGCCGGTGGCCCGGACCGTCCCCTGCGCCTCGTACGGCGTCGAGACCCGGGCCGTGGCGGGGCCGGTCAGGGTCAGCTCCACCTGCGGGTACTCGGTGATCTTCCAGGCGATCTTCTTGACCGTGCCTCCGTTGTAGTAGCGGAACGGGCAGCCCTCCGGCGCGGCCACCTGCTGCGCGGCGCAGGCGTCCAGGTACTTCCGTACCTCCTGCTCGGCCGTCGACCGCGCGGTCGACGTCAGCGTCGGCTCTAGCCGCACGTCGCCGACGCCGCCCTCCCCGGGGAGGGCAAGGACGATCTGCGCCGGGGTCTCGGCGAGCGCGTTGCTCTGCCCGCCCACCGTGTACGCACCGGGCAGCAGCGGAACGCTCCTCCCCTCCTGCCCCGTCTGCACCGGCACCCCGTTGATCGTCAGGGCCGGCTGCCCGGCCGGCAGGCCGACCCACGGGGCACTTCCGGTGATCCGCCAACCGTGGAAGAGCCCCAGGGTGGCGGACTCCTCCCGCTCCAGGTGCAGATTCGCGGTCGTCTTCTGGCCGGCGAGGGTGAAGGCGACCGTGGCGACCGCCTCGTCGCCCTCCCGCTCGATCGATGTCACGTCGACGTCCTTGGGCGGCTGGTAGCCCTTCGCCTCGACCAGCGCGGCGAGCAGTTCCAGGTCGCCGCCGGACGGCCGCGCGCCGGGGTCCAGCGACTCCAGGGCCGCGCGGGCGTCGTGGTCGGCGAGGGCCGAGAAGTACCCGTCGACCGCCGTCGCCGGCCGGAAGAACGCCCACTGCGCCGCCCCGAGCAGGGTGCCGCCGAGGGCGCAGGCCAGCGCCAGCACGCCGGCCACCAGCACGGTACCCGGTGAGGCGATCGTCCCCGGCCGCCCGAACAGGCCCTCGGCGGTGACCGGTACGGCGGGTTCGACGACCGCCCCGCCCGCCGCCCGGTCGGCGGCACCGGCCGGCGGCGCGAGCCGCTCCAGCCGGTCCAGCCGCAGCTCGGCGGCGGGATGGGTGGCGCAGACCGCCTCGTCCCAGCCGCTGCGCCCGCTCTCGAAGGACTTGCGCCGCTCCAGCATGTCCCGCAGGCCCTGGGCGTGGCCGGCGAGCACCGCGCCCGCGTCGGCACGGTACTCGGCGGCCCGGACGTCCCGGGAGTGCAGCGGCAGCACCAGGTATTTCATGGTGAGCAGCACGGGCCAGAAGAAGACGAACACCACGAAGTTGGTGCCCGGGTGCGGGAAGGTCCGCATCAGCCACGTCGGCACCGCGTGCACCAGCACCAGCGGCAGCCCCACCCCGCGGACGAACGCGCTGGTCACCTCGTCGCCGGTGCGCCAGTGCACCAGCTCGTGGCTGAGCAGCGCCGCGATGCCCTCGTCGGACTCGTCGAGCATGCCGGTGGTGACCACGATGTGCCGGGCGTACGCGCGGGCGTTGGTGAGCACCGGATCGTCCTCGATGAGCAGCCGGGGCACGGCGGGCAGGCCGAGGGCCCGCGCGCAGTCGTCCAGGATGGGGCACAGCCGCTCGGCCTCGCGGCGGCTGAGCCGGCGCGCTCCGGAGATGGCCAGCAGCCTCGGCTCCCACATGATGCGGTAGAGGGTGTAGAGCACGCCGACCAGCGCGGCGGCGGCCACCATCCCGGCCAGGCCGGTGACCAGGTTCGCCGGCTCGTCGAACCCGTCGCGCATCGGCAGCACCAGCACCAGCAGGAAGCCGGCCAGGAACCCGATCCCGACGCCGAGAAAGCCACCGAGCACCCCGCCGGACCGATTGAGGAAGGCGTCGAGCAGCGCGCCGACGAGCGGCGCGTCCCGCAGCACCTCCAGCATGAACTCGCCGAGACGCAAGCCGCCGTTGACCATGCCGGCAACGGCGACGGCGATTGCGCCGCACACCCCGAGGAACAGTGCGACGGGTACGTAGAACCAGGTGGCCAGGAACGCGCCCAGCACGCCGCGCCAGTCGCGCAGTACGCCGGCGCGCAGCCAGACCAGCACGCTGGGATACCCGGGCGGGCGGCTGGCGAAGCGCCGCCCGAGACGGGACTCCTCGCCGGGCCGGGGACCGGTGGGCGTCTCGGTCACGGCGGGCCTGATCTGCTGGTCAGGGTCGGGTTCGTGCACGGCGGCTCCTCGACTCGGCCGCCACCGGAAGGGGTGGCGAACGGGAACGGTTCACGGGAACGGCGTATCGGACGGGCGGCACAGCCGACCGTCGGTATGTTGGCGCGTGAAAAGGGGTGTCGCTCCAC
>NZ_QKKX01000044.1 GCF_003434305.1 Micromonospora sp. MW-13
ACGGAACTCCACCTGAACGAGATCGGCCGGATCAAACTACGCACCACCGTGCCCCTACTCGTGGACGACTACCACCGCAACCGCACCACCGGCGGCTTCGTCCTCATCGACGAGACCACCAACCGCACCGTAGCCGCCGCCATGACCGTCCAACGAGACTGACCCCACCCACCCTGGATCGGGCCGCAAATTCACGGAAAGAGTGGCTATCCCGACCCGGATAGCCACTCTTCTCGTGAATCAGGGGGGAAGGGAGGCGGGCCGTGACGACGTCGACGGTGCCCGGGACGACGTCGACGACCGCCATCGCGGGCCATCCCTGGACAATTACAGTTAACAAACCTAATAATTGGCCACCCGTCGATACGCCTCCGGCGGGCAACCCCCTACCGGGAGGACCGGATGCAGCGCAGATTCCGAACACCGCTCCTGGCCGTCCTGGCGGCCCTCGCCACCGCCGCCTCGGCGATCCTGACCCTCGCCACCCCGGCCCTGGCCGCCGGTCCCACGGCCGCCTTCACCAAGACCTCCGACTGGGGAACCGGCTGGGAGGGCCGCTTCACCATCACCAACGGCGGCCCGAGCACCATCACCGGCTGGCAGGTCGCCTTCACGCTGCCGGCCGGCACGACGCTCGGCTCGTACTGGGACGCCACGGTGAGCAGCGTCGGCCAGCGGCACACCTTCACGAACCGGTCCTGGAACGGCGCCGTCGCCCCCGGCGCCTCGGTGTCGTTCGGCTTCCTGGCCACCGGGGCGGGCTCCCCCACCGACTGCACCCTCAACGGGGCGCCGTGCGGCGGTGGCACGCCCACCACCCCGCCCACCACGACGGCGCCCCCGACCACCGCGCCGCCCACCACCGCACCCCCGACCACCGCACCCCCGACGACCCCGCCGCCAACCACCCCGCCGCCGACCACCCCGCCGGGTGGCGGGCTGCCGAAGCACGCGCTGATCGGTTACCTGCACGCCAGCTTCGCCAACGGCGCGGGCTACCTGCGGATGGCCGACGTGCCCGCCGACTGGGACATCGTCAACCTCGCCTTCGGCGAACCCACCTCGGTCACCTCCGGCGACATCCGGTTCCAGCTCTGCCCCGTCACCGAGTGCCCCACCGTCGAGACCGAGGCGGAGTTCACCGCGGCGATCCGGGCCAAGCAGCAGCAGGGCAAGAAGGTGCTGCTCTCGATCGGCGGCCAGAACGGGCAGGTGCAGCTCACCACCACAGCCGCCCGGGACACCTTCGTCCGGTCAGTGTCCGCGATCATCGACCGGTACGGCCTCAACGGCCTGGACATCGACTTCGAGGGCCACTCCCTCTACCTCAACACCGGGGACACCGACTTCCGCAACCCGACCACGCCGGTCGTGGTCAACCTGATCTCGGCGATCCGCACCCTCAAGCAGCGCTACGGGGCGGGCTTCGTGCTCACCATGGCCCCGGAGACGTTCTTCGTGCAGCTCGGCTACCAGTTCTACGGGTCAGGTCCGTGGGGCGGGCAGGACCCTAGGGCCGGGTCGTACCTGCCGGTGATCTACGCGCTGCGCGACGACCTCACCGTCCTGCACGTGCAGGACTACAACTCCGGCCCCATCGTCGGGCTGGACAACCAGTACCACACCATGGGCAGCGCGGACTTCCACATCGCGATGACCGACATGCTGCTCGCCGGCTTCCCGGTCGCCGGAAACGCCAACGCCGTCTTCCCCGCCCTACGCGAGGACCAGGTCGCCTTCGGCGCACCCTCCTCCACCAGCGCGGGCAACGGATACCTCGCCCCAGCCGGCGTACAGCAGGCGGTGACCTGCCTGGTCAAGGGCCAGAACTGCGGCGGCTACACCCCCCGCAGCGGCACCAACCCCAACTTCCGGGGCCTGATGACCTGGTCGATCAACTGGGACCGGTTCTACTCCTGGGAATTCCGGCTCAGCCACGGCCCGTTCCTGAAGGCGCTGCCCTGACCCGCCGCCCGAACAGCTCGCCCTGACCCGTCACCGACGACATTCGCGGCGGCGGCGACCAGCGGCCCGGTCCCGGTCGACCACGACCGGGGCCGGGACCGGGCCTGCCTCCGCCCATCGCTGCCCGGCACGATGCCGGAACATCGCCCTGGCAGTCAGGATGCGAGCAGGTCCAGGACGGTGCCGAAGATGAGGGAAAGGAACGCCAACCATCTCAGCCAGATGAGCGGGCGCGGCTTGTGCAGGTCCCGTCCGACAGCCCGTTGGAGACCGCCCAACAGCCGGTGGGGCAGGTGGGACAGGGTCGACAACGTCAGACGCACCCGCCACGCCCAGGAGAGGGGGATGAGCAAAGCGCCGGTCACCGCAAGCCTCAGATCTTCTTTCGCGATTCCGGCAAAGAGAATGACCATCCCAATGGCCGAGCCGACAAGCGCGCCATAGCCGCCGATCTCTGCCTCTTTGGCGCGCTCGACAAGATGGCGTTCGTTCGGGGGGCGCTGCGCCTCTACCAACTCGTCGACCCTGCGCCATACGTACTCCTGCAGTTTTCCACACGTCGAGTTGCGCGGATCTGTGCAGGTGTGCTCGCGCATGACGTGGTCTATCACCTGCCGGTGGTAGGCGCGGTACGCGTCCAGGTTCAGGCCGAGCCCGTCAGGCACGCAAGCCGGCGACGCTGCCACCAGAACCACCCAGGTCACCGCCGATGTCGGGCCCGTGGCGAAGCTTCTGTTGTGGAGGAAGTCCCACCCGACCTCCTCGCGCAGGGGGACGATCTGGCGAAGCGCGCGGCGTTCGTTGGAGCGACGAAACAACAAGCTCGACCAGTTTTGCAGGGCGGTGCCGCAGCGCCGGAACCAGGCAGGGTTGAGCAGATCGAGCACGACGACTCCGCCGGCGACAAGCTGGACGGTCTTGCCCACTCGCCCCCAGATGAGCATGCTGTGTCCCCATATGACGACGTCACTGGTCGGTTTCCCGTCCAGCCACAGCCGCAGCACGTCAACGATGTCGCTCACGTTGGACCTTGACCGACGCCCCGCATGCCCAGATTGTGTCAACACGGGACAACCCCGCATGACCGGTGCCGGCCGGCACCCCGCCCACCGGCCGCTCAGCCATGGTGGACCTCCTCGCCCAGGGCCAGCGCGTCGAGGCTGGCCCAGACCTTCTCGTACGCGGCCAGCTCCGCCGGCCGGTCGAGGTACAGCGTCCCGGTCAGCGACTCGCGGTAGACCACCGGCGGTTCGGGGTCGACCCGGATGCCGAGCGGGAAGTCCAGTAGCACGAACGAGCCCGCGATCGCGACGTCGTGCGGGCCGGCGGCGAGCGGCGCGACCCGGATCGACACGTGCGGCAGCCTGCTCGCCTCCACCAGGTGCCGGAGCTGTTCGGCCATGGCCACCGCGCCGCCCACCACCCGCAGCAGCACCGCCTCGGAGAGCACCACGTCGAACCGGGCGGCGCGGGCAGCCGCCGCCGGAGCAGACCCTGCCGCCGCAGCCGCGCCTCGACCTGGCGTTCCCGCCCGTCGCCGGTCGTGCTGGGGCGGTCCGGGCAGGTCGCCGACGCGTACGCCCGGGTCTGCAACAGCACGGGGACCAGCGACCCGGCGTGCTCGCGGAGCCGGCACGCGGCGGCCTCCAGGCCGGCCACGGCGCTGGTCGCTCCCTCACCGACTGACGGCGGTGCCGCGCGAGAACTGCGAGACCGCTACGCCGCAACCCGGCAGCTGATCGGACTGGCCGAGGAGCCTGCCTACCGGGACGAGAAGCTCGACTCCGACGGCGTCGCCTGCGGCCGGCCACTGCCACTGCTGGACCAGCGCCTGGTCGTGGTAGTGCACGTCTTCCAGACCCCAGATGGGACCTGCTGGAGACCTGCGACCAGGACGTGGAATCGGGCCAGGTGACGACCCGGCACACCGCCGCCGCCCTGCAGGCCGAGACAGGTCTGCCCGGCCGCGCGGTGACCGCCACCATGGCACTTCCGGACGGCACGCCGTTCCCCCACGGCTACGGCTGCCTTCAGCAAAGCCGGGTGGTCCAATGCGTCGCGGTCTGGGCCCGCTCAAAGGAGAACACCGCAGCCTGGTTCGAGAAGGCGATCATCGCCACCGGTGAAGGGCTACGTGCCTGAGGCGCGCCGTTCTCGGCAAGGGTCAGATTTGGGGGCTTCGAACCGGGGAAGGGTCAGTGGTGCCAGGAGCGCCACAGGGCGGCGTACGCCCCGTCGGCGCGGACCAGCTCGTCGTGGCTGCCCAGTTCGGTGATCCGGCCGTCCTCCAGCACCGCGACCCGGTCGGCGTCGTGCGCGGTGTTGAGCCGGTGCGCGATCGCGATCACGGTCCGCCCGACGAGCACCGCCGCGAGGGCCCGCTCGGTCCGCCGGGCCGTGGTCGGGTCCAGCGCGGCGGTCGCCTCGTCGAGGATCAGCGTGTGCGGGTCGGCGAGCACCAGCCGGGCCAGCGCGAGCTGCTGGGCCTCGGCCGCGCCGAGTTGCCGGGCACCGTCGCCGAGCGGGGTGTCGAGGCCGTCGGGCAGGTCGGCGTACCAGTCTGCGCCCACGGCGACCAGCGCGGAGCGCATCTGCTCGTCGGTGGCGTCGGGTGCGGCGAAGGCAAGGTTGTCGCGCAGCGAGCCGATGAAGACGTGGTGTTCCTGGGTGACCAGGGCGATCCGGCGGCGCCGCTCGGCCGGGTCCAGGTCGACCACCGGGCAGCCGCCGATGCTCACCTCGCCCTGGCGCGGGGCGTCGATGCCGGCGAACAGCCGGGCCAGGGTCGACTTTCCCGCCCCCGACGGACCGACGACGGCCAGCCGCTCCCCGGGGCGCACCTCCAGGTCGATGCCGTGCAGGACGTCGCGGCCGTCGGCGTACGCGAAGCGCACCCCACGGGCGACGAGCCGCTGCCCCGGCGGCGCGGCGGCCGTGCCGGGCGGTTCCGGCGGCACCTGGCCGACGCCGAGCACCCGGGCGAACGACGCGATGCCGCGCTGCGCCTGCTCGGTCCACTGCAGGATCCGGTCCAGCGGGTCGATGGCCTGTTGCAGGTAGAGCGCGGCGGCGACCACCGCGCCGAGCGTCACCATCCCCCGGGACAGCAGGTACCCGCCGACGAGCAGCACGGCGGCGACCGGCAGCGGGTAGCTGGCCTCCACCACCGTGAAGAACACGGTGCGCAGCGCGAGGGTCGCCCGCCGGCTGGCCCACAGCCGGGCGATGCGGTCGGTGCCGTGGGCGATCCGGTCGTCGGCCAGGCGCAGCGCCTCGACGGTGCGGGCCCCCTCGGCGGTGGTGGTCAACGTCTCGGTCAGCTCGGCGGTGGCCGCGCCCTCGACGAGGTACGCGGAGCTGGCCCGGCGCAGGTACCAGCGGGTCACCGCGACGATCGACGGCAGCCCGGCCAGCGCGACCAGACCGAGCAGCGGGTGCAGCAGGAAGATCGCCGCGAACAGCAGCATCAGTTGCGCCGATGCGATGACCATGGTGGGCACGACGTCGCGGACGGTGGTGCCGACCGTGGACACGTCCACCGAGCTGCGGGTGGCCAGGTCGCCGGAGCCGGCTCGCTCGACGACGGAGACCGGCAGGGCGAGGGTGCGCCCGACGAACTCCTCGCGCAGCCGCGCGACGGCCCGCTCCCCGAACCGGTGGCCGGCGTACTGGGCGTACCGGGAGATCAGTGCCTGCGCCAGCACGCAGCCGGCGATCGCCAGCGCCAGCCGGTCCACGGTGGCGACGCCGGCGCCCGCGCCGACCCGGTCCACGATGCGGCCGAGCAGCCACGGCGCGGCGAGCCCGGCGACGGCGGCGGCGACGTGCAGCGCCAGCACGACGGCGACCGCGCGCCGGTCCTGGCCGACGAGGTCCCGGGTGGCCCGGCGTACGGCGGCCCGGTCCGCCACTGGCAGCCCGCTCACCGCAGTGCCCCCTCGGCCCCGGCGGACGGGTCACGGTCGGCGGCGTCGCCGTCCCGGGCCACCAGCTCCCGGTAGCGCCGGTCGCGGTCGAGCAGCTCGGGGTGGGTGCCGGTGCCGACGATCCGACCACCGCGCAGGTGGGCGACCGTGTCGGCGTGGCCGAGCAGCAGCGGCGAGGTGGTGAGCACGATCGTGGTCCGGCCGGCCCGCGCCGCCCGCAGCCGCGCGGCGATCCGCGCCTCGGTGTGCGCGTCCACGGCGGACGTCGGGTCGAGCAGGATCAGCACCTCCGGCTCGGCGAGCAGCGCCCGGGCCAGGCGGACCCGTTGCCGCTGGCCGCCGGAGAGCGTGCGAGCGCGGGCGCCGAGCGGGGTGTCGAGGCCAGCCGGCAGCGCGTCGACGATCTCCTCGGCCGACGCTGCCCGCAGGCCCGCCGTCAGCCGCGCGTCGCCGCCGGCGTGGGCCGGGTGCCCGGCGCGCCGGCCGTCGCCCGCCCGCCCCGCCCGCAGGATGTCGCGCAGCGTGCCGGCGAACAGGTAGGAGTCGTGGTCGGCGACCAGGATCCGGGCCCGCACCTCGTCGAGCGAGACCGCGGCCAGTGGCACGCCACCCCAGGTGACGCCGCCGGGGACGTACCGGCCGAGCCGGTCGGCGAGCGCGTCGGCCTCGCCGGGGTCGGCGGCGGCGACGCCGACCAGCCGGCCGGCCGGGACGGTCAGCCCGGTGGCCGGGTCGTGCAGGTCGCCGGGCCGGCGTGGGACGGTCGGGATCCCGGGTGGGCGGGCGGCGGGCACGGTGGCCGGCGGGTCGCCTTCGGGCCGGGCTGCCGGCCCGGCGTCGTCGTCGGGGACCAGGTTGAGCAGGGCGACGATCCGGCCGGCGGCGACCCGGCCCCGGATCAGCTGGTAGCTGCCCTCCAGCAGGAACCAGACCGGCACGATGAGGGTCGCCACGTAGCCGTAGACGGCGACCAGCTGCCCGATGGTGATGTCGCCGGTCACCGCCATCCGGGCGGCGAGCCACACCACGGCCGCGAGGAACAGCCCCGGGATGGCGACCGTCAGCGCGTCGATCCAGCTGTTGACCGCCCCGACCCGGTAGCCCTCGGCCAGCAGGCGCCGGGACCCGGCGGCGTAGCGGCGGGCGAACAGGCCCCGGCCGCCGACCCCGGCGAGCACCCGCAGCCCGGCCACGATGTCGCCCGCCCGGGTGGTCAGGGCGCCCTGCTGCTCCCGGTAGACCGACTCCGCCCGTTCCAGGCGGCGCAGCAGCGGCCCGACGACGAGCGCGATCGCCGGCACTCCCACCAGCACGCACAACGCGAGGAACGGGGACACCGACCACAGCACCACGGCGATGACCCCGTACGCCACGACCGCGCCCACCCCCGGCCCGGTCAGCGTCAGCACCTGCGAGGTGTAGCCGATGTCGGAGCCGCCGACGGTGGCCACCTCCCCGGCGGCGAGCCGGCGCGGCAGCACCGCGCCGATCCGGGCGAGCTGACGCAGCAGGACCGCCGCCGAGCGGGCCGTCGCGTCCTCCCGGACGAAGGTCATCGTGCGGTGCCGCATGATGCCCAGATAGGACAGGCCCACACCGGCGACGACGATGGCCGCGACCCAGAGCAGCAGGGCGGCGTCCTCGCCGGCGCGCAGCCCGTCGTCAACGGCGCGGGAGACCAGGTACGGCCGGACCGACAGCCCGATCATCCAGGCCGTGCCGAACAGGCTGCCCCGCAGCACCCGCCAGGGCTGGCAGCGGACCAGCCACCAGAGGTACCTCAGCGGCCCCCTCGCGTCCGGGACACCGGGGTCAGGATGGGGAATCTGCGGCGGCACCCGCCCACGCTACCCACCCGGCTACGCCACGCGCAGGCCCGGTCGCGCGGCGCGGTCAGCTGGCCGGTGTGGTGAGGAGGTAGTCGTCCGCGTCCGCGCTCCACTCCAGCCGGACCGCGCCGCTGGTGGCCGCCGCCTTGCAGAACTGGAGGAAGCCTCGGTAGCCGAGCTTCTTCTCGCTGAAGTCGGGCCGGACCCGGCGGAGCTGGTTCTTCAGCCCGGACAGGGCCACCTCGCCGTCGTCGCCGGCCAGGTCCTGCACCACGGAGCGCACCAGCGCGAACGCCACCTCCCGGTCGCCGTGCTCGGGCAGCGACACCTCCGGGTCGCCCTTGGCCGGGCCCTCCGCCAGCTCGATCACCGTGTGCGCGGCGAGGTGCCGCAGCAACTCGCCGAAGGTGCGGAACCCGTAGTCGGACTCGCTGAAGGTCGGATCCTTGCGCAGCAGGGTGCGCTTCAGCGTCGAGGCGGTCACCTCGCCGCCGGAGCTGCCCTGGAGGCCGGCCACCGTCTGGGCCACCAGGACGGCGAGGGTGTCGGCGTCGCGCGCGGGCTCCTCGACCGTCGGCTGGGGCTCGGGCTCCTGCTCCACCGGCTGCGGCTCGGGGCTGGGCAGCCGCGCCGGGCGGTTGCGCCGGCTGCGGGCCGGCGGGACGTCGACGCCCTCGAGGCGGTCGTAGTAGAGGAACTCGTCGCACGCGGGCGGCAGCAGCGCCGAGGTGGACTTCTCCACGCCCACACCGATGACGCGCTTGTTCAGCTCGCGCAGCTTGTGCACCAGCGGGGTGAAGTCGCTGTCACCGGTGCAGATCACGAACGTCGAGACGTACGCGCGCTCGAAGGCCAGCTCCACGGCGTCGACGGCCATCTTGATGTCGGCGGCGTTCTTGCGGGAGGCCCCCATCCGCTGGGGCATCTCGATCAGCTCGACGTGGGACCGGGTGAGCATCCGGCGGTCCTCGTCGAAGTACGACCAGTCGGCGTACGCCCGGCGGACGACCACCCGGCCGCGCTCGGCGAGCGCGTCGGCGATGGGACGCAGGTCGAAGGCCATGCCGCCGAGGTGTTCGCGCGCGCCCAGGGCGAGGTTCTCGTAGTCGAGGAACATGGCGATCCGGTCTTCTTGATCCACGTGCACCAGCCTACGCCCGGAACCGGGCCCACCAGCGGGTACGCGCCGTGGACCGGCCGCTCGTGTGGCGCGCCACAGCTCTGGATCCGCTGCGGCCGGACCTGCCATGATGCCGCCCGTGCCAGTGCACCCTGCTGGGGATGGGGCTCGGCGCCGCCACCGCCGTCCTCGCCGGCTGCCGCGACGTCGGCCAGGCCGGGCAACCGACGTCCGGGCCGAGCACCGGGGCGCCCCGGGCGGGGCGGGCGGCCACCGGGGCGCCGACGCCGACCACCGGCCCGTCCGGGTCGCGGTCGCCGACGTCCTCGGCAACCCCGTCAAGCGCTGAGCCACCCGGTCCGGCGGGCCGGCTACGCCGGGACCGGCCGGATGACGGTGAACACCGCGCCCGCCGGGTCGGCGAGCGCGGCGACCCGGCCGGTCGGGACGTCGCGCGGCGGCACCAGCAGCCGGCCGCCGAGCCGACCGGCCTGCGCGGCCACGCCGTCGGGGTCGGCCACGGCGAGGTACACCATCCAGCCGGTGGGCAGCAGGGTGTCCAGCGGCGGGGGCAGCAGCAGCCGGCCGGCAACCGGCCGGCCCGCGGCGGACAGCAGGACGTAGGAGCCGTCGGGGGCGCCGGGCGGCACGCTGGCGCGCAGCCCCAGCGCGTCGGCGTGGAACCGGTCGGCGGCGTCGGGGGCGGTCGTCATGTACTCGTACCAGCAGGGCCGCCCGGGACCGGGGGCGACGACGGGCGCGCCGGCCCGGACGCGGAAGGACCCGCCGAGCGGGTCGTGCACGTCGTCGCCGTCGAGACGCGCCCCGGCCCGCGCCGCCGCGGCGCTCACGGCCCCGGAGTCGTCCACGGCGAAGACGGTCCACCAGCGCGCCGGCGCGCCGCCGGAACGCAGCTCGGCGGCGGGCACCCCGTCCGCGAACGCGGTGCTGCCGGCGTACGTCCAGCCGAGCAGGTCGGCGTAGAAGGCGCGGGAGGCGTCGAGGTCGGCGGTGACGAGCTCGACACCCCCGGGTACCGCCGGGGTGGGGGTTGTGTGCACCTGAATCTCCAGAGGGGACGGCGGGTCGGTGTCAGGAGGATGTACCACGGCGTCGACCGGGTGCGCAGACCTGCCCGTCGTCGCGGACCGAGCCGAGCAGGATGTCCAACGGGACCGGGCGTCCCAGGTGGAAGCCCTGGCCGGCGTCGACGCCCAGCCGGCGCAGCGCGGGCACCAGCGGTTCCCGGTCGACCGACTCGGCGACGGTGTGCATGCCCAGCCCGTGCGCGGCGCGGACGACGGCGTCGATGAGGACCGGGTCGGCCCCGCCCTGGTCGGCCTGGCGGACGAAGTCACCAGCGATCTTGACGGTGCTGAACGGCAGGTGCTTGAGGTAGGCGAACGAGCCGAATCCGGCGCCGAAGTCGTCCAGGCTCAACCGGCAGCCGGCGTCGCGCAGCGTACGGGCCAGGTTGCGGACCGCCGCCACGTTGGTGATCGCGGCCGTCTCGGTGACCTCCAGGCCCAGCCGGCGGGCATCGACGCCGGCCGCGCGCAGCCGCCCCACCACCCAGTCGCCGAAGCCCGGCAACTCCATCGAGCGGGCGGAGATGTTGACGTCGAAGCACATTCCGGCCGCCGCGGCCGACGGTTCGGCCAGCGCCGACGTGGCGGTGCCCACCACCCACCGGTCGAGCTCGCCGATCAGGTCGTCGCGCTCCACCGTGGGCAGGAAGCCGGCCGGGGGCAACGGCGGCTGCCGGCCGTCGCGCAGCCGGATGAGCAGCTCGTGGCTGACCACCTCGCCGGTCAGCAGGTCGACGATCGGCTGGGCGTCGAGTTGCATCCGGTGCTCGTCGAGGGCGGTGCGGACCCGGGTCACCACGTTGACCCGCTGCACCGCGTGCCGGTACTGCTCCGGGAGGTACAGCCGGGCCCGGTTGCGGCCGGCGTTCTTCGCCTCGTACAGCGCGAGGTCGGCATGGGCGAGCACCACGTCCCGGGTGTCGCCGGGCTGCAGCGAGGCGGCCCCGATGCTCAGGGTGACCCGCAGCCCGGCGTCGGTCAGCGGCACCGGGGTACCCACGGCGGCGTTGCACAGCCCCTCGGCGACGGCGAGGGCGTCACCGGCCGAGGCGTCGGGCAGCACGACCGCGAACTCGTCGCCGCCCAACCTGCCGAGCACCGTGCCGGGCGGCAGGTGGCGGGCGAGCAGGCGAGCCAGCACCCGCAGCACGTCGTCGCCCACGCCGTGCCCGTGCACGTCGTTGATGTCCTTGAAGTTGTCGATGTCGATCAGCAGCAACGCGCCGGACGGCTCACCGCCCGCCACCAGCAGGTCGTCGAGGCGGGCGAGCAGGGCGCGCCGGTTCGGCAGGTCGGTCAGCGGGTCGCGCTCGGCCAGCCGGGTCAGCTCCTCCTGGGCCCGGCGCATCTCGGTGATGTCGTGGGCGGTGCCCAGGACCCGCGCCGGCGCGCCGGCGCCGTCGGTGAAGACCTCGCCGTAGCACTCGAAGACGCGCAGCGTATCGCGGTCCGCGAGGTACATGCGGTGGGTGTACGAGAACGGCCCCCCGGTACGCAGCGCCGTCTCCAGGGTCCGCTCGATCAGGGCGACGTCGTCGGGATGCAGCAGCTCGCGGTACGACGGGTAGTCCAGGGCGGTGCCCGGCGGGAAGCCGAACATCTGCAGCAGCACGTCGGACCAGACGACCGCGCCGGTCGCCACGTCCCACTCCCAGGTGCCCACCTTGGCGAGCTGCTCGATGTGGGCCAGGCGCCAGCGGTGGTTGCGCCCCTGTTCGCGCTCCTGGCGCTCGACGGTGACGTCGCGCACCTCGTACAGGCGCAGGCACTGCCCGTCGTGGTCCATGCCGTGGCAGCGCACCTGGAGCCAGCGGGCGGGGCCGGCCGCATCGGGCCAGGGGGACTCGACGGCCGGGCCGCCCGGCTCCACCTTGGTCACCGGCAGGTCCTCCGGCCGGATCCCCAACCGCCGCGCGGCCTCGTTCGACCACAGGCACCGGCCGTCGGGGCCGAGGACCATCAGGGCGGTCGAGGCGGCGTCGGCGGCGGCGGCGGGCAGAGTCCTCACCTGGTGGCCACCCCATCCCCTTGACGCGTCACGGCATCCGGACGGCACCGGCACACGGTGATCCGGCCGCGACGCGGAGTCTACCCAGGGGCGCGACCGCGGTGCTCGCCGCGCTCGCGCCCGACCGGTGCGTACGCGCCGCGTCACGCGGACTGCGGCGCGCGGCACCGGCACCACCAGGTCGGACGGGCCCGGTGGTCAGTCGATCGGGACTTCGGTCAGCCTCTTGTCTCTCGATGGTCCGTCTGCTCTGTCGCGGTTCGGTCGTGCTCGGGGAAGCCGGGCGGTCGGTCGTGCTCGGGGAGACCGGGCGCCGGCGGGCGGGGCCGGCGGGTGGGACACGTCAGTGGGCGCTGGCCGGCCTCCGGCCGGCTCGCCCGCCCGCGCCGCCGGTTCCCGCCGCCCGCCTCGCGCCACCCCCGCAGCCCCGGCCCGCCCCACGCGACGGGCCGGCGGCTCGCGTCCCGCCCGGCGACCCGGCGGGCCGGGGCATCCCGCGCCGACTGACTGGTCAGGCAGGGAGCCCCCTGCGCGAAGGTGCCCGACCGGCATCGGCTAGGAACATCACATGCCGCGCTACCTGCTCTTTCCCGGCCGCCACCATCTGTTGACCCGCTTCCAGGCGGAGTACCTGCGCCAGCTCGCCGGCAACGGCAACGGCGACGGCGACGGGGCCACCGTGGTCTGGGCGGTCACCTCGGCCAACCACGAGAACACCCGGCGCAACCCGGTCCCCTACCACCGCCGGGAGGCGGCGATCGAGCGGTTCAGCGTCCTCGCCGGGCTCCGCTCGGTGGTCGTCCCGGTCTTCGACACCGCCGTGACGGACCGGTTCGCCGAGGTGACCCTGAAGAACGTGGCGGCGGCCACCGGCCTGGAGCTGACCCCGGCGGACACGATGGTCGCCTGCTCCACCCCGGAGGTGGCCGCGATGTACGAACGGCTCGGCTTCCCCATCGCCGGGGTGGAGGCCGACGTCGCGCCGGCACCCGCCCGGCCGTGGGACGTGCTCCTGCGGCTGGCCGACGGCGACCCGTCGTGGCGGGACCTCGCCCACCCCGCGACGATCGACGTGTACGCCCGCTACCGCCTCGACGACCTGGTGCGGGCGGTGGTCAACGACCCCGTCGTCGGCGACGAGGGCGGCCTGACCCCCACCCGCGACTACCGGACGTACGCCGAGGCGTTCGCCGACGCCGCGCAGCGCAAGTGGGCGGCGGTGCGCGAGCGCGTCCGGCCGGGGCGGATCGTCGACATCGGCTGCGGCGCCGGCGCCGTGCTGGAGCTGGCCGACCGGGAGCCGGCCCTGCGGGAGAGCGACCTGATCGGCGTCGAGGTGGCCCGGCACCTGTTCGAGGAGTGCGTGCACAAGAAGGCACAGGGCTTCTTCACCAACCCCAACGTCTTCTTCTACCGCCGCAACGTGCTCGGCGGGGCGGTGTTCGCGCCACGCTCGGTGGACACCACGATGACCTTCGCGCTGACCCACGAGATCTGGTCGTACGGCGACAGGATGGCCTCGCTGCGCCGGTTCGTGCAGGCCATCTACGACCACACCGTGCCCGGCGGGGTGTGGATCAACAGCGACGTGTGCGGGCCGGACGGCCAGGACCGGACGGTGCGACTGCGCCTGGCGACGGCGGACGGCACGAACCCGGCCCGGCCGCGCACCGACCTGGCGTCCCTGCCGCCGGCGGAGGCGGCGGCCCACGTCGCCGGGCTGTCGACGCGGGCCCGGCTGGACCAGTTCGCGGTCGACTGGCGGTTCCCGTTCGCGTACCGGCCGGTGGCGGAGCCGGCCGGGGCGGTGGTGGAACTGACGCTGGGCGCGGCGATGGACTTCCTGACCCGCAAGGACTACACCGACAACTGGCTGTCGGAGACCCAGGAGCAGTTCTGCGGCCTGGAGTACGCCGACTGGAAGGCGCTGCTGGCCGACGTCGGCTTCGAGGTCGACCCCGCCAGCGGGCCGTACCGCAACGACTGGATCGCCACCAACCGCCTCGACCCGGCCGCCGCCCTGTCCACCCCGGACGGCCAGCCGCTGGACTGGCCGGTCACCCACGTCCTCCTGGTCGCCCGCCGCCCGGTCAACACCTGACCCGGCCGGCCACCCGGCGATCCCGGGCCGGCCGGTGCGGCGGATCACCCGGCCTGGCCCGGCTGCTCCCCGCCCAGCCTGGCCAGGTGGTCGGCGAGGGTCCGGCGCGGCCGGTAGCCGCGCGCGCGGGCCCGGCTGATGTCGAGCACCATGTCCCGGGCGAGCTGGTCGACGGCGTACCCGGTCAGCACCGGCGCGCGGCGGGTCAGCCGCGACCACGTGGTCGCGGCCGTGGCGGCGGCGCCGGCCAGCCCCACCGGCAGGTGCGCGAGCCGCGCCGGGGCGCCCGTCGCGGCGAGCACCCCGCGCAGCACGGCGTCGCGCGAGTACGGCCGGGCGTCGGCGACGTTGTACGGGCCGGCCGGCCACCCGGGCGCCGCCAGGACGGCGTCCACCAGGTTCTCCACCGCGGTGAGGCTGAGCCGGACGTCCGGGCCGGGCACCGGCAGCCACCCAGCCCGGCGCGCCCGCAGCAGCCGGGGCAGCAGGTGCGGGTCGCCGGGCCCGTACACGGCGCGGGGGCGCAGCACGACGGCCCCGGCCGCCAACGCGAGCCGCTCCCCGGCGGCCTTGGTGCGCCCGTACGCGGAGAGCTGCCCGTCGACCGGGTGGTCCTCGGTGACCAGGGCCGCTCCCCCGGGCCGGTAGACGCTGGCGCTGCTCACCCAGACCAGCGGCCGGCTGCCGGCGGCGTCGAGCAGCCGGGCGGTGCCGTCGATGTTGACCGCCCGGTAGGCGCGCTCGGCCGCCCGGCCGGGGACCGGGTCGCCGACCGCCGCGGCGAGGTGGACGACCAGGTCGGCGCCGGCGAGGTCGGGTAGGTCCCGGGTGGCGTCCCACGGCACGTGCCGGCCGACCGGCCCGGGTCGCCGGCCGAGGCAGCGCACCCGGGCCCCGGCGGCCGCGGCGGCCCGGGCCACGGCGGCGCCGCAGAAGCCGCTCGCGCCGGTGACCACCACCTCGGCGCCGGTGAGGTTCACCGGCCGGCCCTGACCACCAGGTGCGCCCAGCCGGGCAGCGCCGCCTGCCCGTCGGCGCGGGCCCGCACCACGACCGGCCGGTGCGGCGCCAGGGCGGCGAGGGTGTCGGCGAGTTGCGCGCGGGCCAGCCGGGCGCCCGGGCAGGAGTGCGGGCCCGCGCCGAAGACCAGCCGGGCGGTCCGGGCCGGCGCCGGTGCGGCGCAGTCCGGCCCGCCCCGGTGCGCCCCGGCGGCGTGCCGGGCGACCAGCAGCAGCCGGTCCCCGGCCCGGACCGGGCAGCCGGCCACCGTGGCGGTCCCGGCGGCGACCCGGGGCAGCACCGGGCTCGGCGCGGTGACCCGCAGCAGCTCGTCGACCAGGACGTCCCGGGTACCGGCCGCGTCGGCCCGGTCCCACAGCCGGTCGTCGGCGCACCAGGCGACCGCCCGCGGGATGCCGGACACGGTGGTGTTGACCGCGGCGAGCGCCAGCATGCCGGCCAGGCCGGCACGCTCCGGCGGCAGGTCGAGCAGCTCGGCCAGGTCGGCGACGGCCCGGCGGGCGGCGCGGGCCCGGCCGGGTGGGCGCGGGCCGGGGAGCTGCTCGGCGGCGGTCGTGGCGGCGGCGTGGCGGGCCGCCGCGGCCAGCGCGACCGGGTCGGCGGCCACCCCGAGCAGCGCCGCCGTGGTGGCGCCGGCCAGTTCGGCGACCACCGGCACCAGGTCCACCGGTTCGCCGGCGCCCAGCGGGGCCAGCCGCCGCCGCAGCACCGCCGTCCAGACCGGACGCAACCGGGCCACCCCGGCGGGGCCGAGGCCGTCGGTGAGGGCGCGGCGGGCCTGCCGGTGCTCGGGGCCCTGCTGGTCGAACAGGAGCCCGTCGGTGCCGAGCCGGTGGGCGGTGCCGCCGACGGTGCCGGCGGCGGCCCGGTCCAGGGGGGCCCGGGTGAGCGCGTCGAGATAGCCGTCCGGGTCGTGCACCACCAGCGTCCGCCCCAGCCGCACCGCCGGCCAGCGTCGGGTGGCGGCGAGCAGGGTGAACAGCACCGGGTACCGCCGCAGGTAGACCCGACGGTCCCGGCGTCGTCCCCGGCTCGGCGCCGGGCTCCGCCGGCCCGCGTCGCCGCCCCCGGTGCGGCCTGAGGTCGGCTGGTCAGCCACGGGGGCCACCGCCCGCCGGGGCGCGCCGGCCGGTCGCGGCGGCGGCGAGGGTGGCTGCGGCGGCCCGGTCCGGCTTGCGGGAGCGGCCGGTGGTGGGCACCGGGGCGAAGACCAGCGAGTCGGGCCGGGCGGCACCCATTCCCGCCACGACCGGGTCGAGGGCCCGGCGCAGCCGCCGCGGGTCGGCGCCCGGCTCGGGCTCGACGACGGCGACGAGCCGTTCGTCGCCGTCGTCGGCCGGCACGCCGACCAGCACCGCCAGGTTGACCCCGGGGACGTGCAGGGCGGGCTCGTACAGGCCGGGGTAGATGTTCTCCGCGCCGCGCAGGATCATGTCCTTGCTCCGCCCGCCGAGGACGACCCGGCCGCCGTCGACCCGGGCGATGTCGCCGGTGTCCACCCAGTCGTGCGGGGCCTCACCCAGGTAGCGGTGCGCCTGGCCGGGGCCGGCGAGCAGCAGCCGCCCGTCCGGCTCGACCCGGGTCCGCACTCCCGGCAGCGGCGCCCCGACCAGGTCCCCCTCGCCGGTGAAGGCGGCCTTCTCGCCCGCCTCGACGGCGGCGGCCGGGAAGAGTTCGGTCAGCGCGTACACCCCCCACGCCTGCTCGGCGCCGGCCCGCCGGACCCGGTCGAGCAGGGCGGCGCTCACCGGCGCCGAGCCGCTGTAGAACCGGCCGGACAGCCGGGGCCGCCGGGCCAGCAGCGCCCGGAGCTGGGGCGGGGTGAGGTAGCTGGCCTGCGGACGCAGCCGGGCCACCTGCCGGGCGAGCAGCCGGGGTGACCGGGCCGGCAGGGCGACGGGGGCGCCGCTGGCCAGGGCGGGCACCAGGACGAAGAACATGCCGCCGAGCACCGGCTCGTCGGGTCGCGGCCGGACCAGGCCGGCGACGGCGCGCATCCCGGCGTCCAGCCCGGCCCGCCGGTGGACCACCGCCCGGGGGCTGCTGGTCGTGCCCGAGGTGAAGATGACGACGGCGTCGCCGTCCTGCCCGGTGTGGTCCGGCACCGGCCCCGACCGGGGGCGCAGCGCCGGGGCGCAGCCGGGCAGCCGACCGCCCACGGTACGCACCGGCCCCAGCTCGGCCAGCCGGGGCAGGGCCAGCCGGGCCCGGCCGGCCAGCGGACGCGCCCACCCGGCGACCGCCTGCGCCGCCGCGTCGGCGACGACGAGGGCGGGCCGGGCCAGGGCCAGCCGCGCGGTGAGCACCTCCGGGCCGGCGCTGGGGTCGAGCACCGCCACCCGCAGCCCGAGCCGGTGCGCGGCGAGCAGGACCGACAGCGCCCGGGGGCCGGGACGGACCGCCACCCCGAGGGTGTCCCCGGCGGTCAGCCCGTGGTGGTGCAGGGCGGCGGCGTACCCGTCGGCCAGGTCGGCCAGCTCGCCGCGGGTGGCGCGGACGCGGGGCCGGCCGGACCGGGCCGCGGTGAGCACCGCCGGTCGGTCCGGGTGGCGGCGCAGCGCGGTGGCCAGTTCGTCGAGCATCGGGGAATCGCTCTCCTGGTGGCAGGGGTGACGGTCAGCGGGGGTCCGGGGACAGCCGGCCGCTGCCCCGGTCCAGGTACCAGGCGGCGGTGCGGCGCAGCCCGTACGCCCGCAGCCGGCGGGTCGAGTTCTCCACCACCATGGTCCGGTCGTGGACGATGGCGCTGGTGTGGCGGCGTACCCGGTTGAGGAACTCCCGGTCGGTCGGTGACGGGCGGCGCGGCATGCCGCCGGCGGCGAGGTAGGCGGCCGGGGTGATCGCCATGTTGTTGCCGGCGTGCATCCGGTACGGGGCCCGGTAGCCGGGGCCCCGGTGGGCGGGCCGGAGCCGGCCGAAGGTGGTGGCGGCGGCGACCAGGCCGCGGAACACGGCGCGGCCGAGCGGTCCGTGCTCGTCCCGGCGGGCCTCGATCCGGCCGCAGGCCATCGCCGCGCCGCCGGTGAGCGTGCGGCGGGCCGCGGCCACCCAGCCGGGGCGGGGCAGGCAGTCGGCGTCGGTACGGGCCAACAGCGTCGCCCCGTGCGCGATGGCGTGCCGGAAGCCGGTGTCCACGGCGGCGCCGACGCCCCGCTGCCGCTCCTCGACCAGCCGGGTCGGCACGGGTGACCGGGCGGCGAACCGGCGGACCACCTCGGCGGTGCCGTCGGTGGAGGCGTTGTCCACCACCAGCAGGGTGAAGTCGAGGTCGGTCTGCCGGGACAGCGCGTCCAGGGTGGCCCCGATCCGGGCCACCTCGTTGTAGGCGGGCACCACCACCCACAGCGCGGTCACGACTTCTCCCAGACCATGGTCATCAGGCTGACGCCGCCGCCGAGGCCGATGAACAGCACCCGGTCGCCGGAGCGCAGCCCGGCGTCGACGCGGGCGAGTTGCACGCCGAGCGTGGCGCTGGCCAGATTGCCCAGCTCGGCCACGGTGATCTCCAGCTTGTCCCGGGGTACGCCGGTCACCTCGACGAACCGATCCAGGTAGGGCAGGGTGACCTGGTGGACCAGCACCCGGGCGTAGTCGGCCCAGTCCAGCCCGGTGCGGTGCCGGACCCGGTACAGGATGTCCGTGCCGATCTTCTCGAACACGTCGCGCAGCGCCCGCCCGTCGCCGGTGAAGTAGGTGTGCTCGTCGCCCCGGGGGTGCCGGGAGCCGCCGCCGGGGATGCCGCCCACCGTCCAGTGCTCGGACCAGGTCTCGGTGTCGACGTCGACGATCCCGCCCCGGGCGACCGGCTCCACCAGCACGGCGGCCCCGGCGTCGCCGAACGTGTAGCCGGCGAAGGCGCTGCGGGCCTGGTCGAGGTCGGTGAGCTGCCAGCGCATCGCGCGGGTCGGTGTCTCGCCGGTCACCACCAGGGCGCGCCGGGCCCGGCCGGCGAGGATGGCCGACCGGGCCAGGTCGATGCCGTTGAGGAAGCTGTTGCAGGCGTTGGTGACGTCGAGGGCGTGCGCCCGGCCGCCCAACTCCGCCTGCACGATGTGGGCGGTGGCCGGCTCGACGACGTCCCGGGTGGCGGAGGCGAACAGCAGCAGGTCCACCTCCGCCGGTTCGCGGCCGGCGGCGGCGAGCGCCTGCCGGGCGGCGCGGACCGCCAGGGTCGAGGCGTACTCCCCGTCGCCGGCCATCCGGCGGGACTCGATGCCGGTCATCCGCGACAGCAGCCCGGCCGGCAGGTCCAGGCCGCTGGCCTCGGCGATCCGACGGTGCAACTCGGCGGTCGGCACGACCTGCCCCGGCAGGCTGGTGCCGACGGCGGTGATTCCCACTCGTTCCCGGGCGGAAGGCGGCGCTGACGTGGGGGCGATCATGCGTTGAGCTTGCCCAACGCGGCCGGCGGGCGGATGAGTAGGGGTGCTCATGTTCGCCGGGTGACCGCCCGGACACGGCGCGAAACGCCGCCCGGGCCCGGCCGCGCGGTGGCGGTGGACGGGCCCGGGCGGGCGTCCGACGAAGGACTCTCCGCGACCGGGTAGCGGGATCCGCCGGCCTACCGGTAGACGGTGATCGCGACCTCGGCGCCGTACTCGATCGGCTGGGTGAGCGGCAGCGTGAAGGGCTCACCCCACCACGGCGGCGGGGGCGGCGGCCGGCGCCACCACCAGTACAGCCACCACCAGAGGTCGTTGCCGCACCAGGCCGAGTACAGGTAGTCGTCGACGGCCACGAGCGCCAGCGGTCCGCCCGGCTTGGCGGCCCCGGCCGCCGTCGTCACCGACTGCTGCCACCCGCCGGCCATGTTCGTCACCACCCGGACCGCGCCGTCGGCCCCGGCGAAGAACACGTTCGACGGGCCGGCGGTGAACTGCGCCGCCGCGAGGCGGGCGCCGGCCGGGGCCGCGCCGGCAGCCGTGATCGCCACCGGCTGCCAGGGGTCGGGGAGCGGGGTGAGGGTGAAGCCCACCTGCCAGATCCGGCCGTCCAGCCCGACGACGTACGCCTGCACCCCGGAGGTGGCGGCCACGGCGACCCCGCCGCCGGGCGGCGCCAGGCCGGCCGGGCTGGCCGGGACCGTCGCCCAGGTGCCGGTGGAGGTACGCCAGACCGAGGTCAGCGCGCCGTCGGCGCCGACGAACAGTACGCCCGGCGTGCCGGACTGCCGGGCCGCGGCGACGACCGCCCCGGGCGGCACGAGGCCGGCCGCGGACACCCGCTGGGGGCCGAGGCCGGGCCGCACCTGCCGGTTGTAGGAGGTGCTGTAGATCGCCCCGTCGGTGCCGGCGAAGAAGACGTGCACGTAACCGGCCGAGTCGGTCACCGCGCTCACCTGTGCGCCGGGCGGGGCGAGGCCGGCCGCCCCGTCCCGGTACACGCTGATGTTGGAGGTGGCCGAGCTGGTGACGGCGGCGACGAGCCCGCCCTGGGTGCCGATGACGAACGCGGCGACGTTGCCGTCCGGCTGCCGGGCGGCGGCGACGCCCGCCCCCGGCGGGGCGACCGGCGTGCTGCCGAACGGACTGATGCCGGCCGACGACGCCAGGTAGAGGCGCCCGTCCTGGCCGACGGTGAAGCTCACGACCTGCGACGCCGCGGCCTGCGCGGCCCGCGCGGGTGGCGCCCCGGTCGGGGTGACGGCCAGAGCCAGTGCGGCTGCGACCGCCACCACGACGCGGGGACGCCGGAAGCGGGTGGATATCACGATGTCCTCTCCGTTCGCCGGGAACCGGGAGGACAGGTTCTCGGCCCGGGCGACGTCATCGCCAGAATTCGATTCAGCTGGGGAGCCATCTGTGCGAACACCCAATCCGGCGCGGCGCCGCCGCCCGCCGTCCGGCGTCCCGCGGTGCGCCTCCCCCGGCGACCCACCGCCCGTTCCCGGGCTGCGGAGCAGGGGAAACCCTGTGCCGGCACCGGCCCGCTCGCCGTCCGGCGTCCGGGAATCCGCCGGACGGGCCGCGCTTGCGTCATCGTTCAGGCTGGGGCACCGGTCGCTGTGCCGGGTCCGACCGGGCGCGACGACCGGTGTGCGGGCGGGCTCAGGGGGTTCCCCGGGCCCCGGGGCCGAGCCTGGCCCGGACCTGTTCGGCGTCCGGGTGACCGAGCCGGTCGAGGATGTCGGCCGCCCGGCACCAGGCGGTGCGGGCGGCCCCGGGATCCCCGGCGGCGTGGCGGGTGTCGCCCAGGTGCGTCAGCGTGGTGGCCTCGAAGTAGCGCTCGCCGGCCTCCCGCCAGAGCGCGAGCGCGCGCTCATAGCAGTCGACGGCCTCGGGGGCCTCACCGAGGTGGTGGTGCGCGTAGCCGAGGCTGTCCCAGGCGTGGGCCTCCCAGTACCGGTTGCCGGTGCGCTGCTGCTGGGCGAGGGCCCGCCGGCAGTAGTCGAGCGCCCGCCGGTGGTCCCCGAGCTGGATGTGGTACCAGCCGATGTTGTTGAGCGCGTTGCCCTGACCGGAGGCGTGGCCCGCGGCCTCGAACAGGTCGAAGGCGCGCTGCGCGTGTTCGAGGGCCTGCCGGGGCCGGCCCTGCCGTTCGGCCAGGATGCCGAGATTGAGCTGGGTCCGGGCGCTGCCGACGTGGTCGCCGAGCGCACCGTGCAGGTCGAGGGCCTGCTCCAGGTGCGTACGGGCCTCGTCGTGGGCGCCCAGCCGCAGGCACGCCACGGCGCGGTTGCGGTGCGCCCGGGCCTGGCCGGTGCGGTCGCCCGCCTGCGCGGCGGCGCGCAGCGCCAACTGCTGCGCGGTGGACTGGTCCTGCCAGGCCCCCACCCGGTCGAGGTAGGTGTTGACGCTCCAGGCGAGTTGCCAGGCGTGGGTCCCGAAGCCGTTGCCGGCGGCCAGGGCGACGGCGGCGAGCAGCACCCGGTGCTCGGCGGTGAGCCAGGCCCACGCCTCGTCGCGGTCACGCAGGCCCGGCAGCGCCGCGCCGGGTTCCGCCGCCGGCAGGTCGATGTGGTCGCGGTGCCGGTACAGCAGCAGGTCCGCGGCGTGGGCGGTGTGCAGGTAGTGGTCGAGCAGCCGGCCCAGCGCGGCCCGCCGCCCGGGTTCGGGGTCGGTGGTCCGCGCCAGCTCGGCGGCGTAGGCGGCGAGGAGGTCGTGCAGGGCGTACCGGCCGGGGGTGGGCTCGGCCAGCAGGTTCGCCCGGGTCAGGGTCGCCAGCCGCCCCCGCACCCGCGCGACGGACGTGGCCGCCAGGCTGGCGGCGGCCGCGACGGAGAGATCCGGGCCCGGGTGCAGCCCGAGCAGCCGGAACAGCGCCGCCGCCGCCGGCTCCAGGCCCTGGTACGACCAGGACAGCACCGACCGGACGTCGACGGCGGCCTCCCCGCCGGCGAACCCGTCGAGGCTGCCCCGCGTGTCGTCCAGCTCGTCGGCGAGCCGGGCGAGCCGGAACTCCGGGTGGGTGGCGGCCCGCGCGGCGACGACGGCCAGGGCCAGCGGCAGTCCCGCCGACGCCGCGACGATCCGGTCCACCGCGTCCGGCTCGTCGGCCACCCGGTCCGCGCCGAGGCGTCGGGACAGCAGTTGCCGGGCCTCGGCGGCGGACAGCAGGTCCAGGGCGATCGGGTGGGCACCCTGGGCCGCGACGAGGCCCGGCAGCCGGTGCCGGCTGGTCACCACCACCAGGCAGCCCGGCGACCCGGGCAACAGCGGTCTCACCTGGTCGGTGTCGCGCGCGTTGTCCAGCAGCACCAGCATCCGCCGGCCGGCCAGCAGGCTGCGGAAGAGCCCGGCCTGGGCGGCGAGTCCGGCCGGGATCCGCTCCGGCGGCACCGCGAGCGCCTCCAGGAAGCCGCCCAGCGCCTCCGCCGGGTTCGTCGTCGTCCCGTCCGGGTCGAACCCGCGCAGGTTGACGTAGAGCTGCCCGTCCGGAAACCGGCCGGCCACCTGGTGCGCCCAGTGCACGGCGAGGGCGGTCTTGCCGACCCCCGCCGTCCCGCCGATCGCGGAGATCAGTACCGGGCCCGACGCGTCGGCCGGGTCGGCCAGCAGCGCGGTCAGCGCGGCGAGCTGGGGGGTGCGCCCCACGAAGTGCCGCGCCGCCGCGGGCAGTTGCCGGGGCACCACCCACTGTCCGGGCGTCCGCCGGTCCCGGCCGACCGCCTCGGCCGGCTGCTCGGCCCGCGCGGCCCGGGTCCGGCGGCCGAGTTCGGCCCGGGCCGCGCCGCCGAGCCGGGCGCCGGCCCGAGCGGCGTCCGCCGCCCGCAACAGGCGCCAGTGCGCGTCCTCCCACCGGGCGAGCTCCGTCAGCTCCGCCGGCAGCCGGGCGCCGATCTGCTCGGCGTGGGCGCGGCAGGCGCCGACGTACGCCACGACGAAGTCCCACTCGGGCAGGGACTTGGCGTTGAGCTTGTCGCTGAGGGTGGACCGGGCGAGCGGTCGCCCCAGCCCGGTGGCGACCGCGACCAGTGTGTTCAACGACGGTCCCCCGGCGAGCGTCCGAAGCCGCCTGAGCTCGTCGACGAACTCCACGAGCGCCTCCCGACCGGGCTCCCCCACGCCCCACCTCCCCGACGCACCGACGAGCTTCGATGAGCTGGGGTCAGGGTAGCCAATCGGAGCCGGCGCCGTCCCGACCGCCGGGACCCGCCGAGGAATGGTCGGCCACCGCCGCCCGGCGCCCGCCGGCGGGGTCCGCCCGCCACGGTGGACGGGCCACCGGACACGCCGCGGTCCCGGGCGGCCCGGCAGCCCGGTGGGACGGCCACTCACCGGAGGCGGCGATCGCGTCGGGACGGGCGGGCCTGCGGAACAGCGGACAGCGCGGCCCGCCCGGAGCCGCTACCGTGGACGGTGTCCCGGTGGTGTGGTGCTTCCCAGTTCCCTGACGAACCTGCTGGCGGCCCGCCCGGTGCCGCCCTGGCCCCGAGGATCCGCGATGAGTGACCAGAATGCCGGCAGTCCCCTCGTCGGGTTCGTGCTGATGGCCGGGTTCACCTCCGGCGACCCGGTCAACGGCGTGCTGTCGCGCAGCCAGGGCAAGCCCTCGTCGCACGCCTGGTTCGGCCACGAGGTGCAGGGCCGGGACGGCTACGCGCGGGTGATCTACGGCGCCCGAGCCTCGATCGTGTGCTGCACCGGCTGACCGGGGCGTCGAGCGTGCCGCTGACCGTGCCGGTGGCCAACCGCCCCGAGCCGCGCTTCGACGAGGTGGTCGGGGTCGCCCACGCGCCCTGGCTCGTCGTGCCGGTCCGGGGCGCGGAGTCGTTCGACGCGCTGGTCGGGCGGACGGCGCGGGCGGCCTGGCAGGTTCTGGCCCGGCAGTCGGTGCCGTTGGCGGTGCAGAGCGAGGCGCTCGGGACGGCGTTCGTCGGCAGTCCGCCCCGGGGCTACCTGCCCATGCTGGACCTGGCCGCGCCGGATACCCCGCTGCCCCGCCACGACGAAGGAGGCCCGACATGAAACCCCAGCTTCTGCTGGTGACCCCCGGCGGACAGTGGTTCCGGGAGTACCTGCTGAGCAGCATCGCTCAGGAGTACCGGGTGCACCTGTTCTGCGACCGGGAACCGGCCTGGGATCGGGCGTACCTGCACGGCTGGACGGTGCTGGACACCCTCGACGCGGACGCCATGAGCGCCGCCGCCCGCGCCGTGTCGGCCGGGGACCGCGTCGACGGGGTGCTCTGCTGGGACGAGACCCGGATCCTGGGCGCCGCGCGGGTGGCCGAGGCGCTCGGGCTGCCGGGCGGCGACCCCGAGGTGGTGGGCCGCTGCCGGGACAAGCACCGTACCCGGCTGGCGCTGGCCGCCCGCAACGTGCCGCAGCCACGCTCGCTGCCGGTCGCCGACGTCGACGCGGCGCTGGCCGCCGGCCGGTCGACCGGCTACCCGGCCGTGTTGAAGCCCCGCGCGCTGGGCGGCAGCATCGGGGTGACGGTGGTGCGCTCGCCGGCGGAGGTGGCCGCCGGGTTCGCGATCGCCGACACCGGCCACGCCGCGCTGCCCGAGGTCCCCGCCGACGACTGGGGGATCCTGTGGGAGGAGTACGCCGACGGGCCGGAGATCAGCGTCGACGCGGCGGTGTTCCGGGGCGAGGTGCGGCCGATCTGCGTGGGCCACAAGCAGCTCGGCTTCGCGCCGTTCTGCGAGGAGGTCGGCCACCTCGTCGACGGCGCCGACCCGTTGCTGACCGATCCGGAGCTGCTCGCCGTGCTGCGGGACACCCACGCCGCACTCGGTTTCACCGACGGTATGACGCACACCGAGCTGCGGCTGACCGCCGCCGGCCCGCGGGTGATCGAAGTCAACGCGCGCATCGGCGGCGACCTGATCCCGTACCTCGGGCTGCTCGTCGGCGGGACCGACCCGGGGCTGGCGGCGGCGGCGATCGCCTGCGGCCGACAGCCGCGCCTGGTGTCGCCGGCAGCCCGGGTCGCGGCGGTCCAGTTCTTCTACCCGGAGCGCGACGACACGGTCGTCGGGTCGGTGCGCGTCGACGGTGGCCTGCCGCCCGGGGTCGACCGGTTCGTCGTGCTGGCCGAGCCGGGTGCCACGCTGTCGCCGCCGCCGCGGGGCACGATGGTGGGCCGGGTCGGCTACGCCACGGCCGTGGCCGACGACCGCCAGGAGTGCCTGTCGGCGCTGGACGCGGTGCGGGAGCGGCTGCGGATCCTGCCGCCGGGCGCCGCCTGACCCGTCCCGCGCCGGCACCGGCGCAGCGGCCGGCCGGGACGCCGGCCCCGCCGGACGAGGGTGCACTGTGGACGGTCGGTGGTGCGGCGGTTTCCGGGCGGGGGCATGATTCCGTGAGCCGGCCGACCGCGCCGGCGATCCACTAGGGAGCCCGCCCATGCATCTGACTCATCCGACGAGGTGGCTGAACCGCCTGCTCGTGCTCGTCCTCGCCGCGTCCGTGCTGGCGGCGCCGGCCGGCACGGCGGCGCCCGCGCAGGCCGGCGTCCGGCTGCAGGCCGCCCCGGCGACCGACTGGACCGCCGTGCCGGGTGCGGCGGGGGCGCGGTCCGGCCCGGCGGCGGTGGTGTACGGCGGCGAGCTGCACCTGTTCGTCCGCACCACCAACGGCAAGATCAAAACCAACCAGCTCTCGCTGTCCGCGGGAACCTGGACCGGCTGGACCACCCTGCCCGGCACCACCAACGCCGCCAGCGCCCCCGCCGCCACCGTCTACGGCGGCGAACTGCACCTGTTCGTCCGCACCACCAACGGCACGCTACGGGTCAACCAGCTCTCGCTGTCGGCAGGAACCTGGACCGGCTGGACCACCGTGCCCGGCACCACCAACGCCGCCAGCGCCCCCGCCGCCACCGTCTACGGCGGCGAACTGCACCTCTTCGTCCGCACCACCAACAGCAAGATCAAAACCAACCGGCTCTCGCTGTCGGCGGGAACCTGGACCGGCTGGACGGCCGTGCCCGGCCCGGCCGGCGCGGGCTCCGCACCCGCCGCCACCGGCTACGGCGGCGAACTGCGCCTCTTCGTCCGCGCCACCAACGGCACGCTGCGTGCCAACCGGCTGAAGGCGGGAACCTGGACCGGCTGGACGGCGGCACCCGGCCCGGCCGGCGCGGCCTCCGCACCCGCCGCCACCGGCTACGGCGGCGAACTGCGCCTCTTCGTCCGGGGCGCGGGGAACCGGGTCTACCAGGCGCGCGTCGACGGGTAGCGGACCCGCTGCGGGGCCGGCGTCGTGCTGTCGCCCGAACCGGGGAGGGGTCGGTGTCCCGCCCCTCCCCGGTGTCCGGCGGGCCGACTCAGGACAGGAACTTGTCCAGGGCCGCCTCGATGGTGCCGCTGTCCGGCGCGGCGTACGACTTCATGGTGGTCTTGTTGTAGGAGATGAAGCTCGGGCAACGGGTCGCCGGGGCGCTCACGGTGCCGCCGTCGCCGATCTTCTCGGCGGTCTTCGCCGCGTAGAACGTCAGCGTGTAGCGCGAGGAGATGTAGGAGATGGTCACGGTCTTGCCCGCGCTGTCCTTGTAGTCGCACATCTTGGGCGCGCCCTCGCTGCCGTCGACGACCTTCAGGCAGCCGACCACCGACACCGTCTCGTAGTCGGCCGACTTGGCGTAGTACGGCTTGTTCGAGCTCACCGACTTCGACGACCAGGACGACGGCCGGTCGGGGGAGTTCGAGAAGGCGTAGGCCTTGGCGCCGGACGGGCCGTTGTACGGCGCCGCGTTCAGGATCGGGCTGCCGTCGCAGACCGAGGACAGCTCGCTGGAGTAGCGGGCGGTCACCGCGTTGTTGTTGTTGTTCGGCTGCTCCTGCGACTCGGACTGCTGCGGCGTCGGCGAGGTGTCCGTGCCGCTCGGCTGCGGGTCGCCGGTGGGGGTCACGGGCCCGGACGCGATCGGCTTGGGGTCCTCGTCGTCCCCGCCGACGAGGAGGAACCCGATGCCGGTGCCGCACAGCGCGAGCAGCACGACCACGGCGGCGCCCACGGACAGTCCGACGATCAGACCCCGGTTCGACTTCTGCGGCGGCGGCACGGGGGCGGCGAACTGCGGCGGCTGCGGCTGGCCGTAGCCAGGGTATCCGCCCGGCTGAGCCGGCGGGGCCGGCGGCCCGCTCCACGGAGTGACGTTCGGGTCCGGCTGCCCTCCGTATGGAGGGTGACTGTGGGTCATCTGTAGCCCTTATCGCTGTCGATGGGTGCCCAGGCACAAGAACATGAACAGGGTAGTGAGCGGAGCAAAACCAGGGGACCTGCCGGTGACCGCGGCGGGCCACCGCCGACCCGGCCGGACCGCAATCCGTCACTCTGTGCGGAGACGACGAGCCGTTCCGTGTCCGACCCGGGTGCCACCGCAGGGGCGACGCAGACCCGGCGATGCCCGCTGGTAAAGGGAATCCGTCCCGTGGGAGCGTTCGCCGGGGGCCCTCGGCGGGCGGGTTGTGGGCTGTGACGAAAGTTACTGGGCCGAATGCCGCAGCGCACGCCGTCACCGCACCCGCGCCCGCCGCCGCGCGACGCGGCGGGACGCCCCCCGACACCGGGCCCGGACCGGACCGGTGGGGGCGCCCCGGGACGTGACGGAGAACCGGCGGGCGACCCACCTTGTACGCCACGAACAGCACGGCCACGAGCGTCAGCTCGCGCGTCGCCCCGCGCAGCGGGCCGCCCCGCCGGACGGGTGCCGCGCGCGGGGCCGGTACGGCCTCGGCAGTCTCCACAGGTCCCTCGACTCGGTCACGGCCGTGGTGGGACGGCCCTCGCTGGACGGATCAGCCCCGGATGCCCGCCCCGGCGCCCCGCACAGGCCGGGGCCGCCCCCGTCGTCGGACGGCGGCGGCCCCGGTGGAGTGCGTCAGGCGCCGGCGGGCGGGCGCCTCGTCCCCGCGGCGTCGACGCTCACCTGGTCGAAGGCGGGCGCACCGTCGACGGCGTCGGCGGCGACGGCCGCCGACCTCGCCGGGTCGGGCAGGTCGAGGCTCGTGCGCAGGGCGACCGGCTTGAGCAGGAGCGCCGCGATGATGCCGACCACGGCGATGGCGGCGGAGATGAGGAAGATGTGCCCGGTGGCGTCGCCGTACGCCGCGCGGACGATGTTCTCCACGGGCGCGGGCAGGACGTCGAGGTTGAGGCTTCCTCCGCCCGCGCTGCCGGAGGCGGGGATCCCCGCGGCGGTGAGGTCGTGGGTGATCTGGTCGCTGACCCGGCGGGCGAGGATGGCGCCGAGCACGGAGACGCCGATGGTGCCGCCGAGGGACCGGAAGAACGCGACGGTGGAGCTGGCCGCGCCGATGTCCCTGAGCGCCACGGTGTTCTGCACGGCGAGGACGAGGTTCTGCATGGTCATGCCGACGCCGGTGCCGACGATGAACATGGCCGCGCCGACCAGGACCAGCGACGTCTCGTGGTCGATGGTGCCGAGCATGGCGAACCCGATGACGAGGACGACCGCTCCGAACACGATGTACGGCTTGATCTTCCCGCTCTTGGTGATCATGCGACCGGCGACGATGGACGAGCCGAGGACGCCGGCCATCATCGGGATGGTGAGCAGGCCCGCCTCGGTGGGGCTGTAGCCGCGCCCGATCTGGAAGTACTGGCCGAGGAAGACGGCGCCACCGAACATGGCCATGCCGACCGCGAGGCTGCCGAGGATCGCGAGGGCGGTGGTGCGTTCCCGGACGATGCTGAGCGGGACGACCGGCTCGGCCGCCCGCGACTCGACCCAGGTCGCCAGGGCGAGCAGGAGCACCGCGCCGCCGACCATCGCGGCGCTCTGCCAGGAGAGCCAGGCGAACGAGCTGTCGACGAACGAGATCCAGATCAGCAGCACACTGACGCCGGCGGCGATCAGGCTCGCGCCCAGATAGTCGATCTTGACGTTCTCGCGCCGGACGGTGGGCAGGCGCAGGGTGATCTGGAGCAGGAGCAGCGCGATCACGGCGACGGGCACGCCGACGAAGAAGCACCAGCGCCAGCCGAGCCAGGACGTGTCGACGATGAGACCGCCGAGCAGGGGCCCGCCGACCGTCGCGACGGCCATCACGCCACCGAGGTAGCCGTTGTACCGGCCGCGCTCGCGCGGCGGGATCATCGCCGCGATGGCGACCTGGACGAGCGCCTGCAGGCCGCCGACGCCGATGCCCTGGAACGCGCGGGCGGCGATGAGCTGGCCGGCGCTCTGCGCGAAGCCGGCGACCACCGAGCCGACCAGGAAGACGACGATGGCGACCTGCACCAGGGTCTTCTTGTTGAACAGGTCGGCCAGCTTGCCCCAGATCGGGGTGGTGGCCGTCGCGGTGAGCAGGGTGGCGGTGACCACCCAGGTGTACTGGGTCTGGGTGCCGTTCAGCGCCCCGATGATCTTCGGCAGCGCCGTCGAGACGACGGTGCCGCTCAGCATGGCGACGAAGAGCACCAGCAGCAGGCCGCTGAGTGCCTCCAGCGTCTGCCGGTGGGTCATCGGCGCGTCTGCCGCCGTCGTGGTGGGTGCGCTCATCGCGCGTCCTCCAGGTTGTCGTTGGTTGCGAGGGCGACCTCGAGGTCACGGGTGAACCGGCCGAGCGCGGCGCACAGCGCCGCCACCTCGCCGGGGGTCCAGTCGGCGAGCGCCCGCTCGAGCAGCTCGCCGTACCAGCCGTGGGCGTCGGCGAGGGCGGCCTTGCCCGCCGAGGTGACGGCCAGCCAGGTGGCCCGCCGGTCGGCCGGGTCGGCACGCCGCTCGACCAGGGCGTGCGAGACGAGCGAGGCGACGGCGCGGCTGACGGTCGACGGGTCGAGCCCGGTGCGGACGGCCAGTTCCCGGGCGTGGCAGCCGGTGGGGTGCTGGTCGAGCTGGACGAGCATGCCGACCAGGCCGAGCGGCACGGCCGGCCGGTCGTCGGCACGCCGTTGCTTGATCATCCGGATGCTCTTGAGCAGGTCGTACATCCGCATCCCGAGTTCACGGGCGGTGGTTTCCACGCCTGCCCTCCCGACGTCGATGGTTGCCGCACGCAACTATCCGCCAATCTTGCGCACAGCGCAAGATTGCGCATTGAGAAGTAAGTCACCACGGCGTAGCCTGACCACCATGGACGAGGCCGCCGGGCTCCGGGAACGCAAGAAGGCCGCCACCCGCCTCGCCCTGCACCAGGCGGCCCTGCGCCTGGCCGCCGAGGAGGGCATCGACCGGGTGACCGTCGAGGCGATCGCCGACGCCGCCAACGTCTCCCGGCGCACGTTCTCCAACTACTTCTCCAGCAAGGAGGAGGCGATCTTCCACGGCGACACCGCGCGGCTGCGCCGGATGCTGGAGCTGATCCGGGACCAGCCGACCGACGAGCGGCCGTGGACGGTGCTCAGCCGCGCGGCGGAGCGCCTCACCATCGAGGTGTACGGCGACCCGGCGCCGGGCTGGCTGGCCCAACGCCGGCGGGTGCGTGGGCACCCGGGCCTGCTCGCCCACCAGGTGGCGGCGTACACGACGGTCGAGCGGGAGCTGGCCGCGGAGCTGACGCGCCGGCTGACCGGACCGGACGCGGCGCTGCGGGCCCGGGTCCTGGCGGCGACCTGCCTGGCCACCCTGCGCGTCGCCGTCCAGCAGTGGATCGAGCACCCGGACGGTCCGCTGCTCGACACGATCCGGACCGCGCTCGCCGCGGCGGCACCCGCGCCGGACACCGCAGGCCCGGCAACCGGCCCCGGCTGACGGCCGCCCCGTCGGCGCGGGCGGGCGACGGTCAGGCCGGGGCGGGGCCCGTCCCCGACCGGCCCGTGGCCCCGACGTTCAGCGGGTCCGCCAGCAGCCTGGCGAAGGCCAGCTCGGCGGCGCCGATCAGGGCGGCGTCGCGGCCGAGCGCCGCCACCCGCAGCCGCAGGTGCTCACGGAAGGCGGGCAGCGCCATGGTGTCCAGGCGGCGGCGGACGGTGTCCGCCCCGGCGGCGTAGAGGTCGCGCAGTGAGCCGCCGAACACCACCATGTCCGGATTGGCCACGTTCACGAGGTTGGCCACGCCGAAGCCGAGCCAGTCGGCGACCTGCCGCACCGCCACCTGGGCGGCGCGGTCGCCGCCGGCCGCCGCGCGCAGGGCCTCGACGACCGCCGGGAGCCCGCCCGGCTCCCGGCCGGCGTGCCGCAGCAGCGCCGCCCCACCGACCTCGGTCTCCCAGCAGCCGCGTGAGCCGCAGCCGCAGGGCAGGCCGTGCGGGTTGACCACCATGTGGCCGACCTTGCCGCCGTGCCCCCGGTGGCCGACCACCAGCCGGCCGCCGACGATGATGCCGGCGCTGACCCCGAGGTCACCGTGCAGGTAGACGAGATCGTTGACGCCCACCGCCACGCCCCGGACGTGTTCGGCCACGGCGGCGATGTCGGCCAGGTCCCCGGCGACGAGGCCCGGTCCCGCGGCGAGTTCGGCCTCGAACGCGGCGCGCAGCGCCTCGTCGGGGCCGCCGATCCGGATCCTCCCGTCGGGGTCGCGGGTCGTGTCGGTCACCGCGACCGCGCCGCCCACCAGCAGCGCGTCCCCGGTGACCGCGCGCCCCATGTCGCGGACGAGGCCGGCCAGCGGGCCGACCGCGTCGAAGGCCGGCATCCCGCCGGGCCTTTCGGCCTCGCGCAGGTCGAGGATGCGACCGCCGAGGCCGACGCGGGCGGCGCGCAGCCGGTCCGCCTCGACGCTCAACGCGAACACGTACACCTGCGTCGAGCGGGGGTGCACCACCAGCGACGGTCGGCCGGCGCGGTGGGCGGCGGTCGGCGCCTCCTCGGTGACCAGCCCGGCGGCGGCGAGGTCGGCCGCGAGCGCCCCGATGGTGCTGCGGTTGAGGCCGAGCCGGCCGGTCAGCTCCGCCCGGGAGGTCGGGCCGTGCACGTGGACGTGGCGCAGGACGGCGCTGAGGTTCCGCCGGCGGGTCTCCTCCTGGGTCACGCCGGGCGTCCCCGCCGCGGGAAGCTCCGGGTCTCGGCCGACCCGCGCCTGCCCGGCCCGGCTGGGTGTCGCCACGGTCGGGCCTCCTCCCCGGGGTCGGCGTCGGCGTCGCTGCTGGACGCCGTTACGGCGAAGGGCCCCGGAAGTGAACTCCGGGACCCTTCGCCGCTACCTCGCGGTGCTCACTTGGTGAGCGGCGCGAGCTTCGGGTCGTTCGCGTAGGCCTCGGCCGCGTTGGCCTTGGTGACGGCGACCGGCGGGAGCAGGTACGTGTCGACGACCTTGCTGCCGTTGTTGTAGGACTTGGTGTCGTTCACCTCGGGCGTGTTGCCGGCCTGCAGGGCCTTGACCATGGCGATGGTCTGCTTGACCAGGTTCCGGGTGTCCTTGTTGATCGTCATGTACTGCTCGCCGTTCATGATCGACTTGACCGACTCGACCTCGGAGTCCTGGCCGGTGACGACCGGGATCGACTTGCCGGCGCCCTTGATCGAGGTGATGATCGCGCGGGCGAGGGTGTCGTTCGGGGAGAGGACGCCGTCCAGTTCCTTGTTGCCGTAGGTCGAGGTCAGCAGCTGGTCCATGCGGGCCTGCGCACCCTCGGCCTTCCAGCCCTGGATGGCGGTCTGCTTGACGTCGACCTGCTTCGAGGCGACGACGACGTTGCCCTTGTCGATCTCCGGCTTGAGCACGTCCATCGCGCCGTTGAAGAAGACCCCGGCGTTGTTGTCGTCCGGCGAGCCGGAGAAGAGCTCGATGTTGTACGGGCCGGTCGGCTTCTTGGCCTTCATGCCGTCCAGCAGGGCCTGCCCCTGGAGCTGGCCGACCTTGAAGTTGTCGAACGCCACGTAGTAGTCGAGGTCCGGGGTGTTGGTGATCAGCCGGTCGTAGGCGATGACCTTCACGCCCGCCTGGTGCGCCGCGGCGACCTGGGTCGACAGCTGCGCGGCGTCGGTCGCGCCGATGACGATGACCTTGGCACCCTTGGTGACCATGGCGGTGATCTGCGCCTGCTGGTCGGCGACCGTGGTCGACGCGCCCGCGTACTGCACGTCGCTGGAGAAGCCGGCCTCCTTCAGGCCGTTGGTGAACAGGTCACCCGCGAGGACCCAGTTCTCCGAGGTCTTGGCCGGCAGGGCCACGCCGATCAGGGAGTTGGCGGCGAAGCCCTTGGCGTTGCCGTCGGAGCCGCCACCGGGCTCCTCGTCGCGGCCGGAGCCACAGGCGGTCAGAGCCAGCGCAGCGATGGCGCCGATGGCCACCGACTTGCCGAGGAAGTTGCGCATGAGAAGTGATGCCCTTCTACGGAGGTGATACGGGAAGCGAAGGTCGGTGGGCGTCAGCCGGGCACCTTGGTACGGGCGGGCGCGTGGTCCACCTTGAGTGATGCGGTGGGAATGCCGGGTCCACGGCGGAACGAACGCGTGAGGCTGCCGATGACGGAGAACCGCCCCTGGCTCTTGTTGTAGACGTCGAGCGCGACCGCCAGCAGCAGGACCAGGCCCTTGATGATCTGGACGCGGTCGGTGCCCACGCCCAGCAGTTGCAGGCCGTTGTTGAGCACGGCCATGACCAGGCCGCCGACGATCGAGCCGCTGATGGTCCCGATGCCGCCGGAGACGGCCGCGCCACCGATGAACACCGCGGCGATCGCGTCCAGCTCCCAGCCGTTGCCGTCCTGCGGCCCGGAGGCCGCCGAACGGGCCACGAAGATCATGCCGGCCAGGGCGGCCAGGACGGACATGTTCATCATGACGAAGAAGTTGACCCCCTTGAGCTTGACGCCGGACAGCTCGGCCGCCCGGGAGTTGCCACCCACCGCGTAGATGTGCCGGCCGCCGGCCGTGTTGCGGGTGTAGAAGGAGTACGCCAGCACCAGGGCCACCAGGATGATGCCGGAGACCGGGAAGCTGGTGCCGACGCGCCCGCTGGCGAAGCGCAGCGAGGCGAAGACGATCACGCCGATCATCACGGCCAGCCGCAGGATCGAGATCCACATCGGGGCCGGGGCGGCGTCCATCTCCCGGCGCGTCTTGCGGGCCTGGAACTCCCGCCACACCACGGCCGCGCACGCGGCCAGGCCCAGCAGCAGCGTCAGGTTGTTGTAGCCGGTGTTCGGGCCGACCTCGGGCAGGAACCCGGAGCCGATCACCCGGAAGCCCTCGGGCACCGGGATGGTGTTCGCGTTGCCGATGAACTGGTTGCCACCCCGGAACAGCAGCATGCCCGCCAGGGTGACGATGAACGCCGGCACCCCGATGTAGGCCACCCAGAAGCCCTGCCAGGCGCCGATCGCCGCGCCGATCACGAGGCCGAAGACGATGGCGAGGGGCCACGGCAGCGACCAGTCGGCCATCGCCTTGGCCACCAGGATGCCGGCGAACGCGGCGACCGAGCCGACCGACAGGTCGATGTGCCCGGCGACGATCACCATCAGCATGCCGATGGCCAGGATGAGGATGTACGAGTTCTGCTGGAACAGCGCGATCAAATTGTCCGATCGCAGGGTCAGGCCGTCGGTGAGGATCTGGAACAGGACGACGATCGCGACCAGTGTGAAGATCATCCCGAACTGGCGGGCATTGGAGGTGGTCCCTCCGAACAGGTTCTTCTGAAGGTCCTTGATACGGCTCATCGAATCTGCATCTTCTTCGTCGAGGTCATCTGCTTCATGAGGGTCTCCGGGTCCGCGTCGGCCCGGGCGATCTCGCCCGTGATGGCGCCTTCGAACACGGTGTAGATGCGGTCGCAGAGCCCGATCAGCTCAGGCAGTTCGGAGGAGATGACGACGACGCCCTTCCCCTGGTCGGCGAGCCGCTGGATGATGCCGTAGATCTCGTACTTGGCGCCCACGTCGATGCCGCGGGTCGGTTCGTCGAGAATCAGCAGGTCCGGGTCCGTGAACATCCACTTCGCCAGGACGACCTTCTGCTGGTTGCCGCCGGAGAGCTTGGAGACGCCCTCGTCGACCGTCGGCGCCTTGGTCCGCAGCTCCCTGCGGTACGCCTCGGCGGCCTGGTACTGCTCGACCTCGTCGAGCACGCCGTGGTGCGAGATCTTGGACAGCTTGGCGGCCACCGTCGACGTCTTGATGTCGTCGAGCAGGTTCAGCCCGATCGCCTTGCGGTCCTCGCTGACGTACGCGAGCCCGTGGGCGATCGCGTCCGCCACCGACTTGAGCGCGATCTCCCTGCCGTCCTTGATGATCGTGCCCGACTCGTACACCCCGTAGGAGCGGCCGAAGACGCTCATGGCCAGCTCGGTGCGGCCCGCGCCCATCAGCCCGGCGAAGCCGACGATCTCGCCGCGCCGGACGACGAAGCTCTCGTTCTTGCAGACCTGACGCTCGGCGGAGATGGGATGCCGCACGGTCCAGCCGCGGACCTCGAAGAAGACCTCGCCGATCTTCGGGGTGTGGTCCGGGAAGCGGCTGCCCAGCTCGCGGCCGACCATGCCGCGCACGATCCGGTCCTCGTCGACGCCGTCGGCCCTGACGTTCAGGGTCTCGACCGTCCGGCCGTCGCGCAGGATGGTGATCTGGTCGGCGATCGCCTCGATCTCGTTCAGCTTGTGCGAGATCATGATCGAGGTGACGCCCCGGGCACGGAAGCCGCGCAGCAGGTCCAGCAGGTGCCGGGAGTCGGCCTCGTTCAGCGCGGCGGTCGGCTCGTCCAGGATGAGCAGCTTCACGTCCTTGGCGAACGCCTTGGCGATCTCCACGAGCTGCTGCTTGCCGACCCCGATGTCCTTGATCAGGGTGTCCGGGTTCTCCGTCAGGCCGACCCGGGCCATCAGGTCCAGCGCCATCCGGTTCGCGGACTTCCAGTCGATCGCGCCCCGCCGGCGCGGCTCGTTGCCGAGAAAGATGTTCTCGGTGATCGACATGTCCGGGATGAGCGCGAGCTCCTGGTGGATGATCACGATGCCCGCGCTCTCGCTCGCGCGGATGTCGGAGAAGCGGGTCTCCGCGCCCTGGTAGACGATCTGGCCGTCGTAGGTGCCGTACGGATAGACCCCGCTGAGCACCTTCATCAGGGTGGACTTTCCCGCACCGTTCTCGCCGCAGATGGCGTGGATCTCGCCGGCGCGCACCACCAGATTGACGTCGGCGAGGGCCTTGACCCCGGGGAACTCCTTGGTGATGGAGCGCATCTCCAGGAGGATGGGCACGTCGCTCATCGTTCGCACCACCTCGCCAACGTCATGGGTGCCTCCGGAAGGGGAATGACCTTCACTCGGTTTTGTTGTTGGGGGCAACGTATTCCTGCGGAGCACCATCCGCAAGGCTCGACGAGCCCGTCGATGTAACAATCCGGTAATGCGGGGGCGGTTCGGC
Organism: Micromonospora sp. MW-13; assembly: GCF_003434305.1. Classification (GTDB taxonomy): domain Bacteria; phylum Actinomycetota; class Actinomycetes; order Mycobacteriales; family Micromonosporaceae; genus Micromonospora. The sequence goes on from NZ_QKKX01000044.1 coordinate 36,723, forward strand.
GCCACCCCCGCCAGCCGTCACGCCGACCCCGCCCGACCGACGCACCCACCACCGGGTGGACACCGTGGTAGTTGCACGGCAAGGTATGGACAGTTAGCTATGCGTGTGGAACAGTTGACGCGCTGCTGTCAGATCAGCACCGAGCGTTCCGAACGCCCGGCCGTGCCACCCAGTCACCCCACCCCGCGCCGGGTGTCCCCCGGCCCCTCCGAGCAGGGGCCGCGCCGGGGACTCGCCACCGGGCGGAACGAACCCGTACGCCACGGCCAGGAGCGTGCCCGTGAAACCCGTGATCCACGAACTGGTGGAAGATGAGTTCACCCCCCGGGAGGTGCCCGAGTTCGGCCTGGACGAGGACGACTACGCACGGGCGCTGGACAACCTGGTGCAGGCCAACGTCGATGTCATCCCGCACACCGCCGACGGCCGGGTGCTGCTCGGCTACCGGGAGGACCTGCCGCTGCGCAACATGTTCTGGGTCTTCGGCGGCCGGATGAAGGTGGGCGAGACGCTCGCCGACAGCGCGGTTCGGGCGTTGCGGCGGGAACTCCAGCTCGACGCCGATCGGTCCCGGCTGGTCCTGAACCACACCTACAACGTCAGGTGGGGCGCCAGGAGCGTCGCCCCCGAGGAGCACGGCTTCCAGACCATGCTGACCCTGATGACGTACGAGTGCACCGACGACGAGGCCCGCTCGCTGACCCCCGCCGACCGGACCCACGGCTGGGTCCGCTGGCACTCCCGGGCGGACCTGCGGCAGCTGGAGGAGTCCGGGTCCGACCTGCTGCACCCGTTCCTTCCCGTCGTGCTGCGCAACGCGCACCTGCTCTGACGCCGGGCCCGGCGGCGACCGGCCCGGGCGGCCGGCGACCGGTCGACCGCCGCAGGGCGTCGTCCTCCCCGGGGTGGCCGCCCCGACGCCCGGCACCCGACGAACCAGGCCGTTGGAGGCCCCTGTGATCTGCCGATCCTGTCACGCCACCGGGCTCACCGAAGTCCTCGACCTCGGCGACCAGTACCTCAGCGACTTCCGGGACGACGACTCCCGGCCGCCCCGGTGGCCGCTGGTGCTCGTGCTGTGCGAGCAGTGCGGGCTGGCCCAACTCCGCGACACCACCCCCCGCGAACTGATGTACCACGACCGCTACGGCTTCCGGTCCGGCACCAACGAGGCGATCCGCGAGGACCTGCGGACCGTGGTGGACCACGCGCTGGACAGCCGGCCGCACGCGCGGCGGTGGCTGGACATCGCCTGCAACGACGGCACGCTGCTGTCGTTCGTGCCCGAGCGGGTGCACCGGGTCGGCGTGGACCCGGTGCGCACCTTCGCCCGGGAGTCGGGCCGGCACGCCGACCGGGTCGTGACGGACTTCTTCGACTCCCGGCACTTCCGCGCCGCGCCCGCCGGGGAGTACGAGAGGTTCGACGTCGTCACCAGCGTCTCCATGTTCTACGACCTGGACGATCCGAACCACTTCGTGGCCGACGTCGCCAGGGTCCTCGCCGACGACGGGATCTGGCTGATCCAGCAGAACTACGCCCTGACCATGGTCACGCTCGGCGCGGTCGACAACGTGTGCCACGAGCACCTCACCTACTGGTCGCTGACGGCGCTGGAGAGCCTGCTGCACCGGCACGGCCTGGAGGTCAACGACGTACGGCTGTCCACCGTGAACGGCGGGTCGTTCCGCACCCTGGTCTCCCGCCGGGGCAGCCGGCCGGTCGAGGAGTCCGTGGCGCGACAGCGACGCCGCGAGGAGGAGTTCGCGCTGCACCGGCCCGAGGTCTGGCTCGGGTTCGCGGCGCGGGCGAGGAAGGCGTTCGAGAACCTGCGTCGGCTGGTCGACGAGATCAACGCCGCCGGGCAGCGCTGCTACATCTACGGCGCCAGCACCCGGGGCGGCACCATCTGGCAGGCCGCCGGCCTGGACGTGACGGACCTGCCCTTCGCCGTGGAACGCCAGGCCGCCAAGATCGGCCGCAGGATCGCCTCCATCGGCGTCCCGATCATCTCCGAGGAACAGGCGCGGTCGGACCATCCGGAGTACATGCTGGTGGCGCCGTGGTTCTTCCGGGAGGTGTTCGTCGAGCGCGAACGCGCGTACCTGGAAAAGGGTGGGAAGCTGATATTCCCGTTGCCGGACCTGGAGATCGTGGGTCAGGACGGGACCTAGGCGGCCCGCTGGGGCCAACGAGGAGTTCACGTGCCACGCGCTCTCATCACGGGTGTCACCGGTCAGGACGGTCTCTATCTGGCCGAGTTGCTGATCGCCAAGGGCTACGAGGTGTTCGGTCTGGTCCGGGGCCAGAACAATCCCCGGGTCCCCCGGGTGCGGCAGATCGTCCCGTCGGTGCGGCTGTTGGACGGCGACCTCCGCGACCTGCCGAGCCTGATCGGCGCCCTGGACGTCGCCCAGCCCGACGAGGTCTACAACCTGGGCGCGGTCAGCTACGTGGGGATGTCCTGGCAACAGGCCGAGCTGACGAGCGAGATCACCGGGATCGGGGTGCTGCGGATGCTGGAGGCGATCCAGATCCACACCCACAACGAGATGACCGGCGTCCGCTTCTACCAGGCGTCCAGCTCGGAGATGTTCGGCAAGGTCCGCGAGGTCCCGCAGACCGAAGCGACCCCATTCCACCCCCGCTCGCCGTACGGGGTCGCGAAGGTCTTCGGTCACTTCATGACCGTCAACTACCGCGAGTCGTACGGCGCCCACGCCTGCTCGGGGATCCTGTTCAACCACGAGAGCCCCCGGCGCGGCCACGAGTTCGTCACCCGGAAGGTGACCCGCGGCGTGGCCCGGATCGCCCTCGGCCTACAGGACAGGATCACCCTGGGCAACCTGGAGGCGCGCCGGGACTGGGGCTTCGCCGGCGACTACGTCGAGGCCATGTGGCTGATGCTCCAGCAGGACGAGCCGGACGACTACGTGATCGCCACCGGCGTCACCCACTCCGTACGCGACCTGCTCGACGTCGCCTTCCACCACGTCGGTATCGGGGACTGGGGCCGGCACGTCGTGCAGGACCCGCGCCTGTTCCGCCCCGCCGAGGTCGACCTGCTCGTCGGGGACGCGTCGAAGGCCCGGACCCGGCTCGGCTGGAAGCCCCGCAGCGACTTCCGCTCCCTGGTGGAGACGATGGTCGACGCCGACCTCGCCGAGGTGGGGCAGGAGTCGCACGGCCGGGCCGGGCGGTCACCGGACGACGTGGTGCGTCAGGCGGGCGGCCCCGGCTGACGCACCACGGAACCGTACGCCGGATCAGCGGGCGCCGCGCCCAACGCCCGGCAATCGGATCTTGACCGGCTGAAACCGCAGGTCATACGCTCCGGGCGGCCTCGATACATTTCCCGGGAAGGGAAGCGGGACAAACATGCGACCTGCTCAGCGTCGATCCAGAATGGTTCCCCCGAAACGACTCGCCAGCGCCGCCGCCATCGTAGTGCTGGCCGCGACGACGCCGCTGCTGTACGGCCCCTCGGCGGGCGCCGCCCCCCGGGTGCCCGCGTGCAGCACCGACCCGAACGCCCGGCTGGCCTCGGTGCCGAGCCCGGAGAGCTTCCTCGGCTTCCCGCTCGGCACCGGCCAGGAGCGGATGGTCACCAACGACGAGGTCCGCGGCTACCTCGACGCCGTGGACACCGCCTCGAACCGGGTGGTCACCGGCAGCATGGGCACCAGCGTCCTCGGCCAGCCGCTGCCGTACGCGATCGTGTCCAACGAACGCAACGTGCGGCAGGGCGTGCTGAAGGACATCGCCGAGGACGTCCGCTCGCTGCGCGATCCCCGCCTGGTGACGCAGAAACTGGCCGGCCGGATCGCCGAGGCGACCCCGGCGATCGTCTGGGTCACCGCCAACGTCCACGGTGGGGAGAAGAGCGGCACCGACGCCGCCCTGAAGACCCTGTACGAGCTGGCGGCCGGGCTGTCCTGCGAGGTCGCGCAGCGCAACGACAACCTCGTCACGATCGTCGTGCCGACCCAGAACCCGGACGGCCGCGACGCCAGCCGGCGGCAGAACGAGTACGGGTTCGACATGAACCGGGACTGGTTCGCCCGCACCCAGCAGGAGACCGACGGCAAGGTCGAGCTGATGCGGCAGTACCCGCCGCAGGTCTTCGTCGACGCGCACGAGATGGGCGGCCGGCAGTACTTCTTCCCGCCCAACGCCGACCCGATCCACCACGAGATCTCGGGCCAGGTGGTCGACTGGGTCAACCGGATCGGCGAGGCCAACAAGGCCGGATTCGGGTTCAACGGCGCCTGCGGCGGTGCCGTCACCACCGAGTGCTACTTCAACTACTCCACGTACGACATGTTCTTCATGGGGTACGGCGACACGGTGCCGGCCACCGGCTTCGGCGCCGCCGGCATGACCTTCGAGAAGGGCAGCTCCTCGGCGGTCGCCGACCGGGTCCAGCAGCAGTTCCACACCCAGTGGGCGACCCTCGGCTGGGCGGCGGCGAACAAGCGGGAGGTGCTGACCGGCTACTACAAGATCTGGAAGGACGCGCTCGCCGAGGGCCGGGCCGGCACGCTGGAGCCCAACGAGGTGGTCCAGCCGACCAACACCGTGCAGTTCCCGGTGCCCGACATCACCGTGCGCTCGTACTTCCTGCTGCCCGACCGGCAGCTCGCCGACGCCCGCCGGCTGGTCGAACGGCTGCGCCGGATGGACGTCGAGGTGTACGAGGTCAGCAAGGCCCTCAAGCTGCCCACCGCCCGGGTCTTCGGCGGGCGCGCCGCGACCGACCTGACCGTGCCCGAGGGCGCCTACTGGATCCCGATGAACCAGCCGCAGAAGCACTGGATCCAGGCGATCCTGGGCGAGGACCCGTACACGCCGTTCCCGTACTTCTACGACGTGTCCTCGTGGAGCAACCCGCTGCTGATGGGGCTGCACACCGTCTGGACCGGGGCCGACGTGCGGCCCAACGCGCGACTGGTCGACAAGATCGAGAACACCGGCGGCGGCAAGACCTCGGCCGCGCCGGCGCTGAGGGGCTCCTACAGCTACGAGCTGGACTCCGCCGCGGCGGCCGAGTTCACCTTCACCCTGCTGGGCCAGGGCGTCCAACTCGTCCGCGACCTGGACACCGGCGCGGTCGGGCTGCCGGCCGCCGGCCTCACCCCCGAGCGGAACAAGCTGGCCAAGCAGCTCGGGGTGACGCTCACCCCGTACACCACGCCGGCCGCCGGGTCCCCGATCAGCCGGCCCGACGTGGGGCTGTTCCAGGGCACCGGCATCTCCACCACCTCCGGCTCGCACGGCGAGGCCCGGTACGTGCTCGGCAAGCGGTGGGGGCTCGATCTCACGCCGGTGACCACGGCCGACATCAACGACAACACGCCGGCCTTCACCGGGCGCACCGTGCTGCTCGTGCCGGACGGCAGCAGCGCCACCGGCGGGCTCACCGCCGCCGGACAGGCCAACCTGCGCAACTGGATCGCCCAGGGCCACACCTACCTCGGGCTGCGCAACGAGGGCACCCGGATGGCCCGCGCCGCCGGCCTCACCTCCAGCACCGAGAAGCCGAAGCCCAGCGGGTACACGGTGATCGGCTCGCACCTGCGGGTCGACGTGGACGGCGACAGCCCGGTCGCGCTGGGCCGCCCGGCCGAGGACTTCGAGTTCAACAACAACGACCCGATTCTCGACCCGAGCACCACCGGCACGAACGTGCTCAGCTACCCGACCGGCGACACCTTCTGGTCCAACGGCTACACCGTGCAGGGTGCCGCGCTGAAGGGGACGGTCGCGCTGGTGGACGAGCCGACCGGCGCCGGCCGGGCCGTGCTGTTCGCGTTCAACCCGCTGTTCCGGGCGTACAACGAGAGCGGCCTGCACCTGGTGGCCAACGCGCTGCTCTACCCGGCCGGCGACCGGGCGGAGCGCGCCGCGCCGCGCCGGGCCGGCGCCGTCGACCCGGCCCGCGCCGCCGCGGCGGCCGTGCCGGTGGCGGAGAACCTCGGCGGCGAGTGGCGGCCGTTCACCATCGAGGTCGCCGCCGGTGACCTCGCCCGCGCCGAGGCGGTCGTCGACCGGTTCACCGACACCGCCCGGCCATCCGTCGCGGGCGGCTCGGCCTACCTGGTGATCCCGAACCCCGACGGACTCCAGGTCGACGAGCACCCGTTCCTGGGCGACCTGGTGCGCACCCTGCGGGACGCGCAAATTCCGCTGCGATCCGTGGTGGGCTGACCCGGTCCGCCGAAGGTCGTGCCGGCCGGGCCAGCAGGGCCCGGCCGGCACCGCCGGGATGCAGCCGGGTTCTGGTCCCCGCCGGGGCGACGCCCTTGCGGCCGGTGTCCCGCCCCCACGGGCGGGACACCGGCCGCCCCCCGATCAGCCGCAGAACTCGGGAAAGCTCTCGTAGCCGATCCAGTACGGGTCGAACCCGCCGCTGGGGTAGTAGTAGACGTACCCGCCCCACTGGATGCACTTGTCCGCCGCGTTCACGTAGACCGGGCCCGCGTAGTAGCTGTAGTTGCCCCGGTCGACGACCCAGCTACCGCCCTGCACCTTCACGCGGGCGTCCACCGGGGTCTTCACGCCCAGGTGGTTCTGCTTGAGCGTGACGACGCAGTTCTTGCCCGTGCTGCGGTTGTAGAGCACATAGATGTAGTAGTCGCCGTCCTGCGGGTTGACGTCGAGGACGTAGTACCCCGCCCCGCAGAGCCCGGACGCGGAGTACGGGTTCTTGTCCGCCGCGTGGGCCGCGGTCGGACCGGTCAACAGGGCGGCCAGACCCACGGCGAACGCCACCACGACTGCGGCGAACCGCCGGCCCAGCACGTCGGCGAGCCTCTTCTGGCGAATGGACACGTTGTTCTCCTTCCGGACGCCGCACCGGAACGCGGCGCCCTGTCGGACTCGTTCGTACCGGCGCGGTTGATTGATCGCGTCCCCGATCGGGCCGCGCCGATCAATCCCGCCCGGACGGCCCGCCGGGAACCGCCGTCAGCGGTCGGGGTACCGGCACGCCGCCCGCCCGGCGGCGACCCGCTGGCCCGGGTCGAGAGGCCGGGACGGGGCGGCGAGCCGGGCCCCGGCCACCCGCCGGACGTCGAGCACGTCGGTGGGCCCGTCGCCGCCCAGGCAGGCCACCGCGGCCAGCAGCACCGCACCGGCCGGCTGGACGGGCGGGTGCCGCCGGGCGGGCCGCCACTCGGCGGTGAAGGCGGGCCCCGAGGGGCCGGTCAGGGCAAGCTGGTGCCAGCGGGGCGACGCCCGGCTGTCGTCGGCGTAGTACGCGGCGAAGCCGACCACGTCCACCCGGCGGCCGGCGGCCCGCAGCCGCAGCCGGCCCCGCTCGGCGGTGCCCGCCTCGGGCGTGGGCTCGGCGGCCAGGGTGATCTCGGTGGGTGGCGTCCGTCCGCCCGGGCAGTCGACGGGGGCGGCCCCGGCCGCCGGGTTGCCGTGCACGATCCCCGAGGCCATCACCCCGCCGCCGGCCACCGTGAACCAGCGGACGTCCGGCGTACCCGACGTGGCGTCCAGCACCGTGTCGCCGAGGCAGAAGCCGGTGAAGCCGACCGGGCAGCCGGCCGGCACCATCGACAGCACCGGGGCGTCGAGGTGCGCGCCGCTGCGCACGCGTGCCCCGATGCCGTACGTCGTGCCGGTGAACCGGGCTTCCGGCCCGACGGACGGGCAGGTCACCGCGTGGGGCGCCGGCCCCGTCCCCCGGGACACCGCCGGGTCGCGTTCGGTGAGCAGCCCGACCGCCGTGGCGGCCACGGACACCACCGTGGCCGCCACGAGCACCCGCCGGGCGAGCCGACGCCGCGCCGCCGGCCCGCCGGGCGCCACCGACCCGAGGGGCCCGGACGACGACGACGGCCCGGACGACGACGGCCCACACGACGGCACCGGCACGGCGAGCGCCTCGGCGTCGGGTGACCCGGCGGTGACGGCGGTGACGACCGGCAGGGGCTCGGGCGGCGCGAGGTCCGCCGGCACGGGATCGGGTGGCCCGGGATCGGGTGGCCCGGGACCGGGTGACCCGGAGTCGGGCGGCGGGCCGACGGCCGCGCGCAGCTCGGCGTCCAGCTCGTGCCAGCGATGCCGCCACTGCTCGGTGTCCCCGCCGCAGGCGCCCACGTACGCCAGCACCACGTCGAGGCTGGGCCGGCGCATCCCGCTCGCGGCCTCGGAGAGGGTGGTCGGGCTGTAGCCGGCGGCCCTGGCCAGCACGCGGTAGGTGGGGTTGCCGGCCGCGGCCCGGAGCATCCGCAGTTCGTGGGCGAAGCGCGGCAGCGGACCGGCCCCGAGATCGATCGGTCTTTCCTTGCGCGCCACGTCGCCCCCGTTCCCGTGTACCGGCCATGACGCGCCGGGTCCGGGCCGGCGCCGGATGGATCGTACGAAACTGCCCGTACCGCAACGGGCGCCCGGCTGGCCGTCGTGGCCCCGGGTCACGCTCCACAAGGCATCCTAGGAGGACAGTACGGATTTGGTCGGGCGTCAGGCTGGGCCCGCCGGTGTCGCGGCGCCGTCGACCGCTCGTGGTGGCTGACGCCCGGCGGTTCACCCGGGCGGGGCACGATGGGTGCATGGACATCGAGCGGGTCGACCCCGCACCCGATCGGGCGTTCCGCCGGGTGGTCCTGCGGCAGCGCTGGGAGAATCTCACCTTCCTGCACTGGGCGGTCGCGCCGGAACTCGTCGCGCCGCTGCTGCCCGCCGGCACCCGCCCGGACACCCTCGACGGGGTCACCTACGTCGGGCTGATCGGCTTCCGGATGGTCGGGCTGGGTTTCGGCCGGGGACCGGGGGTGCCGTACCTCGGCACCTTCTGGGAGACCAACGTGCGGCTCTACTCGGTCGACGGGAACGGCCGGCGCGCGGTGGTGTTCCGCTCGCTCGACGCCTCCCGGCTCGTCCCGGTGCTGGTCGCCCGGGCGACCCTGCGACTGCCGTACCTGTGGTCGGCGATGCGGCTGGACCGCGACGGCGACCGCTACACCTACCGGTGCCGGCGCCGCTGGCCCGGCCCGGCCGGCACGACCAGCCGGATGGTGGTGCGGGTGGGCGGACCGATCACCGACCCGACCCCGGTGGAACACTTCGTCACCGCCCGCTGGGCGCTGCACACCCGGGCGTACGGGCGAACCCTGCACCTGCCGAACTGGCATCCCCGTTGGCCGCTGCACCGGGCCGAACTGCTGCACCTGGACGACGACCTCGTCACCGCCGCCGGGCTGCCGGCACCGGCCGGTCCGCCGGTGAGCGTGCTGCACTCCCCCGGCGTTCCGGTCGTGTTCGGCTCTCCGGTCACCCTGCACCGGCCCGGCTGACCGCCACGCGGGGTGGCGGCGATCAGCACGAGCCGATCCGGGCTGGACCACGCCGGGTGATCACAGAGTTCGCTGGTACTCCTCCCAGGTGAGCTTGGGGGTGACGGCGGGCCCGTCGTCGGCGCCGCGGTCGGCCAGTCCGTTCAGCCCGAGGTAGTAGTCGCCGGCCTGGTGCTGGGCGGGCGCCGACTGATCCGTGTCGGCCAGCGCGACGGCGTGCACGTGGTAGGGCCAGTTCCCCTGGCTCGGGGTGCGCAGCCAGGCGGCGAAACCGACCTGACGCAACTGCCGGACCACGGTGGTGCGGTACGTGCTGGACATTCCGTCGACCGACAGGTCCAGGACTCCGCCGCCGTCGTGGGTGCCGGCCGAAGTCGGATCGCTCGTGCTGTACGAGCCCTGCGAGATCGTCAGCTGCCGGCCGAGCAGCCGCTCGGCTTCGAGCAGCATGGCCCGGGTCCGGGTGTTCACCTGGGCGCCGCGGAAGGCGACGGCGCTGCCCGGCGTGAGCACGCGGGCCACCGTGAAACGCTGGTCACCGAGCAGCCGCAGCGACGTCTGCCCGGGCAGGCCGGTGGCGTCGAGCCCCGAGTAGCCGAGGGAACGCTGGTACGCGGCGTAGGCCGAGACGGTGCTGGTGCCGAAGTGCCCGTCCACATAGGTGCTGGCGAGCAACCCCCGGTCCCGCAGGGCCCGCTCCACGAGCAGCACGCTGTCCTTGCTGCCGGCGGTGATGGCGGTGTCGGCGCGGCGCGGGTCGATCTGCGCGGCCTTGATCAGTGCTTCCATGTCGACCTGCGGCAGCTCGGCGGCGCCCGGGGCGGGCAGGGCCTGGCCGCCGACCGCGAGGCCGACCGTCGCGGCGACGGCGTTGTGGAGCAGGTGTCTTCTGGTGGGCACTGTCCCTCCGAGGCGGGTGGTGGGAGCCGTGGTCGAGGTGGCCGGCGACCCGGACACCGCCGCCGGCCGAGGTGCCGATGACCTTACCCTCGCTCGGGCCGGTCGAGGTGCCCCTCCGCGCCGGCACCCGTCGGCTACGACGCCCCGGGGCCGCAGTTGTTGCTGGTACGCGTGACCGTGTACTCGGTGTCGTCGTGGGTGATGCCGGACGGCGAGCCGTCGAAGTGTGCCTCCACCTTCTGCCAGCCCCGGCGCTGCTCGTAGTGCAGATGCGGCGCCCCGGAGTTGCCGGTGCTGCCGACCCGTCCGATCTGCTCGCCCCGGGCGACCCGCTGACCGACCCGGACCAGCGGCGGTTCGAGCAGGTGGAGGTACTGCGTCTCCCACCGGCCGCCGTGGTCGATCTTCACCCAGTACCCGCCGCCCCGGCCGCGCGGGCCGTCCGGGTCGTCCGGGGTACGCCCGCCGAGGGACCCGTTGATCCCCGCCTCGGTGACCGTGCCGGCCTCGGACGCGAGCACCGGCCGTCCCCACGCCCTGCCCCCGGTGGGGAACAGGTCGACGTCGTAGTCGTCGTGGCCCGGGTAGGTGCCGAGCTGCCAGGTCTCGCCGCAGGCGACGGGGAGTTGGAAGGACGGTCGCGGGCCCGGCGGCAGCAGCATTGGGACGACGACCGTGGCGACGGCGACGACGGCCCCCACCGCGCCGAGCGCGAGGACGGCCCGGACGATCCGGGTGCGGCGATGGCGGCGGGGGCTGGTCGGGTGGCCGGTCGTCACCGCCCCGAGCATGGCAGACGCCGGCAAGGCGCCGGCTGCCGGGTGCGGCCCGGGTCGGCCTCGCGGCACCGGCGCGACCCTCGGTACCGGGAGCTGGTGCGGGCGGAGTTCTCCACGGTCACCACCACGGAGAACGTGATGAGGCGGGACGCGCTGGAGCCCACCCGCGGCAGCTACGACTGGGGGCGTACGAGCCGAGAGTTCAGCCGACCGCCGCCCCGACGGTCCGGTGGGCCGCCGCCTCGTCGCGGTGCCGCAGCACGAGGTCGGCGGCGACGGTGAGCCCGCCAGCCTGCCGCATCCGCTGGCTACACAGCTCCGCCCGTTCCCGGAACGAGTCCTCGTCCAGCAGTCGCCCGATCTTGGCGAGGATGTCCTCGACGTCCAGGGGGTCGGTGTGCTCGACGGCCAGCGCCACCCCGCTGTCGACCGCGCGCACCACCCCGTCGGGACAGTCCAGCCAGAACGGCATCACCAACTGCGGGGTGGCGAAGTGGACGGCCTCGTGGATGGCGTTGGCGGCACCGTGGTTGAAGAAGACCCGCACGTGCGGGTGGGCCAGCACCCGAAGCTGGCAGGGCAGCCACTCCTCCACCCGAAGGTTGCCCGGCAGCCGTGCCGCGGACGGGAGGAGGCGCTGCTGGGCCGCGGGCAGTTTCCAGAGCACGGCGTGCTCGGGCCCGAGCCGGTCCGCGACCTCGACGATCGTCCTCATCTGCCCCTCGGACGGTCGCATGATGGTGCCGAACCCGACGTAGACCACTGAGGGGTGGTCGTCCAGCCAGCGGTCCAGTTCGTCGTCCCGGTCGGCCGGCGGCAACTGCCTGGGCACCACCGGACCGAGCATCCGCAACTTCGCCGGAGCGGTCGGGAACGGGTACTCGAAGCCGAAGACCGTGTACGACATGAGCGCCGCGGCGTCCTCGGCGTAGAGCGCCGGCCGCATCTCCGGATTACGGAGGCCGGCCGCCTTGCGGCGGGCGATGGCGACGAGGTTCCGCCGTAGCCGGTCCGGCTCCATCAACGCCCGCACCAGCCTGCTCCGGAAGCCGGCGTTGGCCGCCTGCTGCCGGGGCGTCATCCGCGCCGGCAGCCCGGAGAACGGGGCGGGATAACGGGGTGGCAGCAGTTCCTGGAGGAAATTGGACGGCGGTGTGGAGATGCTGACCAGGAAGGGCACCTGCCGGGTCTGTGCCGCGTCCATCGCCCAACTGGCCTGGCTGTCCACCACGGCCACCGCCGGTTGGACGTCGTCGATGACCTCCAGGCAGCGCCGGTAGAGCTGCTGGATGTAGTCGAAGTCGGTGCAGACGTCGAGGTACCGGGCGAACCTGTCCGCACGGTCACCGTTGGTCAGCGCCCGGTACGTCGCGTCGTCCCAGGTGTCCGGTGACGACTGCGGGAGGGCCGGGCCGAGCGAGACGAAAGAGACCTCGCCCGGGCCGGGCAGCCCCTCGACGTCCGCCCGGCGGTCCTCGGTCGATGCGAACCAGACGTTCCTGACGCCTCGGGCCTTCAACTCGCCCACGATCCTGAGTAACGGGTTGAACAGACCGGCGCTGTTGTAGGTGGATACCAGTACCGCGCTGCCGCGCTCGTCTCCGGTCATGAACACCGTCCCATCCGTCCTGCCCGACCTCGCCGCCCCACCCCGAGAACGTCGTGCGGCGGCGGGCTGATCGCGAGACGTTCAGCCAGGGGCGGGCCGGCTGTCGAGGTGTGCCGATGCGCCGTGAGGTCAGCGTGAATCCGGCCGATAGATCGCCACTCAGCGGCCTCCCGAAATCCTAACATCGCTGTATTTAGATGCGGCCATATTCGTGGCCACGAGCTGCCGGTGCGGGCTGCCGCCCACCGCACCGGCGACTCGAACTCCACCTGGCTGAAGTCCATCCCCAGGGAAACGGTCGGGCCACTGTCGTTTGGGCAGAGGCGTTCCCGGCAAGTAGTTGGCGGTAGCTCAGGTGCAGGCAAGGGACAGACGGGAGCCGGCAATGGTCAAGGGTGACATCGACACGTACCACGAGGATGGGCAGTGGAAGACCCGTCCGGAGGGCAACCAGCAGGCCAGCAGCACCCATGATGCCAAGGACGAGGCGCAGGCCCGGGGGCGCGAGATGGCGGTGGACCGCGGCGTCGAGCACGTGATCAAGAAGCAGGACGGCACGATCGGGGAGAAGAACACCTACCCGCGCAGCCGCGACCCGCGGGACATCAAGGGCTGACCGCGGCTCAGGGACGGCTGAGGTCGGCACCCGGAGCGGGATCGGAAGCCCAGGTGGAGGGGGCCGGCCAACGTGGCCGGCCCCCTCCACAGGTGAGCCGGCCGCCGCCGCGCCGCCGGGTGGAGCGCGACGATCGACGAGTGGCTCCGGCCGGGCCCGTGGAACCTGGCTCAGGAGGCGGTCACCTTCCTGCGGGACTCCGTCCCGGTCCGCTGCCGCGCCGCCTGCGCCAGTCCTGCCGCGACGATCGCCAGTGCGACCAGCAGCGCACTGACCCACAGCGGGGACCGGTAGCCGAGCCCCGCGCCGATGGTGACGCCACCCAGCAGGGGACCGACGGTCGCACCCACGTTCAGGGCGACGGTCGCGAACGAGCCACCGAGCGACGGCGCCTCCACGGCCGCGTACAGCACCTGGGTGATCAGCGTGGAGCCGACGGCGAAGGAGAGCGCCCCCTGGACGAAGACGAGCAGGAACGCCGCGACCGGGTTGCCCGCGGTGATCGTGAACAGGAGCCAGCCGATGAGCAGGGCCGGGCCGCCGGTCACCAGGAGTCGCATCGGCCGGGCGTCCGACATCCGGCCCGCGACGGTCACCCCGACGAACGACCCCAGGCCGAAGATCGCCAGCAGTGCCGGCACCCACCCCTGGCCGTACCCGCTGACGTCGGTGACCAACAGGGCCAGGTAGGTGAAGCTGCAGAAGGTTGCGCCGTTCACGAGCGCGGCCAGGCACAGGGTCACCAGTACCCGGGGACGGCGCAGCGCCCGCAGTTCCCGCCGCGCGCTCGGCGCGGCCGGGTCCGGTGCCGTCGCCGGAACCGAGCGCAGGACCGCGAAGACGGCCGGCACCGAGAGGACGGCCACCGCCCAGAAGGCCACGCGCCAGCTCCAGAGCTGACCGAGCACGGCACCGGCCGGTACCCCCGCGACACAGGCGAGGGTGACGCCGCCGAGCAGGACGGAGGTGGCCCGGCCCTTGGCGTCCGGTCCGGCCATGCCGGCCGCCGTCGCGACGGCGACGGCCAGGAACCCGGCGGTGGCCAGGGCACCGAGGACCCGGGTGGTGAGCAGGACGCCGAAGCTGGTGGTGACGGCCCCCGCAACGTGCACGAGCATGAAGGTGATCAGGAAGACCAGCAACGCCCGGCGTCGCGGCCAGCGCAGACTGAGGATGGCCACCAGCGGCGCGCCGACGATCATGCCCGCGGCGAAGGCCGAGGTCAGCGCCCCGGCGGCCGGGACGGACACGTTCAGGTCACTGGCGATGTCCGGCACCAGGCCGGACAACATGAACTCGGACGTTCCCTGGGTAAAGACCGCCAGTCCGAGCAGGTAGATGGCGAATGGCATGACGACTCCACAACCGCGTCTGAAACGAGACAAGGCGCGGCAGGCCACCGCAACCCACGGCCGGGTGTCTGCGAGGAACGTTCATCCAGCCGTGCGCATACCGGGAGCACCGCGCGAGGACACCCCGGGAGCCGGCATCACGGACCCGGCCGGAAGGCGGAGGCGGTGAGACGGAGCGGGGAGAAACAGCCCGGGCGACGGCGGTCCGGCGGCAGGCATGGCAGAGAGGCGCACTGTCGTCGGACTCGACGACGCGTCAGCGCGACATCACCCAGCGGACGCCACCGGACGACCGGTGGCTAGCGTCTGGACGCCTCGGGGCTGGACATGGAGCCGACCCTAGCTGCCGTACGCGCGCCCGTCAAAGGCCGGGGAGCATGATGTCGAGCACCACCACGTCGTACCGGTGTTCGGTCGCGGCCGGCGCGCGCCGCGAGCTCCTCCTGGGTGAGGCCGGCCCGCCGCCGGTTCCCCGATCATCTCCTCAGCACCGCGCCCCTCCAGCAGCACGCCGCGACGCTCACCCCGTCGGCTGGGACTCCGCTCCGCGACTGATGCGCAGAGTCAGCACGTCGGTACGGACCGTGATGTGTCCGTGGAAGAGTGCCGCCCCGTCCGCCCCGTAGCCGATCTGGGTGGCGGTGACCAGCGGATGCCCGAGCGCCACGCCGAGCCGGGCGGTGGACTCCTCGTCGGCGAGCACGGCCGCGAGTTCGATCTCCGCCCGCCGCACCGGCACGCCGGTCGCGCTGGCCAGGAACTCGAACATGTCCAGGTCGATGCTGACCAGGCCGGACGGGTCGAGGTCCCGGCCGGCGAAGCGCAGCGGCAGATGGTCCCGGATCCAGGCCGCCGCGACCCCGTCCACGGCGAACAGCCGGTCGACCCGCCACACCGGCGAGCCCGGCTCCAGCCCGAGCACCCTGGCGCAGTCAGCCGGGCAGGTCGCCCGGCTGACCGCCGCGTCCTGGAGCGTCGGCCGGTGGCCCGAGGCGGTGATCCGGTCCCGCAGCGCGGTCACGTCACCGATCGACACGGGCACCCGCTCGCCGCCGTCGTGCACGAAGGTGCCGATCCCCCAGGTACGGGTCACCACGCCCTCGCCGGCGAGTTGGCCCAGCACCTCGCGCACGGTGGCACGGCTGACCTCCAGCCGATCGGCCAGCTCCCGCTCGTTTGGCAGCTTGTCGCCCGACCGGAACTCGCTGCCGATCAGCTCCCGTAGCCGACCGTGCGCGGCCTGTAGCGCGGTCTCGCGCCGAACCATCCGCTCCACCTCTTCATTCCCCGCCGCCGGCCGTGGCGTACGGAGTTTAGTTCGTCGGGGCCCACCCGATAAATCGACCGGCAGGGCACTACCAGACCTGTTCGAGCACCCGCACGGTGTTGCCGCCGATCACCTTGGCGATCTCGTCGTCGGAGTACCCGTGGCTGACCAGCCAGCCGACGATGTTGCCGAACGCCTCGCCCGGGTTCTCCACGCCGGACACGTACTCCACCCGGGGGTGCTCCGGCCGGTTGCCGGCGTCGTGCGCGTAGTTGCCGGCGTAGGTGTTGTGCACCCCCACGTGGTTTCCGAACATCGTGTCCGGGCCGAACGTGACGTGGTCGATGCCGACCAGTTCCACGCAGTACGTGAAGTGGTCCATCACCGACTCGATCGAGTGCTGCGGGTGCTCGGCCGACAGGGTGGTGTGCGGAGCGGCCTCGATGCCGATCACGCCACCACGCTCGGCGCAGGCCCGGATCACCTCGTCCGGCTTCATCCGCGAGGTGTCCCACACCGTGCGGGCGCCGGCGTGGGTGATGAACACCGGCACCCGGCTGGCCTCGATCACGTCCAGCGAGGTCTGGTCGCCGGAGTGCGAGACGTCGATGGCGACGCCGAGCTTGTTCATCCGGTCCACCGCACGCCGACCGAAGTGGGTCAGCCCGCCGTCGTGCCGCTCGGAGAGGCCACCGCCGAGCATGTTGGCCTGGCTGTAGGCGATGCCGAGCTGGCGGACGCCGAAGCCGTAGAGGATGTCGATCCGGTCCAGCTCGTTCTCGATCGGGCTGGCGCACTCCAGGCCCGCGACCAGCGCCAGCCGGCCGTCCCGCTTGGCGGCGTGGATGTCGGCCAGCGAGGTGGCCAGGAAGACGTGGTCCTGCTTGTAGAGGTCACTCATCCGCATCCCGAGGGCGTAGACGAGGTCGTTCCACTTCCAGCCGTTCTCGCTGGTCACGCAGGAGGCGCCGGCCATGAAGTTGTCGAACACCGCGGTCAGGCCGGAGCGGGACAGCCCCTCGTAGCCGGTGCGCTGGCGCGCGGTGCGGTTGTACGTGCGAAGCTCGCCGACGTCCTCGGGCAGGACCACCGGGTGCTCGTGCAGGGAGATCGCGACGTGCTCGGTGAGCAGTCGGGTCACCCGCGCACGCTGGGCGTCGGTCAGGCCGAGGTCGTGCTCGGGCACCCGGCCGACTTCCTGCGCCAACTCGAACACCCGGTAGTCCGAGTGCGGCTCCAGGTACGAGTAGGACCTGTGCCCCTGGTACCGGGGGGCGGGTTCTTGCAGCAAGACACTGTCTCCTTCGGGACGGTCGCCGGTCGTTCACGCGGCCAGCGGGAAGTGGCAGGCAACCGGGTGGACTCCGGCGGCCAGCGGCGGTTCGGTGGTGGCGCAGGTCTCGGTCGCCTGCCAGCAACGGGTCCGGAACCGGCAACCAGAGGGCGGGTCGACCGGGCTGGGCGGGTCACCGGCCAGCAGGATCCGCTGCCGTTGCCCGCGTCCGGCGGGCTCGGGCACCGGCACGGCCGAGAGCAACGCGCTGGTGTACGGATGCCGGGGCGTGTCGTACAGGCTCGCCTCGGGGCCGGTCTCCACCAGCTTGCCGAGGTACATCACCGCCACCCGGTCGGAGATGTGCCGCACCACGGACAGGTCGTGGGCGATGAAGACGTACGCCACGCCCAGCTCCTCCTGGAGCCGTTCCAGCAGGTTGACCACCTGGGCCTGGACCGACACGTCCAGCGCGGAGACCGGCTCGTCGCAGACGATCACGTCGGGTTGCAGAGCGAGCGCCCGGGCGATGCCGATGCGCTGGCGCTGCCCGCCGGAGAACTGGTGCGGGTAGCGGTCCAGGTGCAGGTCGGGATCGAGGCCGACCAGGTCGAGCAGGTCCCTGATCCGGTCGATCCGGCGCCGCCGGTCCAGCACGTCTGGGTGGATCTCGAAGGGCTGGAGCAGGATCTCCCGGATGGTGCGCCGCGGGTTCAGCGACGTGTACGGGTCCTGGAGCACGATCTGGATTCGCCGGCGCAGCGCACGCAGTTCCCGACCCTTGGCCGTGTGCACCACCGACTCGCCGAAGCGCACCGCGCCGGAGGTGGGCTGTTCCAGCCCGACCAGCATCCGGGCCAGGGTGCTCTTGCCGCAGCCGGACTCGCCCACCACGCCGAGGGTCTCGCCCCGGCGCAGGTCGAAGGAGACCCCGTCGACGGCCTTGACCACGCCGCCGGAGGTGAACGGTATCCGCCCCTTGAGCGGGAAGTGCTTGACCAGGTTCTCGACCCGCAGCACCACGTCATCGCCGGGTGGCACCGAGCACCTCCTCATGGTGGTGGCAGGCGCTGGCCCGGTTGGCGGGGAGCACCTCCAGCGGCGGCAGGACCGTCCGACACTCGTCGGTCGCCCGGGGACAGCGCAGGTGGAACGGGCAGCCGGCGGGCAGCCGGGCCGGGTTGGGCGGGGCGCCCGGGATCGCGTAGAGCACGTCGTCGCGCCGGTCCACCCGGGGCATCGAGGCGAGCAGCCCCTCGGTGTACGGATGGGCCGGGCCGTCGAAGATCTGCTCGACCGTGCCCCGCTCGACGATCCGGCCGGCGTACATCACCGCCACGTCGTCGGCGACCTCGGCCACCACCCCGAGGTCGTGGGTGATCAGCAGCAGGCCCATCCCGCTGTCCCGCTGGATCTCCGCGAGCAGCTCCATCACCTGGGCCTGCACGGTCACGTCCAGGGCGGTGGTGGGCTCGTCGGCGATCAGCAGGTCCGGTTCCAGGCAGATGGCCAGCGCGATCATGATGCGCTGCCGCATCCCGCCGGAGAACTGGTGCGGGTAGTCCCGGATCCGGTCCTTGGCGGCCGGGATCCGGACCCGGTCGACCAGTTCGACGGCCCGGCGGCGGGCGTCGGCCCTGGACATGCCGCGGCGCACCCGCAGCACCTCCATGATCTGGTGCCCGACGGTGAAGACCGGGTTGAGCGCGGCCATCGCGTCCTGGAAGACCATGCCGATCTCCTCGCCGCTGATCCGGTCCCGCTGTTTGCGCGGCAGGGTGAGCAGCTCCCGGCCGTGCAGCCGGACCGCGCCGCTGATCCGGGCCGGCGGCGTGTCGAGGATGCCCATCACCGCCTGCGCGGTGACGCTCTTGCCGGAGCCGGACTCGCCGAGGATCGCCAGGGTCTGCCCGGGGTCGACCTTGAGCGACACCCCGTTCACCGCGTTGACCGGCCCGCTCGGGCCGGGGAACGCGACCCGCAGGTCGTCGATCTCCAACAGGGTCATCGCAGCACTCCGGCCTCGGCGAGGAAGTCGCGCACCACCTGCTGGAACAGATCGGGCTCCTCCAACTGCGGCGAGTGCCCGGACTTCTCGAAGACCACCAGCCGGCCGTCGGGGACCAGGTCCGCGATGACCTGCGAGGCCGCCACCGGGGTACGCCAGTCGTGCCGGCCCACGGTGACCAGTGTCGGGCAGGTGATCGACGGCAGCTTCGGCTTGAGGTCGTAGCGGGGCATGTTCTGCCCGAAGGCCGCGTTGTGGGTCCGGTAGTGGAACCGGGTGGCGGCCAGCTTCGCCTCGTCCTTGGCCGGGTCGTGCTGGTGGTCGTACAGCGGCAGGATGGCCCGCCAGTACTCCCGCAACTGCTCGTTGCTCTCGAACCGGCCGGTGCCGATCCGCTCGATGACCCACTCCGGGATCACCGAGCGGTCGGTGTTGCGGGCCCGCTCGACCGCGAGGTGGTCATGGGCGGTGTCCGCGGCGGTGTCCCGCAGCACCAGCGCGGAGACCCGGTCGGGGTGGGCGACGGCGTACTCCAGGGCGATGAACCCGCCGTACGAGCCGCCGGCCATGACGATCTTCTCGTAGCCGAAGTGCTCCCGGATGGCGTCCACGTCGGCCACCCACTGCTCGTGGGTGAACGGCTCGTCGTCGCTGGACTCGCCGGACCCGCGGGCGTCGAAGACGATGACCCGCATCCGGTCGGCGAACGGGCCGAACGAGCGCTTCGGCTCGTTGCGCGAGCCCAGGCCGGGCGCACCGTGGTGCACGATCATCGGCGGTGCGTCGGTCGGGCCGAACGCCTCGACGACCAGTTCCGCTCCGTTGATCTTCATCGGACCCCCTCGATGACGTTGGATGCCAGGTCGCGCGGGTAGCTGGTGAGCCGGCGCGGGCCGTCCTCCCCTACCAGGACCGTGTCGGAGATGCGGTAGCCGGCGTGGCCGGGGACGTAGACGCCCGGCTCGCTGGAGAGCAGCATGCCGGGGGCGAGCACGGTGTCGTCGCCGTCCTCGACCCACGGCGCCTCGTGGTTCTGCAACCCGATGCCGTGCCCCTGCCGGTGCCGGATGTAGTCCCCCAGCCCGTGCCCGCGCAGCACGTCCAGGCAGATCCGGTTGACCTCGGCGCAGGTCCGACCGGCGATCATCGCCTCGGTGCCGACCTCCTGCGCCTGTCGGTCGGCCTCGTAGTAGCGCACCTGCTCGGCGGTGGGTTCACCGATGACGAAGGTGCGCTCGCTCTCCACGAACCGGCTGGCCACCGCCGCGCCGAGGGAGAGGATGAGGGTGTCCCCCGGCTGGATCCGCCGACGGGTCGGCAGGCCGTGCGGCAGGGCGGAGTTCGGGCCGGCGTAGACCAGCCCGCCGGCCAGCTTGGTGGTGTAGACGACCAGCTCGTAGTCGGCGTACATCCGGTCGGTGCCGTACCCGATCACGTGCCGGGCGATCTCGTCCTCGCGGGGCAGCGGTCCCCCGCCGGCCAGCGCCTCCTCGATCAGCGCCCGGCCGGCGCCGAGCATCTCGTCGCAGATCCGCGCGGCGGCCTCGTGGAACGGGATCTCCTCGGGGAACTTGCGCAGCCGCAGCCGGGACACCGCGTCGGTGGTCTCCAGGTTGACCCCGGCGATGGCCAGGGACAGTGCCCGGAACGCGCCGACCGAGATGCCGGCACTCACCCCGATCCGGCGGATCGGGCCGCCGGGGCGGGACAGCGCCGCGGCGAGGGTCTGCTCGGCGGTGACCACGCCCGGGTACTCGAAGTAGCTGGCCGTGGCCACCTGGACGCCCTGCTGGGCGGCGTACTCCTCGTCGAGCCGGGGGATGACCAGCAGCGGATCCCCCGCCCGCGGCATCCAGAGGTAGACGGGGCGTTCGGTGGCGATGTAGAAGAAGCCGCTGAGGAAGGCGACGTCGGCCGGCGAGCTGGCCAGGAAGCCGTCCAGGCCACGCTCGTCGAGCGCCTCGGCTAGCCGGGTCCGGACGCTGGTGTAGAAGCTGTCGGGCAGTCGCATGGTCAGCCTCCGTTACGGCGGGGGTCGCGGGTGTCGTTGAACCGCATGCCGGCGACGGTCGCCGAGAGCACCAGCAGCAGGATCGCCAGGGACGGGAAGAGCGTCTGCCACCAGGCGATGGCGATCACGCCGCTGCGCTGGGCGTTGAGCAGGATCCGTCCCCAGGACCAGGCGTCCGGGTCACCGAGGCCGAGGAAGCTCAGGCCGGCCTCGGAGATCACCGCCCGGGAGGCGGTGAGCAGTACGCTGACGATCACCAGCGAGACGACCGCGGGCAGGATCTCCCGGGTGACGATCCGCCAGCCGGTGGCGCCGAGCACCCGGGCCCCGTCGATGTAGGGCATCGCGCTGACCACCAGGCCCTGCGACCGGATCAGCCGGGCCACCTCGGGCCAGGCGAAGAATCCGATGATCATGGTGAGCGTCCAGACGCTGGGGTTGACCACCGCGGCCAGCATGATCATCAACGGCAGGGTGGGCAGCGCCAGCATCACGTCGGTGATCACCGTGGCGACCGCGTCGATCGGGCGGAAGTAGGCCGAGGCCAGCCCGATCGCGGTACCCAGCACGATCGCGATCACCGAGGCGGCCAGGCCGATCACCAGGCTGGTCCGGGTGCCCCAGACCACCTGGGCGAAGATGTCCTGCCCGAGGTCGTCGGTGCCGAACCAGTGCGCGCCGGACGGCGATTGCAGCACGTCCGCGCCGGCACCGACCGGCTCGTCGGCGATCAGCGGCGCGAAGACCGCCATCACCACCATCACGAGCAGCACCAGCACCGACAGCGCCGCGGAGGGCTGGCGCAGGTAGCTGTACCAGGACCGCCTGACGGCGGCCGGGGCGACCGGTGGCACCGTCTGCTCGGTCAGCACGGGGGCGCTCACGGCATCCTCCCTTCACAGGTGGCGGCTTCGGGGCTCCGCTGCGCTGCACTCCTCGCGCTCACAGTCGAATCCTTGGGTTGAGGACGGCGTAGAGCATGTCGGTCAGCGCGTTCGCGGCCACCACGGTGACGGCGAGCATGATGAACGCCCCCTGGAGCACCGGATAGTCCTGCTGCCCGACCGCCTCGAAGATCAGCCGGCCGACTCCGGGATAGGCGAAGACCGTCTCGGTGAGCACCGCGCCGCCGACCAGGGTGCCCAGTTGCAGGCCCATCAGGGTCAGCGCCGGCAGGATCGCGTTGCGCAGGCCGTGCTTCCAGACCCGGCGCCGGGCCGACAGGCCCCGGGCCTGGGCGGCCCGGATGTAGTCCTCGCCGAGGACCTCGATCATGTTGGTGCGCAGGGTCAACGCGTACGGGCCGAGCTGCACCAGCACCAGCGACAGCACCGGTAGCACCAGGTGGTGCGCCAGGCTCAGGTAGGCCGCCGCACCCCGGGTGTCCGGGTCGATCGCCCCACCGATCGGGAACCAGCCGAGCCGGGCGCCGAGGAAGACCAGCAGCAGCATGGCGACGCTGGGCACGAAGAGCGCGTGCCCGCCGATGCCGAGCGCCTGGAGCGTACGGTCCAACCACCTGCCCCGGTGCACGGCGGCGGAGACGCCGATCGGGATGCCGACGGCGATGGTGATGACGAACGCGCTGCCGGCGAGCAGCAGCGTCCAGGGCAGCCGGTCGACGATGATGTCGGCGACCGGTTGGATCTGCCGGAACGAGATGCCCAGGTTGCCCTGGAGCAGCTCACGCAGGTACGACACGTACTGCTCCCACAGCGGACGGTCCAGGCCGTACGTCTTGAGCAGCGCCGCCTGCATCTCCGGCGTCATGTCCCCCTCGACCATCAGGGACGTGGGGTCCCCCGGCAGCAGCCGGAGCAGGAAGAACGTCGAAGTGATCGCAATCCACACGGTCAGGACGGCTTTCAGTGCCCGACTGAGCACGAAACGTGCCACGGGGGACCCCTCCTTTCCTTCTTGGTTCCGGCTACTTGACCGGGGTGACCTGGGCCAGCGAGTACGCGGTGACCATGCCGAGCAGGTCCGACGGCGACGGGGCGAAGCCGGTGAACTTGCTGCCGTTGTAGGCGAACCGGAAGTTCTCCACGTACAGCGGGGTCAGGTACGCCTGGTCGTGCACGACCTTGTCGAGGTTCTTGATCTTCGTCTTGAACGCCTCGGGGTCGGTGGTGCCGGCCGCCTCGTTGATCAGCTTGTCGATCTCGGTCGACTTGAGCAGGTTGTAGTTGATGCCACCCGGGTTGCTGGACAGGTAGGTGCTGCGCAGCTGGTCCATCGGGTTGTCGAACACACCCCACTGCGAGGCGTCGATGTCGTACTCGCCGCTCTTGGTGCGGGCCAGGAACGTGTTCCGCTCGACGCACTCGTTCTCCAGCTTGATGCCGGCCTTGGCCGCGCTCTCGCGGAAGAGCTGCACCACGCGGGTCATGTTCGCGTTGGACTGGTCGCACGCCACGCCGAAGGCCAGCTCGTCGAAGAACCCGTCGTTGTTGGCGTCCTTGTAGCCCGCCGCGGTCAGCTTGGCCTTCGCCCCGGCGGGGTCGAACGCGTACGGCTTGACCTCGGTGTTGTCGTAGTCCGAGAAGATCGGCGAGATCGGCCCGGCCATCTCCTGGGCGTCGCCCTGGAGCACCGCCGAGATGATCGACTTGGTGTCGACCGACATCGACAGCGCCTGCCGGACCTCCTGGTCGGCCAGGTGCTTGTTCTTCATGTTGTAGGTGAGGTGGGCGAAGCCCAGCGCGCCGACCTTCGCCATCTTGATCTTCGAGTCACCCTCGAAGGTCTTCGCCGCCGACACCGGGACCGGGGTGCCCATCAGGTCGATGTCGCCGTTGCGCAGCGCCAGCATCATCGTGTTCACGTCCGGGTAGACCCGGTACTCCACCTTGCTGACCGCCGCCTTGCCACCCGGGGCGAGCGGGTAGCTCTCGTTGCGCTTCATGACGTAGCGCTGGCCCTTGGTCATGCTGTCCAGCACGAACGGCCCGGCCCCGACCCAGTTCGTGTCGTTGGGGAACTTGGACAGGTCGCCGGCCGGCTCGAAGACGTGCTTCGGCACGATCGACATCCAGAACCCGACGCCCTCCGCGAACGGCGCGTACGGCTGGGAGAGCTTGAACTTGACCGTGGTCGCGTCCGGCGCCTCGATCGACTCGACCCAGGTCAGCTTCGCGGCGACGTTGCCGAGCTTGTACTTCATGATCATCTCGGCGCTGAACTTGACGTCGTCCGCGACCACCGGCTTGCCGTCGGTCCACTTGAAGTCGTCCCGCAGCACGAAGACGGCGGTCTTGCCGTCATCCTCGTAGCGGTACTCCTTGGCCAGCTCCGGCGCCTTCTTCGCGTTCTCGTCGATCCGCAGCAGGTGCGGGTACATCGCGTTGAGAATCCACGAGTCGGTCTTGCTCAGCGACTGCAGCGGATTGAAGTTGCTCACGTCGGTGGTGGTGCCGATCCGCAGCACCGAACCGTCCGTCGAGGTGTTCGAGGACGCGTTGTCCTCGTTCAGGCCGCAGCCGGAGACACCCAGCGCGGCCACCACGCCGAGCGCGACGGCGAGCCGCCACCGCCCCTTGACTGTCTTTTTCACCAAACCTCCTGAAGAACCCGGATGATGTTGCCGCCGATGACCTTGGCGATCTCGTCGTCGGAGTAACCGTGCGTGACCAGCCACCCGGCGATGTTGCTGAAGCACTCCGCCGGGTTCTCCATGCCGCTCACGTACGGGACCCGGGGGTGGTCCACCACCCCGTGGGCCTTCCCGATCGCCAGGTGCTGGGTGAAGCTGTCGTGCAGCCCGACGTGGTCACCGAAGTTGGTGTCCGGGCCGAACGCCACGTGGTCGATGCCGACCAGTTCCACGCAGTACGTGAAGTGGTCCATCACCGACTCGATCGAGTGGTGCGGGTGCTCGGCCGACAGGGTGGTGTGCGGAGCGGCCTCGATGCCGATCACGCCCCCGCGCTCGGCGCAGGCCCGGATCACCTCGTCCGGCTTCATCCGAGGGGTGTCCCAGACCGCGCGGGCGCCGGCGTGGGTGATGAACACCGGCACCCGGCTGGCCTCGATCACGTCCAGCGAGGTCTGGTCACCGGAGTGCGAGACGTCGATGGCGATGCCGAGCTTGTTCATCCGGTCCACCGCGCGCCGACCGAAGTGGGTCAGCCCGCCGTCGCGGTCCTCGGAGAGCCCGGATCCCAGCATGTTGGCCTGGCTGTACGCGATGCCCATCTGGCGCACGCCGAAGCCGTAGAGGATGTCGATCCGGTCCAGCTCGTTCTCGATCATCGTGGCCGCTTCCAGGCCCGCCACCAGGGCGATCTGGCCGTTGCGCTTGGCCTCGAAGATCTGTTCCAGCGTGGTCGCCACGACCACGTGGTCCTGCTTGGCGACATCGGCGAAGCGCAGGCCGATGTCGTAGATGACGTCGTCCCACTTCCAGGCGTGCTCGCTGGTCACGCAGCCGGTGCCGTTCATGAAGTTGTCGAAGACCGCCGTCATGCCGGAGCGGGCCAGGCCCTCGAAGCCGAACGAGTTGCGGCCGGTGCGGTTGTAGTCACGTAGCTGCGACACGTCGGCCGGCAGGATCTTCGGGTGCTCGTGCAGCGAGATGGCCAGGTGCTCGCTGAGCAGCCGGGCCACCCGGCGGTGCTGGTCGTCGCTCAGGCCGAGGTCGTGCTCGGGCACCCGGCCGAGCTGCGGCGCGAGTTCGAAGACCTTGTAGTCGGCGTGCGGCGTCAAGTAGTCGAAGGACCGGTATCCGGCGTAGCGGGGGGCGGGTTCCTGCACTCGTCAACTCACCTCGTCGGGTTAGAGGTATGAGGCATGAGGTCTGACCTCATGCCTCACGGGAGATTAGCCGAGCGACAACAACCTCCGGAATACCTCGTGACCTGACCGTTACCGGAAACAGTCAACATTCCCGCAGGTCAGGACAGCTCCTGGGCGGTCGCGGCAGCCGACGCCGACCAGCCTCACCCGCCGTCCACCCGATCCCCGATCCGCCGAAAGGCGAACTGCCGGCACCCGCGCGGCACGACACGCAACCCAGTGGTCTGACCACCTGGCCCGGCAATTACCCCAACACTGTTCAAATTGCCCGACGGCGTACGTGTGGCGGCGCGGCAGCGGGCCGGCCGCTCACGCCGTGGCCGGTCGCAGGCGACCTCGGGCCACCAGTTCGACGGTGAGGACGACGGCGACGGCCTCCACCGCCAGCAGGCCGACCAGGACGAACAACTGCGTGATCCCGGCCGCGAGTGGGCTGGCCCCGCCGAGCAGCACGCCGACGAAGGCGCCGGGCAGGGTCACCAGGCCGACCGTGCGGGTCTGGTCCAGCGCCGGAATCAACGCCTGGCCGCCGGCGGGGCGACAGACCAGCAGCACCGCGTCGCGGGGCGGCAGGCCGAGGGCCAGGGCCGCCTCGACCTCGCCGCGCCGGCCGGTGAGCTCGTCGAGGGCGCGTCGGCCGGCCAGCGAGGTGGCGGTCATCGCGCCGCCGATCAGGATTCCGGCGACCGGGATGACCGCGATCCCGCGCAGCGGGACCAGGCCGGCCAGCAGCAGCCCCGCGACGACGGACAGGCTTCCCACGACGATGGGCACACCGGCCCACCAGCCGCGCGCCCCACCGCCGACGCGCCGCGCGGAGGTGCCCGCCGCCACCGCGCACATCAGGACCACGAAGGCGGCGGTGGCCCACAGCGACGCCACGATGGCGGCGATCAGCAGCGACACGGCCGCCAACTGCACCGCCGCCCGGGCGGCGGCGACGGCGATCTGCCGACCGTGCCCGAGCTTTCCGACGGCGGCCACGATCGCCGCGACGGCGGTCAGCACGACCAGGGCGACGAACAGTTCGGGGCCGACCACCAGCATCGTCGAGGGCATCCGGTCAGTCTGTCGCAGCGGTTCGGGCAGCGTCGCGCCGCTCCGGCCCGGTGTGTGCGGGCACGGGTGCCGCCTGCGGCGGCGCCGGGGCGACTGTCAGGACGGGGCCTTGACCTGACCGTCGAAGGCGATGCTGCGCCACAGGTCGAACTGCCGGTCGTTGCCGATCAGGGGGTTGCCGACCAGCGCGACGGCGGCCGTCACCTCCTCGTCGTTGCGTAGCTGGCGGAAGTAGCCGGGGCCGACCAGGGCGATGCCCCGGTTGGTGGACTGGATCAACTTCATGTCGTCCTCCCACAGGTTGAGCGGCGGGGCCGGGTTGACGTAGGTCAGCGGGTTGATCCGGCGACCCGCCGGATCGATCATGTGCCAGTGCAGGTGCGGCCCGGTCGAGGAGCCCGAGCCCGGGGCACCGGCCGCGCCGCCGGACCTGCCGACGATGGCGCCCGACGCCACCGAGGTCCCGTTCGCCAGCAGGAACTGGGACAGGTGCAGGTACTGGCTGCGGTATCCGTCGGAGTGGCTGATGGTCACGGTGTGACCGCCCGTACCGTTGTTCGGGATGTTCTGGATCGTCCCTGCACCACACGCGGGTAGGTTCGTGCCGACCGGCATCGCGAAGTCGATGCCCCCGGCGGACCCCCGGTCGATGTGCTCCTGCCACCCGTCGGTGATCGGGTAGCCGCCGAACGGGTTGTAGATCACCGGCGCCGCCAGCGCGGGCGCCGACTTGAGCAGACCGCCGAGCACCACACCACCCGCCACCGCCGCCGAGCCCCGCAGCAGCTCCCTGCGGCCCACGGTCGGCAACTCGCCGTCGTCGCCGCGCTGAGACCGCGGCTCGGTGGTCGCCATGACTACCATCCCTCCTCGCCCCGGGTGGGACACGCGTCCGCCGGGACCTCGTCGGGAGATCATCCCCGGGCCGCCACTATATCCACAACGACGGATGTCCTCAGTCCCCCGGACCGACCGAGGTCGCGGCGCCCCACACCGGGACGGCGCGCGACCCGGTGGGGCCGCCCCCGGACGTCGCCGGGCCGGCGGTCCGAGGCAACCGGCCACGCCGGCCTCCCGTGAGCGGAAACACGGGCGAAGGTGGACACTGCGGACAGCGCAGGTGACTGTCCACAATCCGACACTCGGTGCCCTGAGCGCTGCGGTGATCCAGTTACCCGCTCGGGCCGCCGATGGGCTCGTGACCTGCGCATATGGTTGATTCATGCGGTGCGGACCGCAGGCCGGCCGCGCGACGTGGGCGGTGCGGCGGCGCCGGAGGGTGCGGCGAGCACGTGCGCACCGGCCGCGGAGGCAGTCCCGGCTTCATGTCCCGGCACCGCGTTGGCAGCGTCGTCGCGATGGCAGGTTCGAAGATCATCGGCCGTCCGTGCGTCGACGAGGCCGCACATCAGGAAGGGAGTGTGCAATGGGGAGTTTCCGGGATCGGACCAGCAACCGGGTGTACGAGTTCGCGGTCCTCGTCACCACGCCCGTGTGCGGCCTCCTGCTGGCCATGGGTGACATCCGGCCGCAGTCGGTGGAGGTGGCGATGCCCGGCTCGATCAGGCTCTGGTGGGAGTTCGGCCTGATCGTGGTCGGCGTCGCGGGCCTGCTCGGCATGTTCTGGCCGGGGAACTGGAAACCGAGGCGCTGACCGTCCGGGACCAGCTGACCGCGTCCCAGCGCGAACTACAGGAGCTGCGGAGCACGGTGTGGGACCTGACCAGGACGCTGGAACGGTGGCGGGAAGTGATCATGGCACCAGGGGCAACCCTCCGCCGGGTGCAGTCACTCGTGGCGGAGGACCGTCGAGCACCCGGCCAGCTCCCCCACCGCCTGCCGTGAGATCGGGAAGCCGCTACGGGCCGCTGTGCACCAGCAGGGCCCAGAGTTCCGGGGAGTCCGGGTGCTCGTCGCGCAGTTCGAGCGTCACCTGGTGCAGCGCGTCCGCGGCGGCGTCGGCGGTCGGGGTGTCGGGCAACCTGCGGTAGAACGAGCGTGCCGCCTGGACGGCCACCTGGTCGACGAGCGGCCACAGACTCGCCACCACGTGCCGGAAACCGGCGAGATGGAACGCGGACGCGAGGTGGAGCACCTCGTCGGCGTACCTGCTGCCGTGGTTCGCGGTGGAGCAGGCGGACAGGTAGGCCAGCTCCGCCCGGGGCAACCGCAGGCCGCCGATGTCGGGCAGCCGGAGCGTCGCGTCGTGCAGCAGCAGTCCGCTGTCGGCCTGGGAGGACGCCTCGACGACAGCGTGGCAGGCGAAGTGCGTCCAGGTGGCCTCGGTCAGCGCGGCGAGGACCCGGTCGGTGGTGGCCTCGTCGTTGAGCAACGTCGGCCCGTCCAGCACCGTCGCCTCGTCCAGGGCACCGGGCAGCTCGGCCTGCCCGGGCGTCCGCTGCATCGCGACGGTGAGGTGGCGACGGCTCCCGGCGGGCGGCCGGTCGCGGGCCTCGCGCAGCGTCCGTAGGGACGGCACGTACGACGACACGAGGGCGTCGAGGGCGCCGGGCTGCCCGGGACGTCCGGCGGCGTGCAGCGGCAGTAACCCCAGCAGGCCGGTCGGCAACCACCACACCCGGTGTCCACCGGTCGGCCGGTCCGGCAGGGCCCGCACCACCCGGGCGACCACGGTGTCCCACAGCCAGCTCAGCACGTCGCTCACCACCTGACGCCTGCGTAGCGTGGCCGCCAGACTCGGCCCGGCGGAGACGGCGGCCAGCAGCGTGTCCACCCTGGCGACCACGTCGACCATCCGCAGGTCGGGCAGTTCCACCAGGATCGGATCGGCGTCCGCCGGCACGATGACGGCGTCGCTGCGGTGCCGGCTGGCGTTGACCAGCACGCCGTACCCGCCCGCCACGGCGGGTCGCAGGTCGACCAGCCGGGGCGCGGCCAGGAAGCCGTCCAGCCCGGGCAGGGCACCGATCTCGGCCAGCAGGCCGTCGTAGGCCGACCACCACCGCTGACGTTCGCCGGCGGGGAAGCCCGGGGTGTTGAGCCGCTCGCACACCCACTGGAACCTGGCGGCGAGCCGTGGATCGCGCTGACGGAGGCCGTCGAGGTCGACGCGGGTGCTCGCCTGACTGGCCAGCAGGACCCCCCGGCCGCGCTCGGCGAACTCCACCGCCCCGGCGGGGTCGTCGATCACGCAGTGCGCGGCCACCCCGGCCCCGACCAGGCCGAAGTGCTCGCCGAGCCGATGCTGCTGGTCCGCCCACCCGGCTTCCCGGGGCGCGACGGACGGCAGGAACGCCGCCGCCGCGTCCAGCATCCGCACGGCGAGCCGCGGCTCGCCGACGGTCTGGGCGAGGACACCGACCGCGTGGTGGGCCGCCACCCGGTCGACCGGCGCGGCCGACGCCGCCTCGCGTACCTCCCCCGCCAGTTCCCGAAGCCGCGCCCCGTCCAGGCCGCGGCCCCCGCCACCCGCGCGCTCCTGTCCGGCGGCGCAGAGCAGGGCCACCAACCGGGACCGGCCCGGGTGGCCGCCCGGAGCCACCGCCAACGCCCGCTCGGCGAGGGCGACGGCGGCCTCGACATCCGCCGGCGACCTGGCGAACCGGTAGCGGGTCAACCGGGCCGCGGCGAGGTCCGACAGCCGCTCCGGCAGGTCGAGGTGGTCGTCCGGGGTCAGGGCCACTGCCCGCTCCCCGAGGTCGATCGCCCGGTCCAGGTCCGTTCGGCCCGGCCGCTGGGCGTGCCGGCGCAGGTAGGCGGCGGCGACCCGGGCCTGCCGGGCGGCCAGGGCGACGTCGTCGGCACCGGTGCCGGCCAGCGACCGCTCGCCGAGGTCGATCGCCCGGTCCAGATCGGCCAGCTCGTGGCTGACCCGGTTGCGTAGCTGGTACGCCTGTCCCAGAACGGACGCCCATTCCGGAGGGCAGGCCGGCGCACCGGCGGTCACCTGTTCCCCGAGCTCGATCGCTGCGGCCAGCTCGGCGAGCACCCCGGTGTGCAGGTGCCGGGTCAGCCGCACGGCCACGATCTCCATCGAGACCTGCGCCCGGTCGGGACGGTCGGCCGGGATCGCGGCGAGGGCCCACCCGAGGAGGGTCAGGGCGCGGCTCAGGTCGGCGTCCGCGCCGAGCCGGCGGTAGCGCTGGTGCAGACCCGCGGCCAGGCAGCGCAGCACGTCGGGCCGGCGGGGATGCTCGTCCTCCAACAGCGCCAGCGCCTCCTCGTTGAGTTCCACGGCCCGCCGCAGGTCGAGCAGCTCGTGGCTGCGTTCGTGCCGCCTCAGCAGGATCGCGGCGGCGCCCGCCAGGTACACGGACCGCAGCGGATCGTCGTCGGGCACCCGGGCCACGACCTGCTCGGCCAGGTCGGCCGCCCGCCACAGGTCCGCCCGGTTCCCGGACCGCTCGTAGCGGCACAGCAGCGCGTCGCCGAGGTTCACCAGGACCCCGGTGCTCGCCCGCCCGCCCGGCAGGGCGGCGGCCCGTTCCGCCAGGGTCACCGCCTGTTCGAGGTCCGCCGGCTCGTCGTCCTGCCCGTAGCGTTGCCGGTGGGCCGCGCTCAGCTCCGACAACAGCGCGGCGTCGCGGCCGTCCCGGGTCGTTGCCCGGGTGAGCAGGTCGATGACCTGACGCAGGTCGGCGGGGTCCGCCCGCAACCGGTGCCGGCACCGGTAGGCCCGGGCGAGGTCGGCTTCCAGCGCGGTGGGCGGGCCGCCGTCGCGGCGCGCGAGCGCTGTCGCCTGTTCGCCCCAGGCGATGGCCTGGTCGAGGTCACACGCGGAGCCGTCGCGCTCGTGCCGGCGGCGCAGCGCCCGGCAGAGCCGGGCCAGCAGGCCGGCGCGGCGCGGGTCCCGCTGCGGCATCCTTGCGGCTGCGGGCTCCATCAGGAGGATG
Source organism: Micromonospora sp. MW-13 (assembly GCF_003434305.1). Lineage (GTDB taxonomy): Bacteria > Actinomycetota > Actinomycetes > Mycobacteriales > Micromonosporaceae > Micromonospora. Next base: position 68,549 of record NZ_QKKX01000044.1, read on the forward strand.
GCCGCGTCGAGCAGGGCCGGTTCGTGATCGGCGGCAGCGGCGTCCAGCAACGCCACCGCCGCGTCCGCCTGCTCGCCGGGCTCGGTGAACCGGCCGACCATCGGCCGCAGCTCCACCGGAACGGCCCGGACGTCGTCCGCGACCTGGTCGACGCAGAGCAGGGACCGGGCCAGGTCGACGTGACCACCGCCGTCGGGCGCATGCCGCCAGCGGTGGTAGTGGAACCAGCCCAGCTTGAGGCTCGCCCTGGCGACCCGTGCCTCGACACCGGCGGAGGCGGTCTCCGGGTCGATCGTCCGCAGCAGCCGCCACAGGGCGGTCGCATCCCGCTCCGCCCCGGCGGAGAAGAGCGGCTTCGGGCCACCGCCATGCTGGTGGTCGGTGACCCGGTCGGCCACCAGCCAGGTAAGTTCGTCGATGAGCATCCGGGCGTCCCTAGGCCGCGTACGCCGTCACCAGCGCACGTCCAGCCGGACGACGCGGGGCGGGACGGCCGCGCCGGCGAACGCCAGCAGCGGACTGCCGTCCGGCAGAACGGCGAGGTCGACGGCGGGGGTGGGTCCCGTGGCGCCGTGGTCCAGGCCGGCGAGCAGTGCTCCCGACTCGACCTCCCAGACCCTGGTGTGCCGACCGGCCGTGGCGGCGACGACCACCCGCAGGTCGGGCAGCACCGCGAGGGCGACGTCACCGGCACCGGGCTCCGGCATGGTCAGCGTCCGTATCTCCCGACCGGTGTGCCCGTCCCAGACCCGCACCTCGGCCCCGGCGGCTGCCGCCACCCGGAACGACCGGTCGGCGAGCGTCGCCACCGCGACCGCCGGCCGGTCGCAATCGTCGTGTCCCATCGTCAGCTCGTGCAACCGGCGCCCGGTGGTGGCGTCCCAGACCTGGGCCGGGGCCACGCCCAGCGGGTCCACTCCCGCCACCACGCACAGGTGCCCGTCGGCGAGCACCGCGCTGGCTGCCGACCGCACCAGATTCACGCCCGGCTCCCCCACCGTCAGCTCCTTCACCAGCGCCCGGTTCTCGACGTTCCAGACCCGGATCGTGGCGTCGTCGCCCCCGGTGACCAGCAGCGGCACCCGTCCCCGCGGGAGCGCCCAGGAGAGCGCGTTGACGGGCCGGCGGTGCGCCTCGATCTCCACCAGGGGCGCCCCGTCCCTGGTGGACCAGGCCCGCGCCAGGCCGTCCTTGCCTCCGGTCGCCAGCACCGAGGTGCCGTCGGAGAGCACGGCCATCCCGACCGACAGGACCCACTCGCTGTGGCCGGAGACCTCGACGACGCGCTTGCCGGTGCGGACGTTCCACAGCGTCGCGCCGTCGTCGTGGCCGACGGCGAGGAGTTGCCGGCCGTCGGGGAGCACCGCCAGGGCCAGGGCGTTGATGGGCGACGTCCAGTCCTCGTCCCGCCACGCCGCGACGGTGACCTCCCGGACCTCGGTCGCGGCCGGCCCCCAGTCCCGGGGCGCGGCGGTCATCGGGCCCACCACGCCGGGCGGTACCGGCGCGGGATCGGTGGTGACCGGCCACCGGGACCGGTACGGCAGATCGTACATTTCGTTGTACTCGTCGAGGTCGTCCGCCGCGAGAATGACGCCGGAATCCAGGACGCGAAGCCCTGCCGGCGGCCTGGATTTGCGGCTGACCGGCGCGTCGGGCACGTCGCTGGACCGGTACCGGATGTCCTCGTCCGCGTTGCGGCGGACCGACTCCTCGTAGTCGGCGTCCGCCAGCTCCCGATCGGCGTGGTCGACCACCAGCCAGTCCACCCCCGCCTCACCGGCCGTCGACACCGCGTAGCGGTCCCGCCCGTGGTAGGGGTCCCGGTACCGGACCAGCTCGATGGCGCCGTCGAGAAGCGCGTGCGTCTCGGTCCGGCGCAGCGTGGTGCCCTCGTTGATCGCGCCGAGGAACCTGTCCCAGATCTGGTCGCGTCCGCGGCCCCAGCACGCGTAGAGCGAATCGTCGTCGTGGGTGGCGTAGAGCACCCGTGAACCGTCGGGCCGGCACACCGCCGAGAAGGGCGCGGGATCGACGTCGACCTGTTCCCATCGCCCGTCATGATGGCCCATCAGCCCACGGACGGCCCGCCAGGCCGCATGCCGGTCGCCGAACTCGCGCAGACCGAACCCCCGGTGCCGGACGTACCATCCGCCGCCCGCGACGGTCCCGACCTGGATGTGTACCGTGCCGCCCACCGCATCCGACTCGTCGACCGCCCACTGCATGACGGCGACCCGGTGCGTGTCGTCCACGAAGAACTCGGCGATGGGATCACTGGCCACCGAAGTGATGCTAGCGGCGGCACCGCGACGGTCCACAAGGGACGCCCCGGCGGTCGGCGCACCGGCTTTGGCGCACCGCCCCACCAACCGATACATTCCCGCCCGTGGACGACGAGCGGGGCAGACTGATCGAGCGGCGCACGTTGGCCGGACTCTGTGACGACCTGCCGGCGTTACGGGCGTACTTCGCCGCGGGAACCGAGCAGCAACGGCTGCTGCTCGCCAGCATCGAGACCGAGGCCCGGGCGCGCCGGCCGGTCGCCGGGCTGGTCGCCCGGCTGCTGGGCGCGGGCGCGACCGGAACCTCGCGCAACCTGGGCACCGGACTGCCGGGCGCGGGCCCCGGACGGGCCGACGAGGAGTCGTTCGGCTGTCCCGACCAGGCGTGTGACCGGGTGGTCGCGGCCGTACCGGCCGGGCCGGCACCGCGATGCCTGCTCACCGGTGTGCCGATGAGCAGGCGATGACCGGTGAACAACTTCTTCGGGGAGCTGGCGAAGCAGCTCGCGGAGCGCTGGGTCGGTCTGCTCGCGCTACCCGGGCTGCTCTTCGTCGCCACCGCCTGGGCCGGCATCCAGCTCGGCTGGTCGCACGCCGTCGACCTGCCACTGCTGGCGTCGAGGGCGACCGGGTTCGGAGCCGCGCTGGGTAGGGCGTCCGGGCCGGCGCAGGCGCTGGCCGTGATCGGGCTGCTCCTCGCCTCCAGCGGGGTCGGGCTGACGGTCCAGGCGCTTGCCGCGCCGGTCCGGGCCGGGCTGTTGGGGCTGTGGCCGCCCGGGCTGCGCTGGGCGCGGGGGCGGCTGGCCGACGCGCGGGGCAGGCGCTGGCACCGGCTGGTGGCGAACCGGTGGGAACTGCAGAACAGGTTTCCGGCGGCCAGCCGGACACCCGCTCAGCAGGCCGAGGTCGACGAGGCGGCAGCGCGGGTCAACCGGCTCGCCCTGGCCGCGCCGACGCGACCGACCTGGATGGGTGACCGGATCGCGGCGGTGGAACAGGTCGCACTCGACCGGTACGGGTTGGATCTACGGTTCGGCTGGTCGCGCCTGTGGCTCGTCCTGCCCGATCCCGTCCGGGCCGATCTCAGCACGGCCAACGGCCAGTTCGCCGCCGCGGTGGTCACCACCGCGTGGGCGCTGCCGTACGTCGTGCTGGGGATCGTGTGGTGGCCGGCCCTGCTGATCGCGCTGGCGGTGGGGATGACCGGTTGGCTGCGGGCCAGGGCAGCCGTGGCCGACCTCGCCGACCTCAGCGAGGCCGTGCTCGACATCCACGGCCGCACGCTGGCCGTCGCGCTCGGTGTCGCACCGGCGGAGAGCACCGGGCCGCTCAGCCTGTCCGAGGGCGACGAGATCACCCGCCACGTACGCAAGGGACGCTGACCACGGGCGCGCCGGACCTCATCTGCTGGCGCGACCAGCGGCGGCGGTGCGGCCCGCGCGGTCCGGCGGCCGCGCGCCGCGGCCCGCCGCTACCGCTCCTTGAGGCGGCGGTTGACCTCCTCGGAGATCCGTCGGTTCAGCTCGGCCAACCGCTCGTCGGTGTACGTGGTCAGGTCCTTCGCGTCCGGGCCGCCGTTCGCCGCCTGCTCCTGCTGCTTCTGCTGCTCCCGGCGTTGCAGTTCCTGCTCCTCCGGCGAGCCGGGGGCGGCGTACGCGCACCGGACCAGGGTGCCGTCGGCGCTCTTCAGGCAGGTCGCCTCCCGGCCGTTGATCTGGCCCCGGCCCTCCACCCGGTACCGGATGCTCTGCGCGCTGCCGAGCGTGGCGGTCCAGGTGCTGCCGCCGGTCGGCACCACCTCGAACACCTGGTCGTCGTTCCAACAGCAGATGTCCCGGTACTCCGCCTTGATCAGGGCGACGATCGCCTGGGGTGACGACCAGGTCGGGCTGAGCCGGTGCACGGTCAGCGGGGCGAGACCGCGGCCGGAGTACCGGGTCGGCACCGTCGACACCGCCACCACCGAACTGGCCTCGCCCTGCGGGGTGAGCGGGGTGACGTACGCGCTGCCTCCGCTGCCGTCGCGGTAGCGCAGGGTGAACTCCGACTCGTTGCCCTCATTGGCGCCGTCCTCGGAGGCGTCCCAGCCGCTGCGCTCGAACCACCAGTCGGCGAACCCGCCGACGGCGGCGGTGCCCTCCCGCTGCCGGCCGGCCAGGCTGATCGGATAGGACGGTCCGGGCACCTTCGTCGTGTCGTCGGTGATCGTGACCTGCCCGGTCCGGCCGTCGTACAGCGCCAGGCCGGCCGGCCGTTCGGTCACCACCAGGATTCCGGTCTGCCGCTTCAGCGGCACCACCACGACCGGAGTGTCCCCCTGGCAGTGGACGTACGCGTCGTCGGCGGAGAACCGGACCCCGCGCCGCTCGGCGGAGATCTTCCGGCCCAGGTTGTGGGTGAACCAGCCGCCGATGCGCGCGTCGGCGGCCGACACGTCGAACTGGCACCGCTGCTGCGCCCGGCTGTTGCCGCCGAGCGGCACCTCCTGCACGAGGCCGACCTCGTAACCGGTCAACCAGCCGCGCCGCTCGACCAGGACGGCGAACCGGTCGGAGTCGGGCAGGTAGCTGACGTCGGTGATCTCGCCGGTGACGTCGCCCAGGTTGGGCGCGGCCTGTGCCTCGCCGGCCAGGTACGGCGCGCGGGCGGTCAACTCCGGGACCGGATCGCTCACCACCCGCATGGTGGTCACGTACGCCCGGTCCTGCAGGTACTCGCCGTAGACCAGCCAGAACGCCCCCAGGGCCAGCCCGACGGCGGCGCCCAGCCAGCCGAGGACCACGATCCCGCCGGCCGCCGCGGGCGTGGTCCTGCGCCGGCGGAGCCGGTGGCTGAGCAGTCGCACCAGGAGCGGCGCCCCGCCGAACAGGGCCACCAGGGCCGGCGCCACCAGCCAGGGCAGCAGTTTGCGCACCTCCCACACGAGGATGGTGGTGACGTACGAGGCATACCAGCCGACGGCGGCCAGCAGGAGAACCGGGATACCCACCCGCAGCGCACGCCCCATCGACACCCTCCTCATGACATGACGAACTTCGATCCTATTTCGACCGGTCAAGACGGCTCCGCCGGCGGGTTCGGGACGGGTGGTGGGGCCCGGCGGCTGGTCAGTCCGGGGCGCGCAGGTAGGTGAGCACGGCGACGACCCTACGGTGCCCGCTGTCGTCGGGCGGCAGGCCGAGCTTGGCGAAGATGTTCCCGATGTGCTTGCTGACGGCGCGCTCGGTGACCACGAGCTGACGGGCGATGCCCGCGTTGGTGCTGCCCCCCGCCATCAGCGTGAGCACCTCGCGCTCGCGCGGGGTGAGGCCGGCGAGTGGGCTGCGCCGGGTGGCCACGAGCTGCGCGACGACGTGCGGGTCCAGCACCGTGCCGCCGTCGGCGACCCGGCGCAACGCGTCGAGGAAGTCGTCGACCCGGGACACCCGGTCCTTGAGCAGATAGCCGATGGCGCCCTGCCCGTCGGCGAGCAGTTCGGTCGCGTAGGCGCGCTCGACGTACTGGGAGAGCAGCAGAACCGGCAGGCCCGGGTGCCGACGGCGCAGGGTCAGCGCCGCGCGTAGCCCCTCGTCGCGGAAGGTCGGCGGCAGCCGGATGTCCACGATGGCGACGTCGGGTCGCTGTTGGTCGACGGCGGCGACGATGTCGTCCGGCGTGTCCACCGCCGCCGTCACCTCGAAGCCGGCGGTGGTGAGCAGCAGGTTGAGCCCCTCCTGGAGCAGGACGTTGTCCTCGGCGATCAGGACCCGCACGGCAGCTCCGCCCGCAGCACCGTCGGCCCGCCGGTCGGGCTGCTCAGCTCCACCCGGCCGTCGAGCGCCGCGACCCGGCGCCGGATCCCGGCCAGGCCGGTGCCGGCCGACTCCCGCGCGCCGCCGACCCCGTCGTCGGTCACGCGGACCACCAGCCGGCCCGCCCAATGCTCCACGCGCAGGTCACCGCCGCTGGCGCCACTGTGCCTGGCGATGTTGGCCAGCGCCTCGGCGACGACGAAGTACGCGGCGCTCTCCAGCGCGGCCGGCAGCCGGTCCAGCGGGGCGACCCGCACGGTCAGCGGCACGGGACAGTCGGCGGCGAGCGCGTGCACCGCGCCGGGCAGCCCCCGGTCGGCGAGGATCGGCGGGTAGATGCCCCGGACCACCCCGCGCAGCTCGGTCAGGGTCTCCTCGACGAGTGCCCGGGCCCGGCCGAGGAGCCGGTCCGCGAGTGCGGGGTCGACGGCCCGCCGGCCCTGCGCGACGCCGAGCTGGATGGCGATCGCCACCAGCCGGGCCTGGGTGCCGTCGTGCAGGTCCCGCTCGATGCGGCGCAGCTCCGCCGCGTGCGCGTCCAGCGCGCCGGCCCGGGTCGCGGAGAGTTCCGCGACCCGGCTGACGAGCCGGCTACGGGCGGACGGCGCGAACGACGCCAGCGCGGCCCGGGCGTGTGCCGCCGCGACGGCCGGGACGGCCCACCGCAGCAGCGCGAGCGCGGCGCCGGCGAGCAGCGGCGGCACCAGCAGCGCCCGGCCCCAGCTCGTGATCGGCACGACGAAGGTGAGCGGCGCGCCGGTCGGCACGGCCCACCAGATCAGCGGAGCGACCAGCCCGCCCAGCGCCAGCAGCCAGAGCAGCAGCACGCCGGCGGCGAGCGGCGGCCCGCCGACCGCGTGCACGGCGAGCCAGGCCGCACTCCGGTAGCTGGCCGGATCGCCCGCCGCGGCCCGCAGCAGGGCGGCGCGGGAGCCGACGGGCGGCCGGGGCTCGACCGGGACCGGCCTGCCCAGCAACCGGCCCGCGCGGCGACGTTCCCGGTCGGCCAGCGCACCGAGGGCACGCAGGGCGGGCGGCAGCAGCACGACGCCGAACCCGACGAGGCTCGACGCGAGCGCCCCGGCCAGCGCGCCGAGCACACCGGCCGCGCCGATCGCGCTCGCCCCGCCGTCCAGCAGGTACCTCGTCATCCGCCAGGACCGCCGCATCGTCGTATTCTGCGCCCCTCGACGGCGGTCCGGCAGTGTAGCCAGCTACACCCTCGACCGGGGCCGCTGCCCCATCGCCCGCCCGACCGGCCGCCCCTAGCGTCGGTGCGATGACGACCAATGACCGAAGAAGGCACTGGGGCGGCGTACTCGCGGGCGTGGTCCTGCTCGTCGCCGCCACGGGCGGGCCGGCCGCGGCACACGGGCCGGCGGCGCCGGGGTGCGCCGGCCTGCCGGCGACGGCCGCCGCGCTGCGCGGCCTGACCGGCACCCACCTGCTGGTCGGCGCGGCCATCGAGGTGTACGGCCCGAACTGCGGCCGGTGGTCCGGCAGCAGTGGCCGGGCGGACCTGCGGACCGGCCGGCCGATGCGCGCCGACGAGCGGATCCGGATCGGCAGCTCGACCAAGACGTTCACCGCGACGGTGGTGCTGCAACTCGTCGCGGAGGGCCGGCTCGCGCTGGACGCCCCGGTCGAGCGGTACCTGCCCGGTGTGGTCCGGGGCAACGGGTACGACGGTCGGCGGATCACCGTGCGCGACCTGCTGCGACACACCAGCGGCCTGCCCGACCACGTCGACGCGTTGGCCTGGGACCGGATGGACGGGTGGCGCTACCGGCACCACTCGCCGGACGAGCTGATCACGCTGGCGACGACGCTCCCGGCGCCCGGTCCCGGCTGGCACTACTCGACCACCAACTACGTGCTGGCCGGCCTGGTCGTCGAGCGGGTCACCGGGCGCGACATCGGCACGGAGATCACCCGACGGGTGCTCGTACCGCTGGGGCTGCGGGACACCTACTGGCCCGGCGACGCGGTGCGGATCCGGGGACCCCACCCGCGCGGCTACGCGCCGGCCGGGCCGGCCGACGTCCTGGGCCGGCGGGACGTCACCCGGTTCAACATGTCGTTCGGCGGTGCCGGTGGGGCGCTGGTCTCCACCCTCGCCGACCAGAACCGGTTCTTCGCCGCGCTGCTCGGCGGCCGGCTGCTGGACCCGGCGCGCCTCGCCGAGCTGACCCGGACCGTGCCGGCCGAGGAGGGACGGCTCTGGCCCGGGGCCCGCTACGGGCTCGGGATCATCTCGACGCCGCTGACCGAGTGCGGCGGGACGCTCTACTGGGGCCACGGCGGGACCACCCCGGGTTTCCGGACCCTGGGCGGGGTCACCACCGACGGCCGGCGGGCCCAGCTCGTGGTCAACGACGAACCGGTGTCGTACGAGAGCTGGCAGGCGCTCTCGACGACCCTGCACACCGCCCTGTGCGAGACCCGGTGAGCCGCCGACGGGCGGACCCGACGACGACCGAGGAGACGAACCGATGACCTGGAACGAACGGACCACCGGCAGGGCGCGGGCGGTGGCCGGGCTCACCGTCGCGGGGCTCGCCGCCGTCGGGCTCACCGGCACCGCCGACCCGCCGGTGCGCGCCGGCGAGCCGGCCGGCACCGCCGACCTGGCCGGCTACCAGCGACAGCGGCTGGACTGGCACGGCTGCCAGCGGGATTCGGCCGACCAGGCCGGCGCCGAGCTGGACCGGGCCGGCGCCGCCTGCACCGAGCTCACCGTGCCGCTGGACTACGCCCGCCCGGACGGTCGCCGGATCACCGTGGCGCTGTCCCGGCTGGCGGCCACCGACCCGGCCCGCCGGATCGGGGTCCTGCTGCTCAACACCGGCGGCCCCGGGGCGCCCGGGATGTCCGACGTGCTGCCGGTACGCCAGTGGATGGGCGACGTCGGGGCGAGGTTCGACCTGGTCGGGCTGGACCCCCGGTTCGTCGGCCGCAGCACCCCGCTGGACTGTGGCTGGCCCAGCGGCACCTGGACCCGCTCGGCGGGGCCGGACCGCGCCGGGTTCGACCGGCTGACCGCGTTCGAACAAGACCTGGCGGCCCGGTGTGCCCGCCGCAACGCCACGCTGCTGCCCCATGTCACCACCCGGAACACCGCCCGCGACATGGACCTGCTCCGGGCCGTCCTCGGCGAGCCGAAGCTGTCGTACCTCGGCTACTCCTACGGCACCTACCTCGGCGCGGTCTACACCCAGCTGTTCCCGGACCGCGCCGACCGGGTCGTCCTGGACAGCGCGGTCGACCCCGCCACGTACGGGGCGCGGGTGCTGCGGGAGACCGGGCCCGCCAACGAGGCCGCGCTGCGCGACTGGGCCGACTGGGCGGCCCGGCACCACGACCGGTACCGCCTGGGCAACACCGGCCCCCGGGTGCTGGCCACCGTGGACCGGATCCGCGCCGCCGCGGCCCGGAGCCCGCTGCGGGTCGGCGACTACCGGGTCGACGCGCAGGTACTGCCGTTCCTGCTGTTCAACCGGCTCAGCGACGACCGGGACGAGACGCACGCCGACCTCGCCGAGACGGTGCGGGTGCTCCGCGACGCGGCGACGTCGGGCGGGGCGGCGCCCACGGCGTCGCTGGCGGACACCCTGGCGTTCGCGCTGACCGGCGCGCAGTCGGCGACCGGCAGCGTGCAGGCCGCCATCCTCTGCGGGGACGTGCCGGTGCCCCGCGATCCCGAGCAGTACTGGCGGGAGATCCACGAGTACCGGGCGAGTGAACCCCGGTTCGGCGAGTTGACCAGGGCGATCAGCCCGTGCGCCTTCTGGCCGGAGCCGCCCCGGGAGCGACCCACCGTGGTACGCAACGACGTGCCGGCCCTGATCGTGCAGTCCACCGGGGACACCCGGACGCTCTACCGGCACGGCCAGGCCATGCACCGGGCGCTGACCGGCTCCCGGCTGCTCACCCTGCACGACGCCCGCATCCACGGCGTGTACGGCAACTACGCCGACGGGTGCGTGGACCGGGCCGTCAACGCCTACCTCGCCGACGGGGTACTGCCGGCCGCCGACCTCGGCTGTACCCGCCCTCCGGTCGGTCCCCGCGGGTAGCGGGCGCCGACCGGAGTCACGAGCTGCCGACTCCCGGCCCCGGTGGCGAACAGTGCCGGGGCCGGTCAGGCTCGGCGGCGCGCGACCAGGACGGCGTCGTGGATGGTGATGTCGCGTCCCTCGGGGTCGACCACGGCGCGTGGCCGGGCCTCGACGGCCAGCACCTGCCACGTGGTGGGGTCGAGCGAGGCCGCGACCTCCTCGCCGGTGAACATCATCTCCGGGAAGTGCATCCGGCGGGCGGTGGTGCGCAGGTCGAGCGGGTGGTGCCCGACGATCAGCAGGGTGCCCCCGGGGGCCACCGCGGCGGCCAGCCGGGCGAACAGCTCCCGGCGCGCCTCGCCCGGCAGGTGCATGAACTGCGACGACACCAGGTCGTACGCGCCCTCGGCGGGCGGCTGGACGCGCAGGTCCGCGCGCGTCCACTCGATGCGGCCGGCGACCTGCGGACCAGTGGCCGCGGCGTGCGCGGCGGCCCGCTCCAGGGCGGTGCTGGAGATGTCGACCGCCGTTACCCGCCAGCCCCGTTCCGCCAGCCAGACAGCATCGGCGCCCTCACCGCAGCCGACGTCGAGCGCCCGGCCCGGGGGCAGCTCGGTGGCGTCCGCGACGAGCTGGGGGTTCGGGCGTCCGCTCCACACCGCCGCTCGGGCGCGGTAACGCTCCTCCCAGGCGGCCTCCTCGAACATCGTGCGCACCTGGTGCCGGTAGTCGGCCACGGCGGCACGGCTCTCCTCGGCGACGAGGTCGGCGTTGATCGCCGCGCCGGCGGCCAGGCCCGCCGCGGCGGCCGTGATCACCTGGGCGCGTACGTCGGCCACGTTGCCCGCCACCCACACGCCGGGCACGGCGGTGGCCCCGGTCGGGTCGGCGGAGACCTGGCTGCCGATCACCTGCCCACCGAACTCCACCTCGACCGGCTTGATCCCCAGCGACTCCAGCACCCCGGCGCGGGCGGTGAACCGCGGCGCGACGACCACCGCGTCCAGCGCGACGACCTCGCCCGAGGCCAGCCGTACCCCGGTCAGCGTGTCGCCGGCCACCTCGAGCGCCGCGACCGGGCCGGCCACGACGGTGATCCCGCGCGCCGCGAGCCGCTCGGTCTCCTCCGCGCCGAGCGCCGTGCCGTGCAGCAACAGCAGCACGTGCGGGCTCCACTGCCGCCACAGGTCGGCCTGGTGCACGGCCGTCGGCCCGGTGGCCAGGACGCCGATGCGCCGGTCCCGGACCTCCCACCCGTGGCAGTACGGGCAGTGCAGCACGTCACGCCCCCACCGCTCGGTCATCCCCGGCACGTCGGGCAGCTCGTCGACGAGCCCGGTCGTCACCAGCAGCCGCCGCGCCCGCACGCCACGCCCGCCGTCCAGCGTCACGACGAAGCCGTCACCCTCCCGCGACGCGGCCTCGACCCGCCCGGCGACGACCTCGCCGCCGTACCGGGTCACGTCGGCCCGCCCGGCCGTCACCAGGTCGGCCGGCGGCGTGCCCTCCCGGGCCAGGTAGTTGTGCACGTGCCCGGCCGGCGCGTTGCGCGGCTGCCCGGCGTCCACCACCAGCACCGACCGCCGCGCCCGCGCCAGCGTCAACGCCCCGCTCAGCCCGGCGGCGCCGCCACCGACCACCACCACGTCGTACGTCCCGTCCACCATGTCTGTCCCTCCGCTCGTCAGGACCAACCATCCCGCGCACCCCGCCGAACCGACAAATAAAGTTGCCATTCTGGCAAACGACGAGACCGCGGCGAAGTGACCGTTCGGTGGCAACGGCAAACGGGTACGGCGGTCCCGGGTGACCGCCGTACCCGCCCGAGGGTCAGTAGCTGACCTTGACCTGCATCTGCCGCCAGGTCTGCGGGCCGACGACCCCGTCGACCGTGACCCCGCGCATCCCCTGGTACCAGCGCACCCCGGCCTCCGTCCGCGCGTCGAAGGCGCCGGTCGCCCGGCCGCACCGCCGCTCCCCCACGAACCGCTGGACGAAGGCCACGTCGGCGCCGCTCGTCCCCCGGCGCAGGGTACGCGAGCCGGGCGCCCGCCCGGGCGGCGTCGGCGCGGGCGGCGTGGTCGCCGCGCGCAGGGCGGCGACCGTCCACGGCCCCACGACGCCGTCCACCGCCAGTTTCCGGGTCTGCTGGAAGGTACGCACCCACGCCTCGGTGGCGGCCCCGAAGTCACCGTCGACGGCCAGCCTGGCGCCCAGCCGGTTGGCGACGGTCTGCAACTCGCGCACGTCGCTGCCCCGGCTGCCGCGCCGCAGCACCCGGTCACCGAGCTTCGGCACCGGCGCGGTGACGATCCCCCAGCTCCGGTCGCTCCGCTCCGCCGACGGGGTGTGGCTGACGCTGACGTGCAGGTGCTTGTCGTGCGGGTTGCTGCCGGTGTACCGGGCCGGGGCGAACCCCCGGGTCCGGCTCCAGATCGTCCGGTCGAAGATCACGTACTGGGTGGACGGGTGCGCGATGCACTTGCGGATCACCAGCGACGGGTCGATGCCGTCCCGGTCGACGTCGAGCGCGTTGACCGAGCGGTCGTCCGCGTCCGGGTTGTGGTCGGAGGTGCCGGCCTGGTGGGCGGCGTCACCGATCCAGCCGTCCGAGGCGCGGTCCCGGTGCGGCCAGCGCCGGTCGATCTCGTCGCGCAGCAGCCGCAGCGTCGGCGCCAGGTGGTACGCCACGAGCCCGGGTGGCTCCGGCGACGGCTCCTCCTCGGCGGCGAAGAGGTCGTACTCGACCGCCTCCCCGATCCGGCTGCCCGGATCGTCGTCCTCCGGGGTCCGGTCGACGTCGACCTGATCGGTCACCGCGTCCACCTCGTGCTCCTCTCTGCTGATCGCCGGTGGGGTTGTCACGCGGCGGTGGGGGTCGCCGGCGCCGGGTCGGGCGTCGGATCGGTGCCGGCCGGGGCCGGCCGGACGGTGTGCGGCGCGGCGGCGGGCACCTCGGTCACCAACGGGTCGAGGTCCGCGCGGATCGCCGAGACCTGCCAGTAGAAGGCGTGCGACGCCTTAGAGCCGTCGACGGTGCGGACCCGGAACTCGCCGGCGGCGACCCGGGACGCCGCCAGCGGCGACACCGGCTCGTCGTCGCCGAAGACCGGGGTGAGCTGGACGGTGCGGCCCTCCAGCCGGGTCAGCGCCTCGAAGTACTCGGGCAGGTCGACGGTGGCGGTCCCGTCGACGAGCCGCCCCTCGCCCCGGTAGTAGACGCCGTTCTCGGGGCCCTCCAACGCGGCGTGCACCAGCAGCCGGCGGTCCGGATCGGCCGGGTCGTCGAGCGGGTGGTCGATGACGAACTGCTTGGTCCGGCCGACGATCTTGCCGGAGGCGGCCTCCAACGAGATCGGGTACGGGCCGCCGGCCGGCCCGGCGTACATCGCCCCGGAGACGAACAGGTCGAAGGTGCTGATGCCCCCGCCGCTCCAGTCGGGAATCGAGTTCGGGCTCGTCTTCACCCCGAGCCGGCCGTTGACCTGTAGGTCACCGCCGAACAGGCCCCGCTTCTCCACCCACAGGCAGCCCGCGTCCGGCTCGGAGCTGCCGCCGTGCCCGACGTACACGCCCTGGGTGTTGAGCAGGTACAGCCGCTCCGGGCCGCTCAGGTGCAGCCGGCCGGCGCCGGCGAGATAGCCCGAGGCGGGGAGGTTGACGGTCCCGCCCACCCCGAGCGCCCCCTGCACGGTCAGGTTCCCGCTGGCGCCGGTCTCCTTGACCACGGTCAGACCGGCGCCGGCCCTGATCGCCACCTGGCCGTCGCTGACCAGGGTCAGCCCGCCGCGTCCGCGTAACCGGGCGGCCCGCAGCTCCTGCACCTCCAGGTCCGCGTACGGGCGGCTGTGCAGCGGGTAGCCCAACGAGGGGGTGTCGCTGCTGCGGTCGACCAGTTCGAAGCCGCGGCCGGCCCGGAAGGAGAGCTGCCCGTGCTGGACGCCGGGCCCCCAGAAGCCCAGGCCGGCGACCACCTGGTCGGCCTGCACGACGGTGCCGTCGAGGCTGCCCAGGTGCAGCATGCTCTGGCTGATCCGCAGCCGGTCCGCGCCGGCCTGGTGGAAGGTGATCGCGTCGTCGGGGTCGTTGTTGTTGCCGATCCGCAGGACGGTGTTCTCGCCGGCCGCCGCCCAGTAGCGGATGAACGCCTCGTCGCCGACCCCGCCCCCCGGGTTGCTTGGGAACTGGATCCCGGCCAGCGGCGAGTCGCCGACGGACGGCACGATCGCCCCGACCGGCACCCGCAGGCCGGCGACCAGCCGACCGGTGGTCTGCACGGTCACCACGCCCTGGCTGCGGACCACCCGGCCGAGCACGATCGCGCGCCCCGGGTCGGCCGGCGGGGCGGTGGTCAGCTCCACCCGGCCCTCCTCGGTCCACCGGGTCTCGGCGGCCACCCCGCCCTCGTCGCGCCGGTCGGTCAGCGTCTCGGAGTAGCGCAGGGTGACGTGGAACGTGCCGTCGCCGGGCGGGCTCACCCGGCGGATCGCCGGCACCACGACGAGCAGCCCGTCGGCGTCGACGGCCGCGCCCTCGGCGACCGTGACGTCGCCCCCGGTCGCGCTGAGCTCCAGCCCGCTGACCACGCCGACCGGCTGCCGCAGCCGGGCGGTGAGGTGCTGGCGGGACAGCAGGTAGTCCACCGCCTGGGCCAGGTCGGCGGCGCGCAGGTACTGGTGGTCGTAGTACCGGGGCCGGGCCATCGGCAGCGGCACGTCGTTCTTCCAGTTGATCGTCATCGGTTTCTCCGCGCGGTTTCGTAATCGGTGGATACGGACGGGGCGGCAGGGCTCATCGGGGCTCCACGGCGTCGTAGCGCAGGCCGCTGGAGACGTCGCCGCCGGTGGGGTGCCGGGAGCGGCCGAGCCACAGGTGCACCGAACCGTCCACGCCACGGGCCAACTGCCACCGGCGCAGCACCCGGGCCCCGGCGCGGCCGATCTCCTCCTCGGGGACGGCCAGTTCGACCACCCCGGCACCGCCGGGGCCGGGCCGCCAGTCGAGCACCCGGCTGTGCCCGAGCACCGGGGCCGGCGGCCCGTCGCGGGTCGGCTGCTGGATCGGCACCCGCCGCAGCCGCACCGCGGTCGGGTCGCCGGCCAGCGGGGTGGGCACGAGCGGCACCCAGTTCTCCGGCACGGTGGTGGCGAAGGCGTAGGACAGCTCGGGCACGACCATCGGCCGGCCGGTCGCCGGGTCGACCGGCGGCGGGTCGGGCACCGGCGGGCGGGCCGGTACGGCGGACCGGGCGACCTGCGCGCTCCGGTCGATCGCCCGGCCGGTCGCGCCGGTCACCGTACGCTCGATCGCCCAGGCCAGGTTCGCCATCTCGTCCCGGCCGAACCGGACCTCCTCGACCGGCTCGGAGTCCAGGGTGGCCGCGGCCGTCGCGGGCAGGACGAGCACGTCGGCGGGCCCGTCGGTGACGGCGCCGGACGGCCGGAACAGCGCCCAGCCCCGCCCACCGGGGGCGGGCGGCACCAGGGTCCGGGTGCCGAACGTGTCCGTGACGATCAGCGACCGGATCCGGGTGGCCGAGCCGACCGGCAGCTCCAGCGGGACGATGAAGTGGTCGTTGGCGTAGACCAGGCCGTATTCGAGCAGGAACATCCGGGCCAGGTCGCCAGCGCCCGCCCCGACCTGGCCCAGGTTGATCCGGGAGTCCTCCATCTCCCAGAACCGGGTGGCCGGCATCCCGGCGTAGCCGACCGGGGTGGGCAGGGTGATCCGGACCAGTTCCTGGCTGGCCGGCTGCGCCTGCAGGGTGTCCGCCGGCGCGTGGTCGAAGTGGTACCAGTCCAGCCGGTCACCGTCGTACTCCCGGGCGGTGAGCACCAGCTCACCGGCCGATCCGGCGGCACCGACGGCGAACTCGTACTCCATCCGCTCCCGCTGCCAGGCGGTGCCCTCCAGCCCGGCCACGCTGATCAGCGGGTGGAAGTCGGCCGGTGGCCACGGTGGGGTCGCCGGCCGGGGGTCGACCCCCGGCGCGATGACCGCCGGTAGCTGTAGCAGGTACCCCCCGGGCGGGCCGGGCGGGCGGGGCGGCACCCCGAGCCAGGCCAGCCAGCCGGTGATCGCGGTGTGCAGCGCGCCGGCCAGCGCCGGCGGCACCGGCAGGTCGGCGTCGACCGTCCCGGCCGCGCAGGCGCGCAGCAGCAGGTCGCCGTGCGGCACCCGGCCGGCGACCACCCGCAGGTAACCGAGCGTGCCCGCATCGGCCGCCGACGGGGCGTCCGGGGGCACCGCGGGGATCGGGTAGCGGGCCGCGACCGCCGGGCCCAGCTCGCCGGCGCCGGCCTCGGCCAGCAGCCGCAGGAACTGCTGGCCGGTCTCCGCCGAGAGGCGCAGGTCGTCGGCGGTGGCCGCGCCCTCCCGCTCGACGAGCGCCTCCAGCGGGATGTCGGCGGGCAGCCCGATGGTGCTGCCCGAGGCGGCTCCCGGGCGGTACCGGGTGAACGGGGTCACCTCGGCGTGCACCCGGGCCACCACCGGCGAGCCGGCGTCCTCGCCGGTGAACTCGCCGAGCTGCCACTGCCGGGCGAGCAGCCACAGCGGGTCGGCGGTACGCGCCTCCAGCGCCGGGCTCAGGTCGGCGCGCCGGGTACGCGGCTCCAACCGGGTCCAGGTGGTCACCGACCCCGGCGGATCCTGCGCCGCGTCCGGGCCGCCGGCTGGCTGCCCGGCGCCCGGCGCCACCAGGTTGTCGTGCCCGAGGTGGCTCATCTGCCCTCCTGCTCACCCGGCGCGGCAGGCGCCGCGTCCGGTACGAAGTCGGTGGTGGTCGCCGCCTCGGCGACGTTGGTCGGCAGGTAGAAGGCGGGCAGGAACTGCCCGCCGGCACCGAGCGAGTCGAGGTCGGTGACCCGGGCGACGGCCAGGTCGAGGGTCTCCTCGACGGCCTGGGCGAGCCCCGCCGGCTGCCAGGTCGCGGCGCCGTCGGCGCTGACCGCCAGCAGCACCGCCTGGGCAGCGGCCCCGGCCGGCGCGTCGTACTCGAAGGTCAGTCCGGTCCGCGTCGTGGCCGCCGGCACCACCTCGGTCCACTCGTCGACGAGCAGGCCGTGCACCGGCCGGGTCGGGTCGAGGTCGCCGAGGCTGACCAGGACCAGCGAGGTCGGCTGGCTGTCCGGCCGCGGCGCGGCCTCACCGACCCACCGGTCACCGGCCTGGTACGGCAGCTGGGCGACCCGGACCCGCGCCGGCACCCGCACCGTCCCGCCCGCGCCGAGCGCGTCGGCGTAGGTCAGCACCTCCTGCAGCCGGCCGACGGCCGGGCGGACCCGGCCGTAGCGGGCCAGCCAGCGCCGTACCGGGTGGGGCGAGCCGCCCTGGAGTGCGTCGCTGGCGGCGAGCGCGGTGGTCAGCGCGACCGGGTCGGGGACCCGGCTGGCCGACAGCACCGGCATGTCGGCGCCGAGCAGGGCCCGGACCCGGGCGACGTGCAGCTCACGTCGGTCCGTCGGCGGCGCGGTCGGGTCGTCGAAGTCGGTCGCCGGCACGCAGACACAGCCGTCCAGCGGGCACGGGGGGCGTCCGCGTGCGCCGGCCACCAGCCGGCAGTGCGCGGCGACCCGGCGGGCCAGCTCGTCCCCGGCGGACCGGGCGGCCTCTGCGGCGGTGGCGGCGGCCCCGGTCCCCGGCGGCGACGGGAGCACCCCGACGATCCCGAAGCCGGCGGCCGTGCGCAGCAGGGCACGCACGGTGGCCTCGTCCCATCCCGGGTCGTCCGGGCTGCCGGCGGCGCGCAGCCCCGCGGCGGTGTCGCGGGCGAGCTGCCACAGCTCGGTGGCCTCGTTCCGGGTCGCGTCGTCGACCTGCGCCGGCGCGTCGGAGTCGGTGCCGAGGTCGGCGGCGAGCAGTTGCCGCCCCCGGCCGAACAGGTCGCGCAGCGCCGCGACCGCGGCGAGGAACTCCGCCAGGCTGACCCGGGAGGCCGGCCAGCCGGGTGCCCGGTCGTAGTCCAGCTCCAGCCGCCAGTCGGGGGTCACCTGGGGCGGCGCGAGACGGCTCCAGGCGACCAGTTCGATGCGTCGGTCCAGGTCGGTGCCGGCCGGGGCCCCCGGGTGCGGCGGCGCGGCGAGGTGGTCCACCGCCGCCGCCTGGAGGCGGTCCAGGCTGCCCTCGACGTGGTCGGTGACGACGACGCCGTCCGGCGCGTGCCAGCGCATCCGCCAGCACACCCGGTTGGCCGGCGGCAGCAGCGCGGCGGTCAGCGCGTCGACCGCGGCGCCGATGATCCGGGGCTGCTCGGCGCGGCCGGCCGGCCAGTCCACCCGCCGGTCGGCGAACCGGGCGTCGAGGTTGAACAGCACGGCGACCCGGTGGGTGACGCTCACCCCGCTGGCCGGGGTGCGGGTGAAGTGCAGCTCGGGCGGGCTGCCGGCCGCGCCGGAGGCGACGTCCACCGCCGCGGCGGCACGGTCCATGTCGCCCACGGCGAGCTGGTGCACGCCCTCGGCGAGCAGGGCGTCGGCCACCGCGTCGGCGTGGTCGGCCAGCTCGGCGAGCACCTCGCCGACGGCGATCCGGGCGCTGCCGGGCAGCTTCGCCAGCTCGGCGGCGAGCGCGCCGGCCCGGTGCAGCCGGTGCAGCTCCAACCCGTCGGCGACGGCGGTGGAGGCGACGGCGCCGACGATGTCCGGCGGGCCGTCCCCGGGGGTCGGGTCGACCCGGTGCGCGCGGACCGGGGCCAGCCGGCGGAACAGCGGGACGTACTGGTCGAGCGGGCCGCCCGGGTGATCGTGCAGGCCCCGCTCGAAGCGGTAGCCGAGCAGTTCGCCCAGCGCCTGCCCGTCGCGCATGCCGGCGAGGAGTTGCCCGGCCAGCCGGACCCGGCGCGAAGAGAGATCGACCGCCACCGGGTTGTCGTCGCCGCCGCCGTGCGAGCGCCACGGGCTGCGCAGCACCGCGGCGGTGACCGCCTGCGCCGGGGACGGGGCGTGCACGTGGCCGGCGCCGGCCGGGGCCGCCACGAGCTGCGCCGGCGCGGCGTTGTCCGGCACGTGCGCGGGCCGGTCGACCAGCGCGGGCGGCGGCGCCGGGCGCAGGTCGGTGAGCCAGCCGTACGCGCCGACGTGCACCCCGTCGGGCGTCCCGGCCGGCCGGGTGGCGGCCAGCCGGTCCAGCCGGGTGCTGGCCAGCGAGGTGATCCAGGCGTCCAGCCGGTGTGCGGTGAGCCCGAGGGTCCCGGCGACGTACCGGTCCAGGTCGGCCGGGTCGAGGGCGGCCGGGCCGTTCTCGGCGGGGGTCAGCCCGGTCGCCAGGTCGGCCAGCGCGTCGCGCAGTTCGCGCAGGTCGGCGGTGGCCAGCCGGTGCCGGGTGTCGTCGTCCCCGGCCGCGGCGGCGAGGTACTCGCCCACGCTGCGACCGCCGGTGCCGGGCACGGTGACCGCCAGCCGCCGGCGCAGCGTCGGGGTGACCTCGCCCGGTCGGATGTCGACCAGTTCCGGCTCGGGGATCTCGGCGGCGGCCGGCAGCCCGGCGGCCTCGGCGAGCAGGTCGGCGGCGGCCGAGTGTTCGGCGATCAGCGCCGCCCGCAGCAGCCGGTGGAACAGCGGCACCGGCCCCGCCGAGGCGGGCGCGGCCGGGATCTGGTCGCCGCGCAGGCCCACGGCGGCGAGCGCGTCGAGGTAGGCGCGGATCCGTTCGGCGCGGTCCGGGCCGGATGCGGCCACCAGCGGGGTGCCCAGCGCGAAGGCGTCCTTGGCGAAGACCGCCAGGGACAACCGGGGGTCGACCGGGCCGCCCAGGCCGAGCGCGGCCAGCAGCGCCCGGCCGGGTTCGACGACCTGTTGCCGCCAACCCGGGCCGAGGTCCAGCCGGGCGAACCGCCACAGCCAGCTCACGTACTCGTTGCCGAGCATGCTGCGGGCGCGGACCTCCAGCGCCCGGGCGTCGGTGGCCAGGATCTCCACCATGGTCTGCTCGGGGTCGGCCAGCCCGGGCCGGATCCGGGGTGCCGGGGCGGCCAGCCAGACCTGCTGCCAGAGGTTGCGCAGCACGGTGACCGCCCGTGCCTCGGCGGGGCTGGTCGGCTGCCAGCCGCGCAGCGCCGCGACCGGCAGCAGTCCGTAGGGCTGCGCGCCGATCCGCAGGGTGGGCAACGGCCCCTCCGGGTGCAGGTGCTCGACGAAGTGGGCACGCAGCTTCCGCTGTTCGGCCGGGGTGGCCACCGGCAGCAGGTGCCGCAGCATGCTGCCCGGCCCGGCCGGCCAGAGGGCCCGGCGGACCAGCCGGGCCAGCCGGCGTTCGTCCCGGTCGGCGGCGGCGGCGCGGGCCAGCGCGGTGGGCGCGGCGGCGCGGACCGGCCGGCGGCGGACGGCCGCCAGGTCCTCGGCGTCCGGCTGGGGTGGGGCGAGCGAAGCCGGGGTCGATCCGGCCGGTGCGGCGCTGAGCGGTACGGCCAGGGCCCGGCCGGCCAGGGCGGCGGCGTTCTCGACCTGCGGCCCGGTCCCGCCGGGCACCGCGTCCGTGCCGGTGACCGGGGCGACCGGGGGACGCTCGGCCACGGTGACCGTCTCGGTGTTGTTGGTCGGGGTGCCCGGCGGCAGGAAGGCCAGCCCGTCGGTGGCGGCGTGGGCCTCCAGCAGCCGGCTCAGCCGCGCCGCGGAGACGTCCGGCGCGGTGTCGGCGTCGACGCCGAAGACCAGCAGGCGGTCCACCGGTTGGGGCCGGCCGGCGCTGTCGGTGGGCACGTCGACGGCGAAGGCCATCCCGGCGGCCACCGCGGCCGGGTAGTCGACCATCCAGCGCATGCCCTCGTCGACCGGGGGCGACTCGGCGGCGCCCGCCCCGATCGGGGTCCCGGTCACCGGGGCGCCGGGCGGCACCGGGGCCGGCCCGGCGGCCAGGTCGCGGGTGACCGGCCCGGAGACGCCGGTGAACAGCGTGTTGCCGGTGGTGCGGCCCACCGCGTACCAGCGGGTCGGCAGCAGCCGGACCCGGGCCGGTTCGCACCACGGCGCCGGCCGGCGCAGCGGGTCGGGCAGCTCGCCGGTCGCGGGGTCGGGCTCCATCACCCGGGCGATCCAGCCGGCCCGGGTCGCCCCGAACCGCCGGACCAGCTCGGTCCAGGCCTCGGCGTCGGGCGGCGCCCGCAGCGGACCGTCGGCCGGGCCGGCGGCGCCGGTCGACGCCGGGTCGCCGTCGGCGGTCGGGCCGAGCCAGTACGCCCGGCCGGCCGCCACCTCGTCGTCGGTCAGCCGGGGCTCATGGCCGTCGATGTGAATCTGGTCGGGATAGACCCTGATCCGCAGGGTGGCACCGGCGAACCGGGTCTCCAGCCGGACCGGCAGCAGCGCCACCGGGTACCCGGTGGACAGCGTCCACGGGGTGCCGGTGAGCGCGTCGGACAGCGGCGGCGGGGCGGCCGGGGCGACGGGGGTGGTGCCGGCGGAGCGGCGGGGGGTGACGGTCATGGTTGGGTCTCCGGCGTGAGCAGCAGGTCACTGGCATGGCGGGCGAGCAGGACGGGCCGTTGCAGCGCCACCCGGGCCATGTCGGCGGCGTTGCGGCCGAACACCGCGCCGTCCACCGCCGTGGCCGGGAAGCCCGGCGCGTACGGGGAGAGGAACCCCGCCCCGGCGGGCAGGTGGCCCCAGTGCAGGTCGTCCCAGTGCTCGCCGGCCCAGGCGGGGGTGTCGGGCGGGTCCGACTCCGGCCAGTCGTCCGGCTCGACGTCCAGGCCGAACCGGGGCGCGGTGGGCTGTTCCCGCAGGACGAAGAAGTAGCCGGGGTCGCCGTGGTCCTGGTCGGGCGCGCCGCGGGCCTCGTCGGCGGTGTACGGGAAGCCGAACAGCAGCAGGTCCGGGGAGAGCCAGGCGTTGAAGATCGGCGGCAGGTCCAGCCCGGTCGGTTCCCGCCGCTGCGGCCCGGTCCACCGGGCCCGACGCATGGTGACCACCGTGGACGGGAAGCGGCGCAGCACCTCGCCCCGGACGACCAGGACCAGGGACTGCTCGCCGGGGGCACCGACGGCGGTCAGGTGGCTGCCGAGCGGGCCGGTGAGCCAGGCCCCGTCGGTCAACGGTGGTATGTCGGTCAGCGGCGCGCCGGCCGACACCGCGCCGCGGACGTCCCAGAACTGCCGGAACCAGGTCTGCCGGGGATCGGCGGGGAAGCCCCGCCACAGCATCTCCCGGCTCATCTCGTGGTTGAGCCCGACCAGGAACGCCTCGATGAACCGGGGGTTGGCGGCCAGCGCGGTCATCGTCTCCGGCGCCACCGCCGGCAGGTTCGGCACCACGTGCTCCTGGGACAGCCCGCGCAGCAGCTCGTAGCTGGGCACGTCGAAGGTGATCCCGGCGAGCAGCCGGCGCAGCGGGTCCCCGGTGTCCGGCAGCGCGTCCGCCAGGAGTCCACCGCCGACGCTCAGGCCGGCCAGCACCTCGCCGGCGACCGCGGTCTCCGGGCGGAGCGTGGCGCGCACCGCGCCGGCCGCCGGGCCGAGCGGCACCGGCAGCGGCTTCGGGTCGGCGGCCAACGCCTGGGCGGGGGCCAGCCGGTCCTGGTGGTTCGCGGCGGCGGCCATGAACCGGTCGCCCATCGTGCTCCGGGCGGCCACCAGGTCGGCCCGCAGGTCGGCGACGACCAGCGCGCACCCGCGCCCGGCGAGCGCGTCCGCCGCCCCGGGGATGTCCTGCGGCGGGCTCCAGATCACCGGCACGCCGGCGGGGTCCAGGTCGAAGCCGACCCGGGTGGTGAGGACACCGAGCCGGGAGCGGTGCGCCACCACCAGGTCGGGTCGCCGGGTGCCGCTGACGTCGACGACGGCGGCCCCCGCCGCGACGCCGGCGGCCACCTCCGCCTCGTCGCCGACCGGCAGCGGGCTGGTCCATCCGGTGTCGGCGATCCGGCCGCGCCGGTTGACACCCCGGCCGGTGAAGTACCGGGCCACCCGCTGCCCGGCGGTGTTCTCGCCGGCCACGAAGACCAGCAGGTCCGGCACCTGGTCGCCGGTCATGTCGACCACGTCGACGCTGACCGAGCTGATCGCCCGGAAGGTGTACGGGGTGGGCAGCGAGTCGGTCCAGCCCCGGGTGACCCGGCCGGCCTCGTCGAGCCCCCAGCCGACCCGGTAGTACACCCGGTTCGCGGCGGCGTCGGGGCCGCTGACGGCGTAGCCGACGACGAGTTCGGGTGACCCGTCGCCGTCCAGGTCGGCGACGGTGACGTCGACCGCGGCGGCGTGCCCGCCGACCGGGTCGGGCAGGTCGTACGGGCCGGTCCAGCCGCCGGTGGCGGCGCCGTCGGCGCCGATCCCGCTGCCCACCCAGTAGGCCAGCCGCCGGGTGCCGGGCACGCTGCCGGCCAGGACCGCCACCGCGTACAGCTGCGCCGGCCGGCCGCCGGTGGACGGCGCGGCGGTGACCGCGGTGGCCACCGCGGGCCCGCCGGTGAACGGTCCGCCCGCCGCGCCGGTGAGGCCGTTCTCCCGCAGCGCGCCGTCCTCGCCCAGGTGGTGGGCGGCCTGCGAGCGGATCCGGCTGCCGGCCCCCTCGTCGACCGTGTACGACACCAGCAGCGAGGAGAGCAGGCCGATCCGGGGCGCGAAGCGGACGTGGGCCGGGGCCGGGGCGGTGTCCGGGCCGGCGCCCCGGGGATCGGCCGGGGTGCCGTGGTCGACCCACCCGCTGCCCCGGTCGCCCCAGGAGTACGCGGCCAGCCGCCCGTCGGCGGTCCGGACGAAGACCTCGCCGTCGCGGTCGTCACCGGTGACCGGGCCGGGGCGGTGCGCCGCGATCCCGTTGGCCGGGCGGCCGATCGCCTCCCAGTGCCAGGAGTAGACCCCGGTCTCGTCGTTGCGCCACTGGTAGCGGCCGTACAGCCGCAGGTCGGCCGGGTCGCCCTCGGGGTGGGCCAGGACGAGCATCTCCGGCTCCTCGTCGTGGCCGCTGACCACGGTCTGCTGGCCCAGCGAGACGATCCGCAGGTTCTGCGGCAGCGGCGCGTGGAACGAGACCCGGCCGTGGTTGACGATCCCGCCCCAGCCGGGCACCCGGGTGACCAGCTCGCCGGTCGGGGTGAGGTAGCCGAAGCCGTAGGCCCGGGGATGGCTGATGGCGTGGTAGGCCGCCGGGGAGCCCCAGATCGGCGGCGGCAGGCCGGGACCGTCGGCGACCAGGCTCCACTGGCCGTTGTGGACGAACAGCCGCTGCGCGGAGGTGGCCACGAACACGCCGGCCGGGGTCGGGCGCGGCGAGCCCCACAACCGCTCCCCGGTGGCGAGCTGCGGACGGCCCAGCGACACCCAGGTCCGGGCCACGGTGCCGAAGCGGTACAGGTCACCGCCCGGGCCGAGCATGAAGACGTCGGTGCCGCCGGCGGTGGGCCGGCTGGCCGTGCCGCCGGGTGGGCTGCCGCAGTCCGTCCACACCCAGCGGTCGCCGTCGTAGCGGCGCTCGTAGAGCCGGCTGTTCCGGGTACGCACGTACACCCGGTCGGGGGCGACGGTGGCGCCGGAGGTGACGACCTGGGTGCCGGCCGGGGCGCCGTGGTCCCGCCAGGTCCAGGCGCCGTCGAGCCGGCGGCGTTCGAACAACCGGCCGTCGGCGGCGGCGACGAAGAACCGGTCCGGGCCGAGCAGGTCGCCACCGTTGCTGGCCAGCGTGGTGACCGGATCGTCGGCCGCGGCCGGGGCCCAGGCCGCCGGGGCCAGGGTGGCGGCGGTGTGCCACCACGGGTTCCGGGCGGCCGCCTCGATGGCGGCCCGGGTCAGCCGGGCGATGCCCTGCCCGGGCGGGACCAGGGTGTCGAAGACGACGCCGCCGACCGGCATCTTGGCCGGTGGCACCGGGCTCGCGCCGCCGGCCAGTCGCGGCAACGCCGCCGACGACGGCGCGGCGGGACGCAGCCGGCGGGCCAGCGGGCCGCGCGGACGGGCCAACCGGCGAAACGGCGCGCTGGTGGCCGCCCGGGCGCCGGCGTTGCCGTCGAGCAGCTCGTCCAGCGACTCGACCGGGGCGGCGCCGGCACCGGTCAGCCCGGTCGCGGTCGGGGCCGCGATCAGGTCGTGCACGGGCCGGGCCAGCGCGACGAGCTGGTCGTCACCGAGGGCGGTCCCCGGCGCGGCCGGGTCGACCCGCTTGGCGAACAGGGCGGCGGCGCTGTCCCGCGCGGCCTGCCCGCGCAGCAGTTGCTCGTTGACCTCGCGCAGCTCGGCGGCCCGCTGCCAGGCGGCGGCGGCCAGGTCCTCCTGGTGTTTCTGGATCACCCGGGTGCCCAGCGCCGCCGCCGCGCGGTAGCGCGGGTCGAGGTTCAACCCGGCCAGCCACCGCGGCTCGCTCCCCGGCGGCGGCACCTGCCCCTGCCGGGTGTGGATCTCGCCGTACAGGGGTGGGGTGAACCAGTCCTCGACGTGCGCCAGCAGCTCGCTCATCCGGGCCTGCCAGGGCCCGGCGGCGGCCGGCTGCCAGCCGGTGGGGGTCATCGCGGGCGAGGCGAGCGCGCCCTCGAAGGCCAACACGGAGCGGCCCTCCACACCGGCGGGCTCCAGGTCCGGCAGCCCGCCGCCGGCGGCGCCGATGTCCACCGGCTGCCGGCCGACGTCCGCCGGCAGGGCCCGGCCGCGCAGCCGCCGGGCCAGCGACTCGAAGTCGCCGTCCGGGCCGGTGCGGAAGGACCAGTGGTGGTAGACGGGCAGGACGATCGGGGCCTGCGGATCGGCCGCCGGGGAGCCGGGGCCCCAGGCCGGCACCAGCGGGCCGTCGTCGACCGGCAGGCCCAGCCCGGCGCGCACGCCGGCGTCGAAGGCCGGCACGACGGCGGCCAGGTAGTCGGTGTCCGGGCCCAACCGCCGGGGGCAGACCAGCCGGGACAGGGTGCGCTGCGGCTCGTCGGCGATGACGTCGGCGACGTCCTCGTGCTCCGTGACGACCAGCACCTGGGCGTGCGCCCAGGCCCAGGACTCGGCGAGGTCGGGCAGGTGCCCGACGGTGGTGCCGAGCCGGGCCAGCGGCTGCCCGGCCAGAGTGTCCAGCCGGCCCTGCGGACCCACGGGCACGACGACGAGCACCAGCCAGGGACGCAGCCGGCCCTGCGGGTCGGGCTTCGCCGGGGTGTACAGCCAGGGCAGGTCGGGCCGGTCGAACTCGACCGCCGCGAACAGCGTCACGTCGACGTTGTCCGCGCCCGGCGCGGGGTGGCTGCGGATGACCTGCTGGCCGTCGAGGCCGGTCACGTCGCCCGGTCCGTGCAGCAGTGCGGTGGTGCTGCCGACGACGTCCACCGGGTCGACCCCGGCGGGGCCGGTGCCGCGCGCGGTCACCGAGAGCGCCACCTCGGGCCGGGCGGCCGGCAGCGGCCCGGCGAGCGGGTCGGGTTCGGAGACGAGCCGGGCGACGCCGTCGCGTACCCAGGGCAGGAAGCGGAGGCCACCCATGTCAGGACACCTTCTCGGGTTCGGGCAGGACGATGGTCGGGGTGGGCACGGGGACGCTGGCCCGGCGGATCAGCCGGCCACGGTCGCCCCCGGGGGCCACCTCGGCCGCCTGGGTCGCGGTGGGCAGGGCGGCCACCGGCGGGCGGAGCCGGGCGAGGGCCGGTCGGCCCCGCCGGCCGGCGGGGCGCGGGGCGCCGCGGCCGGCCACCCAGGACGGCCCGGCGTCGCGCAGGCCGAGGCCAGCCCCGGTGAACCGGGCCGCCCCGCTGCTGCGGGTACGGGCGTTGGCGGCCGGGCCGGTGGCGGCGAACAGGGCCAGCAGCCCGCCCGGTACGGCGTCGGCGGCCGACAGCGTGGGCGCCGCCGCCGGCATCTCCCGGCCGGCGTCGTCGGGGTCGTCGACGATCACCCGGTCGTAGGCGCCGTCGCCGTCGAGCCCGGCGAAGACGGTGTCGTCGCCCGCCGGCAGGGTGGTGCGGTCGGGCAGGGCCACCTCGCGGCCGGCTTCCAGTCGTTCGAAGCCCGGGGTGAGCATCCGCTCCTCGGGGGTCAGGTCGCGGAACTGGCCGGGGGCGAAGTCGTCGAGGATCGCCTCGCCCAGGGTGCCGCGTGCCGCGGCGTCGCCGGTGCCGGCGCTGACCTCG
The DNA here is from genome assembly GCF_003434305.1 of Micromonospora sp. MW-13. Classification (GTDB taxonomy): domain Bacteria; phylum Actinomycetota; class Actinomycetes; order Mycobacteriales; family Micromonosporaceae; genus Micromonospora. The sequence goes on from NZ_QKKX01000044.1 coordinate 95,708, forward strand.
GTGAGGGCGAACCGGTTCGGGCCACGGAGGCGGGAGGTGCCGATCCGCTGCAACTCGACGCCGAGGGGCAGGACGTTCTGGCGTACGCCGAGGGCGGCCCCCGGGGAGAGCAGCAGCGCTCCCCCGGTGTCCTCGACCGCCCGCAGGGCCACCGGTTCCGCCCCGACGGCGGTGGCCCGGACCGCCCAGGCGTCCGGGGTGGACAGGGCCTGCTGGAGCAGCGCCGCGGCGTCCACGTAGCTGGGTTCGGGCTGGTCGTTCTTCTTCCCGTCGGTCCAGTCGAGCTTGGCCGACACCTCCCACCACAGGAACTTGATCCGTGCCTCGCCCCAGGCCCGCCAGGGGCCGGGGCCGCTCACCCCGATGAACAGGCGGATGACCAGCAGCTCGGTGCCGTCGTAGGTCAGGGCGACGTACGCGCCGATCTCGGCGGTGAACCAGAACGGCTTGAACTGGAACAGCACGTCCAGCCAGGCCCGGCCGTCGAGGACGAACCCGGCCGCCTCGAACTTCATCAGCAGCTCGGCGCCGAACTGGGCGGTGTTGCTGGTGACCGCCAGGTACGCGTTGAGCTTGATCCCCTTGCCCAGCTTCAGCAGCTTGATCTCGAACCGCTTGAGCGAGGGGAAGCCGGCCGGCGGGCAGTACCTCGGGTGGAACCCGCCGATCGACATGGCGAACGACTTGTCCCCGCCCCACCGGGCCCGCAGGGCCATCTCGCCGGAGACCGGCTGGCCGAACAGGTTGGAGTCGATCAGGGCCGCGTCGAGGCTGATCTCCTTGCGGGCGACGTCGACGATGCCGACCGAGTCCAGCCGGAGCCGGCCGGCCGGCCGGAAGTCGACGACCAGTTTGCCGAGCAGCAGCACCCGGACCGGATCGGGGAACTCGACCAGCACGGCCAGGTCCGCGACGATCTGCCCGGAGAGGAAGTTCAGCCGGACCATCGCGCCGAGCACGGTGCCGGTGGGGTCGACCGGGAAGATCCGGCTGAGGGTGGCGATCACCGCCGGGGCGCGACCCACCACGTCCTCGGGGAACAGCAGCGAGTCCAGGGTTCCGGCGCGGGCGGCGTTGCGGACCTCCTCGGGGTTGCTGCGCCGGTTGTGCCCGACCACCAGGCCCAGACCGGTGATCGAGATGCCCCAGAACAGCATCAGCCCCGGGTACCACTGGAAGGTGCCGACGACCAGCATCGAGAAGGTGTGCTCGCCGTCGGCCTCGGCCAGTCGGCTGCCGTCGGGGTTGCGGGTGTTGAGGATCGCGGTGGCCTGGAGCAGGAAGCCCCGCATCGGCGACAGGCCGTCCTTGGCGGCGATGCCCAACTGGAGGGCCCCGGCGTACATGCCGCGCGGCTCGTCGACGAAGAGGTAGCCGCCGCCGTTGACGAAGCCGTTGTCGATCCGCAGCCCCACCCCGTCCGGGGCCTTGAAGCGGGGCACCAGGTCGGCGCCGCCGAGGTTGCCGGTGCCGGCCGGCAACGCGGGCGGGAAGGTCAGGTCGGCGCGGATGCCGATGTTCTCCACGACCGCGTGCAGCGGACCGATCTCGGCCCGGACCGTGGTGGTGACGGTCAGGCCGACGCTGGCGGTGTGCGTGCTGGCCGCGAGCGCGATCCGCAGCCCCTCCAGGTGTACGCCGCGCAGCGAGAGGTGCATCGGGTAGTCGGCGGTCAGCGCGGCGGCCCCGGACAGGTGCAGGCCGGTCCGCAGCGACCAGCCGAGGCCGAGGTCGAAGCCGAACCGCAGGCCGTCGGCCGGCAGCAGCCGGGCCAGCAGGCCGTCGCCGTCGCCGGCCCTGACCACCAGTTCGGCGCGGCCGGCGGCGAGCATCAACTCGATGTCGTCGCGGCCGGTGCCCAGCGTCGCCCGGCCGCGCAGCACGAGCTGCCCGATGGCCAGGTGGGTGCCGTCGGGCGCGCCGATGACCCAGCCGGGCTGGTCCTTCGGTGCGATCCGGGCGACCTCGGCGGAGAATTTCACCGCCGGGCCGCCGCCGGCGACCGTCACCCCGGCCGAGTTGATCGCGATGGCCGGGCCGGCCCCGGCCAGGTCGGTGGCGACGTTCCAGCGACCGAACGCGCCTTCGAGGTGTGCCTCGCCGGTCGGGGCGACGATCCCGGTGAGCAGGCCGTCCCAGCAGGCCAGGGCGAGGGTGACGCCGAGGCGGAGCTGGGCGTCGGGATCGCCGTCCGCCGGGCCGGCCAGGGCGCGCGGTCCCGGCTGGCCGGCGAGCGCGGCCGGCTCCCCGCCGCCGGGCGGCCCCGCGACGGCGAACCGGACCCGGAGCAGCCCGTCGGCCAGCCGCAGCCCGGCCTCTCCCTGGTCGGGGCCGATGCCCGGCCGCACCCCGTGCGCGGCGTCCACCCCGAACGCCCGCAGCGTCGCGGCCAGCCGGGGCAGCAGCCGCGCGGCCAGCGCCTCGACGGCCTCCGGGGTGTCCCAGCCGGCGGGCGCGTACAGGCCCTTGAGGTATCCGCCGGGGTCGGCGACCAGCTCGACGAGCCGCTCCAGGTGCAGCTCGTCGCGGTGGCGGGGCAGCCGGATCGGCGCGTCGCCGGCCGGCATCGGCGGGTTCGGTGGCAGCTCGGCGCCGGGGGTGACCAGGCCGAGCAGGGTCAGCAGTGGCACCGCCCAGGGGGCCCGGCGCAGCAGGTAGGTCAGGATCAGGTGGTCGACCAGGTCGTCGGCCAACGCCTCGGGCAGGCCGTCCACCGCGGGCAGTTTCCCGCGCACGGCGGGGGGCAGCGCGCCGACCTGCCCGAACGCGGTGCCCGCGGCGGTGCCGATCTTCTTGAGCTCGGCCAGCGAGTCGGGCCGGCCACCGGCGATCGCCGCGTCCAGCGTGTCGACCGCCGTCCCGACGGTGCCGACCCATGCCTCGAACGTGTGCGCGTCGACCCCGCTGATCGCCTCCAGGTCCCAGCCCAGCGCCCGCATCAGCCGGGCCCGCCGCCACGGGTCGTACGAGCCGAGCACCGGCTCGGCCAGGGTGCGAAGCTCGCCCCAGAGCAGGGCGAGGACGTTCCGGTTCTCCTCGACGTCGTCGCTCATGCGTCCGGGTCTCCTTCACTGCGGTCGTGGTCGTGGCGTCGAGGGCTCATCCGGTCACCCGGAACAGGTCGCTGGTGTCCAGCCGCAGCGAGCCACGCTGCGGCGACAGCGCCCGGTCGGCCGCCGGCAGCGCCGCGACCGGCAACTGGTACGTCGTGCCGCCCGGCCAGGCCGGCCAGGCCCGCACCGCGGCCAGCGCGGCGGTCAGCTCGGCGTCGGCTGCGGCGACCTGGCCGATCGCGGTGAGCAGGGCGGTCTCGTGGGCGTCGGTCCAGCCGGTGGGCGGGCCGGTGAAGTCCGGCCCGAGGGTCCGGGCCACGGTCAGCACGGTGCGCAGCTCGGTGGCGGCGCGGGGCACGGTCCGCTGCTCGGGCGGCTCACCGGCGACCGGTGGTCCGAGGGCGACGAGGTGGTGGGCGCGCAACGCCTGCCAGCAGGCGAGCTGGGCCACCGCCCGCTCCGAGGTGAACAGGTCACCGACCCGGGCCCGGCGGGGTTTGCCGTCCGGGCCGGGCACGTCCGGCACCGTCACCGGGGCCGCGCCGGGCGGATCCCACGCGGTGCCGAGCAGGTCGTGCAGGCCCTGGCGGGCGAAGCGCCAGATGCTGTGCCGGACCCCCGGCTGGGTTCGCAGGCCCGTGGTGAAGCGGTGCACCCAGTGCCAGCCGCGCAGGTCGTTCAACTCGAAGACGTTCTCGATCGGCAGGCCCGCGCCGCCGGTGTGGTCGCTCAGCGTCGGCCGGGCCCGGCCGACCCGCAGTCCGGGGTAGATCAGGGCGCCGCCGTCGACCCCCCAGCCGGGCGTCGCGGACAGCCCGGCCAGCCCGCCCATGGCCTCGTACGCGTCGCGGTCGGTGGCGCGCAGCGCGGCCAGCCAGGCCCAGAGCTGGCCGGGTTCGGTGCGCCAGTCCGGCCGGGGCGGCAGGGTCACCGGCGTCGTGCGGGGCCCGTCCGCCGGCCAGCCGAACGGGCCGATCCGCAGCAGCCCCGCGTCGGTACCGTCCAGCACGTCGAACCAGCCGCCGGCGGAGCCGGGCCGGGTGTTCTCGGCGACCGCCCGCAGCACCTTGAAGGTGGACAGCCGGCGGCGGGCCGGGTCGGACACCGCGGGGTCGGCGCTGCCGGCGGCGACGGCCAGCGCGGCCAGCGACGGTCCGCCGGTTTCTCCCTCCCTGGGCGGGATCAGCTTCTCGGGGAGCAGTTCGACCGCCGGCTCCACCAGCGGGCCGGACCACTGCGGTGCGGCGGGCCGGCTGCTCCAGCCACCCAGCGGGATCAGCTCGGGGTGGTCGGCCGGCGCCGGCCCGGCGCCGGCCGGTCGGCCGGTCACCACCCGCGAGTAGAGCCGCTGGTCGGCCGGGTGGCCGGTGTCGGTGAACCAGACGTTGGGCATGGCGAGGTGCTGCGGGCTGCCGCCGGCGACCTGCCACGCCTCCACCACCACCGGGCAGCGCCACCGCTTGTCCAGCCAGTGCCGGACGGCGAGCTGGGTGGCCAGGTCGGCCACCCCGCTGACCGGTCCGAGATAGCGCTCGGCCTCCGGCACGTCGACCGGCACCAACCGGTCGGAGTACCGGGTGGCGGTCGCCTCGGCGGGCTCGTGGGCGACCCGGGCGGCCCGGGCGTACGTCTGGAACTCGCGCACCGCCCAGTAGGTCGTCGAGTCGAACTCGCCGGGGTTGCGCGCCGGGCGGAACCCCAAGGTGGCCAGGTCGCCCTGCAACCGGGTCACCCACCGGTCGGTGACCAGGGTGGCCGGCCGGTCCGCGCCGTCGTAGTGCGCCTTGCCCCCGGGGCGGGCGTCGTGGTCGTCGGGCCGCAGCACGTAGCCGTACGGCGGCTCGGCCAGCAGCGAGCAGCCGTACGACAGGTCGATGGTGTACTTGGTCAGCGCGGCGGCCCGGTTCTCCGAGGGCAGGTGCCACCAGAGGCGCTGGGTGGCCGACTTGCGCTCGCCCGCCGGCCAGTCGAAGGTGATCTCGCCGAGGTTGTTGTGCCCGACGATCTCCTTGCCGTTGCCCCACCTGCCGAGGTATCCGTCGAGGTTGCGGGCGGCGGCCAGGTACTGCGCCAGCGCCTGCTCGCGGGGCAGCCCGGTCGGGTCGAGGACGTCCTCCGGGGCGCCGTCGCGCCGGACCGTCGGGTCGGCCTCGTCGTGGTGGGCGAACTGCACCTGGATGCTCCACTCCGGCGGGCGGCTGAGCAGCTTCAGCCGGTCGTAGTCGCTGACCGCGGGCCGGCCGGAGACCCACCACTGGGAGACGGCGTCGGCGGCCACGCTGACCTGGACCCCGGCCTGGAAGCGCCGGCCCTGCTGCTGCTCGTCCTCGTTGGCCCAACCCACCAGGTCGATCCGGCCGAGGTTGTCCAGCAACGGCACGTACCCGACGTCGTGCAGCAGGCGGGTCAGGAACACCTCGTTGCGCAACGCGCTGGACACGAAGCCGGCGATCACCCCCTCGGTGCGGTTGACCCCCTGGAACGGGAGGGCCGGGTCGGGGCCGCAGGCGTACGGCAGCGTCGCGGAGTAGCGGATCCGCTCGGCCGAGCCGAAGTGGATGTCGCCGCCGAGCATGACGATCCGCCGACGCCGCACCCCGTCGGGGCCGGGCGGGGCGGCGGAGAGCAGCCGACCGAGGAACTTGTGGGTGGCCGCGTCGCTGGTGATCCAGGCGTCCTCGGCGTCGGCCTCGTACCGGCCGGCGAGGGCCTTCATGGCGGGCTGGGCCACCTGTTCGAGCAGCGGCATGCCGAACAGGGCGACCGGTTGCGCGAGTACGGTCACCGCCTCGTCGTCCAGCACCCCGCCGCCGCTGATCATCTCGTTGAGCGGGTGGTCGGCGAGCAGCAGCCCGCCGGGGCGCCCGGCGCCGGCCGGGAACTCCCGCCAGGTGCGGGTGTCCAGGGCGACGAGCTGGTAGCGCGGCCAGGTGACCGTGAAGTGGTAGGTGAGGGCGCCGGCCGGGCGGACCGGCCGCCCGTCGGCACCGACCGCGGTGGGCAGTCCGAGGCGGTCCCGCAGCCGCTGGTCGTCCGTCGCCCCCGGGGCGGCCAGCCAGCCGCTCAGCGCGGCCAGCATCTCCCAGCCCGGCTCGCCGGCCGCCCCCTGCTCGGCGAACCGGTCCGGCGTGTTGCCCCAGGCCTGGAAGACCGCGTACGCGGCCATCGCGTTGCGCACGACGCGCCGGCCCAGCTCGGAGGAGAGCACGGCGTCGGTGACGAACTCCCGGGTCATGTTCCAGTCGTCGGTGACCTCGTGGTCGTCGGCGACCATGTAGGTGGCCACGTTGGCCAGCAGTCGGCGCACGGCGACCAGCCCGCGCTGGAAGTTCTTCAGCCGCAGGGTCTGCTCCCGCCACCGCAGGTAGCGGTGGATGATCTTCTGCTGCTGGCTGCTGGCGTCGTAGGCGCGGCCGACCAGCAGCCGGTCGTAGACGGTGTCGCCGGGCCCACCGCCCTGCGGGTCGCGCAGGATCCGGGTGTCGGCCGGGAAGACGTGCTCGAACCTCGGGTACGTCGCCGGCCAGAGCTGGTCCGACCAGGCGAGCAGGTACATGCAGGCGTACTCGCGCAGCGACATCAGGTGGCTGTGGGCCTCGCCCGAGGTGAACTTCGCGTCCCGGGACAGGGTCACCGCCCGGTTGCCGGGGGTGAACAGCCGGTCGGCGGGCGGGTTGGCGGAGCCGTCGGGCAGCAGCTCCGGCGGCAGGCCCAGGGTGGCCCCGAGGCCGGGCAACTCCGGGACGGCCGGCAGCCCGTCGTGGGCGGGGACCGCGTCGTGCCCGTGCACCATGGCCAGCAGGACGTCGGCGACGTCGTCGGCGTAGATCTGGTCGCCGCCGAGCACCAGCTGGTGCGGGCGCAGCGTCGGGTCCGCGCCGGCCGCCGCGATGATCGGGTCCAGCACGGCCAGCGCGTCGTGGCCCTCGCCGTGCGGTTTGCGGCACGACCCGTGGAAGATCCGCAGCTTTCCGGGGTCCGCCGGGGGCGTCACGAAGCTGGGGTACTCGGGCGCTCCGCCCTTGGTCAGCGGGTCACCGGCGTAGCTGAGCAGCGATCGGGCGGCGGTCCTGTCGGCGGCCACCGCCCCCTCGGCCAGCAGGCTCGACCAGTTGCCGGTGGAGCCCGGGAAGGACAGGTCGTAGCCGTAGAGCCGGCCCTGTTGGAGCCCGCCGACGGCCTGGACGGTGGCCACGTACAGGTTGCCGCCGAGCCGGACCGCGGCCCGGCTGCCCGTCGCCACGGTGGCGCCCCGGGCGAAGTCCGGGCCGGGGCCCACCTCGAACACGGTGAGGGTGACGGCGCAGGCGGACCGGACGGCGACGAAGACCGCCACGCTGCCCGGATCGACCCGGCGCACGATCGGCCCACAGACAACGTGGGGTGGTCCGCCCGGAGCGTCCATCGTCGAGTTTCCTTTCGCGGTTCCACGAGCCGGATCCGGCCGGTGGGTCGGTGCGCCGCGGTGCGGGGCCGACGGGAGGTTCACCCGTCGCTGCCGACGGCCGCGACTCGCGGCACGGTGCACGCGCCACTGTCCGACCGCCGCTGCGGTAGCGGCGCACGGCAGTCTTTCCGGCCGGCGCGCCCGTCCACCAGAGACGGGTGTCCCGGTTGGCCGGGACACCCGTCGCTCGGCCGTACGGGCAGCCGGCCCCCGGCCCGTTCGGGCGGCGGCGCTGCGGTGCAGAATGGGCGGCTGCCGTGACCCGCCGTTCCGGCGACGTCCCGGCGACGTGCCGGCCCTGCCACCCCGCGCCGTCCGTCACCGGGTGACCACCCGGCCGATCCGGCCGGGGACCGTGGGTGGACCCGGCTGGCACGGGTTGCGCCAACTTGCGAGGCTTACCGTCGTGTATGACTACGACCTGTTAGTGCTGGGCTCCGGGCCCAGTGGTCAGAAGGCCGCGATCGCCGCCGCCAAGCTCGGCAGGCGGGTCGCCGTCGTGGACCGCCGCGACATGATCGGTGGGGTGTGCATCAACACCGGCACCGTCCCCTCCAAGACGCTACGCGAGGCCGTGCTCTACCTCAGCGGCATGAGCCAGCGGGACCTGTACGGCAGCAGCTACCGGGTCAAGGAGGAGATCACGGTCAGCGACCTGGCCGCCCGGACCCAACACGTGATCAGCCGGCAGACCGACGTCATCCGCAACCAGCTCGCCCGCAACCGGGTCGCGCTGATCACCGGTACCGGACGATTCGCCGACCCGCACTCGGTCTGGGTGAACGACGGCCCCGGGTACGAGTCCAGGGTCACCTTCGACAAGGCCATCATCGCCGCGGGCACCCGCCCGGCCCGCCCGGACAGCGTCGACTTCGACGACCGCACGATCGTGGACTCCGACGGCGTCATCAACCTCCAGGCCGTACCCCGCAGCATGGTCGTGGTCGGCGCCGGCGTGATCGGCATGGAGTACGCGTCGATGTTCGCCGCGCTCGGTACGAAGGTGACCGTGGTGGAGCGCCGCGACCGGATGCTCGAGTTCTGCGACGAGGAGGTGGTCGAGTCACTCAAGTACCACCTGCGCGACCTGTCCGTGACGTTCCGCTTCGGCGAGGAGGTCGCCGCGGTGGAGAAGCACCAGAGCGCGGCGCTGTGCGTCCTGAAGAGCGGCAAGAAGATCGTCGCGGACACGGTCATGTACTCGGCCGGCCGGCAGGGCCAGACCGACGACCTGGCCCTGGAGGCGGCCGGGTTGGCGGCCGACCGGCGCGGCCGGATCGCGGTCGACGCGAACTACCGCACCACGGTGGACCACATCTACGCGGTCGGTGACGTGATCGGCTTCCCCGCGCTGGCGTCCACGTCGATGGAGCAGGGCCGACTGGCCGCGCAACACGCCTGCGGCGAGCCGGCCCGCGAACTGCACGAGTTGCAGCCGATCGGCATCTACACCATTCCCGAGATCAGCTTCGTCGGGAAGACCGAGGAGCAGCTGACCGACAGCTCGACGCCGTTCGAGGTCGGCATCGCGCGCTACCGCGAGCTGGCCCGCGGCCAGATCGTCGGTGACTCGTACGGCCTGCTGAAACTGCTCGTCTCGCCGGACGACGGCCGCCTGCTGGGCGTGCACGTGTTCGGGACCGGCGCCACCGAGATCGTCCATATCGGACAGGCGGTCATGGGCTGCGGCGGCACGGTCGACTACCTGGTCGACACCGTCTTCAACTACCCGACGCTGGCGGAGGCGTACAAGGTGGCCGCCCTGGACGCGTCCAACAAGATCCGCAACATCACCAGGATCGACGGCTAGGCCGCGTCTTTGAACGTTGATCGGGTAATCCGTCGGTTCTGGGGCAGGGTCTTTGCGTAGTCGATTGGGGTGTGTCTGACCTGGGTGTACGCCTGGGTGGAGGGTGACGCGAGGCAGGGCCATTGCATGATCGTGGGTGCGGTCCCCGGTCGGCGGGGGGATGGTGGCCCGTGCGGAACTGTGGGCGGCGGTCGATGGCGTGGGGGTGGTGCCTATGGAGCTGAGTCGTTCACGTCATCACCGTCGGTCGGGCCGCCACCGTCGCGGTTACCCACCGCCCCGTCGGGTTGCTGGCGGTCGTGGCCTGCGGTCGTGGCCTGCGGTCGTGGCCTGCGGTCGTGGCCTGCGGTCGTGGCCTGCGGTCGCCGATCGCGGCGGGCGTGGCCGATGTCGTATTCGACTCAGCTCCAAAGGCGCCGGGAAGGCGCACCTGCTGCGCAGCGACACCCACGCCAGGAACCCCCGGACTCCCTGACCGAAGCGCCCCCGCCCGGAATTCGCCGTCGCCGTGGGTGCTGAGGACCTGTCGGGCAGGCTGTCTCCCCACGCATGAGGCTGTGGGGGTGGTGGCCGACGGGGAGAAGGATCCGGTAAAGCGCTGCGGCGGGCGACCGTGGCGCTGTCGAAGGAGACCGAGGACCTGGCCGGCCGTTCTCCTGCTGGTCGCCTGCCAAGCTGCGCGACTACCTCGTCGAGGTCGGCCACGTCACGGCGATCAGCATCGAGACGATCCGGCGTGTCCCGCACGAACGTGGGATGTGGCAGGCCACCAAGACGTGGAAGGCCAGCCGCCTGGCGCACCGCCAACCAGCCTGGTGCGCCGCCGACCAGGCCGAACTGACCACCGGATTCGCCACCGAACCCAAGATCCGGCACCCGGACTACCCGTTCAAGGCTGCATGACGGGGCACTAGCGAAAGGCGCCCGGCCATGCCTCGGACGCCCCGCACAGGATTCACCATATGAAGGTCGACGCATTGTTCGACGTCGAACGTTGACACCCCGAAGCTCCTGTGGCAGGTTGACAAATGGCACGGGGGCGCCCACCCGCTGGAACCGTATTCCGGCGTTTCGCCGTTTCGCCGTTTCGGGGGGCGCGGCACTCCTGGCCTCGTCCTACCCGTAGCACGGATTATTGCCGGATCGCCGTCAGCTTCACCGACGATCCGAGCGCCGAGCGGAAGGGGGCCAAAATGCGTTACCTCCACTGACACGTCGCGCTGCCGCGGCCATCCGGCGCGTCCGGACGGCCGCGGCGCCACGTGCCCGCGAAACAGCCCACCACCCCCGGAAGGGACGTCTCCTGTGGCGGACGAGGCCACTGCTGCGGTGCGTGACCCGATCTATGATCCACTGGCCCCCTCCGTGATCGCGGACCCATACCCGTTCTATCGGAAACTCCGGGAAACGAATACGGTCCACTGGCACGAGTTCCTGGATTCCTGGGTCGTCACGGGGTATGCGGAGTGCCGACAGGTGCTCGGCGACACCACGAACTTCGGCTCCGACTTCCGGCGGATCGACGTCGAAATCCCGGACACCCAGTTGAGTGTGCAGTCACTCGATCCGCCCGAGCACGGCGCCATTCGACACCTGCTCGTTTCGGCATTGCACGAGCAGCCGCTGAGCACCGTGCGACAGCAGTTCGCGGCGATCGCCGCGCAGCACCTCGCCGAACTGTCCGGGCAGCCCGGCACCGTCGACCTGGTGAGCCGGTTCGCGCGCCCGGTCGCACTACGGACCATCACCGCCTTCCTGGGCGTGCCGCCGCCCGACGGCGCCGGGTTCGAGCAGTGGTCCAACGCGATCGTGCGGAGCATGGACGCCGGCATCGAGCCGGCCCGGGCGGAACCGGGCAACCAGGCGCGGGCGGAGCTGAGCCGGCTCGTCACGCACTGGCTGGCCGAGGCCGACGAGCGGGGCTTCGTCGGGGCGGCCCGGCGGGCCGCGCGGGCGCAGGACGTGCCGGCGGCGGTGCTGGCCAACTCGCTGCGCGCGGTGCTGCACGCCGGCTACGAGTCGGTCAGCCGACTCCTGGGCGGGGTGCTCGCCCGGCTCGTCCGGCATCCGGAGCTGTTGGCCGGCCCGGCCACCCGGGACGCCGACGAGGCCCTGGTCGACGAGCTGATCCGGTTGGACGGCCCGGTGCAGGCCGACGCGCGGGTGTGCGTACGCGACCAGCCGGTCGGCGCCCAGTTGGTGCGGCGGGGCGACGTGCTGGTGCTGTTCATCGCGGCGGCGAACCGCGACCCGGCGGTCTTCCCCGACCCCGACGCGGTACGCCTGACCCGGCGCAGGGGCCTGCACCTGGCCTTCGGGCGGGGCGCGCACGCCTGCCTCGGCGCCGGGCTGGCGACCCTCCAGCTACGCGAGGTGCTGGGGGCGCTGCGCGCGGGCGGGCTGCGGCTCGCGCCGGCCGGCCCGGCGGCGTACGAGCCCACGGCGACCCTGCGCGGGCTGGCCGAGCTTCCCGTGTCGGTGCGCCAACCGCACCGGACTGACTGACCGTGCCCGACAACGACCGGAGGCGTCGTGCGTAGCGTGAGGGTGTTCCACAGACTGGCCGGGCTGGTCGGCGCGTTGTTGCTGGCCGGCGTCGCCCTGCCCCCGGGCGGCGCCGCCCGGGCCGCGCCGGGGTCGCTGGCCGACCGGCTGGCCGCGACCGTCACCGGCGCCGGGGTCCACCGTCACCTGGCGGCGCTCCAGCACATCGCCGACGCCAGCGGCGGCGACCGCGGCTACAACCGCGTCGGGTTCACCCGCTCGGCCCGGTACGTCAGCACCCTGCTGCGGGCCGCCGGATACCAGGTCGTGGAGCAGACCGTCCCCTACACCGACTTCGACATCAGCACCGAGCGGCTACGGGTCGACGGGGCCGGCGGCGGGGACGTACCGGTGCTGATGACCCGGTTCGCCCCGTCGACGCCGGCCGAGGGCATCGCGGCGCCCGTGGCGGCACCGATCGACGGGCGCACCGGCTGCGACCCGGCCGACTACGCCGGCGTCGACGCCGCCGGAGCGGTCGTGGTGCTCGCGCGGGCCGCCTGCGGCTACACCCGTCAGCAGCAGGTCGCCGCCGCCCTGGGGGCACGGGGGGTGCTGTTGTACTACGTCACCCCGTCCCCGGAGAACAGCTACCGGTTCCACGCCTTCGCCCCGGAGGCGTTCACGGTTCCGACCGCCTCGGTCTCCCAGCACGACGGTGAGGCGCTGGCGCGCGCCGCGCGCGGTGACGGCGCCCGCGTGCACCTGACGCTGCGGGCCCAGGCCGTCGCCCGGACCACGGTGAACGTGCTCGCCGAGACCGCCGGCGGCGACCCGGACAACGTCGTGCTGCTCGGCGCCCACCTCGACAGCGTCCCGGAGGCGCCCGGCATCAACGACAACGGGGCGATGGCCGCCACGGTGCTGCAGGTGGCCCTGGCGCTGGCCAACCGTCAGCACGCGGTGACCAACAAGGTGCGGTTCGCCTGGTGGGGCGCGGAGGAAATGATCAACGTCGGCTCCGGGCACTACGTGGCCGCCCTCTCCGGCGACGAGCGGCGGCGCGTCGCGGCCGTGCTCAACGGGGAGCTGATCGCCTCGCCCAACTACGGTCGCTTCGTCTGGGACCCGGGGACCGGCGGCGGACACGTGCTCGCCGACCTGTTCGCCGGCTACTTCGACCGTCGGGGGCTGCCCTACGAGCGGACCGGCCCGGAGTCCGTCGGATCCGACCACCTGGCGTTCGAGGCCGTGGGTATCCCGACCGGCGGGATCGACGGCGGCAACCTCGGGGTCAAGACGCCGGCCCAGCAGGCCCGCTTCGGGGGCCTGGCCGGGCAGATGTTCGACCACTGTTACCACCAGCGCTGCGACCGGCTCGGCACCCTCAACCGGGAGGCCCTGGACACCAACGTTCCCGCCGTGGCGTGGGTGCTCGGGCGGCTGGCCGACGACGTCCGGGACGTCCGGGCGGCGACCGTCGCGCCACGCACTGCCCGGTAACGGGGCGCTCGCCCGCGTCGCGCACCCGGCGTGAGCCCTCCCGGCCGGCGCGGAGTTCGCGGGTCCTGCCGGGCGTCGCTCAGCTCGGCGGGACCACGCCGGCCCGCGTCGCGAACCGGGCGACCAGCGCCGCCCGGGAGGTGACCCCGGTCTTGCGGAACACCCGGGTCAGGTGCGACTCGACGGTCTTGACGGTCACGAACAAGCGGTCCGCGACCTCCGCGTTGCCCGCACCGGACGAGATCAGCGTGACGATCTCCCACTCGCGCCGGGTCAGCCCGAGCCGTAGGTGCGGTTCGTTGTCGGCGAGCCGGCCGGCCAGGCCACCGATCCGCCGTTGCGCGTCGACGGCGGAGCGCAGCAGTGGCTGCGAACCGGTCGTCTCGGCGATCCGGCGTACCTCGGCGAGCTGCGCCTCGGCCGGCTTCCACGCCCGCCCGTCGCCGAGCGCCCGGGCCAGCACCAGCCGGGCCGCCGCCTCGGCCGGCCGCCAGCCGAGCCCGGCGAAGGCGTCGACCGCCGCGCCGGCCAGCCGGGCCGCGGCGCCGGTGCCGTCCTGCGGATCGGCGGCTCCCGCCGTCCACGTCAGCCGCTGGTCCCACTCGGGCAGGGTAGCCGGCTCCCCGACCGGCGGGTCGGGCACCGTCCGGCCGGCTGCCGAGCCGTCCGGCTCCGGCTCCGGTGTCCACACCCGACCGGCCAGCAGGTGGCGGGCCTGGGCCAGCCGGACGTACGCCAACTGTCCGGCCAGGCCCTGTTCCGCAGCGAGCCGGGCGGCCTTCGCGAGCCAGCGGGCCGCGACGTCCGGCCGGCCGTCGGCGGCGACGACGTCGGCGAGCAGGCTCGCCCAGTACGGTCTCGCGCCCGCCCCGACCTGCCCGAGATCGGGGCCACCGTAGGCCTTGACCAGCGACGCCTCCAGCGAACTCAGGTCCCCGGACTCGTAGCGCAGGCGCAACGCGAGGCGCCGGGCGATCCGGCTGAACAGGTCGCCGGCAGGTTCCCGGGCCAGCCGCCGGGCACCCTCCGCGACCGCACGGGCGGCCTGTGGCCCGTCGCGCCGCGCGACGGCGACCGCCCGGAGGCTCTCCGCGAGCAGGACCAGCGACGGCATGCCGAGTTCGGCGCCGCCGCGTGCCGCCTCGACCGCCGCCGCCTCCGCCTGGTCGAACCTGCCCTGCCGGGTGAGCAGATGGCAGCGGCCGGCGAGCAGGTACGGCACGATCGGCGCGTTTCCCGCCTGGGCGGCGATCCGCAGCGCCCGGTCGAAGTGGCGGGCCGCGTCCCGGTCCCGTTCCAGCAACAGTTCCGTCCAGGCGAACAGCCCGAGCAGGTTGAGCTGGGCGGCGAGCGAATTGTCCGGCAGCGCGTCCAGTCGCACCGCGATCTCACCCAGCCCGGGCAGCACCGCCGGAATCCCGCCCGCGTACGCGGCGCCGAACGCCTCGGTAACGCGTACCGCGAGGGTCAGCTGCGGATCCGGCGCGGCACGGTCGACGAGCGCCCGGACCCGCTCGGAGCGCAGCCGTACGTCGGGCGCGGCGCGCAGCACCCCACAGACGAGCGCCTCCACCGCCAGCGGCACGGCGACCTCGGCCGCGGCACCGGCAGTCATCCGGGACAGCTCCAGGTCGGCCAGCGCCGACGCCTCGTCGGGGTGGCCGAGGACGCGGTCCAGTTCGACGCGGGTGAGCGCCAGTCGAGCCCGGTACCCGTCGCCGGCCGGGTGCACCGCCAGCCGCTGCAACAGGCGGCGGCCTTCGGCGAGCCGGCCGTCCAGGATGCAGGCACGCGCGAGTGCCAGGTCGACGTCCAGGCGCAGCGGATCGCTCTCCGGAATCAGCCGGCTGGCCGCGACGAGCCAGCTCATCGCCCGCACCGGGGCGGTCGCCACGATCGGCTGTGCCGCGCGCAGCAGCACCCGCACCGCCGAGGTGTCGCCGGGCTGGGCACTGCGGGCGACATGCCCGGCGTAGACCCCGGGCGGGTGCTGGCGGCGGATCAACTCGTCGGCGACGGCCGCGTGCAGCCGGCGCCGCCGGCCCGGTGGGACGGCCTGGTAGACGGCCGCGCGCACCGCGGGATGCCGGAACCGCATCCGTACGTCGTCGACCGGCTCGCTGCGGAGCAGGTCCCGCTGCACCAGCCGGTCCAGCACGTCGGCGCAGCGCGACGGCTCGATGCCCGCGACGCTGGCGGCGAGCGTCTCGTCGAACTCCGCGCCGGCCACGGCGGCGACGTCGACGACCGCACGTTCCTCGGCGGTCAGGTGCGCCAGTTCCGCGACGTAGGGCACCGCCGGGCCGGTCGGTGCGGTCTCGGCCGGGTACCCGTCGTCGGCCGGGCGCAGCGACGTACGCAGGGCCAGCGCGTAGCCCGGAACGCCCTGGCTCTGCTCGTGCAGCCGCTCCGCGGCCGGCCCGGCGTCGAGGCCGGTCAACGCCTGGATCTCGGCGACCGACAGCGGGCCCAGTTCCAGGCGCTCGTGCCCGACGGCGACGCTGTCGAGGCAGATGGCGAGCTGGGGAGTGCACTGTCGGGGCCGGTAGGCCAGCACCATGACGGTGGCCGGCGGCGGATCGCGCAGCAACCGACCGAGCAGGGCGAGCGACTGCGGGTCGGCCCAGTGGGTGTCGTCGAACAGGAACGCGCGTGGCCCGCCGTCGGGGTCGAGCCGGTCGAGACCCGCCAGCACCAGCCGGTGGAGGTGGTCCGGCTCTTCCGCCGCGGCGTCGCTCGGGGCCCCCTGCGCTACCCCGACCCGGCGCAGGATCGGACGGAACAGTCCGTACGGCTGGGCCCGCTGCGTCTCGGCTCCGGTGCAGGCGATCGCGGTCACGCCGTCGGCCCGGGCCCGCCCGTTGAGGTGCGTGAGCAGGCGGGTCTTGCCGCTTCCCGGCTCGCCGGCGAACTCCAGCAGGCTGCTGGCCCCTCGCCGGGCCCCGGCGAGGGCGTCGGTCCAGCCCCGAACCTGGATGTCGCGGCCGAGCAGCGTCAGCGGGGAGTCGGTCGGCGCGGATCGCGCGACGAGCGCCTGCATCGACACACCTCCCGCGCGTCGGCCGCCGGGCACCGCCTCATCGATCGGCTGCCGGGCATCCGCCGGACGGCCATCGGGGGTCGGACGGCCGGGCGCAGTCAGGGTACCCCAGGGTTTTCCCCACTGTCGGCTGAGTCTCCAGTCAGCACACTGCTTCTCGACAAGATCTACTTCCGTGAAAGGAGTGCCATGTCGGAGAAGGCAGCCACCCTGGCCGATCTCGAGGACCTGAACCTGGCTGATCTCGAGATGTCCGACCTGGAGGTGCACGCCGTGCGCGACGCGGTTGCCCTGCCGGAGACCGGCGCCTCGGCGAGCACCTCGGTTGTCTGGCAGTGGCTGGGCTACTCGTCGTGCGCCGCCGAGGTCGTCCTCCAGTAGTCGTACCGGGCCAGCACCGACCGGCGGGGTCGGCGGCGCCGGGTACCACCGACGCAGCCGGTCCCCGCCGGCACACCGCGCCTGGCCGCAACCGGCGCGTCCCGTGCCGGCCGCCGAGCGTCCCGCCGGGAAGGGAACCGTGACAATCACCAGTCAGCGCCGCGGCGCCCCGTCGCGACCGGCCCCGTCCGGCCAGGTCGCGGATGAGGTGCAGATCGCGCCGTACGTGCTGGTCCGCCTGGCCGCGGTCGAGCAGCCGGCGACCGGGCCGGCCGACCGGCGCCTACGCCGCCTCCAGGACCGGCTCGTCGACCGGCTGGTCGAGTGCCGCGCCCTCGCCCCCGGCCTGACCGACGAGTTGTACCGGATCGGCGGGCAGTCCCCGGCGGCGTACCGTCGCTCGGTCCTGCTGCCGCTGCGCCGGGACGTCCACAACGGGCGGTCCCCCGGCGCCGACGTCCTCGCCCGGCTCGACGACCTGCCCGACCGGTTGCCGGCGCTGGGCCGCTGGCTGGCCGGCCGCGCCGAGATCGACCGGTTGACCGACGCCGTCCACGCGGGATCGGATCCGGCGCTGGCGGCGCAGCGGGCGGCGCTCGCCGCGCTCTGCGGCACCGAGCCGATCGGCCGCGCGGTGGCGCTGACCAGTCCGGAACTGCTGGCGGCGGTACGCCGGACCGCCGAGCACGGTGGCGCACCGGATGCCCGCAGCCGCAAGTCCGAGCCGACCGTGCTGCGGTACGCGTTGCGCGCGACCACCAGGACCAGCCCGCTGTCCTGGTTCACCATCGTGGGCTGGGGACGCTGGCCGGCCGACCCGCCGGCATCCCCGACCGACGATCTGACACCCGCCGCCGGGGCGGCCGGCCCGGCTGGGTCGGAGCCGGTGCCGGGGCTGGACCTGTCGGCGGCGGGAGCGCCGGTGGCGGTGACCCGCCCTCCGGCCGGCCTGATCGCCAGCCTCTTCCTTGCCGGGAACACCCACCCCGAGCGGGCGTGGCGCACCCCGCACCGGCTGGCGCCGGGCACCCGGCTGCACGACGGGCACGTCGTGTTCTACCGCGAGCATCCGGCCACCGGCGTCGACGGCACGCCGGTGATCCGGGAGGAGCGGGTGCGGATACCGCTGCGGCCCGCCCTGGCCGCCATCGTCCGGGTACTGCGCGCGGCCCCCGACGGCTACCCGCCGCAGCGGCTCGTCGCGGCGCTCACCCGGCGCTCCGACCAGCCCACCGCCGACGGGCCGCCCGCGCCGGAACCCGACCGGGCCCCGGCGGCCGATCAGCTCGCCCGACGCCTGATCGCCCAGCTCTGCGCCGAGCGGCTGCTGATCCCGGCGCCGCCGACCACCGAACACGATCCGGGGGCGTTGGCCGCGGTCGCCGACTGGCTCGGTGACACCGGCACACCCGCCGTCGCCGACCGGGTACGGCAGCTCGACCGGGACATCCGGTCGTTGGCGGACGTGGCCGCCGCCCCGCGCGGCCCGCTGCTGCGGCGGATCAGCGCCGGCTGGCAGGAGGCGCTGCACGGCCTGGACGCCGCCGCACCGCCCCAGGCGCCGGCCACCGAGGACGTCGTGCTGCCCGGCCCGGTCCGGCTGACCCGGCAGCCGGCGGACCGCGCCGACCTGACCGCGCTGACCGGCCTGGCGCTGCTCTTCGACGCCGACCAGGTGCTGCGCCGGCTGCTGCGGCACCGGTTCGTCGAACGGTACGGCCCCGGCGGGCGCTGCGCGGACCTCGGCGAGTTCTTCGCCGACGTCGGTGCCGGCCTGGGCGGGCTGCCGACGGTGGCCGCCGACGGGGCCCTGGCCGGTGCTCCGGTCGCCCTGGTCCCCGAGCTGGCCGGGCTGGCCCGGCTCCGGCAGGAGGTGACCCGGGCGGTCCGGGCCGGCGACGACGGTACGGAGACCGTCGTCCCCGCCGGGCTGGCCGCCGACGCGTTCGCCGCGCTGCCCGGCTGGTTGCGCGCCAGGCCCGTCTCGTACGCCTTCTTCGGGCAGCCCGATCCCGACGGGGCGCTGCACCTGAACCACATCTACGGCGGCTGGGGCCGGTTCACCAGCCGGTTCCTCGACCTGTTCGCCGACGCCGGGATGCGTACGGCGGTCGCCGCGCAGCTCCGCCGGATGCTGCCCGGCCGGGTGGCCCAGTTCCGGCCGGTGCACGGCTTCAACGCCAACCTGCACCCGCTGCTGGTCGGTGCGGAGATCAGCGACGACCCC
Source organism: Micromonospora sp. MW-13 (assembly GCF_003434305.1). Taxonomy (GTDB): domain Bacteria; phylum Actinomycetota; class Actinomycetes; order Mycobacteriales; family Micromonosporaceae; genus Micromonospora. Next base: position 114,653 of record NZ_QKKX01000044.1, read on the forward strand.
CGGCTGGGCGGGCTCGACGTCGCCGCGGTCGAGCTGGTCCACGATCCGGCAGGCGACCAGGTCCGGCTGCTCGACCCGGCCACCGGTGAGCTGCTCGACGTGCTGTACCTCGGTTTCCTCGCACCGCCGGCGCTACCGGCCCGGGTGGCCGCGCTGCTCGGGGACCTCGGCACCGGTGAGGTCGACCTCGGCCACCTGGCCGCGACCAGGACGGTGTCGGGCCCGGGCGGCGAGGCGACGATCCGCAACCGGCTGCGCTGCGGCCGGATCGTCGTCGCCCGCCGGAGCTGGCGGTTCGACGCCGGAGCCGAGGAGCGGTTCCGGGCCGGCCACCCGCCGGGCACCGGCCCCGCCCCGGGCGACCCGGTCGTCGCCGCCGCCGAGCTGCGGGCCGCCTGGGGCCTGCCGGATCAGGTGTTCCTGAACCAGGGCGCCCAACGGCCCGGCGGCCGGGAGCCGCGGCCCGGCCAGCCACCGCAGGACGTCCCCGGACCGGAGACCCGGACGGTGGCCGATCTCCGCCAGGCGATGACCCGGCCCAAGCCCCAGTTCGCCGACCTGGCCAGCCCGCTGCACCTGCGCTGCCTGCCCCGGTGGCTCGGCCGGATCACCGGCCCGCTGGTGGTGGAGGAGGCGCTGCCCCGCCCGGCCGGCCACGACCGTCCGCACCGGGTCGCCGAGCTGGTCGTCGAGACGTACCTCCCGGCGGTCTCCGGAGCCGGTCCCGGCCCGGTCGATCCGCGCCCCGGTCGGGACGATCCGGCCGGATCCCCCACCGCACCGACGAACCGAGTCGAGTCACACCATGGCTGAGCCGAACCCCCCGACAGTGCCGGACGCCGCCCTGGCCCCGGCGCCGAGCACCGATGTCACGTGCTACTACCACGAGGACGTCAAGGCCCCGCTGCTGCGCACCGCGATCCTGCCGGTCGCCGACCGGCTGCGCGACGCCGGGCTCACCGTCCACCTGGAACGGCACTGGCTGCACGGCCCACACGTACGGCTGAGCCTGCGCGGGGCGGAGGCGCTGCGGGTCGCGTCCGCCGCCGAGGCCGCCGAGCGGCTGCGCGGGCATCTGGTGAGCGCGCCCTCCCGGGCCGGCCTGGACGTGGCGCAGTTGCTGCGCCGCTCCGAGGCGGCCGGCCGGGCCGAGCTGGTCCCACCGCCCTACGACCCGATCCAGCCGGACAACACGGTGCTGGTGACCGAGGGCGACCGGACCTCGCTCGCCGCGTTGCTCGGTTCGCCCGGCGCGGTCGGCTGCCGCGCCGACATCCTCGCCGAGGGGCTGCGCCCGGTCCGGGTGTCCCTCGACGAACTGGCCCGGGTCGGCGACGCCCCGGCCGCCCGGGTGGGGGTCGTGGTCACCGCGATGGCCGCGCACGCCGACACCTGGCCGGGCCGGCTGCTCTCGGGGTACCACACCTTCCTGTCCCACCTGGAGGACTTCCTCTTCGGCGAGCGGGACACCGTGCTGCGCCCGCGCTTCGCCGCCTTCGCGAGCCGGGCCGGTGACCGGTACCTGCGCCTGGTCCGCCAGGCGGCCACCCCGGACCCCGACGATCCGGTGGCGGCGGCGTGGCGGGCCTGGAGCGCGGCGTCGTGGCGGATCGCCGAGCGGGCGTACGACGCCGGCGCGCTCAGCGGGCAGCTCTCCACCGAGTTCCGGCGCCGGTCCACCTCGTTCGACGAGGCCACCGCGATCCGGTGGGACCTCGAACAACGCGGGGCCAGCGCGTACCACCGGGCGCTGGAGGCGTCGGGCTTCCAGCGGATCGCGGCGACCCGGGAGTTCCAGGTGTACCGGTTCTGCACGAACATGCTCTACCAGTTGCTGGCGCTGTGTGACGTCGCGCCGCTGGAGCGGTATCTCGGGGCCCATCTGCTCGCCGAGGCGACCCAGCAGATCCACGGCGTGGCGTGGCAGGACGCGCTCGTGGCCCGCGACGGGTGACGCCGGTGGGCGGCACGGGGGTGGTGACCCTGCGGCCGGGCAGCATCGTCCGGCCGGTCGAGGGCGGGCTGTTCGTGGGCGGCTGGCGGTCCAGCGCACTGGTCACCGCACCGCCGGTCGCCGGTGAGCTGTGGCGGCGGCTGGAGCCGCTGGTGCGCGAGGGCATCGATCCGGAGACCGCGATCGCCGGCAGGTCCGCCCGGACCGCCGCGGCGGTGCGCTGGCTGTTCGGTCTGCTCGCCGAACACGACCTGCTGGTCGACGCCCGGCTGCCGTTGGACGGGCACCCGCTGGCCGCGTACCTGGCCGGGGTGGCCGGGGACCCGGCCGGCGCGCTGGCGGCGGTGCGACAGGCCACCGTGGCGGTCACCGGCGGCCCCGGCCAGGTGCCCGCGGTACGCGCGGCGCTCCGCGCGTCCGGCGTGGCGGTCGCCGGCGACGCCGGTCCCGACGCCGACCTGACGGTACTGATCCGCACCGGGACCGGGGACGATCCGCCGAACGGCGGCGGCGAAATGCTGGCGGTGACCGTCCGGCCGGACGGCGCCCTGATCGGCCCGCCGGGACGGCCCACCCCCACCGGCCCCGGCGCACCGGCGGACCGCGTACCGGCACCGGTGGGACCGGCGCACCGGCTGCTGCCGTACCTGGTGGTGCACGAGGTGGTGCGGGCCCTCGGCGGGCTCGCCGACGACACGGCGCTGCTGCTGCGGGGCGGCACCGTCCGCCGGGTCGGGACGCCGGCGGCCGACGGCGACGGCGGCGTCGACCGGCCCGAACGGCCGGACCCGGGCGACGTCTCGGTGCTGGTCCGGGGGGACGACGGCCCGCTGGTCGAGGCGGTCCGGGCCGCCGCCCCGATCCGGTCCACCGGTACGCCACACCGCCGGCCGGGACGGGTCGTGGTCGTCGGCGCGGCACCGGACTGGCCGGTGGCCCGGCACCTCGCCGAGCAGCGCACCGCCCACGCGACCGGGGCGGCGTACCTTCCGGTGCGGGCGCGCGGGACGTCGATCGAGATCGGCCCGCTGAGCCGACCCGACACCGCCGACGACGCCTGCCTCCAGTGCGCCGACGTCCGGCGCCGGGCCACCCTCGACACGGGCGACCAGCGCGGCAGCGCGGTCGCCGCCGCGCTGGTCGCGGACGGCCGGCCGCTGCCGCTGCCGCCGTACTGGCAGCGACTCGTCGCAGCGCTGGCCGCCGGGCAGCTCACCGGCGGCGTCGATCCGCGAACCGTCGGCGTGCTGGCGGTACGGGACGGCTCGGTCACCCGCCACCTGGTCCGGCCGGTGCCGGACTGCCCGGCCTGCGCGGCGCTGCCGCCCGACTCGGCCGCCGCCGCCCGGGTCGTCCTGCACCCGCGCCCGCTGCCGGCACCGGACCGGCTGCGCCGGGGCGCACCGGACCTCGGCGTCCTGCGCGCCGAGCTGGTCGACCTGCGGTACGGGCCGGTCACCGCGGTCCACTCCGAGCGGGAGGGTCCGGTGGCGCTCGCGGCGGCCGAACTGCCGGTGCCGGGCCGCTCCGGTCGGCTCGGCGGCTACGGCCGCGCAGCCGACCACCCGACCGCGCAGGTGCTGGCGCTGCTGGAGGCGGTGGAACGGGAGGCCGGCCGGTACCCGCAGGGCCGCCGGACCACGGTGCTGGGCAGCTACCGGGAACTGGCCGCCGACGCCGTCGACCCGGCGCGGCTGGGCCTGCCGGAGCCGGACGCCGTGCGGCACCCGGCCTACCCGCTGGACCCGTACACCCCGCAGACGGTGACCTCCTGGGTGTGGGCCCACGACCTGAGCGGTGACCGGCAGGTCCTGGTGCCCGAGCACGCCGCGTACTACGGGGTGCGCCGACCCGGGGCGGGCCGCTTCCTGTTCGAGAGTTCGAGCGGCTGCGCGGTCGGGAGCTGCCTGGAGGAGGCGGTCCTGCACGCCTGCCTGGAGACGATCGAGCGGGACGCCTTCCTGCTCACGTGGTACACCGCAACGCCGCCGACCGCCCTGACCATGCCGCCGGACCTCGATCCGGTCACCCGGCACCTCGCCGACCGGATCGCGGCCGAGGGGTACACCCTGCACCTGTTCGACATCACCAGCGACGTCGGCGTACCGGTGATCTGGGCGCTGCTGACCGCGGACCGGGCCGACGCCACCGCCCGGGGCGCGACCTTCTCGGCGGCCGGGGCACACCCCGATCCGCGCCGGGCCGTCGCGGCGGCGGTCCTGGAGGCCGGCGTGAACATGGCGGTCGCGCCCAGGATGCCCCGCCCGCCCCGGGACCGGCTGCTCGCCATGCTCGACGACCCGGACCAGGTGCGGGACCTGGCGGACCACGCGGCCCTGCACCTGCTCGCCGAGACCCTGCCCCGCTTCGACTTCGCGACCCGGCCGGCGGACCCGCGACCGTTCGACGCGCACTTCGCGGGCCGGCGGGATCGCTGGCGCCATCCGGACCTGACCGAGGTGCTGCGCCGGCTCGTCGACGCCATGGCCGCCGCCGGGATGCCGCCGCTGGTGGTGCGGCAGACCGGCGCGGCGGAACGCCGGCTGGGGCTGACCGCCGTGAAGGTGCTCGCCCCCGGCGCCCTGCCGATGACCTTCGGGCACCTCAACCGGCGGGTGGACCTGCCCCGGTTGCGGCGGCGCTCCGGCACCGGTCCCGGTCGCCCGACACTGCCCCACCCGTTCCCGTAGCCGCCCGCCCGGTACCCACCCCGTCCCGGAACGCATCCGTTCCGGTACGCATCCCGTACGGTCAGAGGAGCACCCACGATGAGTCGCTGGTCCGCGCTGCACGCCTACCTGCACGGCGGCTCCGAACACACCGAGACGGTGCTGCGGGAGTACGTCGTGCCGACCACCGGCGACCTGCTCGACCGGGGCGAGATCTCCTCCTGGTTCTTCGTCCGCTACTGGGAAGGCGGCCCGCACCTGCGCTGGCGGGTCGCCGACGCCTCCCCCACGACGGTACGGCGGCTACGTGACGGGCTCGCCGAGGCGGTGGCCGCGCTGCCACCACCGGCCCGGGAACTGCGGCCGGCCGACTGGTACGCCGGGTTCGGGACGGCGGGTACGGCCGACACCGCTGGCAGGACCGGCACGGCCGGCGGGCCGGACCTCGGCTGGCACCCGCACGGCACCGTGCTCGACCAGCCGTACCACCCGGAGGTCGACCGGTACGGCGGACCGGAAGCCATCGGGGCGGCCGAGGAGTTGTTCGCCGCGTCCAGCCGGGTCGCCGCCACGCTGCTCGACGCGGCGCCCGCCCGGCGTCGCTCGACCACGGTGGACCTGCTCTTCGGCTTCCTCGCCGCCAGCGGCCTCACCGCGCCCGAGGCGGTGCGCTTCCTGCGCGGCTACGCCAACGGGTGGTCCCTGGTGCCGGAGGCACACGGCCAGGACCTCGGCCTGGCCCTGATCGCGGCGGAACGCGACTTCCACGCCAACCCGGCCGCGTACGCCGGGCGGCGCCGGCTGATCGACGACATCGTCACCGGCCGACGCGGCGCCACCACCTCGGTCAACTTCTGGGCCGATGCGGTCACCGGGTACGCCGCGACGCTGCGGGCGCTCCAGGGGCGGGGCCGGTTGCGCGGCACGGTCGCCGGCATCCTCGCGTCGCAGCTACACATGTTGCACAACCGCCTCGGGCTGGGCATCCCGGCCGAATGCCACCTGGCCTGGCTGGCGTCGTTCGCCTACGCCAAGCCGGCCGCGCACGCCGAGCCGGCCGCGCCGCAGGGATTCCACGCCGACACGCTCGACGCGGCGGACCGGCGCTACCACGAGCGGTCGAAGTTCGTCCGGGCCCGGTGGCCGGAGCAGCACCCCCGACCGGTCGAGCCGGTCCGGCCCGACCCGGGCGCGTCGGTCGGGGCGGCGACGCTGGCCTTGCCCGAGCCGACCCCGGGTGGGCTCGGCGACGCCTCGCTGGCCGAGGTGCTGCTCGCCCGGCGGACCCGCTACGACTTCGGCCCGGGCGAGCTGGACGCGGCGGAGCTGGGCCGGTTGCTGCGCTACGCGGCCGGCGAAACCGCGCCGGAGCGGGGCGGCACGGCAGCGGACGAGGAGGACGCGCCGGTGGGCGGTGCTGCGCGGCTGCTGGCGTACCCGAGCCCGGGTGGCCTGGTGACCACCCGGCTGATGGTGCTGCCCCGCCGGGTCACGGGCGTGCCGGCCGCGCTCTACCGGTACCTGCCGGAGCGACACGGCCTCCAGCGGGTGGCGGCCGATCCGGGCACCGCGCGGCTGGCCCGGATCGCTCCCCAGTTCGCCGCGCCCGGCACGCCACCTGGAATCGGCGACACCGGTGGGATCGGCGAGCCCGGCGGGCCGGCCGGAACCGGCGGAACGGGCGGGCTCGACGTCGAGGCGGTGGCGCTCTGGCTGTTCGTGGTGGCCGACCTGGACCGGGTACGGGCCCGGTACGGACTGCGCGGCTACCGCTTCGCCGCCGTCGAGACCGGCCACCTCGCACAGAACCTGCTGCTCGCCGCGACTGCTGCCGGGCTCTCCGCCGCGCCGGTCGGCGGCTTCTACGACGACGAGCTGAACCACCTGCTGCTGCTCGACGGCCTCACCTCGACCGCCTTCTACGCCATCGCCCTGGGGCGTCCAGCGTGCACACCCGTTGCTGACCTCGTCGTCCCGAACTGGCGGCGAGCGCGTCGGATCGGGTGTCGCCCGTAGGCGTAGGCTCGGGTCGCTTCGTGGGCGACAGATGTACCCAGAGACATAGATGACGTATGACACCCCGACCCTTACCAGCCCGCCACCTTCCAGGCGGGCACGGTCACCAAGCGGGTTTCGGTGGCGACGAGGATCCATCACCGACCAGGAGAGTGGCGGTCCACTTCGAGCTGGTGTCGGTAGGTGCGACCGCACGTCGAGCGCCCAGGCTGGTCAGCGAACTGCGCGGAACCATTGGGGCGCGACTTAGGTACGCGTGCGGGTGACAGACGCGACCACGGCGACCAGACTTTTCCGCATGCGCACACGAGTCATGATCGTTCTCGCAGCGGTCGGTTTGAGCGGGCTGATGATGACCAGCGGTTGCTCCTATGTAGAGGACATCTGCGGCGACGGTGAGTACCCGGTCATCGCGGTCGGTGGACAGGGCGGCAGCGCCTGCGTCCCTGATGGCCAGGAGCCGACCGCCCCGTATGTCCGCTACCCGCAAGGCAAGGTCCCGAAGCACGTCGATGATGAGTGGGACATCTACTGGCGCAGCCACGGCATCGACGATCGGGGCAACATCATCGAGACCTGAGGACGGCTTGACCCGCTACAGCCCGGCGAAGATGGGCGTGGAACGTTACCGCTTCCGCAGAACGCAGATCACCACAACATCGAGGAGGTCGACCCGGCGGGAGCACGCTACCGCCGCACCGACCACGACGATGCTGCCTTCGTCGGGCGCGTCTCGGAACTCATCGCATGACTCAACGGATCACGTGGAGAGCCCGGTGCGGGGCCGGGCCAGCACGCCGGGTTCGGCGGGCGGGGACGAAATACCGGCAGCCCAAAGGCTGCAGGGCGTCTCGTTAGTTGCTGTCACCGTTGCTGCCGACAGCCACCTCTCGCCGCGACCGGCGCGCGCGTCGGGTATTGAAGCGCGGTGAGCAACTGACTGTGCAAGTTGGCGTTGGAGTACAGGCCGCCGCCTTGATCGCCCGCATGTCCTCCGGTTCGATCGGTGAAACGGCCGCCCGCTTCCTCGACAAGCAGAATCCATGGTGCGTGATCCCAGATGTGGTACCGCTCGACCAAGAAGGCATCGATCTCGCCACGAACAAAGCTCGACGAGCGGGAGGGGGCTTGCCGGTACGCGGGCCACACTCGATGGGAGACGGGCTCTGGACGCGTCGTCCAGAGCATCGAGCCGAGCATCTGCCAACGTCGAAGTGGTGCTAACTCCAAGGCAGTTGCTGCTGCGTCATCCCAGCGGCGTCCCGCCAGCTGGCGACACGCAGCCCAATGTAGTCAGCCATGGCTCCTCCTGCACGAGGTCGACGACGTCCGGCGTAGAGTCTGCACAACGGACGGTACGTGCGGTCACGCTTCGCGGCCAGCCCAACACCGCACGCATGCCGCCAGGTCAGACCATCCAGCCGCCAGCCCTCCGGTTGCACCGACCTCTCGCTTGTAAGTCCTGGGCGCCTCGTCCGGCGGCGTCTACCCACGTCTGCCACCTCGGGCGTTCGTCCGTATGCCGCTGTCGCCGGTTCTCCGGTCGTGTCAAGGCTCGCCGTAGGCGACCGCGAAGCGGCTTGGTCTTGGCGCGGCCGGGGCTTCTCGCGTAGCCCTCGTGGTGCTTGACCGAGGAGATCCCCCGTCCGCCGCCGATCTCCGAGGGAAGGCCGGGGCTCGGGGCGGAGCCCCGAAGGTCTAACCGCCCGCTAGGCTCCTCGCCTCAACGTCAGAGTGCGGGAGTGTACGTGATCAAGCTGTTCAGGACCAAGAATTCCACGTGCCGCTGTCGGCCCCAATGGCCGGCTCTGGTGACGGAGATGAACGGCCATGTCATGCCGTGCCAACCATCCGAGCACGGCAGTCCGATGACCAGGCTATTGGAGCTGTCAGCCCGGTGCGCCGAATGCGCCGCGACCTACCCGGGCAACTTCATCATCGAACCAGGCACGCCGCCTCCGTTCGAATGGGCGCACGAGCCTGAGAACACCGTGTGCTCCTGTGAGCCACGGTGGCCGAAGCTGATGGTCATGCTGCGTGGCCAGTGGTACCTCGGCTACCCAGGGACCGACGGTCAGCTGGTAGTTGACGGCGCAGCGGAAGGGGCATTCTGCGATAGCTGCGGGGCCCGCTTCCTCGGGGACATGGTGGTCGACCTCAATGACAGGTCACACGTCGAAGATCCTGACGAGACATAGCAGGTGTGGCCGGCCGGCCCGGCCGATGCCGGCCGGAGGTCGCCAGCAGGCCGGGGCCGGGCCGGCGCGGCGCCGCCGCTTGATGCGTCGCATGTGAGCGCGTAGAAAGCCGGTGGTTCGGCAACGGGCGATCGGGCTACGGTTCGCGGATGAGCATCCTGCCCGGCGCGACGAGGCAGTCGTTCGTGGGTCGCGATCTTCGGCATCGCACCCTCGATAGGCACTCCTTCAAGTTTTGTGATTTCCGTGGCGCCGACCTCCGGGGTGCGTCTCTCCGGGGTGCCAGCTTTGCTGGCTGCGATCTGCGGGATGCCGACCTGCGCGACGCGGATCTGTCCTACGCGCGGTTCAGCTACGTTAGGACTCACGATCCGGAGTACGGACGCACGGACGCTACCGGGGCCCGGTGGGACGGGGCCAACCTTCGAGGCGTCACCGCCGAGCGCGTCATTGGGTGGCCGGACGGCCTCTCAGACTCACGCACTACTTCGGGTTGACGTGTCGGCACCCAGTGCTACTCGGCCCTCGTTGGGCATGCCAGCGTACCCTTTCTGCCGAATCGCTGGACTCGACTCCAGAGACCTCGGTGTGAACTCTCGGCGAGGCGGTCGGATCGGGTGTCGTCCGAGGTCATTCGGCCTGCTGAGGGTCGTCCCGGTCGGGTTCGGTCGGGTGGGTTGCTGTACTCCATAGCTGTACTTCCTTGGCTGCACGGAGCACGTCACGGGCGGCGGTGGCCAGCGGGCAGTTTGCTGTCCGGCAGATCGGGCAGCGGCCGTCGGGGCCGGGTTGATGGTCGCGGAGGACCCAGCGGGCGGTGAGGATAAGCCGGTTGCGGATCTGGGCCAGGGAGAGGAACGGCGCGGTCATCCTCAACCCACCCCGAGGGTGGCGGCGAGGTGGATGAGCGTCGTTGGGGTGGCGGGGTCGCGGGCGACCTGGGCGAGCACGTCCCGGCCTGCCGGTCGGTGGCGGATCTCGGCCGGCGCAACGTGGTCGGCTTCCATCAGGGCCCGGCCGGCGCTGATCGGATCGTCGGTCTGGAGGTACGCGCGGGCGGCGTCGATCAGGTGGGCGGCGCGGTGTTCGGCGGGTAGCCACCGCCAGCCGTCCCGCGTGGTTGCCTTCTCGTGCCAGGCTACGGCGGCCCCTCCGTCGCCCAACTCCACCGCTGCGGCGACCCGGGCCAGCTCCACCGCCGTCGGCCCGAACCCGGTGCGGTGGTGGTCATGCCCGTCGCCGACTCGGGCGGCCAGGGCGGCGGCCTCGTCGAGCAGCTCGGCCACCGCCGCGTCGTCGCCGTGACGGGCGGCGGCCAAGGCTGCCTGGAGAAGCAGGGTTCCGCACAGGGACAACTCCGGGGGTAGGCCGAACTCGATCACCGGTGGGGCGATCCGGTAGGCGGCGGCCAGCATCGCCGACTTCGCCACCCGCACCTGCCCAGACGCGCGGAGCACCTGACCGAGCTGCACCGCTGCGGCGGCCACCACCACTCGGTCGCCCGTGGCAGCGATCATCGCCCGGTCGACAGCAAGCCACGCCAGGTCCGGGGCACCCAGCTTGACCATCAGCGACGCGGTGATCCGGTACGCCTCCACCAGTGGCGCCCGACCCGCCACCGGGTCAGTGTCGTGGACGCGCTCGACGTCGGCCAGCAACTCCGGCAGCAGGTCGACCACGCGTGTATAGCGGGCATGTTGAAAGGTCGTCCAGGCGTGCGCGACCTGGCGGGCCATCTGGACGGCCGGCAGCACCGGCCGGCTGCCTGCGGGTCGGCCGAGGGGAATCTCGTACGTCGACAGCGCCGCCCGGATCCGCTCCACGCCCTCGGTCCGCTCGGGCACGCCCGCGGGTCGTATGTCCCTGCCGAGTAGTACCGCGGTGTCGATGCGCAGGACAGCGGCGATGTTCTGGAGGGTGGAAAGCTTGTCGAGGGACCGGACGCCGCGCTCGACCTTGTCGACCCAGCTCTTGGACTTGCCGAGCCGGTCGGCGAACACCTGCTGCGACAGTTTCCGCCGACCACGCCAGTACGCCACCCGACGACCGACCGGCAGTCGGTCACCGTCCACGATTTCCCCGCCGGTCCGGCACCGCCCGCGTAGTTTCCTCCACCGGTACCCGGTCCGCCTCGGCTTGGGCGAGAAGCCGTTGTTTCGCCGCCTCATGCTCCGCCGCTTGGATCTGCTCGCCCCGGCTCTGCGTCGGCTCGCGCTGCACACCGTCCATCTGCGTCCTCCTGTGGAAGGGCGCGGCAGCGGTGCTCTTGGAAGGACCGACCACCGCCGCGCCGAACAAGAGGCGCGGCTTCTCGGCCGGAACGGCACCTGTCCTAGCCACGCCCGGAGATCAGCATCCAGTGATCGGACAGTTACGGTCGAGGAGCGGCGCGTCCGCTATCTACGTGCGGACAATGCGCAGACAGCGGCCTCGGCCTGGTCAACGAGGCTGATCGTGCGGGTGGCGTGTCCGAGACTCTGGACCCGCTCATAAACGCCTAACGCCTCGCCGACATCTCCGGTGTCCGCGAGCGCCGCAGCGAGACGCAGTAAGTAGGGTCCGGTCCACGCGGCACCGGCCGACTCTGCTGGCAGCCCGGCCAACCCAAGCCGCAGATGCTCGATCGCCTGCGCGTCCCAACCGAGTAGCCGGTAGGCGAGTCCACGCTGCATGGCCAGGTATGCGGCCGAGTGGAAGTAGATCCACGGCGGCTCCCGGTCGGGCGCCTGACTGGCAGCCTCGTTCAGCTCTACGGCCTGGTCGAGCAGGTCGGTGACGGCCTCCGCCTCGCCGATCAAGGCGTGGCCACGGGCCTGCTGCTGGGCGGCGATGGCCCGCACTCCGGGGCTGGCCGGCTGTCGCACCGCCGCTGCGGAGAGACCGATCAGCGGACCTGAGCGACGCTCCGACCAGGCCAGATGCCCGCGCATACTGAGTGCAGTAGCGATCATGTCCGCGTTGCCGGCCTCCGTGCCCCACTCCAGCGCGGTGCCATACCACCGGCTGGCGACGCGACGTCGATCGCCGGCGGCAAACAGCCACCCTCCGAACTGAGCCCACTGCGCCGCGAGATCGACCACCTGCGGCCGGAGCGCGCCGGCGACCTCGACAACCAGCGTGGTCACCAGGTCCAACTGGGTACGAATCGTCGGTAGCAGCGGTGTGGAGCCGAGGGTGTCTTCGAGCCGCCGGTGGGCGGCGAGCAGCTCTGCCAGGATGTGCAGGGTCGCGGGGTCGACACGGCGGGGGTGTCGGGCGGCATAGGCCAGCCGCTCAGGGTCGCGCGGCGCGGGAGACGGGTGCAACATGCCGGACAGGAACCCGCTGGCATCAAGAACGTCATCGAGCCGCGCGGCCAACTCCACGGTCGGCCGGCGGCGGCCCGTCTCCAGGTCGTGAAGGTGCCCCCGGCTGGACAAAACGAGCGGGGCGAGCTGCCGCAGCGAAAGCCCTGCCGACATGCGCAGCCTGCGCAGCTCAGCACCAAATCGACCATCCGTGATGGGGGGCATGGCGCACTCCTCAGCTACAAGGACGCGGCGGCCTGCCCAGACTCTTAGCAGGTCACCACTTCGGACGGTACACCCGACCTCACCCCCATCACGGGCAGCGGCCAAGGGCGGCCTGCACCAGCAGTGTGCCGCACAGGGACAACTCGGATGGGGTGCCGTACTCGATCACGGGCGGGGCGATCCGGTACGCGGCGGCCAGCATCGCCGACTTCGCCAGTCTCGCCCGCCCCGACTCGCGCAGCACCTGGCCGAGCTGCACCGCAGCGGCAGCCACCAACCCCCTGTCACCGGCCGGGCTTCCCGGCCGAGCAACACGGCCGTGTCGATCCGCAGGACGGTGGCGATGTCCTGGAGGGTCGACACCTTGTCCAGCGACCGGACACCCCGTTCCACCTTGTCCACCCAGCTCTTGGACTTGCCGAGCCGGTCGGCGAACACCTGCTGCGACAACTTCCGCCGCACCCGCCAGTACGCCACCCGCCGACCGACCGGCAGCAGCTCACTGCTGCCCACGACGCCACCGCCGCTCCGGTACCGCCTGGGTCGTCTCCTCAACCGGTATCCGATCCGCGTCGGCCTGCGCAAGAATTCGCCGCTTTGCCGCCTCCCGCTCAGCCGCCTGGATCTGCTCGCCCCGGCTCACCGCCGGGTCGTCGCCATCACCCTGCATTCCCACCTCCGTCAGCAGAAGCGCGGCGGCAAGCTCGGCCGTCGCGTGCCATCCACAATGACGCCGAAATGTCACCGACCGCGACGACACAAGATGCGACAACCCGGCCACATCACCGGCGACATTTAGGCGACATCCCGCTATGGTGACGGTCATGACCGTCCCGAACACCGCCCTGCGCGCCGTCCGTACCGGAATGCGCATGAGCCAGGACGACTTCGCTCGCGCGCTCCAGGCCGCCGGCCACCGCGTCGGCGAGCCCAACGACGCCAACAAGAGACTCGTCCAGCGATGGGAGTCCGGCGCGATCGCCGCGCCGCGGCCCGTCTACGCCCGCGCGCTGGAGGTCGTCACTGGCCTACCCATCTCGCTGCTTGGCTTCGCCGCGGTGCCCGACGGCCATGTCGCCGACGACCAGCACGGTGGCCACGACCTGACGTCTCCCATGTCCAGCCTGGCCACGCCGACGCCAACGTCCAGGCCAGCCACGGTTCACACGTCGTACGAGGGCGTATGGCTCAGCCGCTACCAGTACTATTCCAGCGGTCGGGGGGAGTCCTTCGCCGGGCAGCACTTCGTGGTCGTGCTTCAGCACGGCGACCGGCTGACCGCACGCAGCCTGCCGGGCTCGGCGGCATCGTCTCTGTCGCTGGATCTCACCGTGGACGGTGCCGTTGTCACTGGCACGTGGGTGGAGCAGACCGACTCGGCCGGCTACTACCGGGGCGCCCGGTATCACGGCGCAATCCAGCTTCTGGCCGAGCCCACGGGTCGACGGATGGCCGGAAAGTGGGTCGGGTTCGGCAAGGACATGGACATCAACACTGGCCCGTGGGAACTAGTTTTCCGGGATGCCTCGACGTCCAAGGCGACGCTCGATCGGTACAACACGTCGGCGGCGTAGCGCGCGCCTCGCGGGGGCAAGGCGACCTGTCGGGCGCGCGTACGTCTCCGGCTGCCGGTGGCAACGGAGTCCACGGATGTCCGGCGTTGCCCGCGACCGTCGTCACCAATTTGGTCACCCAGCTCGGCTATCAGACGTTGAAGCGGAACTTAGACGGCCTCTCCCGTGACCTGCGGCGACCTGGTCGGCGCGCTGGTCACGCTCGCTCCTGGGCTCACGTCGTTGATGGCTGGTTGCCGACGTTTCGCGCTGTCTTGTGCCCCGTGTGTGCCCCCCGGAGACTCCCTTGCTCAGGAAACGGGCGCACCTCGCGGCTGTGCGGACCACGCCCTGGGCGGATCCGCGATATGGTGGTCTATGCCGTTAGCGCGTTCCGCCAACCGAATTTGGTGGCTTGGCCTGATCTCAGCGATCGTGATGACCGGGTGCGATTCCACACGCGAGATCCCATCCGAGCCCTTGCCGCAGACGTCCACCTCCGGGCAACGGCAGATAGCTCAGTCGTCTGCACCGCCTACCGCTGCGGTCTGCCCGCCGACCGCGCAGAACACATCCCGGGATCTACAGGGTGTCGGTGACGGCGCAACGCTGTGGGCGATGCTGTTTTCGGGGATGCTGCGGACCGGCACGGAAGTCAAGGTGGCCTGGCGCATGACCGGCAGTGGCGACTTCTCGATCAGCGCCACAGGTCCCGACGGAAAGGTCGTCAAGCCTGTCTGGGGTCCCGAGCCGCATGGCGGGAGCAACTGGAATCGGCCGGGCGACGAGTGGGGCACCGGCTGGGTTTTTCCCACTCCTGGTTGCTGGACGATCAACGCGACGCGAACCAGCGGGACAGGATCCCTGTTATTGCGGGTCGCTCAACAAGGTGGATGATTAGGACGTATAGGGACACAGCCCCTGCCGAAAGGGCGAATCGTGCGGGGCTGCATTCCCCCGAGGGGGTCAACCATCGGGCGTTCGTCCGCATGCCGCTGTCGCCGGTTGTCGTGGTGCCGTGCCGTTGCTGTCGCCGGCCGCAAGACACACGGTTTAGGAAGGCGACAGTCGCAGTCTTGCCATCGTGGCCGTGACCTGCACGGGCCGGTCGTCCACCGGCTCTACGTATCAAGATCATTGCAGGCGCTCTGCACGATGCGCTGCGGACGCCCGAGGACGGCCGGAGGCCGCCCGCAGGGCAGGCCGCGAGCGCGACGGCTACCTCTGCCTTACAAAGATCAAGACGATTGCCTGCCTGCGTCGGTCACTGCTGGCGACCTGCTCGCCGTGTCGCCTACCGTCGACCCCGGACCGTGTTCGTCGGCAGGCTTGGCTGTACGGATGGCTGTACGGCCTTTTGATCCGTAGCTCCGGGCAGTGCGGTCCTGTACGGCTATCCGCGATGTCAGATGGCCCTTGATCACCCCGGGAGGGATGCTGCGGGCCGGTGGGTTGCTGTACGGCGCTTGCGCGCCGTGCGGGCACTTGCCCTGGAGCATGTCAGCCATGCGTGGTCGTTCCCGCCGTATACCGCCCCAACCTTGCCGTATTCAGTTTGACTGAATATCCTTTCGTCATGACTATCCGCGAACAGAGCTATTTCGCGCTCGCCGCGCTGATGGACGGCCCACTCCACGGATACGCGATCATCAAGCGCGCCGAGGAGCTGTCAGGCGGTCGGGTACGCATGGCGGCTGGCACCCTCTATGCGGCGCTCGACCGGCTCAGCGCCGAAGGGCTCCTACGCGTCGTCGACGAGGAGGTGGTCAACGGGCGGGCCCGGCGCTACTACAACCTCACGGACGAGGGCGTTGCCGTGCTCCGCGCCGAGGCCGATCGGATGGTCCAGGCTGCGCGCGTCGTGACCGACCGACCGGCGCTGCGCGTTCGGGCGGTGAGGCCGGCATGACTCAGGAGGTACTTGAGGCGCGGTACCGGCTGCTGCTGTGGGCGTACCCGAAGCGCTACCGGCGTGAGCGCGGCGCTGAGATGATCGGCACGCTCATGGAGGCGGCCGGCCCTGATCAGCGGCGCCCGCCGACGCGGGAGGGGGCGATGCTGGTCCTACGGGGACTGCAGACCCGCGCCAGGACGCACGACGCGCGTTCGACCAGCCGGGGCTTCCGTGGATCGCTGCGCCTGGCTGTGCTCCTGCTGCTGGTGTATGCCACGGCCGGCAGCCTGGCCGAGACCGGCAGAGTCCTCCCCCGCATCGTCACGGACGGCGTGGACTACCCACCTGAGCTCATCTATCCACTGGTAACCGTCATCGCCGCCTTGGCGGTCGTCGCGGTAGCCGGCGGGCGATACGTACTGGGCCTACTGGCGGCGCTTAGCGCGCTCGCCGCGACGCTGGTCGTTCTGCGCCTCGCCTTGGTCGGCGTAGACAGCGTCACCGGTGAGCGCCACTATCCACCGATCGAGTTAATCCGCGACGTCGCCACGACTGACTCGACCCTCTGGCCGCTGCCGCTCGCCGTGCTGTTGATCGTGCCGTTGATTCTCTGGCCGGCGCCGGGCACACGGCGGCCTATGGCCTGGCTGCTCGCTGTGCCGGTCGCGGTGTTTCTGCTACCCACGGACTACGACGTGACGATCGGCCTGCAACCGGGGGCCACCGTCGTCGTGATGGCCGGCTTCCTGCTATGGGTTGCCGTCGATGCCCGGGCGACCATCGCGGCCGGGGTGCTGCTCATCCCGCTGATCATCGCCATGCTGTCGCTCAGAGCCCTGGGCGCCTGGGGTCAGCCCGAGGCTCTCGGCGCCACGTGGTTCTGGACACTCGTCGTCGGGGCCATGACCCTGCTGACCGCCGGCGCCCTCGGCCTCCGCCGCCAGGCCCGCGCCTAGACGCCCGCTGTGCCCGAGCCGGAGCTTGGAAGATCACCGTGCACGACGCCCGACGTACCTGCGCCACGCTGCTCGTCGACCTGGACGTGCGCCCGCGCGTCATCATGCAGGTGCTTCGCGGCACGCGGAGGTCTCGGTCACGATGGAGATCTGTCCTCGGACGCCACCCGGGACGCGCTCAAGCGTCTGGGCGAGAGCCTACGATAGCCACTGCACTTGAGGGCACATTTAGCGATCACCGGCCGCTGGCATCGCCGGCGAACCCCTCACCGGCCAGGTAGGCCGGCGAGCCAGCGGTCCAGGGCCGCCGGGGAGCGGAGCAGCACCACCGGCGGCCCCGACGGATCCGTCTGCCAGGCCCGCATCCGCCGGCGAGCCCGGCCGAACGCGGTGACGTGCCACACCAGGATCGAGTCTCGGGACAGCACGCTGCCCAGCGACTCACGGTTGCCGTTGCAGATCTCCTCCCCCGTCACCAGCCGGCGCGCGGTACGGCGCAGCAGCCGCCAGAGGGAGCACCAACGCGGGTAGTCCAGGCCGACCACCAGGTCGGCGCGCGCCAGCGGCACATCCCGCCACCCGTGGTACGCCCCGTCCAGGATCCAGCGGTCCCGTCGGCAGATCTCCTCGATCCGGCTGCGCTGCTGCGCGACCGGCACCTCGACCCAGCCGGGCTGCCAGAGCAGGTCGTCGACCGGGTACCACGGCACGCCGAGGCGCTCGGCCAGCAGCGCGGCGAGGGTGGACTTGCCGGCGCCGTACACCACGTAGATCAGAATGCGAGACGGTGCGCTCATCGCGGCAGCGTATGCGGTCGACGCGACCGGGAGCCTGGACCGGATAGCCGGTTCCCGCCGCCACGGTTCCGACTCAGGTCGCAAACCGATTGCGTCCCTGCGCCAGATGTCGCGGCGGCGCTGCCCCGGCAGGCTTTTGCCGAGGGCCTTCGAGTGACGCCGCACGGACCTGCTCCGGACACCCGAGGGCCCCGAAGGGCAGCAGACGATGTTCCACGATGAGGCACCCGAGCGGCTCACCCCGCGACCCCGCCCGCCCCGGTCCGGGTCCCGCCTCCTGCGCCGGGCGGCGTTCCTGGCGACGATGGTCGTTGTCGCCACGGCCACGGTCGCGGGCTGCGCAGCGGGCACGACCCCGACCAACCCGGCCCCGCCCGTCGGCGTCCCGGCCGCCCCCGGCGCGTCGACCGACCCGGCCGCCCTGAACCGCCGGGATGTCGACGCCTGGCTCGACGGCCTGCTCCCGGCCGCGCTCCAACGGACCGGCATCGCGGGAGCCTCGGTCGCCGTCGTCCGCGACGGCGAGATCCTCACCGCGCGGGGGTACGGCCACGCCGACACGGGCACCGACGGCGGTGCGGCCCCCGTGCCCGTCGACCCCGACCGGCACCTGTTCCGGGTGGGGTCGGTGTCGAAGCTCGTCACCGCGACCGCCGTCATGCAGCTCGTCGAGAAGGGCGACCTCGACCTCGACGCCGACGTCCGCGACCAGCTCGACTTCACCCTGCCCCGCAGCTTCGACCGCGCCGTCACCCTGCGGCACCTGCTGACCCACACCGCCGGGTTCGAGGAGCGGGTCGGCGGCCTGATCGACCTGGCCGGCGCCGGCACCGACCTGCGCGAGGCCCTGGCGACCGACCCGCCCGAGCAGATCTACGAGCCGGGCACCGTGCCCGCCTACTCCAACTACGGCAACGCGCTCGCCGGGTACGTCGTCGAGCGGGTGAGCGGGATGCGCTTCGAGGAGTACGTCCAGCGCAACGTCCTCGGCCGCGCCGGCATGACGTCGTCGACCTTCGCGCAGCCGCTGCCGCCGCACCTGCGGGACCGCCTGTCGAACGGGTACGACGACGCCTCCGCCCCGGCCGCGCCGTTCGAGACCGTCGGCGTCCCGCCCGCCGGGGCGCTCAGCGCACCGGCGACCGACATGGCCCGCTTCATGCTCGCCCACCTCGGCGCACCGGTCGGTGGTACAGCCCTGCTCGGCCCCCCGGCCCTCGAACTCATGCACCGGCCGGCGCTCGACGCGGCCTCGCTCGGCACCCTCGCCGACGGCCCCCGGATGACTCTCGGGTTCTTCGAGGAGAACCGCAACGGCCACCGGATCCTCGGCCACGGCGGCGACACCTCGTACTTCCACTCCCACCTGCAGATCTACCCCGACGACCGGGCCGGCATCTTCATCTCGCTCAACAGCAACGGGCGCGGCGCGATCGACAGCCACGAACTGCGGCAGGCGGTCCTGTCGGGGTTCGCCGACCGCTACTTCCCGCCGGCCAAGCCCCTGCCGGTCCGGGCCGTCGACGCGGCAACCACCGCCGAGCACGCCGCGCTGGCCGCCGGCACCTACGAGAGCTCGCGGGCGATGCGCAGCACCTTCCTGACCGCGATCGGCCTGGTCGGCCGTACGACGGTGAGCGTCCAGGACGGCGGCCGGCTGCTGTTCGAGCCCGGCCCGCTCTCGGACTCCCCCGCCCTGTACGAGGAGATCACCCCCCACGTCTGGCGGGAGGTCGGCGGGCAGCGCACCCTCTCGATGCGGGTGGCCGACGGCCGGGTGCAGGCGATCGGCTTCGAGTCCGCGTTCGCCCTCCTGCCGGTCGGGCCCGCCCGCAGCACCGCCCTCGCCGTCCCGGTGATCGCCGCGTCGGCCGTCGTGCTCGTCCTCGCCGTCCTGTCCTGGCCGGTCGGCGCGGTCGCCCGCCGCCGCCTCGGCCGCGCCCCCCGCGACCCCGCCGGACGCACCGCGCGGGTCCTGAGCCGCCTCGCCGTCGCCGGCGCTGTCCTCGCACTCGTCGGCTGGGGGGTGAGCATCGTCAGCATCATGGGCCTCCAGGAAGTCCCGAGCGCCGCCCTGCGGGCCGTGCAGGCGCTACAACTGATGGGTCTGCTCGGTGTGCTGCCCGCCGCCGTCCGGCTCGTCGACGACATCCGCCGCCGCGCCGGCTGGCACCGGACCGCCGGCAGCGGCCTGATCCTGCTCGCGCTCGCCGGTACGGGATGGTTCGCCGTCGAGTTCATGCTGCTCGCCCCGGACATCTCCTACTGACCCGCCGACGCCCGACGATTCCCGACGGAGGACGCTCATCACCATGGCAGAGCACCCCGGCGCCGGCCGAGCGCCGGCCGGCGCACCCGGCTCGCCACGACTGACCCGGCAACTCGACGAGCGACTCACGAGGCTCGGAGTGACCGGCCGGTTCGCGCGGGACTGCCTGCTGGCGGCCGGCGTCACCGTGGCGACGTTCGTGCTGCTGACGACGTTTCTCCGGTTTGTCGCACCCGTCGACGGGCTCTCCGTCGACCCGGCGCGGGCCCGGCTGCTCGTCGCCGCCGCCTGCGGGCAGGCGATGGTCCTGTGCCTGCGTCGGGTACGCCCGCGGCTCTGCCTCGGGCTCGTCGTCGGCCTACAGGTCGTCATCACCGCAGTGGTCCCGTCCGAGGCGACGGTCCGTGGCGTCGCACCGCTCGTCGCGGCCTACACCGTCGGCACCCTGTTCCCCGCCAGGACGGCGCTGCTGCTGGCCGGCGCGGCTGCGGTGGCCGAGGCGTCGGGGGTGATCGCGGTTACCGCCGGGATGGCCCCCGACATCCTGGTCACGGCGCTCGGCCACCTGGCGTCGGGGGCCCTGTCCTACCTGGGGGCGACCTTCGTCGGCAGCTACGTCGCCACCCACCGGCGCTACCTGGAACTGGTGCGGGTGCGGGCGGACGAAGCGGTCCGGGCGCACCGGGAGAAGGTGCGGGCGGCGATCGGCGCGGAGCGCTCACGGATGGCCCGGGAGCTGCACGACGTCGCCGCCCACCACCTGTCCGGCATGGTGGTGCAGGCGGCGGCGGTCGAGCGGCTGATCGACCGCGACCCGGCGGCCGCGAAGGCCGGTGTGGCGTGGATCCGCGGCCAGGGCAAGGAGACCCTCGACAACCTGAGACTCGTCGTGGGTGTGCTCCGGGGGCGGTCGGTGACGCGAGGCGGCGCAGACACCGCCGGGCACGAGGAGGGGAACACCCCGGTGCCGGGACTGGCCATGCTCGACGACCTCGTGCGCACCGCACGCGACCTCGGCACCTCGGTCGAGTTCGTCGGCGAGGGAGCGCGGCGCGAGGTGCCCCCGATCGCCGACGTCGCGCTGTACCGGATGGTGCAGGAGTGCCTGTCCAACGCCCGCCAGCACGCCCCGGGCGCGCCGGTGCGCGTAGGGCTCCGCTTCCTGCCGCGCGAGGTTACGCTCGAGGTGTCGAACGCACCCGCCGCGCGCGGCCCCCAACCGGCGGGACGGGCCAGCAGCGGGGTCGGCCTGGTCGGCATGCGGGAACGCGCGCAGCTGATCGGTGCGCGGTTCGCGGCCGGCCCGACGCCGGCCGGCGGGTGGTCTGTCACAGTGACGTTGCCGACGGGACGCGACGACGCGCCCGCCGGCTCCACGACGGCGACCCCGAGGGGAGATGACCCGGCATGATCACGGTGATGCTCGTCGACGACCAGGCAGTCGTGCGGGCCGGCTTCCGGGTCATCCTGGAGCAGGCGGGGGACATCGAGGTCGTGGCGGAGGCGTCCAACGGGTCCTCGGCTGTCGAGCTGGCCCGCCGGCTGCACCCGGACGTCATCTGCATGGACGTCCGGATGCCCGGCGGCGATGGGCTCGCCGCGACCCGCCAGATCGTCGCCGACGCCGCCGGGGCGCCGCCGGCCGTCCTCGTGGTGACGACCTTCGACCTCGACGAGTACGTCTTCGGCGCGCTCGAGTCCGGGGCGAGCGGGTTCATCCTCAAGGACTGCGAGCCCGAGGACCTCATCGACGCGGTCCGCCGCCTCGCCAACGGATACGGGCTCGTCGACCAGGCCGTCACCCACCGGGTGATCTCGGAGTTCGCGCGGCGCAGGCCGGCGCCCCCGTCCGACGCCGCGGCGGCTCACCAGCTCACCGCGCGGGAGCAGGAGATCGTGGGGCTGCTCGCCAAGGGCCTGTCCAACGTCGAGATCGCCGAGGAGCTGTTCATCGAGACCAGCACGGTCAAGTCCCACCTGGGGCGGGCGATGGCAAAGATCGGCGTACGCGACCGGTTGCAGACCGTGGTCTGGGCGTACCAGAACGGTCTGGTCCCGCGCTGACCCGAGTCCCCGGTCACCGCCGACCAGCGTGACGCCAGGCGACCGCCCTGAGCGCCGCCCTGCTCCCCCGCGGACATGCAGCCGCCGGGACAACCGCCGGGGGAACCATCCGCCAAGGTCGGATCGGTACGCCCCGCACCGGGTGGACGAGCCGCCGCGAACGGTCGCCGGCGGTCACCGGAGCAGGGGCACCAGGGAGCGGCTGAGCTGGCCGCCCGGGCGGTACACCACGCACATGATGTCGCGGTCGCCGTCGGCCCAGGTCTCCGCCGTGGGCAGGATCGGGTAGTAGTCCAGCCCGGAGGCGGCCCGGGAGGTCCACCGCCGGTCGAAGTCACCACCGCACCCGGCCCAGGCAAACGCCGCCAGCGCCGGCCGGTCCCACGGCCCGTCCGCCGCGTGCAGGAACGCGTACGACTGGTTGTCCGCGTGTTCCTCGCACGGGCGGTAGAGCACGACCACCCCACCGGCGCGTCGCGAGTGGGCGGGGTCGGTGAAGCACTCGCCACCCTCGATGTTGAGGATCCCGGTGGTCTGCGCGGTGATGAACGTGTCGTCCTTGTGGGGGGCCGCCGGGCGTGGTTCGGCGGCCGGGAACGCCGCCACCGCCAGGACGGCGGCGACCAGCGCCCAGCCCCGGTGCCGGGGTCGGGGGTGCGGCACCCTGTCCGCCGCTGTCCGGGTCATCGCAGGTCCGTTCCGTAGGTGGTGACGCGGGCGGTTCCGCGCCGCCGCATGGTAGGCCCCGCCCGTTGAACCCAAGATCGACGGCTGATGTCCGGCGCGGAACGGCCCGGTTACCCGGCGGCGAAGGCACCTGCTCTGGATCATGAGTTCACCTGGCGGCCAGCCGGATGTCGTTCCGGCTTCCACTCGCCGGCCGGTAATGCGATGGCCTGCCGCGCCACCGTCGGCGGGCGCATCCCTCCTGCTGAAGGGCTTCCTACCGTGAATTCCGGCAATAGACCCTGGATCACCATGTCGCGACGGACGAGGATCGTGGCGGCCGGCGGGGCGGCGCTGCTCGTCGGCGGCTTCGCCCTCACCCCGGCGGCGTTCGGCGACGCCGCCCCGGCCAAGTACCCGGCGGCCGAGGTCCACCGGCCGTCGCCGATGCCCGACCGGGTGGTCCTCACCCCGACCACCACTCCGGCGACCTCGCAGAAGGTGACCTGGCGGGCCGAGGCGACCGCGGAGTGGGCTCAGGCGCAGATCCTCGCGGCGCCGAAGGCGCTCGGCTCCGTGACGCCGGCCACCGGTGCGGTGCGCACCGTGCCGGCGAGCGCCAGCACGTCGGTCAACACCTCGCTGGGCTACGCCTCGACGTACCACACCGTCGAGTTCACCGGGCTGAGCCCGGACACCCGTTACACCTACCGGGTCGGTGACGGCACCAACTGGAGCGAGTGGGCGGACTTCACCACCGCCGACAGCTCCCTCGATCCGTTCTCGTTCATCTACTACGGCGACGCCCAGAACTACCTCGACTCGGCCGTACCCCGGGTGTTCCGTCAGGCGTTCGCCGACCGGCCCGAGGCCAAGATGATCGTCAACGCCGGCGACCTGATCGACTCCGCGAACAGCGAGGAGCAGTGGGGTCAGTGGTTCAAGGCCGGCGGCTTCATCGACAGCCAGGTCAACAACATCTCCGTGCCGGGCAACCACGAGTACAGCGGCGGCCTCTCCTCCTTCTGGCGCCCGCAGTTCCCGTACCCGGACAACGGCCCGGGCAACCCGGAACTCAAGCAGACCGCCTACCAGGTCGACTACCAGGGCGTCCGGTTCATCGGCCTGGACACCAACCACCAGAGCAACAGCACGCTCATGGCGGCGCAGACCGCGTGGCTGGAGGGCCTGCTGCGGGACAACCCGAACAAGTGGACGGTGGTCACCTTCCACCACCCGGTCTACTCGACCACCGGCACCCGGAACAACCCGAACGTCCGCGACCAGTGGGGCCCGCTGTTCGAGAAGTACGGCGTGGACCTGGTCCTCCAAGGCCACGACCACTCGTACGGCCGAGGCAACGTCGCCGCCAAGCGCCAGTCGACCACCGTGCACAACGGTGTGGCCTACGTGGTCTCCGTCTCGGGCGGCAAGATGTACGCGCTCAACAACGGGGAGAACTGGACCGGCAACGGCGCCGAGGTCGTCAGCAAGGGCCAGAACATTCAGCTCTACCAGCTCATCGACGTCCAGGCGGACCAGATCCGGTTCGAGGCGCGGTACGCCAACGGCGAGCACCACGACGGCTTTCTGATCCGCAAGAACGCGGCCGGCGAGCGGACCGTCAACGAGCTGCGTACGCCGGAGAACACCGTCGGTGAGCAGGTCACCGTCAACCGGACCACGGTCGAGACCAAGGGCCGGGTCAAGGTCTCCGCGTACGGCTACGACCCGGGCGAGAAGGTGACCGTCTACCTGCGCAACACCAATGCGGAGCAGGGCCGCAACGGCGTCTTCATCGGCTACCAGACCGCCGACGAGCTGGGCCGGCTCAGCTACAGCTTCGAGCTGCCGCCCACCGCGAAGAAGAACTCCACCCACGTGGTCTACCTGACCAGCGACAACCAGAAGATCACCAGCCCGGTCGTCACCGTCACCAAGTAGCCCCGTCCCGGGTCGGGCCGGTCGATGCCGACCGGCCCGACCCGGAACGGTACGAGCAGGGAGAGTCACGTGAGGATCCGTACCCGGGCCCGGGCCGGCGCGCCCCGGACCGGCAGCCGGTCGGCCGGTGCGCTGCTGGCCGGCGCCGCCGCGCTCAGCGCGGCCGTCGGTCCGGCCGCACCGGCCGGCGCCCACCCGTTCGGTCCACCGTCCACCGCCGGCGTCAGCGTCGACGGAGCCCGGGTGGCGCTGGTCTGGCAGGCCGCCGAGGACGACTGGGTGGCGCTGGGCCAGTCGGTCGGCGCGTTCGAGGACCCCACCGCGGGCGCCGTCGACACCGCGTTGACCGGAGAGCAGAAGCTGCAACGCTCGGCGGCGGTGCGGGAGTACCTGCTCCGGCACGTCGACGTCCGCCAGGCCGGCCGAACCTGCGCGGAGGAGTTGCTGCCGCTGGAGCGGCTGCTGGCCGAGGGCGCGCGGTTCCGCTTCGACTGCCCGGAGCCGGTCACCGAGGTCCGGCTCACGGTCACCGCACTGACCGACCTGAATCCGGCGTACCGGACGATGGTCACCGCCCGGACCCCGATGGCGCCGGCCCAGGCGCTGTTCACCGCAACCGGGACCAGCCACGACCTGCGGGCCACCGCCACCGGCGGCGGCCGGCCCGGCGCGGTCACCGCGGTGGCTGCCGGGACCGGACTCGCAGCCGCCGGCGGCCTGGCCGTCCTGCTGGTACGGCGGCGGCGGGCGGGAGGCCGGCGGTGAACGGTCTGAACGGACTCGACGCCAGGCTGGTCACGTTCTTCGACGGCGGCGTGGTCTTCTGGCTCGCTCTGCTGGTGGCGCTCGGCGTCGGAGCGGCGCACGCCGTGGCCCCCGGTCACGGCAAGAGCATCACCGCCGCGTATCTGATCGGCACGCACGGTCGGTACCGGGACGCCGCCCGGCTCGGGGTGATCGTGGCGGTGATGCACACCTTCTCCGTGCTGATCCTCGCGCTCGCCTGGGTCGGCATCACCGGGGTCGCCGGTTTCGGCACGGAGTCCATCACCGGTTGGCTCCAGGCGCTCGCCGGGGTGGTGGTGATCGGGGTGGGGGTCCAACTGACCTACCGCCACCTGACCGGCCACAGCCACGGACACAGCCACGGACACGGACACGGACACAGCCACAGCCACGGACCCGGACACAGCGACGGGCACGGGCACGGCCATCTCCCCGAGCCGTCCCAGGCAGATGGACATGGACATGCTCATGGACACGATCACGAAGCCGACCACCACCAGGGGCAAGGACCACGGTCCACGTCCGACGGCACACCGACGGATCCGTGGTCCCGGCGCGGGCTTGTCGCGCTCGGCCTCTCGGGTGGGCTGCTGCCGTCGCCGTCGGCCTTCCTGGTCCTGGTCAGCGGGCTGCTCACCGGCCGGGCGCTGTACGCGGTCCTGCTCGTCACGGCGTTCGGCGTGGGGATGGCGGCGACGTTGACCGCGGTCGGTGTGCTCACCGTCCGCGGCTACGCGATGCTCGCCGGTCGCGCCCCGCGCTGGTCACTGGCCGCCACGGCGGTGGCCTGGACACCGCTCGTCGCCGGCATCGCGGTGTCCGCCGGCGGGTGCCTCTACCTGTTCGTCGCCCTGAGCGCGCTCACCGCCTGACCCCGCCCTGCCCGCTGGAACCCGTGGCGCTCGGCCGCCGACCGTCGGCGGCGGCCCTCCGAGCGTCACTCATCGGCGCCGGTCCGGCCGGAGCCGTGGAGCCGTGCACCCACATTCCGGCAGCACAGAGGGGTCGCACGGGTTGGGTCCCCCGGCCGGCCAGGTATGGCCGCGGCCAGGAGTACCGGACAGACGCCGGCCGTTACTGTCGTACGCGGCTGGCAGCATCACGGCATGCTGCTGACGTCCCTGGCCGAGATCGAAGGCGCGATCCGAGCGGCCTGGTCGCCGGACACCTGCGACCCGGTGGACCTGCCGCACTGGTCGAGCGCGAACCCCGCGTGCGGCCAGTGCGGCGTGACCGCCCTGCTGGTGCGCGAGCTGCTCGGCGGTGAGTTGCTGCTGGGGACCGTGCTGCGACGGGACGGCACGCGGCAGGGGGTGCACTACTGGAACCGCCTCGGCGGCGGGGTCGAGGTCGACCTCACTCGCGAGCAGTTCACCAGCGACGAGGTCGTCCAGGCTCCGGTCGTGGTCGATCCCCCACCCGGGCCGCCGGAGCGACTGCGAGACCAGCACCTGCTCCTGCGCCGGCGGGTCCTTGACTCGCTCGACATCACCCAGCCGTCGCAATCACCGGTTCCGGCGACAGGGCAGACCCGTCGCGGCCGGTAGCGGCAGCACCACCACGCCTCGACTACTGGATTCCGCACATCATCTCGGGGAATCCACGAGTCGCCACAACGAGAAGGCCCGGCACCCCAGATGAAGATCCGTTTGGTCGAGAACGGCGAGACCGGCGCGTACCGCCCGGTTGACTCCTTCAGTTACGCACGGCTGTCGGAGATCGGTTCCCTCGACGAGGTGCTCGCCTTTGTCAGCAGGTCACGTGCGGCCAACCCCGAGGCCCGGTTTCTCTGCACGCTCGACGACCTCAACCAGTGCTGCTACACGAGCATGCACGCCGCCGGGAACGACCGGATCGAATGGCCCGCCGAATCGGTCGACTTCGACGATCCGCGCGCTGTCCACGCCTTCGAAGTGGCCCGGCTGGAGCACGTGGTCGCCCGCCTGGACGACGCGCGGTACCGAACGACCTGGGAGGCGGTCGCAGGTACGCTTCGGCCTTCGCCCGCCGACATCGCTGCCCTCGTCGCCACGAACCGGGACGCCTCCGCCGTGCTCGACGACGTCGTCTACGTGCAGCGCCTGCCCGTCAGTCGCGATGACCTGTTGTTGGCGGGGCTGCCCAACGGCTACTTCAGTTCGGATTGGGACGTCTTCCAGAACCACGCCGTCATTCGGCGGATGGAGGAGCTGCACGGGTATCGCTTTTTCGGCATCGGAGCGTCCTGGCTCGGTTTCGTGGCCGACGCACCACCGAACGCGCAGGGCGCCGCGCGGCTCATCGAGGATCTGACGGGACTCTACGGCCACGCGGGGGATGCCTCCGACGCATGGCGGGAGCTCGAATCTCTTGCCCGGCGAAGCCCGACGTTGCTGCTGTGCTACACGGAGGACTTCGCCTGAAGTCGGGGGCCGCCGCCGGGCCGGGGAACCGCCGGGTGGCCGCCTGGGCGTCTGGCCGCCACCGCGCAGGTCGCCCCGGCCGCCCTGACACCACGGTTCCGGGTCCGCCTCACCTGGCCGGCGTACGCGTCAGCGGCAGTATTCGGCGTGCAGTTCCGCGTAGGGGCGGCGCCCGTTCGGGTGGTCCCGGTGCCGGCCCATGCCGATCTCCACGCAGCAGTGCGTCTGCGGCATCCGCGCGCGGTGCGCCGGGCACTCCTCGGCCAGCGCGCGGACCTGGTCCGCCACCAGGTCGAAGGCCCTGCGGCTGCCCGTCACCGTCAGCGTGTCGGCGGCGATGTCCCACCGCAGCTGGTCACGGAAGTCCCGGTGCCAGGCCCACCGGTGATCGGCCGCCGGTCGGGCCGGCCACGCGGCGCCCGGCAGGGTCACCGTGTGCGGCCTGCCGGGCCCGAGTCGGGCCCGGACCTGCTTCCACCGCGACGGCGGGAAGGCGAGCCGGTGGTGCAGCAGAAGCAGGTCGAGCGACCGGCCCCAGGAGCAGGCGGGCGGCGCGGCGGCGGCCCACATCGGCAGGTGGACGAGGGTGTACGGCGACCGGGCGGCGAAGCCCCACGCCAGGGCGAACATCGTCGCGGTCCGCTTGTCCAGACAGAACTGCGCCCCGAGGTGCCCCTCGTACAGGACGCCGAACCTCGGTGCCCGGGCGGGACGGACGACCCGCATCCGACGGCCCCCACCGGGCTCGACCTTCTCCATCACCGGCGGCCGAGCCCCGCTCGGCGACCCCGGACGCGGGATGCCTCCGGCCCGTGCGTCGGAGGCATCCCGCGTCGGGGCGACACGGAGTGGGACCTGTTCCTCGCCGCCGTCGACGGTGAGGATCAGGGCAGGCGTTCGATCAGCCAGGAGCACAGTTCCTCGGTGATCAGCGTGTGTTCCTCGTTGCGCGAGGCGACTCGGAACTCGTCGAGCTCACTCTCGCCCGGGTCGAGCGTGTCGACGGGCGTGTACAGCGCCTCCTCGGTGTCGACGTCGCGGATGGCCACGGCGCTGACGGCCGGCACGAAGCAGTGCGACCGGATGTGCGCCTGCGCGCGCATGCCCAGGTAGGTGGGCAGGGCGTTGAGGGTGTCGGCGAGGATGCCGAAGCCGTCGAGGGTGCCGCCGGGGGCGGAGCCGACGGTGGGCAGGCCGGACGTGTGAACCTGCCTCGTGTGGGTGGTCACCACCCGCAGCGCCGCGACGAGCTGGTCGTCGCCGGCGGGCTGCACGTTGAGCCTCGTACCGACGATCGCCAGCCCGAGGCCCTGCACGGCGAGCGCGCCGGCCGCGTTGCCGTTGCCGACGCCGGTGCCCACCCCGTTGGCCACGCCGATCCGGCGGGGCCGGCGGGGCCAGCCGCCCACCTCGTCCAGGGCGAGCAGGAAGTCCCGCCGGTCCTGGCTGATTGCCGGCTGGTCGTTCCACTCCGCGATGTGCCAGGCGAGCAGCTCGCGGGCGGCCGGGCTGTTCATTTGGTCGGAGAACCGGCTGTCGAGGTCCCGGATGTAGTGCGCGAACGCCTGTAGGGCGACCGGGACCGAGGCGCCCCGGTGCGGGCTGTCGTACGACCAGTACAGCGCCGTCCCGTGGTCGATGCCCTCGGACTCCAGCTTGGCCAGGGCGTACCGGGTGACCAGGCCGCCCATGCTGAACCCGCCGACCGCCAGCGGGGCGTCGCCGCGACGTTGCGCCACCGCCCGCAGCACCGCCGCCGTGGCGGCTTCGGCGTTGTCCAGGATCGACGCGCTGCGTTCCTGGAAGCCCAGCAGGACGACGTCCCGGCCGCTGTCGCGCAACGCGCTGATCAGGGCGTAGTCGCCGGACTCCAGGTACGCCCAGGAGAACTCCAGGGTGCTGGGGCCGGAGTTGAAGCCGTCGGCCAGGATCACCGGGCGGGTCAGCACGTCGTTGCCGGTGGCGAAGTACACCCAGGCGGTGCCGCCGGGCAGGTCCCAGACCTCGTTCGGCGCGAGCGGATCGACCTTCACCTCCCTGGGGCCGGCGGCGAGGATGACGGGCCGGTTGGCTCGCAGGGCCACGGAGACCTGCGGCCCGATGTGTGCGTCACTCATGGTGCGACACCTCCACGATCGATGTTTCTCTGCGTACGCGTGGTTTCGGACGTGGTGCGTGGAGCCCGGACGCGCGGGTGCCCGGAGCGGGACTGCCGGTGCGCGTCCGCGCCATGCCTTGGGGCGTCACCGCCCACGGCGCGGGCGGCTATCCGGCGCGACTGGCGGTGGCCGTCGCGCGTCACCGGACCGGTTGGGGCCGGGACCAGGTCACACGATCGCGCCACCGGGGTGGCCGGCGCCGGACCGTGGACGGTGTCGAACGTCTACCGACGCCGCAGGTGGTGCGCGGCGCGGGGCGCGGGCGGGTGGCGGCGTCGGAACCCACCGATCGCGCCGATGACGTCTGCGGTGTCCTCCATGCCCACCCTCCCCTCGCCTCACACAGAGCATCACAGCGAACACCCTCCGTCAATATGGAGACGGATGGATGACCGTAAGTTACATAAAGCATTCATAATTCACGATGTTTTCGGCCCGCTCCGTCGGGACCGGCAGGCGCCGCTGGATCCCGCCGATCCGGGACATCCACCCCGGGGCGGCGGGTCCGTCGAAGGACGATGAGGACGCCGGGCGTTCGCCGACGACCGCCGGCACGGCGGACGATGCCGCTCGATCGCCGGCACCGGCGACGATGCCACTGTGGACGGCGGAGCGTCCACTCCGCGGTGACGACGCTCGCGTTGAGCTGGACCCCGTTCGCGCCGGTGGCCTGGGTGGGGCAGCGGCTCCTGGTGGCCGCCGCACGGTCTGGTCTTCCTCGCCCCGCTGGTCTTCCCGGGCGGCCGGCTTCCGCGCCGGCGCTGGTCCCCGGTCGGGTACCTCATCGGTGCGGCGAAGGCGATGTCCGGGCAGACCCGGGTGCTGATCGTGAACGATCATCCGGTGGTCCGACGTGGACTGCGGATGATGCGGGTGGCTGAGAGCTGGGCCGATGGCGACGGTGCGCAACCAGCTCTCGGCCGGGCCCGCCAAGCTCGGCGTCGGCGACCGGGGCCCGGCGTCGCGGGGCCGGCGACGCGGAGCCGGCGACGCGGGGCCAGCGACGTGGGGCCGGCGACGCGGGGCCGGCGACGCGGGGCGGGCGTCGTGGCCTCAGCCGGCCGCGTCGGGGTGCCCCGCCATGCCCGAGCCACCGCCGCTGCCGCCCGAGGATCCGCCGGCGACGCCCGACCCGTCGTCCTCGGTGACCAGGTCCGGTCGGACGTCGGTGTCGTCCGGGGCCGGCACGTCGGTGTCGGCCCCGACCTGCACGAGCCGGGCCTGCCCGGCCTCGTCCTCGGCGTGCTCCGGGTCGACCGGCAGCTCGCCGTCACGCGCCTGGTATCCCACCTGTCGCCTCCCCCGTCGGTGCCAGTTCGACGGCGGCGGGTGGCTACCCGCTGCGGCGACCGGGAAACCCCGGCGCGGGCACGGACGCGGTCCGGACGGGCGGGGCCGAACCCGGGCGGCGGGGGAACGACCTGGCGAGAGGCGCACCCGGCCTCCCCCTCGCGGGACCTTCCAAAATGACGCCCGGCCACACCTCGGACGTATCGCACAAGATTCACTATATGAATGTCGACGCATTGTTCGACGTCGAACGTTGACACCCCGAAGCCCCTGTGGCAGGTTGACGAATGGCACGGGGGCGCCCACCCTCTGGAACTCTATTCCGGCGTTTCGCCGTTCACCGTTTCGGGGGGCGCGGCACTCCTGGCCTCGTCCTACCCGTAACACGGATTATTGCCGGATCGCCATCAGCTTCACCGACGATCCGAGCGCCGAGCGGAAGGGGGCCAAAATGCGTTACCTCCACTGACACGTCGCGTCGCCGCGGCCATCCGGCGCGTCCGGACGGCCGCGGCGCCACGTGCCCGCGAAACAGCCCACCACACCGGAAGGGACATCTCCCGTGGCGGACAGGTCGCTGCTGCGGCGCGTGACCCATGATTCACTGGCGCCAGTTCCTCGATTCCTGGCCCGACACAGGGTGCGCGGAGTGCCGACAGGCGCTCGGCGACCCCACTAAGGTCGACCCGAATTCCGCCGGGTCGGGGTCGGAATACCGAAAACCCGGGTGAGCGCACAATCGCTTGATCCTCCGGACACGGCACCATTCGGCACCTGCTCGTTCGGCATTGCCTGAGCTTCCGCTGACCACCGGGCGACCGCAGTTCGCGGCGAGTGCCGCGCTGCTCGGCGCCCACCCCGGCAGCGTCCCCGGGGCCGGGGGCGGTACTTGGTTCCACGCGCGAGAAGGGTCCGACATTGGAAGTACCGCCCGACCCCTCCCACACCGAGCGTCTCGTCGCGCTGCTGCGGGGACACGCCGTCACGCAACTCGTCGCGGCGGCGGCTCGCTTCCGGATACCCGACGTGCTGGCCGAGGACGCCCTCCCGGTCGCCGACATCGGCGCGCGGACCGGAATACCGGTGCCCGCGCTGGACCGGTACCTGCCGGCCCTGGCGGGACTCGACATCGTCCAGCGCGAGCCCGACGGTACGTACCGCGTCGCGCCGCTCGGACGGCTACTGCGATGCGAGCCTGGTTCACTTTACGGCCAGGCACTCATGGCCGGCGACGAGTACTACGGCGCCTGGCAGGAGCTGGACCACGCCCTGCTCACCGGTGAGTCGGCGTTCCACGCCCGACACGGATGCGGGCTGTGGGAGATGACGGCTCGGAAGCCGGATCTCGCGGTGGCCTTCGCCCGCACCATGCGGTGGAACTCCAACCGGGTCCTGTCCGACGTCCTCGCACTCCACGACTTCACCGACGCGCGACTCGTGGTGGACCTGGGGGCGGGCGACGCCACCCTGCTGTGCGGCGTCCTGGCCCGGTATCCAGGGGTTCGCGGGCTCGCCGTCGAACAGGGCTCGATGGCCGCACGGGCCGCGGCGACCGTGGAGGAAGCCGGCCTCAACCAGCGGTGCGGTGTGCAGACCGGCGACATCCGGCGGACGGTGCCGAGCGGTGGTGACGTCTACATCCTCAAGTCGGTCATCCACAACTGGCCGGACGAAGCCGCCACGGACATCCTGCGCAACGTCCGGGACGCCATGCCGGCCGGCAGCCGACTGCTCCTGGTCGAGAACGCCCACGACGGTACGGACCCGGAAGCGGCGCTGCGGGATCTGGCGATGATGGTGCTCTTCGGCAGCCGTGACCGCACGCCCGCCGAGTACTGCGCCCTGCTCACCCGGGCCGGCTTCGCCGCTTCCACGCCACGGCGGAGCAGTTCCGGCATGTGCCTGATTCCCGCCACCGCCGACAAGCCCTGACGACGTCAGGCATGGGTCGACTGTCGCTGGGCTGCGGGTCACGGGCCAGGTCCGCTCCACCGGGCCGGGGGGACATCCGCGATTCCTGGGATCGGCAGCGGGGCCGACAGTTGTCTGTGACCCTGACCGGGTGGGCACAGCAGCCGGGTGGGAGGCCGTCGAGTTGCGCGTGCACGGGGTCTCCGGCGCGGCGGCGGAGACGCTCCTCGACCACCCGATCGTGGTGCGCGTCGCCGGGGACCGGCACGCCGGCTTCTACCGGCCCCGCCCCGGCACCGGCGCGGCCGGGGGCGTCACCACGGGGGTCGTTGCCGAGGCGTACCGGTGGGGCACCCTGACGGCCGGCGCCGCGGTGCGCAGCGCCCTGTTGCTGCTGCTCCTGCCGTTCATGCTGGTCAACCTCGCGATCTGGCTGCGTCCGACGCCGACCGACCGGTTCGGCCTGCTCGGCGTGCTGTGCCGGCTGCTCGCCGGCACCCTCACCGCCGCCTTCATGCTCTCGATGGTCGGGATCACGCTGAACCTCGTCGGCTGGCAGTGCGTGCCGTACGACCAGTGCCGGGCCGGCCGCCCCTACCTGTCCTGGCTCACGGCGCTGCCGATGGGGCCCCGGCTGGCGCTGCTCGCGCTCGTCCCGCTGCTCGCGCTGCGGCTGATCTCGGCGATCGGCGCCCGGTCGGCGCGGGCGTTGGAGGGTTTCACCCCGTCGGCGCCACGGCCGGAGTCCGCCGGGACGGCGGGGGACCTCGGCGCCCCCGAGTTCTGGAACGACGAACGGACCACGGACTGGCTGCGTCAGATCCACGTCGGGATCGGCGCCGGCATCCTCGACGCCATCCTGCTCGTCGCCCTCCAGGGAGGCCGGCACGGGCCGGTGGGCCTGTTGCTGTTCGGCGCCGCGGTCGGACTGGTGGGGTTCTGCGCGGCGCTGCTCTGCCTGCCGACGCCGACCAGCGGCGTGCAGGCCCGCCGGGTCCGGGGCCTGCTGCGGGCGACCACCGTCGGGGTGACCGTCCTGAGCCTCGGCTACGCGGCACTCGCGCGCCAGGTCCAGCCCATCGCCGGACAACTGCCCGGCTACGAGGGCAGCGCCACCGGCCTGGTCGCGGCGCAGGGCATCCTGCTCGTCACCCTGGCCGTCGTCACGGTGGCGCGCCAACGGGCGGCCCCGCCCGGGGCCCGCCCGTTCCTGCGCGGGCTGGGCACACCCCTCGTGGCGGCGGTGGCGGTGAGCGTCGGCGCGGCCTTCACCGCCACGCTGGTGTTCCGGGTCGCCGACCAGCTCGACCGCGGGACCATCCCTGACCCGATCCGGCCCAGCCCGCCGGGCGTCGGCCCCCTGGACCCGCCGGTCGCCTACTGGTGGGCCGCGCTCGCCGGGCTCGCCGCGCTGCTGGTCGTCGCCGCGGCCGCCGCCGCCACCCTGGTGCTGAGCCGCCGCCGGCGACACGACCTGGCCGAACGCGTCATCGAGCAGGACTACCCGCAGGCGCCGTCGCACGCCGCGCCCCGGCTCCGCACGGTCCGGCAGGCCATCGCCCGGTCCCACGCCACCGAGGAGCTGGGCCCGATGCTGGTCGCTTTCTTCGTGATCTCCTCGCTCGGCCTGGCCACCATCGTCCTCGACCTGTTCGGGATCGGCCCCACCCAGCTCGCGGCCCGGGTCGGCGGGCAACGCGGCGGCGCGGCAGTGCTCGCCGCCTATGTCACCGACGCCGGGATCTGGATCGTCAGCCTGCTGGTGATCGGCCTGGTGATCGTCGGCTATCGCGCGTACCGGTCGGTCGAGACCCGACGCGTCGTGGCGGTCCTGTGGGACCTGGGCACGTTCTGGCCGCGCGCCGTCCACCCGTTCGCCCCGCCCTGCTACGCCGCCCGGGCGGTGCCCGAGCTGGCCAAGCGGGTGTCCGCGCTCGCCACGCGGGGCCCGGTGGTCCTCTCCGGGCACAGTCACGGCTCGGTCCTGGCCGTGGCCACCATCCTGCAACTGCCCCCGACCGTGCTGCACCGGGTCGCGCTGCTCACCCACGGCTCCCCGCTGCACCGCATCTACGCCCGCCTCTACCCGGCCTACTTCGGCGGGCCGACGCTGTGTGCGCTGGGCGACCGGCTCGACTGGCGGTGGCGCAACCTCTGGCGGGCCACCGACCCGATCGGCGGGCCGATCTTCCAGCACCACCGGGGCGCACCGCCACCGTGTGACCCGCCAGCGGGCGAGGCGGTCGACGTCCGGCTCCGCGACCCGCGCGCCGTGACCATCGACCCGGCGGACACCGTGCCGCCGCCCGTCGAGCGGCACTGGCCGTACCACACGCAGGCGGAGTACCAGGCGGCCGTCCGGGAGCTGATCGACCGGGCCGGCTGAGGCGGACAACCGCCGCCCCGGGTCCGGACGGGTGCGGCGAGGCGCGGCGTCGGGACGCCGGCGGGCGGGGCCGACCACCATCCATTGACAAACGTTGTTAACAATCAGAAGCTGAGAGAGCGCTCTCTTGACCCGTCCCGGCAAGCGAGGAGTTCCCGTGGGTTTCCGAAGAAAGCTGCTCTCCGTCGTCTCCGCCCTGGTCACCGCCGTCCCGGTGGCCGTGGTCGCGTCCCCCGCCCAGGCCGTCGGCCCCGCGCTGCTGCCCGTCACCGTCACCAACACCACCGGCCGCAGCGACGCTGTCCATCTGTACGTGATCGGCATCCAGCTCTCCAGCAACCGCCTCGGCTACGTCACCCGGGCCGGCACGTTCGTCCCCTGGTCCGGCGGGCAGAACCCGCCCTCGCCAGCACCGGACGCGTCGATCCCGGGGCCCGGCAACGGCGGCAGCACGACGATCCAGTTCCCGCGCGGCTTCTCCGGCCGCGTCTACTTCTCCCTCGGGGAGAAGCTCAGGTTCTTCCTGACCCCGAACGGGTTGGTGCAGCCCGCGCCGTGGGCGGCCGGCGACGCCAACCGCGACATCCTGTTCGACTGGAGCGAGTTCACCTACAACGACGCGGGGCTGTGGCTGAACAGCTCACAGGTCGACATGTTCGCGGTGCCGCACGCGGTCACCGTGACCGGCGCCAGCGGCGTCACCAAGCGGACCGGCGACGTCGTCAACAACGGTCGCAACGCCATCATCGACGGCATCCGGTCCCAGCCCGGCTGGGCGAACACGGTCTACACCCGATCCGACGGGACCGTGCTGCGCGTGCTCGCCCCCGGCAAGGCCGCCGGCGCGGGCCTGCTCAGCACCACCTACCTGGACTCCTACATCGCCTCGGCGTGGAACGCGTACACGACCAGAACGCTGACCGTGGTGCCGTTCGGCGACCGGCCGGACACCCGGTACTTCGGGCGGACGTCGGGCAACGTCATGACCTTCACCAACAGCGCCGGCCAGGTGGTCGCCTCCTTCAACCGGCCCTCGTCGGCGAGCGTCTGGGGCTGCGACGGTGATCTGCCCGCCCCCAACGACCAGGTGGTCGGCCCGATCTCCCGGACGCTCTGCGCGGCCCTCAACCGGGGCACGCTCGGCACCGTCGACACGCAGCCGAGCACGAACGCCGCCGAGTTCTACCGCAACAACCCGACCAACCAGTACGCCCGCGTCATCCACGCCAACATGAGCGACGGCAAGGCGTACGCCTTCGCCTTCGACGACGTCGGCGCCTTCGAGTCGCTGGTCCACGACGGCGACCCCCGCGCGGCCGGCCTGGTGCTCAGCCCGTTCGGCACGGGCGGCGGCGGGCCGGGCAACCCCGGTGGCGCCGTCCCGGTGCTGAGCAACTGGAACAACAAGTGCATCGACGTGCCCAGCTCCAACTTCGTCGACCGGGCCCCGCTACAGATGTGGACCTGCAACGGCACCAACGCCCAGAAGTGGACGTTCACCGGCAACGCCGTGCAGAGCCAGAACAACAAGTGCATGGACGTCGACGGCGGGGCGACCGGCAACGGCGCGGTGGTCCAGCTCTACACCTGCAACGGCAGCGGCGCCCAGCAGTTCACCCTGAACGCGGCCGGCGACCTGGTCAACCTCCAGGCCAACAGGTGCGTGGACATCAAGGACTGGAACGCCGGCGACGGCGCGCGGCTCCAGCTCTGGGACTGCGCCGGCAGCGCGAACCAGAAGTGGCGCACGGGCTGACCGACCGGAGACCGAGCCTGGGGGCGGGGCCGCGTGCGGCGCGGACCCGCCCCTCGCCCGGCCCGGCTCAGGTCCGCACGGCGGTGATGCCGGGTCGGGCCCACGACACGTCGGCCCGACGGCTCGCCGCTCCCGCGCCGGGCGCTGAAGGGGTGTCCGGCGGCCCACATCGTCGACGAGACGATTGACCGGTCGTAGCCGCAGCCGCTACGGTCAGGTTCACTATCTGCGGCGTCGCGAGGAAAGCCGGTGTGAGTCCGGCGCGGTCGCGCCACTGTGAGCGGTCCCATCGTCGATGGGCCCGCGAGCCAGGACGCTCGGACGTCCGCAGCCTTGCGATGGGGACGCGTCATCCCCGGAGAGGTTCCTGATCTCATGTCGAGCTCCACTCCCGCCCAGCCGTTGGTGCGTCCCGCTGCTTCCCCACGCATGCTGTGGGCGGCTCTGGCCGTCGTCGGCGCCCTCCTGCTCCTGGCCTACCTGGTCGCCTTCGACCAGGGCGCCGTCTCGCGCAGCGGCATGTACCTGCACGAGTTGATGCACGACGGCCGGCACCTGCTCGGTGTCCCATGTCACTGAACACCACCTCCGCCCCACCGACGTTCGTCACCGTCCTGCTCCGTGGCCTGCTCGCCGGCCTGGTCGCCGGCCTGCTCGCGGGGACGTTCGCCTACGTCGTCGGCGAACCGCGCATCGAGGCGGCCATCGCGATCGAGGAGGCGGCGACGCACGCCGCCCCCGCGGTCGGCCACGACCACCACCAGGACGAACTGGTCAGCCGGGAGGGCCAGCGCGGCGGCCTGTTCCTGGCCACCGGCCTGTTCGGGGCCGCGATGGGTGGCCTGCTGGCAACCGCGTACGCCCTGCTGCGTCGGCGCCTGCGCACCGCGGACGACGGCCGGTCCGGGCTACTGCTCGCCGGCGGCGCGCTGCTGGGCGCGGTGATCGTGCCGTTCCTGAAGTATCCGCCGAATCCTCCGGCCGTCGGCGATCCCGACACCATCAACCAGCGCACCGGCACCTACCTGCTGATGGTGGTCCTCGGCCTGGTGGCGGTCTGGGCCGGCTCGCTCGGCCATCGGTCGATCCGCCGGGGCGCGCCGCCGTGGCTTCGCGCCGGCGCGGCCGGCGGCGGGTTCCTGCTGGTCGCCGTCGTCTCCCACCTCGTGCTGCCGTCGTTCGAGGAGGTCCCCGACGACTTCCCCGCGACCCTGCTGTGGAACTTCCGGCTGGCGTCCCTCGGCACCCAGGTGGTGCTCTGGGCCGCGACCGGCCTGCTGTTCACCGCCCTGATGAGCCGGGGTCGGCGACCGGCGCTCGACCGCGACGCCGGGCGCCTGCCCGCTCCCGGGAGGTCGGCGTTCGACGCCGGTACTCCGGCCCGCCCGTGACCGCGACCAGCCTGCGGCTGGTCGCCCACGCCCACACCGCCGCCCTGAGACGGGCGGCGTTCGGGGCGGGTGACGACAACGTGGACGAGGGCGGCCTGACGGCCGCCCTCGCCCTCGCCCCCGCCGGGCCGGACCGGCGTGGACCGCTGGGACGGATCGACGCCTGCCTGACCAGCCCCGCTCCGGCGGCGGTGCAGACCGCGCACGCCATCGGCCTGCGCCCCACCGCCGAGGCCGCGCTCGCCGACTGCGACTACGGCCGCTGGGCCGGCCGGTCGGTGCGGGAGGTCGGTGACCGGCAGCCCGACGCGCTGCGGGAATGGCTGGCCGCGCCCGAGGCCGCCCCGCACGGCGGGGAATCCCTCGCCGCGCTGCGCGACCGCGTCGGAGGCTGGCTCGACAGCCAACTCGGCCGAGGCACCCGGATCGCCGCGGTGACCCACCCGATGGTCATTCGCGTGGCGATCACGCACGCGCTGGGGCTGCCGGTGGCGGCGGCGTGGCGACTGGACGTCGCACCGTTGGCGGTGATCCGGCTCAGCGGGCACGGGTCACGGTGGCAACTCCAGTTCCCCACGCCCCGGCAGCCCGGGGCGACCGGGGTGGCGGCGCTCCGGTGACCGGGTCCGGGCCGGGCCCGATCCGGGGCGGCTGCACCGTCACGGTCTGCCGGGACTGCTGCTGCGGCAGCACCACCAAACACCCGGAGGTCGACCACGACGCCCAGTTCCGGGCGTTGGAGCGGGCACTGTCGCCGCCGCACCAGGTGCGCGCCAGCCGCTGCCTCGACCGCTGTACGCAGTCCAATGTGATCGTGGTACATCCGACGCCGCAGGCCCGCCGCGGCGGCGCCCGACCCGTCTGGTTCGGACTCGTGGTCGACGACCAGGTCACCACCGACATCGCCGACTGGGTCCAGGCGGGAGGGCCGGGGCACGCGCCCCTGTCCGACCTGCTGGCCCTGTCGGTGATCACCGCCCCGACACCGTGACCGGGCGGACGGTCCTCCGGACTGCCCGTCGGGTGACGGCCCCGGCCGGGATCAGGTCCCCGGGTCGGCTCCGGGCCGGGGACCCCGGGCGGTCCGGGCGGCGCCGCCGAACAGCACCCGGCGCACGATCGCCGGACGCAGCAGCCGATGTGGCGGGTCGACAAGGTTGAGCACCCGCAGGAAGGCGGTGCCGAGCACCGCGTCGGTGCGGGCGGCGGCGTGGAGCCGGTGCACGTACGCGTTGACGAGCCGCACCCGCACCGTCCGGCGCCCCTGCACCTCGGGAAAACGCAGATCCGTGCCGACCGCGATGGACCACGGGCCGTCGATCAGCTTGCCGGCCCCGCGGAAGAACCGCCGCCACAACCGGTCCCGGTCGCCGGCCAGCAGGGTCCGCAGCAGCAGGCCCTCGGTGGCCGCGACCGTCATCCCCTGACCGTAGACGGGGTTGAAGCTGCACAGCGCGTCGCCGAACACCAGGTAGCCGAGCGGAAAGCGGCGCAGCCGCTCGTAGCGTCGCCGGACGCTCGCCGGGTACCGCATCCGTGCCGGTGCGCCGACGGGGGTGGCCTCGCGCACCAACCGGCTGATCAGCGGCAGGCCCAGCGACTCGGCGAACCGCGCGTAGCCCTCGTCGTCCAGCGGCGGCTGCTCGCCGAGCACCCCGCTGAGGGCCACCGCGAAGCGGTCATCCTCCTGGGCGGCGACGATGCCGGTGCGTGGGCGCCCAGGGACGGCGTTGGTCAGCGCGCCGAAAAGGCCGTCGAGGTGGCGGGGGTCGCGCTCGTAGTTGCGGGTGACATAGGTGACGTCGACCGCGACCCGCTGTTCGGCCGGGGCCGGATAGCCGAGCGCGGTCAGCCACGCCGGGGTACGCGACGCCCGGCCGCAGGCGTCGACCACCAGATCGGATTCGAGCCGGTAGGGCGCCCCGTCGCGCGGCGTCACCAGGACACCGGTGATCCGGCGACGATCGTCGGTGCTCAGCAGGTCGGTCGCCTCCGCCGGCGGGCAGAGCCGGACGTTCGCCAGCTTCTCCACCCGGGCGCGCACCGTGCGCTCCAGCAGGGGGCGGCTGACCCCCACGCCGATGAGTGAGGACGGGGAACGGCGCATGGGGTAGCCGTCGTTGCACCAGTGCACCTGTCCGTTGAGGTCGACCAGGGGTGCGCCGGCCCGGTGGAGTTCGTCGCTGAGGCCGTCGAACAGCTCGTCGAGCGCCTGCCGCCCACGGGCCAGCAGGACGTGCAGCTGACGCGACTGGGGCACCCCGCGCCGGGGCTGCGCCGCATCGGGCAGGACGTCACGGTCGACGACCGTGACGGTGTCGTACACGTCGCTGAGCACCCGGGCGGCGATCAGCCCGGCCATGCTGGCGCCCAGCACCACGGCGTTGCCTGCGCGGACCATGGTCGAGACGGTAGGCGACCGCGGCGTGCCGGTCCTCTTCGAGATTGCGCACGTTGGGAAAGGCGTCGGGCGGTCCCGTCACCAGCGCGGCCGGGGTGACCCGGGTCTCCAGCCCGGGGCGGGGCGGGTCAGTCGCCAGCTTCGAGGAGAAGGCGGCGCAGGAGCTGTTCGTCCTGTTCGTCGAGAGCACTGACGAAGCGCCGCAGTACCGAGGCATGGTCGGCTTCGGCCCTCAGCAGCCGGCCCATCCGGCCGGCGACGAGGGCGGGCGCGTCGGTGACGGCGGCGTAGCGGTAGGCGCGTCCATCTCGTTGGCGGGTCACCGCGTCCTTGTCGAACAGGCGGGTGAGGGTGGTCACAACAGTGCTGTACGACAGCGGCGGGGACCAGTCCAGCCTCTCGCGCACCTCGGCGGGGGTGAGTGCGCGGCCCGCGCCGACGAGCGCGGTGATGATCTCGGCTTCCAACTCGCCGGGGCGGCGGCGGTTGCCGTGCCGGTCGCTGTCGGGTTGATCGTTGGCCGCCACCGGCAAAGCCTACCGACCGCCCCGGACGCTCGCGACACCAGCAGGTCAGCTCGATGGTGGCAGACTGGCCAGGTCCTTGGATCGGAGGAGGGACATGTTCGATCACTTCGTCTGGTCTGTGGTGGTGACCCCGCTGTTGGTGCTCGCGGCGGCCCGGCTGCTGAGCGAGCGGCTCCGGCCGGGCCCGGCCGCCGTGGTCCTGGCCTGGTCGATGGCGGTCGCCGCCGGTGCCGGCCTGGTGAACGTGGCCGCCTTCGCGGTCAAGGCGGCGGCCGAGACACCCGCCGTGGCCCGTCGCCTCGACTTCTCGGACCAGGTCGTGCGGCAGGACACCGCGCATGTGCCGTGGGTGTCCTGGCTGTCCCTGCTGATGCTGGCCGTCGCGGGTGTCGCCCTCGTACGGCTGGCCCGCCGGCACCGACGGACGCAGGCGGCCCTGCGCCGGTACGCCGAGCTACCGGCGCTGGCGGGCGGGCAGTTGGTGGTCCTTGACGACGCCCGGGTCGACGCGTTCGCGGTGCCGGGTCCCCCGGATCGGATC
The DNA here is from genome assembly GCF_003434305.1 of Micromonospora sp. MW-13. GTDB lineage: Bacteria > Actinomycetota > Actinomycetes > Mycobacteriales > Micromonosporaceae > Micromonospora. The sequence goes on from NZ_QKKX01000044.1 coordinate 156,695, forward strand.
GTGGTGACGACCGGCATGCGGGCCGTGCTCGACGACGCGCACTTCGCCGCCCTGCTGGCGCACGAGCGGGCACACCTGGCCGGGCGGCATCACCGGTTGATCCGGCTGACGCAGTTCGCCGCGGCGGCGCACCCGGTGTTCTGGTGGGAGATGCGGCGGATCGAATACCTCGTCGAGCGGGACGCCGACGAGCGGGCCGCCGTCGATGTCGGTAGCCGTCGGGTCGTCGCCCGGGCGATCGGCGCGGCGGCGCTGGCCGCCTCGGGGCGTCCGGGCCGGGCCGACGTCCTGCGCCTCACTCCGGCCGAGTCGGACGTCGCCCGGGCCGGGGCGGTGCCCCGTCGGGTGGCATCGCTGCTGCGGGACCGGTCCGGCAGCAGGTCCCGCCTGATGGCGGCCGTCCCCGCCCTGCTCGCCGCGGGTTCCGTGGTGTGGACCGGGGAGTGCGTCTACGACCTGCACGAACTCATGCGGAGTGCGCGTATCCGGATCGGGTGAGCGGGCACCGCTGGCGTGGGGAGCACCCCGGGCGGTAGCTAAGTGAGGTTAGGCTCTGCTAACTTCTACAGCCAGTAGAAGAGCCAGGGCCCGGCTCTGCCCAGCTACCCAAGGAGCACCGCCGTGCGCGCCCCCGTCCGAACTCCCCTCCTCTCGCTGGCCTGCGCCGGTCTTCTCCTGCTCGGGGCCACCGCCTGCGGCGGCGAGTCGGCGCCGACCGACGACGCCGCCCCGGCTTCCGACAAGAAGATCACCCTTTACAGCGGTCGCAGCGAGTCGCTGGTCAAGCCCCTGCTGGAGAAGTTCACCCAGCAGTCCGGCATCACCGTCGAGGTCCGTTACGCCGGAACCGCGGCGATGGCCACCCAACTGCTTGAGGAGGGCGAGAAGTCACCGGCCGACGCGTTCCTCGCCCAGGACGCCGGCGCGCTCGGCGCCGTGGCCAAGAAGGGCCTGTTCGCACCGCTTCCCGCAGACGTCGTCGCCAAGGTGCCGCAGACCTACCGCGCCAGCAGCGGGCAGTGGGTGGGCGTGACCGCACGATCCCGGGTCCTGGTCTACAACCCGGACCTCGTGCCGGCCGCCCAGCTACCGGCATCGGTCTTCGACCTGACCGGCCCGGCCTGGAAGGGCAAGGTCGGCGTCGCACCGACCAACGCCTCCTTCCAGGCGTTCGTCACCGCTGTCACCGTGCAGCACGGCGAGGCCAGGGCCAAGGAGTTCCTCGCCGGGCTGAAGGCCAACGCCCCGCAGGTACGCGAGGGCAACGCCCCGATCGTAGAGGAGGTCGACGCCGGCAAGCTGGCGGTCGGGCTGGTCAACCACTACTACCTCGGTGAGATCGCCCACGAGCGCGGCACCACCCCGGAGAAGATGAAGGCCAAGCTGCACTTCTTCCCCAACGGCGACACCGGCGCACTGGTCAACGTCGCCGGGATCGGAGTGCTCAAGAAGGCGGCCCAGGATCCCGACGTGCGGACCTTCGTCGACTACCTGCTCGGCCCCGAGGCGCAGACGTACTTCGCCGAGAAGACCTACGAGTACCCGGTCGTCGGCGGGGTTCCCGCTCCGGCGTACGCCCCGGCGCTGGACACGTTGAAGGTCCCCGCGGTCGACCTGAACGAGCTCGACCGGCTTGAGGCGACCATCAACCTGATCAAGGAATCGGGGCTCGTCCCCTGAACGCTCCGTTGACCGTCGGGAGGCGAACCCGTGCCGGCGGGTCCGCCTCCCGACGGGCGTTCCGCCGCCGGCCACCGCGCCCGGTCCTGCTCGCCCTGTCGCTCGTCGCCGTCGCGGTGACCCTGATCCCCCTGGCCTACCTGGTGGTGCGCACCGGGGAGGCGGGTTGGACGCGGATCACCGAAGAGCTGCTCACCCGCCGGGTCTCCCGACTGGCGCTGCACACCCTGGGTCTGGCCACAGTGGTCACCGTCGGCTGCCTGCTGCTCGGAGTCGGCGCGGCGTTCCTGGTGGTCCGCACCAACCTGCCGATGCGGCGGCTCTTCGCGGTGCTCGCCGCGCTGCCCCTCGCGGTGCCGACCTACATCGCCGCGTTCACCTGGGTGTCGACCGTCGACGGGTTCGAGGGGTTCTGGCCGGCCGCGCTGGTACTGACACTCTGCTCGTACCCCTATGTCTTCCTGCCGGTCGCCGCCGCGCTCGCCGGCAGCGACCCGGCGCAGGAGGAGGTGTCCCGGTCACTGGGCCGGGGCGGCTGGGCGACCTTTACCGCGGTGACCCTGCGCCAGATCCGGCCCGCGCTGACCGGGGGCGGCCTCCTGGTGGCCCTGTACGTCCTCGCCGACTTCGGTGCGGTCTCCATCCTGCGCGCCGACACCTTCACCCGGGCCATCTTCATCGCCTTCGACCTCGGCTTCGACCGCACCGGCGCCCTGGTGCTGTCGCTGGTGCTGGTCGGGCTCACCGTGCTGATCCTCGCCGGGGAGACGGCGACCCGCCGACCGGGGAGACGGTACGCGTCCCTGCGCGGCGCCCGCCGGTCGCCGACGCGGATCGACCTGGGCCGGTGGGGCTGGCCCGCCGTCGGCGGCCTGACCGCGGTCGCGCTGCTCGCCCTCGGTGTCCCGGCGGCCAGCCTCGCCCGCCGGCTCGCGGAAGGCGTCTCCCGCCCCGGCGACTGGACCGAGGTGGCCACCGCGGCCGGCAACTCGCTGTCGCTCTCGCTCGCCGGCGCCGCGCTCACCATGCTGCTCGCCCTGCCGCTGGGCCTGCTCACCGCCCGGGCCCCCGGGATGATCTCCACCGTCCTGGAACGACTCAGCTACCTCAGCCACGCCCTGCCGGGGCTGGTGATCGGCCTGTCCCTGGTCTTCTTCGGGATCAACGTCGTGTACCCGCTCTACCAGAGCACCGCGTTGTTGGCGCTCGGCTACGCCGCGCTGTTCCTCCCGCTCGCCACCGCCGCCGTGACCGGCGCGGCTGCGCAGGCACCGCCGGTCCTGGAGGACGTCGCCCGGTCGCTCGGTCGCGGACCGGTGACCGTGCTGCGCACGGTCACCCTGCCACTCACCCTGCCGGGCATCGCGGCCGGTGTCGCCCTGGTCTTCCTCGCCTGCATGAAGGAGCTGCCGGCGACACTGCTGCTGCGACCCACCGGCACCGACACCCTCGCCACCGAGCTGTGGACGAACACCTCGGTGGCCGCCTATGCCGCCGCCGCGCCGTACGCGGCATTGCTGGTCGGGCTCTCCTCGGTGCCCACCTGGCTGCTGACCGCCCGCACCGGAGTCCTGATCAAGGAGAACCAGTCGTGAGCTACCTGGAACTGCGGGCAGTGGCCAAGCGCTACGGCCCGGTGGACGCACTCACCCGGGTCGACCTGACGGTAGCGCCGGGCACCCTCACCGCCGTCCTCGGTCCGTCCGGCTGCGGCAAGACCACCCTCCTGCGCTGCGTCGCCGGCTTCGAGCACATCGACGCCGGCAGCATCACCGTCGACGGCCGCACCGTGGCCGGCGACAGCACCCACCTCGCGCCCCACCGACGCAAGGTGGCGATCGTGCCGCAGGAGAGCGCCCTCTTCCCGCACCTGTCGGTCCGGGACAACGTGGCGTACGGGCTGGACCGCGCGACCCGCCGCACCAGCCGGGTCCACGAGGTGCTGACCCTGGTCGGACTCGCCGACCACGGCGATCGAATGCCGCACCAACTCTCCGGTGGACAGCAGCAGCGGATCGCCGTCGCCCGCGCCCTGGCACCCCGGCCGGCACTGATCCTGCTCGACGAGCCGTTCAGCTCGCTGGACGCGGCGCTCCGCGCCGACCTGCGCGACGACATCCGGGCCGCGCTACGCGCCGACGGGGCCACCGCCGTTCTCGTCACCCACGACCAGGGCGAGGCCCTCTCCGTCGCCGATCAGGTGGCCGTCATGCGCGCGGGCGCCATCGTCCAGGCCGCAACCCCCGCCGACATCTACCACCATCCCACCGACCCGTGGACCGCGGCCTTCATCGGGGACGCGATCCTGCTGACCGGCCAGGTCCACGACGGGACCCTGCACACCCCACTGGGTGCGGTGCCGATCGCCCCACCACGCCCCGGCTGGTCGGCACCCACCACCACCGAGGTCGACGTCATGCTGCGCCCGGAGCAGATCCGGGTCGGCCGGGCAGACGAGGGCGTACCGGCCACCGTCGAGACGATCGCCTTCCATGGCCACGACGCCCTGATCACGCTGCGCCTCACCGACGCCGGGACGATCACCGCCCGCGTCTTCGGCACCACCGGCCTGCCGGCCGCCGGCGCCCTGGTCGGACTACGGGTCGAGGGCACCGCGCTGACCTGGGCGACCAGGATGCCGGTCCCCGTACCGACCCCGCCCGAGCACGACCGACGCCGACCAGTCGGGCCGCGACGGGACCGGGCGGAACCCGGGGTAGGGCACTGACCCGGCCGCCGTCGCCGGCCGCGACGGTCAGGGCGAAGTGGACAGACCTGCGACCAGCCCGAAGCCACCGCAGCAGAGCACCCCGAGCACGACCAGTGTGACGAGCAGGATGCTGTAGTTCGACCACATACCGAACTTCGTCACGTCGGTGCCGTGCCCGTCGTAGACGCGGTTGCGCCAGCCGCCGAACCGGAACGCCAGGGGATGCAGGACCCCGGGGTGGGCGACGAGCGTGGTGGTCATGACGGGGATGCCCATGAAGTCGGTGTAGCGGACGTCATGCGGACCCGCCGGGACGGCCACGTGCCAGGTGCCCTCGCCGGGGATCGCCACCACCTGCCTGTCGACCTTGAACCGGCTGGTGGACGGGGCGGGCACGAGGTACGGCCCGCGGTTGACCGAGACGACGAGCACGGCGTGGCCCGGGGGCGGCGAGATCGGGTGCGGGTAGGCGATCAGCGGCGTGACGGCGCCGGGCATCGGCGGGTACGACGGATGAGGAGGATACGACACCGCCACATCCTGACACGGCCCCGCACCCCGGCCGGTGGCGCCTGCGGTCGGGGCCGACCGGCACGGCCCTTGCGGAGCCGTGCCGGTCGGCCCCGGCGTCAGCGCGGCAGCTCGCGCCAGGCAGGATGGTTGCCACGCCAGGCGCCGGCGAGAATGGTCGCCGACGCCCGACTGGGGCATTCCTGTACCCGGGAACGCCCGGACTCGCCGCCGATCTGTGCTTGGACGTCCCAACGCCGACCGTCGGTGCGGATGTACACGTCTCGACGCCCGCGCCGGGTCGTGTCTCCGTTCCACCAGTGCTCCTCGACCATCACCCGCCGACCGTATAGCAATTGCCCGGCAAGGGGCACGGGCACCCTGGCCGCAACGGCGCCGGAGGGCGCCCTGCGGAGGGCGATGAGGCGCGTGAGCTGGCGCTGGGGCGGACGCCCGCTGCCGCCCCAGCCGCCGGATCGACGCCGACGTCCTGTCCCACGCCGACGCCCTCAGGGTGATCAGCCGCAACGGCGCCGGCCGCGACGGCATCGACGGCACGGCTGCCGACGCCGCCGGCATCCAGGTGCTCACCGCCCGGGGCGCCAACGCCCAGGGCGTCGCCGAACTCGCCCTCGCGCTCACCCTCATGGGCCTGCGCGGCCTGCCCGAGGCCAGCGCCGCCCTGCGCACCGGCCGCTGGGCGCGCAGCACCGGGCGGGAGGCCGCCGGGCGTACCCTCGGCGTGGTGGGTTTCGGCGCGATCGGGCGCCGGCTCGCCCACCTGGCGCGCGGCCTCGGCATGCGGGTCGTGGCGCACGACCCGTTCGTCACCGACGGCGGCGACGTGCCGCTGCTGCCGCTGGAGGACCTGCTGCGCACCAGTGAGGTCGTGTCGCTGCACGTCCCGCCGTCACCGGGCGGGCCGCTGCTCGGGGCCGCCGAACTCGCCCTGGTCCGCGACGACGTCGTCCTGCTCAACACGGCCCGGTCGAGCCTGGTCGACGAGGCGGCCCTGCTGGCGCAGTTGGAGTCCGGCCGGATCGCGCTGTACTCGGTCGACGCCTTCGACCGCGAGCCGCCGGAGCCGTCGGCCCTGCTCGCCCATCCCCGCGTGGTGCCGACGCCGCACCTGGGCGCCGCGACGGCCGAGAGCGTCCGCCGGGCGTCGGACGCGGCGGTGGACAACCTGCTCGACGCCCTCGGGGGCGGGGCGGGGGCCACTGAGCCACCCGGACGCTCGTCACCCGGCGGCGTCGGGCGGTCCTGGTGACCGTCGATTCTACTTCTCGGCGATGACGCCGGGCGGGGCACCGGGCCCGGGGGTGCCCCGGTGCCCCGCCCGTCGGGCTACCGGGGGGCGCTGCCGAACGCGCTGGACAGGTACGCCCGGGAGTCCGCGATCGCGCCCTCGATGATGCGGGCCGCCTCCCGGGCCTCCTCGGGCCCGTGCCCGGCCTGCACCTGGAGCCGGAACCGGGACGACCCGGTCGGCGTGACCGGGAACTCCACCATGAACGCGAGAACCCCCCGGTCGAAGAGCAGCCGGTTCGCGGTGCGGGCGAGCTTCTCGTTGCCGATCAGCAGCGGGACGATCGGCGACGGCTCTCCCATGCAGGTCAGGCCCCGGCCGGTCAGCTCGTCGCGCAGCGCGTGGATCGCGGTGAACAGCCGGGCGCGCAGCTCGTCGCCCTCCGGGGAGCGGATGATCCGCGCGGCCTCCCGCACCACGGCGGTCTGCACCGGGGAGAGCGCGTTGGAGAAGAAGTGCGAGCCGCCGAACATCTTGATGTACTGCTTGAGGGCCGGCGAGTTCGACGCCACGAAGCCGCCGTTGGAGCAGAACGTCTTCGAGAACGCGCCCATGACGATGTCGACCTCGCCGAGCAGGTTCTGCATCCCCAGCACACCCGTACCGCCCGGCCCCATCGAGCCGAGGTCGTGCGCGACGTCGACCAGCAGGGTGGCGTCGTACTCCCGGCAGACCCGCTGGAGGGTCACCAGGTCCGGCCAGTCCGCGTCCACCGAGAAGAGGCCGTCGGTGACCACCAGGATGCCGTTGCGGGTGTCGTGCGACCGGATGTCGACCAGGTGCTGGCGGACCGCCTCGACGTTGAGGTGCTCGTAGCGCACCACGTTGCGGGTCGCCGCCCGGGCGCCCTGCTGGAGACAGGAGTGCGCCAGCCGGTCGATCAGCACGTGGTCGGACTGGCGGACCAGGCCGACCACCGCGCCGAAGCCCGCCGCCCACCCGGTCGGGAAGAGCGTCACGTGCTCGAGCCGCACCAGGTCGCCGAGGGCCGCCTCCAGGTCGTCGGAGATCCGGGTGTTGCCGAGCACCATCGGCGAGCCCGCGCTGTGCGGGCCGTAGTCGCGCATCGCGCGGGCCGCTGCCTCCCGGATCGTCGGGTGGGTGTTGAACGACAGGTAGTCCTGCGAGTTGAAGTTGATGCCCCGGGTCCGCCGGCCCAGGTCGTTGGTGATCTGGGCGACGCTGTCCGGGGCCGCCTCCAGCACCCGGGAGTACTGCCAGGTCTCCGTACGGCGGCGGGCCTGCACCCAGCCGTAGAAGTCCTCGGTGCGGGCGAGCAGGTTCCGGCCGGCGGGGCGGTAGAAGTCGTAGGCGTTCTTGTCCAGCGCGTACTCCTCGTCCGGGTCGACGGGGTTGCGCAGGTGGGCCGGCTCCCACATCTCCGTCAGGTCCGCGACGACCTGGGCGAGTTCGCCGTCGCTCCCGGACCGGTCGAGGGTCGCGAAGTCGTCCCACGGGATGTGGGCGGCCCAGTTGCGGGTCATCTCGGAGACCTCGGCCGCGGTACGCGTCATGGTCTCGACGTCCCCGCGCTGGGCGGCGTGCAGGATCACCTCGATCAGCTCGCCGTCGTCACGCTGGTGCAGGTCGGTGGTGGTCACGGTGTCGGCTCCCTGGTGCGGCATCAGGCGAAGAGGTTCTGCTGGTACATGCGGGACGTCGCGGCGAAGTCGTCGAAGACCGGGTAGTCGGCCGAGGACTCCTTCGCGGCGTCGTTGAGCAGGAAGAGGTTGGACGCCTGGAAGAACTCCGAGACCGGCGCGACGTCGGCGTGCGTGGCGATGAACCGGTCGGTCTCCTCCTGGTTGCCGCGCAACGCGACGAACAGTTGCAGCTCGTCGTGCCGGTACGGCCGCATCTCCGCGAACGTGCAGACGTAGTCGTAGTAGGCGGCGGCGTTCTGGCTGCGGCGGCGGCCCTCGTACGCCGCCATCGACTCGTCGATCGACGTCTCCCCGGTCAGCCACCGGTCCAGGGCGGCGCTGACCAGCTCCGCGTCGCGGAAGGCGTGGGTCATGCCGATCGCGGTGCACTGGTCCTTGGCGGACTCGGCGTCGCCGACGAGCGCCCAGCCGGGCCCGTGCAGCGGCCGGAGGAAGGCCGACTGGTCCAGGGTGCCGTAGATCCGCTCCTCCCGGGTGCCCCGGGTGCGGACCGTCTCGCCCAGCTCGGGGCTGACGAAGTCCAGCGCCCGCTGGTAGTTGCCCGGCACGTCGGCGCGGAACTCCCGGGACCACTCGCTCGGCCCCCAGACCAGGACCATGTTCTGCCCGAAGTTGGTCGGCACCGCCGCGCAGCCGAGCCGGCCCCGCCGGTGGATCTGCCCGGAGCCGAGGTCGAAGCCGGACCAGTAGCTCCAGTAGGCGAACGTGCACCGGGGCCGCTCGTCGTACTTGGGCAGCTTGAGGGCGCGCGCGACGAACGAGTTCCGGCCGTCGGCGCCGATCACGATCCGGGCCCGCTCCTCGAACACCTGGCCGTCGGCTGCCCGCCCCCGCACGCCGACGACCCGGCCGTCCTCCACGATCAGCTCCCGTACCGTGGAGTTGGTGCGGACCTCGGCGCCTGCCTTGGCCGCGGCCTCGACGAGGATCTCGTCCAGCACCCGGCGGCGGACGGAGGCGTAGTTCCCCACCACGCCCGAGTCGTCGCCGTGCAGGTCCCGGAAGTGCTCGCGCAGCAGGTCCGTCGGCACCGATCCGGTCAGTCGGATGCCGTCGTTGACGATGTCGACGCTCGTGTGCGTGGGGGTGACCGCGGTGACCTGGTCCAGCAGGCCCCAGCGGTTGAGGTAGGACATCCCGTGCGGCCACAGGAAGTGCGTCGAGATGACGTCACTGGGAAACGACGACCGGTCCACCACGAGCACCCGGTGCCCTTGCCTGGCGAGCAGCAGGGCTGTGGAGGCGCCCGCGCAGCGGGCACCGACCACTATCGCGTCGTACATGATTCGCAGTTCCTCCGATGAGGGTTCGGCTGCCCCGCAGGTCGGCCTTCCGGCGCGGCAACCGACCGGTACGGCCCGGTGACCGCCCGCGAGGACGCCGGCCGAGCGGGATGAGATCGCCACCGTACACAGTGGACTGTCGGGGACCGCCGAGCGGTCGAGGTTGTTGCCCTGCGGAATATCCGCCGCTGCGCGATGTCGCCCGGTCCAGGAGCCGCCACCCACCGCCGTCCGGGTGGTCGGCCGGCCCGTCAGCGGTCCTGCGCGGGCGCGGCGATGCCCTCCTCGATCGCCAGCCGGGTCAGCTCCGGCCGCCGCCGACGCCCCGTCTTCTCCCGGATCCGGTCGAGGTGGGACCGGACGGTACGGACACTGATCATCAACGCCTCCGCGATGTCCTGGTCCCGCTCGCCGGCTGCCAGCAGCGACAGCACCTGACGTTCCCGGTCGGACAACGGCACCCGGTACAGCGGCTGCCGTCCCCGGGACGAGTCCAGCAGGATCGAGGCCAGGGTCGGCGACACGTAGGTGTTGCCGGCGGCGATCTCCCGTACCGCCCGGAGGATCTCGTCGGCGTCGGCGTCCTTGGTCAGGTAGCCGCGGGCCCCGGCGGCGATCGCCCCGAGCACGTCGGACTGGTCACCGTGCGCGGACACCACCAGCACCCGGTGGCCCATCCCGGCGACCGCGACCACCGCCGCCGCGTCGCGTGCCCCGGGCAGCCGCAGATCGAGGATCACCACTCCCCCGCCGGGCTGCCGGTACGCCGCGAACTCCTCCACCGACTTGGCGGTCACCCCGACCTGGACGTCCGGCGCGTCCCCGAGCGCGCGGACCAGCGCGGCCCGATAGAGGGGGTGGTCCTCCACCACCGACACCTCGATCGTCGGCACGCCGGTCACCGGGTCTCCCCCGCGCCGGTGGCCCGGGGGGCGGCGGCCGGGGCGGCGGGCCGCTGGGCGGCGGCCGGGTCCAGCACCGGGCCGACGGGGAACAGCGCCAGCACGGTCGGTGGCACCGGCGTGGGCCGAACCGCCCCGTACCCGAGCGCCTTGAGCGCGTCGCCGTCCGGTACCGGATGCCGCACGCCCTGGTCGGTGAGGAGGAAGACGGCGCCGAGGACGGCCTGCGGTGTCGGTCGCTCGCGCACCACCGCGGCCCTGCCGGCCGGTACGAACACCGTGTCGGCCCCCGTGCCACCACCGGCCGCCATCGGCGCCACCCCGGCCGGCACACCGGTGGCGGCGCCCAGCCTGACCACCGCCCGATCGCCGTCCACCGTCGCGCACACCGCAGCCCCTTCCTGGGGCACCTCGGCCGGCGGGGCGAGTCGGGCCGGATACCCGGCGGCCGTGCCGGCCACCGGCTTCGACTGCGCCACGTCGGCCGGCGTCACCGCGATCTCGCGCGCCGCGCCGTCCGGGTAGGCCGCCCGGTTGGCCGGATTGCCGAGCACCAACGCCGCCTCGGTCTGTCCGATCGCCAGCAGCCCGTCGGCGTGGACCAGGTAGTAGCGGGCCTCGGCGCCGACGGTCGTGGCGGCGAGCACCTGGCCGACCCGGGTGCTCAGGTCACCGACCCGGGGCCCGGCGGCGCCCACCCGGGACACCGTGATCAGTCGCAGGTCCGGACCGGCGACAACCGCGCTCAGCCAGGCCCCGCTGACCGGCAGCGGGCGTACCGCGTCGTAGCCGAGGGCAACCGCCGTGGCCGGGTCGGCGATGCGGTGCCGGCGCCCGGCCACCAGCGCGTGCTCGGTGCCGTCCGGGCCGGCGACCAGCAACGCGGTCGCCGCGTCCACCTCGGTGCCCACCGGCGCGACCCCGGCCAGCGCCGTGGTGACCGGCGCGGTGCCCGCCGGCCGGCCGTCGGCGATCTGCGCACAGACGGTGAACGGCCCGGTCAACAGGCGGTCCCGGCCCGGCAACGACGACGGCGCGCCGGGGATCCCGAGCGGGACGCCGCGTGGCGCACCCGCCAGCGACTTGCTCGACACCCGGCTGGTGGCGGTGCCGTCACCGCCCGCGAGCAGCCGCGCCGAGGCGTAGTTGAGCATCGGGTGCAGCAACCCGTCGGCGCCCATCACGTACGCCGCTCCGGTGTCCTTGTCGATCACCACCTGGCCGGGCTTGCGCCAGTCGGTGTTCGCGCCGGGCCGCAGGAACCCGTACACCCCGAAGCCGGCGGTCACCAGCAGGGTGACCGCCGCGCCGAGCGCACACCCGATGACCAGACGGCGACTCGGCGACACCGGGTGGTTGGCGTCACCGACCTGTAGCGCCGAGACGAGCCGGCGGCGAAGGAACTGGTAGGCCTGTAGTTGGTCGCGCTGTGTCCACATCAGTTCGTCCCCGCCATGGTGCGGTGCACGCCCGGTGCACTAGAACTACGGATACAAGGTACGGATCGCCGACGACATCGAGCCCAGGGAGCCGAGCCATGCCGACAGCCGCACCGGCCACCGCGCCGCCGATCAGTTCCACCCGGCACCGGGCTGGGCCGCCGATGCCCGTACCACCGGTGGGGCAGCGCAGCCTGCGTGGACTCGGCGTCGGCCGGCTGGTGCTCTGGCAGTGCGCGGTGCTGGGCGCGGTGGCCGCCGGTGGGCCGTCCGGCGTGGTCGGCGGCACGCTCACCGGGGTGGCAGCGGTCGTGCTGCTCGGCACCGGGGTGCGCTGGCACGGCCGGTGGCTGTCCGACTGGGTGCTGGTCCGGCACCGCTTCCGGCGTCGGTCCCGGCACGCCCGGCCGGCCCTGCCCGGCCTGCGGACCCGGACCGAGGCGGACCGGGCGGGCAACCGGATCGGGCTGGCCGGTGACGGCAGTTCGTGGAGCGCGCTGCTGCGCGTCGAACCCGACGGCGACCTCGACGACCTGCTGCGCCGGCTGCTGTCCCGCTACGACGACCCCGATCTGCCGCTGGCCGGCGCGCAACTGGTCGACTTGGTCTCGCCCGGCACCGGCACCGCGGCGCGCTGGATAGCGATCCGGCTCGACCCCGAGACGGCCGCCCGGGCGGTCCGGGCCCGGGGCGGCGGCCAGACCGGGGCGGTACGTGCCGCGGGCACGGCCGCGCTGCGGCTCGCCGCCGACCTGCGGGCCGCCGGGCATCAGGTCACCACGCTCGACGGCGGTCAACTGCGCGACGCGTGGGCCGCCGTACTCGGTGTCGACTCGCGGCGCGCGGACGAACCCGGCACCGAGACCTGGCACTACTGGTCGCTGGGCATGCTGCACCAGGTCTGCTACCGACCGCGCCGAGCCGCCCGGAGCCTGACCGAGGTGGCCACGCTGCTGCGCCGGCACGCCGCCACACCGGCCCTGGTCAGCACCGTGTCGGTACGGTGGGACCGGCAACGCGGCGGCGGAACCCGCAGCACGGCGCTGGTCCGGCTCGGGGTGCCCGCCGGCCCGGCCCGGGAGGCGGTCGCCGAGGCGGTCCGGCAGGCCACCGCCGACTTCGACCGGGACCTGGTCCCGCTGGACGGGGCGCATGCCGAGGCGGCCTGGGCGACGCTGCCGCTGGCTGGCCTGCCGGTGGGTTAGCCACCCCATGCGCGTACCGCGCCGTAGATGTCGAGCACCGCGCCCGCTACCGGCACCAGACCGAGCAGCACCAGGAACTCGACCACGTCGAGCAGCCGGCCCCAGTACGGCGACGGTGTGTTGGCGGCGGCCCGGACCGCGTACGTCGCGCAGACCACTCCGGTCACCAGGAGCAGCCCGGCGAGGAGCAGCCGCGTTCCGGGTCCGCCGGCCAGGCTCGCCCGAGCCGTCAGGCCGAGCACCGACCCGGCACCGGCCAGCAACAGGGCGGCCCGCTGGCCGAGGCCGACGTAGGCGCGGGCGCGCAGCAACAGCGCTGCGCCGGCCAGACCGGCCAGCGCCCACGCCCAGCGACCGCCGCCGGACAGGAGTATCCCGACGCAACCGGCCACGATGACCGCCAGGCCCCAGAGCAGACCGGTCAGGATCCGTTCGGCGGCCTCGGTGTCCCCGACCACCTCGGGTCCGAGCGTCGGCCGCTCGTCCCGGCGGAACGCCTCCACATCGGTCGGCACCCCGGGCAACGGCAGCCGGCCGAGCCGGAGCGCGAGCATCGGCAGCGCCGGACTGGCCACCACGGCCACGCAACAGGTGACCGCCGCGACCGAGGCGGGCGAGGAGGCGGTGAGCAGGTCGGCGAGCGCGCCGAGACCACCGGCCGCGGCAGCCACCGCGGCGGCGGCGAACCGCTGCTCCGCCACCACCACGGCGGCCGCCGCCGTGTAGAGGGTGACCGCCGTGCCGGCCAACGCCAGCCGACCCGCGGTCAACTCCATCGCCGCGCCCGGACCACCGAGCACCGCCAGCCCGCCGATCAGCGCGGCCGGTACGCCACCGGCGGCCACCGCCGCACCGAGACCTCGGTCGCCGAACGCCCGCGACATCGCCCCACCGGCGAGCAGCAGCACCAGGGCCAGGATGCCGGCGAGCAGCGCGACGGCCGACGCGGCGAGCCCGCTGAGGCCGACCGCGACCGCGACCGCGGTGAAGGCCAGCGCGGCTACCGCACCGCCGACCTTCCGGGACACCGCCGCCCGCCACACCCCGGGCCGGTCCGCGGCGGCGCTCGCGATGGCGTCCACCACGTCGTCGAAGAGCATCGGGGTGGCCCGCCGGTCGACCGTCTCCAGGTAGAGCACCTCGCCGTCGCGCACCCCGGCGCCGCTGACGGTGACCGCGCCGTCCAGCGGCGGCCCCCCGAAGCGGCGCAGCTCCCAGCCGACCCCGCCGGCCCGGTCAGCGTTGGTGGCGAGCAGCCGGACCAACTGCGGAAGCAGCTCCGCCACCGTGCTCTGCGTCGGCAGCGACACGTCGAGACGGGCGTGTGGCGCTACCACGGTGACCCGCCGGGGAGCGAGCGCGGTGGTCACTGCTGGGCCTCGCCGAGCAGCGGGGCGTACCTCGCCTCACTGGCCGCCGCCAGCTTGGCCAGGCCGTCGTTCACCGCCTCCAGCACGAGTTGGCCGAGGGTGTGCGCGTCGTAGCGACGCAGCACCTGCGGGTCGATGGTCACCTCGGTGAACCGGCCGTCGCCCCTGAGCTTCACGGTGACGTCGCCGTTGCCGGCGTACCCGGTCAGCTCCATGGTCGTCACCGAGCGCTGAATCTCCTCGATCCGTTGTTGCTGCTCACGCACCTGGGCGAGCAGATCCTCGATCGCCGGTTCCATCTGTCGTCTTCCCTCCGGTGTCACCGCCACCCGCGGTTGCCGTCGCCTGCCGCCGGGCTACGGCCGCCGCCCCTGCACGTCGTATTGGATCGACTCACGGGTATGAGTCGCAAGGTTCCCGAGATACACGTACTGCGCGGCGGTGCTGTAGGCGTCCATGTAGTCGGCCCGGCCCGGATCAGCCCGGGCCCACCGTACGGCCTCCTCAGCAGCCGCGCCATGCAGCGCGCCAACCGGCACGGTCGGCGCCGATCCGCCGGTGCGTAGCTCGAAACTGGCGAGGTCGCCGGCCGCCGTGTAGACCGTCCCGTTGCCGGTGAGCTGCGGGTGGTGGAAGACCTCGGTGGGCAGGCCCTGCGGATGCACCAGGGCGGGCGCCTGTAGGGAACCGGTGACGACGTTGGCCGCCTGCCCGAAGGCGAAGCCGGCGAACGAGCCGACCTCCGGCAGCTTGCCGACACCGAACCCGACCACGTCCTTGACCGCGTTGGCGATCGCCACCTGCCGGGCGTACGCCTCCTGCGCCGTGCGGGTGGCCTGCTCGGCGTCCTGCACGTTGGCGTGCCAGATCGCGTTGGCGGCCGCGGCGTTGGTCAGGCCGTCCACGTTGCCGGCGTACCGGCCCGCCTGTTCCATCGGGATGGTGCCGGCGTCGGCCTGGCGCAGCAGGTACTCCTGGTACAGGTCGGCCGCCGCGTTGATCTCGTCACGGCCGTCCTGGGTGACCTGGCCGAGCATCAGCATGTGCCGGGCGTCGGTGCTGCCCAGGCGCTGCGCCGCCGGATCGGTGTCCAGGCCGTCGAGCGGCTGGGCGTACAGGTCCATGTTCGGCACGGTGGCCCGGGCGATCGCCTCGGCGAAGTGCGGGTTCTCCCGCATGGCGGCCAGGGTCTGCGGGTACGACGCCGGGTCGGTGATCGTCTGGGTGAGGTTGACGTACGCACCGCGGGCCAGGTCGTGCTCGACGGGATCGGCTGTTGCGGCACCGATCCAGTCGACGACCCGGCCCGCGGTGCGGCCGTCGTCCGCCCAGCCGAAGCCGGCCAGCCGGCGCAGCGTCTCGCCGTCGCTGGCCAGCGCCGCGTCGGCGGCGTGGTTACGGGTGGACACGTCGAGCAGCGGGGTCAGCGTCGCGTCCACCCGCGACTTGTCCCAGAGCACCGCGTCGTCGGTCGACACGTAGTACCCGGGCTGGTTGGGGCTGTGCCGGGACAGGTCGTCCAGGCGCTGGGTCACGTCGGCCATCTCACCGACCCGACGCGTCACCGCGGCGGAATAGTCGGCTCCGGCCACGAGGTCCCGGTCGGCCGCGCCGGTGAGCTGGGACAACGCCTCCCACTGGGCGTAGCGGGGCACGTCCAGCCGGTTGGTGTAGACCGTCTCGCCGATCGCCCCGGTCAGCGGCGCCCGGCCCGGCACGGACGGCACCTCCTGCGTGAAGCCGAACGAGTTGGTGCCGATGTTGGTCTCGATGGCCGCCGGGGTGTGCACCAGGTCGCGAATCGCGGCAGGCAGGTCGGCCGGGTCCTGCGAGAGGGTCAGGATGCCGTTGCCGACGGTCCGTAGCATCGCCTGCCGGTCGGCGGGGGCGAAGCCCGGGGCGGTCTCGCCGAACATGCCGAACAGGCTGGTCTGGTAGCGGTGCTCGGTGGCCTTGAGATAACCCGGCAGGTCGAACACCCGGTCGCCGAGCGCGCCGTAGAACGACGTCAGGAAGGCCTTGTCCTCGGCGGACGGTGGCTGGCCGGCGCGTACCCGGTCGGTGATCACGGCGAGTTGCGCCATGCTCTGGCGGAACTGCGCCGGCGAGACGTCCCCGCCGAGCGCGGCCAGCACCGACTCCGCGGCGAGACGTCCGTCGGCGCCGGCCGCGGCGGCCGGACCGGCGGCGCCCGCGGGGTGCGGCCCGCCGAGTTCGGTGGCGACCTGCGCCAGCACCGTACCGAGCCGGTCACACACCCCGCGCATCGCGCTCAACGCCTGTTCGCCGACGCTTCGGGCCTGGCCGAGCAGGGCGGAGACCTGGCTGCTCGGCACCGCCCGGGCGGCGGCCACCAGGAGCTGGGCGTTGGCCCGGAACCGGGCGATGACCACGTCGGCGGTACTCGCGGCGGCCTGGAGTCCGCCGGCCGCGCGGTCCAGCGCGGCGGCGTGCTGGCGCAGCCGCGCCTCGGTGCCGTCGAGCCCGGTGCTGACCCGGCCGGCGGCGGCGCCGAACGCGTCGTACGCCGAGCCGTGCCAGTGCGCCGACAGTCCGCTGCGGCGCCGGTCGAGCTCGCCGGAGACACCCGCTGCCCGGTCGGCGATCGCCAGGTAGGAGTGGGCCACGGCCCGCAGCCCGGCCGGGTCGCCGGTGAGCTGCCGGCGGTACTCGGCGAGCACCGTGGCGTACCGGTCGAGCAGCCAGGACAGCGCGCCGGACAGATTGACGGTGCCGCCGACCAGGACGGAAGAGGCGCCGGCCACCGGTCAGTCCACCTTGACCGAGCCGTCGGCGCCGACGCTGATGTCCGCGTCGACGCTCTGCCCGCCGGAGCTGGCGGTGACCTCGATGTCGAACGCGCGTCCGGTGTCCACCGGCACCTCGACGGTCACCGTCAGGTCACCCTTGCTGGCCGTGACCGTCACCTCGTCGCCGTCGCCGTCGGCACCGGGCCCGGACGGGGCGGACGACGGCGGCCCGTCCACCGACCCGGACGGGGGGATCGGCAGGGTCTGCACCGGGCCGGTGGGCGTCGTCGTCACCGGCGTCCCACCGGAGGAGGGCGAGGACTGACCGGGTTGGACCGCGACCCACTGGTCGGTGCCGAGCGCCGAGGGCAGGTAGCTGCTCATCGAGCCACCGGTCGGGTAGCCCGAGCCGTTGAACGACGGCATGCCGTAGCCGCCGCCCAGGGCCGCCTGCCCCGCCCCGCTGGCGATGCCGGCCATCGGCGGTGGCGCGAGCACCGGGTTGCCCGCGCTCCCGGCCGGCAGCGCCGCGGCGGACGCCGAGCCACCGTCGTTGTTCTTCGAGAACAACTGCTCGATCTGGCCGACGATGGTGGCCAGGCCGGTCAGGATCTGGCCGAGGTTGGTCACTCCGATGGCGGTGAGGATGCCACCGATCCCGGTGAGGAACGCCTTGAGGATCCCGGTGGTGCTGACCGCCAGCGCCCGGCCGGCCGCCTGGGTGTAGGGGTTGGACATCAGCGCGGCGACCGTCGGGTTCACCGCGCCGACCACCGCCCGGTAGGCCGTCTGCGCGGTGGTCAGCTGCGCGGCGGCACCCTCCAGTTCCCGAACGCCGGCGAACACGGTCTCGATGATCTGCTGGAAGCTGGCGAAGGACTTGGTCAGCTTCTGCACCACGGAGTCGCTCGCCGATCCGGCGGACCACACCTCACGAAGCTGCTCGCGGGCCCGCTCCAGGTCGGCCAGGAGGGTGACCAGCCGGGCCACCCGCGCGGTCAACGCCGCAGCGTGGGCGAGGATCGCCTGCGGGTTACCGCCCACGATCGTGGGCAGCGCGACGGTGCCGGGCCCACGACCGCTGGCAGCGGCGTCCATCGCGCCCGAGTTGGGAATGTCAAACACGACGCACCTCTCTCGGCTTCACGTCGTCGGGGTTCACCACAGCGACGTCGCATCCGTCATCGGGCGGTAGACCCGGACGCGTCCGAACTCCGCCGCCGAGCCGACCGCCCCGTGGTTGTAGAGCTGGCCGTTCGCGCCGGCGACACCGATCACCGGGCCACCGTCGCCGACGAAGGGCTGCACGACCACCACGTCGCCGGGGTGTACCAGGCCGGGCACGTCCCGCCCGCTGCCCGAGTAGACCGCCAACAGGCCGACCCGTTCCTGGTTGGCCGGGCTGCGGTCGAGCCAGTCGGCGAAGTCCCGCGCGTCGCGGAAGGTCACCTCGGTCAGGGGCCGGGCCGAAAGCTCGCCGAGCCCCGCCCGGCCTAGATAGTCCAGCACGTTGCCGACCGACCCGGGCTCCCCCGCCGCGCCCGCGCTGTCGTTGATCGCGTAGCCGGCGAGGGCGGCGCTGGGCGCCGCACCGCTGCCGGTGGACGCCCCGCCCAGCGCGGCGGCGACCGCCTGGTCCGCGTCGTCGTAGTCGTTGGCGCTGCGGTGTACCAGGTCGTTGGTCTCCTGCAGCAGTTGCAGCAGCGTCCGCATGGTGCCGACGACCTGCCCCTGCATCGCGATGTTCGCCGACGCGACCGGCGAGCCCAGCTTCGCGAACGACGTCGGTGACAGGGTGAGCCGCTCCAGCTCCAGCACCGTGCTGTACGCCTGGAGCAGAAGGCCGACGATGTTGCCGACCACTCCACGTACGGCATCCGGCCGCACGTGGTACGACGAGTTTGTCGTCATCGTTCGCACCTTCCCGCCAGATCACCCGGCCCGCGTCACACCGGGCCGGACAATTTCGACCGCGCTGGGCCGGTTCCCGGATGGTTGCGGGTCATCGTAGGTTGATGCGCGCGAGCCCTTAAACGGCAAAACTACCCACGACCTGCTCCGTCAAAGTGACCACGGGTTACCGATTCATCGGGCCGAGGAGGCACCGCCGGATGTCCGCCGACACCTTCCGCCGCCGGGCTGTACTGCCCGAACCACCACGCGGCGAGATCATGTTGCAGTCCCCGCCCGCCCTGCCCCGCGGGTCCGGCCAGGCCGGCATGCAACTGATGTTCATGCTGCCGATGATGCTCGGCATGGGTGCCATGTCGTTCGTCTACATCGGGCGGTCCGGTGGTGCGATGACCTGGGTCTTCGGCGCCCTGTACATCAGCGCCATGGCCGGCATGCTGGTGATGAGCCTGTCCCGTGGGGGCGCCTCGAAGAAGGCGCAGATCAACGACGAACGGCGCGACTATCTGCGCTACCTCGGCGGGCTGCGCGGCCAGGTCCGTGAGGTGGCGGTCCGCCAGCGGGAGGCGGCCCTGGCGGCGCTGCCCGACCCGGCCGACCTGTGGTCGTTCGCCGGCACCGAGCGGCTCTGGGAACGGGCCCGCACGGATGCCGACTTCGGTCGGGTCCGGGTCGGCATCGGGCCCCAGCGGCTGGCCACCGCGCTGCGGGCGCCACAGACCGCCCCGCTGGAGGACCTCGATCCGGTGGCGTCCACCTCGCTGCGGCACTTCATCCGCACCTACGCCACCGTCGGCGAGCTGCCGGTGGCGGTGTCCCTACGCTCGTTCCGGCGGGTCACCCTGGCCGGCGACCGTCCCGAGATCCTGGCCCTCGCCCGGGCCCTGCTGGCCCACCTGGTCACCTTCCACTCCCCCGACAACCTGCGCATCGCCGCCTGCGTCGGGCCGGACCGGCAGGACGGCTGGGACTGGCTCAAGTGGCTGCCCCACGCGGTGCATCCGGGCCGGGCCGATGCCGGTGGGCCGACCCGGTTGGCCGCGCCCAGCCTCGGGGAGCTGGCCGCGCTGCTCGCCGACGATCCGGCCGACCCGGCGGCCCGCGGCCCGTTCAAGGCCGGGGCCCGGCCCGAGGCGCCGCACCTGCTGATCGTCATCGACGGAGCAGGCACGCTGCCCGATGCCGGGCTCGCCCCGCCCGGCGGCCTGGCCGGCACCACCATTCTGGAGATCGGCGGTGGGCCCGGCGGTGGCGCCGACGCGCTCGATCTGGTGATCTCCGAGGGTCGGCTCGGCATGCGCACCCCGGACGGCGTCGCCCTGGTCGGCGTGCCGGAGCGGCTCAGCGTCGCCGGCGTCGAGGTGGTCGCCCGGCAGCTCACCGCGTTGCACACCGGCGCGCCGGTGGCCAGCGAGCAGCCGCTGTCCACCACCTTCGGCCTGGCCGACCTGCTCGGCATCGGCGACCCGCGCCGGCTCGACCCGGCGGTCACCTGGCGCCCCCGGTCGGCCCGGGACCGGCTGCGCATCCCGATCGGGGTGGATCCCGACGGACGCCCGGTCGACCTGGACCTCAAGGAGTCGGCCGAAGGGGGCATGGGCCCGCACGGGCTGGTCATCGGGGCCACCGGTTCCGGCAAGAGCGAGCTGCTGCGCACCCTGGTCACCGGGCTCGCCGCCACCCACTCCTCGGAGACGCTCAACCTCGCGTTGATCGACTTCAAGGGTGGCGCCACCTTCGCCGGCATGACCGGCCTGCCGCACACCTGCGCGGTGATCACCAACCTCGCGGCCGACCTGACCCTGGTCGACCGGATGGCCGACGCGCTGCGCGGCGAACTGGTCCGCCGCCAGGAACTGCTGCGGGCCGCCGGGAACCACGCCTCGGTACGCGACTACGAGCGGGCCCGGGCCGAGGGCGCACCGCTGCGACCGCTGCCCTCGCTGCTGGTGATCATCGACGAGTTCAGCGAGCTGCTCTCCAGCCGGCCCGAGTTCATCGACCTGTTCGTGATGATCGGTCGGCTCGGCCGCAGCCTCGGCGTACACCTGATGCTCGCCTCGCAACGACTTGAGGAGGGGCGGCTACGCGGCCTGGACAGCCATCTGAGCTACCGGATCGGGCTGCGTACCTTCTCCGCGGCGGAGAGCCGGGCGGTCCTCGGGGTGTCCGACGCGTACGAACTGCCGCCGGTGCCCGGCTCGGCGTACCTGAAGTGGGACACCACCACCCTGCAACGGTTCAAGGCCGCGTACGTCTCCGGCGAGCTGCCGCCCGAGCAGGTGGCCGCCGCAGCCGAGGAGATCCCGTACCAGCGGCGGGTGCTGCCGTTCGGGCTCGCCCCGCTGACGCCGGCCGAGGCGGGGCCGGCACCCGCACCGGCACCGGCGGGCGGTTCCCACCCGGCGCCGACCAACGGCGAGACCGTGCTGAGCGCCATGATCGGCCGACTGCTCGGCAACGGGCCCGCCGCGCACCAGATCTGGCTGCCGCCCCTGGCCGAACCGCCCGCCCTGGACCAGTTGCTGCCGCCACTGGGCATCGACCCGCAGCGCGGCCTGACCCCGGTGGGCTGGGCCGGCAACGGGCAGCTCACCGTGCCGCTGGCCATCGTGGACAAGCCGTTCGAGCAGCGTCGGGACCTACTGTGGGCGGAGCTGTCCGGGGCGGCTGGGCACGCGCTCGTGCTCGGCGCGCCGCAGAGCGGCAAGAGCACCCTGCTGCGTACCCTGGTGACCGCGCTGGCACTCACCCACACCCCGATCGAGGTGCAGGTGTTCGTTCTCGACTTCGGTGGCGGTGGCCTGGCCACCCTCTCCGGCCTGCCGCACGTCAGCGGCTACGCCAACCGGATGGACGCCGAGCGGGTCCGCCGGATCGTCGCCGAGCTGACCGGCCTGCTGGCCGAGCGGGAGCGGTCGTTCGCCGCGCACCGCATCGACTCGATCTCCGACTTCCGGCGCCGTCCACCGCCCAGCCCGGACGGGCGGACCTTCGGTGACGTGTTCCTCGTCGTCGACGGTTGGATGACCCTGCGCCAGGAGTTCGAGCCGCTGGACGAGTCGGTCACCACGCTCGCCGCCCGCGGCCTCGGGTTCGGTCTGCACGTCGTACTGTCGGCCAACCGGGCGATGGAGATCCGGCCGGCCCTGCGCGACCTGATCGGCACCCACGTCGAGCTGCGCCTCGGCGACCCGGCCGACTCGGCGTACGACCGGCGGGCCGCGGCCAACGTGCCGAAGGGCGCACCGGGTCGCGGGCTCACCGCCGACAAGCTGCACTTCCTCGGTGGGCTGCCGCGCATCGACGCCCGCACCACGGTCAGCGACCTGCCCGACGGCGCGAGCGACCTGGTCAAGCAGGTGGACGCGAGCTGGCACGGCCCGCGCGCTCCGCAGGTGCGGCTGCTGCCCCGGCTGGTGCCGGCCGGCGACCTGCCCGGTCCGGTTCCCGGTGACCGGCGGATCCCGATCGGGCTGGCCGAGGCGGACCTGGGACCGGCCTACCTGGACTTCGACGCCGACCCGCACTTCCTCGCCTTCGGCGACGTGGAGTCCGGCAAGACCGGGCTGCTGCGGGTGCTCGCCCAGCAGATCGCGGCCCGCTATCCGGTGACCGACGCCGCGGTCATCGTCGCCGACTACCGGCGCGGGCTGGTGGACGCGCTCACCGGCCCGCACCTGCTCGGCTACGCCGGCAGCGAGCCGGTGCTCGCCCAGCTCGTCGCCGAGGCCGCGGAGGGGCTGCGGCGACGCCTGCCCGGTCCGGAGGTGACCGCCGCCGAGCTGCGCGAGCGTAGCTGGTGGAGCGGCCCCGAGCTGTTCGTCCTCGTCGACGACTACGACCTGGTGGTGTCACCGAGCCGCAACCCACTCGCGCCCCTGCTGGACTTCCTGCCCCAGGCCAAGGACGTCGGCCTGCATCTGGTGCTCACCCGCCGCTCCGGTGGCGCCAGCCGAAGCCTGTTCGAGCCGGTCGTGCAACGGCTCCGTGACCTGGGCACACCGGGCCTGCTGCTCTCCGGCTCCCGCGACGAGGGCGCGCTGCTGGCCGACGTCAAGCCCAGCAAGCAGCCGCCCGGACGGGGGCAGTTGGTGGACCGGCGGACCGGGGTGTCGCTGGTGCAACTCGCCTGGGCGCAAACCGATCCGGCCTGATCCGGACCGGTCGGCGCCCGGGCCCCGCTGCCCCGGCGGCGGGTCCGTGTGGGTAATAGTGCCGTGTACGCGACGGGTACTTGTGCCGTACTAACGAAGGGTGACGGATGCATAGCATCCCAGCGTGTACGGCGCCGCGAGTCGGCGCGCGACTCCGCCAAGAGGAGGTGACCCGACGTGGCCAGTCCCGGATACCAGAGCGATTCCGCCGCGATGACACGAGCGGTCAGCGGGTTCGACGAAGCCGCCACCAACGCGGCTCGGAGCATGAGGGAACTGGAGAGCGAACTCGTATCGGTACTGAGCCGGTACGCCGGCAACCAGGCCACCGCTTTCTGGCAGCTACAGGGCCGGCTGCAGGAGAGCATGCGAGTTGCCTCACGGGAACTGCAGACCATGTCCGGCCTGGTCAACGAGAGCTTCCGCAACTACAACTCCGGTGACGTGGCGGCAGCCGACTCCCTGCGCGGCCTCACCGGTGCCGTGGGCGAGGGCAGCCCCGTACTCAGCCGGCTGGCCGGTGCCTAACCGCCCGGAAGGGGTGATGTGAGATGACCGCCGATGTGATCAACGTCGAATTCGCCGCGCTGCGGGCCGCCGCCGACTCGTTGCAGGTCAAGGCCCAGGCGTTGAACGGCCACATGGACCAGTTGCAGACCAGCCTGGCCCCGATCAAGCAGACCTGGTACGCCTCCGGCAGCACCGCCGGTCAGGCCGCGGAGCAGTCCGAGACGCGACTGCGCGCGGCGCTGGCCGACATCATCGCGGTGATCGGCCAGTTCTCCGGCAAGGTACACGAGGCCCACGACACCCAGCTGGCGCTGGAGAACCGGAACACCAGCTTCTTCGCCTGAGCTGGGGCGATCAGCGGCGGCGTGGGGTGGGGCGGGATCCGCCTCCACCCGACGCCGCCGCCCCGCTGACCGGCGTTGTTCTCAGCCGAGCTCCGAGACAGGAGAGCGCGACGATGTCCCACGAGGAGTCGTTCCGGGTCCACCTCGATTCGCTGCTGGCGTTCGCCCGCGAGTTGGAGGATCAGCTGGAGGCGATGCGCAAACCGACCGACGGCCTGGGCCAGTTGCGCATCCGGCCGGTCCTGCTCGGCGACTTCGGCGAGGCGGCGTCGTTGACCGACCGGCACCAGGCTGCCGCCGAACAGATGCACGAACTGCTGCACACCGTGCGGGAGGCGATCGCCTTCGCCAACGACGTGACCCGCATGATCGCGGACGGGTACGCCGACTACGACATCGGCGTCGCCACGTCCTTCCGGGCGCACGGAAGGGACTGACACGATGCCGCGTGGACGCGGTCGGGCGCATACCGACTTCAGTCAGTACAGCCATCAGGAACTCGTGCGGATGCTGCACGTCGGCAAACCGGAGTCGGTGACCGAGGCGGCGGAGGGCTGGGGAGCCGCCGGCACCGCGCTGCACGAGCGCGCCGGCGACATCGAGCGCCAGCTCCGCGAGTTCGAGCAGTGGTGGGACGGCGGCGCCGCCCGGCAGTACCAGTTGATGATCAACGACCTGACTTCGGGTATCCGGCAGGTGGCCAGCACCGCGTTCGCGGTGCGTGACCTGGCCTTCTCCTCCGCCGAGGCGCTCACCACGGCCCAGGAGGCGATGCCCGCCCCAGTCGCCGTGCCCGATCTCGCCCCCTCCGTCATCGCCGCCGCGACCACGCCCCTGGTCGTCCCCGCGGACACTCCGACCAGCACCGTCGACACGCTCCGCCAGCATCAGGCCGAGGCGATCGCCGAGGTCCGCGCCCAGCAGCAGACGCAGGCCGCCTCGAACGCGGCTCACCAGCAGGCGGTGCAGGTGATGTCCACCCTCGCCACCGAGTACGTCACCACCGAGGACGCGATGCCGATCACCCCGAGCGCCGCGTCCCGGCCGACCACCGGCGCGCCGATCGAGGAGCCGCCGCCGGTCACGCCACCCCTGCCGCTGGCACCGCAGCCCGGTGGCGATCCGCCGTCCGTACCGGACGGGACACCGGGCGACCCGGGCGCGGCACCGGGCGACCCGAACGAGCTGCCGCCGGCAACCCAACCCCGGCCGCTGTTCGGCACGATGTTCACCGCCGGGTTGGCCGCGGCCGCCGCCGCGCTCGGCGGGCGGTTCGCCACCGTCCCGCCCGGCCTGGGGGCCAAGCCGAAGGAGACGAAGAAGGAAACGCAGAAGGGCGCCGCCCCGGTGCCGACGGCCACCGACGGGGCCGGCGGCGGCGCCCGGATCTCCGGGGGCGGTGCGGGCGGCGGCGGAGTCGGCGGAGGCGGAGGCGGCGTCGACCTGTCGCCGGTGGCGAACCAGTCCTTGGCCGGCCAGAGTGGCGGCCCGACGGCGAGCGGGCTCGCCGCAGCCGCGGGGGCCGGCGCCGGGGTCGCCGCGGCGAAGGGCATGGGCGGCGGCTTCATGCCGGCGATGCCCTTCGCCCCGATGGGCGCGGGCGACGCGGCCGGCGGCCGACGTATCCCGCCCTGGCTGGTCGAGACCGAGGACGTGTGGGGCGAGCAGTCGGTGGTGACGCCGGCGGTGATCGGCGAGGAGCCTGAGTCGAACGAGCCGGGGGCCCGGCCATGGAGGTGACCACCACCGGATTCCGGGCCGTTCCGACCGCGCTGGACGCCGCGGCGGCCGAGCTGACCGGAAGCGCCGACCGGTTGGCCACCGTTCGCGGGCAGCTCACCACGCCGGCCATCGGCACCGACGCGTTCGGGTTGGTGCCGCAGTCCCAACGGGCCATGCAGGCGCACGGCAACAGCCTGCAACGAAGCAGCACCGAGCTGGAGTCGGCGGCGACGCAGACCCGGCGGTTGGCCACCGGGGTGACCGCCGCGGTCGCCAACTACCGGCGGGGCGACACCCAGGCGAGCCAGGCGTTCCGGCAGCTACTGGGCGGTGGCACCACGCTGGCCGCCGAACGGGCCGCCGCGCCTGCCGGCGCCGCCCCGTTCGGCGCCCGGATCGCGGCCAACCGTTCGGCGATCACCGCCGAGCTGACCGCCGAGCGGCAGCGCCTCGCCGGCTATCAGAACCAGCTCACCGGGGACCCGGCCGTCGACCACCGGCTGCGCGAGACCATCACCCGGTCGCAGGCGCGCATCGAACTGTACGAGAACGTCATCGCCGAACACCGCAAGATCCTCTCGTTCGACCCGTCCGGGGACGGGTCGATGGTCGAGTTGGTCGGCGACATCCACGCCGGGACCCGCGACGTCGCGGTGTTCGTCCCGGGCACCACCTCCGAGCTGGCCAACTTCGAGCGGTACCACGACGCCGCGGTCGGCTTCGTCGACGCGGCCCCCCGCCGGGACCTGGCCATGGTCGTCTGGATGGACGGTGACCTGCCGTCCAACCTGTTCCCGCAGGCCCCATCGGCCAGCTACGCCGACGAACTCGGGCCTCGACTCGCCGACTTCTCCCACCAGTTGCGGGCCGAGATCGCCGGCTCCGCCGCGGCCGGCAACGACGTGCAGGTCACCTTCGCCGGCCACTCGTACGGCGGCGCGGTGGTCGGCACCGCCGAGCAGCACGGGTTGGACGCCAACCGGATCCTGCACATCGAGTCGGCGGGCATGGGGCACCGCGTGGACGGCCCGGAGGACCTGCGTCCGGCCCAGCCCGATGTGCAGCGCTACTCGATGACCGCGCCGGGCGATCCGATCGCCTGGGTCCGGGACATCAACATCGGCAACTGGGGGCACGGGGCCGACCCCGACGAGTTCCCCGGTGTGGTCCGGCTGGAGACCGGCAACTACGCCGACGGCCGACCGCTGGAGGGCACCTCCGCGCACTCCGACGTGCTGACCTACCACAGTGACGCGTGGTGGAACATCTATCAGGTGTTCACCGGTGGTCCGCTGGTGACGGTACCGTCGGTGCCGTGACCGAGCCGATCGACTTCGCGCCACTGGCCGCCGTGGCCGGGCCGTTGCGGGCCGTGCTGGACGAGGTTGCCGCGCGGTTCGGCCCCGACGTCCGGATCAGCCGCGACGAGCAGCTCGACTGCGACCCGTTCCGGCCGGCCGGCGTGCCGAGCGAGTCGGTGCGCTGGGAGTACAACCTACGGGTTCCCGCCCCGCCCGGCGCCGCCGAGATCCTGCTGTCCGAGGTGCTGCCGCGGCTGAGCGCGGACGGTTGGCGAGCCACCGACCGCAGCGGCGAGAGCGAGGTGGCCTACCAGTTCCAGCGGGACGGGACGAACCTCGGCGTACACGTCTCCCGGGACGGCACCGGCGATGTGGTGGTGGGCGGCTCCAGCCGCTGCGTGCCGACGGAGGCGCGGTAGCACCGGCGCGCCACGGGTGGGGCCGGTCAGCCGCCGGGACGCCACCCGCGGGCCCGGCCTCGACGCGCCACCGCCCTGCCGATCCCGAGCAGCAGCGCCGCCACGAGTCCCGCCAGCACCAGCGACGGCACCCGCGGATCCGCCCGGGCGTCGGGATTCGCCCGGGCCGCCGCGACCGGCTGCGCGCTCGCTCCCACGGTTCCCGGCGGATCCTCGACGCCCTCGGCGGCCACCGCCCGGTACGGGTCCACCATCCCCCAGCCGAGCTGCGGGTGGTGCCCGTCGAACGCGGTCCGGTGCGCGGTCGACTCGATCCGCCGCACCACCTCGGCGGCAGTGAGCTTCGGCCGGTACGACCGCACCAGCGCGGCCGTGCCGGCCACGTACGCCGCCGCGTAGGCGGGATCGTCGACCGTGGGTGAGTGTCCCAGCCGGCCGCCTGCTCCGGCGGAGAGGCTCAGCAGTTGTCTTCCCGGGGCGGCCACCCCGATGTGGTCCCCGGATTCGGTGGAGGCCACCGCGCCGTCCGGCCCGAACGCGCCGACCGCCAGGACCCCGGGCAGCGCGGTCGGATAGCTGGTCGCACCCCCGGTCCGCGCGCCGGACGCGGCCGGCGACACCACCACGACGTCGGCCGCGATCGCCCGCGCGGTGGCGGCCCGCAGCCCGGCGGTGATCCTGGTCGCCGGTAGCACCACGTAGATCACTCGGGCGCGGGCGGCCACCGCGAAGTCGATCGCGGCGGCGAGCCGGGCGGGGTCGACGGCCCCCTCGCCCTGTTTGGTGCTCTGGGCGTAGCGAACCGGGAGCACGGACACGCCAGGGGCCAGACCGGCGAAGGTCGTCTCGTCGTGCGGCCGGGCGGCGATCAGGCCGGCGGCGAACGTGCCTCGGCCGTCACAGTCGTCGGTGGCCCTGGCGGTGTTGGCCAGGACGTCCCGACCAGCCTCGACCTGACCTGGACGGAACTGTGCGTTCCGGGCGTCGACGCCGGTGCCGAGCACCGCGACCCGCACCCCGGAACCCGTGCTCAGTGGCCACACCCGGCGCGGCCCGAGCAGCTCGGTCGCCCACGGCGTGCCGGCGGTGTGTACCCCCACCGGCTTGGCACAGCCGGCCGGGGCGACATAGCCGGCCGGGGCGGCGGCCACCGGCAGCGCCCCGACCAGCGCGCCGACGACGCCCGCCAGCGCGCCGAGCGCGGCTCGGGAGCCGCCCGGCCCCGGCCGGGCCCCCGCCCCGGCACCGCGCCTGGGTCGGCCCAACCGGTTCATGCCGGCACCCGCAGGGTGACCCGGGTGCCACGGCCGGGCCAGGACTCCACGGTTGCCCTGCCGCCGACCTCGCGCAACCGGGCCACGATCGACTCGCGGATGCCGAACCCGGGCCGGCCGGCGACGTCGAAGCCGCAGCCATGGTCCCGGACCACCACGACCAGGGCGCTGCTCTCCTCGTCGGCGCGGACCACCGCGTCACCGATGCCGGCGTGTTTGGCCACGTTGCCCAGGGCCTCCCGCACCCCACCGAGGACCGCGTCGCGGTACGGTCCGGAGATCCGGCTGCCGGCGCCGGCGGCCACCGCCAGCTCCACCCGCAGCCCGCGTCCCGCGAGTTCCTCGGCCAGTTCGGCCAGCCCGCTGGCGAGCGGGTTGTCGTTGCCGCCGGGCTCGTCGAGCGTCCGACGCAGCCGGGCGGCCTGGACCCGGGCGGTGGCCCGTACCTCGGCGAGCTGCGCCGCCGGCGCGGTCTCATCCGCCGCGCTGTGCAGGGCGATCGCCTCCAGGCTCTGCAACACCGTGTCGTGCAGCGAGCGCAGCCACCGGATTCGCTCGGCCTCCCGACCGGCCCGGATCCCGTACGACATGGCCAGGTGCAGACCCAGCCCACAGACCACGAGCGCCGCCCACGTGACCACCACCGCCAGGCCGAGCCACCCGACCCGGCCGACGAACGTGCCCGTGTCCGCGGCGGCGCCAAACGCGGCCATCGCCAGCTGTGCCGGCGCCGACAGCAGCACCGCGAGCACGCCACCGACCAGGCCGTACGCTCCGGTCACCAGGACCACGGCACCGGCCAGGTACGGCCAGAGCACCGCGGTGTGCGGCACCACCGCACTCGCCGCCACGGTCAGGCCGTACGCCACGGCGAGGTCGACCAGCACGGCCCCGCGTACCCGTTCGAGGTCCACCGTCGACCGTCGGGAGACGGTGCCGATCGCCGCGACGTTGGCGGCCAGCAGCAGGGCCGTGACGGGCAGCAGGACGGCCGGCGCCACCGACTCCCCCCGCACCACGAGCAGGCCCAGGGCGACGGGCAGGACGCACACCCGGTATGCCAGGGCACCGAGCAGCAGGCAACGCGAGGTCTGACGACGGAGCACGGCACCGGCGGTGCCACCGACCGGAACGAGCCCCTGCGCGAAGGCCGCCGGCATCCACATCGGACGCCACGGCGGCGCCGCGATCCCCGCCGCGGCGCGGGTCAGCAGCGCGAACATCATGCCCGGCACGGCGGCACTGTCGACCGTCACGGCACTGTCGGCCGTCACGGCCGCTCCCGCGCTGCGCCGACCAATGCCCACGTGTCAGCTCCTTGTCCACATCACGGACCGCGCGTCACGACTGGCCCACACGAGGATCATGGCCAGTTTTCCCGACATTTGACCTTCGAGGCAAGAGCCAAATACCGCTGCGGCGGTGAGCGAGTCGAGTGCGCCGGGTGTTCTGGCTGCTGTGGGCGGCCGTCGCGCGCAGCCCCACCGGCACGGCTGCGGCGGTCAGCGTCCCCAGGCCCGCGCGCAACAGGGCCGATGGCAGTGGAAAAGGCCTCGTCGCGTCGCTGGTTGCTGGTCGACGGCGCCCACCGTTCGGCCCGCCGCGCCGAATCTCATCGACAGTGATCTCTGGCGTGCGCCGCCCCCACGTGGTAGGAATTTGCCGAATCGTGCGTCAGTTTCGAAGAATTTCACCCACAGGGAGGCTTCGATGAGGACAAGAAGGATCATGGCCGGCCTCACGGCCGCCGTCGTCGTTCTGACCGGGGCGGCCACACCGGCCTGGGCGGCCCCCACAGACGAACGGATCGTCAGCTACCGCGGCTACCGGGTGCCGGTACCGGCGGACTGGCAGATCGTCGACCTGTCCACCGACGCGCACGCATGCGTCCGGTTCGACCGACCCGCGGTCTACCTCGGCCATCCGAGCGAGGAGCCCTGGTGCCCGTCCGGGCTGGTGGGGCGCACGGCAGGACTGGTCATCGAGCCGATCGACGCCGGCACCGCCGAACGCCTCACGGCGGACACCGCCGTCACGGCCAGGGGCCGGGCGACCGCGGACACCCTGGTGTCCCGCGACGGAACGCTCCAGGTCGCGGTTCGTGACGCGGGCGTACTCGTCACGGCCCTGCACACACCGGACACGGAGTCGGTGGTCCGCCGGATCCTGACCTCCGCCACGCTCGGTCGGGGTGCCACGCCGGTTTCCCCGGACGCCGTTCGCGCGGCCTCGATGCTGCCGTCGGCGGCGTCCGGCCCGCAGCCGGGCACCTACACCGGAAAGGGCTTCGACACGTGTACCGCTCCGTCGCAGTCGACGATGGACGCCTGGCGCAACAGCTCGCCCTACCGGGCTGTCGGCGTCTACATCAGCGGCTCAAGCCGATCCTGCACCCAGGCCAATCTGACCGCGACCTGGGTGGCCAACCAGACCAGCAAGGGCTGGCACCTCATCCCCATCGAGCTCGACCGTCAGGCGCCGTGCGGCACCCGCACGCCGAAGATGTCGTACGACCCCGCCACGGCACGGTCCGAGGGTGCGACCCGGGCGACCAGCGCGGTGAACGCGGCCCAGGCGCTGGGCATCCCCGCCGGAAGCGTGCTCTACAACGACATCGAGCACTACCCGTCGACTGAGTCGTGCAAGGCGGCCGTGCTCTCCTACCTCTCCGGCTGGACCGAACGGCTCCACGGGCTCGGCTACCTCTCGGGCATGTACTCCAGCGGCTCCTCCGGCGTCCGGGATCTGTGCGGCGCCTATCACGACACCCGGTACACCCGCGTCGACCATCTCTTCTTCGGCTGGTGGAACGGCGCGGCGAACACCGACGCCGGCGACTACTGCCCGGACGGGTACTACGGCAACCGTCAGCGCATCCACCAGTACACCGGTGACAGCTACGAGACCTGGGGCGGCGTACAGATCTACATCGACCGCGACTATCTCGACGTCTCGACCGGCACCACGGAGCCACCGCAGGGGTTCAGCGTCACGGTCGACAACACCACCACGGGCCGGTTCACCGCGAGCACGAACTGGGGCACCTCGACCTATTCCAGCCAACGGCTCGGTACCGACTACCGGTTCGCCGCCCCGACCCCCGCCAGCGATGTCGCCTGGTACAGAGCGGACCTCCCGGTGACCGGCAGCTACGAGGTCTCGGTCTGGTACCCGGCCGACCCGGGCTACAACGACTCCACCCCGTACGTCGTCGCCACCACCACCGGCAACCAGACGGTGCGGGTGAACCAGCGCCTCAACGGCGGTCGGTGGGTGTCACTCGGGGTGTTCCCGCTGGCCGCAGGCGACGGCAACAAGGTGGGAGTGAGCCGGTGGTCCAGCGGCACCGGCTACGTCATCGCCGACGCGGTCCGCATCACCCGCGCCTGACCGACGGCCCGAACAGGCACCCGCGCCGCGACCGCCTCGACCCCCGGCCACATTTACACATAGTCAGTCTTCGATTACTATCGGCGCTCCGACCGTCCGTAGGAACGGGGTCGTCGTGATTCCACCGCGCGCACCGGCATTCGCCGCCGACGATCCACTCCGGGCCATCGAACTCGGCGACGTCGCTGGCCGTTCTCAGGTCGTCTCCTGGGACCGCGCCAGCGGTCGTCGCCGGGTCCTGACCGAGGCGCGGCACGGGGTGGACGCCTTCGACCTGGAGCCGGACGGCGGCCACGTCTGGTGGTTCGACACCGACCCGGATGGCGTGGGGCTCTGGCGACGCCAGCCGTTCGAGGGCGGGCCGGCCGCTCCCGCGTTGACCGGGGTGCCACCAGGCCGGCCGTACGGCATCGCCTTCGACCACACTGGCCGGCTGGCCGTCGTCTGTGTCGGGGACGCTGCCGAGTCCCGGTACTATCTCGGCACGCCCGGCGGCCCGGCGCACCTGCTGGCAGCCGCCCCGGGCTACGTGCCCCTGGTGGACCTGAGCGCAGACGGCACCCTGCTGGCGCTGGCCGGACGACCGGACGGGCCCACCGCGGTCACCGTGGTCCGGCTCACCGACGGCCGCACCGAGATCCTGGCCGGCGACCGGCACCGCCGGGTGTGGGCGCTGGAGTTCCGCCCGGGTCCGGGGGACGACACCGCCCTGCTGGTGGTCGTCGAGACGGGCGGCCGCTACACCGTCGGCACCTGGCGGCCGGGGCACGACCTCCGGTTGCACGAGCGGCTGTCGTTCGACACGGAGATCACCGCGCACTGGTACGTGGACGGCCGCCGGGTGCTGGTCCAGCAGGATCGGACGGGGCGCAGCCGACTCCTCCTGTCCGACCTCGTCGGAGGCGCCCCGAGCGTCCTGCCCACCCCACCTGGAACCATCCTCGATCTGGCCTGCGCGCCCGAGGGCGCGGTCCACTACGTGTGGAGCCGGGAGGCGGTGCCGCCGAGCCGGCTGGTGGTCGACCCGGCCACCGACCGGCACCCGGCACCGGCCCCGCCCGCCGCTTCCGGACGCGGCGAGGTGTGGACGGCCCAACCGTACGGCCGGATCCACAGCTTCCTGGCCACCCCGCCCGGCACCGGGCCATGGCCGGCGATCTTCCTGCTCCACGGTGGACCGTTCCTGCACGACCGGGACAGCTACGACCCACGGGTGGAGCTGCTCACCGGTGCCGGCTACGCCGTCGTGCGCACCAACTACCGGGGATCCACCGGCTACGGTCCGCGGTGGCGGCACGACTTCGGCCACCGGGTCGGCCTGGCCCAGCTGGAGGATCTCGCGGCGGTACGCCGGCACCTGGTCGACCTCGGTGTCACGGAGCCGGGGCGGGTCGGGCTGTGCGGCTACTCCTGGGGCGGCTACCTGGTCCTGCTCGCGATGGGCGTCGAGCCCGACGACTGGGCGGTCGGGCTGGCGGTCTCCCCGGTGGCCGACTACGCCACGGCCCACCGTACGACACTGCCCGCTCTGCGCGAGGCGGACGAGGAGCTCTTCGGCGGCACCCCCGCCGAGGTCCCCGACCGGTACCGGGCCGCCAACCCGATGACGTACCTGGACCGGGTCCGCGGGCCGCTGTTCGTCGCCGCCGCGACCGACGACGAACGCTGCCCGGCGGAGGCGGTCCGGCGGTACGTGGCCGCGCTGCGGGACCGGTCGGTGCCGCACGAGGTGCTCTGGTCCACCGGCGGGCACCACGGGAACGCCGCCGCCCAGACGACCGTCTTCACCGCCCTGCTCCGGTACGCCGGCACGGTGCTGCCGCCGGGCGTCCGGGCTCCGGCGCCCCTCAACCAGGACCACCGCGACCGGCGGGGTCCGACCCCGGACCCAC
The DNA here is from genome assembly GCF_003434305.1 of Micromonospora sp. MW-13. Classification (GTDB taxonomy): domain Bacteria; phylum Actinomycetota; class Actinomycetes; order Mycobacteriales; family Micromonosporaceae; genus Micromonospora. The sequence goes on from NZ_QKKX01000044.1 coordinate 190,437, forward strand.
CGGAGGGAGGTGAATGCAATGAAGCGACGCACTGTCCGGCACGACCCGATCAGCACGGGCGAGCGGGACCGCGGCGCCGTCATCGTCAAGATGCTCCTCGATCTTGACCGGGCGGTCCCGGCCGCGCGGCCCCAGGTGAACGAGGCGCCCCGAACCACCGGCAAGTGACCCGGCAGCGGTGACGGCACGTCCACGGCATCGTTCCGGGGCATCGCTGCGCTGCCCCGGAACGATGTCCAGCCCGTCGAGAGGAGACCGGCGATGAAGGTCGTCCTGGTGCACATGCCGTGGGGATCGCTCGACGTTCCGTCGCTCGCCCTGGGCATCCTGCGTACCGCGGCCGGCAACGCCGGCCACGACGTGGAGGTCCGGTACGCCAACCTGGACTTCGTCGACTGGGTGGTGGACCGGGTGCCCTTCGGCCTGGCCGAGTACCAGTACTTCTCCGAGACGTCCTACTTCCAGGGCGCCGGGGACTGGGTGTTCGCCGGAGCGCTCTACGGCGAGCGACGCGACTTCGCGCCGTTTCACCGGCTGCTGGCCGACGCGGGGTCGAGCCGGGCCGAGACGGCGATGACCGCCGCGCTGCACGAGCTGGTGCCCGACTTCGTGGAGACGCTGGTCGCCGAGCTGGCCGCCGCCGCGCCGGACGTCGTCGGGTTCACCAGCACCTTCCAGCAGAACACCGCCAGCCTGGCCGCCGCCCGTCTGCTCAAGCAGCGACGGCCCGCGGTGCGGACCGTGCTCGGTGGGGCCAACTGCGACGGGGCGCAGGGCGCGGCGCTGCACCGCAACTTCCCGTTCCTCGACTTCGTCGTCCGGGGCGAAGGGGAGGTGGCCTTCCCCCGCCTGCTCGACGCGCTCGGCGGCGCGGCGGACGACCTCGCGGACATTCCCGGGTTGTGCTGGCGGGACGGGACGGGCGCCGCGCGGGCCAACCCGATGTCGGCGCAACCGTTGCCGCCGGCCCGGATCGTCACCCCGGACTACACCGGCTTCGTCGAACGCCTGGACACCTCGGCGGCGGCCGAGTGGGTGGCGCCGAAGCTGGTCGTCGAAGGCTCCCGCGGCTGCTGGTGGGGCGAGAAGCACCACTGCACGTTCTGCGGTCTCAACGGCTCGTCGATGCAGTTCCGCAGCAAGAGCCCGGGTCGCTTCCTCGACGAGGTGCTGGGCCTGGCCCGCCGGCACCAGCTGCTCGACTTCATCGTGGTCGACAACATCCTGGACATGGCGTACTTCGACTCGGTGCTGCTCCGGTTGGCCGAGTCGGAGTACGACGTCCGCCTGCACTTCGAGGTCAAGGCCAACCTGCGCCGGCACCACTTCCAACGGCTGGGTGCGGCCGGGGCGGTACAGGTCCAGCCGGGGGTGGAGAACCTGAGCAGCCACGTCCTGCGGCTGATGGACAAGGGCGTGACCGGCTGCCAGAACGTCCGGGCGCTGCGCGAGGCGCAGAGCGCCGGGGTGACGACGAGCTGGAACTACCTGTACGGGTTCCCCGGCGAGACGGCCGAGGACTACACCGAGGTCATCGCGCAGCTACCGGCGCTGCACCACCTCGATCCGCCGATGGGAGCGGCGCGGATCGCCATCGAGCGGTTCAGCCCGTACTTCAACCAACCGGAGCTGGGCTTCCCGGTGCTGGAGCCGGCCCCGCAGTACCGGGAGATCTACCACCTGCCCGCCGGAGAACTCGCCGACCTGGCGTACATCTTCACCACCGTCGCGCAGGGCATCGGCCGGGACGAGGCGGCGGCGCTGGACGCGGCGATCGAGCGGTGGCGGGCCGAGTACCCGGTCAGCCGGCTGACCTGCCAGGAGGTCGACGACCGGATCGTGCTGGTCAGCCGGCGCGCCGCGTACGACTGGTCGGTGTACGAGCTGACCTCGCCGGTCGAGGTCGGGCTGTTCCGGCTGCTGGAGCAGCCCCGGACGGCCGCCACGCTGGCCGCGCGGACACCCGGCGGGGCGGCGGTGGTGCGACCACTGCTCGACCGCTGGTCAGAGCTGGGCATCGTGTTCCGGGAGGGGGGCTGCTGGGTGCACACCGCCGTGGAGTCGCACAACCAGGTGCTGGCCCGGATCGACCATCACCGGGCTGCGGCGGACGCCACCGCACGCGGCGGAGAGGACCGCCATGCCGTCGCAGCGGGTTGACTTCGGCGCGACCGAGATCCGGGTCGAGCTGTCCCGGGACTACGATCCGGCCGCCGCGCGGCTGCCCGGGATGGCGCTCGGCACGCGCCGGCTCGGCGGGCCGTGCGGCCCGGCGGTGGCCGGCTGGTACCGCGACGGCGCACGGCACGCGCGGCTCACCCACCCGGTGGACCTGTGCCGGGAGGCCGACGCCACCTCGGCGCGTTCCCTCGTGCTGATCCGCGAGCTGACCGCCCGCGGGGTCGCGGTGGACTGGACGGCGCGCTGCCGGGACGGGTGCCACGGCGGCGGCCTGTTCACCCACCTCCACCCGCCGGCACGGCTGGACGGGGACCCCGACGGCGCGGTCACGGCCCGCTGGCGAGAGGAGTTCTTCCTCTGCCGGTGCGTCTACCGGCGCGGACCCGGGTTCGTCGAGGTCCGCGACCGGCGCTCCGGCTCGCTGGAGGTGGTGACGATCGACGAGCCGGGTCACCTGACGGCGATCACGGCGCTGGTGGAGGGCGTCGCCGCGACGGAGGTACCGGCCGGGGTGCGCCACGACCTCGCCGGGGCGCACCTGGTCGTCGAGCAGGCCGGCCACCTGTGGTGGCTGCCGACCCGCGCCCACCGCTGGCCCTTCCCCGCCCTGATCGTCTAGCTGCCCTGATCGCGCAGCTCCCCCGACCGTGTCACCCCGAGGAGGCCCATGAGCACCGCCGAGGACGAGCTGGCGCCACCCCGGCAGGCCCCGTTCATCGTCGATCCGTACCCGACGTTGGCCCGGATCCGGGCCAACGGTCCGGTGTCGATCCTGCACAGCGACGAGGGTCTGCCCATGTGGGTGGTCGCCCGGTACCGCGACGTGCGGGCGGTGCTGGCCGACCCGAGGTTCGGCCAGGACGTCCGCCGGGCGCAGGATCTGGCCGACGACCGGGTGGCGGGCGTGCCGCTCGGCAGCGACATGGTCCACATGCTCAACAGCGACCCGCCCGACCACACCCGGCTGCGTCGGCTGATCCACGGGTTCTTCACCGCCCGGCGGGTGGCGGCCATGCGCCCGCTGGTGGAACGGGTCACCACCACGTTGCTCGACGGGATCGCCGATCGCGACACCGTCGATCTCGTGGCGGATTTCGCCTTCCCCCTACCCATGCTGGTCATCTGCGAGTTGATCGGCTTCCCGGCGGAGGACCGGGCCGCCTACCGGAGCTGGTCCACGGCGATCCTGACCCACGGCGACGATCCGGAAGCCTTTGGTCGGGCGCTGCGGGAACTGACCGACCACATCGCCGTCGTGTTGGAGCGGCGGCGCACGGACCCCCGCGACGACCTGCTGACCGTCCTGCTCGTGGCCCGCGACCAGGGTCAGCTCACCGACGACGAGATCGTGGGCATGGTGTTCCTGCTGCTGATCGGGGGCCACGAGACGACCGTCAACCTGCTCGGCACCGCCACCCTCGCGTTGCTGCGCAACCCCGACCAGCACGCCTGGTTGCGGCAGAACCGGGCCGCGCTGCCCATGGCGGTCGACGAGTTTCTCCGCTACGAGTCCCCGGTGAGCATGGCGACCCTGCGGTTCACCACCGAGCCGGTGGACGTCGACGGGGTCGAGATTCCCGCCGGGGAACTGGTCCTGGTGTCGCTGGGCGGCGCGAACCGCGACCCCGACCGGTTCCCCGAGGCCGACCGGCTCGTCCTCGACCGGGGCGACGCCGGACACCTCGCCTTCGGCCACGGGGTGCACCGGTGCCTCGGCGCGTTTCTCGGCAAACTCGAGGGCGAGGTGGCGCTGGACGCGCTGCTGAGCCGTTTCCCGGGGCTGACGCTGGCCGGCACCGAGGCGGACCTGCGCTGGCGAAACACGATCATGCTCCGTGGGCTGGAGTCGCTGCCGGTGGCCACGCATGGCTGACTCCGCCACCCGGACCCCCCGGCGTCGGTCGGGGCCCCGGCTGAGTCTGGAGCCGCTGCGGTCCCGCGACTACCGGCTGCTCTTCGTCGCCGAGTCGGTGTCGGTCTTCGGCGACGCGTTCCACGCCGTCGCGCTGCCCTGGCTGGTCTACCAGGTCGGCGGGGGTGCCCGGGAACTCGGGCTGCTGGTCGCGGTCTACGGCCTGTGCCGGCTGGCGACCACACCGCTGGGCGGGATCCTCGCCGACCGGGTCGGCCCCTGGCACGTGATGCTGGTCTCCGACCTCGGCCGGTTGGTGTTCACCGCCGCGATCGCGGTGGTCGCTGTCGCCGGCGACCCGGATCTCGTCCTGATCGGGGCGCTGGTCGTCGGCACCGGTCTGGGGGCCGGCCTGTTCCAGCCGGCCGCCTACGCCATCACGCCCCGGCTGCTCCCCGCCGACCAGTTGGCGGCCGGCAACGCGCTGCACAGCACCGCCGGCTTCGCCGCCGGCCTGGTCGGGCCCGGGGTCGCCGGGTTGCTCGTCGTCGCGCTCTCCCCGGGCGTCGCGTTCGGCGTCGACGCGCTCACCTTCGCGGTCTCGGCCGTATGCCTCGGGGCCATCGGGATGCACCATCGCCGGGTCGCGCCGGTCGCCCGACCCGCCGACGGGGCGCCACCGCCGCCTCGGTCGACGTTCTGGCAGCTATTGCGCGGGTCCCCGCTGCTGCGGACCGTCCTGGCGGTGACCGCCGCGGCCAACCTGACCGTCGGCGGGATGATCCGGGTGGGGCTGCCCTCGCTGGCCAGCGCCGACCTGGCCGCCGGGGCGGGTGGCTTCGGTGGCCTGCTGGCCGCGTTCACCGGCGGGTCGCTGGCCGGCGGGTTCTTCACCGCCGGGTTGGCCCGGCTACGGCGGCGCGGCGCCACGGCCATGCTCTCCGGGTTGGTGATGGCCGCGGCGGTGGCGCTCGTGCCGTTCGCCGGTTACGCCGGTGCCGTCGTCGCGCTGGCCGTCGCCGGGGTCGCCAGCACCGTGACCAACGTTCTGATCATCACTGTCGTCCAGCAACACACCGCTGCCCACCTGCTCGGCCGGGTGATGAGTGCCATCCTCTTCGCGGCGTTGGGCCTCTTCCCACTGTCCGGCGTGGCGGCGGGTCTGGTGGTGGACGCGTACGGGAGCGGGGTGCTCTTCCTGGCCACCGCGGCGACGTTGGGCGCCGCCTTCAGCGTCGGCCTTTCCCGCCGCGCCCTCCGCGAGGGGTGACCGGCCCGCCGGACCGCGGCCGGCGACCATGCTTCCGGAGCCCGGGACCGGCGGACTCCAGGAACGGCGGACCGCACCGATGTCACGAACGACTCAGCTCCACAGGCGTACGGAGGGACCCGGGTCGGATCCGGCTCAGGCGAAGTCGAACACGAACGGGAAGGCCAGGACGACCGTCCAGGCCCAGACGGCATAGACGATCAGGTAACGGGTCTGCCAGAGTTCCAGGCGGGCGAAGGGCATGCGACCGCGTACGAAGCCGAGGAACCTCGTCTTGGGCGCGGTCACCGGAGTCGTCAGGCGATGACCGGAAGGTGCCGCGCTGCCGGGGGAACCTCGTTGATGCACGCCACGGGATGCCCGGCACCGCGCTGGACCAGGGCGGGCTGCTCCGCCGAGCAGGCGTCGGTGGCCTGCCAACAGCGGGTCCGGAACCGGCAGCCGCTGGGCGGGTTCACCGGACTGGGCGGGTCGCCCCGGAGCAGGATCTGCGCACGCTCGTGGTGCGGGTCCGGTACCGGCGCGGCGGACAGCAACGCCTTGGTGTACGGGTGTGCCGGACGGTCGAAGATCTCCGCCACGGTGCCGGTCTCCACCACGCTGCCGAGATACATGACGGCGACCCGGTGCGAGATGTGCCGCACGACGGACAGGTCGTGGGCGATGAACACGTACGCCAGACCGAGGTCCCGTTGCAGCCGCCGGAGCAGGTTGATCACCTGCGCCTGGACCGACACGTCGAGCGCCGACACCGGCTCGTCACAGACCACCACCTCGGGCTGCAACGCCAGGGCACGAGCGATGCCGATCCGCTGCCGCTGGCCGCCGGAGAACTGGTGCGGGTAACGGTTGACGTGCTCGGGGTCGAGCCCGACGGTCTCCAGCAGTTCCTGGACCCGCCGCCGGCGCCGGTCGGCGGTGCCCAACTCGCCGTGCACGGCGAACGGCTCGGCGATGATCTGACCGACCGTCATCCTCGGGTCGAGCGACGAGTACGGGTCCTGGAAGACGAACTGGATACGCCGGCGCAGGTCGCGCAACTCCCTGCCGCGCAGCCCGGCGATGTCGGTCCCCCGGTAGCGGATCTGCCCGCCGGTCGGCTGTTCCAGCCGGGTCAGCAGCTTGGCGAGGGTCGACTTGCCACAGCCGGACTCACCGACGATGCCCAGCGTCTCGCCGGCCCGGAGCTCGAAGGAGACGCCGTCGACGGCCTTGACCACACCCGCCGACCGCTTGAACAGGTTCCCCCGCCGGACCGGGAAGTGCTTGGTGAGCCCGTCGACGTCGAGCAGCACGTCGGGGGTCATGCCGCGCTCCGGCGGGGCCGGCCGATGACGAAACCGAAGTTGTACGGGTGCACCGGATGGCTGCGCGGCACCGACAGCAGGATCCCGTCGCCGGGCGACCGGTACTCCTCGATGATGGTGAGGTCGACCGGGGAGAGCAACCGGCCGAGCAGTTCTCCCCCGGTGGTGGCGGTCAGCAGCCGGTCCTCGGTGATCTCGGGTACCAACATGCCCCCGTGCCCGGGCCGCAGGTCCCAGGCGACCTCGACGTCGGTGACCGGCCGGGGCGGTGCCGGCTCGTCGAGCATGCCCAGGTGGATCATCACCCGGCGGACACCGTCGACGTTCCGGGCGATCCAGTCGTCCTCGCTGCGGGAGCCGAAGCCGAGGCCGCCGACCTCGACGCCGATGGCGGACACCCCGGCGGCGCTGGCCGCGTCGAACACCGAGTTCGGGAACGCGACCGCGGCGTCCTCGCCCTGGATGTACGGCATGCCGAAGGCGACGGCCAGCTCCCGGCTGGCGGCCGACAGCGGGCCGGTCGCGTCGTAGAGCACGACGCCCCAGGTGGTGCCCCACGGGCCGGGGTGGAAGTCCAGCAGGTGGGTGGAGCGCTCGATGATCTGCTCGACGAGCACCTGGCCGGTCCGTCCCGTGATCGACTCGGTGTCGCGCAGGATCGCCTTGTTCATGTTGACGAAGCCGACCTGCTGGATGTCGTTGGAGTAGCGGGTGACGGTCCGCAGGGCGTACGGGTTGGCGGCCGGCACGACCACCAGGGTTCCGCGCAGCGTCGCCGGGTCGGTGCCGGCCAGCACCGCGCGCAGCACCGCGTGCGAGAACCACTCGTTGCCGTGCACCCCGGACAGCAGGGTGAGCGTCGGCCCGTCGGCGGTGCCCGACACCACGTGGACGTGGATGGCCAGCTCCGAGCCGTCCAGGTCGGTCAGTACGGGGAACCGCAGGATCTGGCGTTCCCCGGGGCGGGTTCGCAGCAGTACGCGGGAGGTCATGTCGTCACGGCCTTTCGGGGATCGACGAGGTGGTGGCGGTCTCCGGCCGGGCATCGCCGAGCGGGGTCAGGCGCAGGCACGCCGCCAGGTGGCCGGCGGTCACCGGGACGAGGTCCGGCACGGCGGCCGAGCAGTCGGGCGTGCGGATCCCGCAGCGCGGGGCGAACGCGCATCCCGCCGGCAGTGCGGTCATGCTCGGCGGGGAGCCGGGGATCGCCCACAGCTCCTCGTCGGCGGGCCGGTCGAGGCGGGGTACGGAGTCCAGCAGGCCCTGGGTGTACGGCATCGAGGGGTTGTCGAACACGTCGGCGGCGGTGCCGACCTCGACGAGCCGGCCGGCGTACATCACCGCGACCCGGTCGGCGATCTCGGCCACGATCCCGAGGTCGTGGGTGATCATCAAGATCGCCGCGCCGGTACGCTCCCGGACGGCCCGCAGCGCGGCGAGCACCTGGGCCTGCACGGTGACGTCCAGGGCGGTGGTGGGCTCGTCGGCGATGATGAGATCCGGGTCGTTGGCGATGGCCATCGCGATCACCACCCGCTGGCGCATGCCGCCCGAGAACTGGTGCGGGTAGTCGCCGAGCCGGTTACGGGCGTCCGGGATCCCGACGGTGTCCAGCAGTTCCACGGCGCGGGCCCGGGCGGCGGCCCGGGAGCAGCCCTGGTGTACGCGGACGGCCTCGGCGACCTGGTCGCCGATGGTGTGCACCGGGCTCAGCGAGGACATCGGGTCCTGGAACACCATGGCGATCCGGCTGCCCCGCAGGCGCCGGAAGTGCGGCTCGGCCAGCCCGACGAGTTCCTGGCCGGCGAAGTGGATCGAGCCGCTGACGGTGGCGGTGGGCGGCAGCAGCCCCATCAGCGCCGCGGCGCTGACGGACTTGCCCGAGCCGGACTCACCGACCAGGCCGACGACCTCGCCACGGCGCAGTTCCAGGTCGAGGTGACGAACCGCGGACACGTCGCCGCTGTCGGCGGCGAACACCACCCGCAGGTCGCGGACCGACAGCAGCACGTCGTCGGGCACCGCGTCGGTGCGCTCCGCCGGCCGGGCGAGGTACCTGCGGCGGCGCGGACCCTTGGTCTGGGTCGGGTCGAGGGCGTCGCGCAGGCCGTCGCCGATGAAGTTGATGGACAGGGCGATGAGCAGGATGACCAGGCCCGGGAAGTAGAACAGCCAGGGCCGGGTGGCGACCGCGGACTGGGCGTTGGCCACCAGCAGGCCGAGGGAGGTGTCCGGCGGCTGGACGCCGAAGCCGATGAACGACAGCGCGGTCTCGGCGAGGATCGCGGTGGCGACCAGGATGGTCACCGACACGATGATCGGGGCGGCCACGTTGGGCAGGATGTGCCGCAGCATGATCCGGAGATCGGACGAGCCCAACGCCCGGGCGGCGGAGATGAACTCGCGTTCCCGCAGGCCGAGTACGACGCCGCGGACGACCCGGGCCACGCTGGTCCACATCAGCGCGGCGAGTACGGCCGCGATGAGCACCCACCCGCCGCCGCTGCCGGCGAAGTTGTGCCCGAGGACGGCGGCGACCGCGATCGTCGGCACGGTGAGGAACAGGTCCACCAGCCGCATCAGCAGTGCGTCGGTGCGTCCGCGGTAGTAGCCGGCGACGATGCCGATCACGGTGCCGACCACCGCCGCGCCGAACGCCACGGTGAGCGCGATCAGCAGCGACTGCTGGGTACCGCGCATGACCTGGGCGAGCAGGTCGTGGCCGAGCGAGTCGGTGCCCAGCGGGTGGGCCGCCGACGGTGGCTGCGAGTTGTCGGGCGTGATCTCGTCGTGGCCGTAGCGCCACAGCAGCGGGCCGACGAACGCGAACGACCCGACGAGTACGAGGGCCACCAGCGCCGCCGCGGCGAGCCGGTGCCGGCGGAACCGGGTGAGGACGCCGCGCCATGGACCGGGCGCGGCGGCGGGTGCGGACACCGGTGGCGGTTCAGCGGACACGTCGGATCCTCGGATCGAGAGCGGCGTACAGGATGTCGGCGAGCAGGTTGAACAGGACCACCGCGACCGCCGCCACGAGCAGCCACGCCATCACGGCGTTGACGTCCCGCCCGTTGATGGACTCCAGCAGGTAGTCGCCCATGCCCCGCCACTGGAAGACGGTCTCGGTGACCACCGCCCCGGCGAAGACGGCGGTGAAGTCCAGCGCGATGACCGTCACCAGTGGGGTGAGCGCCGTGCGCAGGGCGTACTTGCGCAGTACGGTGCGTCGTCGCAGGCCCTTGGCGGTGGCCAGCTTGACGTAGTCGCTGCCGAGCACGTCCAGCATCGACGAGCGCTGGAACCGGCTCCACGCGGCGAAGTTGATCAGTACCAGCGTGATGGTCGGCAGCACCAGGTGGCCGGCGAGGTCGGCGATCCGGCCGCCCAGGGTGGGCGGCGGGATCACCGAACTGTCGCCGACGGTGTAGATCAGGGTGCTGCCGGCCAGGGTGTTCAGTTCGATGCCGCCCTGCTTGAGCAGCACGGCCAGCCAGAAGGACGGCATCGCCAGGAACAGGAAGCCGGTCGAGGTGAACAGGTAGTCCAGCCAGGAGTACTGACGGACCGCGCTGACGACCCCGACCAGGATCGCCAGCACGGCCGCGATCAGCATCGCGATGAGGACGAACCGCATCGTGATGCCCAGGCGCGAGCCGATCTCCATGCCGATGTCGGCGTTGCGGTCGACCGACGGACCGAGGTCGCCCTGGACGACCCCGGTCAGCCAGTCCCAGTACCGTTGCAGCACGGGCTGGTCCAGCCCGAGCCGTGCCTCCTCGGCGGCGATCGTGTGCGGCGGCACCGGTGGCTGTCGCTCCCGGAGTTCGGCCAGCGGATCACCGGACTTGGCCACGGCCAGGAATATCAGGAACGTCGACACGAACAGCACCGGAATGGCGACGAGCAGCCGCCGCAGGGCGAAACCCACGATCTCCATGAGGAACCTTCCCGCGCCCGCTGCCGGCTAGCCTTCGCCGCCGGTGATCTTCCGGAGGCGACCCCAGTGCCAGAACGGGATCCGGAAGTCGACCTGGTCGGCCCAGCCGAAGAACTGGTCGCTGCGCAGCAGGTAGATGCAGTACCAGAACAGCGGCACCACGCTCGCGTCGCGGGCCCACACCTCCTGGAGCTGTCGGTAGTGCGCGATCCGCTCGGCCCGGTCGGTGGTCGACCGGCCGGCGACGTAGCAGGCGTCGGCGTCGGGATTGGCCAGCGCGAGGTGGTTGCGCTGCCCGCCGCCCGCCAGCCGGCTGGCGGTGATGTCCGGGTCGGGCATCATGTTCCCGCCGCTGATGGTCAGGTCGAAGTCGCCATCCCGGCCGATCTGCCGCGACCACGTCTCCGAGTCCAGCCCGGCGTACTCGACGTGCACGCCGATCGCCGCGAGGTCCTCGGTGACGCTGCGCGCCAGCCCGGCGTGGCCGTCGAAGGTGGCCATGTAGTACATCCGCAGCGACAGCCGACGTCCGTCCGCGCCGCGCGGGTAGCCGGCCTCGTCGAGCAGCTTCTCGGCCGTCGCCGCGTCGTGGCCGACCGCCGTGACGTCGCGGGCCACGGCGAAGCTGCTGCCGGGGAAGAAGTTGGCCCACGGCTCCGACCAGCCGGGCTCGGCGAAGCGTTCGAGGCGGCTGCGGTCCACGGCATGCGCGAGCGCCAACCGAAGCCGGCGGTCGGCCCACCGCTCCTGCCGGTAGTTGAAGCTCAGCAACGCGACGCCGGGACCACGCTCGCGGTACACGCTGGCGTGCGCCGAGCCCTCGGCCAGCGGCAGCCGCTTCATGGTGAGCACGTCCTGCGGCGCGAAGTGTGCCCTGCCGTCGGCGATCATGCGGACGCACTCGTCGAGGTCCGGTTCGACGACGATGGTCACCCGGTCCACGCCGGCCGGCGGCCCCCAGTACCCGTCCCAGGCCTCCAGCACGATCCGCCCGTTGGGCACCATCTCGACGAACCGGAACGGGCCGGAGCCGACCGGCTGCTGGTTGTGCGGGTTGGTCGCCCAGTCGGTGCCCTCGTACAGGTGCCTGGGCAGGATGTGGGTCGCGGCGAAGTTGCCGAGCTGGGTGAGGAACGCAGCGTTGGGCTCCTCCAGGTGGTACTCGACCAGGTGGTCGTCGAGCACCTTGATGTCGGCGATGCCGTGCAGGAACGACGCGGCGTGGTACCCGTTCGCCAGGGCGGTCAGGTGGGTGTAGGCGACGTCGTGGGCGGTGACCGGCTGGCCGTCGTGCCAGCGGGCGTGCCGGTTGAGGGTGAACCGCCAGCGCCGGGCGCCGTCCAGGCACTCCCAGTGCTCCGCCAGGTCCGGGTAGGACGCGGCGCCGCCGACCTCGGTGACGACGAGCCGGCTGAAGATGTTGTTGGCGACGAAGTAGCCGGCGCCCCCGACGAAGTTGCGGTACGACTCGTTGATCTCGGTCGTCCCGTTGGGTACGACGACGATGTACTCGTCCAAGTCATCTCCTCGGTGATTGGGGTAGGAACTGCCCCAGGTGTCCTGCGGATGGGTGGAAGGGGGGTCAGCGCACGACGGGCCGGATCCGGCCCCAGTGCCAGAACGGCACCCGGAAACCGACCTGGTCCGGCCAGCCGAAGAAGCTGTCACTGCGCAGGTAGTAGGCCGCGTACCAGAACAGCGGCACCCAGTCGACGTTGCGGGCCCAGACCCGCTGCAACTCCCGGTAGTGCTCGCCGCGCCGGTCCCGGTCGATGGTGGCCCGGGCAGCCGCGTAGCAGGCGTCGGCCTCCGGGTCGGACAGCCGGGCGTGGTTGCGCCCGCCGCCGGTCTCGAACCGGCTGGCGGTGATCTCCGGGTCGGGGACCATGTTGCCGCCGCTGATCGTGAGGTCGAACTCGGCGTCGCCGGCCACCTGGCGGGCCCAGGTCGGCGAGTCGAGCCCGGCGACCTCGACCTCCAGTCCGACGGCACGCAGGTCCTCGGCGACCGCCGCGGCGATACCGGCGTGGCCGGTGAAGTTCTTCATGTACGCCAGCCGCAGCGTCGGCCGGTCGGCGCCGGCTGACGTGATCCCGGCCGCGTCGAGCAGCCGGACCGCCTCCGCCGGGTCGAAGGCCGGTGCGGTCGCGTCATCGGCGAACGCCCAGTCCACGCTGCGCGGCAGGTAGTGGGCGTACGGCTCGGACCAGCCGGGGTCGGACAGCGGGATCAGCCGGCGGCGGTCGACCGCGTGCGCGATGGCGGCGCGGGCCCGTCGGTCGTGCCACCGGTCCTGGGTGTGGTTGAAGCCGAGTACGGCGATCCCGGGGCCGCGTTTGCGCCACACCGACGCGACCGTGCTTCCCTCGGCCAGGTGCAGCCGGGGGAAGGTGAGCACGTCCTGGACCAGGTAGTGGGCCCGCCCGTCGGCGACCTTGCGGACGGCCTCGTCGAGGTCGGGCTCGATGTCGAGGATGACCCGGTCGACCTGGGGTCGCGGCCCCCAGTAGCCGTCCCACGCCTCCAGCACCACCCGCTCGCCGGGTACGTGCTCGACGAACCGGAACGGGCCGGAGCCGACCGGCCGCTGGTTGTACGGGTTGGTCGCCCAGTCCGTGCCCTCGTACAGGTGCTTGGGCAGGATGTGGGCGAACACCAGGTTGCCCAGTTGGGCGAGGAACCCGGCGTTGGGCTGGCGGAGCACGTACCGCAGCTCGTGCGGGCCGAGCACCTCGATGTCCTGCACGTCGTGCAGGAACGACGCGGCGTGGTAGCCGTTGGCCAGGGCGGTCAGGTGGGTGTAGGCGACGTCCTCGGCGGTCACCGGCTCACCGTCGTGCCAGCGGGCGTTCCGGTTGAGCTGGAACCGCAGCGTACGGGCGTCCGGCGCCATCTCCCAGTGCTCGGCGAGGTCCGGATACGCCGCCGGGGATCCGGTGTCGAACACGACGAGCCGGCTGTAGATGTTGTTCGCCACGAAGTAGCCGGCCGAGCCGACGAAGTTGCGGTAGACCTCGTTGAATTCCACGGCCGGGGACGGGACCTCGACGATGAAGTCCCGGCCGGTCCGGTGCTCGCCCGTCACTCCTTGACCCCCCAGTCCTGGGCGTTGTAGCTGGTGCCGAAGCGGGTCGGGTTGACCCGCACGTTGCCGAGGTCGCTGCGGTACGCGACCAGGCTCGGCGTCTGGTAGATCGGCAGGGTCACGGCCTGCTCGCTGATCCGGGTGTCGACCTTGTTCAGCAGGTTGACGACCTGCTGCGGGTCCAGGGTGCGGGCCGCGTCGGTGAGCCAGCCGTCGATCTCCTTGTCCCGGTAGCCGGTGTGGGTGCCCTTCGAGCCGAACACCGACTGCGCGGTGGCGGTGGGAATGACGTCGAGGTTGGTGCCGAAGACGATCAGGTCGAAGTCGCCGGTGTTGACCGTGGTGCCGAGGCTGTCGGTCTCCTGGAGCTGGAGCGTGATGCCGAGCTGCTTGAGCTGGTTCTGGACGAGCACCGAGGTGTCCAGTCGAACCTGGTTGCCCTTGCTGTAGCGCATCCGCAGCGCCGGTACCGGCTTGCCCTTCGGGTCGGTGAGCTGACCGTCGCCGAGCACGTAGCCGGCATCGGTGAGGATCTTCTTCGCCGCGTCGAGGTTTCCGTCGCCGAGCCCCGCCGGGGTCACGGTGTCGGCGTAGGCGTCGACGCCTTCGAGGGTCTGGCCGGGCATGAAGTTGCGGTTGCCGAGCGGCTTGGTGCCGGCCGCGAACTGGCCGATGGTCTTGTCGATGATGGCCTGCCGGCTGACCGCGGTGAAGATCGCCTTGCGCAGGGCGACGTCGGCCAGTGCCGGGTGGGCGGTGTTGATGTCCAGGTGCTCGTAGACCAGTCCGGAGGCCAGCGACGTGGTGACGTTGCTGACGCCCTTGAGCTGCTGGACGAGGTCGAGGGTGGGGCGGGGCACGACGACCTGGATCTCGTTGTTGGCCATCGCGGTGACCGCCTGCCGCTCGTCGGTGAGGATCCGGAAGACGAGTTGGTCGAGGTGCGGGCCGTCGCCGTACCACTTGGGGTTCTTCGTCATGGTGACCGACTGGTTCGGCACGTACTGGGAGATCAGGAACGGCCCGCCCGACCAGGTCGGCACCGTGCTGGTGAAGTAGTTGTTGAACGAGTTGGCCGGGTCGCCGTGCTGGGCGGCGATGTGCGCCGGCAGCAGGTGCGGGAACATCAGCCGCCACGGCTGGTAGGTGTTCTTGAACTCGACGGTGACGGTCTTGCCGTTGTCGCTGCCGGTCACCGAGGCCACCTGGTCGTACCCGGCCTGGGTGGCCGGCTCGCAGGTCGGGCACTGCTGTGGGTCCTGGACCTGCCAGGTGTACTTGAAGTCGTCGGCGGTGATCGGCGTCCCGTCCGACCAGGTGGCTTCCGGCCGGATGCGGTACTCGACGGTCTGTGGCGAGTCCTTGACGACCTTGACCTCGGTGACCAGCGCGTCGTTCTTGGCCATCGTGAAGTCGGGCTGGGAGATCATCGCGTGTGGGAGCACCGGGTTGAGGATCTGCCGGTAGCCGAAGACGTCGCCGGTGGCGTGCAGGATGTTCCAGTTCTTGACATCGACCTCGATCGAGTAGGCGAGCGTCCCGCCGTCCTTGACCTTGGCCTGGTTGGCGTCGACCTGGCCGGCCTTGATGCCGTCGCCGACGTTCTCGTCGCCCCCGCCGGTGCTGCAGGCGGCGAGTAGTAGGGGCAGCAGGGCGAACCCGGCTGTCGCCGCCCGGAGGCGGCGGTGGGGGTTGCGGTGAGACACGGATGACCTCCCGGTACGTGGACGTTCGTCGTGCTGCGCGGGATCGGGCATCAGATGGTGATGCGCTGGTACCGGGGGCCAGGCTGGCCAGCCGGCGTGGCGCCGGCATGCGCACCAGGACCAGGTGGCGTTCGTTGACCGGAGCCGGTTTCCACATGGTGGATACTAGTATCCGCATCGCGCACGTCAAGTGTTCGTTCGGAGGATCTGAGTTCGGCCGGGCGGACGCTCCACCACCGGAGCCGACGGCACCTGGGTGGCGACAGCGCGGACACCGCCGCACGGCATACGATGTGCGCCGCGCGGGCATCAGCGCAGGATCACGGCGGCACGGGAACGAGGGGGCATGGGGCGCGAAGGCGACAGCGGGGGCGGAGGCGGAGGGGTCCAGTCCGTCAAGCGAGCACTGCAGATCATGAATGTCATCGCCGACACCGGAGCACCGTGCGGGTTGTCCGAGCTGGCGACCGCCACCGGCCTGCCGATCGCCACCATCCACCGGCTACTTCGGACGCTGATCGGCGCCGGCATGTTGCGGCAGGAGCCGGACCGCCGGTACGCCCTGGGCAGCGCCCTCATCCACCTCGGCGACCAGGCCCTGACCATGATCGCCCCATTGATCCGGCCGCACCTGGCGACGCTGGTCGAGGCCCTCGGCGAGACCGCCAACGCGGCACGGCTCGAGGGAACCCACATCGTCTACCTGGCCCAGGTGGCCTCCCGGCACCAGATGCGAATGTTCATCGAGGTCGGCCGGCGGGTCGAGGCGTACCGGACCGCCGTCGGCAAGGCGATGCTCGCCCAACTCGACGACCAGGTCATCGCCGACGTGTACGCCAACACCGAGTTCGTCGCGGCCACGCCGACCAGCATCACCAGCCTGGACGACCTGCTGCGGGAGTTGCAGGCGGTGCGGACGAACGGCTTCGCCGTCGACGACGGCGAACAGGAGGTCGGGGTGCGCTGTGTCGCGGTGGCCGTTCCCGGCCCACCCGGCACCCTGGCCCTGTCCGTCTCGGGGCCGACCGCCCGGATCAACGACAGCCTGGTCGCCCGGGCCGTACCGCTGCTACAGCAGTCGTCGTCCATGATCGCCGCGGCCACCCGCGTCGCCCACACCGGACTGGTGGCCCCTCGGGCACACCGTTAGGCCCGACTTCCTGCGCCCCGCCCGGCCGCGGCCGGGACAGCCGGGCGTCCCGCCCGGCAGCCCACGCTCGCCGGCCGGCCCCTCAGTCGTCGAGCAGCTGGTACGCCGGCAGGGTCAGGAAGTCGACGTAGCTCGCGCCGAGCGCGACCTCCTCGAACACCTCACGCGCCACCTCGTACCGGCTCGCGGCGAACCGATCCGCGCCCAGTTCGGCCCTCAGCGCGGCGATCTCCTCGGCGATCAGGCCGCGGACCAGGTCCACAGTGACCACCACGTCGGTGTCCAACACCGTCCCGGCGCGCACCCACTGCCAGACCTGCGACCGGGCGATCTCCGCCGTCGCGGCGTCCTCCATCAGGTTGAAGATGGCCACCGCGCCGGTACCGCGTAGCCACGCCTCGACGTAGCGGAGCCCGACCGCGATGTTGTTGCGCAGGCCGGCTTCGGTCACCGTGCCGGGGGTGGCCGCGATGTCGAGCAGGTCATCGGCCGTGACCTTCACGTCGTCCCGCTGACGGTCGACCTGGTTCGGCCGGTCCCCGAGGACCACGTCGAACACCTCCCGGCAGACCGCGACCAGATCCGGGTGCGCCACCCAGGAACCGTCGAAGCCGTCGCCGGCCTCGCGCTCCTTGTCCGCCCGCACCTTGGCCAGGGCCGCCCTGGTGGTCTCCGGCTCGTGGCGGTTCGGGATGAAGGCCGCCATGCCGCCCATCGCCACCGCGCCGCGCCGGTGACAGGTCGCCACGAGCAGGTCGGTGTACGACCGCATCATCGGGGCTGTCATCGTCACGGAGTTCCGGTCCGGCAGCACGAATCCGGAGCCGGCATCGCGGAAGGTCTTGATGATGCTGAACAGGTAGTCCCACCGTCCGGCGTTCAGGCCGGAGGCGTGCTCGCGCAACTCGAAGAGGATCTCGTCCATCTCGAATGCGGCAGTGATGGTCTCGATCAGCACGGTGGCGCGGATCGTGCCGGTGGGGATGCCGAGCGCCTGCTGCGCGTGCCGGAAGACGTCGTTCCACAGCCGGGCCTCCCGGTGGCCCTCCAGCTTCGGCAGATAGAAGTACGGTCCGCTGCCGGCCGCGATCAACCGGCGGGCGTTGTGGAAGAAGTAGAGCCCGAAATCGACCAACGCGCCGACCGCCGGCGCGCCGTCGACGAGCAGGTGCCGCTCGTCGAGGTGCCAGCCACGCGGCCGGACGACGATCGCCGGCAGCGGGTCACCGGTGAGCCGGTACTGCTTGCCCTCGGCGCTGGTGAACTCGATCCGCCGTTCGATGGCGTCGGTCAGGTTGAGCTGGCCGCCGACGACGTTCGCCCAGATCGGCGCGCTGGCGTCCTCGAAGTCGGCGAGCCACACCTGCGCACCGGAGTTCAAGGCGTTGATCGTCATCTTCCGGTCGGTCGGGCCGGTGATCTCCACCCGCCGGTCGCACAGGTCGGCCGGCGCCGGCGCGACCCGCCAGTCGGCCGCCCGGACGTCGGCCGTGTCCGGCAGGAAGTCCAGACGCCCGGTGCCGGCGATCTCGGCACGGCGGCGTACCCGGTCGGCGAGGATCCGGTCCCGGCCGGCGGCGAACCGGCGGTGCAGGTCGGCGACGAAGGCGAGCGCGTCGGGGGTGAGCACCTCCGCACCGCCCAAGACGGCCGGTCCAACGATCGTCACCGAGGCATCTGTGGCCATACCCCAACCCCTGCCTTTCGCATTGTGAATATACATTTCCGCATAGCGGAAGTCGGTGGGTACCATATCATCAGGGCGGGCCATCCGGAACCGCCACCGACACCACGAGGGGAGCCCTGGTGCCGCAGGAACCGCCGACCGGCCGGTCCGGCGTGCAGTCCCTTCAGCGCGCCTTCGACCTGCTCGAACACCTCGCCGACGCGGGTGGCGAGATGGGGCTCTCCCAGCTCGCCGCCGTCGCGGATCTCCCCCAGCCCACCATCCACCGGCTGATCAGGACCCTCGTCGAGCTGGGGTACGTGCACCAACAGCCGTCCCGTCGCTACGCCCTGGGCACCCGACTCATCCGACTCGGCGACACCGCCAACCGGCACCTCGGCCACCGGGCCCGGCCGGTACTCGCCGACCTCGTAGCGGCCACCGGCGAGACGGCCAACCTCGCGACCCTGGACGGCGACCGGGTGGTGTACCTGGCGCAGGTACCCTCACCGCACGCGATGCGGATGTTCACCGAGGTCGGCCGCAGGGTGCTGCCGCACTGCACCGGCGTGGGCAAGGCGCTGCTGGCCCAGCTACCGGCGACGGAGGCGCACGACATCCTCGCCCGTACCGGGCTGCCGGCGATGACCGAGCACACCATCACCGACCTGGCGGAGTTCGACCGCGAGCTCGACCGGGTCCGCGCGTCCGGATACGCGATCGACGAGGGCGAGCAGGAGGTGGGCGTCCGGTGCGTCGCCGCACCGGTCGTCGGCGCGCCCACGATGACCGCGCTCTCCGTCTCCGGCCCGGAAGGACGGCTGACCCGGCAGGCCGCCGAACGGATCGCACCGGTGCTGTGTTCGGCCGCGGAACGGCTCGCCGCCCACATCGCAGCCGGCAACTGACGAGCGGAGTCGCCCGGGTTCGCGATCCGGCGGGGGTGGGTGGGCGTCGCGCTACGGCGGCTCCCCCTCCGTCCCCACCAGGCTCCCCCGATGACCGCTCACCATGGCCGGAGGCGGGCAAGTCAGCGACATCGCGGTCAGTGGTCAGGACTGGTTCGCGTTCGTCGGTCCAGGGGAGCTGGCACTGCTCAAGGTTCGGGCACTGGCCGGACCATCGGCTACGCGAGGACGACCAGTTGGACCGCGATCAGGACGTCGAACATGCCGCACCACTCGGCATACGAGCGGGACACAACCTTGTCGAGTTTGAGGTGGACGAAGTCCCAGATGCCGTGGAAGAACCAGCCGGCCGCCACCAGGTAGCAGCCCACGTCGGGGTCCACGGCCAGCCCGAGGAGGGCGAGCGCGCCGAAGGCGAGCATGCCCAGCGCCTGGATCCGGATCATCCCGGGCCGCAGCGCGTGCCCGGCGATTGCGCTCCAGACCAGTGCGCCCAGAGCGATCGGGACGACGACGGCGGTCGCTGGGAGTTCCACCAGCCGTAGGCCCCCGATGAGTAGGACGCAGGCGACCAGCACGGGCCAGGAGATGCCCCGCCTTCCCGCCCTGGCGACGACGAGGTAGACCAGCGGCAGGAGCAGGAGCGTCTCGCCGAGCCCGGTCACCTGGCCGGCGCGGTCGCCACCGCCCAGGGTCAGCACGGTCGACGCGATGGCCAGCAGCGTGGGCCAGCGCCGACCCAGGGTGTGGATCGTGCGCCTCATCGCGCGTACTCCTCGCGCCGGCGGAGCATGACGACGAGCATGAGCGGCAGCATCACGACGTGGGTGGCGATCATCAGTTGGTCGCCCGAGATGGCGTTCAGCCAGCTCAGTGGCGCGAGGACGACGGCGGGTGCGAACATCACGCCGGCCATCTCCAGCGTGCTCGCCCAGCCGTGGCGGCGGTAGCGCATCCAGCTGACCATCGCGACCGACATGTCGAACGCCATGGCCAGCGCGGCGATCTCGGGGTGCCGCGCCGCCGAGTGGTCGACGCCGGCAAGGGCGAGGACCCCGGCGCGGGCCGCGCCGAGGACCAGCATGCCGACGACCATCGCGGCGACCATCTCCAGGTAGTGCCGGACGAAGTGGCGCCTCATCTGACTGTTCTCCTTCGGGTATGGATATGGGGTGTCCCTCCCATGTCCACACTGGAGGACGCAGGCCGACCGCCAGTAGTGCCGAACCCGCACGTGGTGGTGTGGGTCCGTCACGAGATCTCATGACACCTGTCACGCCAGGCAACTGCGACAATGGCCGCGTGGTGGACGAGGCAATCGAGCACGGGACGGGGCTGACGGGCTTTCGCCGCTACACCTGGTGGACGCTGACCGGGGCCGTGGTGAGCGTGCTGGTCCTCCTCACCGGCGACTGGCTGCTGGGCGGCGGCGTGCCGGCCTGGGCCCGCGGCGCCGGCGGCGCCGCGCTCGCCGTCACCGTCTTCGCGAGCGTGGTGCTGCTCAACCGGAGACTGGCAACGGTGCCCGGCGCCGCGGTGCGGGGCCGGCCCACCGGGTGGCTGTTCGGCGCGGGCACGGGCGCGGCGGTGCTGGGCGCGATTCAGCTCGCCTACGGGGAGTACGGGCTGTGGGCAGTGGCCCCGGCGATGGTGGTGGCGATCGGCGCGGCGTTCCTGTCGGCGAGGGGCCAGCGGGCGCTCGTCGCGGGCGCGGTGGCGGCCGCCCCGGTACCCGGCACGCTCGTCTGCCTGCGCTCCGGCGAGGGTGACCTGCTCTACGCGGCGGCGTTCCCCCTGGGTCTGCTGCTCTTCACCGCCTGGACGACGCTGGGTCCGTTGTGGGCGTGGGACGTCGCGGGGCAGCTGCACCAGGCGCGGCGGCTCGCCGCGGAGCTGGCGGTCAAGGACGAACGGCTGCGGTTCGCGGCCGACCTGCACGACATCCAGGGCCACCACCTCCAGGTGATCGCGGTGAAGAGCGAGCTGGCGGCGCGGCTGGCCGAGGTCGACCCGGCCCGGGCCGCCGCCGAGATGAGGCAGGTGCGGCAGCTGTCCACCGACGCGCTGCAGGAGACCCGTGCCCTGGTGCAGGGCTACCGCCGCACAACGCTGGAGGAGGAGATGTCCAACGCGACCCGGGTGCTCGCCGCCGCCGACATCGACGCACGGATGGATCTGCGGCCGACTGCCGAGAGCCTGTCCGCGTCCGCCCGGCACCTGCTCGGGCTGGTGATGCGCGAGGCCACGACCAATGTGCTGCGCCACAGCCGCGCCGCACGCGCCGACGTCGAGTACCGGGTCGACGGCGGCCGGGCTCACCTGCGGGTGAGCAACGACGGCGCGGTCGATGTGCCCGGCACGACGACCGGCACCGGGCTGGCCACGCTCGCGGAGCGGCTGACCGCCGCTGGGGGCGATCTGACCTGGCGGCACGACGGGGAGCGTTTCGTCGTCGCGGCAGGGCTGCCGGTGGGTGCGGCATGATCCGCCTCCTGCTCGCCGACGACGAGGACATGCTCCGTGGTGCCCTGGCGGCGCTACTCGGGCTGGAGGCCGACATCGAAGTCGTAGCCGAGGCGTCGACCTCGACGGACGCCGTACGCCTGGCTTTGGAGCACCGGCCCGACATCGCCGTACTGGACCTGGAGATGCCGCCAGCCGACGGGCTGCGCGCCGCTGAGGAGATCCGGGCCACGCTGCCCACCCGGATCGTGCTGGTCACCCGGCATGCCCGGCCGGCCGTGCTGCGCCGGGCGCTGTCCGTCGGGGTGAGCGGCTTCGTGCCGAAGAGCACAGCGGCCACGCGGCTGGCGGAGATCGTCCGTGACATCGCGGCCGGCCGGCGGTACGTCGACCCCGAGATCGCCGCCTCCGCACTGACCGAGGACGCCTGTCCGCTCACTGAGCGCGAACTGGAGATGTTGCGCGCGTCGCGGACCGGTGCCTCGGTCAACGAAATCGCCGCGCGCGTTCACCTCGCCCCGGGCACCGTCCGCAACTACCTGTCTGCCGCCATGGCCAAGCTCGGCGTCAGCTCGCGTCACGCCGCCGCGCACCGCGCCTGGGAAGAGGGCTGGATCTAGGCCGGGCTA